>CAXXJS010000031.1:0-144582 GCA_963662665.2 Candidatus Latescibacterota bacterium
ATCCGTGGCTTGCCGCCTCAACCGTCAGGGACCTCCTGACGATGTCGACCCCCCATTCGAGAAACTCGTATACTCGCAACGATCCGGACTGGGTCTGGACCTTCTTCAACCAGGACCCCTCGCATCCTCCCGGCACGATCTTCGCGTACGACACAGCCGCGACCGTCGTGCTCACGGCCCTGGTCGAACGCCTTGCCGGCATGCCCTTTCTGGACAACATGCGACCGCGTTTCTTAGACCGGATCGGTTTCTCCGCCGACGCGTGGTGCATCCGCACGCCCGAGGGGGTTTCGTGGGGCGGATCGGGCGTCATCTGTACGCTTCGCGATCTGGCCAGAGTCGCGCTCGCCTGCATGAACGGCGGCCTGTGGGGCGACGAGAGGGTGCTTCCCGAAGCATTCGTACGCGCCGCCACCGCCAGGCAGATCGACAATGCCATCCGAGGCAATTGCGGCTACGGGTATCAGATCTGGCGCGAAGAAGGGAACGGATTCTCCTTCCGCGGGATGGGCAGTCAGTACGCCCTCTGTTTTCCCGATAAGGAGTTTCTGTTCGCCTGCATCGCCGACACACAGGGCGCGCCGGCGGGAACCGCCATCCCTTCCGTGATGCGCCAGGAAATATATCAGCACGTTTCAGACAGCCCCGTTCCGGAGGACCCAGCCGCACAGGCGGAACTTTCCGACAGGATCGAGCGGCTGGCCGTCCTGGCGGTCCCCGGAAACGCCGGCGCAAAGCTGGCGCCGGAAGTCGACGGCGCATGGTACGTCCTCGAAGACAACCCGATGGGGATCACGCGGATGCGCCTGTCCTTCACGGGGGACGAAGGCACATGGGAGTACACGAACGGCCAGGGCGACAATGTGCTGCGGTTTGGCATCGGGCGCGTGATCGCCGGCAGATTTCCTCAACGAAACTACTTCGGCGAACAGATCGGCGTGGTTCCCGGCGTCGAATACGATTGCCAGGCTTCTGCAGCATGGATCGACGGGCACACGCTCAACATGGAAGTCCTCATCACGGACATGTACCTTGGAAGGCTAATGATATCTTTCGCCTTCAAGGGAAAGGAAATCGCCGTCTTCATGACAAAGCAGGCCGAGTGGTTCCTGGACGAATACAGCGGATTCGCGGGGGGTAGACGCTTGAGATGCGATTGCATTGGCGGCTGACGTTGCTCTGCGCGGCGGTCATTGCAATGGCCATGGCTGCCGTACATCTGTATTTGACCCGAACGATTCGGGATATCGTGCTGTCACAGCGGCGGGACGCACTCGCGGCGCAGGTCAGGACGGCCGCCGACAATCTTGCGGACCGATGGGAAGAGGCCGCGGCTTCCGGGACCCTGAATGAGATCGTGAACCGCATCGGGCGGCGCCTGGACGTTCGCGCGGCGGTCATTGACGCGGCCGGGAAGGTGCTGTGGGATTCTGACCGGCGAATGGAGGATCTTGCGCGGTTGGCGAATCAGGCAGCCGCGCCCGAGATCCAATCCGCGTGGGACGGCTCGATTGGCATACACGTACGCGACGTAGACACGGCCGGAAAGGAGATGCTGTTTGCGGCCAAATCCGTTCCGGGGCTGGAAGGCGGACGGGTGGTGCTGCGGCTTGCCGCGCCGCTGACCCACGTGGAACTGCTCCAGGATCGCGTCAACCGGGCGATACTCGTGGCATCCGCCCTGGGTTTGGCCCTGGCGCTGCTGTTGTCCTACAACGTCTCGCAATCTGTCTCGCGGCCAATAGAGAAAATTACGCGGGTTGCGCGCTCCGTGGCGGCGGGTAACTTCAACGAAAAGACGCCGACCGTCACCTCCTCACGAGAAATCAGGATTCTGGCGCGCACTCTGGATTCGGCGCGGCAGAGTATCCGCGACCGTTTCGCGGATATTGTTGGTGAAAAGTCGCGGCTGGAGACGATCCTGGCGGGCATTACCGTGGGCATCCTCGTCACGGGGCGCGACGGGCGTGTTGTCCTGACCAATCAGACATTCGAGCGTCTGTTCGACGTGATGCCGCCAACGGAAGGCAGGCCGCCGGTGGAATTGATCCGCGACGTACAGGTCCAGGAGGCAATCGAACACACCCTGAGAACGGGCGAGGCGAGGACGCAGGCAATGACGACGTCCGGTCTGCCGGAGCGCCATTTCGATGTGCACGTGGGGCCGATTCTCCAGGAGGGCGGTGGAACGGGGGTTGCCGCGGTTTTTTACGATACCACCGAAATTCACCGGCTGGAGCGCGCGCGAAAGGATTTCGTGGCAAATGTTTCGCACGAAATAAGAACGCCGCTCACGGCCATTAAGGGATGCGGGGATACCCTTGCCGACGGCGCGCTTGAAGACCGCGCCGCCGCCGAACGGTTCGTACAGACCATACTCGCGCATTCAGACCGGCTCAATCTGCTGCTGGATGATCTTCTTGATCTCTCGCGGCTTCAGTCGGACAGCACGGCAATTGACGTGGAAGACTTCGCAATCCGAATCGTGGTGGACCGGGCGTACGATTCCGTCCGGCAGAACGCTGGTGACAAAGGCATTTCGGTTGCAGTTTCGGTTCAGGATGAACTCACGGTCCGTGGCGACCCGAAGCTGATTGAGCACGCCGTGGTCAACCTTCTCGACAATGCCGTGAAATATACACCGCAGGGAGGGAAGGTGCGGGTGGTGGCCAGACACCTGGGTACGCGCGCGGTTTTCTCGGGTGCGGATACAGAGAGCGAACCCCGGTTTGTTCTGGAGACGGACTCCGGCCATGCGTCAGGAAATTCGAATCAGTCCGCCGCAATCGAACGCGTGGCTCTTGAAGTCGTGGATTCGGGTATCGGGATCGCGTCGGATTCGCTGCCGCGGGTATTCGAGCGGTTTTACAGAGTGGACAAGGGACGCTCCAGAAGCCTCGGCGGAACCGGTCTGGGACTTTCGATTGTCCGTCATGTCATTGAGGCCCACGGGGAACGAGTATACGTAAAGAGCGTACTGGGCGCCGGATCGACGTTCGGATTCACCCTTCCGGTTGCATAACCGTACAACCTGGTCCGTGGGAACGAAGGGAAGACGGTGGGTCGAAAGACTGCCCTCCGTCTATTTTTTTTTGGGGGTTCAATCGGGGGGAGGGATTGGGCCTTTGGCGGCGAAATAATCCGGAATGTCGAATTGTTCTCCTCTGGCCAAGCCCATCTGGATTTCCTGCGACGAAATCGCGGTCCTTCCATTGGAGGCCCCGACACGGCGATGGTCGCCGTCCCGAAGGAGCTCACGGGCCTTGGTATTGTCGGCCAGACACGGGGAGAGAATCCAGGACTGGATTCTTCGGATAAGTTCCGGGTCTTCTACGGGACAGAGTATTTCCACGCGGCGACGGAGATTGCGAGGCATCCAATCCGCGCTGCCGATATATACCTCCGGATCGGAGCCGTTTTCGAACATGTAGATGCGGCTGTGTTCAAGGTAACGCCCTACGATGCTTCTCACGCGAATGCGGTCGCTGATTTCGGGGATACCCGGACGGATGGAGCAGATCCCGCGGACGATCAGGTCGACGTCCACCCCGGCCTGTGCGGCTCTGTAAAGCGCTTTCACGACCTTTACATCCTGAAGCGAGTTCATTTTGCAGACAATGCGTGCCGGCCGCCCGGCCCTGGCGTGTTCAATCTCCCGATCTATTTTCGCCAGAATGGAATCCATCATATTGAAGGGCGCGACAAGCAACTTCCCGACCTCGGGACGGTCGGACTGGGTGGTGAGCAGATTGAACACCTCGGCAACGTCGCTGGTAATGTCTTCCCTTGCGGTCATCAGACCCAGGTCCGTATAAACCCGCGCCGTCGATGCATTGTAGTTTCCGGTTCCGATGTGGGCGTAGCGGCGGAGGCCATCGGCTTCGCGCCGGACCAGCATGGAGAGCTTGCAATGGGTCTTGAGGCCAACCACGCCGTAGGCGACGTATACGCCCGCGTCCTGGAGTTGCCGGGCCCATCGGATGTTGGAGGCTTCGTCGAATCGGGCTTTGAGTTCCACAATGACGGTAACCTCTTTGCCGGCCTCCGCGGCCTTGAGCAAAGCATCCATGATAGGAGAGTCCTCGGTCGTACGGTACAGGGTCTGCTTAATGGCCAGTACGTCGGGGTCCCGTGCGGCGGACTGGACAAACTGGATGACCGGATGGAACGAGTCGTATGGATGATGCAACAGGATGTCCCGCTGGCGGATTTCGGCGAAAAGCTGGTCGGGGTCCTCGGCAAACGGGTACTCCGCAGGATGGTACGGCGCGTCCTTCAGGTCCGGACGCCGCGTGGCCCCGTAGAGCATCATCAGGCGGTTCAGATTGACCGGACCGTTCACCCGGTAAACCTGTTTCTCGCTCAGATTATAGATGGCCCGAAGCCGTCGTTCGATCTGATTCGGAGCCGCGGCGTCGATTTCCAGCCGGACGGTATCGCCCTTGCGTCTTCGTTTGAGTTCGTCTTCAATGGCCAGGAGCAGGTCGTCGGCTTCTTCTTCGTCGAGGTAGAGGTCGCTGTTGCGCGTGATACGAAAAGCGGTGGTACCCAGAATCTCGTAACCCCGGTACAGCTCCGGGATATGCGCTCGCACCAGGTCGGCCAGAAACACGTAATCCACGCGTCGGCCCTCGTCTTCCCTGGGCAGACGGATGAGACGCGGCAAAAGACGCGGAACCGTCACCACACCGAACAGGATGTCACCCTTACCGTCCCTGAGCAACACGGCCAGACAGAGCGACTTGTTCACCACGCGCGGAATGGGATGGGCCGGGTTTACCGTGAGCGGCGTCAGGACCGGATGGAGTTCCCTCAGCCAGTAATTCCGGATAAATGCCTGTTCCGTGGGTTCCAGTTCCTGCGACGAGCGGATATGCACGTCGGACTCTTTCAACGCCGGCAATAGCTCTTCGTTCCAGCAGGCGTATTGTTCGTCCACCATGCGGTGGGTTTCGGCGGAAACGGCTTCGAACAGTTCTTCGGGCAGCAGCCCGTCGGGGCCGGCATCGTGGACGCCGGCTTCCATCTGCTGAAGCAATCCCGCAACGCGGATTTCGAAGAACTCGTCCAGGTTATTGGCGACGATCGCCAGGAATTTCACCCGCTCCAGCAGAGGATTATTCGGGTCCCGGGCTTCTTCGAGGACGCGTTCGTTGAAGCGAAGCCAGGAGATTTCCCGGTTGGTATAGAGTTTTGGATCGTCCAGGTTCATACGGCTTTCTCGTGGGTCACCTGAGTCGTCGACATTGGGATTCGGCTCAAGATACGCCAACACATGGCATCAGTCAAACGGAATCGGGTTCGCAAGTCGTTACGGCGCGGGGGTTTGACTGACCGTGTCATCACCTGTCAACGTTTCGATGCCATGGCTTTCAGCTCATTCCAAAGATCCCGATACGCATTTGAAGCCGGCGAACCGGGCGCGAAACAAGGGACCGGTTCCCGGTGGATACCCATTCTTTCGACTTCCGTGGCATAGGGTATCTGCGTATCCAGAAACCGGTATTCCCGATCCCTGCCGGATTCCAGATGTTCAATGTGCATGCGTTTGCGTTTTTCGACCATCGCGAAAAACGGGTAGATCCGGGAGACGTCCCGGCCTTTGGATTGGAAGAAATCCACCAGCTGGTCACAGGTACGCATGGACAACGTGGTTGGAATGCAAGGTACCAGAACGATGTCGGAGGCAAAGAGTATATTCTCCGACACCAGGCCGATGCCCGGCGGACAGTCGAGAAAGATGAAGTCGTACGTCTTGCGATACGGCTTCAGAATGCGGTGGAGCTGCTTCGATGAGCGTTTGAATTTGCTCAGAATCGTGTCCAGATTCCTGTATGACAGATTGGACGGCAGCAAATCCAGGTTTTCGTAGTCGGTGCCTCTGATGCGCTTCTCAATCCTTCGGCCTCCGCGGACGAATTTTCGACCGGGTAGTTTCCTTGAGGGATTGATGCGAAAATAGAATGCGGCCGAGCCCTGGGGGTCCAGATCGAACAGAATGGTCTGCGCGCCGTCACGCGCGGCGAGGTAGGCCAGGTTCACCGCCGCGGCGGTCTTCCCCACCCCGCCCTTGATATTGTACAGGGCGACTGTTGCCATAGCATTCGTTTCAGGCCTTCAGGCGAACAGGCGTCGGAACGTGTCGGCGACTTCCGACCGGTTGAATTCCATAAAGGTCTTCGAAAACGCCGCTCGGACGGATTGCTGTTCGCGGTAAAGGCAGCCGATCAGCCCGCCTATGGCGGCGAAGGTTTCCGGGTGAGTCCTCTCCGCCGACAACGCGTGCAGGTATTCTTTCAGGTCGGCCTGTTGAACGGAAAGGTCGTTGAAGTCGCCCAGGTTGTCCTGCAGGCTCTTGAGGTGCTCGACAATCAGGCGGATCTCTCCCGCAGGAAAAAGCGACACGAAGAACTCGAGGAGGTATCGCAGTTTCTTGCACTCGATCCGAAGCCGGTGCAATTCGGCATCGGGCGTGGACGGGTTGATTGCGGTCCCCGATTCGATGACGCGGGCGTATCTCTTGCCAATGAATCTCCGCGCCAGGCCGATCGCCGGCGCTTCCGCGTTGTCCGGCGATGCGGCAGCCACCGGGCATTTCAGAAACGCCTCCCAGTCCGCAGCGATTTTCAGGTACCTGTCGCAGCCCAGGGCGGCGGCCAGACGCCGGTGTTCACCCTTGCGTTCCGCCCGCAGGGATTCAAAGAGCGGATCTAGGCGTGGCCGCAGATATCCCGGAAGGAGAGACCGGTACGCGTCCTGCTTCAGCAGGGCGACGTCCAGGTCGCGCAGGCGATTGGTGAGTCTTCCGAGATAGGAAAAATCCTTCCGAAAACGGGCAACCCGACCATCGGGGAAAACGAATCTGATCTGGCTGAGCGCTGAACGGGTTCGCCGGATTCCCACCCTGAAATCATGCAGAAACTCCGTATCGATATCATCCTTTATTCCCGCTTCATTGCACCTGATCGTTCTGAACAGGTGCTCCAGAATCTGCCTGGCGGCTTCCGCGCCGGTCAGGTTGGGTTCCAGAACGACGTTGAGCTTTGAGGTATAGCCTCCCGGTGTCCTGCCGGACGCCCGCACGGCGGCGTGGAACAAATCTTCGGTCTGAGGTTCGGCGCCCGCGTCGCGCAGGGACCGGCTCAATCTCCGCGAATGTTTCTCATACCCCCGGATCGACCGCAGCACGATGGTATTGATCGGTTGTCCGTCTCGCACGGCGTCGGCCAACCGCGCCTGTTCAATCGTTGCGATCAGGACGGTCTTTTCGTTTCTGTTGCGTACGCGCATGGTCTGCCGGCGCGTCCTGGCGCGCGCGAGTGGCAACAGCGCCCGTACGCTCAGGTGTGCTTGCAGGATTTCCTTCAGGGGTCCCTCGGGAAAATCCGTGCTGAACACCGGTTCGGTCCCGCGAGGCAGGCTGAGCGATGCGACCGTCTCGCGGTCTTGAAGTCTGTAGAGATGGTAACGATTCTGATCTTTCAGGAGAACCAGGTTCCGGTTGAACAGGCGCCAGTCGAACGTGTCGAGGAACGCCTGATCCTGTACGGTTTCATCTATAGGTTTGCAGGTATGGGTACTGGCGGCCTTATCCCATACGCCGCGTGGATCGACCGATCCCGGCAGGCGCAGTAGACATACTCTGTTTTTCATGGCATCTTTTCCATCAGTGGGCGTCGAGAACGGGTAACGCAAAGCGTTGCTTCATGCCGTGAAGGTAAGTGATGATTCCGCTCTCTGCTTCGCGGTCGCAGCGCTGGGCCCGTCGTCGGCGTCCGCGAAGCGCGCGCGTTCAAGGGGCGCCAGGGAAACTGGCAGGACAATTTCCTATATGCGGTCGATTCTGGCGGGCGTGCTCTCCTTTCAATAAACCGATTGTGCCCGCCTGGTAATAATACATGGGAACCCGGCAAAAAACAAGAGAGACCGGGTGTTCTGTCCCGGAAATAAGGCGTTGCAGTGCTTCTGGATCGGATCGGAATGAACCAGATGGACGTCCAGCGCGTGTGAAGCAGCGAATCGTAACAAAAATGTAACGGAATAGCTGCCATTCCTGTAACAGATCCGTGGCCATTTCGTAACGGACCCGTGGCATATTACCTTCCGACAGACGAGAATCGACTTCATGGGATTGCGGCCGGAAATAAGGATGTTTCGTCCGGGTCGTGCCGCCTGAAGTCAGGCCATATAGATTGGAGGGAGGAGCTATGCAGTTGAGACGGGTTTCCTGGAGCGTCGCGGCAGCCTTGAGCCTGGGTTTATTCGGGCCTGCGGAGGGCGCCGAAGGCAAGATCAAGGGGATAGCCTTCGGCGACTACTATTTCGTCGCAAGCGGATCGGACAAGAACGAAAACGGTTTCAAGTTCCGAAGGATTTATCTGACGTACGACCTGAAATGGAATGACCGCTGGTCCGGACGGGTGCGTTTCGAAGCCAACGATGCGGGATTTGGCGGCGAGGACAAAATGCGGCCGTTCGTGAAGCACGGGTATTTGCGATATCGTGCGAACGGACGGACGGTGTACATGGGGCTGTTCGGCACACCCACCTGGAACGTGTCCGAACGGATATGGGGCTACCGGTCGATTGCGAAGACAATCATGGATATGCGCAAGATCGGTTCTTCCGCGGATCTCGGGGTGGGGTATAAGGGAAAGCTGGATGGAGCGGGAAGGTTGAACGCGCAACTGATGTTCGGCAACGGCAGCGGGCAGCGACCGGAGGCCGACAACGGCAAGAAAGTGTACTCCCTGCTCCACTTAAAACCCACGGACGTCGTCGAAGCCACGGTTTACCTTGACTGGGAGGACAAGCCCGACGGCAGGGACCGCGTCACGTTTGCGGCGATGCTGGGTACTTCGGTCGAGAAACTCCGGTTCGGTATAGAGGGATTTGTTCGAAATAACAGAAGGGCGCAGTCAGGCGACGACGTACAATTGCGGGGTCTGTCTGCTTTCGGCGCCGTAAACTTGAAACCCCGGGTGGACGTATTCGGACGACTGGACTTTTTCGATCCCGATCGGAGCGCGGAACAAGACGAGGAGTACATGATTATTGGCGGAGTCGACGTGGCGCCGGCCCGGAACATTCACATCATGCCCAATGTAATGGCAACGATTTACGCGTCTTCGGACGCGGTTACCGAGGTGGTCCCTCGTATGACCGTGTCCTACAAATTCTAGTGGTTTTCTCCGGTCGCCGGGCGTATCGACACACGGACGTAACAATGTCCGGTTATAATCGAGGCCCGAAACGCTTCAGACGATCACCCTGAAATTACGGAGGAGTGCAGAGATGCTTCGTACAGTCGCCGTTCTGATTTTTCTGATGTTCGCCGTGGTTCCCGCAAGCGCGCAGATCGTGGAGGTAGACCCGCGAATTCCGGCTTACAAAAAGGTGAGAGGTATTTCGGGAAGCGCCAGCAGCATCGGATCGGATACGATGAACAACCTGATGGCACTGTGGCTCGAGGGCTTCCGGAAATATTACCCGAACGTGAATGTTCAGATCGAAGGGAAGGGGTCCAGTACGGCTCCGCCCTCGCTGATCGAAGGCACCGCACAGTTCGGACCCATGTCCCGTGCGATGAAGGCAACGGAGGTAGACAAGTTCGAAAACGCTTTCGGGTTTCCGCCCACGCAACTTCGTACGGCCCTCGATGCCCTGGCCGTCTTTGTGAACAAGGACAATCCAGTTGAAGGATTGACCCTGAAGCAGGTGGATGCGATATTCTCGAAGAACCGCCGAAGGGGTTATCCCGAGGATATCACGCGATGGGGCGAGGCGGGTTGGACTGGAACGGATGCAACTGCGATGATAAGTATGTACGGCCGAAACTCGGCATCCGGCACGTATGGCTTCTTCAAAAAGAATGCCCTGGCCAAGGGCGATTACAAGGATGAGGTCAAGGAACAGCCGGGGTCCGCTTCCGTCGTTCAGGGGATTGCGGAAGACCGGTACGGAATCGGTTACAGCGGAATAGGATACAGGACGTCGGACGTGCGTGTGGTCCCCCTTGCGGATGATCCCACGGATGGATTCAAAGACGCCAGCATGGAAAATGTCCTTGATGGCACGTATCCGCTCGGCCGTTTCCTGTACATTTATATTAACAAGACGCCGGGAAAGCCGCTCGACCCGATGGTACGAGAATTCTGCAGGTACATATTCTCGAAAGAGGGACAGGAAGTCATCATCAAGGATGGTTATATGCCAGTACCCTTTGAGGTCGCTGAAGAAGAACTGGCGAAGCTCGAAGCGGCCGGAATGTAGTCTGCAGTTGAACACTGTTCCGGTTCCGGGAGGAAGGGTGTAAGGTTGGGTCTATGACGAATCCGAATCAATCCAGTGCTGGGAAACCCCGTTCGCTTCCAGGCATCACCCGCGCAGCACGCACGATGGACCGTCTGAGCCGATGGGTGATCGCCGTGGGCGGTGTGGGGGTGATCCTGGTTGTGCTGGGTATTCTGGCATTTGTGTTGCGTGAAGCCTACCCACTTTTCCTGTCGCCCGCGCCCGCAACGATCGTGGCGAGCCACACCGTGGACGGCAGTCAGGATCAAAGACCATTGGCGGCCGGCGCCGATCCATATCGCGAAGTTGCGTACCTGGTGCGGCCAGACGGGATCGATTTCATCCGACTGGAAACAGGTGAGACCATTCGTCGGGAACGCGGCGACATTTTTCAGAATCGACGCGTGGTATCGGTGCATCCTTCGCTTACGGACGGATACCTCGGTCTGGGCATGTCGGATGGTTACATTGCCGTGGTAAAGGTCAACTATCGTGTGACTTACCCCGAAGGGAGACGTTTCGTCACGCCCGAGTTGCATATTCAGGGTAACGTGGCGCTGGACCGGGAGGGTGAACCCGTTCCCCGGGTTTCCTATCGGAACGACGGGGCAGGTCGGTCGACCGCGGCGGGGATTACGGCGTCGGGACGGCTGCTGGTTGCGGGAATGATGAAAAAGAGGGGTCTGCTGGGCGGGGGAAAGTTCGAAACCTATGCTTACGACCTGACGACTGAGGTTGACGGCACGCCAACAACCGTCCTGGTGGACGGGAACGGTCGGTATCTTCTGGCCGGAACGAACCGTGGAGAAGTATATTGCTGGGACATAACGGACGTTCAGGTGCAGCCGTCCCTCCTGCAGCGATTCCGTGCTTCGGACCTGGCGATTACGGCCCTCGCATATGTCCTTGGCGACGTATCGGTGGTTATTGGCGACGCCGGCGGGCATGTGAGTACCTGGTTTCCCGTGCGCGGACCGGACAGCAGCGTTTACGCGTCGTTTCGAAGGATCCACGTCTTTCGTTCCCATCGCACGGCGGTGAACGCCATTGCGCCGTCCGCGCGCGACAAACAGTTCCTGACCGGCAGCATCGGCGGACACGTAATGCTGCACCATATGACGACCGGTCAGACGTTTTTCGAACTGGCGGAAGGATCTGAGGTAACCGATCTGACGTTTGCGCCCAAAGCTGACGGGTTCGTCAGTATCGACGCAAACGGACGGATGAACCATTACCGGCTGTTCAGCCCACATACGGAAGTGACGCTTGAAACACTGTTCGGCAGGGTCTGGTACGAGGGATATTCCGAGCCGGAGTACGTCTGGCAGTCCACGGGCGGTACCGACGAGTTCGAGCCCAAACTGAGCATTATCCCTCTGGCTTACGGCACGGCAAAGGGCACGTTTTACGCGATGTTTTTCGCGCTGCCACTGGCTGTACTCGCCGCCATCTACACCTCCGAGTTCGCGCACCCGAGAGTACGTAACGTGGTAAAACCCACGGTGGAGTTGATGGCATCGCTGCCAAGCGTGATTCTCGGGTTTCTTGGCGGTCTCTGGCTGGCGCCGTTGCTCGAACGCCAGGTGGTAGGGGTTTTGCTGCTGTTGCCCACCGTGGCCCTGACGATCATCTCTGCTTCCTGGGTCTGGTCCAGGCTGCCCGGCCACCTGAAGAACCGACTGCCGGGACCTGAGGTGTTCTACGTGCTGGTGTCCCTTGTGGGGGTCTGGCTGGCGTTTGCGCTCGGGCCGTGGCTGGAAGGGGCATTCTGGGGAGGTGATTTTCAACGATGGCTGGCCGACTCCACCAGCACCCGCTATGACCAGAGGAACTGCCTTGTCGTGGGTTTCGCGATGGGTTTTGCGGTAATACCTATTATCTATACGATTTGCGAAGACGCGCTCACAAGCGTCCCTTCGCACCTGAGGGCCGGATCCCTGGCACTAGGCGCGACACCGTGGCAGACGGCCGTTCGGGTGGTGCTCCCCACCGCCAGCCCGGGGATTTTTTCGGCGACAATGATCGGATTCGGACGGGCGGTCGGCGAAACGATGATCGTCCTGATGGCTACCGGGAATACCCCCATTATGGACTGGAGCATCTTCAACGGGATGCGCACCACGTCGGCCAACATCGCCGTTGAAATCCCCGAGGCGCCGCACGAGGGTACGCTCTATCGCGTACTCTTTCTCACCGGCGTGCTGCTTGCGGGAGTGACGTTCATCGTCAACACCGTCGCGGAAATCGTGCGGCAACGGCTTCGAGAACGTTACAGCAGGATATAGATTCCTGCGCTTTCACGCCGTTCAGGCGCGAGTTGAGTACAAATAGTACAGCGTATTGTGCACAACGGGTCCTCGTTTCCGTATCCCGTTTGCCCGCAATGCGCGTCTGGGGCAAATTGAATGAACGGTATCTGGAAATCCGGGCAGGCCTATATCTGGCTGACGGGAGGTGCGCTCGCGTTCTGCGTCCTGATGATTGCAGGACTGATCGGCCTGGTGGTCTATAACGGAATTGGCTTTTTCTGGCCCGCTGAACTGACGGCGTTTCGTCTCAACGGCGGCGCCCTCGTGATGGGACAGATTTGGGACCGGCAGGAGATTCCCGACCGCGGCGAGGAATACCGGGTTCAATTGAAAGTGGCGAACCGGGACGCGTACGGCGATGACTTCAGGTGGGTTGACGAGTCAAGCATTCTGGACCGAACACTGCCTGTTGACGCGGTGGTTTTCGAGCGGCGGGAATGGGGGCAACTGTTCGGCTTCGTGGACGCCGTGTACGAGGCCGACGACAAAGTGGCCGGAGGCGGTCCTGCAGGCTGGACGGCGTTTCAGATGCAGTTGCGGCGTACGGGCGCGCTTCTGGACCAGGTTCGGGACATCGAGCACAACGCCCTATCGGACCTCGGCAGACGGACCGAGAAGATTCGCCTGGAGAAACGAAGGCTTGAACTGGCGCCGGACACGCGGCAGGAGCAAGTGTCTGAACTCGACGTAAGAAACCGTGAAAATTGGACGCAGTACGAATCTCTCGCAGCCGAACTGAACCGCCTGAGGGCCGAGAGCGAAGTCCCGCAACTGGACGTCCGGCTGGCGGGCGGGGAGATAAGACGGGTGGCAGTGGCGGACGTCGTGCGGGCGTATCGTCCCAACAACCTGAGCGTCTTCGGCAAGACCGGCGTGTACCTTGAACGGGTCTGGGAATTTCTCTCCGCTGAACCTCGCGAATCCAACACCGAAGGCGGCGTGTTCCCGGCGATCTTCGGTACCGTATTGATGGTCATTCTGATGAGTCTGGCGGCAGTGCCGTTCGGGGTTCTGGCGGCGCTCTACCTGCGCGAATACGCCCGCCAGGGTCCGCTTGTTCGCGCGATCCGGATCGCGGTGAACAACCTCGCCGGAGTGCCTTCGATCGTCTTCGGTATGTTCGGTCTGGGATTCTTCGTTTACGGCGTTGGCGGCAGTCTGGACCGGCTCTTTTTCCCCGAAGCGTTACCCGCCCCCACGTTCGGCACCGGCGGAATTCTCTGGGCGTCGCTCACTCTGGCTCTTCTGACCGTACCGGTGATGATCGTGGCTTCGGAGGAGGCACTGGCGTCCGTTCCCGGGGATGTAAGGGAGGGTTCGCTTGCGTTGGGCGCCACCCAGTTTCAGACCATCTGGCGGGTGGTCCTTCCCGCGGCGCTGCCGGGAATTCTGACAGGCATTGTCCTCGTGGTGGCCAGGGGCGCGGGCGAGGTGGCGCCGTTGATGATTACGGGCGTGGTCAAGCTTGCGCCCACGCTGCCCGTGGACGGCGCCTGGCCGTTTTTTCACCTGGAGCGCAAGTTCATGCACCTGGGCTTCCATATCTATGACGTGGGCTTCCAGTCTCCCAACGTGGAGGCGGCCCGGCCGATGGTCTATACCACAACCCTGCTGCTGATGTTCATCGTGCTCGCACTGAACCTGACCGCGATCCAGGTCCGGTCGCGTTTGCGCAAGCGGTACCAGAAAATCGGTCTGTAACGACTTCCCCTGTCGAAACATCGGGATGCGTAGTCCGGACGGTTCTCGTGAGGAACTTTCAACCAGGAGTTAACAGGGATGGACGTGGAAACAACGGCGGGTGACGCGGGTTCGACGCGGGACGGCTCTGAAATTGAAAATCCTGTTGTAGAAGTAGAGTCCCTGAACCTGTATTACGGCGACACCCAGGCACTGCACGACGTCAGTCTGACCGTGCCACGACACAACGTCACCGCGTTTATCGGGCCGTCGGGCTGCGGGAAGTCGACGCTGCTGCGATGTATGAATCGATTGAACGATCTGATCGACTCGGTGAGCATAGATGGCGCGGTCCGGATCGAAGGGGAGGACATCTATGCCCACGGCTACGACGTGATTTCACTTCGACGGCTGGTGGGTATGGTTTTTCAGAAGTCGAATCCCTTTCCCAAGTCGATCTACGAAAACGTGGTGTACGGATTGCGAATCGCGGGGGAGAATCGGCGTTCCGATCTTGACGAGGTGGCGGAGCGAAGCCTCCGCGCGGCAGCGCTCTGGGACGAGGTCAAGGATCGACTGGACGCGTCAGCGCTCGGGCTCTCCGGAGGGCAGCAGCAGCGGCTTTGCATCGCCCGGGCGATCGCCGTGGAACCGTCCGTGATTCTGATGGATGAGCCCTGTTCGGCGCTTGACCCGATTGCGACCGGGCGAATTGAAGAGACGATCGAGGAGCTGAAGAAACAATACACCATTGCGATTGTTACCCACAACCTCCAGCAGGCTTCCCGTATCTCGGACCGGACGGCTTTCTTCTACCTGGGAAAGCTCGTGGAATACTCGCGGACGGAAGAGATGTTCACGAACCCGAGGCGGAAGCAGACGGAGGACTATGTGACGGGCAGGTTCGGTTAGTCCAATCGCCGTACAGCAATTGCACGCGGGATTCATTAAACAGGATGCGTTATGGAACGGACATTTGATCAGAGGTTGGGGCAACTGAAGAGCGAGTTGCTGAAGATGGGCGGCGCCGTCGAAGCGTCCATTGCGCACGCCGTAGAAAGCCTGGTGGACAGAGACAACGCGCTGGCGGATTCCGTGGTTTCCGGCGGCAGGTCCATCGACGAATGGGAAGTGGCAATCGAAGAAGACTGCCTGAAGCTGCTGGCCGTGACCCAGCCCGTGGCGGGCGATCTGCGTCTGATCGCGACGGTAATGAAAATCAACTACGACCTTGAAAGGATCAACGATCAGTCGGTGAATATCGCGGAACGCGCCTCTGTGCTGAACCGGACGTCCCTGTTGAAACCGCTTATCGATATCCCCAGGATGGCGGAACTCGTCCGCGGCATGGTCAAGGATGCGCTGGACGCGTTTGTAAATCGAAACGTGGACCTGGCGAACGACGTACGCCGGCGAGACGACGTGGTGGACGGCTTGAGGGACCAGATTTTCAGGGAGTTACTGACGTATCTTCATTATCGTGCGGAACCGGACGTCATCGATCGTGCGATTCATCTGATTCTGGTGTCCCGGCACCTGGAGCGAATGGGAGACCACGCATCCAACATCGCCGAAAACGCTGTCTACCTGGTGCAGGGGCGGATCGTGCGGCACCAGAAGGAGAATATCGGCGAAGAGGAATGACGGATTGTGAAAGCGGACCCATGCGGCGAGAAGATTCCCGCCTTCATGACGGCGGCAGTCCTTGTCCGGACAGGTCCGAGTTCAAAACCGCGTGCCTGGTAAAGGCTGCGGCCTTTTTTATGGTTCGCACATGCCCTCCAGGAAGCGAAAAAGGGCTTGTTATGCGGTTCCAAACCCGTATATTTAGGCGATCGGGACCATTTTTCGGGAGGGATTCTTCTCGGTGGGGAGCGATCATACCGCGCATCACGTGGACGGCGCTCGCTATTGCGAGCGATGCAGCCAGACGCTGGTTACAAAACGGATCGAAGGCCACAATCGCCCGGTTTGTCCGGCTTGTGAGTTCGTGGTATACCTGGATCCGAAAGTGGCGGCCGGCGTGATCGTTACGCTGGGCGACGAGGTGGTGCTACTGAAGCGGGGCATCGAACCCGGGATGGGGAAGTGGGTCTTTCCGGGCGGATACGTCGACCGGGGCGAACAGGTGGAAGCCGCGGCAGCCCGGGAAGCCAGGGAAGAGGTGGGGCTTGTGGTACAAATTCAAGACCTGCTGGGCGTGTATTCCTATCCGAACGTACCAACGGTCCTGGTTGTGTACACCGGTGCGGTGGTCGGAGGTGAACTGAAGGGGAACTTCGAGACGCTGGAGGTACGGACGTACCCTCCGGGCCGGATTCCCTGGTCCGAACTTGCATTTCGCAGTACGGTCGAGGCGCTACGCACGTGGCAGGCGCGACAGGCGGTGCGCGGCGGTATTTCGTGACGGTCCCTGGGCTGAGAAAGGGGAGATACGGGTCGGATGTTAAAGTCTATAGAAGAAGTCGAATCGCGGTTTGGTCGTGAGGGGTATATCGCCGATAGGACGCTGGCCACAACGGTCTATCTGGCCGTGGCGCTGGGAAAACCGATATTTCTGGAGGGCGAACCGGGCGTAGGAAAGACAGAGGTTGCCAAAGTGATGGCGCAGATCCTGGAAACGGATCTGATACGGTTGCAGTGTTACGAGGGCCTCGATGCCAATACGGCGCTGTACGAGTGGAACTATCCGCGGCAGATGCTGGAGATGCGCCTGGAAGAGGCCAGGGGCATGGAAAAGCAGGAGATCGGCCGCAGTATATTCAGCGAGGATTTCCTGCTGAAACGGCCGCTTCTGCAAGCAATTCAGGGCAGCGGAAGCAACCCGCCGGTGCTGTTGATCGACGAGGTGGACCGGTCCGACGAAGAGTTCGAGGCCTTTCTGCTGGAAGTGTTGTCGGATTTCCAGATCACCATCCCCGAAATCGGAACGATTTCAGCGCAGAAGGTGCCGTTTGTCGTGCTTACCTCCAACCGCACGCGGGAGTTGCACGACGCCCTCAAACGGCGCTGTCTCTACCTGTGGATCGACTATCCGACGTTCAGGAAAGAAATGGAAATTGTCGCGTCCCGGGTTCCCCGCATTCAGGCGGGGCTGGCTCAGCAGGTGTGCGGGTTCATGCAACTGATGCGGACGCGCGATTTCTATAAGAGACCCGGCATCGCGGAAACCATCGATTGGGCACTTGCACTGATGCAGATGGAAATTGATGAACTCGATTCCGAAACCGTGAACGCCACGCTGGGCTGTGTCCTGAAGTATAAGGAAGATATAGAAAAACTCCAGGAGGATGGACTGCCGCAGATCATCGAAAAGGCGAGGGCGCTGAAGGACCGGGCATTGCGGCCGAAGAATTGACGTCAGAGCAGAACAACCAACGTTTCCACGGGTTGGACCGCATGAATACAGGATGGCTTGAAGACAGGAGTATGATGGGACGGGTGGTGGCCTTTTCACGGGCGTTGCACGGAGCCGGAGTCGAGGTGAATTCCGGCAATCTCATCGACTTCTGCCAGAGTTTCAGGTTCATTGATATCGGCAGGCGCGGAGATTTCTACGCGGCCGCGCGGGCCACGCTGGTTTCCCGTTTCGACGATCTGGAGACGTTCGACCGGGTCTTCCACGCATTCTGGAGTTCCCCGGTTCGAACCATGGATTTGGAGGTTAATGAAGAAGACGCCGACGATCAGAACCTCGAAGCATCGGATCAACCCGACGATTCCGTCGATACGGTGACAGAAGAGGAAGACGACGGGGACGCGGAGGGGGACTCGGAGGAGGTTGGGTACAGTCCCGAGGAGGCGCTGATGGGCAAGGATCTGGCCGCCATGAACGACAAAGAGATTGAGAAGGCCAGGCAGGTCATCGCGCAGATCGTGGACATCATCGCCAACAGACGCAGCCGGCGGAGGGAGCCGCAGAAGCGGGGCGTGGAGATCGACTTCCGGCGGACCTGGCGGCGGAACGCGCTCTACGGACGCGACGGCGTGGCCCTGGCCAGACGCCGGCGCCGGATCAAGAAAACAAAGCTGATGCTGTTGTGCGACGTGAGCGGTTCGATGGACTGCTACAGCCAGTTCCTGATTCAGTTCATCTATGCGCTGAAGCGGGAGATCCGGGACGTCGAGGTTGGGGTTTTCTCCACCCGGATGACTCCGATTTCCAGGCTGCTGAAGAACAAGAGTGTGGAGGAATCGCTCCAGGAAGTGGCGGATACGGTGCACGATTGGGCGGGGGGAACGGACATAGGCGGCTGCCTGCGGGAATTCAACGACCGGTTTGCCCGGGAGATGTTGAAGGCGAAGACGGTCATGATTATCGTAAGTGACGGGTGGGACCGCGGAGACGCGGAACTCATGCGACGGGAGATGGAGCGATTACGCAGACGCGTACACAAACTGATGTGGCTGAATCCCCTGCTGGGCAGTCCCGGGTATCAGCCGCTTTGTCTGGGCATGAAAACGGCGTTGCCCTACCTCGATCATTTCATGGCTGCGCACAACCTCGAGAGTCTGGTGCAGCTGGCAAAAACACTGCGGTCGGTCTGGAGATGAGGCCGCAGGTGCGCGAAAACACGGAATCCCGGTCCGGCATCCGGCATTGAGAAGGGGGTGGTTCTGGTGAAAGACGTGTTCTCAGAAGCCCTGAACCTTATTTCTTCGGGACAGAATGCGGCGCTGTCGACAATCGTGTCCAGCAAGGGATCGCTGCCGATGAGCAAGAAGGCGAAGATGCTCGTGCGCCCCGATGGCAAGATTGTGGGTACGGTTGGCGGCGGCTGCCTGGAGGCGGATGTATGGGCCGAAGCCCGTGAGGTGATGGAATCGGGCGTACCCACGCTCCAGCGTTTTATCCTGACCGAAGAACACGCTGGCGAAAACGGATTGAACTGCGGTGGAAACGTGGAGATTTTCACGGAGCCGCTGTACCGTGGCCGGTCAGAGACCGTACTTGAAAACGTGGCCGGGATCCGCAGGGCGCGGGAATCGGCGGTGCTGGCCACCCTCGTGTCCGGAGGCGACCCCTCCAAATGGAGCGAAAAACTGCTGGTCCGGGCAGACGGGACAACCGTGGGATCCCTGGGCTGGGCGGAGGCCAACGCCGCGATCCTCAGCGAAGTGGCTGAAATGGAAACGATTCCGGAGAATCTGCTGGAGGTGGTATCGCTGGACGTGGGTGATTCCGGGGACCCGCTGAAGGTCTTCATTGAGTCGATCTGCCCTGAGCCAACGCTCTACCTGTTCGGCGGCGGGCACGTTTCGTTCGCCATCGCACGGGTCGCCGTCTCCGTCGGCTTTCGAATCGTCGTTATCGACGACCGTCCCATGTTCGCCAACAAAGAGCGGTTTCCCATGGCGGACGAAACGCTCACGCTTGACATGGAGACGGCATTCGAACACCTGGACATAGACGACCTGTCCTATATTGTCGCCGTAACCCGGGGACACCAGCACGATAAGCCGGTGGTGGAACAGGCGGTTTGGACCGATGCGGCATATATCGGCATGATCGGCAGCAGGCGCAAAATTGCGCTGATGTGGAAGGAACTGGAGACGAAGGGAATCAGCAGGCAGCGCCTGGAGGAGGTACACGCACCCATCGGACTGGACATTGGCGCGGATTCCCCGGAGGAAATCGCCATCAGCGTGGTTTCAGAGTTGATCCAGGCGCGCCGTTCAAGTGGCAAACCCTCGCACGGAGCCCGCGCGACATCATGATCTCCAGGCGTGTGACGTAAGAAGGAAGGCGTAGAGGATCACACCCATCCCCCAATGGTCCTTTCTCGCATTGTCTTGCGTGACTTACCTCTTCCCTCTCACTGCTCTTGAACAGGTGAAATCGGCCGTCCGGCCTGGCGTTTCACGCCAACATCTCGGACGGCCAGTTTTTTTTGTTGTCATATATCTTTTTATTAAACAATAATTTAACTAAATATTCGATTCCTGGCACGGCATTTGTTTACTCCTTGGGCGGGATGCAGGCTGGAATTCCGCAAGAGGAAACATCTCACCCACTTGTGAAAGGAGACTGACATGGCCGGGGGAACATTGTCTCGGATTGCGAACATCATTCGGGCGGACGTGGACGACCTGCTGAACCGGATGGAGGATCCGGAAAAGATGTCGCGCCTGATGATGACGGAGATGGAGAGCGCAGTAAACGATGCCGTTGGCGCCGTGGCCGATGCCAAGGCCAGCCAGCGGCTGCTCGAACGCAGAGTCACGGCCCGGAGGACGGATGCGGCAGCGTGGGAACGGACGGCCGAGCGGTCCGTTACCCGGGGCGACGACGAACTCGCCCGCCTGGCGCTGGAGAGGAAGGCCGAGGTAGAGACGGAAGCCGAGGGGCTTGAACAGGCGCTGGACGAAGCGGAGAAGGTGGCCGTCCTACTCGAGCGGCAGTGTGCGCGGTTGAAGGACCGGTTCAGAGAGGCGCGGGCGCGGCAGAGAACCCTCATTGTCAGAAGCCGCGCGGTTGGTAGTTGCGTTTCGGCCGCAGGCGCCCCAGTCCGGATTCGCGAAGAAGCGTTCGAACGATTCGACGCCCTCTGCCAGCGGATCGACCACGAGGAAGCCGCGGCAGAGGCTTATGAGCAGATTGCCGGCGAAGACCCGGACCTCGAAGACCGGTGCGAAAAGCTGGCGCGCAAGAAGCGGATTGAAGCGCAGCTTACGTCGATGAAACAGAAGCTGGGCGATGAGGAATCGGATCTACGTGGGCTACCGGTTGATCGTCCGCGATAAACATCGAATCGCGTATTGATAGCGGCTAATTTTTCAATGAAGCTGTGCCCTTCCGCAATTCACGCGGATTCGGAGGGAATTTACAGGTCGATTCCACTTTTTAGACTTACCAGAAAACCGTTGGTACCGATGCTGAAGTTAGGTATTTTAATGCATTGAGTACCGGCGGTTTTTACTTCCGGTTCGAGGCTGAACGTGGTATGCCATCCGGAGGACAGGAATGCATATGGAGACAAAAAAAAGCCCGGCGACGCCGGACGACGTGGCATTTTACCAGGAAAACGGATTCATAAGATATCCCGGGTTCTTCTCACGCGAGGAGGTGGCGGCGCTGAGGGAGGCGATCGACCAGGCCATTGAGACCAACAGGGAACGCATTGTCGGCGCCCCTGGCGGGGGTCGGAGTTCAGAGGCGTACGAGAAGGTCTTCAATCAGATGGTAAACCTCTGGACGGATTTCCCAGACGTGAAAGCCTATTCTTTCAACCACGCCATGGCCGAAACCGCGCGGCGCCTGACGGGCAGCCGACACGTGCGTATCTATCACGATCACGCCATGGTCAAACCCGGCGGGACCGGCAGCCGGGCGACGAACTGGCACCAGGATATGCCCTATTGGCCGATGGCGCCGGACGGAGCGCTCTCGGCCTGGGTGGCGGTGGACGACGTGACGGTCCAAAACGGGTGCCTTCACTTTGTGCCGGGCTCCCATAAAATGGGCCCTCAGGAGCCGGTTGCGCTCGGGGTGGCGGGTGAGAGCATCGTGAACAAAATGTCGGAGAAGGGACACGAGGTGGCCGAACCCGTCGCGATGGAGATGACCGCGGGCGGCTTGACCTTTCATCACGGCTGCAACTTCCATCACGCGGGTGCTAACCTGACCGACAGGCCGCGCCGGGCATTCGCTGTCATTTACATTCCGGACTACGTCCGGTTTACGGGTGGAAAGGAAGCGGCCGGGGCCGGCGACGAGATGGCGGCTGGCGGTCCATGGGAACACCCGCTGCATCCAATTCTCGCGGGTTCGGCGTAAACGGGAACCACGCTGTTTCCGAAACTAACCTTGATTCGAAAGTCTTCGGGGAAGTAAAACCGCATATATGCAAGTAGATAAAGGCGATTTGATGGCTGATTACCAGGATACACCAGGTCACTGGACGTGAACTGAAAAAACGTCCTTGTTGACGACCGATGCGCCCCGTTTCAGGGGTTTTCGTGTCGTCGCCGAGTTGCTGTTTTTTTCGAATTGGGGCTAAAGGGGCAACGAACGATGTTGACCGACGCACAGATCTCCGATTTTCACGGCCGGGGGTTCCTCAACGGCGGGCGCCTTTTGGACGACGGCCAGGTTGAGACGCTGCGGCTTGAATTGGACCGTGTGATTGAAGACCGGGACCGGCCGGACGTGCCCCAGCCCGTTCACCTGCGCAACCTGAACCGGAACCCGGACACGCCTGTCTGGCAGATTGTCAATATCTGGGCTGCGAGCGACCCCTTTCGCAGACTCACAGGCATGCGAAGGGTCGTGGAGGAGGTCGCGCAGCTTACCGGAGCGGAACGGCTTCGCGTATGGCACGATCAGATCCAGTACAAGCCCGCGGAGCGGGGCGGCGTCACCATGTGGCATCAGGACGCGCCGTTATGGCCGATTCTCGCGCCGATGACCGAGGTGAGCGCATGGGTGGCGCTGGACGACGTGGACGAGTCGAACGGATGCATGAGCATGGTTCCGGGTTCCCACCGTTGGGGGGACCAGATCGACTTCATCCGCTCAGTCAAGAACTACGAGGACATGCCCGGGCAATGGAACGGGCGCCGCGTGGAAATCGTCAGGTGTCCCGTGAGGAAGGGCGAGGTGCACTACCACCACGCGCTGACCTGGCACGGATCGCACGCCAATACGAGCGACCGCCCCCGGCGCGCAATCGCCATCCACTATATGACCCACGAGACGCGCTACGTGGCCTCGGGACAGCACGCCATGAAACCCTACGTGGAGGTGCAGGACGGGGCGCTGATGGAGGGGGAACACTTCCCCGAGGTCTGGCCGTAATCAGGATGCCCGTCGAAGGGTCTAAGGTTTACAAAGCGTGGTCATTGAGCTTGTCGAAATGCCCGCACTCCAACTCGCTCGTTTCCCGAGCGTTACCCGCGTTTCGCCGTAGCGCAAAATGGCATTTTACGCATGCTGATTTCGCGCCTGCACCTCATCACCACTCCCCCTCGAGGGAAAGTCGGCAAGCCAAGGGCGCCAGCCCGCAAACGCGCCGGTGGGGGGACCTCAGCGTGCCCCGAGCCTATCGCCCGTAATCCTTGCTCGGGCCGCACCCTGAGCTTGTCGAAGGGTCGGCGAAGAGCTATAACGCACCCAGCGGTAGTCAAGCACGGTCACTGAGCTTGTCGAATTGCCCGCGCATCGACTCGCTCGTTTTCGAAAGCGCTTCCCGAGCGTTACCCGCACTTAGACCGTAGCGCAAAATGACATTTTGCGCACGCTGACAATGCACCTTGACAGCCGCCTCGTCGAAGTCGCCGTTCCAATGCCCGGTAATCCCCACAAATGGCAAGCCAGAAGACTCCGAGACGTCCAATCGGATTATCGGCGGAACGAGATTGGGCGGCAGATGTACAATTCGTACTGAATGCACGCGGCAATATCCTACGCGAAGGGCCTCAAGTGCTTTTTGATCTCCACCCAACTGCTACCATCCTACCGACACTCTTTCCAACCTTGTTCTTTCGTGAATTGATACACGGATAGCCTGAAGCAATCCATGATTTCTTCCGACCGCCACGTCGAGGGAATCCCTTGCGATCGCCTGCTTCATTAAGAACGTGCGCGTTTCGCCCATTTTCGTAACGAATCTCCTTGACAAACGACTAAATGTGTAGTATATATGACATATGACACAATCCCAAAGCTTTGGCGACGTTGTCCGTGAACTTCGGGAGGAGCTCCGTCGGGATGACCGCAGTTTTTCATTGCGCCAGGTGGCACACCGAATTGGAATTGAACCAGCCTACCTGAGCAAGATCGAGCGAGGCGAAGTGCCCCCGCCTTCAGAGGCAACAACCGTGCGCCTGGCAAGCGAGCTAGCCCAGGATCCCGACGTGTTCCTGGCCTTAGCGGGAAAGGTGTCTCGAGATCTTCAGGAAATTATCCGAAAGCGACCCAGGGTGTTCGCGGAGTTGCTCAGGCAATTGAAGGAAGCCCCGGATCACGCCATCCTCCGGGTTGTAAGGGAAGTGCGGGATGGAGACTGGTAGCGGCAACCGTTAATCCACGAGGAGTGAACGACCATGATTACACTTGAACGAGACACACTTGGGTTTAGGTTTCCGGACGTTCACGAAAACGCAAGTTGTTCCATCGAGTTCCAGCGCACGTTGCGAATCCCAGATGACGATACAGACTACCCGTTGCCGCCGGGCCTGGGCCCGTTTCCGTTGCGGCATCTGGACGATTATGCGGCTCGTTTGCCGGAGGAATGGCAGAAGCGAGGAGGCGTGATCGCGCCCATGCATCAGTCAGAAGCGATGTGGATCAACTTCAAGTCCGATTACAGATATCGCGTTGAACGGAGCTATCCGTTCGCCGTGAAGATAGCAACCGGCAAGATCTGTGCGGTCACGGGTGAATCCTGGAGAAATCATCTGAATAGCGATCCACAGGACTACGTCGTCCTGCCGGAACAGCCGTGGCTCGACGGGTACTGTATCGAAAGGGGAGTGATCCGTCAGTTCGTCGCCATGCCTCTCGGTGACGGTTACACGGTGGAGGAACAACTGACGGGAGCCGCGCAGCACGGAGGGATTCAGATTGTCGCATATCCAATGAAGGCGGATCGTTACGAAGAGTTGATAGCGCCTCCCAAACCTGTGCAAGACACCCTTGAACTTTCAGATTGCCTTGACCCGGACTTGTGTATGGTATCGGGCAGCATCGGGCTTGCACCCGGCGGTCGAATGAAACAGGACATCTATGACGATCACTATGGTCTGGACGCCTGGGATCAGCGACAGGCGAGTCGATGCTTCGTCACCATCGTCAATTCCGTCCAGTGGATGGCCGTTACCGGCGAAATGCCGCCGACCAGTCCGCCAAATGCGAAGCAATACACCGAGGCGGGCCTGCCGTGGTTCGACTATTACGGCGGCGATGCCGAAGTCATTTCCGGCGCTGAAAAGCTGTCGGGGACCAAGAGCGTGGCGCAGATTGCCGGAGAGAAGGGCGATGAGTTGTCCGGGAATCAAACCGTCAAGGTGAAAAACGTCGTCAGGGTGCGTGGTCGTCGCGCGAACCAGGTTAGGGAGTATTCGGATGTTTAAGCGATGAATCCCAGCGTTTATATCAGCACCTAACACGTTCAGACAGCATCGGAATCGAAAATGGACCGGAAAACGGTTATTTTGGCAGCCGGTAATGGCAGGCCAGAAAAATGCGGGACGTCCAGCAACACTATTGGAAGAGTGTGTTCGAGTGACGCGGCATGCGGCGTATTTACCGGATTTCAATGCACCATCTATGAAGGATAAATGAAGGTACATGACATTTCAAGCACAATGACTCCTATCTCGGTTTCGCTGTATTCAGCCGCAACCAAATAGATGGAAGTGAACACCCGAGCCCGTTTGACAGTCCAATCACTCCCCCTTTGAGTGGGAGTCGCAGAAGCCGAGCCGGTCCCCTGAGCTTGTCGAAGGGCCGGCGTCGGCTGATGCGGTGGGGGGATTTCAACGCCTTACCGTATGCAAGCAGCATGACTAAACAAGTACGCAATTTGCGTAGAACTCACACTGTAAGGTCTAAGGAGTCTGTCGGAACACCTCTCTCGCTTCTTTTTTCTAATATATAGTATATTCAAAGGGCCTCATTTCAATATATCGTATACCAATCGGCGAAATTTGGGGTTTTCCGACAAACTTCTACTATAAATCGAGAAGGGAATTGATACGCCATGCAGAGCATGTGCCCAGTATGCAAAACCCCATTGACGGATCTCATCGAGAGGCCAGAGCATTTGGACGCGAATCAATACTCCTGCCCGCGTTGTGGCGAATTTCGACTATCCCGGACATTGGTCACAACATTACGCGGTACTTTGTCCAATGACCATGCCTCAGTGGCAAAAATCAGCCACGCAATTCGATTGATGCAAACAAATAATGAAATTCCCATGATGGCTACAAATACCGTTGACGAGATACTCAAACGTCCGTTACCGACCCCGACTGAGCAGGCCGATCTACTTATTCGATGGATCGCAGAGAACATCGATGGGCCCGGCGAGACCGTTCAAGTAGACCCACTAAGGCACGGTGCGATCATAGGATCGAAATCAAAACAAGGATTCCTGTTTGTACTCCGCCATCTAGGGAATGCGAAACTCGTGCCCGGAGATCCTACCGCGACAATGGAACACGGCCACCGCGCAAACGTCACTCTCACCTTCAAAGGATGGGAACACTATGAAACGCTCCTAAAGGGTCGCGAATCCTATCGGAAAGCGTTTATGGCAATGGCGTTCGGTCATTCCGATCTGGACCGCATAGTCGACGAAGTCTTCCGTGAGGCAGTCCGGCAAACTGGTTTCGAGCTTCACCGGCTTGATGACTCCCCTCGCGCCGGACTCATTGATGACCGCTTACGCATTGAGATTCAGTCGGCCGATTTTGTAATCGCGGACCTTACTCACGACAATCTCGGCGCGTATTGGGAGGCCGGGCAAGTACTATTTTCAGTTGAAAAAGGAGAGGCGTTTAGTCAGCGGCGTAGGCCTCTTGAGAGTCATGATCAAGGTTGAGATGTTTGCGTAGGGCAAGTCTGAGTGTGGGAAGGAATCGGTATCCTTTGATTCTCCGCAAACGGGGCTGTATATCCAACAGCGCGGCTGCCAACCACCGATATCGCTGATCGGAGTTGTTCCATCGCTTTACGTTCCGTGTGCGCTGTGCGACCATGGCGTTGAGTGATTCGATACAGTTGGTGGTGCGGAACGACTGTTTGAGGTGCGGCATGAGTCCAAGGCGATGCAGGGTGAGGGTTTCTTCGAGCCCTTCCTCAAGGCTGTTCAGTGCCGATGCATTCATCAGCGCCAGGGAGGGCTTGAGGGTCTTCAGCGCGGCTTTGGCGTCTGTGTAGGTCTCCTTGTCGTAAGCATCGTGGAGGGCCTTTCTGACCTCGTCCTGCTGTGATTTGGGCAGATAGGCGATCACATTCTCCCGTTTGTGCCACTGACAGCGTTGGATTGCCACATATCCGGAGAGGGCCTTGGTGAGGGCGGCCCGCAATCCCCTGGAGCCGTCGATGAGGCACAGCAGCCCCTGTTGATACTGCAATCCGCGATCGATGAGGGCATCCACGAACTGGCGGCACACGCGCTCGTTTTCACTGGCGGCCTGCACGAACCCCAGCGGGATCTTGTGCCCGTCGATGGTCACGCCAAGGGCGATGATCATTTCCTGATCGGCAAAGGTCTTGCCATCCATAAACAGACCCACCAGGTCATCGCCCGCAAGCGACCGTTCTTGAAACTGTCTCAGCTTGGCCGCCGATGCCTTAATGAACCGCCTGGAGACACTCGAAGAAGACAAACCAAACGCCTCGGGTACCGCTTCTGCGCAACCTTCATACGAACGCGTGGCAATGCCGCTGACGACGCGCAGCAGCAACCCTTCGTCCATGTGTCTGGGGCGCTGCAAGCGATGATACACCTCGAGAGGAACTTCCTCATTGGCTTCCACGTCGCGAACCCTGGGCACCGCAACAGGCACCTTTTGGTCCGACAGATACACCGATCCCGATTGCGCGCCCCACCGGCGATTCGGAGTCTTGCCCGCTTTGCGAGTGTATCTCTGGCCCGTCAACGCGGCGACCTCATTCTGCAGGATTTCTTCCACGGCGTCCAAGCCCAGCGGGATCAGCGACTGGATCAATGCGACCCGGACGTCAACATCCTCCAGCGCACCTGCGGGGACCGCCCCGGACCTCACACCACCATCTGTGCTCAACTTGACTTCACGGGACTTCGATGTTACCTTGCGCATCACAGGCTCCTTTCGTATGAGGATACAGTCTTCTTCCACGAGATTACCGTATCCAATTTACATCGGAGCCTCTTCTATTTCAACTAAGGTAGGCACACTCCCGGGAGGCCGGCTACGCGGAAGGACTTGGAAAGCCTGTGATATATACTTGCGAAGAAACGAAATTTACCAGCGAGAAGACTCATTTCGATACGAATCATCACCTGACAGTCACATGGGATAAAGGTGCGCCTAAAGGCTCAGCAGAAGACCTAAAAGCGACCATCCGGGCGACCCTTCCAGAACTCGCCAAACAACAGGACGAATGAAGAACCAATCCTGTACTATTCCGTGACCCAACTCACAGCAACTCCAAATCTGAGTAAAATCATCATAGCGGAATAAATCGTCGCAGCAGTTACCGCCTTTTTTTGGAAGTATTCTGTGTCGAGGGCATTGGGAATCAAAATGGACGCGAGCTTCTGGATGCTTCCCGTGATGAAGGCGTTCCCGTTAGGGTATGAGATGCGGTTTACCGAGGTGACTCCTTGCATGGGCATGGAGCTTTTGCTAGGGAAAAAATGGTCCGACTTCGATGCGAGCATTGCCAGGGCCGTTCCGATCATGCGTAAAGAGTGCCGGGAAACGCTCTTACCGACAGGATTTCGGGACGCTATTACGCCGCCCTGGAAGGTCTTGTTTACTGTATCCACATACTTGGGTTGTGCGGTAGCAGTTGGATGCATGTGGTGGCACCTTGGATGGGCGGTCGCTCTTGGTGGGGTGACAATCATCTTCGTCGGCACCAAGATAGCCCAACTTATACTGCCGAAACCAACAGGAACTCACTATAGGCGATTAATCATACATTCGATGATTTCACGCTACGCCGACTATACTCGTGACGGGGATTGGACACGGCGAACGCGATGCTAAATCTACTCACAAAAGCTGGAATGGACGTTGAAGCCCTTGAAGGACTGTCAGATTAGCCAATGTATCGTTCAAATGAAGGTGAGACGAAATTGCGATCCGCAGAAGTGAGATTTCGCGTTGAGCCAACTTCTCTTTGATGGTCGCATGCAATTGACCTTTTCCTTTCCGTCTATTTTACGACCGGAAAGTGAATATGACGTCAGGAGGAACGACATGTCAAAACGCCAGATAGCTTTAATAGCAGCCGGGCTTATCGTCTTGGTTGTTGCGATCAATGTGGCATTTCTGTATCGGAAAGGAGATGAGATCGCCGGAGTCTTCACGACTAAATTAAACACGCAACACCATGAGGAAGAACGTGGGGTGTTCGGAAACGGTGTAGAGTTGACAAAGTTCCTGTGGCGATTTGTGTCCGACAGAGAACTATTCGGCAAAGTAGCCGAACGTCGACGACAATCGGGCATGCATATTGTCCAGGGTGCATACAAGATGGTCTGGAAGAACAGCACAATTCAAAAGTTCAGGATAGAATATCAACTAGGTTTAGTGGATTCTAGGGGTCTGGAGCTTGTACGGGTTCAGCCGCGTGAGATAGTTCTCCTACCGTCTACAGAAAAAGAGTTGGACGGCATTTTTACTATCAAAGTAGACGATATTTCTGTCGCCAATATGGCAACAGAGATGATTGTTTCTGCATCATTTGAGAATATGAACTCGTTTCAGGGACATTAACTGTCTTGCCCATTTCGAGATGAGACAGAGGGAATCGCGGTAGACGTAGGGTATCTTCGACGTTTTGACTTCCGAATGGGTTCGCCAAGCCAACCTGTTACTGTCTCAGACACAATGGGTAACGGGTGGACCAGCTTTCATAGATGAATACCGATGCATTCCCGAAAATGGCAGGCCATGAAACTTCGAGACATCTGCCCGCGGTAATGGTGGAACGTGTTTGGGTGATAGAAGGGGATGCATCTTATCCATTGTGCGCAGATTTCGGCTTAGAAACAGGTCGGAAATCACAAACTCAAAAAGAAAACCCTTGACACGTAGTTGCAAATGCTATATAATTACGCCATAGACGGCGTAACTTTTCACGCCATAGACGGCGAAAGGAGGATGCCACGATGCAAACCCTAAAAGAGTTCGCAACACTACTTAAGACGGAACGCCGGAAAGCACGTCGGACTCTTCGGGAGATTGCAGCGGCCACTGGGAAGTCAATTGGCTATATGTCGGATGTGGAACAAGGAAGGAAGCTTCCGCCGCCGCCTGATGTGGTGTCGAAAATCGAGGAAGAGTTGGGAATTCAGAACTGCCAACTGGTGCGGCTGGCGGAGGAAGTCCGACGGTTGCGGCCGACAGAGCTGATGAACATGATTAAGAACAGCAGACCTGCTATGACACAAATGGTAGGTGAGTTAATGCGAGCAGATGGCCTGTCTGACGAGGATCTTGAAGTGCTTCGGGAAAAGGTTCTCGAGATGCAAAAAAAGAGGAGTCGACCGCGATGCCGAGATTAGTTCCAGCCAAGGGCCGCAGTGGGCGAGAGGTCGATAAGATCGCAGAGTGTCTACTCCACGATTGCCAACCAGCAGCATTGATGGAACCGCAGGTTGTGGATGTTGAGTCTATTTTTGAATTCGAATTACCCGAAATGGGTATCGTGCCGGACTACCAGCCCCTTGAGCGACGCGGAATCCAGGGTTTTACCGACTCGAAAAACAAGATCTGCGTGGTGTCAGCGGAACTCGCCGAAGATCCGACAGCGATTCCCTACTTTCGGTCAACCGTCGCCCATGAAATAGGTCACGCTATCTTGCATATACCGGAGTATCGTCGGCGACGGCAGACTATTGTCTCTGAACAGGCCACGGAAGAAGCCATTCTTCACCGTCTACCCGATACTCTGATTCCCTTCTATAGGAATCCGGAGTGGCAAGCACACCGCTTCGCGGGCGGTCTGCTAATGCCTGAGCCGGCAGTTCGAAAAGCGATTCTTGCCAATCGCTGCGACTTCACTGTGTTATCAAAGGTCTTCGAAGTGACCCCAGCATTTGTACGATCGAGATTGAAGGGGTTAAAGATGCTAACGTGAGGAAAGCGAGAAGAGGGGGCATGGCAGTGCCCCCTCTTCTTAGGCGGACCTTTGCTACGGAATCCGGAAAAACCGTGTCAATGGTAAACCCCCAGATTGGGGGCCGGCCGCCTGCCGGGGATGGTATCCCCTATCTGTATTAATTAGAATAAGACTCCCCGGCCCAGAAAGTCAACGAAAATCTGCTCCGGCAAATTACAGGAGTTGCGCAATAAGCCAGAACTGAGACGCGAAGGATCAATGGCTACATATTCCGCACCTGGATAACACATGAACGGGATACCCGAATGAGCACGGAATCACGGTCTTCGTGCCTGGCGAATTCCGGTATAAGGGAAAAGTGGCTCGTGATCATCTGTTGCGGTAAGGCGCAGCCGGGCGCAATCTTTGGTGCTCCCGCCTGGGAACAGAAGTGGAGTGGCTCTTTTTAATCTAAACAATGGGAGATCTACAGATGCCACGATCAGTAAGACAACAGTCGAAACACGACGCAGCGGTCGCCCGCATTGCGAGAAGTCTCGCACGTCAGGGCTATAAAGTCAAAGCCGACGTTAAGGGATTCAGCCGGCCAGATACCGTCGGCGGTTACCGACCCGATTTGGTAGCGACAAAGGGGATCGCCAAGAGGATCGTCGAGGTGGAGACGACGACGTCGGTCAAAAGCGTTCGCGATCAGAAGCAGCAGACTGCGTTCCGCAAGGCGGCAAAGCGTCGCAAGGCCACAAGTTTTATCAGGAAGGTAGTATAGATTGAAGATGGACTCACAACGTTCGGGGTTGGCGCAGAAGCCTCTCCGGAACGTGAGTTAACCAGTTTCCAGTCCCATATCGAACCCGCCGGATGCGTTGGCCGGAGGAAATATCACGCTGCCCTGGAAAAACCGGGCATCCTGTTCCCACTCTTGTCGGTTTTGTGACTTCTCATAAAGGGTAACGAAATGAGCGCAGGTGAAAAAATATCGATTTACGTGAGAGGCAGAAGATTCGAGATCGAAAGGGAGAAAATTAGCTACAGCGAGGTTGTAAATTTGGCGTATCCAGACGGCAAACATGGCCCGCTGTACGAGTATGACGTGACGTGGAAAGACGGACCTAGAGGAGAAGAAGACGGCGTACTCAATGAAGGCGAAGAAACGAAAATTGTCGAAGGGATGAAATTTGATGTCAAATTCACTGATAAGTCGTAACGCTGACTTGTCCGCCTTAGTGGAGGTAGGCTACCGCGTAGAGATACGTGGAGCCTACCTTCTGGTGAAGGGGATTCCGTACGTAAAACAAGACGGTAACATTGCTACCGGAACCTTAGTTGCAGGTCTGGAGCTTGCTGGCGACCAGACTAGACCTCCCGGGGACCATACTGTCTGGTGGGCCGGTGAAACACCACACCGGTGTTCGGGAGATAGCATGGAGCAGTACTTGAGCTGTGGACACTGGCCATCTGGGCACGACTTGGGCGAAGGGATCACAGTTTACATGCGATGGTCGCGGAAACCAAGGAGTGCTGGTGGCAGCCGTGGTTACAGCGACAACCAAGAAAAAATAGAAACTTACGTCGAGGAAGTCGGCGGCGAAGCCGAAGCGAAACGACCAGGAATATTGGAGGCTGCAAAGGCAGGCGGCAAACCAGAGATTGCAGCAACGACACGGTTCAAATACATCAATACAAACTTGTATCGGAACGGGACAAAAGCAATAGAACAGCGAATAGCGGAAGAGGTAGTGGCGGTTGTCGGTGTAGGAGGAAGCGGGTCTTACCTTGTCGATATTTTAGCCAAGACGGACATAAAGGAATTACACCTTATTGACGACGATGTAATGGAACAGCACAACGCGTTTAGAATTGCAGGAGCGGCATCGATACAGGAACTCGGAGTCGGAAAGAGCAAAGTTGAATGGCATCAAGAACGATATGCGGCCGTGAGGGAAGAAGGGGTTTACGTGCATAAACGGCGGCTAGATGTGGAGACTCTGGACGAATTGGAAAGGTTCACCACAGTGTTCATAGCAGTCGACAAATTGGACACGAGAAGGAAGATTCAACAAAAATGCAATGAGCTAGGCGTGTCTCATATTAGCGTTGGAATAGGGATGGATATAGAGGGCGAAAATGACGACGAAATAGGTGGAATGGTTAAGATAGAAACTCGGCACAAGGCATTCGCGGACATGACGACTTGCGCAAGCGACAAGAATCCAGGAGAAGAAGACGTGGCAAACATATACGGGAACATTCAGACTGCCGAACTAAACATGCTTGGTGCCGCACTCGCGATCACAGAGTGGAAGGCCAGCAAGCGCATCTATCGAAATGAAAGGGAAAGTGGGATCGAAAGCGTGATATATTCAGTAAGCACTGGACGTATATTGCAGACACAAGAGGGACGGAATTGAGAATGAGGACGCGCAGATGGCAGGCACTTTGGGTCGCGGATATGCCACAAGAGATGGAAGAAGGGAAGGTGTATGTTTCGGTAAAACACCGGCTCACGGAACATTTGTGTGCCTGCGGATGTAAAACGGAGATAAGTCTTCCGCTCGGGCCGAGTGAATGGTGTATCGAATTCGACGGAGATTCAATAAGCATTCGACCATCCGTCGGGAACTGGCGATTGCCTTGTAGAAGCCATTACATTATCCGACACGGCTTAACTGTGTGGTGCAAGCAGATTTCGATCAAAGAAGAAGAGGCTGGAAGGATACGAGACCGACAGGAAAAGGAACAAGATATCACCAGGAAACAAATGGAGCGAAGATGGTGGAATCGTATCGCGAGAAGAATAATGCGGAGCATTAAACGGTAACCGGTCTTGCAACTACAGGACTCCAAAAAACGCCCAACGGTTTGTCTCTGTCCGTTGGGCTTCTTTCTGTTTTTCGAGTCAGTTTGGCGAGATGTAAGGATCGGCGCCAGGTTACTTGATCCCTGGCGAGAGGTCTCCGATGTCCGAACGTCTCCCCGATCTCATGCCCGAAAGGTTCTCAGGTCGAGTTCACCGATCGCGCGGTAGTGTTTTCCGTTGGCCGTGCAAAGTGCCATGTGATGTTCGACGGCGGTTGCCGCGATCAGGGCATCCGCCAGCGAGAGTGCCGTCTTGAGAGTAAATTCTTCCATATACACGGATGCTCTGTGTCCGATGTTTTCAGTGAGGGGCAAGGTCTGAAAAGCGTGATCTTTGAGGAAATACTTGATTTCCCTTAATTCCTGCCGGCTTCTCGCACCCCGGATCAACTCCGCGTACGTAACGAGCGATACCCGGCGTTCATTTTGCTCTTCAACATGCTGCGCTGCCCCTGGATGGCCCCTGAAAACCCAGATCAATACGTCGGTATCAAAGATCATCCAGGCGGCCTTTTCTCAGATTCCGGACGTAAGCGTCCACGTCCGCCATATCTTTCCTGTCTCGCCACATCCCGAAGGCTGAATGGTCCGTTACTGACTTTTCCGTTCGCTGCCGGCTGGGCGACAGAATCGCCTTCTCCTTGCCTCGATAATAGATGGTGACGGACTCGCAACGATCGAGCGCGAGCAAGACGTCTTTCATGCGGCGTCTCAAATCCAGAATGGTTGCCTTCATGATGCCCCCTTAAAGTGCACACTTAATATGTGCAATTAAGGATCGAATGTCAAGCCCGAAATTCGATGCAGGCTTTCATGTCGAGGGGCTACTTTTCACCAAATCGGATCGTGGCGCTTACTCGTTGGGCCTCACCATACTTCGCGGCCAATCGGAGGTCCGGTATCCACCTCGCCGTGTATGTTGTCCTTAGTCACACGGGCTAAAAGGTCGTCCAGATTCAAGTCGGACGCGCTCACGGGTTCGATGACCAACTTCCCGCCACGCAGCGACAACTCGAACTGTGAATCGGGTTCAAGTCCGATTTGAGTAGCGAGTGGCTCGGGAATACGAAGGACAAGATCATTGCCCCATTTCTGCACACGGGTTTTTGTGTCATTTCTCCACTGTCCATAGTCTTATGTTGTGACGACTACGCAAAAGAACAGGGCGTGACGTTTAAGGCCTGCCGGCAGTAACATCGATGTGGAGCTTGTCGAAGCGACCGTGTTTCCGTCTACCCATCGCCGACCCTTCGACAAGCTCAGGGAGCGGCTCAGGAGGGGCCACGTGTGCAGGCTGGCGGTATGGATGCTGTACGCCGTGAGACGTGGATACATCAGAGTGGACAGGGTTAAAGCTTTGCTCTTTCAATCCTGTCCATCCGGGCCATCCATGTAAATTGATGCGGTTCAGACGCCGTAATAGGATTCGACGGGGATGCCGGGAAGGATTTGACGCGCGGTTCGGGCGATGCCGTCGACCTCGGCGTCGCTCAAGGCTGTCACGTACGATTCGGCGGGTTTGCGGGCAACCGTGTAGATCTGGATGTTCTTGAGTTGCCCGCCCGCTTCCAGGACGTCGGACAGGACGCGGCAGAAGGCGAGGATCTCTTCATCGGGCGGGGGCTGGCCATGGACGCGCATAAACAGGCTTTGTATAACCAGTGGCCATCTTCGCGCAGCCAGTTTCAGATTGTCAACGATCCGTTCGAAAGAGATGCGGGTGCGTTCCACCAGGTGATAATATTCGGCCGTACCGGCCTCCAGTTTAGCCCAGATTTCGCCGTTGTTCCGGTGCATGACGTCAAACGCTTCCAGGACGGCCGGGACGTGGAACCGAGTGCAGTTCGTTATGGCGGTGATTTTGACCTCCTGCAGGTCGAATGCACGTTTGACATCCGCGGTCTTCTGCACGATTTCTCCAAAACGGGGATAGGTTGTGGGTTCCCCGTCGCCCGAGAACGCGATATCGTTGATCCGTTTCAGCCGGTCCGGGATCTCTCTGAAGGGCGGTTGCTCAAATAGCCGGCCCTCAAGCGTGTCGCCGAGGAGGGCGCGGAGTTCCTCGATGATCCGGTCTTCGTCCACCTCGCGCAGTACGGGCCCAACGGTGCGATCCACCTGGCAATAGATGCAGTCAAAGTTGCAAATCTTGTCCGGATTCAGATTGATGCCAATCGAGATCCCTCCGGAGCGCCGTGAAAGTACGGGATAAACGTATCGGTTTTTCTCGAAGCGCCTGGGATGCGAGGTGACCGCCCGCCGGACGGCCGTATCGCCGGATGGAGTCGACATATTTTCACTTTCGTTTAGATGGAATTCACATCACCCGCTGTCTCAGTGTCCTGACCCAAGAATACCTAACCATTCTTCCGCCGATTCATCGCGTCTCGCGGCGTTGCGATCGCTCGCCGAACTTACGCAGGTCGGTGGCGCCTTGCAAGCCGGGCGACTCGACGGCCGAATTCAGGCAGCCAATTTCCGGGACAGAACACCAGCAGCTTTGCGGGACATCCCTCGCCTTTCCTGAGATACCACAATATACCAAAATTATCCGTGCCGCGCACATTTCAACCGAATTTACGCGGGATCGCACGTGAGGCCGTTTTCCACTTGTGCGCCGGATTGAAAATCGATACCTTAATTCGCGCAGGAAGGTAGACGGAAAAGCGGAGACGCGGGCGACCACAAGGGTCGTCCCAACAAACGCAATGAAAGCGCGGATCGAGGTCGGGCTTTGCTAGAAGCTGACGGCTGACAGCTTACTTAGAGGTTCTAATGTCTACTTTCATTGGCAACCTGCCGGAACGGACGAAGGTCTGCAAAGTTACGTTTACCAACTGGGATAAGACGGTCGAATGCAAGCCGCACACCAACCTCCGGCAACTGGCAATCGACAACGATCTCGGTCTCTATAACGGGATCACCCGGTTCGTGAATTGCGAAGGCAACGGGTTGTGCGGAACCTGCACGGTCGAGGTTGTCCCGCAGGAGGGCATCACCGGGAAGGGCGCGAGGGAAAATCTGCGCTTTTTGCTGCTGAAAGGGAATCTGCGCCTGGCATGCCAGGTGGAGGTTACCGGAGATATACAGGTCACCAAACACGCGGGGTTAAAGGGAAAAAAAGGGTACGCACCGGGAATCGAACAGGCCGAGGTGGTGCGCCTTTATCGCGACGAGGGCAGGACCATTGCGCAGATCGCCGAGCGGATGCAGTGTTCGGAGGCCATGGTGGTCACCCTGCTCGAACGCGGTCGCGTCGAATTGCGCCGACCGGGCTCGGCAGCATAGCAGTCCGTTGAAAAAGTCGCTCTGCAGACGAGACAGGACGCAGCCCGGATGGGCTTATTCTACGGGCTGTCAGGCGCGGGACCCGCGGACGAAGTGGTGTGATCAAGGGCGACTACAGGTCGCCTTTTTTGTTGTGTGACAGGGCGCGCGAAGAGGCCGACCCGCGCCCCATGGATGCATCCAATCCGGTTTTCTTAATACGGCCTGCCCCAGTTTAATTTCAACCGGCGCTTCAGCTAATCCGTTTCCGCGACTGGAGAGTAGCCTTCCGAGGCAGCACCGTCACCCCATGACTCCCTATTGGTGGAAATTCTGAAGCTGACGTTACATCCGATACGCCAACAAACGCCATGACCTGCCGCCATATCCAATTCCCGATACGCACGTTGTCGCTCATTCTGCTGTTGACCGCCCTGATGTCCGGCCCGGCGAGTGCGCAATCCCAGGCGACAACAGGGGTGATCCGGGGCTACGTATGCGATCAGTTCAACAATCCGATCGGAGATGCCACTGTCGTTCTCAGGGAAGCCGGTACAAACTACCGGAGAGTTCTCGCGTCGTCGGAACTGGGGCTGTTTACCGCGACCCTGTTGCCTCTCGGATACTACGACGTGACGGTACGGGCGGAGGGATGGTCCGAAGCCCGCCAGACCGGCGTGCAGGTCCGTGTTGGCGACACAGTGGATCTTCTCATCAAGATGATTATTGAAATGGAGGAGTTCGTCGTTGTAGCCAGAAGGCCGGCCGTGGACGTCACCCGGACCGAGACGGCCACACGCCTCCCCGAGGAGGCGGTACAGGACCTGCCCAACAACGGGCGCAATTTTCTGAACCTCACACTGTTGACTCCCGGCGTGAGCATCGTCCAGGGGCCGGACGGAGACGAACTGACCATTGGGGGGCAACGCGGCATCCACAACAACATCTCGGTGGACGGCGCAGATTTCAACAACCCGTTTTTCGGCGAGCAACGCGGGGGGCAGCGCCCGGCCTTTACGTTCAACCTGGACGCCGTGGCGGAAATCGTCGTCGTCCCGCAGGGTGCAAACGCGGAGTTCGGGCGGTCCAGCGGCGGCTTTGTCAACGTCATTACCAAGTCGGGTACCAACAGACTCAGCGGCTCGGCGCATTTTTTCGGAAAGCACGACGCGCTTTCCGAAATTGCGAGGCACAACGGCACCGAGCGCAGGCCGCGCTTCAGACAGGGGCAGTTCGGTTTCACGCTCGGCGGTCCTCTGAAGCGGGACAAGGCATTCTTCTTTGCCGCTTACGACCAGCAGGTGTTGAGAGACACCCGGCAGAACGACGTCGAGAGGATGGACTCCCGGCTGCGGGACTTTATGGACACGGGTTTCAACGGGGCGTTACGGGGAGACTACGGCCCCATCGACCGTACCAACGACGCCCGCGCTTTTCTTGCCAAGGTGGATCTTCGTCTCTCGAAGGACCATTCCGCCACTTTCAAATACAACTACACATGGTCCGAACAGGAGAACGGCACCTTCGATGTGGACGCCTGGGCGCGCAGCGCCAACGCGATTGAAAGAGACTGGTCCCACGCATTAAACGGCAGCCTGGTATCGCTTCTCACGCCGAGCACCATCAATGAATTCCGGTTCCAGGTCTCCCGCGAGGACCGTCCGCGTCCCTACGAGGGTCCGGTCAACCCCGATACCGGGCGCCCCTTTCCCGATACCGGCATGGACTATGAGTACGGTTATCGCTTCGGCATGCCGTTCTTTATTCCGGTGGAATACTACGACACCCGCGTTCAGCTGCTCAATAATATCTCCTTTGCCAGGGGCGGTCACCTGTTCAAGGCCGGCGTCGAGTGGAACCGTGTCGAAGCCGCGCAGACCTTTATCGGTTTCGCCAACGGGCGGTACATCTTCGATTCCGTGGACGGGTTTCTCAACTTCGTGGAAAAGGGCAACCGCTACGTCGAGTGTTCCGACGGCAGTTTCAGCATCGAGGGCGAATGCCCCGCTGGCGCGCAAATCACGGGACCGGTCCTGTTCTATCTGGAACAGGCGGGTGTGGGCGGGCTGTCAGTCGAGGAAGCGGGCACACAGCGCATTCCGCAGCACGAACTGGCGTTGTTCGTGCAGGACAGTTGGCAGGCCTCCAACCGGCTGACGCTCAACTACGGTTTGCGCTGGGAGGCGCAGATTCAGCCCGAACCCATCACCGATCCTTCCGAGGTCTTCTTCAGCAATTTCATTGGCAAATCCGTGACCAACGACCAGGGCGTTCACAGGTTCCCGTCCAACGGCAGAATTCCCTCCGACCTGGATATGCTCCAGCCGCGGATAGGCCTGGCCTACGACGCGCACGGTGACGATAAGACCCTCTTGCGCGCCAGCGCGGGGATTTACTACGCCCGCATTCCGGGACTGAATCTGGCCAGCACCCGCTCCACGAACGGCTCGCGAGGGCAATCCCTGTTCCGGTCCAGCGAGTTCACGCCGATCCTGGGGCCGCCCCCCACGTTCGGCGAGTTGCTGCCATCGCCGGAGGGCGATCCCTTCCAGCCCAACATATACGTCTTCCATGAGCGCTTCGAAAACCCGCGGACCATTAACCTGAACGCGGGAATCGAGCACGAGTTTCATGCGGACGGGCTCGTGGGTTCCATCGACTATACCTACGCCCGTACCGACTATCTCACGCGTTTCGTAAACCGCAACGATGCCGCGTTCGGATCTCCCTGGTCAACCGGTTTGGGGTCGGAGGGAGGTAACGGCATCGGCGACCTCACGGCTGTGGAGAGTACGGCGAGGTCGCGATATCACGGCTTCAGTCTTGGGCTGCGGCAGATGGCGAGCGACAACCTGCAGTTCCAGGCGAACTACACGATGTCCTGGGACAGGTCCGACGACGATAACGAACGCGACCCGTTCAGCTTTCGCTACGTTGATCCGACCCGGCTGGACCGGGAGTGGGGCTATTCCGACCGCGACCAGCGCCACCGCTTCAATGCCTGGGCGCTGGCCGTACTGCCCGGCGATATCTATATGAACAATCGCGTGAGCCTTTATTCACCACAACCGGTCTCAGCCGCCTGCGGCGGCAACAACCGGGCGTCTTCGAAGTATTCGACAAACCCCTGGGGGCCCGCCTCCGACCGCATCTGCGCCGACGGCAGCATCGTCCGGCGCAATACCCTGCGCAAGGACCACGGGTTCTTCTCGTGGGACGTGCGCCTCACCCGCCCCTTTCCCATGGGCAGCGGCACGTTGGAGGCCATCCTGGAGGTCTTCAACCTGTTCAATACGGACAACTACCGCGACCCCTCCAGTGCGGGCCTGCTGTTCAATTTCGACGGCACCGTCCAGTCCGGCCTCGGCGACCCCCGAGAAGTCCAGATCGGGATGCGTTTCGTGTTTTAGCCTCATTTATTCAAAAACCCATACTTGCATGGATAGACAGGATTGAAACCAAAAACAGGGCAAATGCTCACTTTTCCGGGCCAAAGCGATGAATCGTTACCTCTTTAGACCGCGCAACACCACACTGACAAATGAGCTTCCGCGTTTCTTTGGATACTGTCGTACAAGACTTCGCTGAACTTATCGTGATACAGCCGGTTATACAACAAAACCACTGGTCTACGTGAATAATTCACCGCAGGTGTATACATAGTGAGCAAATGCCCGAACCTTTCAATACGCTACGTGGTGTCGATGGCATGGTAAATTGGGGGAAGACTCGATGACAACGCTGAAAAATGTGGAGATCAAGGGGTTCCGGTCCATTAAAGATATGGAATTGGAACTCAGGCCGCTCAATGTCCTCATTGGCGCCAACGGAGCCGGGAAGAGCAATCTCATCGCCTTTTTCAAGATGGTGAATGAACTGATGGCTGGACGCCTCCAGCAACACATCGGGTCGACCGGACGGGCCACCGGTAATTTGCACTTCGGCCCAAGAGTGACACCACAACTTGAAGCGAAAATGGTGTTCGAGGTGGAAAACGGAACCGACACCTACCATATGAGACTCTTCCACGCCGCGGGCGATTCTCTGATATTCGCGGAGGAAACGGTTGCATTCCATCAGGAAGGTTATCCCAGCCCCAAGACGGTAGAGCTGGGCGTGGGGCATCTGGAAACGAAGATTGGAGAACTGGCGGAACGAGGGGAGCCGACGGCGAGAACGCTCAGGGCATTGTTGAATCGTTGCCGCGTCTATCACTTTCACGATACATCGCCGACTTCACGAGTCCGGCAATATGGATACATGGGAGACAACCGCTGGCTCAAGCCCGACGCTGGCAACCTCGCTGCGATGCTATACGCGCTCAAGTCCAGTAGTGAAACCGACTACCGGCGCATTGTCACCACAATCCGCCAGGTGGCGCCGTTCTTCGATGACTTCGATCTCGAGCCCGCCGATTCAAGAGATATTATCCTCAACTGGCGCCATCGCGAGTCCGATCTCGTGTTCGGGCCTCATCAGCTATCGGATGGCACATTGCGCGCAATCTGTCTGATTACTCTTCTCTTACAGCCGGCTGAAAAGCTGCCGACTCTGATTGTGGTGGACGAACCGGAACTTGGCCTGGACCCCTGTGCAGTGGACGTGATTGCCTCGCTGTTTCGTTCTGTAAGCGAGCATGCGCAGGTACTCGTCAGCACGCAGTCCAGCGCATTCGTCGACAGCTTCGAGGCGGACGACATCGTGGTCGTACAACGAAATCAAGAAGCGACGGAGTTTGAGAGACCCCGGGCCGAAGAACTCGACTCGTGGGTGGAGGAATACGCGCTCGGGGAAATCTGGGAAAGGGACGGCGTCGTCGAAGGAACGGATTGACGGTTCGACTCCTGGCGGAGGATCAAACAGAGTATTTCAAGCAGTGGCTGGCACTCGACTATTCCCGCAAAGCGCGCAAACGCCACGCCGCATCCATTTTTGCAAGCTGGGGAACATAGTCGCAGTATCGGGAAACCGCACGACCTTCCCGCGTCGTTGTCGCCGACAGATCACGTGACAGGACACGAATGCCGTCGCGCAGCACATGTAGGAGGTGTTTATGCCTGCCGCCACAATGCCACCGATTCATCCGGGAGAAATCCTGCTGGAGGAATTCTTGAATCCTCTGGAAATCAGCCAATATCGACTTGCGAAAGACATTTCTGTTCCGCCTCGCCGAATTAACGAGATTGTGCATGGGAAACGCGCCGTAACGCCAGACACCGCGCTGCGTCTGGCGCGTTTTTTCGGTACCACCGGTCAATTCTGGCTCAATCTTCAATCCCGCTACGAACTGGAGTTGGAACGAGACCGACTTGGCGAACGATTGCAGGCCGAAGTGCGGATCCTTGAGCGCGTTGAATAATCACTTAGCTAAAAAGTCGCACGGCCAGGATTGATATTCTCGTACCCACCAGGCGTAAACCGGATCTTGTAATAGACTCCTGCGCGGTGGACGTGATTGCCTCCATGTTTCATTCCGTTAGCCAGCATACGCAGGTGCTCGTCAGCACGCAGTCCAGCGCATTCGTCGATGGCTTCGAGCCGGACGATATCGTGGTTGTGCAACGAAATCAGGGAGCGACGGAGTTTGAGAGACACCTGCAAGCGCGGCAGTTTTCCTGTGGTTAAGCGGAGTGGGCTTCGATGGCTATGTCGGCCAGACAGGCAGCGGCGAGTTCCTGCCCCTTTTCGAGCCACCCGGGTTTTATGCACAATATCGCATTTTCTCCCTCGAGCACCTGGTGGACTTTATTAACCTGCAGCTGCTCTCGGCCCCCGCGGCTTGCATGGCCATATTCCTTGTCCGCAAGCGCCCTTTGAGTCGCCACACTTTCCTCGTCATCTGTACCCTCGTCTCTCTCTTCTTCACCTTCGTTGCAAAGGCCAACATCGGCGCATTCCGGGACTGGGACATTCTTTCCCTCCCCGCATTGCCTCTCACACTGTGGGCCGCCACAATGCTTCTGGAACGCATACGCAACGGCGAGAAGCTCTTTCACGGCGCCTTTTTAATCTGTGGGACGGCGGGCCCTACATACCTTCCTGTGGATAGGCGTCAACGCGGGCGCCGGGTCAGATTGAAGCTCGACGGTATATTCTAAGCAGTGTGAGGTCGCGTATCGGGAATTGAGCGGTAAAAGGCTCCAGGGATGGTCAACGACAAGGCATAGTTGGATAGTCTCGCGTCGGTCGTCGACGCTTCCGCAGAACGCTTCTCGTTCGAATCGTCAACAAGAATGCCGAGGCTATGGAAGCCCCGGCTTCATTTGTCATTCACCCATGATGGGCCAACATCCATCGCCTCGTTATGTTTCATACCGGCGCGTCTGCGATTCGTAACCCAGCTCGGATTTGTCTCCGGCGCTAAATCTCCGGATATTCCATCCACTGCCGTCCATCCAGCGTATTCCCGCCCGCTTTGGGGGTACGCCCACCCCACTGCTTGAAGAAGAAAGCCACGTGTTGGTCCTCGCACTGATCCCGCAATTCACGTACCCAATCCGGCTCAATCGGACGAGCTCCCGGGCCGCTTTCCCCACCCGCAATTACCCAGTGAATGTGCTCCAGGTCCACCGTCCCAATCGGGCCGAGTAGCGGCTCGAATGAGACAAAGCGGACCGATGCGTTGGTCTCTTTGAGATGCCTGAGCCGCGAAAGTGCCGCATCGTCTTCGATGGAGACGCCGAGCCAGATATGCGACGGCGCATCTCCATTCGGGTACCGCTCACGGACAAAGCGGCGCATCAGGGAACTGCGCTTGGTGAGTACCTGGTAGATGTGCCAGTTGGCGCGTTCCATGGTGTCGAATACGCGATGGATGTACTTTGTGGGAATTTCTTTGTGGAAGAGATCGCTCATCGAATTGACGAAAATGAGTTGAGAACGCCGCCACCCCAGCGGTTGTTCCAGGCGCGCGGGTCGAAGGGTCAGATCAAAGCCGGTTTCGAACGGATGCCCTTCGACGCCGCGAAACCGCTCGGAAAGCCGCTCGGCATAACAGTTGTCGCAGCCGGCGCTCACTTTTGTGCATCCGGTAACCGGATTCCAGGTGCCATTGGTCCATTCAATTGCGCTGTTGCGCGACATGGCAATATCCCCTTGAAGTAGTAAATTTAGTGCACATCAGTATAGTAATTTTCAATCCCGCTGTCAAGATGGGGATTGGTAAGTTCTGGAAGAACGAGGAATGTGGACGTTGTGAATGGGCAGGATAGGAGCCGGACGGGATCTTACACGTGTTCGTCGAACCAATCGAGCATGGCATTGCACAGATGCTTGAGCTTCGTGTACTCCCACTCGGGCGTGAAATGATCCGCGCCCTCATATTGGATCCACTCCACCTTCCGTCCGAGCCGCAACAGGCCGTTAAACACTTCCTCGGCCTGTTTTGCAGCGGCTGTGTCCTCGCTGCCGTTGACCAGAAGTAACGGCGCCTGAATTCTATCCAGGAGGAACAAGGGAGAGTTGCGGACGTATGCCTCGGGGTCGCCCCAGGGCGGCTTTCCCATTCCTCCCTGTCCCGACTCGAACCAGAACCAGTCCTGCTGACCGTAAAAACTCGTTAAGTTCGCGATCGGCGCGTTGCATACGGCTGCGCTGAAGAGCTTCGTCTGAGTAAGGAGTGCCAGCACGGAATAAGCGCCGTAGCTGTGACCGTAGAGTCCGATCCGATTCGGATCTATGGTTCCCCGATCGATCAGATGCCGGATCACTGGCGTTGTCCTGGCCGCAATCTCGATCATCGGATCGCGTCCCGGGAGTTCGGTATCAGGGTACACCACCGCGTAACCCCGGTGAGCCAGAAAGTGGGCATTGTCCTCGGATGGCGTTTCCGTAAATCCAAATCTGTTGATGTCCTCCGAATATGAGTAATCGCCATATACGACGGTGATAGCCGGCACGGGCCGCTTTCCATCGAAATCCGGAGGCAACATCAAGGCCGCCTTGAGACTCTCGCCGCAGTCATTCTCAAATTCAACAAGCTCCGGGGTACCGAATTTAATGGAATCGATAGAAGACAGTGGCTTGTATATGCGCGAAGTCTCGCCATTTCTGCTTACCTTGATGACTTCAGGAGGTTTTGTTGCGGTTTCCCGCGCGATGAATATCGTACCGCCGTTGCTCGACGCCTCGTTCAACAGCGTGCAAGACTGGATGGCTCCGTCTATCTCGAGCATCTCTCGAAACGCCCCGTTTTCAAGGTCAAATTCAGCGATACAGAGCGTCTCATCCTTTCGAGTGACGGCGAGCGGTACCGTGCTGGCATTCACCACTGGACTTTCTTGCGGAAGCAGCCACGTCGACACCCGGTAACCGTCCGGTACCGCCAGTTTTCGTTGCGCCCTTCCGGATGCATTGAAGACCCGGATCCCTCCAGGTACCGGCAGCAGGATTTCCTTCGAATCCGGACGCCATCTTGGAGGCGCTTCGTAGTAGGCATCGATTTTTCTGATGTAAGCACCACTATCACCCACAATATCGATCGGTTCGCTGCCCCCATCGTTCCCAACCACGTGGGGATGTCCGGAGTTCTCCCCTCCCCATGTCAAATAGCATAGCCTCGTGCCATCGGGCGACCAGTTGAATGCGGTCGTGTACGACTGCACGATCCCACTGGCGGCACACACAGTCTTCCTGCGGGCGATATCTGTTACCATCAAATCGCAGACGTTCCCACCGGATACTTTATTGTGACCCTTTATGCGCAAACAGGCAACCTGGTTCCCGTCCGGAGACGGACGCCAACATCGAAACGACCAGTTCTCCGCCAGCACCTCGACCTCCCCTGAACTCACGTCCACAGCGACGAGGTTCCCCCTTTTCTCCCAGTCGTCGATCGGCACGACAACAGATTCGGCAGATGTCCGTCGCTGAATTCCATTCTCGCCGTAATATCCTGCGCCGGCGGCCTGTTTGCCGGGATCTGCTTTTATCAGAATCCGGCGCCCGTCGTTTGTCCACCTCGGGATCTCGAAGCCGTAATCGCCGACGTATGTCACTTTCTCATACACTTCCGTCGTCGCTGTCTTTCGGTCCCAAATCGCTAGGCGGGCCGGATTGTCACTCTTCTGAATGTACGCTGCGAGACGGCAGCCGTCCGGAGACCACTGAGGCGCCCACGAAACTTCGGTTTCACCGAAAGGATGCACGGAATCCGATTCCTCGGTATCGACGACAACGACCGAAGGCCTCATGACTTCCTGCGGCACGCTCGAATGCTCTCCGGATGTCAATACCGAACGGCTGCGGCCGACGGCAACCATCGTAAGCGCCAGAAAACGCCCGTCGGGACTGAGATCAAATGGTATTCGCGTAGCCGGGACTTTCAACTGAAGCAGATGTTCCACCGTAAAACACTCCATAACGGTACTCGCTTGATATGTTTTGGCATCATCGTACGGGATCGATCGCACCAAATATAACGGCTTTTGGAACATAAGAAAACTCGGGCAGGAACTTACAGTAAATCTTCACAACACAGTGCGTTCATGTTCCTTCAGGCTGCCAGCTTGCGAAAGGCGCTGTGATCCCCCACGGCATCAGCTCTCGCGCCGGCCCTTCGACAAGCTCAGGGATCGGCTCGGCTTCTGCGACTCCCCCTCAAGGGGGAGTGACTAAACCGTCATACAGGCGCAATCGTCAACGATTACCTTTTTTCGATGGACATAGCGAACCCGCGCCAGGCCCTTGTCCTCCCGAGCCCTTCCACGGATGTGGATATTTGGCTATCTTCCTTAACCACACTGCGTATCAGATTGGGATTTCCGTGGCGCTGTCAAAACCTATCTGCGAAATATCGGTGCAGACCCGAAACCCGAATCGAATGCGCGGTCAGTATTGATGTGCCTCCGGTTTTATTTGTCCGTTTTGCGATTTTTTTCCTGCCCATCCTGTCCATCCATCTAAGTTTCTTTTGCTGTTCCGGAGCCCGCGCGGACCCCGATCCGTTGATTCGGGTTGACACGGTTTAATCCCCGCCGTACTTTGCCATCCATCCTGCAATTTCATGCAATCTTCCGGATCCCTGCGTTGCAACTGACAGGCGTGTAACGCCGGGGCCGGTTTAATGTGGAGACGCCATGATCCGACTCGCCACTTTTCAATCCGACGTGACGCCCCCACTGGGCCATCCGCTGTGTGCGGGGTGGTATCCCTCTGCCAAAGGCATCCTGGACCCGCTGGCCGCCCTCGGGCTGGTGATCGTACCGGACGCCGAATCGCCGATGGTTCTGTGCGCCCTGGACTGGGCCGAGTTGAGCAACGGCGACTACGACCGATGGCGTGAAGCGCTGGCCGTGGCCGTGGGCACCGAGGCGGACCGGGTGGCCGTACACTGCACGCACGCGCACGACACCCCCTGGCCGGACCGCGATGCCCAGCATATTCTTGATGCCCACGGCCATACCGACGTCATTATGGCTGGAAGCTGGTCCGAAAACGTCCGCACGCAGGCGGCAATGGCAGCGGCTGAGGCCTTGGACAGGCTGCAGCCCTGCACACATATTTCGACCGGCGAGGCCAGAGTCGACAGGATCGCCTCCAACAGGCGGGTGATGGGGCCGGACGGGAAGGTGGCCGCCGTGCGCTGGACCAAAACGCCCGATCCCGAGGTGCGGGCCGCGTCCGAGGGCGTCATCGACCCCATGCTCAAGACAATCGGCTATTACCATCAGGATAAGCCGCTGGCCCTCGTTCATTACTATGCCACACATCCAACCAGCAAGGACGGCACGGGGCTGGTGACGCCCGAATTCGTCGGCCTGGCCCGCAACCGGCGCACGGAGGAAAGCGGTATTCCGCACATCTACTTCACAGGTTGTGCGGGCAACGTTACCGCGGGCAAGTACAACGACGGTGTGGCCGACAACCGCGAATTGTTCACCGGGCGCATCCATACCGCCATGGTGGAATCGGAACAGGCCAGTTCCCGCCAGCCCCTGGAACGCGTGGCCTGGACGGTAGAGCCCGTGCGGCTGCCGCCGCGGGAGGACCTGGTCGAGGAAGACCTGCTGGCGAAAATCTCGGCGGAGCGCAGAGGAGCCAAGATTCACAGCAAGCACGCCCTCATGCTGACGTACGTGCGCCGCCGCGAGCGTCCCATTCCCTTCACCTGCATGCATCTGAACGACCAGGTAGCGGTGGTCAATCTGCCGGGCGAGATCTTTATCGAATACCAGTTGCACGCGCAGGCGAGCCGCCCCGACGCCTTTGTCGCCGTAGCGGGATACGGAGACCTGGGGACTGGGTACATCACCATGGAAACTTCCTTCGACGAGGGCGGGTACGAGCCCACGGACGCCTTCGTGTCCGGGAAGTCGGAGAAAATCGTCCGCGCCGCCATCGACAAAGTCGTGCGGGCGGGTTGATGCAGAGGTCTGTCCGATGAACGAACAACAAGTGCAGATCATCGTAAAGGACGGGGCACCTGAATATGCGGTGATCCCGATCGACGCGTACCGTCGCATGGCCGCCGCGCTGGAAGACGCGGACGATGCCGAGGCCATCGACAGAGCATGGGCCGATGACGCGGCGGGCGAGACGGTACCTGGCGAAGTCGTTAAGGGTATAATCGACGGAGGACCGCCTTTGCGCGTGTGGCGGAAATACCGCGGGTTGACGCCGGCCTCGCTGGGCCGGTCGGTAGGCGTTTCAAGGGGATATCTGTCACAGATCGAGAACGGGCACAAGTCCGGTACACTCGACCTGTTTCGCAGACTCGCAGGCGCGCTTGACGTGTCAATGGACCAATTGGTTAAACCGGCGACATGATCGTCCCCGGTTCGACGGAAAGAGGGATGATCGCAGTCCGGGGAGTGAGCGGACGTTCTGCCTGTCACGGCGGGTCCGGTGACACACGCTCAGGTATCGTCCGGCGCCGCAGGCTTTTTTCTGTCTCTTTGCCAACAGTAAGTCAATGATGCGGGCAGACAGGAATGTCTATCCCACCTTCAAACCGACTTCCTCAATGGGACAGTATTGGCCATAGAAACTTGTGTTCTGTCCCAGAGATAGGTTGCCTGAATTCGGCCGTCGAGTCGCCCGGCTCGCAAGGCACCTGAGCGCAGGCGACCTGGGCAGGTCGGCCCAACGTAGCGAGACGGGATGAATCGGCGGAAGATTGGTGAGGTATTCTTGGGACAGGACACTAGACAGGAGCAGCGGTGTTGCGGCGAATCATCCATGGTGCGTTTGTGTTCGTAATAGCGTTTCTCCTGATGGGTCCGTTTTCGCACTTTATGGTAGGGCAGTCCGGCTGGCTCCACGCGATGGGGTTGGGGATGGGATGGGGGCTTGCGCTTGGGTTGATTGTGGGCATGGGCAGCGATATCAGCACGGGTGTTGGTATGGTGCTGGGCCTTGGCGCCGGGGCGGGCGTCTACTGGGATCCGTTCGACGGGCTGATCATCGGGTTTGTCACGGCCATACCCGCGGCCATGGGCGTAGGCCTGGTGTCGGTGCTGCTGGACTGGAGCCTCGGTGCGGGGCTCTTCTGGGGTCTGTCGCTCGGAATCAGCGCCGTATTGCTCGTATTGCTGGAGGGCGGATGGGTTGTTTTCGCGGCCGCCGCCGCGGGGTGCATAGCGGGCCTTGGCGTGCGAATACTGCTGAGGATGTGGTCGACCCGGCCCGCGTGAGAGACAGAATTCCTTGAGTTTTGCGCAGCCCGCGAACCACGTTGGAGAAATATCGCGAGGCGCGCACGCGTTCAATAACCGCCGGCAACCGGTCAATCTATCCGGTCACTGAAGACCTGAAACCACATCAACCTGTCAGGAGGACGGAATGCGTCGTCCAATCGTCATGTTAACTTCCATCATCGTCGCCTCCATAATGGTGAACGCAGTGGAGGCTGAAGAAGCCAAACCCGATACCACGGCGGCGGACACCGTTAAGGTCGAGGCCAAAGAAACCGGTGCGGACACTACCGCGAAAAAAGACAAGAAGAAAAAAAAGAAGACCTTTGAGGAGGTCACGAAGGATTTCGAAGTTATCCCGGGGCTATTTACGGTTTATCGAAAGGACGATGAAGCCAAAGTCTACATGGAGATTAAGCCCAGACAGTACGACCGTATCTATCTGTGCGCCGTCACCCGGGAGGCAGCGGACGGTTATTTCTTCGACGCGACGGCCCTGATACCCAGCTTCATGAATTATGGATTTCCCTTTGTGCTCAAACGCATCGGGAAAAACGTGCAGTTTCTGCACAAAAACGTCTACTTCCGGGCGGACGAAAACGCTCCGATCGCCGGCGCGGTAGCCCGCAGCGTCACCAATTCCATCCTGAGCGTCGCCAAAATCGTGGACAGCGAACCGCACCCGGAAAGGAAGAGCATCCTTGTGGACGCGGGCGGGTTCTTCCTGAAGGACCTGACCATGGTGGCGGCCGCGTTCAGAGACCGCAAGGTAAAGTACCGCTTCGACGGAAAGAACAGCTACTTCGGAAAGGTGAAGTCCTTCCCGATGAACACGGAAATTGAAGTCGTCCTCCACTTCAACACGGCCAATCCCGAATTCGAGGCGTACACCTTCCCCGATCCCCGCAGTTTTCAACACGTTTACCACTATAGCCTTTCAATCTTGCCCCGGACGACCTATAGACCCAGACTGGGAGACGACCGGGTCGGCCACTTCCTAACCATGTACCAGGATTACAACACGGTGCAGAAGGAGACGCCCTATATTCGTTACGTGGAGCGTTGGCACCTGGAGAAGGAGAATCCCCGGGCAAAACTATCGAAACCCGGAGAACCGATCGTTTTCTGGATCGAAAATACGGTTCCCGTGAAATACAGGAAGGCCCTGAAGAAGGGCCTCCTGATGTGGAATGAAGCCTTTGAACGCATCGGCTTCAAGGACGCGATCGTCGTAAATCAGCAGCCGGACGACGCGGATTGGGACGCCGCGGACGCGCGCTATAACATGGTCCGGTGGTTCGTGAATCCGCGCCGCGTCTATGCCCAGGGTCCGTCCCGCGCCAATCCGCTCACCGGCGAACTCTTCAATGCCAGCATCCGTTTCAGCGCCGATTTTCCCCGGTCGATGTTCCGAGAATACGAGGAATTCGTGGATCCGACGTCCGAAGCCGGCGGCCCCCTGCTGGCGCAGCGTCGAGCGAAGGACTTTTCCCGGGGATTCTGCGACTACGCGGAAGGCGCTGTACACCAGGCCGCCTTTGCAGGAAACCTGCTGGCGGCCCGGGGAGAAATCGACCCTGCCGGAAAGGACGGCCAGAAATTTATCAATGACTATCTGACCATGATCGCCGCACACGAGATGGGGCACACCCTGGGCCTGCGCCACAACTTCAGGGCCAGCACACTGCATCCAACCGACCGCCTGCAGGACAAAGCGTCCGTAAAGGACCTGTCCAGCTCGGTGATGGACTACCTGCCCCCCAATATCGCACCCGAGGGAGAAAAGCAGGGTCACTACTTTCCCACCACTCTGGGACCCTACGACAAGTGGGCGATCGAATACGCCTACAAGCCGATCGAGGCGGAAAACCCGGAATCGGAACGGGAAGAACTGGGCAAAATTGCCGCCAAGGTCGCCGATCCCAGGGTCGCCTACGGCACGGATGAAGATGCCTTCGGGGCGCCTCGCGGCATCGATCCAACGGTCAACCGATGGGACCTGGGCGCCGACCCGCTGGCCTTCCACCTGAATCGCATCGGCCTTGCGAAGGAACTCTGGCGGAAAATGGAGGACCGGTTCGAGGTCCCCGGCAGACGGTACCAGAAACTACGGAGGGTTTTCGGACAGGGACTGACGGAGTACCTTCTCGCCGCACGCAACGTTACCAAATACATCGGCGGCATCTATCACCGGCGCGACCACGTGGGCGACCCGGGAAACCGGCTTCCGTTCGAACCGGTCCCGGCGGCCAGGCAGCGGGAAGCGTTTGACTTCCTCAAAGCGCACGTCTTCGGTCCAGACGCTTTCGACTTTTCACCCGAACTGATGCGGAAACTCGCCCCCGAACGCCTCTGGGGCTTCACCGGCGCGGTCTGGCGCATGCAGCGCCTCGACTATCCGATCCACAGCCGGATACTGAGGATCCAGCGCGGCCCTCTGAGCGCGCTGTACCACCCGCTGCTGCTGGGCCGGCTGCAGGACATGGCATTCTGGGCCGGCGGCGATGCATTCGGGATGCCGGAACTCTTCGACGGCCTCCGTGAGGCCGTCTGGGCGGAACTGGCATCCGGCGCCAATATCAACAGCTTCAGGCGAAACCTCCAACGTATGCACCTCGACCACGTTGTCACGCTGGTTGTGAAACCACCCCGCGACACCCCGGCCGACGCCTCCTCGCTGGCGCGCGCCGACCTCCTGGCACTCGCAGCATCCATCCGGAACGTCCTATCCGACACGGGGCTGGACCGCCAGACCCGCGCCCACCTGGAGGAGAGCATTACGCGCATCGATGCCGCGCTGAAAGCGGGCGTGCAACGCCACCTGGGAGGATAGGAATCTCCAGGGCTGCAACCGCGCGGCGACTTCACCGCGCGCCGATCAACGGAGCGACTATGTCGAAATCTTCTGATATCCGAATCCGAAACGTCGAACTTGACTTTGAGGCCTACCCGTACCGCACCCCGCTCAAGTTCGGCGGCGTGGTCACAACGCACTGCAAACTGATGAACGTAACCATCGACGTTGAAAACGGCGCGGGCGGCGTGGCTTCCGGGTTCGGATCCATGCCCCTCGGAAATGCCTGGTCCTTTCCTTCTCAAACCGTCGGATTCGAGGACTCCATGCGTGCGATGGTCCGGCTGGGCGAGCGTATGACCGACTACACCCGAACCTATGGGGAAAGCGGCCATCCCCTGGACGTCATGGAGGATCTGGAATCGCGGTTTCTCAACCTCGCGGCCGAAACAGGCGCGGAATTGAACCTGGGGGAGGCCATTCCGAAACTCTGTACCCTGGTGACAGCCAGCCCGATCGACGCCGCACTGCACGATGCCTACGGCAAGGTCAACCGGATCAACGCCTACGACGGTCTCTCGGCCGAATGGATGAATCACGACCTCGCCCGATATCTCAACGGAGACTTCACGGGCGAACATCTGGACCGGTACACCCTGCGTAGCCCCAAGCCGCGTATGCCGCTCTACCACCTTGTGGGCGCCCTCGATCCGCTCACAGACGCGGAAATCGACAAGCGTATCGGCGACGGCCTGCCGGAGACCCTTCCCGAATGGATCCGCGCGGACGGCCTGACCCACCTGAAGATCAAACTCAATGGAGACGACCTGACCTGGGACGTGGACCGCGTATGCGATATCCACGCCGTCACCGCCCGGACACAGGCCGAACGTAGCGTTTCGGACTGGTCCTACTCACTCGATTTCAACGAGAAATGCCAAGACGTGGGCTACCTCCTGGATTTTCTCGCCCGGATAAGCGAAAAGAGCGCCGGCGCCTTCGAACGCGTGGCCTATATCGAGCAGCCCACGGCCCGTAACCTCCGCGCCAACCCCGAGAACAAAATGCACGAAGCCGCGGGAATACGTCCCGTGGTGATCGACGAATCCCTCGAGGACTTCGAGAGCCTGCTGCTGGCCCGCGACCTCGGCTATTCCGGTGTAGCGCTCAAAACCTGCAAGGGTCAGTCGCAGGCGCTGTTAATGGGCGCCGCCGCGAAGAAATACGGCATGTTCCTGTGCGTGCAGGACCTCACCTGTCCCGGCGCTTCGTTTCTCCACTCCGCCGGCCTGGCCGCGCGCGTCCCCACGGTTACGGCAATCGAGGGTAACGCGCGGCAATACTGCCCCGACGCTAACGGCATATGGGCGGATCGCTATCCGCCGGTCTTCGAAATAACCGACGGCACGGTGGATACATCCGGCCTGACGGGAATCGGACTCGGTCATTGACTGGCGCAAAGCGCGTCTACCCGGGCGTGGCTGATACTGAACCGGGGATTCGGGGAGGGAGCGCAACGCAATAATCCGGCCACAAGGGCCGTACGCAGCCCGGATGGACTTTTTCAACGGGCTGATAAGGCATGAAGGAGACGTTCATGAAGGCCAGACAGCTCGTTTTCTCCGGTAAAATGGTGGTCGAAACGGTCGACGTCGAGGTGCGGGACACCCCGGGGCCCGGCGAAATTCTGGTCGAAAACCTCTACGGACTGATCAGCCCCCGGCACCGAGTTGGCGATGTTTACGCAAACGCACGTGGGTTTCCCGCGGCACGACTTCGGCTATGCCAAATATCCCTTCTACCCCGGTTATGCCTCGGTGGGCCGTGTCCTGCTTGCCGGGCGGGACGTGAATGCCGTGCACGAAGGGGATCTTGTGTACGTGAAGGGAAAACACGTCTCCCATGCTCTCGTCGGTTCCGGCGGGCCATTGATGAGGCTTCCCGAAAACCTGGCGCCCGAACGAGCGCCTTTCGCGGTAATTGCAAACATTGCGCTTACCGCCGTGCGCCTTTCAAACATCCGGCTTGGCCACACCGTGGCCGTCTTCGGACAGGGCCTCGTTGGCAACATGGCCGCCCAATTGATGAATCTGTCCGGCGCCCGCCGGGTTATCGGCATCGACCAGGTTCAGGAGCGGCTGGCCATCTCGAAAGCCTGCGGCATCGACGCCTGTGTGAACCCGGCAGCGGAGGACCTGGCGGATCGCGTCCATGCAATGACGAACGGCGAAGGCTGCCAGGTTGTGGTTGAGGCCACGGGCAACCCGGACGCGGCCCCGGAGGCCATAAGAGTCGCCGCGCAGATGGGACAGGTCATCCTTCTGGGCAGCCCGCGCGGTAGCGCCGAAATCGACCTCTATTTCGACCTTCACCGCACCGGCGTATCGGTAATTGGCGCACACGGCTCCAGGCAGGCCGACGCGTCGCAATTCGGCGACCCCGTCCCGGACGAACTCATGCTGGACTATATCGCCAGGGAACGCCTGAAGGTCGCCCCTCTGCTCACCCACGTGCTTCCCGCCTCGCGGGCCGACGAGGCATACCGGGGGCTCCTGGAAGAAAAAGACGCCTGGCTCGGCGTCCTTTTGGATCTCACACGCTGGGAGTAAGGCGCGAATGCGAATCGTCCACGCCGATCTGGAAATGCAGCGGCAGCCCTTCGCCAGGCCATTCGCATTCAAGGGCGCGGCTTTCCACGAAAAGTGGAATCTGATTGTTCGCCTGACCGACGAAACCGGCGCCGAAGCCGTGGGCGTGGGCGGCACGGCCGTACTCTGGTCTGACCCGGATGTTTTTTCGAGTCATACCGAAGTCGGCGGCAATATTCTCATGTCCGCCCTTCTGGAATTCGCGCTGCAACAGGCTGTGAAACGCGAATTTGAGGACCCGCCCGACCTGTTGTCAGGACTCGTACCTTATGTACACGACTACGGAAAGACCATCACCGGCAATCCCGGCCTGCGACTCACGTTTGCACTCATCGCGCTGGTGGCCCTGGACAACGCCGCGTGGATGCTCCACGCGAAGCGTAACGGGATCACCACGTTCGACAGTCTCATACCGGGTGCGTATCGTACGTTTTTCGCGAACCGCCAGACCCACCTCGGCGTTGCCCCGGCCATCGGCTATGGGATGCCTCTGGACGAACTGCGGGCGATTCTGGACACGGGCGTCTACATCCTGAAGATCAAGATCGGGCAACCGGGCGGCGAGGCGGAAATGGCGCGGAAGGACATGGCGTGGCTGGACCGCATCCATCGAGTCGCCGCGGGCTACACCACGCCGATGACGGATTCCGGGAAAGTCCTCTACTATCTCGACGCGAACGCGCGATACGCGAAGAAAGAAACCATGGCGCGGCTGCTGGACCACATGCGCAAAGCCGGCATTCACGAGCACGTCGTCCTTATAGAAGAGCCGTTTTCGGATCCTGATGACATCTACGTTGGCGACCTGCCGGCCCGTTTCGCGGCCGACGAAAGCGTACAGTCCGTGGAGGATGTGTGCACACGAACCGGCCAGGGATACGGGGCCATTGCCATCAAACCCGCGGGCAAGACCCTTTCGCTTGCGTTCCCAATGGTGAAGGCAGCGGCGGAGGCCGGCGTGCCGTGTTTCGTGGCCGACAACGGTTGCATTCCCCTCCTGGTGGAGTGGAACAAGAACGTCGCGGCCCGTCTTCCGGCGTTCCCCGGCATCAAGGGCGGCTTTATCGAATCCAACGGCCCGGAAAACTACGGCAACTGGGCCGATCTGGTTGCGGCGTACCCCGTTCCCAATGCGCCCTGGCTCACGCCCGGATCCGGCGCATTTTTCCTGGACGAAGATTACTACCGTCGAAGCGGCGGCGTGTTCCACGATCCGGTACCCTATTCCCGTATGTTCCGTACCTTGAGCTGACCCACGGAGAACGCCATGCAATCCCCTCACGGAATCGGCCACCACGCCTTTCGCCCGTCGGTTATGGGAAACAACGGGCTCGTCGCCTCCGGCCATCCCCTCGCGTCCCAGGCCGGCATCGCCACGCTGATAGCCGGCGGCAACGCCATCGACGCGGCCGTTGCAACGGCCGCCGCGCTGGGCGTGGTGGAACCCGCCGCGTCGGGCGTGGGCGGCGACGGCTATTTGCTCATTTACAGTGCGGATTCCGGCGCCGTGTCGGCCGTCAACGGCACAGGCGCCGCCCCGCGGGCGGCCACCAGGGAAGTCTATCTGAAACGCGGCGGGATCCCAATGAGGGGTATCCTGAGCGTTTCCGTCCCCGGCCTGGTGGACGGATGGCTCATTGCACACGAAAGACACGGCCTCCTCGGTCTCGATCGGGTCCTGGACCCCGCCATCTCCCTTTGCGAAAACGGATTTCCCGTCAGCCACAAGTTGGCCGGCAGCCTGGCCGGCCGGACCGCGGGCTTCACCTCGGACCCGATCACCCGCGAAGTATTCACAAAGGACGGCGAGCCGATGGCGCCTGGCGACGTGCTTCGCCAGAGCGATCTGGGCGCCACGCTGCGCCGGATCGCCGCCGAAGGCCGGGCGGCCCTCTACGAAGGCGACGTCGCTGAGGCCATTGCCGCATTCAGCCGGTCCAGAGGCGGCCTGCTCAGCTTGGAAGACCTGGCGAACCACCACGCCCGCTGGGCAGATCCCATCCACACCACGTACCGCGGGCACACCGTGTATGAGATGCCACCCAATTCCAGCGGCCACGTCCTGCTACAGGAACTCAATATCGTGGAACGCTTCGACCTCCAGTCGCTCGGATGCAACACGGCGGAATGCGTCCATCTGATGGTTGAGGCCAAAAAGCTCGCGTTCTCGGACAGGGAAGCCTTTGTCGCCGATCCCGATTGGCTGGATATCCCCCTCAAGGGCCTGCTCTCCAAGTCGTACGCGGAACAGCAGGCGCGACGTATCGACCTCAATCGCGCGGCAACCGACGTTCCCGCCGGGCGCCCCGAAAGCCATGAAGACACCACGTGCTTCTGCACGGCGGACCGGTGGGGAAACGCGGTCTGCGTGCTGCAATCCATCCAGTCCGGATTCGGCTCCGGCCTTATTGCCGGAAACACGGGCATCATCCTCAACAACCGGATGACGTACTGGCACCTGGAGGAAAATCACCCCAACTGCCTGCGGCCCGGCAAACGGGTACGCCACACAATGAATCCCGTTATTGTAACGCGGAACGACAGACCCGTGCTCGTTTGCGGGACTCCCGGGGCGGATACCCAGGTGCAGACCAATCTACAGCTTATCACGCATATTCTGGACTTTGGCATGACACCGCAGGAAGCCGCGGAGGCCCCCCGGTGGCGCAGTCTGCAGAACCCGATGGAGTCCACCGTCCCCCATACCTGCGAAGACGTCCTTCAGCTCGAAGGAAGGTTTTCGAAAAACGTCCGCGACGGTCTCGTCCGGCGCGGCCACGAACTGCGCATCCTGGGCGACTGGGACGGCCCCGGCAGCGCCCAGGCGATTCGCATCCTCCCGGAAACCAACACGCTCATCGGCGGCTCGGACCCGCGCCGGGACGGCTATGCCGCGGCCTGGTGAACGGAGTAAGGGCCTCAAGGAGCTTTTATGTCACGCTACGAAGATTTTCAGAGGGACGGCTACGTCATCCACTGCCGGCCGGTGATTCCCGAAGACCTGATCCGTCGCGCGATGGAAGGCATGGACCACGTGCTGGCCGGCCTGTACGAGACCGGCATTTCCCCGCAGCCTTCCTACTGGAATCCCGGCGATGACCCGAATAAGCTCGGCAAAGTTGAAATGCCCCAGCTTGCCAATCGGGCCATAAAGGAGCTTATCAGCCACCCCGGCCTGGGCAGGCTTGCCGCGGAAGTAACCGGTGCAAAGCGGATCCAGGTCTGGTGGGTCCAACTCCTGTCCAAGCCCCCCGCGAGTACGGACGCGGGGTCCGGTGTAAGCGTCGGCTGGCACCAGGACCGGCAGTACTGGAAAGCCTGGAAGGAGGGTAGCGAACTCTTCACTGCGTGGGTCGCCGTATCCGACGTGGGACCGGAAACCGGCCCAATGGCCTTCGTAAAGGGTTCCCACAAGTGGGGACTGCTCAACGAGGGCGCCTTTTACATCGACGACAGTGACGACATTGAGATGCAGCGTCACCAGATCACGCTTCCCCCCGGCGAAACGTGGCGGGAGGTGGAAGCCGTCCTGCCGCCCGGCGGCGTCTCCTTCCACCATTGCCTCACCTTCCACGGCAGCCGCCCCAACCGCTCCGGCGCGCCGAGGCGAAGCTTTGCCGTCCACATGCGAACGGAGAAGTCACATCCCGTCTCCCAACCGGAAGGCACACTGGCCCAGTTCATCCACCGGCAGGACTGCTGTCCGGTCGTCTACAACGCCGATGGAGCGGATTCGACTCAATCGGGCTGACGGACATCCGCGCTGGTGCGCGGACAACGGCAACAATAAAACGCAACGGCCGTACATCTTGCCGTTGCGTTTTATTATGTCAGATTCAATGCGAACCGCGGTGGCGGTCCGACTGTCACTCTAATAGTTGAAGCTGTATTTCGCGTACCAGAACGCGCCGCCGAATCCGAACGGGCTGAACTGGCTGTACTTGTTGCCCGTCCTGTCGCGAGCCAACTTGTGCTCGTCGGGATAGGTATTGAGCACGTTCTGCCCGCCAATGGCGATCGTGGACCTGTAGTCGTCAAATGAGACACTGGTTTCCAGGTCCAAAAGAACCTTGCCACTGTAGACCTGATCGTCTTCGGAGTCGTACCATTCGCCGAAATAGCTGATGCGGCCCAGCACGTCCCACCGGGTCGTGAGCGTCTGGGTGAGGGTCAGGTTCCCGCGCTGCTTGGGAAGATTCTCCTCCAGTTCCCTGAGCCGAAGATCGTCCAGAATATCCGGATTGTGTTTCGTAACCTTTGTACCCGTGTAGTTATACGCGATGTTCATCGCGCCCAGGCCCACCGGCACGGAAAATACCACGTCGATGCCCTGGGTCTGGGAGTTGAAGTCGTTGGTGAAGAAGCGGAATTCCTGCAGCCCTGCCGCGCTGGTGATGCCCTCCCTGATGAGTTGCTCCCTCTCCGCATCGCTGAGTGAAAAGTCCTGCGAAACGGTCAGGCGGTTGTTCACCCTGATGTCGAAGTAGTCGACCGTCATGCTTGCCTTGCCCATATCCAGGACAACACCCAGAGAGAGGTTCTTGGACTTCTCGGGCGCCAGAGCTTTGGCCCCTTTCAACGCGGCCGCCCGACTCGTGGACGGGACCGTTCCGTTGTTCACGAGATCGTTCTTCTCGAAGTTGAACTCCGTAGTGATGTTGAACGCGTTCTGCTGGCCGGGCGTGGGCGCCCTGAAGCCGGTGCTGTAACTGCCGCGCACCCTGGCGTTCTCCGACAGGCCTATATTCGTTGCAACCTTATAATTGGAGGTGGCGCCGAAATCTTCGAAATTTTCGTAGCGCAGGGCAACGGAAACCGCCGCTCTGTCCGTGGGCTGGATGTCCCCTTCCGCGTACACAGCCGTGTTGTACCGGCTCCATCTGCCGGCGGCCACTTTGCTGAAGCCGGAAAAACCGTTCGTCGCCGGCTGAAAACCCTGGCTGGCCAGCGGCTGGCCGATAATATAGGACTCGATCTGGCCCTCGACGATCTCAAACGTCTCTTTCCGATATTCAAGACCCGCCGCAAGGAAGACCTGGGGGTTCACGGGGTAGGTCACACCGAAGTCCAGATTGACGTCCGACTGGATGTAGGAACCCGGATCGAAATACGTGGGCGTTGCGGGCCCCATCGACGCGTTCACCGTATTGAAGATGAAGTAGTCCGCCTCGTGGCGTCCGTAGGACATGCTCAGGTCCCAGGATGCGAGTGCCTGCTCCCCGATACCTGTGCCCTTGATACCCATCAGGATGGACTCATCCGTTGTAAATGCGCCGAACCGCGGCGTGAATCCGCCGGGAAACATCTTCAGGAAGGAGAAGCAATTGGGATCGTCGCGAACCTGAAGCCAGGCATTCTCGTCCAGCTTGTCATTCTGTATGAGCACTCCTGCGCACTCGCCGCCCTGGCCCACGCCGTCCAGGTCGCCCACACGCAACGACTGAACGATTGAATCCGCGTATGTTTTCCGATTCAACTCCCTTCCGTCGGGTAGCCTTATGAAATCGACGTCGTCTACCTTAAAGGATTCGAATGATTGCCAGACATCCTGCCGCCCTACGTTTCTGTCGCCTGGATTTGGGATGTAATACTCAGGCCCCTTGAACACGCCGCTACGGGTATGTGGATTCCGAAAATAGAACCCGCCCTCCGTTTCCTTGTCGGCATAATTCGCGTGACCGTAGAAATCCACGCTCTCGCCCAGGGTGGCGCCGTAGTTGGCGAAGATTTTCAGGTCGTCGCGAACAAAAGGTTGACCCCAGACCTGGGCGGGATTCGCCACCTCGATATTGCCCGCTGCAATCAGGCCCGCAGCGTCATTGCGCTGTACGGATCGGATGGTTTCGCCCGTATTGCCATATTCCAGGCTGAGGTTGGCCCAGGTGTTCTCATTGCCCAGGCCGATATTGAAGGCGGCCGTGAACATCTCGCCGTCGCCCAGAAATTTCCCGTCCCCATCCTGAAAACTCCCCACCTTCACGTTCGCGGCCATTCCTTCGTGGTTGTCTTTCAGGCGGAAGTCCAATACGCCTGCGATGGCGTCCGATCCGTATTGCGCCGAGGCGCCGTCTCTAAGGACCTCCACACGCTTCAAGGCGATGGCGGGGATGGCGGAGATATCAGGGCCCTGCGCGCCGTCTGCAACGCCGTTGCCCAGCCAGTGGATCACGGCGGCGCGGTGTCGGCGCTTGCCGTTGACGAGTACCAGGGCGTGATCGGGCGCCAGACCCCGGAGGTTAGGGGGCCGGACAACCGTTCCCGCGTCGCTGATGGGCTGCGTGTTGACGTTGTAGGAGGGAATCACGTTTCTCAACAGGTCGGTCACATCCGTGCCGCCCTGCTTGACGAAATCCTCGCTGGTGACTACGTCGATGGGCACGACCGACTTCGTGGCCGAGCGCGGTCGCCGGGACCCGATCACGACAAGCTCTTCCAGTTCTACAATTTCATCCAGAATGATTTCCATGGAATCGGCGTCGGCCGTACCCTCGGCTTCCTGCGATACGGAGACACCGGCCAGGGAATGAAGGACCGCAACTGCAAACGCAACGGACCTGAAAACGTGCTTTGTGATCTTAATTCTGGAACAGGACGTCATCGCGGAATTCCTTTGTTTCGGGTTTCGGGAAACGGGCTTCTGATCCAATCGACGTCAGCCTGGTTTGCGGCCGACAGCATCAGGTTCATTTGTCGCAGTCAGTTCACAAAGACCCATACAGATTCATCTCACATTGCGCAAAAGAGGCGGATTCGCGGACTACAAAATCCGAATCGTCTCGCGACGGGAGGTTGTATTGACAACTCCTCCCTCGTCACCATAGGCAGACTCTCCTATACTTTAATGGCACCTGGCGTCACAACGGTTTCTTTCGACAGTATGCGAATCCGGGGAGAGTTTGTGCCGGCTTCAGGTTGGGATTGAGGACCCGCGGGGGATAATGCGCGGGGAATTTCAAATTGCGACAATCCTTCTATTAATATAGTAAAATCGCGACAATTCGCAACATACCATGGAAGAAAATTTCCGTTTTTGTTTTCTTCATAGCCGCGGCTTGGACTCCGATCCGTGCGAATCGCCGCCATGTCCCACTTACGGCAACGGATCTGCTCGTCGCCAGATCCGCGCCGACTCGAAACGGCATTCCAGTTTTCTTCAAGCAGACCCTGGCACAGCGTCTTGTCGCTTTCCGCTGCTTGACTTGCAATCTTAAAAGAAATATACTACCTGTCAATCTTGATTGTTCATGCTCGTCCTTTTTACATGGATCCCTGGGTTTAACCGGTCGACCATACCCGGGATAACGGGCACCGAATGACGAACTACCTTAAGATTAATATAACGATCGCCTGTGTCAATTCGGCGACCTTCGAGGGGCAGTATGGTGAGCGTTCGGTATAAACGTAAAAAAAAGCGAAACACCAGTCGGATTTCGGATGGAGGCCGGCGCCGTCCAGGCATTTTAACTTATTCTCCTATTCATAAGGGATCGCGATGGAGACCGTGAAAGTCGTTATTATGGCCGGTCCATGGACCGAGTGGCGGGAAGAACTGGAATCCGTTTCGCCGCGGGTGACGGCGGTCGCCGCGCACTCCGACGAGGACCTGCTTCGGGAGATTCCGGACGCGGAAGTCGTCTACGGACGGCTGCCCCGAGCGCCCTTTCTCAAAGCTGGAAAACTTCGATGGGTGCAGAGTATCGGCGTGGGATTCGAAACCATGCTGTATCCGGAAATGATCGAAAGCGACGTGGTCATCACCAACACCGCGGGCGCCTTCGACGCCGCGATGGCGGAACAGGCCCTTGCATTCATGCTCGCCCACGCGCGCGGCCTCATGCACTTTGAACGCGACCGGAGAGACCGCATCTGGGACCGGCACACGGACACGGTCTCTCAGATCCACGGGAAAACGGCATGCGTGCTCGGCCTGGGTTCGATCGGGCGCAGCGTCACCATCCGGCTCCACGGCCTCGGACTCACGGTGACGGCCGTGGACGCCCAGGTCGAAACGCCTCCTTCAGGCGTGCGACACCTCTACAGACCGGACGAGATGCTCCTTGCCCTTTCGGACGCGGACTACGTTGTCGTGGCGCTGCCACAGACCGAAAGCACTCTGGGGATAATCGACGCGGCGTGCTTCAACCACATGAAGGAAACAGCGTTCCTGGTCAATATAGCGCGCGGACCCATCGTCAACGAAGCCGACCTGATCCGGGCCCTCCTGGAGAAGCGCATCGCCGGCGCCGGCCTGGACGTCTTCGAGGAAGAACCCCTTCCGGACGCCAGCCCGTTGTGGGACATGCCCAACGTTGTATTCGCTCCCCACTCTGGCGGATACTCCCCCGAGGGACGCGAAAACGTCCTTCGGGTCTTCAAGGAAAACCTGCGACGCTATCTTTCCGAAGAACCCCTTCTGAACGTGGTAGACAAGAAAAAGGGGTACCTCATTCAACAGGGTTGAAAGCCGGCGCCGGATTCAATTGTCAACCCTGCCCGCACTCTCCCTCCAACCGGGGGCCCGACCGACCGATCGAGGAAATCCAATGACAACCCCTGCCGCCTTCTCCATCAACGACGCGGTCGCCCTCGCCTTCGAAAATCAACCGATTGTCGATATTCATACCCACCTCTATCCAACTCAAATGGGTCCGCTCTGCCTGATGGGGCCCGACGAACTCCTTACCTACCACTACCTGAAAGCCGAAACCTGCCGCCAGCTTCCACCCGGAGTCACCGTCGCACAATTCAACGCCATGACGAAACCGCGGCAGGCCGACGTCGTCTGGCGCACCCTCTTCGCGGGCGAAGGCAGCCCGCTATCGGAAGCGCAACTGGGCGTGGTTACCGTTATGTCGGCGCTGGGTCTGAACCCCAGGGCGAATAACCTGGCAGAATTCCGCGCGTTCTTCTCCCGGACAGCCGCTGAAGACTACGTCGACCTTATCTTCAGGAAGTCCGGTGTCGCGCGCGTTTTTATGACCAACGATCCCCTGGACGACCTGGAGGGTCCCGTCTGGAAGGCGGGATTCGAGAGGGATCCCCGTTTTGAAGCGGCCCTCCGGCTGGACAGCGCCCTGGCTGGCTGGCCGGCTCCCGTCGCAAGATTGAAGGCACTGGGTTACCAGGTCGACACCGGTCTTTGCGCGGGAACGATCGCGGAACTGCGACGTTATCTGGATGACTGGATCTCGCGGATGGATGCGCGTTACCTGGCCATCTCCCTCCCTCCCGACTTCGCCTATCCGTCCGATTCCCCCGTCGCGACGCTGCTGCGGGCGGCGGTCTATCCCACCGCGCGGGAGCGCGGCATACCCGCTGCCCTGATGGTTGGCGTCAGGCGTCGGGTAAACCCGCTGTTACAGGACGGGGGCGACGGTATGGGAAAATGGGACGTTACCGCGCTTGAAAACATCGCGCGGGACCGGCCCGACGTGAACTTCCTCGTGACGCTGCTCTCCCGAGAAAACCAGCACGAACTCTGCGTAGTCGCCAGGAAATTCCCCAATATTACGCCCTTCGGTTGCTGGTGGTTCCTGAACAACCCCAGCATCATCCAAGAAGTTACTGCCGAACGCCTCGAACTGCTCGGGTCCGGCTTCGTGCCCCAACACTCCGACGCCCGGGTCCTGGATCAGCTGCTCTACAAATGGACCCATTCCATCAGAGCAATCGCCCCGGTATTTATCCGGAAGTACGAGGCGCTGCGTATCGCCGGATGGCCGCTGACCGAACAGGACATCCGGAACGACGTCGCCCGGATGTTCGGCGGCGGCCCCCTCAATTCGAGCCCTTGAAGTCAGCGCAGCCACGACCATTGCGGGGGCACCGCGGCCTCGTCCCCGAATCTTTCCATCAACATCGCTTTTTCGGCAGGCGGAGCCGAGAGCATCCCCACCAGCCGGTCGCACGTCAGTTCCACCTCTTCGTCCGTCATCTCCATCGCATCCACGGTGAAATATCCCTCGTCCGTATGGTGCGCGCGAAGACGGATGGACGGATCTCCATTCATCATCGCGAGGTTGATCACGGCGGCGCTCAATCCCGTTTTCTCCGCATCCACGGATACCCGGGCGCGGCTGAACGGGTTCCCGTTGGGATCGGCATCCACGCTGAGACCGATGCCGTCGATGCCGTCCAGGCGTGACGCCACCCGGTCCATCTTCCGGTTCTGTTCCGCCTCCCAGCCCGCCACGTCCAGACGCATCCGGTACTCCAGCGCCGCCATCGCGCCGACGATTCCCTCCTTGCCCACCTTCATCGGCCTCCCGATCCCGCGGTTCTGCAGGTTCACCGCCCGCACCAGATCTTCACGGCCGCAGACCACGCCTGCCGTGGTGCCGGAAAGATACTTGTGGCCGCTGCAGATCACCAGGTCCGCCCCCGCGCCCAGGATCTCTCTGATTACGAACGATTGCGCCGCCCCGTCGACGATGACGGGTAGGCCGTACTCGTGCGCGATTTCTACAACGCGAGTCAGGGGCAGGGCGCCGTACCGGACGGTGTGGTGCGACACCACAAATACCACCGCCGCCGTCCGGTCTCCAATGGCGTGCCGGAGTTGCTCCTCGGTGGAACGGTGCACCGTCCCGATCTCCACGGCGACGGCGCCGGCCAGCCGGATCATCTGCGTCACCGGGGCGCCGAAATTCACCGCGTGGCCCTTCTGGATGACGACCTCGTTGGCCATCCCGGCGGTGTCAGGAAGTTGCCAGACCCTGCCGAGGTCGTTGCCGGTCATCGCCGCAGCCACCCCCAGCGATATGCCCGCAGCCGTACATGCCGTCACGCACCCCCACTGGGCGCCCGTGGCGCGTACGATCACCTCTCCCGCACGCTCCTGGAGTTCGTCCAGATCGTAGAAGCAGCCCATCGCATGCGTTACCTCTTCAGCCACTTCCGGCAATACGATCGCCCCCGCCAGATGCGTCATTTTTCCGCACGCGTTGATGACGCGAGTCAGCCTGTACTTCTCGTGCAAGTCCATCGATATTCCTCCTCGGAAGGCAGAAGGCGAGCGACGTTCCCCGCCGCCCGCCTTTTCTGTTCCCGTATGGGCATCAGACGGTCAACGCCCCACGGCCTCATCCACCGACTCGCTCAGCACCGCCAACCCGTCGACCACGGCGTCTGCTGTAATGGTCAGTGGCGGCGAGACCTTTACCGTCTGCCCCCAGGATCCCACGGGCGCGAAAAACAGCAACCCCTTGTGAAAGCAGCGTTCAACCACGTCGAATGCCAAATCCGGGTCGGGTTCCTTAAGGCCCGGCTTGACCATTTGCAGCCCCGCCACAAGCCCCTTTCCCGTGCAATTGCCGATCACGAGCGGATGGCGGGACTGAATTGCGCGAAGACCGTCCATCATCACCGCCTCCAGCCGGGCCGCATTGCCCGTCAGGTCGTCCTCTACGATCTTCCTCAGACTGGCCAGCGCCGCCGCTGCACAGATCGGATTGCCCGTATGAGTGCTGGTCATGGAACCGGGAGGGTACTGGTCCATTACGTCCGTCCGCCCGATCACGCCCGACAGGGGCAGGGAACTGCTCACACCCTTTCCGAATGTAATCAGATCCGGTGTTACGCCGTAGTGCTCGAACCCCCACATGGTTCCGGTTCGTCCGAACCCCGCCTGGACCTCGTCGAAAATCAGCAGCGCCCCATGCGCCTTGCACCACTCGGCCAGGGCTCGAGCGTATTCCACAGGGAGAAAGTCCGGACCCACGCCCTGGTAGGTCTCCACGATTACCCCCGCCACGTCGTCGGCCTTCATCCCCTTTTCGTTCAGGGTCGTGCAGAAGTGGTCGAAATCGGTTTTCTCGGTCCAGTACCCATCCGGAAAGGCCACCTGAACGATGGCGGGATCCTCGTTTACGATCCAGTCTTTCTGCCCGGGCATCCCACCGGCCTGCTGCGCTCCCAGCGTACGGCCGTGGAAGCCCCGCTCGAACCCAACGATCCCTACCTTATGGTTCCCGCCCTGCATTATACCCCAGGTTCGCGCCAGTTTGATTGCGTTCTCGGTGGCTTCGGAACCCGTTGTCAGCAGAAATACCTTTTCCAGTCCGTCCGGCGCCAGTCGAATCAAAAACTCCGACAGTTCCGCCCTCGCGGCGTTTGGGAACACGTAACTGTGCAGGAGTCCGCTATTGACCTGATCCAGAATTGCCTTCCGCACCTCCGGCATCCCGTGGCCCGCATTGGTCACCAGCACACCGGAACTCCAATCCAGCCACATATTCCCGTACCTGTCGTGAACCTGGACGTCCTCAGCCCGATCCCACACGACCGGCGGCTGTCCACGCATCGAAGTCGGTTCAAAGGTGCGAAGCGTCTCGAGCACGGGTACCGACTCCGGATGCGGCAACTCGGAGACGATTCGCCGAAATTGGGTGTCCACACGGGGAACGGCCCGGGGCGTTATATCGAACTCCCTGCCCATCGAATCCTCCTGAAATTGAAAAACGAGCCGCGAGGCGCCCGGCCGAGTGGGACGTAGCGGCGTCTCACGACCCGCTGTTCCCCTCCTTTATAAAGCCTTCCCGTAGATCTGCTGAAAGACCGCGTCCTTTCCCTCGTCGATCCGGTTGGGGTCGATTATGGTAATGCCGTCTTTCCCGAACCGGGCCGTCACGGGCGTCCCCTTGCCTTCCTGCAGATATTTGAAATTCAGATCCCGCACCCGCCTGGCGGCATCGACAATTGCAACCGTAATCCGCCCATCGGCCGCGGTCGGATAGATCCCGTCCACGTCCTCGCGCGTCGCCCCCAGGAACTTGATCCGGCAGGCTGCAACCAGCCCCACCGTGATACTGTCCACACCGTATCCGATATATGCATCCGAGCCGTCCGGACGCCTGACGTCGCGTGTCATATGGTTGTTCACCGTGCGGCTGCCGCCTCCATTGTACCAGAAACGCAGACCCCGGTACTGCTGGTCAGACTCCACCTTTCCGTCGGTACCCACAATTTCATGGCCCTGATTCACGGGACCCTCGAAGTCTTCCGGCGTGATCCAGTTATTGTGAAAATAGACGCTCATGCCGTTCTCGAATTCAACGCGTACCTGAACCGAGTCGTACGCATTGATGCCGTCGCGAACAAGCCGCTTCTTCTGTCCAACGGCGGACAGCGCGACCGGCTTGCTCCTGAAATAGTTGTAAATCAGGTCCGTCCAGTGCGGACCGACGTAACTGAACGGATCGCTTTGTTCCGCCCACTTGAACGTGCTCGTGGACACCTCCAGCGGCTCTTCAAGCACGGCCTGCCCGTAGAGCGGCTCTCCGATTCGCGTAGATAGATCGTGCTGAACGCGCAGATGATCCGGATCGTAACGCTTGTGCATATCCACGCAAACCACGAGCCCCTTCCTGTCGGCCAGTTCGATGATCTCGTCCGCCTCCTCAATGGACAGGCACATCGGTTTTTCCATCACCACGTGCGTCCCGTTCCGTAGCGCAGCCAGCGTCACCTCGGTATGAAGATGGTCCGGCGTAACAACCGCCATAACGTCCAGGTCGGGAAAATCGCGCAACACGTCTTCCCACGGCGTTTCTCCCCAATAGATTCCCGGTTCGCGACCCGTGGATGCCCTGTAGTTCTCCCGCGCCCGTTCCGCCGACGCGTGGGACCGCGTGGCCACTGCCACCAGATCGAACTGAATATCGGCCATGTCCCGCGCCCACCGGTCCAGCCCGACCCGTCCGAGATTTCCACTGATTCCCATCCGCTGCAAATCGGCAAACGCCCTTGCATGAACGTCGCCTCCGAACATCCCCGCGCCGATCAGCGCGATCTTCATGGTGCGCTGCATTCCGTACCTCGCTTTCACGTTTTCCCGATTTGTCCCACGGGACGCGCCGGAACCCTGTCTTCGCCTGGCCGATTCATTCGGTACCGGCGTGCGCGCTTTCGGATCCGAACGCCCTGTGTTCCTCATCTCGTAGAGACGGTACCCCTTACATAGTCGGCATCCTCCGATACCAGAAACGCCAGCACCTTCCCCACACCCTCCGGATTACCCAGACCCTGTCTCATCTCCTCCAGAGACCGGCCCTCAAGATCCGCCTGTTTCTCCAACACGCCCATCTTCAAAGGCGTATCAAGACTCCCGGGACACACCGCATGCACGCGGATTCCCCTGGAGGCCAGTTGCGGCGCGAGTACCAGAGAGAGCCCGTGCACCCCGCCCTTGCTCGATCCGTACGCCGCCGACGAACTGCCTCCCCGCACCCCGGCGCCGGAAGACACGAGCACAATCACCCCGCCGCACGAATGTTCCAGAACCGGCGCCGTGTATTTGCACATCAGAAAACTGCCCTTCAGATTCACGTCGACCACCCGGTCCCAGGTCTCTTCTGCGAACTGATCGACGGGGACAAGCGCGCCTTCCAGAATTCCCGCGGAGTGAATCAGACCGTCGATCCGTCCGAACGCGCCGACCACGGCTTCCACCGTCGCCCTGACGTCGGCCTCCACGCTTACGTCCACCTCGAACCCCCGCGCGGCGCCCCCAGATCCCACGATCTCGCCAACCGTTGCCGCAACGCCGTCCCCGTCGCAATCCGCGACCCCCACGCGAGCGCCGGCCCGGGCGCAACAGATCGATGCGGCGCGGCCGATGCCCGACGCCCCACCCGTTACCAGAATCACCTTCTTTTCCAACGGCATCTCACCCCTCGAGCCCGGCATTCCCGGCCATCTATTCCTCTATTGCGAAAAGTACGTTGCGGGTACCGATGTAAAGCACCCCGTCCTTCGCGATAGGCGTGGTGTATACCGCGCTGCCCATATTGACTTCGTTGATCTTTTCAAGTTTCGCCGATGCCTTGAAAATCATCACGTCACCGTCTTCGTCGCCAATGTAAACCTTTCCGTCGGCCACGAACGGCGACCCCCAGATGGCGGCGTAGGCGTCGTAGGTCCAGTGCGGCTTTCCTGTCTTCAGATCCAGACAATAGATGAATCCGCTCAGGTCCGCCACATACAGCAGACCGTCGTGGATGGCAACCGTAGACATCGTCCTGTTGAAATCCTTGTCTCCCAGATGCCAGACAGCGTGGGTGCCGGTGACGTCACCCATTCCGGTCGCGTCAATCGCCCAGAGATGCCCCACCCCTTCGCCGTGCTCGGGGTCCTGCCCAACACCGATGAAGACCTTGTTGTCGTAGATCACGGGCGTGGCGATGATCGCGTTTCGCGTGCCCCGTCCGCCAAGCTCCCATACGGAGTCCTTCGGATTGCAATCGAACTTCCAGATCAATTCGCCCGTCTTCGGCGACACCGCATAGACCCAGCCGTCCCCTCCGGGAAGAATGACCTGGGGTTCCCCGTTAATAGTTCCGTACGCCGGATTGGACCACTGCCCGTGCAGGATATTCGTGCCGGGATAGGCCTTCTCCCAGACGAGTTCCCCGGTTTTCAGGTTGAGCGCGAGAAAGCTGGGCGCAAACGGCGCAGGGATGGCCACGTGGCCCTCATCCACGCCATTGCTGGTGATCACGAACAGCAGACCGTCCGCTCCCACGGGAGAACACGTGGCCAGATTGTGCGGGAACACATCCAGCTCGTTCATCATATCGTATTCCCAGACAATATCCACGCCAATGGCGGCGGTCACCTCTTCGTCCCTGTAAGGCCCGTCGTTTTCGGAGTCCAGAAAACCCTCCGTATCGGCGCAGACCACCCGGCCCTGGTTCGAAACATAGTACAGGCGGTCGTCCTGGACAAAGGGCGTGGAGCAGACCCCCTGCAACGGCCAGTCGTTCACCCTTCCGGCGGGCAGCTTGGGGTGGGCCGACTGCCACAGGAATGCCCCATCCGATTCACGGAACGCCATCACCACGCCGCGGTCGCCCTTGATTTCGGGATTCCGTTCGGCATGGTTGTTCGTCCCCATATACACCTTGCCGCCCAGCAGCACGGGCCCGGCGTAAGACTGCGAGCCGAGGGCCGCCTTCCATCTGATGTTCTCGCCGGTGGCCGTATTCCATTCGGTTGGCAGGTTCGTTTCGTCCGACACAAGGTTCCTTGAGGGCGTAAATCCCCACATCGAGGTCTCCTCCGCGCCCGCGCCCGACGCCGACCAGGCCAGAATCACGGCGCACCTCATAATCCATTTTGTATTCATCTTTGCCTTTCTCTGATTGCACCCGCGTCTATGTGTTGCGTTCTGTCGACGGTCAACCACGTAACCCGGCCGAATTCGAACAACGCCGCATCCGAATTTCCGGTCCGGTCAATACACGCGCACATTGTCAAAATAGATGTTCGCCGGTGAATAGCCGTAAAGCCCGGGACTGCCCTCCCGTATGGGAAGCGGATCCGCCGCCTCGATCGTCCAGGCGTCGGGTTCCGTGTCGCCCCGCTTCCACACTTTACCCCGGACAACCCCCCGGCCGTCCTCGATGTCGACCCTCATCTTCATCGTATACCAGACATCGGAATCCCATTGGAAGGCGACGCGTTGCACCATCCGCAGATCCGAGGACCAGGACCGGACTTCCAGCCGCTGGTAGGCGCCCTGCAGGTCCAGAATGTATCGATGGGCGATCAGGCCCATGTCCGGCAGCCAGCGCCTGCGCCTGCCCCCCATCAGATCGGCCCTGGACCGTGTATCCGTTCATATCAGGCGGCCCGATATACAGACTGGACCGGTCCAGGCCGCGCGCCGCGGGCGGCTTCACCAGCACCTTGTTTCCATCCTTTTCTTCAACCCTGAACCCCCTGCCGCCCCATACCCAGTGGCGAGGATTCTTGCCGGCGGGGACGCCCTCGAAGTCCTCGGTCCATGGAGAATCGGGCACCACCCGCACCCATGCCCGTGCGGTCAGATCACCCGAGGTGGCAACCACCCACCCCGCCTGTCCGTGCTTTGCAGGCGTAAACCGTCCGTTTTCAAACCGCCCGGAGAGTCCTTCGAGGGACCACGCCACGTCGACCTCACCGATCAACTGTCCAAGGCCGTCGTACGCCCGGGCGCCCAGCGGCAGCGCCTCGTTCGTCCCCAGTGTCTTCTCGGCCGGGAAGACAAGAAGCGAGGCAGGATTCGCGTCTGACGGTGCGCGCGGGCGCCCGACGAACGGCGTGGACGCGGGCGTGAACGGCGCGTCCCTGTCGCCCAGGCAGAACAGCCCCGCTTCGGTCGCAAAGTAGACTCGACCGTATGCGAAGGCAACCGAACCGTAGATTTCCGCGAGCCTGCCATCGGGCATTGTAATCTTCTTCTCGTCCAGTACCTGCGCACCCGCGTCCCCCACCTTGAGAATCCGGAACCCACCGTTGACTTCCGTGACGTACAATTTGCCGTCGGCCCATGAGGGAGAGCCCTTTCCCACCGTGCCGATATTATGCTCCCAGTATTTCCGCCCGGACTCCGCGTCCAGACAGTGTACGTTCGCCGAATTGTCGATTACGTACAGGCGTCCCTCGTGAAGAGCCGGAGAAGCATAACCGGCCGCGATCCCGTCCTGGCGCCATATCTCTTTTCCGGTTCCCGCATCCAGGCATACCACCCCACCCATAGTCGTATTGTCCACGTTCTCTTCGCTGTGGGTCGCGTACACGCGATTGTTCCCCGCAACCGGGGAGGTGTTGATGCCCCGCTTGCTCAAGGGGAACCCCCAGACCACTTCACCCGTCCCGGCCCGGAAGGCGAAAATCCCTCCATTTCCGTTGCCGGCGATCAATAACCGCTGACCGTCGACGGTTGCCGCTATCGGCGTGGAATATACGGTCAGGTCTGCCTGCCCGCCCCCGCCCGGCCGCGCCATCCAAACGGTCTCTCCAGTCCGCTTGTCGAAGGCCATGTACCGGTGGGAGGGCGGGCGGTCCGCCCAGCCCCGGTTACCCATGCTGATGACAACCAGGTCTCCGTCCACCACGGGCGTATGCAACCTGCCTCCGTAGCCCGAGAACCTGTTGAATTCCTCGGTCAACGACCTGGTCCACAGGATCCGGCCGTCACGGTCGAAACACAACAGCAGACCGTTTACCAGGTGCGCGTACACGTTTCCGGTTTCCCCGTCGGCGCCCAGGTTCGCCCAGCCGAGGCGGTTGAAAGTGATGGTGGAATGCCATACATTGAACTTGCGTTGCCATACCAGCCGCCCGTTCTCCGCGTCGAAACAGGCGACGTGTTCCTGTCTGGTAATTCCTTCTCCGGTTCTTCCGATCACGTATACCCGCCCATTCAGAATCACGGGCGTGGACCGGCCGATAAACTCCGACCGCCAGACCAGGTTCTCTCCGCCCAGAGTCCAACTGGAGACCAGACCGGTCAGCGGAGAAGCGCCGGTCTGCATCGGTCCGCGCCAGTGTGTCCAGTCCGATCCGGCGGCAGACAGTGTCCATACCGTCGTAAAACCTCCTGTCAGGCAGACCGCGAAAAAACGAATTACCAGCCACCTATTCATAAACATAAATGCTCCCCGATGTCCTGTCCTGGAATGGTGTCAACATGCTTCCGAAGATTTTTCCCTTCGTGATCCGTTGTCTGCTCTGCATGAACTGCCCGCACAGAATTCGTTGAAATACCTCGATGGCGCGGCGCGGAACCCACTTAACGGAAGGCGCCCTCCGCGATATCCGACTCCCCCACAAACTGCTTGAGATGCTCTATTGCCCTCCTCAGATCGCTCCTGACCCAGGGGTCTCTTTCCGTACGGACCGCCAGTTCCAGAAAGGCAATGGCCTCCGGCTGCTCGATATGCATTATGGCCATTGCGGCCTGCTGGCGCAACCGGCGGTTTCTGTCCGTCAGGAAAGGCACCAGATCGGGCAGCGCTTCGCCGGCGCCCAGCATCCCCAGCGCCCAGATCGCCTTCGCGCGCACCTCCGGAACCGTATCCCTCAGCGCCTGCCGCAGATAAGGAACCGCCCCGGTGACGCGACGCGCGCCAAGATAGGCCGCCGCATCCTCGCGCTCCCGCGGCGTACCGTACTGTAACCGCGTAAAGTGATCGCCGCCGCCGCATCCCGGCAGGCCGAGCGACAATAGAACAATTACCCTCAGGCTGCGCATGCTTTCAGGGCCCTGTATTGCGCTTCAACCGATCGTTCGATATCCGCATCGGTATGCGCCAGCGAAACAAACGTCGCTTCAAACTGGGACGGCGCGAGATACACGCCCTGTGCCAGCATCAGCCGAAAGTAACGCGCGAACGCCTCCTGGTCGCACGCCACCGCGGCTTCGTATCGTGTGACCGGTCGATCCGAAAAGAACAGGGTCAACATGGAACCGACCCGGTTCAGACGAAACGGCAACCCCAGCGTCTTCAGATTTTCCCGGAAACCCGCTTCCAGCGCTGCCGCCTTTTCCTCCAGCGCCTCATAGGCGCCCGGTTCCCCCAGTTGCCTTAGCGTCTCGAAACCGGCCGTCATGGCAAGGGGATTTCCGGAAAGCGTCCCTGCCTGGGATACCCCCTTACCCAGCGGCGATATATGCGACATGATCTCCCGCCTGCCCCCGAAAGCACCCACCGGCAGCCCTCCACCGATAATCTTCCCAAGCGTGGTCAGATCGGGCGTGATCCCGTACAACGCCTGGGCGCCCCCCGGATGGACCCGGAAACCGGTAATCACTTCGTCGAAAATCAACACGATGCCCGAACCGGCCGTGAGCTCGCGCAGCCCTTCCAGAAATCCCGCGGCAGGTGGAATCACGCCCATATTGCCGGCCACCGGCTCGACGATAATGGCCGCGATTTCGTCCGGGTTCTCCGCCGCGATCCGCTGCACCGCCTCCAGATCGTTGTAGGGCGCGGTGACGGTACCCGCCGCAGTGCCTGCGGTCACGCCCGGGCTGCTGGGCACCCCCGTGGTGAGCGCCGACGATCCCGCCTGAATCAGAAAGCTGTCGGCGTGCCCGTGCCAGCACCCCACGAACTTGATGACCTTCTCCCGTCCGGTATACCCCCTCGCCAGGCGCACGGCGGACATGGTAGCCTCGGTGCCCGAGTTCACCATGCGCACCATTTCCACGCCTGGCACGAGGTCGGTGACCCGTTCGGCCATTTTGACTTCGATTTCCGTGGGCGCACCGAAACTGGTTCCCCGTTCGCAGATCCGCTTGACCGACTCAACCACGCCTGGCGGCGCATGACCCAGAATCAGCGGACCCCACGAGCAGACGTAGTCGATATATTCCTTGCCATCCGCGTCGTATACCTTCGACCCGTTTCCCCGCGTTATAAACAACGGCTGGCCGCCCACGGGGCCGTACGCCCGCGCCGGGCTGTTCACCCCGCCCGGAATCACCCGTTGCGCCGCATCGAATAACGCAACCGAACGGTCGTTCACGAAAACCCCCTTATCGATCAGCGGAATTGCGTCTTCAGAGTGCAGGACGCCAGCCCTTGACAGCCGGTTGAAAAAGTCCATCCGGGCTGCGACCTGCCTCGCGGGCTTCAGCAGGCAATCCGGCTGTTGTGGCCGAATGACTGCACTGTGCCACCTCACCGAATCCCACAATCCGACTCGGTCACCCGCCCTGTCTTCGGTCACGATTGCCCGGGAGCAACATTCGCAACAGACTGTTAATCTTTGGATTTTGAACGCCATTGTCAAGTGGCGATTTTTGGCCTTGCAACAAAACCGCCGAAACGTATATTTGTCCAACGCCTTCGCGGCAGCAGCTCACATCCGGCTTCGGACCGGACGGTTGGGGGTTCGAGTCCTCTCTGCCGCACCATCCAAAGCCCCGGTCACCCGATCGGGGCTTTGCCTCCCCGATCCTCCATGCCTCGTACCAACGACGCCATCCGAATCAGGGGCGCCCGTCAGCATAACCTGCGGGGTCTCGACCTCGATATACCTAAAAACCGGTTCGTGGTCATCACGGGGCCCTCCGGCTCAGGGAAATCCTCGCTCGCGTTCGATACCATTTACGCTGAAGGGCAGCGCAGGTACGTGGAAGCGATGTCCGCCCACGCGCGCCGTTTCCTGGAGGTAATGGAGAGGCCCGACGTGGAGAGTATCGATGGCCTTTCTCCCGCCGTGGCCATTCAACAGCGCCGCGCTTCCGGAAACTCCAGATCGACGGTTGGCACCCTTACGGAGATCCACGACCATCTCAGGATACTCTTCGCCCGCGCCGGTCTGCCGCATTGCCCGAACTGCGGCAACCCCATTGCCTGCCAGACCGTCGGTGAGATCGTCGACACCGTACTCGGCCTGCCGGACGGCGCGCGGCTGCGGATTCTCGCGCCCGGGATACGCAACCGGAAGGGCAGCCTCAACCAGGAACTGGAACGCCTGCGGCGCGACGGATACGTGCGCGTGCGAATCGACGGACGCGACCGCGCACTGGACGAAGAGATTCGCCTGGATCCAACGCGGACGCACACCGTCGAGGCGGTTGTCGACCGTCTGGTCGTCCGCCCGAAAATCGAGCGCCGGCTGGCCGACTCGCTGGAAACCGCGCTGGCCCTTTCCGGCGGTATCGTCGTCCTGGATATCCTCGAAGACCGTGAATTGAGCTTTTCCACGCAATTCACCTGCAGAAACTGCAACATCGGTTTTGAGGAACTGACGCCTCGTATGTTCTCGTTCAACAGCCCGTACGGCGCTTGTCCGTCCTGCGACGGCATAGGCATGAAGGCCGATATCGACCCTGACGGGATCGTTCCGGACAAGAGCCGTTCAATCGCGGAGGGCGCCATCGCTCCATGGGGAGTCCCCAGAGGACGCGCGACGCTCGATTTGCTGCAACGCCTCGCGGACCGATACCGTTTCGATCTCGCCGCGCCATTCGGTTCTCTTTCACCCGGAGCGAGGGAGGCCATTCTGTGGGGCGATGAATCCCTCCGGTTCGACGGAGTAATCCCGCCCCTCAACAGGCGGATTGCGGATGCCGCGTCGGACCATGGCGGATCCAGGCCGGATTCGTACGTCCGCAACGCAGCATGTAAAGACTGTGCCGGCGCCAGGTTGCGGACACAGGCCCTGGCAGTCAGAATCGCCGAAAAAAACATCGCACAGGTTGCGGCGATGTCCATCGATCAGGCCTTCGAATTCACGGAACGTCTGAAGGGAACGTTGGCGCCCCCGGAGGTCGTTGACCCGATTCTACTTGAAATCCGCAACCGGCTTGCCTTCCTGAGGGACGTGGGTGTGGGTTATCTTACCCTTGAACGAAACGCGGCATCGCTCTCGGGCGGCGAAACGCAGCGTATCCGCATGGCCACGCAGATCGGCGCGCGCCTGTCGGGGGTGCTCTACGTTCTGGACGAACCCAGCGTTGGATTGCATCCAGGAGACAACCGCAAACTCATCCATACGTTGCAGACGCTGCGCGACCTCGGCAATACGGTTCTGGTTGTTGAGCACGATCGGGAAACCATGCTTGCCGCGGACCATCTGATCGACCTCGGTCCGGGAGCGGGTGAGAAGGGGGGCGAACTCATGGCTCAGGGTACCGCCCTGGAAATTATGGCGGACGGAAAATGCCTCACGGGCGCGTACCTCTCCGGCCGGAAGTCCATCCCCCCGCCTCCGGACAGACGGCAACCCTCCGGCCGGATCGTCTTGAAGGGCGCGCGGGGGCACAATCTCAAGTCCATCGACGTCGCCCTCCCTCTGGGCATTCTTGTGTGCGTGACCGGTGTCTCCGGATCCGGAAAGAGCACTCTGATAAACGGTACGCTCTATCCGGCACTGGCGAACAGGCTGCACAACGCCGCGGTCAAACCCCTTGAACACGACGGTGTCGAAGGCATGTCACAAATCGACAAGATCATCCGAATCGACCAGGCGCCGATCGGCCGGACACCCAGGTCAAATCCTGCCACCTACACCGATCTCTTCACAGACATCCGCGAACTCTACGCGCAGCTTCCGGAATCCAGGGTTCGGGGCTATACGCCCGGGCGATTCAGCTTCAACCTGAAGGGCGGGCGTTGCGAGCCCTGCCAGGGCGACGGCCTGCGACGCGTTGAAATGCACTTCCTTCCCGACGTCTACGTGACCTGCGACGCCTGCGGGGGAAGCCGGTACAACAGGGAGACCCTGGAAATTCGTTTCAAGGGCTGTTCGATCGCCGACGTACTGGACATGACGACGGAGAGGGCGCACACCTTCTTCAGAGATATTCCGGGCGCCCGGCGGAAACTGAAAACGCTATTGGAGGTGGGTCTGGGATATATCCGGCTGGGACAATCGGCAACCGCGCTTTCCGGAGGTGAAGCGCAACGCATCAAACTGGCCTCCGAACTTTCCCGTGTGGCCACGGGAAAAACCATGTATATTCTGGACGAGCCGACCACCGGGCTGCACTTCGAGGACATCCGGTCGCTCATCGCCGTTCTGGACCGGTTGGTCGACAAGGGCAACTCCGTCGTTGTGATCGAACACAACCTGGACGTGGTCAAACGGGCCGACTGGATTGTCGACCTCGGTCCCGGAGGGGGAGATTCCGGCGGCCGGGTCATCGCCGAGGGGGCCCCGGAGCGTGTTGCGGCGGCACCGGCCTCCCGGACCGGCCGCTTTCTAAAAGAGGTGATCGCACTATGATCCGTATCGACTTCGGCACCCTGTACGAATTTGAACGGGAAGACAATAACCGGCGCCGGGAAAACCGAAAGAAAATCCAGGACTTTCTTAGCCTGTGCGAAACCCACGACGCAACAATCGTCGAACAGCGGGACTGGAATACGCGAGACCTGATCCACTTTCTGGGTATCTCACCCAACCTCGTTTTCACCATTACAATTTCAGAAAAATATCTGGGTGTTCAGACCAGCCAGATCCGGGAAAAATTCCAGACGTTCAAGGCCGAATACGTTTCCGTACCCGACCGGCACGCGGTGTCACTGGAACAGCCTCCCGCGGACAAACTGGGCATGCACGACGTGGTGAACTGCTCGGCGTGCGGGAAAAGAACACCCTACGACGGCTACTTTCAGCACTGTGTGCGCTGCGGCGAAAAGTTGGATACGATGGTAAAATCCTGCAAGACCTGCAGTAACGGCGTCCTGTACCATCCGTCGTACGCCTGTTGCCCGATATGTGGAACCGAACTCCAACCGGATTACGACAGCCCTCCTCTGAATGAACTGGACCCTCACGGCCTGATCTGGGGCATATCGAACAAAGAAGAAACCGCCGAAGAAGGGGAAGACCTCTTCGGCGGCGGTGGTCCGCTCGGGTAATTCTTGTCCGGGTCCCGCACTCCCGCGTGCCTCACTCGCAGCCGCGTTACCTCCTGCCACTCACGTCGAACTCGCTTCCATTTCACGCGCCCGCGCCCGGATCGTAGACGAAGTTATTTTCGGCGTCGGTCAGCAGGGGGAGTTCGAGGTCCTTCCCTGATAGTATCGGATTGGAAACCGGCCAGTCGATGCCGATGGCCGGATCGTCCCAGACAATGCCACGGTCGAGATCCGGCGCGAATTCGGCGGTGACCTTGTATACGAATTCGGCCTCGTCGCTCAACACGCAGAACCCGTGCGCAAAACCCTCGGGAACGTAGAACATCCTGTGATTCGCTTCAGACAGCACAACACCCTCCCACTGCCCGAAGGTGGGTGCGTTCTTCCGGATATCCACGGCCACGTCGAACACCTCGCCCTTGACAACCCTCACCAGCTTGGCCTGCGCCCTCGGGTGCAATTGATAGTGTAACCCCCTCAGGACGTCCCCGACCGAATGGGAGTGGATATCCTGTACGAACCCGACGGAGATTCCGTTCGCCTCGAAATCGGATTTCCTGTAGGATTCCATCAGAAAGCCGCGGTTGTCTTCAAAAACCCGGGGCTCGACCAGAATGAGTCCGGGAATTTTCAAGCCTTCAAACCGGAATGGCATCCAACTTCCTTTCCCGGGGAAGTACGTACGACGCGGATCACGACTATCCGGACGACACCTGCTTCCAGCCTTCCTCGTCCACGTCCAGGCGTTTCAGCAGGGGTTCCCACCAGTTGCGATTGTCGGCGTACCAGCGTACGGTTTCCTCATACCCGTGTTCAAAAGAAATCTCGGGACGCCAGCCGAGTTCGGTACGTATCTTATTCGAATTCAGAAGGTATCTGCGGTCGTGTCCGGGGCGGTCGGGAACGTAGACCTTGTACGACCCGTCCATCGCCAGTACATTCAGAATTGTGTCCGCGATCGTCTCAACGTCCACCTCAACGCCGCTCCCGACGTTGTACGTTTCCCCGATCTTTCCATGTTTCAGGATCAGGTCGATCGCCCGGCAGTGGTCCTCCACGTGCAGCCACTCCCGTTTGTTCCGGCTGCTCCGGTAGAGCGTCATCTTCTTTCCGTTCAAGACCTGTGTGACGAACAGGGGAATTACCTTTTCCGGGAATTGATACGGCCCGTAGTTGTTCGCGCAATTGGAAATCGTAACCGGCAGCCCGAACGTGAGATGGTACGCCCGGACCGCCAGGTCGGCCGCCGCCTTGGATGCATTGTACGGCGTACGCGGCTGATAGGGGTCATCCTCGGAAAAGCTCGCTTCCGAATCCAGCGGCAGGTCCCCGTAGACCTCGCAGGTTGAGATATGGTGTACCCTGGGCACGCCGGCATCGTGCGCAGCCTGCAGGAGACGCTGAGTCCCAAGCACGTTGGTCTCGAAGAAGACGTCGGGATTGACCACCGCGCGGCTGTTGTGCGACTCGGCGGCGAAGTTCACGACATAATCCGGCCGGTGCCGTTCGAAGAGACCTCGAACCAACTCAAAGTCGCCGATATCACCTTGAACAAACTCGTACCTGCCGGCACAGGTTGCGACCACGTCGGCCAGGTTCTCCGGATTACCCGCATACGTGAGCAGATCGTAGTTGATTACGCTGTCGTCCGGGTATCTGGACAGCCAGTACCGGACAAAGTTCGATCCGATGAACCCCGCTCCTCCCGTCACGAATATCCCGCCCATAGTGGTCCCCTATAAAAACAAAAACCCCGTTGACGCCAGGTAAGCTCCGTAAATCGCGAGCAGCACGAATCCCTCGATCCGGGTCAGACGGTGGCCCGTGCGCATCATGAAAAGCATCGCAAAAACGATCACCAGCATCGCTGGAAATGAAAAGTGGATTACTTTTTGCGTCACCACGAGTGGATTGACCACGGCGGATGCACCGGCGATCCAGCAGATATTCAGGATATCGGCGCCCAGGATATTCCCGACCACGATCTCACCGTGTCCTCTCCTGGCGGCCGTCACCCCGGTTGCGATCTCCGGCAAGGACGTGCCGATGGCAATCACCGTAAGCGCAATCACCGCTTCGCTGACGTCCAATGCCTTGGCGATGACCACGGCGGATTCCACGATAAAATGACTGGATATCAGTACCCCGACCAGTCCAACGCAGAACCAGAGCATCAATGTCCCGAGAGCTCGTCCCTCAATGGAAGCCTCGATCTCCTTCAGTTCCTCCATCCGATTCCCCTCGGCCTCGGATGAACGACGGCGTGTCACGTAGGTAAAGACCGTGTATGCCACGAAGAGGAGGAGCAGTACGCCGCCCTCGATCCGATCCAGCGTGCCGTCGAACGCCATCGCGTAAGCCGCCAGATCCACGACAATCAGAAAGATCCCTGTCGTCCGCAGCAGGTATGGGTTGATGAGGATCGGGGTGCCCACCACAAGCACACCCAGCGCCAGAGCGACGCCGTCGTCCACAATCACCGACCCGATGGCATTGCCCAGCGCCATTTCCGGATGCCCTTCGAGAGCGGCCAGTACGGATACGGCCAGTTCCGGCGAGGTTGTCGCCAGGCTCACCAGTACGATACCGATCAGCATTTTCGGCACGTTCAGGTATTCGGCAATCCCAACAGCACCGTCCACAAACCACGAAGCGCACTTCGCAAACACCACGAAACACAACGCCAGAACGCCTACCGCAACCGGTATACCCATAAACAACAAGCCTTTGTCAATTCACGTAGCAACTGGACAACGATCCCGTACGGCAGCGTGTCGGGCCTGACTTCCGAACCCCCCGGCTCATCGGCCGGCGACACGCGCCACCCAGATGCTGAATTCGTAGAGCAGCACCAGCGGCAGCGCCATCATCAGCTGGGAGATCGGATCGGGCGGCGTGAGCAGAGCCGCCAGAACAAAACCGATCACCACCGCATAACGCCGGCCCCACCGCATCCGGTCTGCGGTCAACAGACCGATCCGGCTCAGGAAAAAGGCAGCCACCGGAAGTTCGAAGACAACGCCGAAGGCCACCAGCAGTCTCAGAACAAAGCCGGTGTAGTAACCGATATCGAACTGGGGGTCTACGCCGGTCCCTTCGCCAATCAGGATGAGGAACCGAAACGACAGGGGCACCACGCTGAAATAAGCAAGGGCCCCGCCCAGGACAAAACAGACCGACGATGAAAAAACAATAAAAGATACGTACCGCCGCTCGGTTGTCAACAGACCCGGAGCGACGAAGATCCACAATTGATACAGGAGAAACGGCAACGCCAGGATCGCACCGCCTACCAGGGCAATCTGGAATTTGACGAGAAACATCCCCATCGGCTTCAGATAAATAAGCTTGACCGGCGGCTCAACGGGGGCTACGCCCAACAGCTTCAGGAAGGGGGTCGCTTCCCGCACCGGCAGGACGAGCCACCCCAGAATCGCGTCCGAAAAAATCCCGCAGATGATGGCTCCAACCGTGAGAGCCGCCAGACCCTTCAATAAGCGCCAGCGGAGTTCCTCCAGGTGATCCAGAAAGGGCATCGCTTTGTCTTCGGCGCCCGAGGACGGTTCAGGCGCGTGTTCTGCAGACGTGCCGGAGTCGGGGGGCAGAATGGAATGGTCTGCATCCGCCGGGTGCCGGAGGAAGGCCATCGCCACCAGAATCGCGCCCGCAATCAGGCACAACTGTGAGAACAGATCCCCGTACCTGGTATAAAACGTCCTTGCGCTCCGTGGCGACACCCCCTTCGTCAACACGGCCGGATGGAATATTCCCGTTGTTCCCGACTTCCTTCCGTATGGGTCGATGAACGTGGACACACCCGTATTCGCGCAGCGCACCACGGCACGCCGGTTCTCAATGGCGCGAAACACCGCCGACTCGGCATGCTGATAGGGTCCGGAAGTACGACCGAACCAGCCGTCATTGGTAATGACGACCAGAAACTCTGCGCCCCGGTCCACAAATGACCGGACAAATCCCGGAAAGACCGAATCGTAGCAGATCAGTGCGGAGAACCGGGCCTCGGGGCCGCTGAATACCGTCCGCGCCTCGCCGGAATCCCAGTTACCCCCCACGAACCCGCCGCCCGTGAACCTGATCTTCCGCAGAAAAGGCAGCAACTCCGGGAAGGGCGCCCGTTCGCCGAACGGCACCAGGCGAGTTTTATCGTAGAATCCCGTGATCCCTTTCCGGGGCACAAACAGAAACGAGGAGTTGTATACCTTTACCGGGTCGCCGGTAACAAGCCGGTACGCGCCCGTATAGAGGTAGATGTCCAGCGAGTCCACCATCGCCTGCACGCGTTCTCGATGGTGCCTGTACAATTCCCCTTTCATATAGCCGACCGCCGTCTCGGGCCACACCACAAGCTTCGCCCCCTGCATCGCGGCTTCAACGGTCATTGGCTTCAACTTACCGAAATTGTAATCGAATCCCCGGTATTCCTTGGCAACAGGCGGCATATCCGGCTGGACCACACCTACAGGCACGGCCCGGTCGTCCGGATCGTGTTTCAGCGTAAAATACCCGTTTGCCGCCGGTCCCGCAAAGAGGGCCGCCAGCCCGGCGGCCCATGTCCAGCGGCGCGCTTCGTACCGCCAAAGCATCAGTATGCTCAGATTGACCACCACAATCCAGAATGATACGCCATATACCCCCGTCACGTCCGCATACTGGATCAGCCACAGATAGCCCGTCTGCGAGTTTCCAAGAACCACCCACGGAAAACCCATATCTCCCAATGAATTGAAATACTCCAACCCGACCCACAGAAAGGGAGCGCTCCACATGCCCGCGGCGCCGAACCGCCCCACGACGCGGGAATACGTCCACAAGAACAGCCCGCGGAACAGGGACATGTAAAAAACCGCACCGGCCATGCCGGGCGGCGTGATCCAGCCGATCCAGTAAAGTGTCGTTCCGTAGAAGAATAACCCCTGAATGAATCCCGCGCCAAAGGCCGCACGGCCGCGAAGGCGTTCCGCCGAAATCAGCAGCGGGATCAGCGCAATGTAAGACAGGAATCCCAGGGGCAGGGGTGGAAATGCGGCGCCCAGGACAAGGCCCGAAACCGCCGGAAACACAACCATCCATTTCCAGTCTGTGCCCTGCCGTAACTCCGTCATTATTCAGGCACCTCCAAACCCCTCTGCAGGATCCTGTCCGGCCGCGCCGCTGCGCTTCAGCGTGGGGACAGAAAAACCGGTTGGGCGCAAGCAGTGAGTCCCGCCAACCGGTCTGGTTGAACCCCACCCCGGAAACCGGCTTAGAATATAAAAGAATGAACCTTTTTGTCAAACCGGTACCACTCCGCCTCACGCGCTTGACAAGCCATCTGGAATACGATAATTTTCGTCCACCCTTCGCCTTACCTCAACCGCAATCACTCATAGTATCCTGACAATGCTTCCCCAACTCGCCACGGAACTGGACAATCTGAAATCACGCGGACTGTACCGCAGCCTCCATCTGCTGGAGGGCGCGCAGGGCCCCAGAGTCCGCATTAACGGAAGAGAGCGTCTACTCTTCTGCTCCAACAACTATCTCGGGCTTGCAAGCCACCCCGATCTTAAAGAAGAAGCCGGCTCCGCGCTACGCACATACGGCCTCAGCGCGGCGGCCTCGAGGCTGATTTCAGGCAACATGGAAACGCATCGGAGGCTTGAACACCGGATGGCCGGCTTCCTGGGAACCGAGGCGGCTCTGTGTTTTCCCACGGGCTACATGGCGAACCTGGGCGCGGTAAGCGCACTTGTGGGCGAAGCCGATGCGATTTTCAGCGACCATCTGAACCATCGCAGCATCATCGACGCCTGCCGGCTTTCCCGTGCAAAGACCTTTGTCTATCGCCATAGGGACGTCGACCATCTGGAAAACCTGCTCAGGGCCCAGGTCGACTTCCGGCGACGCCTGATCGTCACCGACGGGTTGTTCAGCATGGACGGCGACCTTGCCCCCCTGTCCGACCTCGCGGACGCCGCAAACCGGTACAACGCCATACTGATGGTTGACGATGCGCACGGGACCGCAGTCCTCGGCGATTCCGGGCGGGGCACCCACGAACACTTCGGCGTTACGAAGGGCATCGACGTTCTGACAACCTCCGGCAGCAAGGGGATGGGCGCCTTCGGCGGGTTTGTTGCCGGAACAACGGAACTCGTTGACCTGCTGATCAATCGAGCCGCTGCCTTTATTTACACCTCGGCACTGCCACCCGATGCCTGCGCGGCAGCCACGGCCGCTTTGCGTCTCATCCAAACCCGGCCGGGTCTGCGAGACAACCTGTGGCGAAACGTCCATACCGTTCAAACCGCCCTGAAAGACCTTGACTTCGATCTGATGGGCTCCCAATCCCAGATCATTCCCGTCCTGATCGGCGACGCAAAGCGCACGATGGCGATTTCGGACCATCTGTTCGATGAAGGGATCTACCTGAGCGGCATCCGGCCGCCAACCGTACCGGAAGGCCGGAGCCGCCTGCGCCTCACGCTCATGGCCAACCACAGCGACGAGGATATCACTCGTCTCATTCAAGCGATGGCAGATGTCCGCACGGCATTCTTTTAAAATTATCGCCGGTTTTTTCGCGCTGCACGTCTTTCAGGCGCCCGTGCACACGGCGACCCTGAACGGCACGGTAAGGGACAGCGCGACCCGCGCGCCGTTACCTTTCGCCACGGTCATTCTGCCGGAACTCAGGCGCGGGGACCTGACGGACCTCTATGGCCGCTTCACGGTTTCCGACCTTCCCGCGGCCCCCATCCGCGTCCAGGTATCATACGTCGGCTATCGGACGGCACTGCGGAAGATTGTCGTTCCCAACGTCGCAATACACCCGCCGGACATCCTGCTTTCCCCGTCTCCAATGACCCTGAAGTCCCACGTGGACCTGCCGCGTCCCACCCTCACGGTTCTGATTGGAAAAATCGGTCGGAAACGCCGCGAAAACGTGTTCCACACGCGATACTCAAACCTCCGGACGCACGGATTCGCATTGGTAGGCACTCAGACCCTTTACGCCGGCGCCCACGCCGGTGCTCGCATCCTGGCACGGATCGACTACGACGGCCGGGGATATTACAGGAACCCGGGGGAGGTCGCCCAGATCATAACGGCGTACCGGTCCCGCAACGCGCCGGCGCAGCAATTCGGCATGCATCCAGGCGTCATCGTAAATATCCGCAGCGGCCGCCTCAACGGCCGCGATTTCGACGTGGGTCCTCTGCCGCTGGAGGGGGACGCCAGTAGGGATTACCGCTATCGTCTGGTCAGTACCGTACAGATGGGGGACGTGGCCGTACACAAGATTCACGTCGAACCAGGAAAAAAGAGACGCCCCGGACTTGAGGGCGCCATCTGGATTTCCGCAACCGACTTCTCGCTCGTGGGCTACGACCTCGTATTGAACAGGAAGGGCCGAGAGTCACTCGGCATCAAGGAACTCCGCACCTACCAGGAAAACGCCCTGTATTACGACCGCTACTGGCTGCCGGTTTTGCAAACCGTGCGCATTACGACCGACTCCGGCGCCCTGGCCGAACAGACCACGCGTATCGGCGGATATACGCTGAACCCCGCGCTTCACGACTCCCTGTTCAGCGCGGGCCCGTTTTCCATGCAACCGGATGCGACCCGGCTCGGCGCCGCCTATTGGAAAGCACGCGACGACAGCCTGCAGACCGCGAGGCGAAGTGCAGTGCTGAAGCTGCTCGAAACCAACGCCGTTCCGCACGGGTGGAAACGGCTCTTGAATCAGTAGGGGAGTCTGCCGGATCAACAGCGCGCGCCAGGAATGCCCGGCATGCACGTTGACTCAATCCCGGTCAGAACACTCGAAGCAAGGGGCATGCCGGCCCGAGAAAGGTGAGATGTTCGAACAAGGAGAACCCGATGCACCCACAAACGGCTGTCCCTGAAACGCTCAATCGCATTCGCATTGTACTGGCGGGCACAAAAGAGCCCGGGAACATCGGCTCGGTGGCGCGCGCCATGAAGAATATGGGCCTCTCACGTCTCTACCTTGTGGACCCTCCGGACCATACGTGCGGCGACGCAAGAAAAATGGCGCACGGATCGGGAGAAGTGCTCTACGGCGCGACGGTATGCGAATCGCTTGAAGAAGCCCTGGCCGGCACGGTCCTTTCGATCGGGACGACCCACCGGACGCGGGAGCATCTGGACATCATGTACGGACCGCGCCACGTGGCGGAAAAGCTGGTTTCCCTGCCCGAAGACAACGAAGCCGCCCTGGTATTCGGCCGGGAAGAAAACGGCCTCACCAACGATGAAATGCGGCTCTGCAGCCTGATCGCCAATATCCCCACGGCCCACAGGTATCCCTCGCTGAACCTTTCCCAGGCCGTCCTCATCTTTGGCTATGAGCTCTTCCGCGCGGCAGCCACGCCTCGCGAAGTGCCGGAGCTCGACCTGGCGACTTTTGAAGAGATGGAGTCCCTCTACGCCCACGTCGGATCCGCGCTGGACAAGCTGGGCTTTCCCGCCGACTATATGCCCAAGGCCTTCCCGCGGTCCATCCGGCGCCTCTTCGGGCGCCTGTCCATGGATCGCCGAGACGTTGCCACCATGCACAGGATCTTCCGTCAGATCGACAAATTCGTCGCCGTACATAAATCAGACGCGGAATCAGGCTGATCCCGCGCCCCATACGCGCACCGCGCGTGCTTCATGTCCCAGTCAGGGTCTTCCGTGTCGAACGACGCGTGTCCCGTGGCGATGCCATCCTCGAGAATCCGGCGCACCGTCTCCCAGTTATCCGGTGTCATCGGCGTGACGATCGGATTCATCGGCGTGCTTCCTGTCACGTGAGAATCAAAGGCGGTCGGGGAAGTATCTGAAGAGATGCGTCTGCCATTGCGACAGGGGGCTCCGGCCGGTCCGTTCGTATAACGCCAGGGAGTCCCGCGCATTCATGGCCTGAGAGCGTCGTAACGGATTGCAGAATTCGAATTCCAGGCCGCCCCTGGATTCTTCTCTTGCGTACACCTTCAAACAGTTCAGAAGGTCGGGTCGCCGGAGATCGAATGGGACGCACGCGCTTCTCGCCAGGATTCCCTCGTGGAAGAACCCGGGGACGTCGCGCTCCAGCCCTGCAATCCTCCGTCTGCCGTACTGATACGAAATGCTCAGGAAGACCCGGCCGCCGTCGCGAAGATACTTCCTGGCGCCGCGAAGCACAGCCCGCCGGTATCCGAATCCGTCATCGTCTTCGCTCGCGTCCGGGTTGGCGATGAGGAAATCCGCACGCCCGCTGAGCGACTCGAACGAACGCATGTCGCCATCCGCGAACGGTGTGTATGAGTCCGACTGCATGAACGCTACTTTTTCTTCGACGCCGTTCAACCTGGCGTTACGCCGGGCTACGGATACGTTTGTTTCGTCGATTTCCAACCCGACAACCCGGTCAACACCGGGTGCGCGCGCGGCCATGACGGACAGGCAGCCTCCGCCGCTTCCCCAGTCAATGCCGATTCCCTCGAGCAGGTGTTTGTGGCCGCCGATCGCTTCAATGGAGATCATGCTGGCCGGTGTGATTGGCGTGGTACCCGGTGGATGCAGGAGCCGGATTTCGCCAAGTCCGTGTGTCAGGTCATCTCCCAGCGTCGTCTCATTGCCTTCTTGTAGTGAAACGTCGCCAATACTGGAAGCAGTTCGTTCTTCTCTCCTGCGATCCGCCATCGCCTTCATCCCCGTTCGTATTGTGTGGGTGTTTATACGCGTGATATCTATCCGCAGGTACCGTCGTTTCTGCGGTGGATGCAGAGCAGGTTACCCCATGGATCCTTGATCCAGGCCATCCGGCAGCTTCCGCTATCGGCCGGCTCCATCACGATTTCAACGTCCATACGGCGGAGTTCGTTCACCGCCTCGTCCACGTCGTCCACCGCGAACGCGATCCCCGGTCGTCCCGCTTCCTCGTCCCACCGGACCAGCGCCAGGCTGACGGGACGGGTATCGAACTCCGTCCACGTGTCCCGGCTTCCGTCGCCCTTGATCCCTCCGTCGTCGATGAAGTCCTGATCGAGCCCCAGCACATTCCGGTAGAAATGAACCGCCTCCCTCGTATCGGTCACGTGGGAAATCACGAAGTCGATCGCTTTCACTTTCACGCGTCATACCCTCCTCCCGAAACGTCGCGTCTGGCGGCGGTCCGGCATTCCTCAATCCTTCAGTTGCTTCTCCATCACGATCACATCACGCACGAGTCCGCACGGAAGCCTCTCCGGCGGCCGGTCTACTTGTGTATATCCGTTGGCGCGGTAGAAGCGGGGCGCCGCGACGTTGTATTCCGTATAACACAACCGTGCGGTGTGATGTCCCGCGAGCTGAATCTCCTCCTCGGCCACCTTCAATAGCAGGCTTCCGATTCCCCGCCTCTGGAAGGACGGATGGACCCAGAGATCGGCGACTTCGTGACCGTCGGTGCTTGTTAGTCCAAGGATTCGTGACTGGATTGTTGCCACCGTGACCTTCGGCCAGATTTCCGGGAATCGCTTGCTCTCGGAATCCGCTTCCATCCAATCCCGCACAACCTCCATCGGCGCCAGTTCGCAGTTTCCCGAAAGCCAGGACCGCTGCGCCAGGTCGGCGAGCGCCGGTACATCCGCCTCAACCGCGCGGCGGGTCTTGAATTCGAGTTTCATTGACTTCTCTCCACGGGTGCCAATGGCTTCATCAGAACCGTCCACGTACCTGGCAAGCCGAGAGCATTGGCGCTCTCCGGACAGACCTTCATCGGCCGTAAATCGAGAATCTCGAAAAATCCCGCGAGTATTTCTCTAAGCCTATTCTCGGTATAACCGATGCCCGGAGGCATCTGTCCACGTTCGTATATTTCCCAGTCTTCGACGGGTTGACCGCCGGTCGTGTCGAAACAGGTCATGCCGAAGAATCCGTTCGGGTTTATAGCCTGTCGAACCAATTCGAGATAGTATGGCCTTCGATGCGGCGGAAGATGATGGAACAGACCGGCGTCGTACGCAACGTCGTAATGGTTCTCACGCAATGTTACGTCAAAGACCGACCCGACGATGAAATTGGCGCGAACCCCCTCTTCCTCCGCAATCAAACGCCCTCTCGCGATCGCGACCCGCGACAGATCGATGGCGTCAACCCTGAAACCTGCCTTCGCCAGATAAATCGCGTTCCGACCGATCCCGCATCCCAGATCAATGGCGTTACCCGACCTGAGGCGCCCCTGATTAATGTAACCGACCAGATTCTCATCCGGGACGTTCCTCAGAAAAGGCGGCGTCCGCTTTCCCTCCGTGTAGAAGGACTCCCATTCTACCAATTCAGACGGGGCGGGGTCGAACAATGCCGAGTCTTCTTCAGTTAGAATCGGTTTTCGTGGGATGTCAGCCATCTGAGGCGCTTCGAATCTGTCGGTCGCACCGGCTCGTGGTAGGCGTCCGGAGACGACGTCGTCAATTTGGACGTTAGACAATCTTCGTTTATCCGATCTTCAAGACGTGATCGATCAGCCTTTCTGTCAGTTCCTGCCTCGACACTTGTCCCGAAGCAACACCCAGGATAACGGTCTTTTGCTCATCCACTTTCGCCCTGATTTCATGTCCGTTCAGAGCAAGAAACACTTCCATCGCTGCGTGTCCCGATCTCTCATTCCCGTCGACAAAGGGAAGATTTCGAGTCAGAACGAAACAGAGGACGGCGGCTTTCTCGATCAGCGTTGGATAGAGATCCCGCCCGGCAAAAGACATTCGGGGGTGCGCGATGGCAGATTCCAATCTGCCCATGTCACGCAACCCCGGTGCTCCGCCTGACTGATCAACAATACAACCGTGAAGGTCGATCAGTTCGGCCAGAGTAAGAAATCTCATTAAGTCAGCCTTCTATATAATTTCTCATTCTTATTCAATACAGGCGTTACTGAAGCATCGAACTCTGCCCGGGGCCTGTCGAGCAGTTCGTCTTACGCTGCCTTCGCAAGTTCCTCCCGGGGGGATACCCAGTCGTTTTTCGGTTGCATCCAACTCTTGGTTCTGCGATTCCGTAAGATCAAACGAGAGCTTCATTGGATTACCCTCTTGTTTTTGCATATTGTCGACTTCCGAAATAAAAACGTACACTTGCGTGGTATCCGCTGTACATCCGAGCCGGAAAGAGCAAGTGCAGAATGCAAGGATCATCCGTGCGACTTCGTAATCTGAGGTTCGTCGCATCGATGATGCTACCTGGCGGGGAAGACACGCACCACCTGACCAGGTCGAATTTTCGAAAGCATTCGTTCGAGTTCCGGCACGACCTCAATCAGGTCGCCAAGTGCCTCGCTGGATGAACGCAAGACCGCCACGGCCAGGTCGAAATGTCGAACGGGCTGTTGATAAGGCAGATTGTTGTCCATCGTAACCAGAACATCGAAATGTCGTTGAGCAAAACGAAGCAATTCGCCGTTTTTCAGTCCCTTCCAGCCCCGGTACTCCACGGTTTCGACCTCGACTTCCGAACGAAAGTAGAGCCTTAAGCCTACCGGAATATCCTCATCGAGAAGCACCCGCATTCTGCATCCTCAAGTAATCCAATCCCTCAGTCGAGAGTTCGAGATATGATTCGATCTGCCATCGCTGTACTGAAGGAAATTCCTTGAGATACCCCTCGATCGAATACCCCCCCTTAAGATAACACACAAGGCTGTCTACAGGGACCCTCGTACCTGCGAAAACGAGGTCTCCACTGTGGATTTCAGGATCACGTGAAACAACCTTTTCCAGATCTATCGTGTTTCGCTCTCGATGCGCCATCACGAAATCTCCGGTTTTAGCCACAATCCGAAAAAAACAGCAACACGGCGACGCGACGAAACCCCCTGAAACGGGGCGTAACGGGCGTCAAAAAGGACGTTTTTTCAGTTCACGTCCAGTGACCTGGTGTATCCTGGTAATCAGAAGTTAAATCACCTTTATCTACTTGCATTTATTCGGTTTTACTTTCCCGAAGAATTACGAATCAAGGTTTGTCATCTCAATCGTGAGTCACGTCTGAATTGCCTTGGAAATATACGGTCCGTGGAATCAAGATACAAGGCCCGAGGACATTTATTCCAAGTGAATTCGGTTCCTCACTCGAAACACGCGGCACTACCAGTGCGAATCCCCAAGATGCCCCTTCAATTCCAGCCCGAGCGCGCCAGCGATTCTTTCTGCGAAGGCGCGTACGCCGGGCAACTCGGTATAGTTGTGCGAAAACACGAGGACGTTCACCTTTCGGTGTTTCCCGTACACCAGCAGATAGAGATTCGTCTCCCCCGTGACGTACAGATCGATATCGTATTGCAACGCGTCCCGTAAAAGTGTGGTATAGATACCCGCACCCGTTACCGTGCCTACCCTGCGCACGGGACGGTTCGCGTCATGCTCTCTACAGGGCTCCTCTTATAGCAATGCGGTCAGTCTCTCGCGCACCGCGGTCAGTGGTACGGATTCGGGGAGTTCGCCCACCCTTCCCTCCGCATGCTTCAAAACTGCCACCGGTACACAGCCGATCTCCGACAGCAGTGTTGCAGAGGTCCCGAATTCTGCCAGGTCCAGCGGGAGGTGCGCCCACACGTGCGTGAGTCCGTTTTCCTTCAAGAGAGATTGGACCTGCTCCCGCTGCTCGAACATGAAATCCCAGGCATCATGATGAGTGACAATAAGGTCCACGCCTCGATCGGTTGCCGTACGTATCACATCCGGCGTTATTGTGGTCGAGTACCCCGCCGCCGTCGGATGGTCGCAATAGCCGGCAATCCCCCACTCATCCGGGTGTGCGTCCAGCAATTCCCTGGTAAACAGACCGTCCATTATTTCCCGAATCATGGTTCTGCCCCTCACCGTTCCGGTCTATACAGAAAGGCGTGCCGTCATCGCCAATGGGTCCATGGCGGGAAAATCCACACACTTGTGTGTGTGGATTGTGCCAGGCCCCGTACATCACAGGACCATCCACACGCCCCCCACACAGAGTACCACGCCCCCCACCAGCCGCAGCGTCAGCTTCTCCTTCAGAAAAACGACCGCCATCAACAGACCCATAACCGGTGAGACTGACGCAAGGGTGGCCATCTTGGCGGGTCCGATCCGGCTGATCGCCATCAAGTACAGCATGGAACCCGCGCCAACGCCGACGATGCCGCTGGCGCCCACGACAATCAGCGCCCGCCGGTCGATATCCCGGATACGCATAACCGGACCCGTCCACGCCCTGGCCAGGAAGAGTACCGCGGCGGTGAGCGGCACGCGGACGCTGTTGGCCTGTATGGACGTCAGATTCGCAATCGCCGGTTTGAGCATAACCGTACTCAAACCCCAAAGCAGGCAGGCGAACAGCGCCAGGAACATGCCTAGCGCGAGCCTATCGGGACGCTCACCGGAGGGCTGCCGGGCCCGGCTCGAAAGAAAGACCACCCCCACCGTAACCAGACAGATCCCGAGAAAGAACTTCCGGCTGAATGGATTGTCCAGCAGGGCCCACTCGAAGAAAAACGTGGACAGGGGAAACGTCCCCGACAGCGCCATCGCGCGCGACACGCCGATTTCTTTGATCGCCGCCAGGTACATCGTTTCGCCCATGGCCATTCCGATCAGCAGCCCGCCCACCAGGAGCGCCCACTCCGTTCCGGTTACGTGCTCGTAACTGGAAAGGGGCGGTCCGAAGGGGAGCAGCGCCCAGAAAAAGACCGTGGCCACGGCGCACCGGATGCCGTTCATCATCGCCGGCGGGATCGCCTGCGACTGCGTGCGGACCATCAGGCTGTTCAGCGCCCAGACGAACGAGCACGACAGTCCGAAAACCTCGCCGGCAGAGATCGAGAACTCCAATATGAAGCCCCACGCGCGTTCTGAGGGTCAATACACGATTATTCGGGGGAGGTGATTTCGAGATTCGATGGCCGGTGACAGCCGTTCGGATGGTATGGTGCAAACGCCTGTCTGGGCCTCCGGTTGACAGGTGGAACCCGCGGTGAAGCGGCGTTCGCGTCTCTTCACAACATCGGCCGGCCGGTGCGCCTGGCTGCAGCGATCAGACTTCGTACTTTCGGCTGACAATGGGTACGCCGGGCTCGTTGGCGATAACGTAGAAGACCAGGTCGTCGGTGTCGCTGGCGTTCCGGATCCGGTGCCGGGTGCCGGCCGGCTGCATGAAACAGTCTCCGGCGACGGCTTCGGTGGACTCCCCTTCGCGATCCACCACGGCCCGGCCGGATACGACAATGAAGAACTCCCACATCCGGTCGTGCGAATGCACGGGACACGGACGCGCGCCCGGGGGAAGACGGGTCAGTTCCACGTCGAATGGATGCGGCGTTTCCGGGGTGTTTCCCATGGCAACGGAGACATGGCGGCGAAATCGTTCGTAGTTTCCAGTACTCCACGTCCACTTCTGATGTTCTTCAGGCACGTCGTCCAGATTGATTTTCCATGGGGTCATGAGTCGCTTGCCTCCTGCTGTGGTTTATTGTTTTCAATCGGACTGCTCCGAAAACGTGGATCACCGAGCTTAGCAGTCCGTTGAAAAAGTCGCTCTGCAGGCGAGGCATGGTGTCCCGTCCCGGAAATATGTCACCATTCATCCGCCGATTCATCCCGTCTGGCGGCGTTGCCTTCGCTCGGTGACCCTGGGCAGGTCGCCTGGCTCAGGCGCCTTGCCAGCCGGGCGACTCGGCAGTCGAATTTCGGCAATCTATTTCCGCGACAGAACACTGCCATTGTGGTCGAAGACAAGGCGCGCGACCGCGTCGAATCGCGGGATTCGGCAAGGGAGCGCAACGCAGTAATTCGGCCACAAGGGCCGGACGTAGTCCGGATGGACTTTTTCAACGGGCTGTTAGGGCTGGCGTCGGAAGTTTAAGGAAGACAGCGCTTCAATATCGTCATTCCGTAATGCCTGGGTTGTTCCTCGACGGCGCGTGAGAAATCTCCCTCGGGGATGGTGTTTATGACGTTGTCTGCTGCGGAGGGTGGGCCGGTAGCAGATATCTGTCGGACGTATCTACCCGTGGCGACGAGGTAGTGGCATTGCCGATAATATTGAGCCTACTATCTATTCTGGCTGACCAACGTATTCGACTCGCTTTGGCGGGAGGGTAGTAAACTCCCTCCCGCTGGTTTTTTCTCGCTCCTTAATGTCTCTATATATGGCAGGCAGATCATAGTTGAACTTCCTGGCATTCGCTTCCCGTATCTTCCTTACTTCCTCCAGAACCGAATCTCGCCTCATCACGTCATTCCTCCTGTGGTGCCTGGCCACGGATCTCTGCTGCCCTGTTAGCCGCTGATGAGTGAACTCAGGATCGAAACATTATCCGGGGCTGTACTCATCGGTCTACAATGTCAATATGCCTGATTCCTCTGCGGAGTTTAGTCAGTAGTCTCTTCGCAAACCGATTGGACCAACTATCCTGGTGTCAGCCAACTCTTCGGCAGACTCTAAGAATCCTCCAACCGCTTCAGGAAATCATCTGGCGTGAGAATCTCAATCCCACGAAAGGGACTCAACGCCAGCAAATCGGCATCACCACTGATGATATGATCTGCTGATCCACTTACAGCCAGTTCGAGGAACTTATCATCTTTTGGATCTCGGCAGATCCTGATTTGGGCGCCAGGTTCGATGAATCTTGCACGCCCGACTAACGCTTGAAGGAATTCGTCCCGATCCTTCTCGGTCACATATCGCAGAAATTTCTCCCGACTCATCACCGCGGCTATTTCCTCTAATGCCGACAGGGATAGCAACACCTGACCGTTTTGAAGCGCATTCCGAAACGCTTGACCCGGCTTCGAATGCTCAAGAATGAGCGCACTGACAAGCACATTAGTGTCGAAAACATAGCGTGCATTACTGTTCATTCAGGATGGACTCCAGAATCTCTGGTGTCATTCCTCGTTCTCGTGCCTTGCGGCTGATCTCGCTCATAACCACTTCAAGAGGCTTTTCCGCCCGTCCCACGTCGCTAAGCTTGAGGCTGAGCAGGGCATTCAACTTGCGTTGTTCTACTTCGTTCGCAGTCTCGTAAGCTTGAGCCGCTTCAGTGCTGACACGAATTCGAATAACTCTTGTTTCCATATCGTTCTCCATTTCAATTTTCAACCAGTCGGATCTCAAAATACACAGTTCAAATTTACCCTTACGCTCACCGATCAACAAGGCAAATTCCGAGTCAACGAATTTTTCCGGTCCATCCAGCGCCGACTGCAAGAGTCCGGGCAAAGGGCGCGTTTGCACAGACTCACTCAACGTTTTGGGAAATTCGGATTCAAGAAAACAAGGTGACGTGCCGCAACCAGGTACGTAGGTGTCAGCCGGATTTCCCGTCCTTCCGCATCAGGAAGCCCGCGTCCCGCCGATCACGGCGATAGGTTGAACTGTACAGGATCCTGAAACCCGCCGCGGTCAGTTCCTCTCGATAGCCCTTCAGGCTGCGCGGGCGCCCCATCAGAAATACGCTCTTGCCTGGTACGTTCTGCCAACCGGTTCCCTGTCGCTTTTGAAGAGGAACGCCGGCAGTGTTGGCGCCCGTTTTCCTGGAGAATTCAGCGAACGAATCCACACGACCTTCAAAGGCCTCGGGGTCGTGAGACCCGAACAGGATGAAATATCCTCCGCCCCGCATGATCCCCATTACGTTTCTGAGATAGCGCTTCCGGTGAGCGTCGACAACCAGCATATGGAAGCAATAGCAGTCGACTACGACGTCGAAGCCCCCGTCGGGCAACGTATCCGGATCCAATGCATCCGCGACCCGGAATCCCGCATCTGCGCCAACTTCGGCAGACCGCTGTCTCGCGCGTTCAACGGCGGCCTCCGAGACGTCGACACCCAGGTACCGATATCCCATCCCGGCCAGGAAGATCCCGACCGTGCCGTCTCCGCATCCCAGATCCAGTATCCCGGTTTCCGCTGCCGAATGCGGGATTCTGCGAAGCATTCCCTCAAGAGGCTTGAGATCGCCCTTCTGAGATGCGCCTTCGCCAAGGTACGTGAATCCTTCCTCATAGGCGACACGATAGTTGTGATCGTACGCCCTATAGTACGACCTGTCGTCAAACTTCAATTCAACGCTCCCATCTAATGCGAATACGACGTGGACACGCTCCTGTTCCCTATGATCGCAGACAGGATTCCGAGGAACAATGCCAGCTTCAGGGATGCGAACCATGAAATCTCACCCGCGACGAGTCCCTGTTCAACGGCGCCGGGGAAGAGATCGGGAATCGTCCACGCCCAGAGGATCTTGATGAGGAACAGCGCGGCGAAGATGACCCCTGCCGCCACGAAGAGAAATCCCTGTAACGCCGCTGCCACGCCTGCCGCAATCCAACCCTTTTTCATATTCGTCTCCGTTTTAATTGGCATACGCCGATAATGGTTGACGAATCCCTTTTCGAAACCGCCCATCCCATCTTCGCGCAACTTCGGCACGAATCAACCGTTGGCAGGTCGATCCTGCCATCTGTTCATTCCTTTCAACGTTTGCTCGTCGGTGTCCGCTGATTCCTGCTCTTGTATTATACACAAAAACGACCTCGATCGAGGCCGCTTTTTTCTTTCATTATATGTTGGATCCGACTGTGGCGATGGGGCCCGACGGCGCGTCATGTTACTCCGCTGACGGAGTCGGTTCCCGCCGCCTAGCGTTACGATCCTACGGCTTGACGGGTTTCAGAGCGTGGGTTCGGGTATCAAATTCGCTGCCGGTGAGCAGCCGGGAAAGTGTGTTGGTCATCCGGACGACAATTCGGTTCCTCGCGGGTTTGAGCCATTCGGTTCGACCCGTCCACTTGTATGGCGCCCAGGCTCTTGTCCCGAGGGAGCGGCCGTTTATGGCGACCTCTACAATATCCGAGACGTCTTTGAGTTCCTCCTCGAGCGAGAATACAAACTGTTCGGTCTCCGGGGGGTCGCTGAACGTCGTATCTTTTGTATACACAACCGTACCCGCATAATAGGGCATTTTCTGCTCGTCGAGTTCGCCCGGAAAACCACGGTCGACCGGAACGACCATTCGGAGATAGTGGTTGAGCCAGCGCCTGACCCCGAATTTCCCGAAAAGGTAAAAGGAGTCGACCAGGCCCTGATTGAGATCGTCGAGTTCCACGCGGATGGCCAGGACGTTTCTGCCTGTGGTAACGCGACGCACAACCGCGCAAGTGACGTTGTTATGGTCGTATCGGAACGTGGGCCGGAAGGCTTTTCCGGGCAGACGGACTCCGTTCAGGTAGATCTGGTAATTGCCCAGAATGGCGCTGCGGTCCATCACAAGGGAGAGCTTTGAAGGCACCACGTCGGCGGAGAATGCGGTTCTGAACCAGCAGACCAGGGGAAATTCGATGCCCGGGCCGGCGGTCTGACCCGGCCCGCCGCTATTGAACGTGAACGGCAGGTTGGAAAGCGTCGGCAGATTCCCGATCTGTTCCACCATCGGTTTGGGGGTGACGGAAGTCCAGCGGTTGTCCCGGTAACCCGGTCTGTGCCAGCCCTGCTCGATTCCCTTGTCCTGAGGATCGAGTTGCATCTGGAACCTGTCCATGCGCAGGCAGTTGTCCTCTTCGGGATCGACCTTCCACCCGCCGTCCGAATCGGGGCGCAAAACCGCCGCCGTTTCCACTTCGGTCCGGGGCTGGGGTTTGTCTTCCGAAGCAACAATAAGGTGGGATTGCAACCGTTCAAAGTCGAGGTCCAGCGTGACCCTATCACCTTCCCGGTCCGACATTAATGAGGTCCGCCTGCCGGTTTCCAGGTCCCAACGTTCCATTTTCCGGCGTTTTGACGGTACCCTGATTGTGATCCGGGAAGCAAAGGCGTTTCGATCGGTATTCGTAAAAAAGAACAGATCTTCCTTTGGCGTTTCTCTCCGCTGCGCCAGGATCGCCGAACCGTTCTCTTTGTCGGTTTCGACAATCACGTCAGGAGGAAGGATGCGGCGGAGCAAATCGCCGAGCATACGGGCGCCGCGGTTTTTTTCGACGGACCCACCCGTTCGAATGAAGTAGAGGTCTCCCCTCTGAATGAGATGGACGCCCAGTTCGTGGCCGATATAGTCGCGCCTCATTCTGCCTGGCTCCATATCGGTAAGCCGGGAAAACGCCTCGACGACCGACGGGCCTTCCTGAATGTCTTCAATTGGCAGCAGGCCGAGACAGATCACTCTGCCGCCGGCGTTAATAAACTGCCGGATGCGTTCAAACGCGTCTCGCTCAAGGTTTGTGACGGGCGGCAGGATGAGCACGTCGTAGCTGGCGACGTCTGTCTGCAGCCGGTCACCGGCAATTCGCGCCGTCGCCAACGTTTCCGGGTCCAGGGAGTCGAAATCCCGCTGCATCCGGCAAAGGGATTCTATCAGGTACGCCCAATCCGAGGCGAGCCTCTGGGTCAGCTTGGCCTCGTCCTCGTCGTAGCCGATATATTCCCATCCGAGGCCGGGGCTGCCCAGGTGCGCCCAGAGACTCGTCACAGGATCGAGAAGGGCAATATTCGCCCGTCGACGTCCCTGGCTGAGGACGTATGAAAGGCGTCCGGCGTAGTCCGCTAGAAGCCGGAAATGTTTCCAATAGGGATTCTGATGGAAAATCGAAGGCGGATTGTGATGTTTGCGCAACCCGTCCAGCGTGTAGGACAATCCCCGTGCGTGAAACAGGTTTGCGCCGAGAGCGCCCATCCGGTCGATCGTCCATTTCATATCCTGAAGCGTGAGAGACCAGCCGGTGTCCTGGAAACAGGTGTTGAAGGCCCGGCCTCCGTCGTGGACGGACACGGAGAACCTGGGGTTGCGGCGAAAAGCGGCGGCCTGTGCGTCCCCGTCTCTGAAACCTCCCACCTTTTCGCCTCCGCCGCTCGTACCCGGTATGTGCACGTTGCGCCTGTGGGCGTTCCTGAAAACAGTGACGTCGGCCGCGTGCAGCACGTTGTGTTTCGCGCACCACTTCTCCAGGACTTTATGGAAGTTGTCTCTAAGCGTCTCACTCAGGGTCTGGAAGTAGTCGTATCGAATCCGTGCCGTATTCGGGCCAAAATAGGTCATCAGTGCGGGGAGGCAGTTGAGCAGGTCGTACCGGTTGCGCTCCTGAAATACCCGGGGCAACGTGGGAGACCAGGGCCATCTGCCCGGAATGGAAGACGCCTCGGTGGTTAAAATGCCCTGGATCACGCCGCCAAACCTGTCCGGCAACCCACTGGCGTACCGTTCGTGCGTGGTTTCGAGAAAACTGGCGACGGCTTCCGCGTTAAATGGATCGAAATGGATTCCATGAGACTCCGCCGCATCGCTCTCCCGCTGTATGAAGACGAGTACTCTCCAGCGTCCGGGCGGCGCCTTCCAGAACAGCCGATGCGTGACGTGCCGGGCGAGGAATCGCTTATTGTGGTATGCCGCGGCGTCCGTGTGCTCTCTGTAAATCTCGTGACGCTGATTTGCGCCGATATGGTCCCCTATATCGGCCACACTCTCCCAGAGGCAACGGTCCCGTTTGAGCGGAACTGCGAGCGCGCGCAATACAGTGCCCCACGGCAATTCCATGTCCACCTGCTGCCCGCCCTGAACGGTGATTTCATCAAAGGTGAGGTGCTGAGCCCGATACTGCGGGTAACCCAACGAAACCTGGCCGCCGCTGATGCTGTGGGGATGGGGGTATTCGCCCTGCAGCCAGACCTGGAGGCCGCACTCCCGGGCGGTTTCCACCGCCAGTCGAACACGATCGAACCAGACTTTGGAGAGGTATGGAATGCGCAGCCCCGGCCCCGCGGAGAGACAGAATCCGCCCAGACCCTTCTCGCTCATTTCCCGGATCTGGCGCAGGATCTCACTTTCCTCGATGGTGCTGTTCCAGTTCCAGGAAGGCAGAATTCGATACGGCGCCGGTGGATTGAGGAATGTGCTGGTGTCCATTATACGGCTGGCCTGTTGCAAATAGGCGCGGCGGATAAAGGCAAGTCGTGCACGCGTGTCGTCACTGGTTGCTAAACCTGCGCCGCGCAAGTCTCACAGAGATACGTTACCGTTCGGTAACGTTCCGCGAGGCGTGTGAATTTGATCCGGCCCTCTCTTTGCCCGCAACGCTCGCAGGGGCGCTCGAGGGGAGGTGTCGATCCGGCAGCGGGCAACGCTTCGCAGACCTCACATCGGTAGGCGGTCTGTTTCTCGCCATTCAATACCCGGGTGGAGACCCGTGTGGCGGGACGCTTTTCACACGTTTCACAGAGCACCTGAAATAACTTCTCCGAAAGCTGAGGATGCGCGGAATTCGACCCCCTCAATATTTCAAAAGGATGTAATGTACTATTTAATAAGGAAAAGTCAAGACAAAGCGTAAATTAACAAACATAACTATATGTTATTTATTTTTTTATGGGATATTGTACGCAAAATGAAAATCGTCCGCACAACAGTTCTTTACGGTGCGGGACCCAGGTCGGTCTTCGCGAGAAACGATTGGAAATGTGACCAATAAGTATTTGTTTTTAAACGCAGAGCAGCCAGCTGCACCCGTGTTGTCCGGTCGCCGGTCGGAATTTGTGGTCTCACTCGATTTTTTTTATTATACTTGATATCCAAATGAAAAAACGCATTTGCGCGCTTGTGCCGGCTGCCGGTATGTCCACGCGCATGGGGTCTCCCAAACAACTGCTGCCGTTCGGCCGGAAGACGGTGCTTCAAAGCGTGGTAGATACGCTGCTTGAAGCCAATCTGGACGGTATCCTGGTGGTCCTCGGCCACGAGGCGGATACCGTGCGCGAGAGCCTGGTGGAGCGGCCGCTGATGTTTCGCGTGAATTCCGATTACCGCGAAGGGATGTTTTCAAGTATCCTGTGCGGGTTTTCCGCGATGGCAGGGTCGTACGACGCCGCGCTGATCGCCCTCGGCGATCAGCCGCACATCCGCTCGAACGTGGTCAGGAGAGTGGCGTCGGCGTATCAAAATGACAACAAGGGAATTGTCGTTCCTGTCTACCGGGGCAAACGAGGGCATCCGGCGCTGGTGGATCTCGGTCGGTATTTTTCAGAAATCCAATCCCTTACAGGAGAACAAGGGCTGAAACCCATAATGCGAGGTCATCCGGACGACACGCTCGAAATCGACGTCGGCGATGAAGGGGTGTTGCGGGATATTGATACGCCGGAGGAATATCAGGCGGAATTGGCAAAGCGCTAGGGGAGCGGCCTTTTTCCTGTCCGGTAGCCGTTTACGCCGGTGTAAGCTGGGCTCCCCCGTCGACGCGGAGTATCTGGCCGCTCACGAAGCTTGCCAGGGGCGAAACGAAAAACTGTACGGCCCGCGCGATCTCGTCCGGATACGCGTATCGGATCAGCGTGGGCCGGTTCATTGCGTTCATAAGTTCCGGGTCGGCCTGTCCCGTGGCAACAAAACGACCGCTGGGCGAGTCTCCCGGCGCAACCATGTTCACGGTAATGTTGTGTTCCCTGACTTGAGCGGCCAGGCAGCGGGTATAATGGGTCTGGGCGGCTTTGGCCGTGGCGTAAACGGGACCTCCTCCTGGTTCACCGGTGAAGCTGTCCACGGAGCCGACGTTTACGATTCTGCCTCCCCCGCGTTGAATCATGCCCGGAACGACCGCGCGGCAGCAATGCAGGGTTGTTGCAAAGTTCCTCTTGAACACGGCTTCGATGTCTTCCAGCGGGATTCCCAGCGTATCGTTGGGCTTCGGTTTACCTCCCGCGGCGGCAATATCTCCGCCTGCGTTGTTGACCAGAATGTCGATGGGTCCGAGTTCGTTTTCGATCCTTTCAACCGCGGTTTCGACCAGGGCGGGGTCCGAAACGTCCGCAAAAACAGTGATAACGTCGTTGCCAGTTTTCGCGATTTCCCGGCCCACGTGAGTCGTGGACGGTGCTTCGTTGAATTCCGCCGCCGTCCGGTCGGAACGTCCGTGCACAACCACCGAAGCGCCGCAACGGGCCAGACGGTTCGCAATCGCCCGGCCCAGGCCACGTGCGGAAGCCGTGACCCACGCGACTTTTCCGGCCAGAAGTTCGGGCTGTACGTATTCCATACGGTCTTGACCTCCATTCGTAATGCCGGTTGTCACAACGCGAATTCAGGATTTTGAACGCACACGAAGCGCCCGTGCGACCCGGGTCGGAGGGCCCCGGAAAGATACGCCGTCCAGCGGCCACCTGCAAGCCTGGAAGCATCGGCGGCGGCGTATCGCCGTGGAGCCGATGCCTTCGCCGCGGGAATATCACAACAGTTGAACGTTTAGCCCGGGAGGATTCGTTTATGGGTAATCGGACCATCGGTTTCGCAATGATCGGGTGCGGCGTGGTGGCGGATTATCATATTGGTGCGGTGCAGGAAACAGAAGACGCCGAGCTTGTCGCGGTATACAGTCGCAGCGAAACGCGCGCCAGAACCACGGGCGAGGCGCACGGCGTGGCCTGGTTTACGGATCACGAAGCGATTCTTTGCCGACCGGACGTGGACGTGGTCTGCATCTGCACCCCCAGCGGCGTACGCATTCCTATCGTAACGGATGCTGCGGCGGCTGGCAAGCATCTGATCGTGGAAAAACCTCTTGACGTATCCATCGGGAATATGGATCGCATTATCCAGGCGGCCGAAGACGCGGGGGTGAAGCTGATGGGCGTCTTCCAGTTGCGGTACGGGGAGGCGGTCAACAGGGCGCGCAACGCGGTTCAATCCGGCGCTCTCGGCAGGATGGTGCTGGGCGACGCCTATATCAAGTGGTTCCGGCCCCAGGCCTACTACGACGCGGACGATTGGCGCGGCAACTGGAAAATGGAGGGCGGTGGGGCGCTGATGACCCAGGGCAGCCACACGGTGGATCTGCTCCAGTGGATTATGGGACCGGTAAAGCGCGTCTACGCCAGGATGGGCACGTTGATCCACGATATCGAAGTGGAGGATACACTCGTTGCCACACTGGAATTCGAGAACGGGGCGCTCGGGGTGGTTGAAGCGTCTTCCGCCGCGTATCCCGGTTTGCCGGCACGGATGGAATTTTCCGGAGACCGGGGCACTGTGGTAGTGGAAGCTGACCGGATTACCAGGTGGGACGTCGAGGGAGAAAGCGCGCAGGAGACGGCGGCGGACACAACCGACGTGGCCAGGGCGGCATCAGATTCCAGGACCTTCGGCACAGAAGGACACAAGGCGCAAATTGCGGAAATGGCTCACATTCTGAATGAAGGGGGAGAGCCGAATATCGATGGTCCCGAGTCGAAGCGGGCAATTGAAGTCATCCTGGCGATTTACGAATCGGCGAGGACGGACAACCCCGTGGCGCTGCCGTTAAACGGTTGAATCGGAAATCTTCTTTTTATGGAGTGCTCTATGGAGCCGATCAAGATCGTTGTGACTGACTATATCGAGCCCGACCTGAAGTGGGAAGAGGAGGAATTAGGGAAATATGGGCATGTCACGTTTGAATATCATCAACTCAAGTTCATGCCGGAGGCGGAACTGGTCGAAAAGATCGGCGACGCCGATATGATTCTGGTCAATATGGTGAAGATGACCGCCGGCGTAATCGATCAACTGGATGGGTGCAAGCTGATTCTCAGGCACGGTGTCGGATACGACAACGTGGATGTGACGGCGGCCACGGCAAAGGGTATCAGGGTTGCCTACGAGCCCGACTATTGTTCGGACGAGGTGGCGGAACACGCCATTGCATTGATGTTGGCCGGCTGGCGCAAGCTGAATGTGGGGCGAAGGATTCTGGAGGCGTCGAGTCGAAACGGGATCTGGGACTTCAACGAGGTATACCCGGTATACTCCATCAAGGGCAAGACAGTGGGCATTGTCGGTTGCGGCCGAATCGGGAGCCTGACGCTGCGGAAACTGGCCGGATTCGAAGTGAACGTCCTCGTCTGCGATCCGTATCTTTCCAACGAACGTCAGAAAGAACTGGGCGTGCAGGCGGTTGACCTGGACACGGTTCTGAAAGAAGCGGATATGATCACCATTCACGCGTCGCTCGACGAGGAGTCGTATCATCTCATCGGAGAAAGGGAACTTCGGGCGATGAAATCGCACGCCTACCTGGTGAACACCGCGCGGGGCGGGCTGGTTGACGCAAACGCGCTGGCCAGGGCGCTGAGGGGCGGGTGGATCGCCGGCGCAGCCATCGACGTGTACGAGCAGGAGCCACCCGATCCGGACATGGATTTGTTCAATCTGGAAAACGCCCTCCTGGCGCCCCATCTGGCGTGGTATTCCGAAGAGGCGAACTGGAGTATGCGCGAGAAGGTAATGGAGGACTTCGTACGGTTCATAGAAGGGAGACCGCCGCGGTTCCTGATCAACAAGGAACTGGCGTAGACAGTTGAGCAGGTTAACCCGTCAGGAGATCTCGTATGGCGCAGGTGGCGAACGCAATCACGTTGGAAAAGCGGAAGATTCCGGGACCCGGATCCATTGCGTTGCTGGACGTATCCAGGCAATACGAGCCGCCGTGCATGGCCGATCAGGTGCCGGTGGTGTGGGACCACGGCGAGGGAGTCTGGGTTTGGGACGTGGACGGCAACCGGTTTCTGGATTTCACCTCCGGAGTGCTGGTGACAAACCTGGGCCACTCCCACCCACGCCACGTCGAGAGCATCCGGAAACAGGCCGGTCGCCTGATGAACTGTTATTCGTTCCCAACGCCCGAGCGGGTGACGCTTTCGAAACGCCTGACTGACCTTCTGCCTGAAAACATCGATCAGACTTTCCTGCTGACAACGGGGGCCGAGGCGACCGAGGCGGCGATCCGCATTGCCAAGCGGTTCACGGGCAAACACGAGGTCCTGTCATTTTACGGAGGATTTCATGGGCGCACGTACGGACCGATGAGCGTAGCCGGAAATATGAAGACGAAACGTGCGTTCGGGCCCCAGTTGCCAGGCGGAATTCTCGCGCCGTTCCCCTACTTCTACCGGGATTTCTACAATAGCGAAACGGAAGAGGAATGCGCGCATCGGTGCCTGGAAAACCTGGACCGGATTATCGACTCCACGTCCACGGGCGACGTGGGCGCCGTGATCACCGAGCCCTACCAGGGAGGGGCGGGTTTTATTTTTCCGCCCGCCGGCTGGTTGAAGGGGCTTGAAAGGTGGGCGCGGGACCGGGGAATGGTCTTCATTCTGGACGAGGTGCAATCCTCCTTCGGACGTACCGGAAAGTTGTTTGCGATGGAGTGGGAGGACCTGCATCCGAATATGGTCTGCCTTGGCAAGGGCATCGGCAGCGGGATGCCCGCTTCCGCGCTGGCCGGCGAGAGCCGCATATTCGAGTGCATGGGGGTCGGCGAGATGTCCAGCACCTGCGGGGGCAATCCGCTGGCCAGCGCCGCGTCGCACGCGGTATTGGACGTGATGGAAGACGAGGGACTGCCGGACAACGCCCAACGCGTGGGCGATTATATGTTGGCGCGGCTTCGGGTGCTACAGGCGAAACACGATGTCCTGGGCGACGTGCGAGGGCAGGGGCTGGTGATCGGGCTGGAGTTCGTACTGGACCGCGACGACAAGACACCCGCGCCGGAACTCACCTCCGATCTCCTTCTGAGGGCGGGGGAGTACGGTCTTCTACTCGGCAAGGTAGGGCTGTACGGAAATGTCGTCCGGATCGCGCCTCCGCTTGTAATAACCGAAGAGGAAGCGGGGATGGGCATAGACATCCTTGCCCGTGTTTTGGAAGAACTCGGAGGATGACCGGGCGATTGTCAATCCGGAACCGGTGCGCCGTCAGGCCCCACCGGAAACAGCGGATCCGGTAAGAGCAGACCCAATCATCGGATCCGGGGAGTACACACTTGGACAACAGGCAATTGAAGGCGGCAATCGAGACACACAAGGAAGATGCGGTCAGGCTGCTCTGCGACCTGATCCGCATCCCGTCGGTGCGCGGGAACGAAGGAGAGGCGATGCGCCTGCTGCACGCACGTATGGCGGGAGTCGTGGACGACCGGGAACTGGTGCCGGTTGCGGAAACGATTCAGGAGGACGCCGACTATTCGTTCAAGCTGCCGGATCTCAGCTACGCCGATCGGCCGAATCTAAGGGTGGCAAGAAAGGGTAGCGGAGGCGGACGGTCGCTGATAGTGAATACCCACCTGGACGTCGTACCGGCCTCATCGGACCAGGACCGGCCGTTTGAGGGCCGCGTGGAAGACGGTATCGTTTTCGGCCGGGGCGCGTGCGACTGCAAGGGTCAGGCGGCCATGTTTTACCTCGCGCTTGCCGCCCTCAGAGACACGGAAATCCAACTCAAAGGGGACCTGATCGGGCACCTGGTAATTGAAGAGGAATGCGGCGGCAACGGAACGCTGGCGTTCGTGCGCGGCGACGACCGGGCCGACGCGGCCCTGGTGCTGGAGCCCTCCGAAATGAAGATCCTGCCGTCGATCCGCGGCGCCGTATGGTTTACGGTAAACGTGTACGGGCGGGCGGGCCACAGCGGGCAGGCGGGGCGCACGGTAAGCGCACTGAAGGAGGCGATGCGGGCAATTGAGATTCTGGAGGGATATCACGGGAGGTTGTTGGCGGAATCCAAAGGACACCCGCTATACGATGCGTATGAAAACCCGATGCCCATCACGTTCGGTACTCTGGAGGCCGGGGACTGGCCGGCGATGGCGCCGAGAAAGGCGACGTTCAAGGGCGTTCTCGGATTCCTGCCGAACCGGAACAAGGAAGAAGTGATGCGCGAGATGGAGGGAGCGCTGAAAGCCGAGGGAGGAGACTGGCTCCAGGACCATTTTGATATGGACTTCATGTACCGTCACGACTGCAACGAGGTGCCCACGGATAATCCCATCGTGACGACTTTGCAACGGGCTTGCCTTGCAAGCGGACAGGCCGCGGAGGTGGCGGCGATGCCCGCGTCGTGCGATGCGTGGTTCTATTCGAACCTGATCGGCGTCCCCGCCGTGGTAATCGGCGCGGGAACGCTGGGCGTGGCGCACTCCAGCAGGGAACAGATCGCGGTGCGGGACCTTGCCGCGGGGGCGGAGGTACTCGCGCGGGCAATTGTGGATTGGTGTGGGTAAACGCACATCGCCAGAAAGCGCGGGCAGGAAGGCGCAGCCGGCCGAAACGGAGAATGCGATTCGATGAAAAGCCTAGGGGTTGGGATAATCGGGTTCCACCACCTTCATTCCGTGGATTATCTTCCACACTTCAAAGCCATCGTCCGGACGGAGGTGAGGGCAGTCGCCGAGGCGGATCCGGTCTGTCTGAAGCAGGTCTGCGGACAGACCGGGCTTGATGGATACGAGGATTACAACGCGCTTTTGGCGCGAGAGGACATCGGCCTGGTCGTGATCCTGCTCCCGCATTCGGAGTGCCCGGAGGCGGTGGAACGGGCGGCGGCAGCCAATAAGCACGTAATTGTCGAGAAACCGATGGCGGATACGTCCGAGGGCATCCGGCGCATGATCGCGGCGACGGAAGCGGCGGGCGTGGCGCTGTCTTCACCCTACTGCTGGCGCGCGCATCCGGCCTCAAGAAAGATCAAGGAACTCGTCGATCGCGGAATGCTGGGGCAGATTGTCGCGCTCGAGGGACGGTGCGCGGCGGGCTCACCGCAGCGGTACCTGGAAAACGGGATTTCGCCCTGGCTGAATTCGAGGTCGGTTGCCGGCGGCGGACCGATGCACAATCTGGGTACGCACTGGATCGATATGTTTCGGTGGTTCCTGCAGGACGAGGTTCAGCAGGTGACCGGCATGGTGAGCCACCTTCAACACCGACTGGATATCGAAGACAACAGCTTCGGCATCGTAAAATTCGGGAACGGTGCAATCGCGACACTGGATATCAGCTACTCCGCACCGAAATCCTATCCGGCCGGCAGAGATCTCTTCATTGCCCTTCGAGGTACGCTGGGTACCGCGTCGTGGAGTCCGGCCTGGGGAGGAACCGCGGACGAAGTCTTTGTGGTGAGCGACCATCCCGATTTCGCGTGCGGACCGCAAACGACGCTGCGGATCGATTCCCAGCCGGCGGACGGGTACGGCGGCGTTTCCGGACGGGTGTATTTGAGCGAGACGGTGGAGGCCATCCTGGCCGGAAAATCTCCCGGCATCACCGGAGCGGACGGGCTGAAGGCCGTAGAGGTGGTGGAAGCGATCTATTCCTCCTCGGAAACGGGAAAGGTCAAGACGGTGGGAGGCTGCGGCGCTTGAACGCGCCGGACATCAGTCAGGCAAAAAGAACAGCCGGTTTCTGGTCTTACAACCGGCTGTTCTTTTTGTTGCTCGACTGACGATTTCCCCGCCAGGTCCGATGCCTTCGCGCCGCGACCCCCGGCGTCTACCATACGTCCATCATAATCTCCCGTCCGGTCCGGGCGGATTCGTAAATGGCCAGGATCAGGTCCACGGACTTCCGGGCGGACTCGCCGGGGATGTAGGGGTCCCGGTCTTCCAAGACGGCGCGGGTGATGTCGTTCACGAGCCATCCGTGGCCCGGCGCGACGGCGCTGGCGGCGCCGACGTTACCGGCGGCAGCGATCTGCCGCGGGGGAAATGCGTCGACGGCGCGGCCGTCTTCCTCGGTGGTGGTGGCCCAGCGGGTGATTTCGGTGCCGCTCATGGTGATGGTTCCGGATTCGCCGTGAAGTTCCATCCGGGACGCCTCGCCGGGGTTGCAGGACGTGGTGCCGATGAGCGTTCCGAAAGCACCGCTCTTGTATTTGATAGTAGCGACGGCGGTGTCTTCCACCTCGATGTCGCGCACCTTGTGTTCGGCGCGTGCGAACACGGATTCGACGTCGTCGTCTATCAGCCACAGCAGAAGGTCCACCCCGTGCACCCCCTGATTCATAAGCGCGCCCCCGCCGTCGTCTTTCCACGTGCCGCGCCAGCCGGCGCTGTTATAGTACGCCTGAGATCGGTAGTTCTTCATCAGCGCGTCGGCCAGCACCAGTTTCCCCAACTCGCCATTCTTGATGGCGTTCCGTACTCTGTTGGCATTATCGCTGGTTCGACTCTGGAAAATACACCCGAGTTTGACGCCGGCGTTGCGGCAGGCATCGATCATCCGGTTCATTTTCTCACGTGTGACGTCGAGCGGTTTTTCGCACAGGGAATGTACGCCGGCGTTTGCGGCCGCAATCACGTTGTCCGCGTGCATGCCGGAAGGGGTGCAGATACCGGCAACGTGCACGTCCGGATCCGCGACCAGGTCCTGATAGTTCCGGTAGAATCTGATGCCGCCGGACTCGGCCGCGAATTGCCTTCCCTTTTCTTCGTTGTAATTGCAGACGGCAACCAGTTCCGCGTCCGGGCAGGCTTCGATGCCGGACCGGAAGTGACCTGCGATCATGCCGGCGCCAATGATGCCCCAGCCGAGTTTGCTGTTTTCAGCCATTTTGTAAATCGTTCCTTTTCGAGGTTGGAGTTCGGCATAAAGCGCCGGCCCCGGACGCGGTCAGTCCCCCTGCCGAACCTCGATTTCACTGCCGGTTCGGGCGGACTCGTAAATCGCCAGAATGAGGTCTATGGCGTCTCGGGCGGATTCGCCGGTCACGTAAGGGTCGCGTTCTTCCCGGATAGCCCGGATCAGGTCATTAACGAGGAAGACGTGTCCGGCGGAGCCGATATCCCCGGGATCGGCCACCGCGCCCTGGATTTCGATTTCTCTCGGCGGCTCATTGTCTTCGGCGCGGCCGTCTTCTTCGGGGGTGTTCGCCCAGCGTGAGATCGAACTGCCTCTGACCGTGATGGTACCGCGGTCTCCGTGTAACTCGATGCGGCGGGCTTCGCCGGGGTTGCACGAGGTGGTGCCGATGAGCGCCCCGAACGCGCCGTTCTTGAATTTCAGATTGGCCACGGCGGTGTCTTCCACTTCGATATCGCGTACTTTATTCTCAGCGCGCGCGAAAACGGATTCGACGGGGCTGCCCATAAGCCAGAGGAGAAGGTCCACGCCGTGAACACCCTGGTTCATCAGTGCGCCGCCGCCGTCCAGCGCCCATGTGCCCCGCCAGCCCGCGCTCCGGTAATAGGCCTGCGAACGGTAGTCTTTGAGATAGGCGTCGGCCAGTACCATCTCGCCTAGCAGGCCGTCCTGAATGGCTTTGCGGGCCCGGATCATGTCCGGACTGGTGCGGCTCTGGAAAACACAGCCGAGTTTCACCCCCGCCTCGCGACATGCCTTCGTCATTTCGGTCATGCGGAGGGCGTCGATCTCAAGGGGCTTCTCGCAAAGCGCGTGCTTTCCGGCCCGCGCGGCCGCGGTGACGCCTTCGTAGTGCAGGCCGGAGGGCGTGCAGACGCTGACGATGTCGACCTGTGGATCCTCAACAAGCGCTCTGTAGTCTGAATACGTGCGAACGTCGGCAGCGCCGCCTTCCATGCCGTCGAGGAACGACCGGATCTGACCTTCCTCCGTGTCGCAGACCGCCACCAGTTCGGCATCGTCGCACGCGTCAATCGCCAGGCGATGGGTCGGCGCGATTACACCGCAGCCAATGATGCCGAAACCGAATTTCCCGTCTGTCATTCGCTGCCTCCGTATGCGGGGAAACCCGGCGGACGCAACGGGAAGTTGCTACACCGAGCCGCGCCGGGAAGATTTCAAGCAGGATGAAATGTAGGATATGGCCGTCAGGTTGTCAATTGGCAATTTACGCTTTTCCGAAGTCCAGGGGTGCATATATTAGGTTAGCGTTCGGCGAAACATCCACCATCGGGGGTGCGGACATGGAAATAGGGGTACCATCCGGGACGAGAATGCAGAAGATCGGACTGATCGGGGGACCCGTTCTCGCGATCCTGCTGCTTTTGTTCTTCGATCTGGATCCGGGGCGGCCGGCTGTGACCAGGATGGCTGCCGTGGCCCTGCTGATGGCCGTCTGGTGGATGACGGAAGCGGTTCCGCTTGCCGCTACGGCGCTGCTCCCCGTGGTCTTGTTTCCCGTGCTTGGGATCATGGACGGCAGGAAGGTCGCGCCCATCTACTTCAACCACGTCATTCTTCTGTTCATCGGTGGCTTTATGGTTGCTCTGGCCATGCAGCGCTGGAATCTGCATCGCCGAATCGCGTTGGGAGTGCTCCTGTGGTGCGGTGTTCGCCCGCGGCGGATACTGCTGGGATTCATGATTTCCACGGCGTTCTTGTCGATGTGGATCTCAAATACGGCCACCACAATGATGATGGTGCCGATCGTGCTGGCGGTGGTGATGAAGCTGGAGGAAAGAAACGCGCGGGGACGTCTTGCAACGGGTCTGTTTCTCGGTGTGGCTTACGGTGCGTCCATCGGTGGCGTGGCAACGCTGGTGGGCACGCCGCCGAACCTCTCGTTCGCCCGGATTCTGAATATTCATTTCCCCGATGCGCCGGAGATTTCGTTTTCAGGCTGGTTTCTCTTCGCATTTCCGATTTCCGTGCTGTTCCTGATTGTGGCGTGGCTGTTGCTGAGTTACTTGTATGCCGGCGGCAGGCAGGCGAAGACCTTCGATCAGAGTGTCCTGCGGGATCAGTACAAAGCGCTGGGGCCGCTCTCGTACGAGGAAGCGGTGGTTCTGGCCGATTTCGTGCTGCTGGCGTTCCTCTGGCTGTTCAGGAACGAGATCCGGATCGGCGACGCGGTGATCCCGGGGTGGTCGGGGCTGTTCCCGGACGGCGGGTTTCTTAACGACGGAACGGTCGCTATGGGAATGGCGCTTCTGCTTTTTCTGGTCCCCTCGCGGAGCCCTGCTGCGGATAAACTTCTGGACCGGGAGACGGTTTCGAAGCTGCCGTGGCACATCGTCCTGCTCTTCGGAGGGGGCTTCGCCCTGGCTACCGGGTTCAAGGATTCAGGGTTGTCAATGTGGTTCGGGCACGGCCTGGCGTGGCTCGGTGCGCTCCATCCCATGTTGCTTGTGGCTATCCTGTGCCTGACGATTACATTTTTGACCGAGTTGACGTCGAATACCGCCACGGCGGAGATGTTCCTCCCCATTCTGGCGGCGCTGGGTGTCGCGATACAGGTGGACCCGCTTCTGTTGATGATTCCGGCCACACTCTCCTGTTCGTTCGCGTTCATGCTGCCGGTGGCCACGCCGCCGAACGCGATCGTGTTTGGAACAGACCGCGTCCGGATGACGGACATGGTCCGTGTGGGGCTGATATTGAATCTGACGGGGGTCGCGATCATTGCCGGCGCGATCTATACACTGGGTGAGTCCGCTTTGGGTATCGAGTTTGCCCGGTTACCGGTCTGGGCCAGGTAAACCGACGAGGAATGCCATGTTCGAAACCATTGGAACGATCAGACTCAAGTCGGGCGAATCGGTGGATGCTGGGGTTGTGAGAGGGCCGGATCCGGTCTGGGCGGAACGGATTGAGACGCTGCTGGAACACAAGGCCGAGATCTGGCGCTGGGGAAACAGTATGGTCCTGCGGAAGCCATTGGACGTCGAGGCGTACTTTTATATTCTCCTTCGCGACGGGGTTCCGATTGCCAATATGTCCACGGTCGAAGTGATGGGGGTCGGAATATTCGGACATGTGTATACAAGACCGGAGGAGAGGAGGAAGCGGGCGGCGATGGAGCTGATGCGCCTGATGATGGATCATTTCAGAGGAAGGGGCGGCAGGGCTCTTTATCTCGGGACCGGTTATGACTCGCATCCGTTTCACATCTATCGGGCGCACGGATTTGAAGCGTTGGAGCCGAAAAGTGGCTATATGGATTACTACAAGACTTCAAAGGAAGTGTTCGAGACGGATTATTTCTCGAAGGGACCCACGGACGTGGCGGAGCTGGACTGGCGGGACTGGCCTGCGTCTACGCCCCTTTTTTCGGGAGATTTTCCGGGTGTAATGCGCTGTGCGGGCATGCGGATTTTCGGACGTCAGTCTACCGAGAGCCCTCTGTTGCCATTCATTCGAGACGCGGTGGCGCGACGGGCGGATGCCAGGCCGGCGTGTGTGAAGGTGCTGCGGCGGCGGGGTACGACGGCCGTAGCGGGCCTGGCGATGTGGTCGTTCGACCGTCTCTGGCCCGCAAGCTGCGTGGTGGATCTATACTGCCATCCGGATTTCTGGGACCGCTCGTGCGACCTGCTGGGCGCATTGCCGCTACCCGAAGCGGAACGGTACCTGGCCTATTGCGACGCGGGATTCGAACCGAAGGAAATGGCGCTTTCGCAAGCTGGATTCCACCCAACCGCCACGTACAGGCAGCGCGTCTCCGTAGACAGAGCGGGAACGGCACACGTCGACGTGACGGTCTGGGAAAAGTGAGTGCGAACCCCTGGGTCAGCGGCGACCGGAGTCAGGTTGCAGGCGAGGTGCCGTTGCCAAAACACGGGCCGATCCGATGGATCGGCCCGTGTTTTCAATCGGCGGCGTTTTCCCTGGCCTGGGGTATACGCCACCCATGGGAGATCTCCTGGGTACGTACCATTCGCGCATAGAGACCACCCTGGTCCATCAGTTTCGCGTGGGCGCCGGATTCGACAATACGACCGCCGCTGCACACGAGAATCTTGTCCGCGTTGCGCACGGTGGAAAGCCGGTGGGCGATCACAATCGTGGTACGATGGCGCGTAAGGCGGGCAATGGCTTCCTGGATGAGGATTTCGGTCTCGGCGTCCACCGATGAGGTGGCTTCGTCCAGGATCAGGACGGGGGCGTCTTTCAGCACGGCGCGGGCGATGGAGAGCCGCTGCTTCTGACCGCCGGAGAGCCGGACGCCCCGCTCCCCGACGATCGTGTCGTACCCTTCCGGCAGACCCAGGATGAAGTCTTCCGCGTTGGCCGCGCGGGCCGCTTCCCTGACCTGTCGGTCCGTGGCGTGGGCACGGCCGAAGAGCAGGTTCTCGCGTACCGTGGCGTGGAAGAGGAAAACATCCTGGAACACGGTAGCGATCTGTGAACGAAGATAGGCCAACGGAAGGGTGCGGACGTCGTGCCCGCCAATGTATACGCCGCCTCGCTGCGGATCGTAAAAGCGGGGAATCAGATTTGCAACGGTGGTTTTTCCTGCGCCCGTAGGGCCGACAAGGGCGATAATCTCGCCGGCGTCGGCATTGAAGTCAACCCCGTGAAGCACGGGATTTTCGCGGTCGTATCCGAAGGTGACATTCTGAAAGCGGATGTTCCAGGTCATGGATGGAGGCGTCCGGGCTTCGCGGGCGTCATTGATGTCCGATTCTACGGCAAGGATCCCGAAAACACGGTCGGTGCTGGCAGCGGCTTTCTGCAGAACGTCGTTAATCGAGGCGAGTTGGAGAAAAGGCTGGTAGATGTGCCCCATGTAGACAATAAAGACAAAGAGGTCCGCAACGGAGATCACACCTTCCAGCGCCATTTTGCCGCCGCTCCAAATCACCAGAACGATGCCGATTCCCCCCGCGGCCTCGATGATGCCGGCCGGTAGAATGGAGATGCGGTTGGCTGTTACGCTGCTGTCTCTGAATTTCAGGCTCTGGGCTTCGACAAGGCGGGCGCGTCGGTGTTCCTGGGCGAAGGACTTGATAACCGGGATGCCGGAGAAGCTGTCCTGGACAAGCGCGACCAGATCCGCCAGGTGTGAGCGCACGGCGGACCAGAGGGCGCGGACTTTGGAGACGTAGCGGTAGACCAGCAGGGCCGTCAGCGGAATGGGGATCAGGGTGATGAGCGCGAGTTCGGGGTTCAGGCTGAACAGCACGGCGATCATTGAAACGGGTATGATCGCAGCCAGGGCGGTCTCAGGGATGCCGTGAGCGACAAAGTCTTCAAGGGCTTCGACGTCGTTGATTGAACGTGCGATAAGGTTGCCGGTCCGCTGCTTGTTGAAAAAGCGATGGGGCAGGTTCTGAAGGTGTCGATATATCTTCACCATCAGGTCGTGCATCAGGCGATAGGCGGCAATATGAGAAAAGAACCCGTAACCGTATCTGGCCGCGCCCCGAAAGAGGTAGACCCCTATAAGAAGCAGGCTGGTCCGAGCCAGATCGGCGGAGTCGGCGCCTTCCGTCAGCCAGCGTATGAGTTCCCTTATGAGCAACGGGGGTAAAAGGTTGGCGGCGGCAAAAAGGAGCCCGCAGGCGACGGTGAGGGCGACGAGAAGGCGTTTACCCTCCAGGATTCGGTAGAATTGGGCGACAAAACTCATGGTTGTATCTGAAGTCCCGCGGAAAATGCGTTGCAGGGTTCATCCCGGGCCACGGTCGGGTGGTCCGGGTACGCGGCAATTGACCTGACAGCCCGTTGAAAATGTACATCCGGGCTTCGTCCGGCCCTTGTGGCCGAATGACTCGGCCTCACCGGCAAAGCGACTTTATCAACAGACTGTTAAACGTAGGTGTCAGCGGGAGCAATGTCAACTGTTTTGGCTCGCACAGGTATGCGCACTCGAATTTTCGGTTGTGTAAGAAGGACTTACCGTCTATATTGTAGTCCAGTGTGCCGAAATTTAGCTAACTTAATATTAGAATACATTAAATTAAAATATCCGCTTATGTATTTCCTGTCGCGGAATTAATGGATTTCGCAGTGCGGGAACGGGTATTGCGGCTCCCGTCGGCCAGCTGCCTGGCGGCAGAAACCCGCGATCGCGGCGGCGGCCAATCTATAGGTGTGCCGGTTTGCGCGTGGGTGTCCGCACAGTGATGGAGCGCTGAACAAGATGCCGAAGTTTACCATTGATCCTATCCGGAACGAAACCGCGCTGGTCGATCGGATGACCGAACCGGTTCCCGAGGTCGTGGATGCGGTCTCCGGAATTGACGGCGACGTGTTGATACTGGGCATCGCCGGCAAAATGGGACTGACACTGGGCGAACTCCTGGTGCGTTCGGGGGCCGGCGGGGTCATCGGAGTCTCCCGGTTTTCCAATCCAGGTGACCGGAATTACCTTGAATCCAGGGGAATACGAACCGTACGGTGCGACCTGATCGACGACGATTCGTTGCGCAGTCTGCCGGACGTGGACCACATTATCCTGCTTGCCGGCCATAAATTCGGTTCAACCGGGAATGAGCCCCTGACCTGGGCAATGAACGCGCTGCTTCCCGGTAAGGTGATGCAGCGGTTTCCGGATTCCCGAATCGTCTATGTTTCATCGGGAAACGTCTACCGGTTTGTCTCTCCGGATTCGGGCGGATCCGTAGAATCGTCGCCGCTGGAACCGATCGGGGAATACGCGCAGTCGCGCCTGGGGGGAGAGCGCCTGGCGGCATACTACGCACAAAGGAACGGAACGCCGCTTGCGATTATCCGATTGTTCTACGCAACGGAATTACGCTACGGTGTGTTTCTGGATATCGCCCAGCGGATCTGGAGCGGGCAACCGATCGATCTGACCATGGGATATGTGAACCAGATCTGGCAGGGCGATGCGAACGCCTATCTTGCGCGTTGCTTTCCGCATTGTGACAGCCCGGCAAGGGTGTTCAATCTTACCGGTAGCGAACTGCTGGAGATCCGGGACGTTGCACTGAAACTCGGCACGCTGATGGGTCGGGAGCCGGTTTTCGAGGGCGAGGAGAGTCCAACGGCCCTGTTGGGCAATGCAGGGGCGTTATTCGACGTCATGGGGCGCCCCCGGGTTTCGTCCGGGGAAATGATGGAGTGGGTGGCCGCGTGGGTGATGCACGGGGGCCCCACCCTGGGCAAGCCGACAAAGTACGAAGCGCGGAACGGACAGTTTTAGATTCATAAAAAGGGACCGCTGCTGGATGGGCGTTCTACATCATCGGGTTGGGAGATTCCGGTGACGGGCGAATTGAAGGCCGGCGTTGCCGAGGTCAATATTACACCGCCAATCGGCGTTTCGCTGTGCGGATTCGGCAACCGGGCGGGGCCGGCCGAAACGGTATACGACGATTTGTTCGTGCGCGCTTTGGTACTTGACGACGGTCGGACGCGGCTGGCAATCGTCACGTCGGATCTTATTTCATTTGCGCCCGACCTCGTGACGCGGATACGGGACCTGGTGGAAAGCGCGGCGGGTATACCGGGTGGGTGCCTTCTGTTGAACGGATCCCACTCGCATTCCGGTCCCACGGTGATGTCGTTTCGTAGCATGGGCCGGCGAGACCAGGCCTATGAGGACGTGCTTTGCCGGCAGGTCGCAGGCGCCGTTCGCATGGCGGTGGACCGGCTGGACGCCGTTTCTATCCATGGCGGCCGCGCTCCGGTCAGGATCGCCCATAACAGGCGCGCGCGTCGTGACGGGCACATGACGATCGGACACAACCCGCAGGGCCCCGAAGCCCCCTGGGTGGACGTGCTCCGCATCGACAACCGTGCGGGTTCCGCGCTCGGTCTTCTATATACGACGGCGGCCCACCCCGTCAACCTGCGCGGCCTGGCGTTCAGCGCAGAATTTCCGGGATATGCAGCACGCTTTATCCGGCGCGAATTGGACGGTGGGCTTCCGATGTTTGCGCAGGGATGTTGCGGCGACATCAACTGTACGCCGATGGACGGCACGTTGCGTACAACGATGCAGCAGGGTGAATTGCTGGGAGCCGCTGCCGTCGCCGCCGCCAGGCGCGCGGAACCACTAAGTTCGAATCGCCTGGGGTCGGAACGACAGGTAATACATCTCCCCACAAGAATACCTTCGGTGGATGAGGCGCAACGTGCGCTCAACGAGCAGAAAGACCGTGTGAGGCACGCCGAAAACGACTCCGAGGCGTCCGACTATCTGACGCTTCAGTACAGGGGACAGATCGCCTGGGCAAAGGACTATCTGGCGGCCGCACAGAACCGTCAGCCCCGGCCTGAAGCCTTCGAGATTCAGGTCTTGCGGATCGGCGAGACGGCGGTGGTAGCCTACCCGGGCGAGATGTTCGTGGATTACCAACTGGAAATGGATCGGTCGTCCCCTTTCGAGAAGACGATCACGCTCGGGTTCAGCAACGGATGCATCGGATACGTGCCGACGGCGGTGGCATTTCCGGAAGGCGGTTACGAGGTTGACCACGCGTTCCGATACTACGGTACGTTGATGATTACGTCGGCCTGTGAACGAATGATCAAATCCGCAACGCTCGAGTTGCTTGACCGGTTGAAACGCAACGGCTGAAACGAGGAGGCGTACGTGCGTTCTTTGCTGTTGTGCGGTTTGTTGTGTATCGCGGCCACGCCATCAACGGGCGGCGAAATAAAGAAAGAGTCGTTCGCCGAAGGGACGAATTCGGCGGCGGAGGCATTTGCGCGGTATCGGCCGAAGCGGATAGGGCTCATCGTGTTGGCGTCGGACCGGGACCCGGCTCTCGGGCTCCGGTACGCAGGGCGGGTCCTGCTAGGTTTCAGCCGCCAGCTTGAAGGGGACCCGTTCCGGATGCCTGGCAGGTACGAACTCCGGCTCTACGAAGCGATCCGCTCGGCGCTTCACGCCAGGGGATACGATGTACGACATCAGGGCGGCTGGAACGGATCGCGCCTTGGTGAGGTGATTGACCGGGCTCAGGACGTGGACGCGGTGTGTGTGGCGCACTACTATATCAAACGCAGCCACAGAATAGGTAATTTCGACGGCTTCAACTGGTCGTCTCCGTTCGAGGGTATGCATCTGAATCTTCGGGCGGCGTTCTTCCACGTAGAGAGCAAGGAATCGCTCTACAGGCTTGAAGCGACCACGCTGGGCACAGAGGAACTCTACGCCAGACTGGGAGAAATGGTGGCCGAGGAACCACTTTATCCGGACGGTTACGACGAGCATGGAAGTCCCAATGCCTACAAGATTGCAGTGTACGAAACGTCACTTCGAGACTTGAAACTGGCCGAGCATCCGGTCCCGATAATTCGCACGGCCAAGGGATCACTCGATATCACGTACGACGGCGGATGGATCCGCAAGGGAAGGGTAAGATTAAAGAACGTGATGGGACGGCTCAATATTCCCATCCCTGAGGAAGTTGCCAAACAGAACAGCGTATTGGCGCGGATGCTCGAATACGTTCCCTTTCGCCCCAGAGACGACGATCGAGAGTATTTCGATCTGCTTGGAGTTGCACAAATCGCCCGTTTGGTTCGACAGAGAATTCCCGCGCAAGGCCCGTAGGAGGATTCGTGGAACGGTACTGCCACGGGACGCGTCTGCTAAGAGCGTTTGCGGGAAAAACGTCCGGCCGTTCGGTCCCAATTCAGAAGAAATGGATACGAATACATGAATAAATTCAAGCAGGCAGAGGTGAAGCTGACGCCGGACATCTCGGGAATAAAGCTGGAAACCGAATTTTTCTCGCTCGTTGTCGCGCCCGAACTGGGCGGGAAGATAACGTCTCTCGTCAATAAGACGACCGGCCGCGAATTTCTTTCGCGAACCAATATTCCTTACAGAAGCCGGACGTACGCGGACCGCTTCGAGAATTACGAACGCGACGGGGCGGACGAGTGTTTTCCAACCGTCGAAGCCTGTCCGTATCCTGTTTTTCCCTGGGATGGTGTGTCGGTACCGGACCATGGAGAGGTCTGGACGCTTCCATGGCAGTACGAAGTCAAACAGGGGCGCCTTCAGATGTGGGTCAGGGGCGTGCGGTTTCCGTACGTGTTTAAACGTGACATCCGCTTCGACACATTGGCGCGCGGCGCGAAACCCTATATTCGCCTTTCCTACACTGTCGAGAATGAGAGCCCGTTTGAAATGCCGTTCGTCTATGCTTTCCATCCACTTTTCAAAGCGGAAACCCGCGCGCGCATCCTGGTGCCTTCCGGCACGGACGTGGTTTCATACATGAGTACGGAAGACCGCCTGGGGCCGCCAATGACACGGCATGTCTGGCCTAAGGTAACGGATCTGACCCTGGACAAGGAATATAACCGATCGTCCATCCGATCCAGCCGTACCAAAGAGGCCGAGAAGCTCTTTTCCACACGTATGGAGCAGGGCCGCTGCGCGTTGGTCTATCCGAACGGAGAGTTTATCGGTTTTCTGTTTCCGGCCAAAAAGCTCCCGCATCTGGGCTTATGGATAAATGAGGGCGGCTGGAACAACCTCCACCACGTGGCTCTGGAACCCTCTACGTCGCAGGTCGACCGCCTGGATACAGCGTGGGGGCTGAGGGCCTGCGGGGTCGTGCCGGCAAACGGCCAATCCGAATGGGATATCAGCCTGATTCTGGGCGAAGGCGACGAACGTCAGGAATTGCTCGGGGAGTTCTGATGTGAGACTGCTCGCCATAGTGCTTCTTGTCGGATTCATTCCTGCAGTGACTCACGCTCAGTCGCGGCTGGAAGAAATGGTTTTGGTGCAGAGCGGGCTGGAACGGTTTTACATGAGCCGGCACGAGGTGACCGTCGAACAGATGAAGGCATTCGATGCGGAATATCACCCGGCATACACCTATTTCGATGATGCAAAAATGCCTGCCACCGCGATCACGTTCACACAGGCGAAAGCATACTGCGAAGCACAGGGTAAACGGCTCCCCACTTCCGACGAATGGGTCGTGGCATGCGGGGGTCTGGAGGCAACGGCTTACGCGTACGGGAACAACTACGACCCCAACCACGCGCGGGTGGGCCGGAGGAACTGGACCGACGGCCCCAAGGCGGTGATGAGCTTCGACAAAAACAGGGCAGGGTTGTACGACATGTCCGGGAACGTGTGGGAATGGGTGGACGACGGAGGCGACGAGGGCGGGATGCAGAAAGTATACGGCGGATCCTGGACGGATGGTCCCAGCATGACCCGGTGCGGTTCCGCGAGACGGGCGAAAGTCGATCTGAAATCGTTGAATTACGGATTCCGGTGCGCCCGCTCGCTGACGGACGCCGACCGGACCCGCCTGGCCGAGGCCGAGGCGGAGGCGCGTCGCAGAATTCAGGCGCGCGTCCGCAGGGAAGCCGCCCGCCGCAAGGCCGCAATCAAGGCCGCTGAGACGGCCCGTATTGCCAAAATTGAAGCAAAAGCCAAAACTGCCCGCGCGGCCGAATTAGCCGAAGAACAGGCCCGCGCGGCCGAGAAGGAGCGGAAAGCGGCGGCTTTTGCGAAGAGAGTCGAGGGCATGCTGAAGGTCGAGACCTCTGCTTACCAGACTTTCTATATTGATCCCCACGAAGTCAACGTCGAGGCGTTTCAGGCGTTCGACGCATCTTACAGGCCGGATGAATTCTCGGACGCTCCACGGATGCCGGCCACCGGAATCACGCACGAACAGGCGCAGGCCTACTGCGGCTCGCTCGGCAAGAGGCTGCCCACGGCGGAAGAATGGGTGGCGGCCTGTGTAGGGGAGGCGGGAAACATCTATTCCTATGGCAAGCGTTACGATCCCGGCAGCGGCCGGACCGGCCTGGCGTGGGACGCGGGGGCTGCGGAAGTGGCAAAAGGAGCCCCCAACGTTTACGGCGTCAGGGATATGGTGGGCAACGTGTGGGAGTGGGTGGATGGATGGTATGGAAAAAACAGAGAACTACGCGCCATATACGGCGGGTCATGGCTTGACAACGAAAAACGGGCGAAATGTACCGGCGCGGGTTGGGCAGAACCCCATGAAAGACGGTCCGACGTCGGATTTCGCTGTGCGGTGGGAGTTGAATAGGGATGTGTAAATCCATTTGCGGGCGCCCGCGCCCGGTTACTCGATCTGTCTGGATAATTCTGTTCTGTATTGCGGCGTGGAGTTGCGGCGTCAGTCATCAGGAAGTGGAACTGGCCGAAAAAGACGCGTTGACCACCGTGTTCGGCCTTGTTCACAGCGGCAAACTGGACGGCGCCCTGGTTGCGGAGGCCGTAACGGTACTGAGCGGGCTGGAAAGCGCGGATGCGAATTCCGCATTTCTAACATTGCTGGGCCATCCCGATGAAATCGTAGTTCTGCGGGCAGTCGAAGCACTTGGAAAACAGAATGGTCCGGGTGCTGTCAACGCACTTGAGGGACTGTTCGAAGAAACGGATAACGCTTTAGTGAAAGTGGAAGTTGCGGCGGCGCTTGATCGTCTGAACCCGGAGTCGATGAGTCCATGGCTGGCGGAAACACTCGGGGACGGCCAAATGAGCATGGTCCGGTCCAAAGCCGCCGCCGCGCTCGGTCAACTGGGAAACGCGGCAACCGTTCCGGCTCTCCGACGAGCCTTTGGGGAAGATCCGGATCCGGTTGTCCGATCCGCCGCAGCATTGGCGCTTGCCCGGGTGGGGGATCTGCAGAGTTTGTCCGCGGTTGCCGATACCCTGTTAAAAACAAAACAGCTTTCCACCTCGCTCGTCATGGTGGAGGCTCTTGAGCAATTCGGCACAGGCGAAGCGATCAACCACCTCGAGACGGTGGCGAAACAGAAAACGTGGCAACAGTCCCTGCGAATCCGCTGTTTCGAAGCGCTGGGGGGAATGTCGGCAACGTCGATTGGCGCCTATCTCAAGGAGCGTTTGATGGAGGAGGGAGACGCTTCGGACCGGGTACTGGCCGCTGAGGGATTGGGGTGGATTCAGGATTCAACGGCCGTGGATCTCCTGCGATCCGCGTTCTTCAGCCCCGGGAATCAGCCGATCCGGCTCAGCGCGGCGTGGTCCCTGTCAAGACTCGGACACGGAGCCGAGATTTCAGAGGAACTGGAAGACGACTTGAAAAGTGTACACGCCGGGTTCCGGCGTCGGTCGGCGGAAATTCTGGGGATCATCGGTGATGCAGGACGGATCCCGGCCCTGAAGAATGCGTTCTCGCAAAGCAGGCAGTTTTCCGTCCATCGGGCGATTGTACAGGCTCTGGGTAATATCGCCGATGCCGAGGCCGTCGCGGTTCTGATGTGGGCATTTCATCAGGATGTGTCGCTGGAAATCAGAGAAACCATTGTAGAAGCGCTTGGACAGATGACGCTGGGCGTGGCGCACAGGGCGCTGGCGGAGATCCTCGAACAAAGCGAAGAAGTGATCCTTCAGGCAGCGGCTCTGAGAGGATTGGCACAGTCGCGCGACCTGAAACAGTTGCGGACGCTGCGGTCGTACCTCAATAACCCGGAACCGGGCCTTCGCCTGGAAGCAGCAAGGGGAATCTTTGAACTGGCCCGCGCCGGAAATCAACCCGGCTGACTCCGGTGTCAATTATCCACGCATCGTAATGAGAGATTGAACGACAGATGAGTATCCGCCGCAAAATCCCGGTCTGGATGTTTTCGGTCGGTATCCTGGTATCGAGCGCATTGTCACAGACCACCAACGACATCGATTTCGACGATAACGATGTGATCGATTTCGGGGATTTTGTACTCCTGGCGCGGGCATTCGGCACAGGGGATACGCGGTATGACCTCAACGGTGACGGCTCAGTCGACCTGCAGGATTTCCTGATCTTCGCACGCCTTTATGACAAAGCCCAACATACGGTAATGCACTCTCATGTAGATGAGGAAGTCGCTGTAGGGACCGTGGATTTCTATGCGGTGCCGAGGCTGGGAAGCCAGCCGCACGACGTCGTGGTGGACGTACTGGGCCGCGTCTGGTTCACGCAAACGGGTGCAAACCAGATCGGTCGCCTCGACCCGTCAACCGAATCATTTGCTGAATACCCGTTGCCGACCCCCGGAGGACGGCCGGACCGGCTTGCCGTTGACGGTCGCGGGGTCGTCTGGTTCACGGACATCGTTGCGAACGCGATCGGCAGTCTGGATCCTATTTCCGGCGAGATCCGGGTATATAGCGTACCCACGCCGGGCAGCCGACCGAGGGGTCTCGTATTCGACCGCAAGGGGTACCTCTGGTTCACGCAGGAATCAGGCAATCAGATCGGCCGATTCGATCCCGACCGCGGCACGTTCGATGAGTATCCTGTTTTCACGTCTTCCGCAGGTCTGGACCAGATTCTGATCGATAGTGACGGCGTGCTGGTATTTGTGGAACGCACCGCCGGGAAATTCGGCCGGATGAATCCGGAGACGAAAGAGATCGTGGAGATCGGGATACCCGTCCAGGATTTGACCATCAGGCAGTTCGTACTGGATGCCGGAGGACAGATCTGGTTTTCCGCGAATTCCTATCAGTTGCACACGTGGGACCTTCTGGGGACCGGAAATTTCGCGAGCTATATCCTGCCTGAAGACGGGCCCGATCCAACCTCCCTGGCCGTGGACCTGAATGGGCGTATCTGGTATGCAGGTGATGAATCGCGATACGTCGCGCGATTCGATCCCGAGTCGTCCAGCGTTCGGATTCTTGAGTTGCCGTCTTCGGTCTCGGGCGTCGGACGGCTGACGGTTGATCGGCTCGGCGGGATCTGGTTTTCCGACCCGTCCGGAAACAGGATCGGAAAGGTCGAGGATATCGGGCCGTGAACCGTCTGTTTCATCGCTTGCCACACGCGTCTCAGTCTTGTGGACTGAGACGCTTTTGTTATGTGCAATGCCGGAAGACAATAAAAAGAAATTGACAGGGATGGGGGTCTTCGGTACCATTTCGACCGGGTTTGCGGGAAGGAAACAGGCACCTCAATCGAAGCCGGTGGGCCAGCCGTGAAGTTTCGAATTCTACCGTTGATTTGCTTCTTTACGCTCAATCCCGTCACTCCTTTCGCGATGGATCGGCTGGTATTGATTTCGCCGCATCCGGACGGCGTTCAGAACGAATTCGAGACGGCGTTCAAATCTCACTACGCCAGGCTGACCGGCCGGCAGATCGTCCTGGAATGGCTCGACGTGGGCGGCGGCACCAGTTCCATTCTGAGATATATCAAATCGGAGTACAGGCGTGCGCCGGGTGGAATCGGTATTGATATTTTCTTCGGCGGAGGCATGGATCCGTTTATGGAAATTGCCGATATGGGCCTTTGCTCGACCCATCGCCTTCCGGTCGATCTACTGAATCGTCTGCCGCGGAAGATCGGCGGCGTGCCGCTCTACGATCCCGACTACCGCTGGTACGGCGCCACCCTGGCGGGCTTCGGAATTGTGTACAACCGGGCAGTACTCGAGCTCGTGAAACTGCCGATACCGCGAACCTGGGCCGATCTGGGAGATGCGAGGTTGTTTTCGTGGGTGGGGTCGGGAGATCCCAGAAGCAGTGGCAGCGTACACATGGCCTATGAGTTGATGCTGCAGGCATACGGCTGGGAGCGGGGTTGGGAGGTCATCACGACGCTGGGCGCGAATGTCCGCAACTTCACGTCCGGGGGCTCTCAGGCGCCCAAGGATGTTGCCGTTGGCGAAGTGGCCTACGGTCTGTCCATCGACTTCTATGCCTGGGCCCAGGTAAGCCAGGCAGGAGAAGAATACATCGGATTCACGATGCCCGACAATCTGACCATTGTCAATCCCGACGGCGTGGCCATCCTTAAAGGCGCACCGAACCGCCCGGCGGCGCGGCGATTTGTTGAGTTTGTCATGTCGGATGCGGGCCAGAAACTCTGGTTTCTGAAAAAAGGAGTTTCGGGCGGCCCCGTGGAAACGGCATTGAACCGGTTTACGGTATTGCCCGACCTCTATCGGCGGTACAGCGATGAAGCCGCCGTTTCGTTGAACCCGTTCGAGTGGACGTCGGACCTCGTCTATGACTCAGACAAGGCGTCCGCCCGGTGGCGCGTGTTAAACGATCTGATCGGCGTTATGGTGATCGATTCCCATGAACAGCTGCAGAACGCCTGGAAAAAGGCGATTGAAGAAGGAACTGCACTCGAGAGTATCGGCCGGCTCTCTGCTGTACCCGTCAGCGAGGAAGCATGCGGTAGGCTGGGCGCCCGCTGGCGGGACCCGGAACTGCGCAACAAGACCCTGGCGGCCTGGACCGAATTCGCCCGTAAAAAATACGGCGGCGGCGACCCTCCGATTCAGACGCGTCTTTTGAACTGGCTGACACTCCTGTTTCCCGTGGGCCTTGCGGGGGCCATGGTATTCTACCTTGGAAAGATTTCGCCCCGATCGGTTCGACGATACATCGTACCCGCGGTATTCGGCGTTGCTATTCTGCTGAGTGCCCTTGAAATCTCTATTGTTCCAACACCGATTCTGGTGCTGTTGATCATTTCGTGCGCATCAGTCATGTTTTGGCGGACGTTCCGTCGCGGATGCACCGGTTCCTGAGGATGATGGGTCTGGCCCCCCCCGGCGGCGACCGTACTCCAGTGGAATGCCCCGGTAAATTCCAGACTTGAGGACAGTCAATGGTTCGTGTTCGCCTGAAGGGTGTCTCCAAACGATTCGGCAGTGTTTTCGCCGTAGAACGCGTCGATCTGGAAATCAAAAAAGGGGAGTTTTTCTTTCTGCTGGGACCTTCGGGATGCGGTAAAACCACGCTGTTGAGACTGATCGCCGGATTCTACAGACCGGAACGCGGCCGGGTGTTTTTTGACGAACGGGACATCACCGACGTACCGCCCGAAAAGCGGAACACGGGACTGGTCTTCCAGAACTATGCGCTTTGGCCGCACATGACGGTCTGGCAAAACGTGGAATACGGACTTTCCATGCGCAACATTGCGCCCCGGGAACGCACTGAACGGATCCGGTCTGCTTTGGATATGGTGCGAATGGAATCCTACAGGGACAGATCGCCCAACCAGCTGTCGGGCGGACAGCAGCAGCGCGTGGCGCTGGCGCGTGCACTGGTAATCGAACCCGACGTGGTATTGCTGGACGAGCCGCTCTCCAATCTCGATGCCCGCTTGCGGCTGGAGATGCGGGAACAGATTCAGGCGCTCCATCGAAACCTCGGCGTCACCATGATTTATGTGACCCACGATCAGAAGGAGGCGCTTGCGATGGCCAGTCGTGTCGCGGTGATGCAAGCTGGGCGGGTGGTGCAGACCGGCGCCCCCCGGACGTTGTATTCGCGGCCCGACAACCGATTTGTCGCGGATTTCATTGGTGAAATCAATCTGCTTTCGGGAAGGGTTGTTCGACTTGGCGAGAAAATCGGCGTAGAGACAGCCGCGGGGTTGTTCTTTGGACGGTCGGGTTACGACGGTATCAGGAAAGACGACCTCGTGTTATGCGCCATTCGGCCCGAGGCCATGGAATTCCTCACGGGGCCGCCCGGCGAAGCAGATCATGTCGTTTGCGGAACGATCCGGAACACGATCTATCTTGGCGAGATGGAACAGTATGTTGTTGACCTGCCAGACGGGACGCAGGTGAAACTGGTAGACCACCACCCGCTTATTCAGAAAGCGTTCCCGGGCGATCGAGTCAGCATCCGGTTCGCTCAGGACGCGATTTCCATACTTCGGGACGAAGGTGAAAACAGTTCTGCTTGATCGTTACGACCTGAACCGGTCCAGGATCCTCTTTCTGGGGGGATTGTTTGCTTTTTTTGTTTTTTTTCTTTTCTATCCCCTCTGGTATGCGTTTGTACGGGCCCTCTGGGTGAACGGAGAAATCTCGCTCGTGTTCTTCAAGCTGATGGCGGGCAATCCGGTCTATCGGGAAATGATCCTGAACAGTTTCCGCCTGGGCATGTTCACGACCATTGCAACCACGTTGCTGAGCCTGCCGATCGCATTCTTGCTGGTACGTTATGACTTCAGGGGAAAAAACCTCCTCAACGGTCTGATCCTGGTGCCGATGGTCCTGCCGCCTTTCGTAGGCGCGATCGGGATGAAACAGATGTTCGCCCGATTCGGATCCATCAACCTGTTTCTGATCAAACTGGGAATCGTGGATCAACCGATCGATTGGTTCGGCGGCGGGTTTACGGGTGTGGTCATTCTGCAGGTGTTACACCTTTATCCCATCATGTTCCTGAACGTGGCCGCGGCGCTGGCTAATGTCGATCCCAGCCTCGAGGAAGCCGCCCGCAATATGGGCGCCAGCGGGTTCCGGCTCTTTCGCACCGTGACGTTTCCGCTGATGTTGCCTGGATATTTTGCCGGCGCGATCATTGTCTTCATATGGGCGTTTACGGACCTGGGGACACCGCTGATTTTCAACTATCGGCAGGTCGTGATGGTCGAGATATTCAACGCCATTTCAGACATCAACGAAAATCCCATGGCCTACGCGCTCGTGGTATTCCTGCTATTGCTGACCGTGTTGTTTTTCTATCTGTCCAAACTGTTGCTCGGCAACAAACGGTACGAAATGGTGGCGCGTGGTCACGTGGGGTCCGCAACGCGTCGTGCCTCCAACAGGATGACCGCGCTGATCTACGCGATTATGGTATCATTGACGGCTATCGCGCTGATTCCTCACATGAGCGTTTTTCTCACCTCGATTTCAGAGCGCTGGTTCATGTCGATCTGGCCCCAGGAAATCACAGGCAAGTACTATCCGCTGGTCTATCGGCATCCGATAGCCGGCCCCAGCATTACAATGAGCCTGATGTTGAGTACGTTGAGCACGTTTTGCGACGTGATCCTTGGGATAGCCATTGCCTATCTGCTTGCCCGCACCCGTGTCCCGTTCCGGGGTGCGCTTGATTCGGTTGCGATGTTACCGCTGGCCCTGCCGGGGCCGGTGCTGGCCTTCGGATATCTGGCGGGATATTCGGGCACCATTCTGGATGCAAGACACAATCCCGTACCACTGCTTGTTATCGCATACGCGGTCAGACGACTGCCATATATGGTCAGGTCGGCCTACGCCGGATTCCAGCAAACGAGTGTGGCCCTTGAGGAAGCCGCCCGGAATATGGGCGCTTCACCCCTTCGGACGACCCTGCAGATTACCTTCCCGCTCATCCTGGCCAATCTGGTCGCCGGGGCCATTCTCTGTTTTTCTTTTGCCATGCTTGAAGTCAGCGATAGTCTGATACTTGCGTTGAAGGCGCAATATTACCCCATTACAAAAGCCATCTACGCACTGATGGGCAGAATCGCTGATGGTCCATATATTGCCAGCGCAATGGGTATGCTGGGAATGCTGCTTCTCATGCTCAGCCTCTTTCTGGCCGGAAGGTTCCTGGGCCGCCGAATGGGAGAACTGTTCCGAGCTTAGCATACGGAGATTGCCGGAAATGATCTACGTCGGTCTGGCTGTACTCTTGATTCTCGCAGTTGTCTTCAGTCTGACGCGAGGAAGGAGTCTGAGAATCGAGAGAAATCCTCAGGGAGACGAAGCGCTGGCGGCAGAGGTGGCTGATATGGTGACCGAAGGCCGTACGGAACACCTGCCGGCGGTGAGACATCCGAAATTGGGAGGCGTGCTACACGAATTGTTGACCCGCATGGGGATCGAGGCGGAACAGGTACTGGTCAGCCGTGGGTATACACGCGACGGCGGCGGAACGGGCGCCCCTGAAGAACAGTCCCGCAATCTGAGGGTTCTTGATCCGGCGGAAACCATGATGCAGATTGTCGAGCAGGCGTTGCTGGTGGGAATTCAGGTTGCGCGTGTGGACGACGATTACGCCGGTGTGGGCGATGACCATCTTGACCTGGAGGCGCTTGCGCGCAAAGCCGAAGCCATTGAAATGGATCTCTTCGGCGCGGGGAAGCGCGATCGTTACGTGTTTTACGGCAAGGCCGCACTGGTGCTACAGGATATGCTCGAGGATGAAAGAGAAGCCGCTCGCAGGGAGGTCCTTCGAGGGCTGCTGAAGATGGTCGACGGCCGGATCGAGGCCTTCCAGGAGGAACTGGACAGGTCGATGGCATATATCCCGGAACCGGATACGTTGAGGTGGGGAGACAAGAGAGATCGGCAGTTGTATTATTTCAAGATGGGCGTGACGAATTCGCTCAGACGAAGCGGACAGCTGGAGAGCCTGGGGCATCTCTACCGATACAGAGGGGTGAATTACGATGTCCAGGAAGCATACGATATGGCTGCCGAGGAGTGTCCGCAGCTCTTCGCGGCCGACGTGATCGGCATTGACGGCTTGCTTCAGATGGGGGCAGGTGAGGTCCGGGCGCTGGCACGGCAGGCCCTGCCGGAAGGCGGGCGGCGTTAATCTACTGATTCGAAGATAAACGGGCGAAGCCGCCACGCAACGCGTGGCGGCTTTTCTGTTTCCATTCTACTCTTGTGACTTTTCGTAATAGGGCCGGACGCGTTCGATGACTTCCACGTCCAATTTGCATTCGGACACGATTTGCGTGAATTCCTCTGCCGGCATGCCGAGTTCCTCCAGGAACTTCCGGTCGGCCGGTCACGGGTAGACGTAGTCGCCGATGTTGTTCCGCAGCATGGCCCGGGCTTTGTCCGTAATCCGTGGCAGCCAGGGGATACCGCCCATGGCAAGCGTTCGCCCGCGTGGACGGAATTCGATGGACTCGTGCATGGTATCCATCTGGTCGGCTCCTTTCCGAATAGGGGTTGAATGTTAAAAAGATACGCGCAATCCGGTACAGAAGCAAATGCATATTCCGGTTAGCAATCCGTTGAAAAAGTCGCGCCTTGTCTTCGACCACATGAGCCGGACGCAGCCCGGATGGACTTTTTCAACGGGCTGTCAGGGGCTTACTTTACTGGCCTCGGCCAACCTTCCGGTAGATGGATAACGAAGTGCCGCCGTAGGTCTTCCGCATGCGCAATGACAGGCGCCGCGCGGCTGCGGGCAACTCCAGGTCTGCGACGTGTTGAATGAGGATGTGTCCCGACGGAGCAACAAGCGCGGATCCGCTCAGACGGGTGAGCACCGCGAGGGCGAACGGAACGTCGTTCAGTCGTTGCAGGTAAGGCGGGTCCGCGTATATAACGTCAAAATGCCGTTGTTCCGACTCAAGCAGCGGCACGAGTCTCTCGACGGGCTGATTCAGCAGGCGGATCTGTTTTTCCAAACCCCAGTCATTCAGCAGCTTTGAAATAAAGCCGTGCCTGCCGCGATTCGCTTCGTTCAGAAGCACCCTTGCGCCCCGGCTGTACGCCTCGAGTCCGATCTGACCCGAACAGGAAAAGAGGTCGAGAAAATAAACGTGCTCAAGGCTGGCGCCCAGAATCGTGAATGCGGCCTCTTTGATCCTTCCCGGCGTTACACGGGCGTCGTCGTGTTTCCCGACGTCAAACGGAATGATCCGGCCTTTAAGTTTACCCGTGACGATGCGCATGAGAACAAACAAGCTACTGAAGAGTCGGTCGTCGCCTGCGCCACATGAGATCTGGTGTCGCGCCACGGCGGGTTCGATCGAATTCGCGGCAAGTTGAAAAGGTGTTTCCGGGAGAATCAGTCCGACGAATGCGCGACGTGATTCCGCCTTAGAATCCCTCCAGCCTGCTCAGGTCCGCAATGCCGTCCGCAAGAGAGGCAATCCGCTGAACCAGAGCAAGGCGGGCGCGGCGAAGCACGGGATCTTCATCCATCACCAGGACTTCCTCGAAGAAGCCGTTAATTGGATCGCGCAGGTCGGCCAGCACCCTTTCCAGGGTTTCGATTTTGATTTCCGAACGATCCATGCTGCGGCGGGCGACCCGCCAATTCTGATCCAAGCTGCGCGAGGAAGGGGCTGGATCCGCGTCCGGATTCAATGGATGGATTTCATCCAGGTTCCGAACAATCCGTTTGCAACGCGCATACGCATGAAGCGTTTCCGTCCAGTCTTCCGAACGTACCATGCGATCGAGGCCTTCCACGATGCGGCGGAACCCGAAAGGGGCGTCGCATCCGCCCGCAAGCGTGGCCTCGACGACGTCGTGGCGAAAACCTTCCTCTTTCAGCTGTACGCCCAGGCGGCGCAGGATGAACTCATGTGCGTCGCTAAGTCGATCGGAATCGATTCGGATAGGCAAACCCGTTGCCGCCGCCTCCAGGCCTTTCTTCAGGGAGAAATGACAACGTCTCCCGATGAGTAGTGCCAGAAGGCCCAGCGCGTCCCGTCGCAGCCCAAAGGGATCGGCTGTAGACCGGGGCTTGATTCCGGCGCAGAACAGGCCGGCCAGGCTGTCCAGCCGGTCGGCTACGGAAACCGCAAATCCAGATTCGCTCGAAGGCAGTACATCGCCCGGAAACCGGGGGAGATAGTGTTCCTGGATGGCTGCGGCCACTGCGTCGGTCTCGCCGGACGACAGGGCGTAGTAACGGCCCATTACGCCCTGGAGGGCCGTTATTTCAACCACCATACCGGTTGCCAGGTCGGCTTTGCAGAGACGGGCTGCTCTTTTCGCAGTGTTCGTTCCATGTTCCGTTAGACCCAGATCGTTTGCAACAACGGCGAGTAGTCGCTCGATTCGCTGGCTCTTGTCCCTTACGGAACCCAGTTTCTCCTGGTAGGTGAGGGTATCCAACCTCGGCAGGTAGTCTTCCAGGGGTTTTCGGCCGTCTTCCCTGTAAAAGAAGGCGGCGTCTGCATATCTGGCGCGAACGACGCTCTCGTTCCCGCGCACGACGGGGCCGGAATCGGCCGGCCGGCCGTTGGATACGGCCACGAACCAGGGCATTAGCCTGCCGGTGTGCGGGTGAACGACAGGGAAGTTGCGCTGGTATTTCTTGAGTACGGTAACCAGAACCTCCTCCGGTAGTTCAAGATGGGATTCATCGAAACCGCCGCGCAACGCGAAGGGCGCTTCGACCAGGTCGGTAACTTCGTCGAGTAGATCCGGATCTTTTTGTACGCTTCCGCCCACCAGACGCGCCTGTTCGAGAACCTGTTTCCAGATGGCTTGTCTTCGCCGATCGCGGTTCACAATCAGGCCTCGTTCTTCCATCTGACGATGGTACCTGCCGGCAGATTCCAGCGGGACGCGTGGGGCGCCATCTGGCCTCGATCCACGGCTGGTGCGTCCACTCGGGATCCGGGCGAAGTGGAACGGGATAATCTGGTTGCCAAAAAGAGCGACAATCCATCGGAGAGGTCGGGGATAAGCGAATCCATCGGAGTCCCAGCGCATCGTTTTCGGGAAGTTCAGGCCCGCAATCAGTTTCGGAAGGAGTTGCGTGAGGATTTCCTGCGTTTCGAGTCCGGATTCGTGGCGCCGCGCGTAGACGTACGCAACGCCTTTGTCGTCTCTCCGGTGTTCCACGGAACCTGGAGGGATTCCCTGCCCGCGACAGAATCCTTCAAGCGCGCGCGTGGGTTTTCCACCGCCGTCGTATGCAGCCTTGACAGCCGGGCCGCGCACTTCCCGTTCACGGTCCGGCTGACGACCCTCAAGGTCCCTGACGCAGGCGACCAGCCGTCTTGGTGTGCCCGAAATTTCGACGCCGCCGTATCCAAGCCTCTGTTCCATGAGAAGCGCGGGCAGACGTTTTTCGAGTTGCTCGATGCCGGACCGCACGTCGTGGGGCGGAAGTTCCTCTGATCCGATTTCCAGCAGAAGGTCGGCCCGCTCCAGGGATTTAAAGTTCCGTTGCGGCTGAGGGACCGCCGCGTCCTCAGTTTTCTTGATAAGGGGATGGCCGGAAGCTTCGCGCTGGCTGACAAAGCCCTCTGCGACCTGTCTTGCCAGATCGCGGATCCGGGCGAAGTACCGTGCACGTTCGGTAACGCCAATGGCCCCCCGGGTATCCAGAAGGTTGAAGGTGTGAGAGCACCGCAATACGTAGTCGTGTGCGGGAATGACGAGATTGCGGTCTATTGCCGCTCTGGCTTCCTCGAGGTAGAGATTGAACATCGTCTGCAGGCGTTCGACGTTTGCGTAATGGAACTCGTAGTTGCAATACTCCACTTCCTGCTGTCTGAGAATATCCCCGTAGGATACGCGCTCATTCCAGCGGAGTTGCCATACTTCGCGCACGTCCTGTACATACATGGCGATTCGTTCCATACCGTAGGTGATTTCCACGGACACGGGATCGAGCGACATGCCGCCGGCCTGCTGGAAATACGTGAACTGGGTGATTTCCAGGCCGTCCAGCCAGACCTCCCAGCCCAGGCCCCACGCGCCCAGCCCGGGCGATTCCCAGTTGTCTTCCACGAAACGGACGTCGTGTTGCCCACGGATCAGACCCAACGCCTCCAGGCTCTCCAGGTAGAGTTCCTGGGGGTTGCCTGGTTCGGGTTTGAGAACAACCTGAAACTGCGTGTGCATCTGCATCCGGTTCGGATTCTCGCCGAATCGGCCGTCGTCGGGACGGAAGCTGGGCTCAACGTAGGCCACGTTCCAGGGCTCGGGTCCGAGTACGCGAAGCGCGGTACCGGGATTCCACGTACCTGCGCCCACCTTTTCGCTTAGCGGCTGCCAGATGATACACCCGTTATCCGCCCAGAATCGCTGGAGGCGGAGGATAAGATCCTGGAAAGTCGGTGTGGAACTCACGAATGGAATCCTTTCGGCGTTTTCACGGCCTGATCGGCTGGGACCATCGCTTCCGTCTGTCTTGTAATGATAAAGCCCGGACGATGCGCGCGGATTGCGCGAACCGGGCGACTCCCCGGCCGAATCAAGGTAATCTGTCTCCCTGATCGGCGTTGGAAAATGTCTTTAGGGGCGTCAGGGAAACCCTGGATTTAACGTTCTTCTGAATCTGCTTGATCGCCCGTTCCACGTTCCTGACCTTTTTCCTGCTGTCGTAGACGGCAACCGTAAGTTCCAATTTGCGGGTCTCGCCGGCTTCGAGCGTGGCAACGCGACCATGACTTCGCTCGAACGGTTTGGGATTGGGGTAGTTGGTAGCGGGTTCCAGACCGGTTACGTATCCGTCTTCGGTTGCCGCAGTGTTTTTCCAAAGCGTAAAGCAGGGCAGTTGTTTGAGCGAATAGTGAAGGCTGGATCCAAGGTCTCCCTTTGCGTTCTTGAGGAGGATCGCCGTCTGCCCGCTGCCCCTTTTTCCCGCCAGTTCGTAAAAATAGACCTGTTCAACAAATCCTGGCTCCGGCGCCCCGAACCTGTTATAGGCGTCCGCACCTTTCTGCGCCATGGCGTCTCTCGGGGATACGGATCGGAGAGGTGCTACGAGGGCGCTGCCCTCTTCCAACAGCGGAGGCCCATAGTTACAATGGTATAACATCTGCAGTTCGGCGGGTCTGTTGTTAAGATTCGTAATTCTATCCGAAATAGTGAACGTGTTGGCGCCCGGTACCGTGGAAATACAGGTGGTCAACCGCAACGCGGGACCGAACATCATGGTTTCGTCTACAACCCCGGTCACGGAGATGCGATGCGGGGGCGCCAGGTCGATGCACACCTCGACGTAGCGTGCGGGAATGTTTGCGATTTTTCCGTGAAGCGGGAGGAAGACGTTGGCCTCGTTCCCATTGTTGTCGATGACGACGTCGTTTGTTGGCGCGCCGTTGCTTTCCAGACCGCAGCGAACGATCCATTCGTTGAAACCCTTCAGCCAGCCGAGGCCTCCCCGGTCGTTGGCGTCGACGTGAGCCGGATGAACCAGGTCGCGTGCCGGGGATTCCCAGCCGAGAGGGATACCCCTGTAGTTGCCTTTCCAGATGCCCATTCCCCGGGTCGGCACGATGAAGAATGAGAATGCGCCGTTGTCCACTTCGATCAGGTCGACGCCAGCCTGGAGGCCACCCTGAAGGGTTTTCTTTTCCACGCGCCACGAATGTCCCGTCCCCATGGACAGGGTTTCCTCATCTACATATCCGGACTCCACCCAGAGGGCGCGATCCACGTCGGTCAGCACGTGACGAAACTTGCCGCCCATGTAGAACTCCTTGTATAATAGGAGGTTGTAATGCGAAATTCGCTGCAGATCCAGAAGTCTGAATATACTGTACGCCCGGCGTTGTGTCAATGGAAGAAGGCCCGTGACTGCCATATAGTGACTGGCGTCCGGGACGATTTCCACTTTGCCGCGAACCCCGGGTTGCGTTGTGTGGACGAGCAACCTGGACGGATGCGGTTTCCGCTTCGCGAAAGACATCGGCCGCATGTCTCGAATGATCTGTTCGGCAGGCAGGCCGTTCTGCGGGGCAACGGGCTGGCCGGCGCACGACGACGGTCGATGTCCGGTTCTCCGGAGTCCTTCGATTTTCTTGTATCCTTGACAAAACACGTACGGGTCTTTAGCATGGAATCAGTACCTACTTTGCGTTTCCGGCGAAAGGTGGAAGGAGAGGACGTGGCGGCCCGAAAAACGGTCTTTTTCTGCGGGATCGGTGGCAGTGGAATGAGCGCGCTGGCGCAAGTGCTGCGTCATCACGGCCACGCTGTACGCGGTTCCGACCGCAGCCGGGACCAGGGACAGAACCACAGACTCTTCGAGCAGCTCGAGTCGCGAGGCATCGCGTTGTACCCCCAGGATGGTTCCGGCGTGGACGACGCGGTGGACGAACTGGTGGTATCGGCGGCGGTAGAAGAAGACATCCCCGACGTGCGCGCCGCGTTGCGCGGGGAGAAACCCGTCCGGAAACGCGCGGAGGTGCTGGCGGAGCTGTTCAACCGGGCGGCGGGGGTCGCCGTTGGCGGCACGAGCGGAAAAACCACCGTGGCCGGCATGATCGGTCACGTTCTGAGGAGGACGGGCAGAGACCCTACCGTGATTCTGGGAGGTGCGCTCCTGAATGAGTCGCCATCGCTCACCGGCAATGCAATCTGCGGCAGTCCGGACCTGTCGGTGATCGAGGCCGATGAGAGCGACGGAACGATTGTCCTGTACGAGCCTTCGATTTCGGTGTTGACCAATATTTCGCGGGACCACAAACCGCTCGAGGTTTTGATCGGGATGTTTCGGGAATTCGCGCAAAAAGCCCGTCGGGCCGCGGTAATCAATATGGACTGCGAGGCATCCGTGGCCCTTGGCGTGGACGGCATCGGATTTGGCGTGGAAAATGACCGGGCGCAGGTCTGCGCCGAGAAGGTCCAACCCCTCGCGGATGGCGTGGCGTTTGAAATCGAAGGGGTCGGATTTCGCATGTTGATCCCGGGCAGGCACAATATTTCCAATGCAGCGGCAGCCGTGGCCGCCTGCTCTTTATTGGGCGTCACGACCGGACAATCGGCGGATGCGCTGGCTGACTTTGCGGGTATCCGGCGGCGTCTGCAGGTGCTGGGGACCGCTGGCGGCGTGACTGTGATCGACGACTTCGCGCACAATCCCGACAAGATTTCGGCGTCTCTCGCGACACTCAGGGAACAACAGGGGCGGCTGCTGGTTATGTTTCAGCCAACCGGATTCGCTCCAACGCGGTTTCTCAAGGATGGCTTGATCGCCGCTCTTTCGGATGGGCTGGAAAAGCATGACCTGCTTGCAATGCCGGAGATATTTTATGCGGGTGGCACAGCTGTGCGGGATATCTCGTCGGAAGATCTGATTGACGCGATTTGCGAACACGGTATTCGTGCGGCATTTTTCCAGGAGAGAAAAGAGATCGCACGCTGGTTTTCGGAACAGGCGAGACCCGGCGACCGGGTGGTTATCATGGGAGCGCGCGACGACACACTGACCGATTTCGCCGCCGGGATATTGAAGTCGTTCGCAACCTGACGGACCGCGCACGTTTTTCGCCTGCGCGTCGTTTAACCTGCTGTTGGGAGAATTCTTCTGTTTGTTCCACCATATATTCAACGCGGCGACCTGATCGGGATCGTGTCGCCCTCCGGATCGTTTGAAAGGGAACGTCTGCTTCCGGGGCTGACATACCTGCGGAATCGGGGATACCGGGTACGCGTCGGTTCGGCGGTCTATGATCGGGACCGGTACCTCGCGGGACACGATCTCGCCAGGGCGACCGATTTGAACGCGATGTTCGACGACCCCGAGGTCCGCGCCATCTTTACGTCCCGTGGTGGATTCGGGGCCGCGCGCGTGCTGGGGTCTCTTGACTATGTGGCAATCCGGAAATATCCGAAGCCCCTGGTGGGGTTCAGCGACACGACCGCGCTGCAATTGGGAATTTACAGGCGTACTGAAATGGTGAGCTATACCGGCGTGACGCTGTGCGGGGACGTTACCGAGTCGGGAATGCCGGCACCAACGGAAACATCGCTGTGGGACGCGCTCACAACGGGGCGCTTTGAGGCGATGGCGGGCGTCATGCCGCTGCGGGGAACTCGCGCGGAAGGAAGGTTGTTGGGCGGCTGTCTTTCTGTAATCGCGTCGCTCGTTGGGACCGGCCAGTTGCCGGATACCCGCGGTACGCTGCTGTTTCTGGAAGACGTGAACGAGGCCCCGTACCGGGTGGACCGCATGCTGACCCAACTCCGGATGGCGGGTGTGTTCGAGCGGGCCGCCGGTGTGGTATTCGGTCAGTTCGAAGGTTGCGAGCCGGAACGGGAAGAGGAGGGCACCGTGGACGACGTTCTCCGTGATTTTTCTACTACAGTTGCCGTTCCTGTCTTCGATGGACTCCCGTACGGACACGGATCCGAACGCCGCGTCTTGCCAATCGGGCTTCCGGCTGTCGTGGACGGAAGCCGGGGGACGCTGCAGATCGAGACCGATGGATGATACCTGACGGCTGAATTCGGTTCGTTTTTTTTTGGACGGAACACTGCGAAAGGTAATACCGGAGATGTCTGGCTTGCGTCGGTTGACGGCTGTATGCATGGTGGGATCAATGGTGTCCTGCGCGGCGGTGGGCCGTTTCAATATATTGAGTACGGAGCAGGAAGTCGAGATCGGCCGGCAAACGGCGCAAGAGATCGAGCAGGATCTCAAGCTCTACCACGACACCGTCGTGACGGCGTACATCAACCGGCTTGGCAGGATGCTTGCGCGGCATTCCCGCCGCTCGAATCTGACATACTATTTCAAGGTTGTGGATACGGATGCCGTAAACGCTTTCGCCCTTCCCGGCGGCTGGTTGTACGTGAACAGGGGCCTCATCACAACCGCGGAGAACGAGTCGGAACTGGCGGGGGTAATCAGCCACGAAATCGGCCACGTGGATGGAAAACACGGCGCCCGGGCGATCAGCAGGCAGTTCGGCGCGGCCGTGATTCTGGACGCCACCCTGAGTGGAGAGGACGGGTCCATGAGGCGCCGTATGCTCAGGCAGGTCGCTGCGATTTCTACCGGTATGGGACAGTTGAAGTACGGGCGAGACGCCGAGCGTGAAGCAGACCGGTTTGCCGTTGGCGCAACTTACAAATCGGGCATCGATCCGGATGGAACGGCTACGTTTTTCGAAAAGCTGATGGCGATGCAGAAAGACGAGCCGGGACGGTTCGAGAATTTGTTTTCCACCCATCCACCCAGCCGGGAGCGGGTGGAGAACGTGCGTGCGCAGATCGAGGGTCTGCCCCCTAGAGCAGGCTTGACCAGGGATTCCCACCGGTTCCAGGCAATAAAAGAGAGAATCCTTGAACGCGAACGGACACGCCGCGGGAATAAAGCGGGTGTGAAGCAAAGACGACGGAGACGATAGAAAAATGATCCACAGCAGGCGCCGGTTCTATTGCCGAAGCGCGTCCAGGCATTGAAAGTACGACGGAAAGGTCTTGTTAACGCAGGCCGGATCCCGTATTGCGATACCCGCCGCTTTCAGGCCGATCAACGCCATGCTCATGGCCATGCGGTGATCGTCGTAGGTGTCGAGTTCGGCCGGGCGCAAGCGCGCGGCGGGATGAACGGTCAGTGCATCGGGCCGGGCGACGGCGCGAACCCCAAGCCTGGTCAGTTCGGCCACGACAGCGGCGATGCGGTCGGTTTCCTTGATGCGCAGATTTGCGATGTTGCGCACGGTGACCGGCTCCGAGGCGAACGGTGCGAGTGCACAAAGGGTCTGAACGACGTCCGGCATGGCGTTCATGTCCACGTCGATGCCGGAGAGCCGTTCAGGGCCGCGGACTTCGATTCCGTCGGGCCGCTTGCTCACGGCGCAGCCCATTCGGCTCAGAACATCCACGAATCCAATGTCGCCCTGTACGGATTCCGGGGATAGGTTGCGAACTTTGATCCGGCCGCCGGTCAATGCCGCCGCGGCGAAAAAATAGGATGCGTTGGAAGCGTCGGGCTCGATGGCATACTCAGCAGGCGTATAACGCTGCCCCGCTTTCACGCGGAAGACGTTTTCGGGTTCCGCGGCGACGCTTACGCCGAAATCGCGCATGATGCGGGCAGTCATGTCGATGTAGGGTCTGGATACCAGTGCGCCGGTAACGCGGATCTCGACGTCCTTTCGCGCATAGGGCGCAACCAGAAGGAGAGCCGTGAGATATTGGCTGCTTCTGTCTCCCGGAATCTGCGTGCGCCCGCCTTCGAGTCCGGACGCACGGACAACAACCGGAGGACAGCCGTTGTCTGAGATGCTGCGGGCGTGAACCCCGAGAGGAAGAAGGCTGTCGATCAGATCCTGGATCGGGCGTTCTCTCATTCGGGGGACGCCGTCCAGCGTGTAGTTACCGCTGCCCAGGCCGAGATATGCGGTGAGAAACCGGAACGTAGTACCTGAGTTGCCCACGAAGAGCTTAGCGTTCGAGACGGGAATACGGCCTCCAGCGCCGTCGATGGTGAAGGAATTCTCCCTTCCTGCCTGGATGTCCACGCCGAGGGCCGTAAGCGCGCCGGCCATATACCGGGTGTCATCGCTTTGAAGTGCGCCGGTAAGACAACTCCTGCCGTCAGCCAGCGCCGCGATCAACAGCGCACGGTTGGTGAAGGACTTGGAGCCGGGCACCGACACGTCGGCATCAACGGGCCGGCGGAACGGCTGGATCTCCATAAGTTCGGACATAAAAAAGGATTCCTGAATCAGCGACGGGAGTCGTGGCGCCTCATTCCGGTTTGATTTAAGGTAACGGAAAGGCGTAGGAAGTTCAATTGAAAAACGCCATCGAAACGCCGGCGCAACGCACAATAACCGGAAACTTCATGGGCCGGTACCGGCGATTTTTCGAGACGGAAGGTGTCAGTCCCGGTTCGCGCCAGTCCTTTTTATCGTGTACGGAATGAACGACCTGTCCGTCGTTCACGCTGTTTTTTCCCGACGGTCTCCGGCCATCCAGCCTGTCAATCTCCCGCTTGACATTTGGTTCGACCGGAAGTAAGATTATACCACTTTGAGATTTGCATACGCGCCGCGCCACTGACGCCCGCGAGTATAGATTTCTTCCGCTCCCCCTCACATATTCCCCGCTTTCCCCAGGCGGCATTTTTCATTCCTGAAGAAGACCCGTCCAACCGTCACACCCGGAGAATCTCACGGTGGCCGAATTCGTGCATCTCCATAGCCACAGCATGTACAGCCTGCTGGACGGCGCTTGCAAAATCGACAATCTGGCGGAAAGGGCAGCCGAGTGGGGTATGCCCGCTGCCGCCATTACCGACCACGGCAATCTCTTTGGAGCCGTGGATTTTTACAGGGCGATGAAAGAATCGGGCGTCAAGCCAATCATCGGGTGCGAGGTCTATTGTGCGATCGGAAGCCGGTTCGAAAAGAAACCGGCACGGGGCATCCCAAGCGGGTCAAACCACCTGGTACTGCTGGCGAAAGACACACGCGGGTATTACAACCTGGTAAAACTGGTCTCCGCCGGCTACATGGAGGGGTTCTACTATCATCCCAGAATCGACAAGGAACTGTTGCGGGAACATTCGGAGGGTCTGGTCTGCCTGTCGGGATGCCTGAGCGGCGAAGTACCTCATCTGATCGAGCGCGAGGGCGTAGCCTCCGCGACGTCCGCGGTGGAGGAATATCTCGAAATATTCGGTGATGACTATTACCTGGAAATCCAGAGACATGGCATCGATAGAGAGCCCAGAATCAACGACGGCCTGTTGCGGCTTCATAGTGAAATGGGGGTACCGCTCGTGGCCACGAACGACTCCCACTTTCTGGGAGCGGACGATCACGAAGCCCACGCCGTTCTCGTGGCTCTGCAGACCGGGAAGACCCTTAACGATCCCGGCCGGATGTGTTATCCGACGGACGTATACTTCAAGTCAGCCGATGAAATGCACACGCTCTTTGCGGATATGCCGCATGCCGTGGAGCGGACGCTGGAGATAGCCGAAAAGAGCAATATAGAACTCGCGTTCGGAGACTATCTTCCGCCCGAGTTTCCATTGCCGGCGGAGTTCGAGTCGGCCGACGAATATCTCAAGCATCTCGCCAGGGCGGGTCTCGAAAGACGATTCGATTCAATTTCGCCGGACTTGCACAAGCGGCTGGAATTCGAACTGGACCTGATTGTAGGCAAGGGGCTCGCCGGATATTTCCTCATCGTATGGGACTACGTCAACTACGCAAAAGGGCACGGAATCTCGGTGGGGCCGGGCCGTGGCTCCTGCGCCGGAAGCCTTGCGGCGTATGCGCTCCGGATCACCGACCTGGATCCGATAAAGTACAATTTGCTGTTCGAGCGGTTTCTTAACCCCGAACGCGTGAGCCTGCCCGACATCGATATCGATTTTTCAGACAAGAAACGCGACCACGTGATTAAATACGTATCCGAAAAGTACGGCCAACGCAATGTCTGCCAGATTATCACGTTCGGAACCCTGAAGGCAAAGGCGGCAATCAGGGACGTGGGCCGCGTACATGATATGTCGTTCGGCGAGGTCGACCGGATAGCCAAGCTGGTGCCCAACGACTTGAAGATGACGCTCGACAAGGCGATCCAGCAGGTTCCGGAATTGAAACAGATGGCCGAAGGCGGTGGGCCGGAGGCGCAACTCATCAGGCATGCGAAGGCGCTGGAAGGACTTGCCCGGCACGCATCCGTACATGCCGCAGCGGTAATTATCGCACCTGACAATCTGACGAATTTCGTGCCGCTTTATAAAGCCCCGAAAGACGGAAAAGTGACCACCCAGTTCGACGGACCGACCTGTGAGGATATCGGGCTTCTGAAAATGGACTTCCTGGGGCTCAAGGAACTCTCGCTTGCCGACGAAACGGTGGATCTGATCAAGAAAAAGGAACCTGCGTTTGACCTGACAAGAATCCCTGAAGACGACAAGAAAACCCTGGATCTGTTCGGGCGCGGCGAAACCGTGGGCGTGTTCCAGTTTGAAAGCCCGGGAATGCGCGAATATCTGGTGCAGCTGAAACCCGATTGCATCGAAGACATCATCGCGATGAACGCCCTCTACCGCCCGGGGCCGATGCAGTATATCCCGAACTTTGTCGCACGCAAGCACGGAAAGGAAGAGGTGGTCTACGACCATCCGAAAATGGAGCCCATCCTGAAGGATACGTACGGGATCATGGTGTACCAGGAGCAGGTGATGCAGATTGTGCAGGTCCTGGCCGGCTTCAGCCTCGGCCAGGCCGATATCCTTCGCGACGCAATGGGCAAGAAGAAGCCCGAGGAAATGGCCCGGCAGAAAGACGCATTTATCGACGGGTGCAAAACACACGGTGTGGAACTGAAGCTCGCCGGGAAGATCTTCGCAGATATTGAGGTTTTCGCGGGATACGCGTTTCCGAAAGCACACGCGGCGGCATATGCGGTGGTTGCTTACCGAAACGCCTACCTCAAGGCGAATTATCCTCAGGAATATATGGCCGCCAGCATGAACGGCGAGATTGGCAATATCGATCGAATGGTGGTTGTGATTGAAGAATGCCGGCGAATGAAGCTGGAGATCCAGCCACCCGACGTGAATACCTCTTACGTGGATTTTGTGGCTGCGG
>CAXXJS010000032.1:0-97669 GCA_963662665.2 Candidatus Latescibacterota bacterium
CATAAAAAACGTATTCGTAAGGCGCCTAGAAGAGTTCCGTGACGAACTAATGAACGCCGCAAACCTCGTCTTGGGGACTGAGCACACTGTTGCGTTTGTTGGAGATATCGGCGTAGGAAAATCCACCGCTATATGCCGCGTATCTGACCTTGAGGTACAAAAGGATAGAACTCACATGCCCGTACTTGAAGTAGGCGGCGGCGGCGTGACGATATGCGAAGTCCATCTCGCACATGGACCTCACTATGGGTTCGTCGTAGAACCCATGGGCGAAAGCGAACTTCGGAGAGAGGTTATTGAGTTCGCTCATTTCCTCAAGCGTTCATCAAACGCGAATCGAGAGGTGGAAACAGAAGACATTGATTCTCACGGGACCTCAAAAGAGATAGAGCGGGCAATCCGAAACATGAGCGGACTAACCAGGAAAGTTAAAAGAGACACCAAACCTGACGGTAAGAGAGTACGGGTAACCGTGGACTCCGCAAAGGAGCTAACGGATAAAATCGCAGACTCGTCTGCTCTCGCGGTTGAAATCTTGACGAGAATGGCTCTCCAGAAAAGAACAAGGCGCGAACTACGGCATTCCGACCACGCTGGCAACGAACCCCTACAGTGGTTAAAGAAGAATTTCGAGGAGGTGAACAACGGAAGACATCCCGAATTCTCCATACCCAAGCGCATTGAGATCACCGTGCCTCAGCTAATTCTTGGGGAGGATTCGCTGTCTATCCGTATTGTGGACACAAAGGGCATTGATCGTACAGCCGAACGAAGGGATTTGGAAGAACATCTAAGTGCCCCTAACACCATTGTGATACTTTGTTCTTCGTTCAACGCTGCGCCCTCGATATCGGTGCAACAGCTTTTGGAAAGGGCGAAAAAAGGGCGTGTTGTCAATTTACAGACTAAGGTCGCGGTGTTGGCCTTGCCGCGACCTGGTGAAGCCCTAGCTGTCAAGGATGACGCGGGATTTTCGGCAGAAACGAAGGATGACGGGTATGATCTGAAAAGCGAGCAAGTTGAAATGCGTATAGGGGCTCTGAACGTTCCCGACATCTCCGTGGGGTTTTTTAATGCGCTTGATGATGCGCCCGAACGGCTCAGTGTCTTCTTGTTGGAATTGGTTACTAGCCTCAGACAAAGACATCGAGAAAATCTCAAACAAGCGATAGATGGTACCAATTATCTCGTGCAAAATTACGAAAAAACGCAGGTCCATGATATACAGCGAAAAGCGGCCAACTCTCTAATCAGATGGCGAAGAAACAACCGGGAAATCGGGGACTTCCCTTCGCAAATAGAGGATAGTTTGCTCTCCGCCATCAATAATGCACACGCCAGTTCATTACGGGCAAGCGTTCGGCGACAGGGGGTATGGTACAACCTTGATTATTCACATCAACTCGGCTACGGTGCTCGTTCAGTGGCGGCGGTTGCTGTGGGAACCAAATTGGAACAGTTTAAAGCGGTCGCTGACAATCTTCTCCAGGACCCTGAGTTAGAGGTCGCTTACAGTCTGCTGCGACAAGCCCGCCATATCCTCGAATCCGGGACGGAAGATCTTCTACAGAAATGTCAGCATCTTGGAACGACAATTCATACCGGATATTTAAAACCTGACGGAACACTCTGGGCGAATTGCGATAGGGAGTGGGGTAGAGGTATAGGGTATCGTGATCGAGTATCGAATCACCAGAAAGAGTGGTTTAATGATGAAAGCTACAAGAACACCGGACTGGCAGACGCGTTTATTGAACTTGTCACAAGAGAATGGCAGGAAGTCCTAAAACGCCTACGGGACATCCTTGAAGAAAATTGAGAGATGCCCTTGGATCCAAGACTCACACTCATTGAAAACTCAAATCGTCCTTGTCTTTTGAAAGGTGCGCTGCCAAAAGGATATAGCCGACTTTCGAGAATCGCGTTCCGGCGTATCCGCCATAACGGCCGGTGAAGTGACCACCAGAGCGTAACCGTTTGGCTTGTGTGGAGGGGCGAGCGATTACCTAATGGGAGGAAAACTATGTCAATACCGGTGGAAGATAAGAAACGGCTATACGCCGCCCTACGATCCGAACTGAACAATCTATCGATCCAAAACATCAGAAATACAGTCGCCGCGGCAGGGTTCGACGTCTCTAAGATTACTGCCAAAGCCGAAGCACAAAGTGGCCTCGGAAGCCGAGCCGAGGTGATGCCGGCAGTGGATGGGCTGTTCCGGCAAATGAGCGATTCTGCACAAGAGACGGCATTGCGTATTTTAGCAGAGCGACTGATGGAACACAGTCCTGATTTGCAGACCAGTACAAAGGAAATTCTGGGCCGTCACGGTTATCAGTTTATAGATGGCAACTTCATCCCTGTGCACGAAATCGATGCACGGGAGGCCGGGTTTATCCCAAAATCTGCCGCGAACGAGATTGGCCGAGCCATGTCTCGACTTATCGATGGTGACTACAGTGGTGCAATCACATCGGCCTGCGGCGCAGTGGACTTGGTGACCCAAGCCATTTATGAAAATCTCAGTCTTGGAAACCCGGGACAAGCTTCATTTCAGACAAAAGTAAACACGGCCCTTAAGCGGTTCGGCGTATTCGAGGCGATGAGGGAGGAATTCGTTAGCGCTGGCATGAAGCCTGAGGATGTTTCAGCCGCAGTTGACCACATGAAGAAATCCTGCAACCACGCGGCCCACGCTCTCCAGGTACTCCGCCGCGCGATGGGCGATACCCACGGATCGAAGCCTGCTCTGCGCCAGACAGCTTATGACACGGTAAAATGGTCATCGGCGATCTGTGGACTTCTTCAACGAGATTCGTGAGGCCGGAATCCGGTTCATGGCCACCACGTTTCGCCTCACGTAGGTCTTGACATTGCGGTCGCCATCAGACTACACTGTGCCTTCCGAACCGGCAGAATTTTCCATCAATCAAGCCCACAGGGAGCATAAACCGATGCGAAGAATATGTTTTCTGATGTGTGTATACGCGTCTATCTGTGTTTGTTTCAGCTCATTGGGCTACGCCTCTCCGGCGCCAGCTGAAAGCGTCCACTTCTGTCTGCCTCTCGACATCGACGAAATGCAGGCGCGCGACAGCATCTATGCCGCGAGCAAACAGACGTTGAATCTAAACGTCGGACCCTCACGGACGGTCCGCATGATCTACTTTCTCCCCAACGACCGCCCGTACCGCGCCAGCGTGGTGGACTCTATGAAGAGGACGATTCGTCAGATTCAGACCTTCTACGGCGAGCAAATGCAGGGGTACGGATATGGCTACAAGACGTTTGCCTTCGAATCCGATGCATCGGGGGAACCAATCGTCCATCGTTTGGACGGGCAATACCCTGATAGTCACTATATTGACAACACATCTCGGGCAGTGCTTGACGAGGTTGAACTGGTCTTTGATCTTGATGAGAATGTTTGCCTTCTTGTCATCGACAATAGTACAAACAAAATTGGTACCGGCGGTGGTGAAAGTGCTGCGGGAGTTGGTGCCAATCTGGGGAAAGTAGGTGGCTTTGGGTTGATTCATGGTGAATTTTCATTCGGGACTGCAGCCCACGAACTCGGACATGCATTTGGCTTGATGCACAATTTCAAACACTACGCTTATATCATGTCTTACGGTCGTGAAGGCTTGCAGACACCAAGAGAGAGGGAGAGGCTGTCGGCTTGCAATAGCGAGTTCTTGGCAGTACATCCTTACTTCAATTCAGATGTCGCGGAACGCGAAGTAAGGCCACCTTCAGTCGCACTCATTTCTCCAACGAGTCATCTACCCTGACCTATTCATGAATCGTCAGGGATTGCAGATTCGTGCAGCAGAAGCAGCTTTCGAGTGAGTCTAAGAACGCAGGAGAAAGCTGGCTGTGCGGAACTGGCGTTTTCAAGCGATTTCAGGGTGTATTTTTGTAGCAGGGTCGCGTGGAGGCGTCAGGATGACCTTGTTGTGACTGCCAAGAGCACAGACTTCTCCATTGCTTTTGGTGGTAGCAATCAAGACGTGAAGGCGGCCTGTTCCAGATGGAAACGTTATGGCATGGCGGTTCCCAGATTGTAGAGCATGGTTCGATAGAGGTGTTTGAGTGGAAACGCCGTTGGCAGATGGAACGTGATTTTGGTTTTCAGTTCACAAACGCGCCCGGCGACTTTCAAGATGCGGTTTTGCAGCGTATTAAACTGGGCGTTCGTCCACGTGGTGCCGCGCAACCCGATATGGGCCAGGGCGTGTACCAACACATAGGCGGCGCTGTGGAGAAAGAGCCGGAAGTGATTGGCGTGGAAGGTGTGGCAAGAGGTGCGATCGGAATGCAGAAAGGTCTTGTGATTCTTGATGAAGTTTTCCATCCTGCCGCGTGAGCAATAAGCGGTTTTGTAGATGAATGACGGTTGTGCGCCGTTCAGGTTGGTGACCACGAATCGGATATTGTGACCTTGCGGGGTGACTTCTGCCTTGCAGATGATGCGGCGTGGGGAAGACCAGCTGCCGGCCTGATAGTCCCAACAGCGATACAGGCGAACAGGTTTTCCCCCATCTGCATACAGCGCTTTGGCCTGGTCCATCAAGGGCTGTGCCAATCGCAGCAGCACCGCGTTTCCGCCTTGTCCGAGGATAAAAAACACATCGTTTTCGTCACACATCGTGTGTACTTCCGGACACGAAAAGTGTGAATCGCCACGCAGCAGGATCTTGACATCGGGCCATGCGTGACGCAGGTAGGCGATCACCCGTTTGAGAATCGACACGATCTCTTTGCCCGTGGGTCGGCGGCCCGGACGCAAGACCGTCGTGATCAACTTGCCGGTTTGCCCTTCATAGATATGCAGGGGTTGGTAGCAATAGCCCTTGAAATACGCATTGAATAACGACAACTGCTGGGATCCATACACCTTGTCTTCCGTGTCATCGATATCCAACAGGATGGCTTCGGGGGGGTGCTTATACGAGGCGATAAACGCATCGGCAAAGGCCGTCGCGATCCGATATAAGTCACCTCTGGTGATCCGGTTCTCGAACCGACTCATCGTGGGTTGACTGGCCAGGTTTGCACCGGTGACCGGCAACCGATCGCAGGCCGCCTTGAAGCCGGGGTCGCTACGCAACGTATTGCAGTCGTTCGCATCCTCATACCCACACGCCATCTGAAAGACACGCTGAGTCAGCAGGTCCACCGACGGGTGATCCACGTAACTTGGATGCCGACGATCTGTTATCGCCTCGACGATCCGACACAAAATGCCGATTTTGGATTCCACCTCTCGAAGCAGCATCGCCCCGGTGTCGCTGGTCAGCATGCCCCCGTCGAAGGTGGCTTCCACCCGTTTGCCAGAAACACTTGCGAAAGACATCCTTTGTTGTTTATCTTGACCTGCCACGGTAGTTTCCTCCCGGTTCATTGTTATCAGGTTATTCGCGTAACCATAATATAATACAATGATTTGGGTAAGGAAACTACCTTTTTTGTGAATTATTCAGACTACAAAACTCGCCGACCATGCAGTTGCGATTTAGAGTCAGCGATTCAGATGGACTCCACCAGGTAGTTCTGCTCGTTAAGACAAACGAACCACACCCGGCAGCAGGATTTCTTGAAGTTAAAGCCTGTCGTGGATTGAGGGGTCAGACAAGCAACATCGTGGAATTCGAATACGACGGTGTTATTCCATCTGAATGGAGAATGACTTCTTCGTACCACGACGAGCATCCGATTACGATCTACGCCGTGGATACTGAAGGGAATGTAAAGCAAAACGAAGTCACATTCACGTGGACGCGATTTCCACCCGCAGATTTATCAATCGCATCCCTCAAGGGACATCGTCGTCCCGTTCGCTCTGTAGCGTTTGCACCGATCGGAAATACACTGGCATCGACGTCTGGAGACAGCACACTAAAGCTGTGGGACGTTGTGACACACCGCAATCTCAACACGATAGGTCTTACGTATCAAGTTAATTCTCTGGCGTTTGAGCCAAATGGAAAAACGCTGGCAGTTGGATCGAATAGTAATGCTGTTAACCTATTCGATCTGACATCGAGGCAAGCGAATGTCACTACACTTGGATCACTTAGATCTTCTGTGACATCTGTGGCATTCGCACAAGATGGAAGTACTCTTGCTGCGTCGTCATTTGGACAGGTTAGGCTGTGGGATATTGCGACACGAGCAACTCTAGCCAATCTCAGTCATAACAATATGGTCGAGTCCGTGGCATTCTCACCCGATGGCAAAACCCTTGCTGCAGGTTCATGGGGTGGTCCGAATTCAGAATATGCCGGAGAAATCTGGCTGTGGGACGTGCATACGAGACGACAAATCGGCATCCTAGCCGGGCATAGCGCAAGCGTAACGTCTGTAGCGTTTTCACCCAGTGGAAAGACGCTCGTTTCTGGATCGAATGATGAACTGGTCAAGCTATGGGATATCTCTACGAAATCAAACATCGCCACATTTGAAGGGCATCAGTCTGAGATTCGTTCAGTAGCATTTTCTCCTGATGGCAAACTGCTTGCATCGGGTTCGCAGTATCGCGTAACTGGGTCAGAAGCCACCGGATCCCTGAATACGATCAAGCTGTGGGACGTGGAAACACAACGACTTCTTAAAACATTAAGGCATGTTGATGAACAGGCAGATCGGGCGTATCCTGTACATTCTATCGCCTTCTCACCTGGGGGGTCAATCCTTGCATCCGGAGGAGGCGGTTGGGACGCGGAAGGCACCGTCATGCTATGGGACCTGTCCGAATGGACATCCCGTCTACTGGAGCCTCAGTCGCTACAAATAATCTCCGGGCAAAACCAGCAGTCATCGACGGGTTCAGAGTTGGCGAACCCGTTTGTCGTTGAGGTAAGAGATCATAATGGCAATCCCCTACAAGGAGTGCAGGTCGCGTTTACTGTCACTGCCGGCGACGGGAGACTCAGTGGGAGATCCACTGCTGAGATAGCAACCACAGATGCCAACGGCAGGGCAGCAGTCAGGATGAGACTTGGGACGAATCCGGGGACAACCGTCGTCGTGGCGAGTGTTGCTGGTCTCGATGCTGTGGCTTTCGCCGCAGTGGCGACAGGTTCGGTTGCCTTTCCGAACGACAACAGCCTGCGGGGGCATAGACGCGTCGTCCGTTCCGTCGCCTTTTCTCCTGATGGCCAGATGATCGCTTCAGGGTCGGCGGATAGCACCGTAATCCTTTGGGATGTCGCGACACGCCGTGATATTGCCACACTCCAGCATACACATTTGGTTCGCTCTGTTGCCTTCTCCCCCAACGGCGCAATTCTAGCGGTTGGCTCGAATAGTAGAGCGATCGAGATGTGGGACGTCGCGACACATCGAAAGATTGGTACACTTCACGGACACAGACATTTGGTTACGTCGTTAGCATTCTCTCCTGATGGCACGATTCTTGCGACCGGATCACGGGACCGCACGATCAAACTGTGGGAAGTTGGGACTCGCCATAATATCGCTACGCTATCTGATATGCACGTAGTTGAGTCTGTGGCCTTCTCGCCGGATGGTACAATACTCGCATCAGGGTCGTGGGGTGGTAACAGTTCGGCTGATCCGGGATTCGTCCGGTTATGGGATGTGGTGACAAGACAACAGATCTCAAAGCTCGAGGGCCATGGCGGCGCAGTCCGTTCAGTCGCATTCTCACCCGATGGCACACACTTGGCGTCGGGAGCAGAAGACTACTCTTCGGGGTCATACGATGGAAAGGTCATACTTTGGGATATCGGTACACGAAAAAGCATCGCGACGCTGGATGGATATGACTCCTGGGTGTATGCGGTTGCGTTTTCACCTGACGGTACGATTCTAGCCTCAGGCACACGTGACAGTGGTTACCCGTCAGCGAATAACACGCTAAAGCTGTGGGATTTGTCGACAAGGAAATTCGTCGCGACTCTGAGACACATTGATAGAAGCACAGGTCACGCGCAACCTATTCATTCTGTTGCATTTTCACCGGACGGAACAATCGTTGCGTCTGGCGGAGGACGTTGGGACTTGGAAAGTTCCGTGGTTCTATGGGATGTGTCGCAATATACATCAACAGTTCCACGATCTTCCGGTTCTAACTCCGACGCGGTGTTGTCCCTCGACCTGATTCCGAATGGCGGCGCGGGCAATCAGGTGAACGATGGCGTTACGTCAGGCACAGTTTCCGGAAAGGACACGAAGATCGCCGTCGAAGTTTTCGCGTCAGACGTGAAGACGTCGCTGGCCGGCCTGCTGGTCAAGTTCGACTTCGATTCTTCTGTTCTCGCGTTCGTCAAAGCAGAAAGTGGCGCGTTTGGCTTTAACATTCCTCAAGCCACCGGCACATACTTTGCGGCCACCAATAATGTTGTTTTGCCGGCCTCGGGGTTTCTGACGCGGGGAGAGTTCAAGACCCTGATTGATGTAACGAATCGACCGTTCTCCATTGGCATTGACGTCGTGACGCTCGCCGAAAGCCAGACTGTATCAAACGACATCAGAACCACGAAAGTCATATCGTTCAATGCTGCCCCGCCACCTGCTGCTTTTTCGATTTCCCTGGACGGCAATAGTGCCGCTGGCGATCAGGGCATCACAATGCTCGACGTGGCCACCGGATCGGTTGTCCCGATACAGCTTTTTGGTAATGATATCCGGGGTGTAAGCGGTGTTTCCGCCCGGTTTGAATATGACGCGGCTCAGGTCGGTTATGGCGGGTTCGATCCGGGAAGCCTGTTGCCGAATGCGCAGGTACTCGCGGTGCCTGCGACGAATCCAACCGCCATTGATATCAACGTCGTGTCATTTGGCGGACAGGTCGCGGTCGATAGTGGAATGGTTGGCAGCGTTCGTTTCCGCACGACGGACGGGTTTTCGGGTTCGACGATTCGGATGGTAAGCGCTGAGATCGGACGCGGAGACGAGCGCGAGAGCATAACGCCATCTGATATCGCCGTCACCCTGAGGCTGGCTGAACCGTCGCCGGACTTCAACGGAGACGGCAGGGTCGATTTTGGCGACTTTGTGGCGTTTGGCATGCACTTCGGCGCAAGCCAGGGCGATGCGAGATACGACGCGAAGTACGACCTGGATCAAGACGGCATGATCGGATTTGGAGACTTCCTGATATTCGGGCAGGAATTCGGCACGTAACGTCGAATTCATGCCGACACTGACATTCGACATTTCGAAAGCAGAATTGTGGAAGCAGCCGACGTGATTCGTGGAAGACACTGAGCGCTACGGGCGGATCCACACGCTTTGTTTGGATGTTGTGAGAAGCAAGACGATTACATCACCGTCTTTTCATTCTTAAAAAACGAGGGGATCTTTGGATCGCCCTCGTTTCTTCTTTGGAGCTGGTAGCCAAACGTGCAGGAAACCCCGAACTCTCAGGTGTAGCAAAACGCGACACCGGCGGTTCGATGCTCAACTGTACTGAATTCCCTTTATCTGATGCAGGGTAGGAGGCAGGTTGATTACGACATGAAACCCTTCGCTCACCATCGATGTCCGACGCCAAGACCACGCGTCCCCTGTTGTTCCGAAAAGCAGCGAGAGAGCGATCAGCTCTCAGTAATCGGCTTGAACCAAGAATCCAATCCGTTGTTGACGTCAGCGCCGTGAAGAGGCAGGACCAGAAGTGGCGCAGCGAGGGCAAGGATGCCCTCGCTCCCGGGAAAAGCAGCGGAAACAGCTATAAGCGACTGGCAGTCAGCTAAACCCGGTGGACGTAACGTCCACGCGTAATCAATTCGCGGATGCCCGGCTTATGTAGGGGCGATCGGCCGGTCGCCGGCTCGATGCCTGACGGTAGACTCAAACGGCCTCCGTTACCGCCCCTCGCATCTTCAGGATGTACTTCGCCCGGTCCAGCGGCGAAATCCCCTTGTAGGGCCGCATGACGCCCTCGCCCGGCGGGCACGGCTCATATCCGTCGTACTTGAAGGAGAATTTCGCCGTTCCGCCCGTCAAAGAGTTCAGCCGGATGGGATAGTCCATCGAAGTCGCCAGGGGTACTCGTCCTGTAACCGATAGCGCACCTCCGTCTGCCTCTACCGGATCGAAGGCGCCGCGCGCGTTTATGATATCCGACGTGATCCTTCCAACGTAGGTCTCGGCCACCGAGATTTTGAACGCCAGTATCGGTTCGAGCAGAATCGACCCGGTCTCCGTCAGCCCTTTCAACACCGCGATATTCGTTGCGAGTTTGAAATTGCCCGCGCGGCTGTGCAGAACGTGATCGCTCCCCTCCACCAGGGTAATCTTCAGATCCGTGACTTCCCATCCCTTGATTCCCTGCCTGAGCGCGCCCTCTATCGATCTTTCGATCTCCTTCTGAAATCGTGCCTTGATGTCGTTGACGCCGACCTGTGACGAATAAATCACGCCGCTTCCCGGCTCGCCCGGTTCGATCCGATACTTCACGATGGCCCAACACGGCTTCGGCATCGTGTAGCGCTCGACGCCGAAGCCGACCGACGCAGGTGTCTCCTTGTAAATGACCGTTGGGTCACTAAAACGCGTCTTGATGTCAAATCGCGTATCGAGCATCTCCTTCAGAATCTCCGCTTGAACCGTGCCCATGATCTTCACATGCAGTTCGCGTTCATTATCGAACCATGTAAAATTGAGGTGCGGGTCTTCGCTCGACAATTGCTGCAGCGCCCCGGCCAGTCGAGCGTGATCCACCAGGTCTTCCGGGACAGCCTGTACCGACAGCAGGGGCTCTCCGAGTTCACAGGACCCGGGGACGGGGCCCGGGTCGCCAAGAATGTCGCCGATCTTCGCGTCCGGCATCCCGCAGAAGAAACCGATGTCGCCCGCGGAGAGGGCGCCTGTGTCCTCGTATCGATTGAGATAGGACTTCTTGATCTGCGTAATCTTCTCGTCGCGATCCGCCGTAACGTTCCGGATGACATCCCTGTTATGGAGTCGTCCTGTATAGAGGCGAACGCCGGCGATGCGCCCGAGTTTCGGATCGTGGTCAAGCTTGAACACCACGCCGGAGGGCGGACGTGAGGCGTCGGTATTCGCATCGGGAAACCACGCCACGATCCTACCCAGCAGTTCCTCCGTTCCGATCATGTTCTTGGCCACGCCGCAAAGTACCGGAAACAGCTCTCTCTTTGCCGTGCAAGCCGCAATCACCTTCTCGATCTCTGCTCGTGAAATTGGCTCCTCGTTCAGGAATCGCTCCAGGAGCGCGTCGTCCTTCGCGGCGACGCCCTCTGTCAGGGCGGCTTCACCGTCCGGGTCAAGCTCGGCGATGCGCGCGTCCGACTCGCCTTCCTCTTCCGGCTGATTGACCGGAATCACGTCGGGCGAAAACCGGCGCTTCAGATCATCGACGACCTTCGCCGAATCCGCGCCGATCCGATCCAGTTTGTTCACGAACAGGATGACGGGTACGTTCAGCGCTTCCAGCGCGACCCATATCGACTCCGTCTGGGCCTGGATGCCTTCGACCGCGGACAGAACGAGCACGGCGCAGTCCAGCACCCGAAGAGATCGTTCGACTTCGGCGGAAAAATCGACGTGCCCCGGCGTGTCGATCAGGTTGATCGTCACTCCCTCCCAAACGAATGACATCGCCGATGCCCGGACCGAAATCCCTCGCCGCCTTTCCACGTCGAGCGCATCGGAGAGACTGGTCCCTTTGTCGACGTTTCCTGGCGAGCGGATGGCGCCGCTCAGGTACAGGAGATTCTCAGTCACCGTCGTCTTTCCGGCATCGACGTGCGCGAGGATACCAAGATTGCGAATTCTTGAGGGATCTTCAGGAGGCACGGGAATTTCGTTCAAAAAGTGGGTGGTGGGAAGGCACACAAACGACGTGCGCGGAAACACACTTGCATGATAAACAATAGTCGCCTCGCCTGCCAGAAAGACCTGCAGCGGGACAGGCGTTTACGTCGCTGATGGCCCAGAAGCTGCCACCCCAGAATGAACCGACGTGATATACAACGGCCAGCCAGGTCAGGCAGGACACAGCGAACGGCCGGGCAACCATTGTCTACGCCGTTTCTGTCGACGACGCGGGCAACTACAAGGGTTGCCTGACTGCGTGCGGCCACCCACAGGCAGGCCCCTACATATGCAAGGATATCGCCGGGCGGGCACGATGCCCATGCTCCAGGGTAAGCCGCCGACGGTAACACCGCTGACAATCCCCGTGGTACAACAGCATCTGTATTTCAACCTTTTTGCTTGACAAGGTTTACCTCTTTGGCGTACTTTTCTTTCGTACAAATTGGAGGTACGCCATGAATGGGAAAATCTTCAACGAAGACAATATGCGATTGGTACTTTTACTATTGGCCATCTGGGGTCTGATGTGGAATTTTTCCTCCGGAATCAATCAAAGAATAGACAGATTGGAGGATAAATTGGAGACTAAATTCGATACCGTTGACAGGAAATTAGAAAGAATAGATGCGCGCCTGGACGCCTTCGGGGAACGCATCGCCGCAAACGAAGCAAAACTCAAAGAGTAAAATTCCATTACATCCGAAACATTGTCAACCGCCTGCCAGTAAATCACATTGGCAGGCTTTGTTATTTCCCTTTCTTCCCCGTAATCCTTGCCTACATCGACGCATTTTCTTAAAATAACAACGCTGCCCTTATCGAATTGGAACGGTGCGGGCGCGGTATTTCCGTCCGATCATTGCCTTTTCAGGCAACAGGAGAATCTGATGCAGAGAGATTTCGCATTTGAGATGGGGACTTCGAATTTGCGGTTCGGCCCGGGCGCGACGAGGGAAGTGGGAATGGATCTGTCGGAATTGGGCGCCGGGCGGGTGATGCTGCTAACGGATCCCAACCTGGTGGACCTGCCGCCGGTGCGGACGGCGGCAGACTCCCTCAAACGCGAGGGAGTCGATTACGCGCTTTACGAACGGGTACGGGTAGAACCCACGGACGTTTCTTTCCGGGAAGCCATTGACTTTGCATTGGATGGGAATTTCGATGCCTTTGTGGCTGTGGGCGGGGGCTCCTCGATCGATACGGCGAAGGCCGCGAATCTCTATTCCACGTATCCGGATGATTTCTACGCGTACGTGAACGCGCCGATCGGGAGCGGCAAGCCGGTTCCCGGTGCGCTCAAGCCGCTGATCGCGATTCCGACAACCGCGGGAACGGGCAGTGAGACCACCGGAGTGACGATATTCGATCTCTCGGAAAGACACGTAAAAACCGGTATCGCGCACCGCCGCCTGAAGCCCGCGCTGGGCATCGTGGATCCCGAGAACACGCGGACGATGCCGCCGGTTGTGGCCGCGTCTACCGGCCTGGACGTGCTTTGCCACGCCCTCGAGTCATATACGGCGATCCCGTACGATCAGCGGCCTTTGCCCGAACGGCCGATCCTTCGGCCGGCTTACCAGGGTACCAATCCCATCAGCGATATGTGGGCGCTCAGGGCCATCGAGCTGGTCGCGGAAAACATCGTGCGGGCGGTTGCGGACCCGGAGGATGACGAGGCCCGCTCGAACATGATCCTGGCATCGAGTATGGCGGGAATGGGGTTCGGCAACGCGGGCGTTCATCTGCCTCACGGGATGTCCTATCCCGTATCGGGGATGGTGCGTGCTTACAAACCCGAGGGGATGGTGAGCGGTCATCCCATCGTACCCCATGGGATGTCGGTCTTCCTGAACGCGCCGGCGGCCTTTCGATTTACGGGCCCGGCCTGCCCCGACCGGCATCTGAAGGCAGCGACATTGCTGGGCGCCGATATTTCGGACGTGAGAAATCCTGAGGCGGAGGCGGGCGGAATACTCGCGGAACGCATTGTCGCACTGATGAAGCGCCTTGAAATGCCGAACGGACTGTCGGCAATCGGTTTTACTGAAGCGGATGTGCCGGCGCTGGTGGAGGGCACGATGCCGCAGCATCGCGTGACCAAGCTGTCGCCGAGGCTGGCCGGCAAAGAGGATCTTGCGGCTTTGTTCAAGGACTCACTGACGGCCTGGTAACAGATTAGCACGACCAAAGGACCGGAAATGAAAAATACTGATAACCTGCCCCCGTTCCCCGAGGGGTGGTATCTGGTAACAACCCGCAATGCCCTTGTGCGAGAGAAACTGGTCGAGAAGACCTGGATGGGTGAAGAAATCGTCGCCTGGTGCGACGAAGAGGGCCGTGTTTGCGTGGCCGATTCCATATGTCCGCACCTGGGCTCGTCCCTGGGACCGGACGTTGGCGGGAAGGTATGCGACGGCCGCCTGGTCTGCCCGTTTCACGGCTTTGAATTCGATACGACCGGTCAATGCGTCGCGACACCGAACGCCCCGGCGCCCAGAGCCGCGAAACTGAAGATATACGAGACCAGAGAGATCCTCGGCATGGTCTTCGCCTGGTTCGGGAACGGCGGCCGGCCGTCACACTGGGACCTTCCGGATGAGCCGCCCATCAGCGCCGAGTGGAGCAAACTGGGATTCCGGCGTCTCCGCTTCCGCAGCCATCCCCAGGAAACAGCGGAGAACTCCGTGGACCTGGGACACCTGCGCTACGTACACGGCTACGACGAGGTGACCCCGGTGGGTTCGGTTACCGTGGACGGCGCCTACCTGAAGAGTCGTTTCGACTTCAGACGCGTCCGCAGTATTCTGGGTATGAAAGACCTCGTGTACGAAATCTCCGCCGTCACCCATATTTATGGACTGGGCTACTCCTACGTTGAAATCCACGAAAAAACCATCGATATGCACGCGAGACTCTGGGTACTCCCCATACCTGTTGACGGCGCCGTCATCGATCTCGTTCTTGCCGGCCAACTTCGGGAATTACGAAAACCCCGGCGGTTCATCACGGGCCTCGGTTTCGTCCCTTCGAAGCTGCGCCAGAGGCTGATGAATTATATTCTACTGTCACAGCAAAAACGGGATGTGCTGCAGGACGTGGTGATCTGGGAGAAGAAACGGCATCGGTCTCCCCCCAGGCTTTGTCGTTCCGACGGTCCCATCGGTACCTACCGACGCTATTGCCGGCAGTTCTATCCGGAGAAGCCGTAAGTCAGAGCGACGCCACTCGCGCCGGCGATCGCCCCTTCCTGCATATAGTCAATCCGCTTCAGGCCCTCGCCTTCCTGAACCACCAACCATACAGCATGCTTCCATAGTAATTGAACGTCCGCCTTGCCTCGGGATCGTCGAAGGGATAGTCCGCGCCGATCTGCGTTGCGGCGGCAAGCCCGCTGACGAAGCACGTCTCCTGGCTGTTGATCAGCGTGTGCGCACCGCAGTGCCAGGTCCGCTTCCTGCCCTGAATGAAGCGGAACAAAGGAACGAGCAGGGCAACGTGGCGCACGTCGTGTACAATGTGCTGGAACCACCACCGTCCAATGATCTTCTGTTCATCGATCCGGCTGATCGGGTTGTAGGTCACCAAACAGGGCCTATCAGACCGTTTCGCCCACGGCTGCTGGTTATGCATGATGTACGTGATTTCATAATTGTCCGGTCTTACGCCGTATTGCTCGATGTGATTGCTGCGCGTCGTCAGGGGTTTCACTTCGTTGCCCGGAAGGACCGATGCGTCGGAGTGGACAATCGTATGGTTGTGAAGTTCGCTCTCGTAGCGTATGGACGAGAGAATGTAGCGTTCCAGCATGGTGGGTTTGTCCAGGATCATCAGTGTCTGGTTCGCATTGCACGCGAAGATCACGTCGTCGAACGTCTCCTTAACACCTTCCTCGTCCTCTACCACAACGTGGGAGGACCGGCGGTAAACCCTTCGGACGGGACGGTTGAGGCATATCCTGTCCCGGAATCTCGAAGCCAGGTTCTCGTAGATGCGTCGTGTTCCCTGGTCCCATGTCTGCATGGGCGTGGCGGTTTCGATATCGAAAAATTCGAGATATCTCGTAAAGAGGGCCGCAGGCATATCGAACACGTTCGTCGCCATCAGGAAGTTGACAAACATGGGCTTCAGTACCTTGTACCGGAAGTCCCCGGAAAAACCTGCCAGATTCAGAACCGTCCCCATGCTGATGTAGTTGAACGGATTGAGGGCGTTCAGAAACTTCGATCGGGAGCGGGTCAGCCAACCGAACTTATGCAACCGCTTCAGGACCCGTTGAAACCTGGCAATCTCGAACTGCAGCTGGTCCCGGATATCCGAGTCGAAATCGTGCGCATAGATGCCTCCGCGGTATTTCACGCTGTAGCTGAATTTGGTATCGATAAGTTCGATGCCGAACTGTTCCATCAATAACATGACATGCAGATATACCGACGGAATACAGGCAGTGACCGAAATGTCGAATGGAATGGAGCTTCCGTCATCCTGCGGCATATCGGCTGTAACCGCATTTCCGCCAATCCGGTCCTGGGCTTCGAACAGCCGGAATTCAAACCGTTCCGGGTGATGGTGCAGTGCCCAGGCGGCTCCCAGACCCGAAACGCCTCCGCCGATAATGGCGATCCGACGTCGCTGGTCACTCTTTCCCACAGATACCCCTTATCTTGTAGCACTGTCAGCCAAAAGCCGACGGCTCAAAGCCGTTTTTCGACCAACTCCCCCTCTCCTCGCAGGAGAGGGTGGTCTGCCTTTCGTGGTCGTCCACATAATGGCGCTGACGTCACCCAATACTGTATTCGCTTTTTGCTCTTGGCTGACAACTGAAGGCTGATAGCTGACAGCTCAGTCCGACGGATCGGGAGGAAAGTTCGCCCTCTTGTGATTTCCTGGACGGTAATACGTGCAATCTACTAAAAAGAGCCTGTCAGACGTATTACGACAGGCTCACAGACACACATTCATTTCCCGGGCGGACCGATTGTTCGGAAGACTCTTTTTTCATCCCATCCAACGCCCCGGATCTTGAAGCAACGGTACGTCAGACGACAAGTTCGCGCCTTTGCTCGGCAATGTGAAACTTCAGCTTCTTGCTTGGTTTCATCGACGGTATCGGGCTGAATTGGAGCATATAGTTCGCCGGCGACACCTCGATCGTAAAGTAGTGCGCGACCATCAGCACGTTGACGGCCAGTTGCAATTCCAGCCACCTGGAGCCAAGACACGTGTGCGTGCCAAGCCCGAACGGCGCATACCCGGGACTGCGGTGCTCGTCTCGAGGCCTTCACAGTTCCATCCGGCGGCAGTGGGGGCCTCGGAAAGGCATCCACACGGGAGGTTCGCCCGTACTCTTATGCCCTCTTTTCAAGCATCCGCACCTTCAGGCGGGCCTATAGAGGCTTGCGAGCCAGGAAACAGTACAGCGGCGTAAAGATACCCGCCTTGCCGCCCGCGACATAAGCCTCCGCGGTCCGGCCCAGAAGTCGGACCACTTCAGTGGAGCCCTTCGGAAAGAGCCGCAGTACTTCAGCCAGCTTCGATCCTGCAATGACCGCCTTGCGGCCCCACGGAAGCCTGCGCAAAGCGTTTCCCAATGTCCCATGGCGCCTCTCCATGGGTTGATACCAGGGTGTGGAGGGTACTTCCGAGACGTCCATGTCCATCCCTTCCATGACGTGGAATCCCGCGGCTTCGAGCGCGTGATTCACTTCCCCGAAGGTCGCGATGTCCTTCAGCGCAACACCGCGCATGAGATCCTGCTCGATGGCCTGGTGCCGGTCGTCGTTCGGATCGAACTTGCCGGTCAGACACATTTCCTGACCCCAGAACAGGGCACCGGGCTTCAGCACGCGGAATACCTCCTCGAAGCAGCGTTGCTTGTCCGGCGCATGGCACGTTGATTCCATGGCATAACCCCGGTCGAAGGTGTCGTCCTCGATGGCGCTCATGTCCATAAAGCTGCACGTCTCGAAATCGACCATGTGATCGAGCCCCGCCTCGGCGTTCAACCTTTTCGCCTCTTCCACCTGGTTCTCGCAGATGTTGATTCCTACAACCCTGACACCGGCCTCAAGGACGACGCGGCGCATGGGGGCGCCGATTCCACAACCGACGTCGACCACCGACATACCCTGTTGCAGCTCCAACTTGGAGATCATCACCCTCTGATGCCGGACCTGAGACTCCTCCAGACTCTCATGAGGCGTTAGGGGCGCGAAGTGCAGGGACTCGCCCCAGCCCCACACCATGAACCCGCTGCAAAGGTCGTAATAGTTTTTTACTGTTTCAGTGTGATCGTACCCGCCCGCGCCACCGGACTCCGGCGCCGCCCGGTCAAGCCAGCCATCGAAGTGCTGCACTCGACGTGCGACGCCCAGCCCCCTGTACGCATCTTTCAGCATTCCCGACAGTTTTCCCAACCGCATTTCGTGGTGTTTCCTCCCGGCTCCCCAAGAAGCCGTGTCGTCAGGCCGACAGCTCCCGTCTCTGCTCCGAGATGCGGAACTTCAGCTTCTTGCTCGGCTTCAGCGACGGAATCGGACTGAAACGGAGCTTGTAATTCGCGGGCGACACCTCAATCTTGAAGTAGTGCGCCAGCATCAGCAAGTTGGCCGCCAGGTGCAGCTCCATCCACCGGGTGCCGAGGCACTTGTGCGTGCCCAGCCCGTACGGGGCGTAACCGGGGCTGCGATGCTCATGGCGGGGCGGCAGGTAGCGGTCGATGTCGAACTTCCAGGGGTCGGGAAAGACCTCGCTCATGTAATGCGTGGCGGTCATGGCGATGTGGATCCGTTCCCCCATAGGCAGCTCGTAGTTCTCGACCACGCACGTATTCATCACGTTCCGAATGGACATGGAGACGATCGGGTACATGCGCAGGCACTCCATGAGGAAGCGGTGCGTCACGTCGATGTTGGCTGGGGTGAAGTCTTCTCTCCCGGGATCGCCCTTGGCGAACAGGGCATCTGCTTCGTCCTGGATTCTGGCGTAGAGATCTGGCTGCGACGCCATGGCGTAGACGACGAGGCTGAACGTATCGCCGAGGTACACGCTGGCAATCAAGGCCGCGGAAAAGGCGAAGAGCAGGTTGGATTCCGGGAGGAATTGCGGGTCGCTCGCATGCAGGCTGAGATAATCGTCCACCAGGTCCCGGGGGCTGTCCGCCCGTTGGGCGGGGGTATGGATGCCCTCGACTCGCTGCATCAGTGTGTCCAGGACTTTCGCCCGGCGTCTCATGCCCGGGGTGTTCAGCGTGAATTTGGGCAGGAGCCTGGCGATGTGCACGCTGAGGGCCCGTTCCTTGTAGATCATCAGGTCGTCCATGAGGTCCTGGGTATCGATGCTGAGGAACAGTGGCGAGAGTTGGGCGTTCACCATCGCCCGGCACATGGACGTGGCGCGGTAGGAGTCCCCAACCTTCAAGCTCGCCATGTACTTGCGCCCCTGACCGTAGAGCTTGTCCAGCTGCCCTCCCAGCCTCCCTACAGAATAGGCCGGGGACAAGGACCTGCGAAGCCGGAAGTGATCGGCGCCGTCCAGGGCAGGCAGGACGCCGGACGCGCCGTAGACCTTCTCGAAGTCGCTGAAGTAGTCCCTGGCTCTCAGGTACATGCGCCCGCGCTTGTGCACCCAGCGGTTCGTGTCGAGTCCGGCCAGGAAGATCATGGGCTTCGAGAAGGGTGGGCGGACCTGGAACACCGGACCGTACTCCTCCGCGAGGTTCCCGAAAAGCGCGTTGAGGTTGCCGTCCCGAATATGCGGGTTCAGCAGCAGCTTGGACAGGGAAACCGTCGGAATCTTTCTGGTAAGCGGAGGACGTTGGAGGGCCGGGCCGGCGAGGTTTTGAGAGACCGCAGCGGCCAGGGAGCGGCCGATCAGGTCCATCTTGCAGATGAATTCGATGCGCTCCTCGGCCTCGTCGTCGAGATGGAATATGAAACGGAAGACGTCGCAGGTATTGACGAGGCAGATGATGATGACATCTCTCGGATCGGGGATTTCGTCGGTGAAGATGACCCTGCTGATCCGCGTTCTTATGAACTGGCCCGCAGTGCCCTCCTCCGACTTGCCGCCCAGTTCCCCGCGCCAGACGGTAGGAGCCAGTGTCCAGAATTCGCCGTCGTGATATTCCAGGACCTTGAGGTCAACCAGGCGATCCAGAACCGTATCGATGATCGACTCCGCGTGGGGGGCGAGCCGCTCGATCCAGTATTGGGCCTTCCGTTGAACAGATTCGGCCGCAATTTCCTTGAGAATGGGGTCTAGGGCAGCGTTGCCCGTCTCCGTCGGGTTCACGAGGAAGAGCGACTCCATGTCCGTGTCAATCCGCGACAGGAGGGAGAGTTCGGCAAGCACTGCCCCGACCACCGCGCAGTTCAAATGCCAGCCGGGCAACTGATGAAAGTAGCCAGTCTCCTCGTTGAGGAGCATCAGGATGAGTTCCTCAGTCAGACTATGCGGATGGGTCGTCAAACCTTCGGTAGGATCAGCCATCGGTCTTCGCCTCCCTGCAACATGCATGAAGTGCATTACGTGGCGCGGGCGCCAGAACGGTCCCGCGAAGCAGTCAGATGCCGATGTGTGGTGTAGAGTGCGGGAACGACCATCATGAGTAAGGCAGTTGTAAAGAGTATGCCGCAACCGAGCGATGCGGCGAACGGGACGAGGAACTGGGCCTGGATGGCCCGTTCGAGGATGAGGGGCGTGAAGCCGAGGAACGTAGTCACGGAAGTGAGCATGATCGGACGAAAGCGCCCCTTGGCGCCCTCGGTGATCGCGGTTCGCACCGGAGCACCTTCCTCGAGTTTCTGATCGATGAAATCGATCATCACCAGGGAATCGTTCACCACCACGCCACTCAGGCCGAAGACGCCCATGAAGGATACCGCGCTCAGGGCTACTCCCAGGACCCAGTGGCCCAGGATCACACCGACCAGACCGAACGGAATGACGGCCATAATAATGAACGGCTTTGTATAGGATCGGAGGGGGATGGCGAGAAGAGCAAAGATCATGATCAGGGCAACCGCGAACCCGCGGTACAGCGCATCCAGGGATTCGAGCTGCTGTTGTTGCTCCCCTCCGAAACTGTATGTCAGGTCAGGGTGCGCGGCGGTCAGGTTCGAGAGGATCGATTTTGCAAGGATGTCGTTGGCTTTGTCGCCGGAAATCACCGAAGCATCGACGTCCGCCGTGACCGCGACGACCCGCTGGCCGTCCTTCCGCCGGATGGCCGGCGGCGACAGGCCCGGGCTCAGGGAGGCCACACTCATGACCGGGACCTCGGCCCCGCCCGGGGTACGGATCAGGTACCCTTCGATATCGGTAATGGAATTCCGCTCTTTCTCGGGCAAGCGCACGTAGACCCGGACCTCCTCCCGGCCGCGCTGCACCCGAACCGCCTCGGCGCCGAAGAACGCGGCGCGCGTCTGCCCGGCCAGTTCCTCGAGTGTGAGACCGAGGGTCCGCGCTTCCGGTCGCAGCTCCAGTTGCACTTCCGGGACGCCCGGAGCGTGATCCGTACGTATGTCGTAGACACCTCCGATGCCGCGGAGTCCATCGACCACGGAGTCCGCAATAAGGGCGAGGCGCTCCGGGTCCGGATGGGACAACACGGCCTCCACCGGGTTGCCCAGATCGAAGACCTCGCCGGTGTAGGTGACACCGCGCACATGGGGAAGCACACCCACCTCCTCCCGCCATGCCTGCACGACCTCTCCGGTGGAGATCTCTCTTTGTTGGGCGCCCAGGAGTTTGAACTCGATGGTGGCGATATTGGCTTCCGGATTGAGGGTTGGCTCCGGATTTAGCCCGCCCTCGAGTCTCGATCCCTGTCCGACGGTCACCGTTACGCCGGTCAGTAGCGGTGGCGCGTCCGCAGGCCGGCCGCGCGAGAGTCGTTCGATGACCCGGAGGCCTGCGGCCTCCAACTCCTGTGCCACTTCGTGCGTCCTCTGAGCGGTAGCCCCATCGGGCATCTCCAGGACGACCGTTGCGAAATCCCCCTCCACGTCTGCGGCCAGCGTGGTGGGAACGATTCCGGCGGACAAGAGGGAGATGCTCAGCACGAGAATTCCCACGGCCCCTGCCATCGTCACCCCGGGCTGGTCCGTCGCGAACCGCAGGGCCCGGTCGAGAGGCCCTTGCACGAACCTGTTCAACAGCGCGTCGACACGACCCTGGACCCGCGCGAAGAATCGGTCGAAGGCATTTGCCGGCGCCCACTCCGGGCCGTGCAGGTGGGACAGGTGGTTGGGCAGCACCAGCAGCGATTCGACCAGCGAAACCAGCAGCATGGCGATCATGATGATCGGCAGGGCCCGCCACACGTCACCGATGCCCCCTGGGATGAAAAGTAACGGGACGAAGGCCACGACGGACGTCAGAACAGCAAACGTCAACGGCACCTTGATCCGCCGTACGCCGCGGATCGCGGCCGTGACCCCGGGTGTTCCCCGGTTCCGTTCAGATTGAATGTGCTCGGCCACGATGATGGCATCGTCGACGACAATTCCTATGGCGAGGACGAAGGAAAACAGGCTGATGGTGTTGATGGCCACGTCGAATGCCATCATGACTGCCAGGGCGCCGATGCCCGAAACGACGAGACCGACGGCGACCCACATCGCCAGCCGGATCTGGAGAAACAGGCTGAGGGAGACCAGCACCAGCAGAAGGCCCAACACGCCGTTCTTGAGGAGAAGATAGGCGCGCTCCTCATATACTTGGGATTCGTCATTCCATATGGTGATGTCCACGCCGTCGGGCAAAGCCGGCATCACCTCGTTCGCCACGTGCTCCCGGACGGCCGTGGCAACGTCCATCACGTGTTCGCCGTCGGCCCGGAAAACCTCCACGAATACCGCGGGATGGTTCTGATGCCTGACAATCAGGTCGGCTTCCTGAAAATCGTCGCGGACTTCGGCAATATCGCCAACGCGCAATACCGTGCCATCACTGTTGCTGAGAAGGACGATCTCTTCGAAATCATGCTGATCATAGTTCTGGCCGATGGTGCGGATCCTCACCTGGGATTCCCGCGTATCGATGCTGCCGGCGGACAGGTCCAGGGAACTCCGACGAATCGTGTTGGCGATGTCATTGAGGGTAAGTCTGAGCGCTCTGAGGCGATGAAGCGGCACCTCGATGGAGATCTCGTAGCTCCTGACGCCGCTGACCTCCACCTGGGAGACGGAGGGAAGTGTCTTGAGCTCGTCCTCGATCTGGAATGCCAGTTCCTTCAGCGAGCGCTCCGATACATCGCCGTAGACAATGAGCCGCATCATGCTCTGACGGTTCGTCATCTCCCAGAACAGGGGACGTTCGGCGCCGCCGGGGAACGTCTGAATACGATTGACAGCGGACTCGATATCGTCCAGGGCCCGAGCCATGTCCGTATCGAAATCCATTTGAACCCGCACTGAGGCAATACCCGGGGCCGCAACGGACTTGACCGCCTTCACGTCGTCCAGCCCGCTGACCTGGTCCTCGATCCTAACGACGATCGACTCCTCCACCTCCTCCGGCGTGGCCCCGGGATAGGCCATCGAGACTTCGATATGGTAGAATGGGGTGACGTGCCAGGCTTCCCGCTCGATACCGGTCAGCGACACCAGGCCGGCGGCGATGATGGCCCACATCAACAGGTTGGCGGCCACGCCGTTGCCGGCCATATAGGCGATCGGACCGGGCCGTTCGCCGTGGTTGTGTCCGTTCGTACTCATGGCGACTCGCCAGTCTCGGTCCGGACGGGCATTCCGTCCGTTGCGAATTGAATCCCGCCGGTGATCACCGCCAAACCGTGTTCCAGCGAACCCGTCACGAAGGCTTCATCGTCGACACGCTGCAGAACCCGAACCGGTACGATAGTCACAACGCCGCTTTTCACCATCCAGACCTCGTCGCCGGGTTTCAACGATGCCCGCGGCACTTTGAAAAAGCCTTCCGGCGCCAGGCCCTCGATTTCCACCCGGACAAACTTGCCCACCAATAGCGGCGGATGACCGCCGGGACTGACGACGCCGTTCGTCGCAACGCCCGCGGAAAACGGATTTGGCACGCGCACGATGACGTCGATGGTGCGCGATTGCTCGTCCAGGGTTGCCTCGGCTCGATCCACGTAACCTTCCCATTCGTATTTCGCATCGCCGTGCCGGGCGACCACCCTGGCCGGCACTTCACGTTTACCGTCTCCCGCCTTCAGGTTCCAGAGTCCCGGGATCATGGCGGCATCGGAATCGGACAAAGGCACGACCACTTCCACCGCATCGGCGGCGAACAGCCGGCCCACCGGCCGGCCTGGGTTGACGACCTGTCCCGGATCCACAGATTCCTCACGCACCAGACCGTTAAAAGGCCCGGTGATCCGGGTTCTGGACAGGGCGAGTCTGGCGTCGGCAAGCCTGGCCTCATCGCGACTCAACGCGGCCCTCGCCGCGTTCAATTGGGGCTTTCTCAGCGTGAGAGGATGCGTATCGGAAGACGAAGCCTCGTCCCCTCTTTGCTCCGCGTAGCGTTCATATTGCGAGCGGGCAATCGATGCCTGTTCCTGCTCCTTGAGCAAAGCCACCCGGCTGGCCGCGAGATTGGCCTCCGCTTCCTGAACTCTGAACTGATAATGGACCTCTTCGATTCGGAACAGGGGCTGTCCGGCCTTTACCCGACCCCCGCTCTTGAATCCCGGATCCACCCAGACGACCCTGCCGCCCACTTGAGGGACGATATCGATCTCCGCGCTTGGCCTCACCGTACCGGACCCGAAAACCGGTATAGGCCCGGACCCGGCTGTAACCGGGCCCGTCTGCACGAACGGTATCTGGGGAGGCTGTTCGATCCGCGTCGGTTCGGGCGCCAGTGATTGCAGCAGGGCAGCCAGACCCACCGAAAACACGATTATGGCGCAGGCAATCAGAATGCTGGATTTACGGGACATGACGATCTACTCCGTTGGTGGTCGGGAGATACGTTGGGTGGGCGGTTCCTGCCCGAGGGTCTGTCGGGCGTCCGGGGTCCACGCGCCGCCCAGCGCCCGGTGCAGGGCAAGACGGGCCAGACCCAGATCGCGTTCCGCGGCTGCAAGTACGGATTCCGCGGCCAACCGTGCCTGCACCGCCGTCAGGAATACCTCATATTCGCCCACACCCGAAACATAGCGTTGCTCCTGCAATTCTGCTTCCGCTTCGGCCTCCTCCGAAAGGGAAGCCAGCAGCGAATGACGGCGGCGGCTGGCCGCCAGTCCGGCAAGGGCGGACTCAACCTCACTGACGGCTGTGACCACGGATCTCCCGTAGGCCGCGACAGCCTCTTTCATTCTGGCCTCCGCGAGAGCAACATTGCCGCGAAGACGGGAACCCTGGAAAACGGGTCCGAGCAGGTTCATGCTCAGATTCCGGAACCATTGCTCCGGGTTGAACCACTCGCTCGATTCCGTACTCTGCAGCCCGATGGATCCGTGAAGGGACAATCGCGGCGCCAGGTCCGCGCGGCGCGCGCCAACCTGGTATCGGGCTGCTTCCATGCGCTGTTGCGCCGCGACGACGTCAGGCCGCTGCGTCAGCAGATGGGTCGGTATGCCTGGCGGAACAGGTTTCCGGACCTCTTTACGTGTCAGGGAATCCGGCAGTAATTGCGCCAGGTCCCTGCGGGGATCTCCCATGAGCACGCGGAGCCGCCCCTCTGAATTCGCCAGCAGCGCTTCGATCTGCGGCAGTTCGGCTTGCGCGTTGCGTGCATCCCGTCGTGCCCTGTGTAGCCCGCTCACATCGGTAAGCCCGCGGTCGTAACGAGATTCGGCCAGGGCCTCCCGTTGACGATAGATCTCTGCGATTTCCCCGGCCAGCCTTTGTTGATGGCGCAGGTTCACAATTTCAAGGTAGGTTCGCACGGTTTCGGACAGCACCCCCATCCGGGCGGTCCGGTAGTCCGATTCGGAAGCAAGGTGCCCGGCTCTCGCGGCGAGACCGTCGTTCCGGTTGCGCCCCCAGAAATCCAGTTCGTAGGCGAATTCCGCACCAACAGTATACGTAGTAAGGCCAAGTCGATCGGGGAGGACGATTCCGATCGGGGTACCGGATCCCGAATCCAGTCCCAGTTCGTCCAGCTGCGCACCTATACCGGCATTGGTGGGTGTATCGAATTCGTTGACGCCGGCTGTCGGCTGAAGCGACGGAAACATTGGCCCCCATGCGATTCGCGCTCGCGCCCTGGCCTGTTCCACCCGGGCAACCGCGCCGGCCAGGTCGAGGTTCGATGCCAGTACGTCATAGATTACCCGGTCGAGTACCGGGTCGGCGAACGTCGTCCACCACTCGCGCCGCTCGATTGAACCGGCAACGTCAGCCCCGACAGACGCGTCGGTCAGTTCCGCAACCGATTCGGGAACCGGGGGAGTCGTGCGCGGCGCCAGGGTGCAGGCCGAGATAAGTAGACCGGCAATCGCCGGCGTCAGTCTTTTTCGCGAGATATGCATATCGCTGGACCGATGACAATCGACCTGGCGCTTCGGGCAGCGCCAATCCGACGTTGAATTCTAACCTTGATACGTAATTCTTCGGGGAAGTAAAACCGAATATATGCAAGTAGATAAAGGCGATTTGACTTCGGATTACCAGGATACACCAGGTCACTGGACGTGAACTGAAAAAACGTCCTTTATTGACGACCGTTACGCCCCGTTTCAGGGGTTTTCGTCGCGTCGCCGAGTTGCAGTTTTTTTCTAATTGAGGCTAATACCAGGAAAGATGCGTATTTGAACGGTTTCAAAGCAGCTCTTATGTCCTCTCTCCGGTTGCGCAGCCGCAACTTTCGATACAAAATTATACGCATTTTGTCAAATTAAAAATGGGATTCCGTCCCGCGGTGACCGCCTGCCGGAGTGCGTTACGGCGAATTGCCTTCAGTCAATTAATCGTTGCGTGTCAGTGCCTTTATTCATACCTTGCCGGGCCTGTTCTTCGCGATTTCTACATTTCCGCTGGAGGGACGGACGTTGTGGAAGCCAAACTGATCTGGTTGTTGATCTTTGTGGGTCTTTACTGGGCCTATTGTCTCTTTTGGGGGTTCCGGGGAGCGCTGCGATCGCGTACCTCCGCGGACTATTTCGTGGCGGGGCGCAGTATTGGCATCTGGGTTTTCGTGCTTGCCGCCACGGCGACCAGTTTTTCCGGCTGGACCTTTGTGGGCCATCCGGGTCTGATTCTTGAGGCGGGCCTTCCCTATGCGTTTGCTTCCTTCTACGCGCTGACGATTCCGTTTACCGGGGTGCTTTTCCTTAGGCGGCAATGGCTCATCGGGCGGGCATTTCAGCATATAACCCCCGGCGAGATGTATTCCCATTACTACGGTGGCGATACCATCCGGCTGCTGACCGTGCTGGTGGCCTTTCTCTTCAGCGTGCCGTATCTGGGCGTTCAATTGCGGGCATCGGGGGCGTTGTTCAACGTACTCTCCAATGGCTTGTTGAGCGTCGAAGTGGGGATGTTCGCCCTGTCCGCCATCGTGATGATCTACGTGGCTGCCGGCGGGCTGCGTTCCGTAGCATACGTAGACTGCGCGCAGTGTATTCTACTGGCGCTCGGGATCGTCACACTGGGTTTCGTCGCCGTCCAATTTGCCGGCGGCTGGACCGCTTTCACCGAGGGCGTAGGAAATCTGGTCCGGCAGGACCTGGCTTCCGGCAGGGGATTGACGCCGGCGGGGCATTCACACTACGTGGCGCTGCCCGGCTCGATTCAGATTGTCTCCGAGGGGTCGAAATCGGTTGGCGGCATCTGGACCGGCATGATGTGTATGACCTACATGTTTGCACTGATGGGCATCCAGTCTTCGCCCGCGTTTTCGATGTGGGCGTTTTCCAACCGTACCAGTCAACCCTTTCGCTGGCAGCAGGTCGTGGCTTCGTCGGTAATCATCGGGATCATCCTGTTTACCTTTACCATTTTTCAGGGGCTTGGCGGCAATGTGCTGCTGGCCAACGGGGTCTTCGACGAGGTTAGCCGGCCTGAACTGGTGCCCCAGTTGATTAACCTGCTGGCAGACAACTATCCGTGGCTGGTGGGGCTGCTGGCTGTGTGTGCGCTGGGCGCCATGCAGAGTACCGGGGCGGCCTATATGTCCACGTTCAGCGGGATGGTAACCCGGGACCTCTATCGGCGCTATATTTCGCCCGATGCGTCGGACAGTTCCCAAAAGCTATACGGTCGCATTTTTGTAATTCTGGTAACGCTCGCCGCGCTGTTGGTAGCAGCCAAATCCACGCAGGCCATCGTGATGCTGGGCGGCCTGGCCGTGGCGTACGGGTTTCAGATGTATCCGGCCCTTATGGGGCTGTGTTACTTCCGCTTTTTCACGCGACGGGGCGTGGTGTGGGGGCTGGTGGCGGGACTCGCGGCCGTCACGCTGACGGACCGCACGGTTGCGGAGGTCCTGCCTGCGATTATGGGATTTATGAAGCTGTTCCTTCCGGAGCGTATTGCATCGACGATCGGAGACGCGCCCTGGGGAGCGTACCCACTGACGATTCACAGCGCCGGCTGGGGAATTTTCTTCAATCTGCTGGTCGCCGTACTGGTTTCCTACCTGTGGCCGGAGACCGGCGCCAACCGCGAGAAAAAGGAAATCCATCACCGCTTCGTGCAGGCGGTTTCGGGGATTTCCGAGGATCGGCGCAGGCATGTACCGCTGGCATGGCTATTTACCGTGGCCTGGTTCCTCGTGGGCTTCGGTCCCTTTGCCGTGGTGGGAAATTCGCTGTTCGGCGATCCGAACCAGCCGGCAACGTGGGGTCCGTTCGGCCTGCCTTCCTTGTGGGTCTGGCAGTTGCTGATGCTTGGTTTCGGAATTTTCGTGATGTGGTACCTGGCGTTTTACGTAGGGCTTTCCAAACCGATTCCACCCGAGAAGGTGGAGGAGGCGCGGCTGGCGCATCTGCCCGAGACGGATGGCACGATCTGATCGGCGTCGCGTTCATCAGGGAAAGAGCGGCCCTTGCAGACAGGGCCCGTATCCACACATGAGAGTGTGGTTCAGGATCGAAGAAGGAAAAGGACGGGTTCGGTTAACGAACCGTCCTTTTCTGCTTCTTGGAGACTCGGAAATGACAAATGTCACCTGAGTAAAACCGGTCCCCGTCCATCATTCCAGTCCATGCGAACGCGATCCCGCCTGTCGTCGGTATGGTCGATGGCGACCGTCCAGACGTCCCCGCGCCGCGTAGTTTTCGTCGTGATTCCTGCAGTAACCCGGTCCCCGCCGAAGGGGTAAATCACGTACCCCGTCCTGAACGGCAGCCGCGTCCGTCTCCTGTAGACGGCCACGGGCGCGGGTACATCCTGCCCGCTGATGGCCAGCCAACCCTGCACCGGGTCGTTCCGGCCGCAGATCAACCGGGGCGTCATCCTGGTCAGGGGAAGGAGTTCCAGATTCGGCGCATTCATACGCCCGGTGCGGACGGCGCCGGTATCCGGATCAATGAGCAGACGGAACGGCATGAAGTGGAAGAACGCCTCGTACGTATGGGTACCCTCGCCTGTCAGTTCATCGAAGACCATGAAATAATCGGGTTTGATAAAAACCACCGCACGGCGGTGCCGGACGGCCGCGTCCAGGTCAGCGTAGGGCGCGTCATAGCTCGCCACGGCGACGTCTGAATGGTCATCCGAATGCCATACCGTCGTCTTGCGGGCGGATTCGACCCATTGATCGATCGTCTGGTTCCGGCCCCGCGCCTGCGGCCGACCGTCCACAAGGACCGTATTGTGCGCCTGCGTGGTCGTGTAGAACCGGGTCCAAGGGTTGGTGTAGTAAGACGTGATGCCGGGGTCCACAATGAAGGACGTGCCATGGGCGTAGACTTCGAAGTTGAGTTTGTCTTCGTGCTGGTGCCAGCGGCCGTAGGGCCCCCCCTCGAAGAACAGATACCTGGCGTCGCGATCCCAGCCGCTTCGCATAATGAAGCAGCCCGAGTCCCGCAGCGCAATCGAACGATAGTCCGGCGGGGCGCCTTCGCGGCCCCCGGTGCCAACCCAAACCGCGGCCGGATTGTCCAGGACGCGTCCCGGGTGGGCGAGGGTATCTTCGTATTTCGAGTCCATGCTGCCGGCGTCTGAAACGGAGGGATGGGTGAAGTCCGGGCGGGTGATGGCCACGCACCAGTCGAACATCGATCGAATGCCGGCCTCCAGTTCGGGGTCGAGCGGATGATTGAACTTTCGCGCGACCTGGAATGACTCCAGGAACCACGTGGCAATGCTCATCTGGTAACCGGGAGTCAGCTCGTAAGAAGCCCCGTCGGGCATCACCTGTACGCGCATGTCCTCCAACAGCCGGCGATAGCCCTCTTCCCGCCAGTGCGCGGCGTTATTGAATTCGGGAAATGCGCAGCCCAGCGCGGCGATGGTCCGGGCCTCGGCGATGGTTTTGTTCGAGGGTGGGTAGGATTCGAAACTGTGCAGATACGCCTGGTGCTCGTAGATGGACTTGAGCATCTCAATGATCGTCACGTCATCGGTTTCCGGACAGGCGCACAGGACACGGAACACGTCCACGAGCGTACTGAAGGGACGGATGGCCACCACCAACGAATGGCCCCACGGGTACCCCCCGGCGCGAACGCCGTACGGCACCGGGCAGTGTCGCATCCAGTCCGCGATGTACCGCTCGATGCCTTTTGCGTATTTCGCCTGTCCGGTTACCCGGAATGCGTCGATCGCGGGCCTGAGGAACAGGAGATAGTGGATGGCCAGCGTCCATTCAATGTAGCCGGTTGGATTGGCTTCCCAGTCGATTTCCGCCGACCAGTCCTGCCCCAGGACCCGGCCTTCCAGGACCCGGTCGGCCTGATCGGGGTCGCCATTCGGCTCCCGTTCGCTCGGGACCAGTTCCCGGTCGAAGCCGCTGGACCGGAAATACCTCGCAACTTCAGTCAGAGTGGATCCGTTCGGCGCGCCCTTCAGGAATTCCAGGCCGGGGTGGTCCGGGTTCAGCGCCGCGATGAAGTCTTCATCCGTCATCCGCGGACCGGGCGTTACCTCCCTTTCCACAAGGCGAACGTTGCGAAACCGGCTGCCCGCGGGCCCGTCCATCATTGCCGATCGCGTCTCCTTCCATCCCGAAGGAATCCCCTGCGTATAGAAACATTCGCCCGGAAACCGGAATTCCCGCCACCCTTCCCAGATGTTCCCTCCGCGGCGGGAGACGATGGCGTTGAACTGATAGCCGTCGTCCTCGCTCATGCCCTCCGTGCGATGGCCCGACGTCAACCGGCACCGGATCTGGCCGTCCGCGTCGGGCGGGAGATACACGTCGGCGCGAATCTCGTTTGCCCGCCGCCAGTCCCCCGCATCCACCGGCAGGTCGACGTGCTCTCCGCGCTCGGAATCTACAAGATACTGTTCCGAAATTACCACGTCGTCGTGAAATTCAGCGAGGTCCATGCATGGCTCCCTTTTCGTGTTCCAGATTGAATTCTCCGCGCCCGCACATTGGCCGGTCGAGCGGTTGAGAAAGCGAATGTGAAGGTGCGGCAGACATTCCTGTCTGCCGCCGTTCTCATTGTCGTTCTGCCCGAATGCGGACAGAAATAAGGTTCGGGTCGCCCTCCGTCGCCTGTTGTCCAATTTACCGCGGGTCTGAATCGGCGAAAAGGCCATTTTCGTCCGGGCGACAGCGCAAACGCGGTATCGCACACAGATCAACCCCGCAAAGGACCCCACAGCGGCGCCTGCCCGATACACAGGGGTTGACAACGTGTTTGTGAAGGGTACATTCTGATTGTGCGTGGATCGTCATCGAGCGAAACATTATCCACAATGATCGACCCGGGATGTCGGCCAGGGAACCGGGCGACTCCCTCAGTCGCAGTTGCTAATTGAAGGGTGACACAATGGAACTGACCTATCGGCCCCGACGGTTGAGGCGCACTGAACCCATACGGACGCTTGTCAGCGAAACCGTAATGAACGTTGGAGATCTGATCTATCCCATGTTCGTGACGGAGGGCGCCAGGGTGCGTGAACCCATCGAGTCGATGCCCGGACAGTTCCGGTTTTCCGTCGACGAACTCGTTCGCGAATGCGAGACCGTTTACGACCTCGGTATCTGCGGTGTGAATCTGTTCGGCTATTCGGAGGAAAAGGACGAGCGCGCCACGATGGCGTACGCGCCGGACGGGTTGATCCAGAGGGCGGTCCTGGCGCTGAAGGCGGCGCTGCCCGACCTTTGCGTGCAGACCGACGTGGCGTTGGATCCCTACACGACGCACGGGCACGACGGTCTGCTGATCGACGGCGAGATCGCCAACGACAAAAGCGTCGAGGTGCTGTGCAGAATGTCGCTTTCTCACGCCGAAGCGGGCGTGGACTGGGTGACGCCATCGGACATGATGGACGGCCGAGTGGGCGCCATCCGGGTGGCGCTGGACGACCATGGATTCAGCAACGTCGGCATCATGGCCTATTCCGCAAAATATGCATCCTGCTTCTACGGACCGTTCCGGGGGGCGCTCAAGTCAGCCCCGGTGGAGGCGCAAGGCGTACCGAAGGACAAAAAGTCGTATCAGATGGACCCCGCCAATATCCGGGAAGCGATGAAGGAAATCGCGCTGGACATCGAGGAAGGGGCCGACGTGGTGATGGTGAAACCCGCACTGCCGTACCTGGACGTCATCGCAAGCGCGAGGCAGAGTTTCGAAACTCCCATCGCGGCGTACAACGTGTCCGGCGAATACGGGATGGTCCTGGCGGCCGCGGCGCGGGGCTGGGTGGAAAAGGAACGCGCCATGGTTGAAACGCTCACGTCTATCAAACGGGCGGGCGCGGATATGATACTGACCTACTTCGCAATCGAAATGGCGCAACTCTTGACAGAGGGGACGTAACCGCCGTCGGGGCGCGGCGCGCGGAAATTCCCGAAAACGCAGAAATCGCTTGACAGACGAATGAGAATTCGATATCGTTGACCGGACCATTACAGACCTGTTAGAGGGGAAATAAGATGGCGGCGCGCATTGATATTTCCGGAAGTTGGTGGTGGTACGACGCAAATCGTACCGGCCGGCTGACTGCGTGCTGAATTTGACATTCAACCTGAAAAGATCAACGTCCCTGCCGGTCCACGGCGGGGATTTTTGTTTTGGAGGGAGTCGCCATGGATGAACGGAAACGGATCCTGACGGGAGACAGACCCACGGGGAGGATGCACCTTGGACATTACGTGGGATCGCTGAAAAACCGGGTTCGGCTGCAGGACGAATACGAATGCTTCTTTCTGGTTGCGGACCTGCACATGCTCACGACCCGGCCGCAGAAGGAACATATATTCGCCCTCCGGGAGAACGTGCGGGACATGCTCCTGGACTACCTGGCGGTGGGCATCGATCCGTGCAGGTCGACCATCTATCTGCAGTCGGCCATTCATGCGGTATACGAGATGAATCTCTTTTTCGAGATGCTGGTGACCCTGCCGAGAGTAGCGCGTTTGCCCAGCATCAAGGATATGGCCCGCGCCGCCCGGCTGGACGACGAGGCGATCCCGTTCGGACTTGTCGGATACCCCATTTTGCAGGCGGCGGATATTCTGACGCCCCGTGCGCACCTGGTTCCCGTGGGAAGGGACAACCTGGCGCACGTGGAGGTAACCCGTGAAATCGCAAGGCGGTTTAACAGCTATTACGGAGAAGTCTTCCCGATTCCGGACGCGCTGATCGGTGAGGTCCCGGTTCTCGTGGGCACCGATGGCCAGGCCAAGATGAGCAAGAGCCTGGACAATGCGATATTTCTGTCTGACGATGCGCAGACTGTGAAGAAGAAGGTGCGGGGGATGTTTACGGATCCCAACAGGGTGAGAGCCGATATCCCCGGCAACGTGGAAGGGAATCCCGTGTTTATCTACCACGACGCTTTCAATCCGAATCTGGAAGAAGTGGCGGACCTGAAGTCGAGGTACCGCGCAGGGACTGTCGGCGACGTGGAGGTGAAAGAGAAGCTGACCCGGGCGCTGAACGATTTTCTCGACCCGATACGGGAGCGAAGGGCGAGATACGAAGCGGATGCCGGGTACGTCGAAATGGTCTTGTACGAAGGAACGCAACGCGTCCAGGTGGTGGCTGATGAAACGTTAAAGGCAATGAAGAAGGCGATGGGGCTTACCGGTGTCTGGAACCGTATATCCAGGAAAGCCCGGGACCGGACGAAGAAGCGCGAGGCTACGGGCTCCGGACCGTGAGGAAGTCGTTGGGACCGTGGAATTGCGTTACGGAAACCTATTGGGACAGGGAAACAGGGCCGCTGTTGGCGGCCTTGAACAGGCCGGCGGCGAGCTCTTCAATGCGCTCGCGCCATGCCAGTTTGTCGAGCCATCCGGCCGGAGCGCTCGACATGCCCCACAACGCGCCCGCAAGCTGGCCGGTGACGGCGGCCACCGTGTCGGCGTCATCGGCGAGATTGGCGGCCAGAATCAGGGCATCCTCAATCGATTCCGATCTGCTCGCGCACCACAACGCCGCTTCGAGCGTGTGCAGTACGTATCCCGATGAAGAAATGGCGTCGCGCCCCTTTGCGCGCCACGATCCGGCGGCCACCTCGGCGATCTGAGCGTCGCCGATCCAGTCCCTCCCGCGCAGGACGTTCTCCTTAGGCGCTCCCGCGATCGCTTCGATCAGCAGTTCGGCGTAGAGGGCGCAAGCCTCAACGGCTTGTGGAGCGCCGTGCGTGGTCCGGCTCTGCAACCGCGCGGCCGCCGTCGCACCGGATCTGTCGCGCCACCAGCGGATCGCCACCGGCGACAGGCGCATGAGCGAACCGTTGCCCGCGCTGTGTGGATCGGTGCTGCCGCTCAACGGCTCGCCGGTTTTCCGAAAAGAACGGAGCGCGCCGTCCGTGGCATTGCCGATATCGAAACACACGCCGGTGACCGAGTTATACCCTTCCTCGCGCCACCGGAGGAACCGTACCATCAGGTCCTTCACGTCTAGCCCGCCCCGTTCAAGCAACGACTCCGCGAGGCACAGGGCCATGCTCGTATCGTCGGTCCACTCCCCGGCGGCCAGGCCGAACGGGCCTCCGCCAACCAGGTCCGTAACCGGCGGCCTCGTGTCCCGCGATGTGAATTCAAGCGTTGTGCCCACCGCGTCGCCCAGCGCGAGCCCCACCAGAGCGCCCTTTGCGCGATCCAGAGCCCCCGCCATATCAGCGTTTGTCGCCTGACCCATCACGCTACCCTCGCGAATTCTCCACAAAAGGCTCGTTATCGGACGTGCTTCGGGACCTCGGCCTTGTACGAGAGGGGGTGCGGCAACCGCCGCACCCCCTCTTTTGTCATCCACCGTCGTCATCAGAACCGCATGCTGACCTGGCTGAAAACGAGGCGGCCCACTTCCGGTGCGCCGATGAACGATCGGTAGTGCGTATTCAGGACGTTGCTCCCGTCGATATGCAGAACCACGTCCTTTTCGACCGGCAACCGATAGTTCATCGTCAGGTCGACAACCGTGTAGGCGTCCACGTCGCCCACGTACACCCCCGATTGCATGGGAAAAGAATCGGTGAAGCGCAACGCGCTGCCCACCGACAGCCCCAACCGGGAAAACTCGTACGACGCCCCCAGTTTGAACTTGTGCCGGGGAGAATTCAGCGTGATATCGCCGCCACCCGGGACATGGGTATATTTCAGGTTCTCGAAGAAATTCTTGTTCACATAGGAATAGTTGCCCGTCAACCGCCATTGCGCCGTTGGATAGTAGGCCAGGCTCAGGTCCAGCCCGCGAATGGTGATATCTTCATAGTTGCGGTAGGTCAACACCATCGCGTAGGGATCGGACGCCTGTTCGGGCGACACCGTTCCGTAAGGGATCGCCGCCGCCCCGGCCACAAAGATGGCGGTCAGTTCGTCCACCGGCGTACCGTTATTGTTGCCCTCGAGCAGTCCCGGCACCTGCACTGCGTCGATCAGTTGGATTCCTGCGGCGAGCACCGCGTTGGATGGATCGGACAGCGTCTGTTCGAATCCCCGGCTCAGAGCCTCGGCAAGGCTTTCCGGTTCGAGAAAGACGTTGGGGGTTTCCACCGAAACCGAACCCACGTAATTTTCGATCCTGGACTGATACAGATCCGCGGCCACGATGAGTTTGTCGGCCAGGACGCCCTTGTATCCGAACTCGATCGTCCTGGTAATCGCCGACTGGATGCGCGGTACGTCATAGGCCGTAACCGGAGTGGCGCCGTCCGACTCGACAAAGAAGAACGGCTGTTGGATATTTTCCGGATCTTCGCCCAGCGGCGGCGTTGCGATATTCAGTCGACCCATGACATTGCGAAGACCGGTCAATCGCTCGGGGACGATACCGGGAAAGGCATCAGCCAGTCCATTCGCGAAAGACCGGGCCTCTTCGGCGCCCATGCCCTGTTCGATCAGGATGCCGACGGCCATTTCCTTTACCGTTGGCAACAGCTGCTCAAGCACCACCTCCCTGCCGATGCCCCACATCACGTTCGTGAAGACCGGGTCATCCATGCGCAGATACCCGTCGGCCGGAAGGCCGGCCACCGGGGCAAAAGGCGAGCGGAACAGAGGGCGGCCCCCTTCACGGCGGAACGTGAAGCCGTAGTCGTTGTCCTGGTAGTTCCCCTGAGTCCAGAGGTCGATCGGATCGAACGCCAGTCCGCGCGCCGTAAACATCGGTGTGAAAATGCCGCTGAAACCGAAGGGGTCCCGGGTTGCCAGCAGATCGAGGTACAGATTATTCGACGTGGGTGTGGTGAAAGCCCGGTTGAACGTCAGACGCCACGTCTGGCTCGGCTTCAGCTTGAACACCAGCGCGGCCCGGGGCGAGAATTCGGGGTCCGCGAGGCGGCTGTGGTAGTCGTAGCGCAGAGCAAGCACGAGATCCAGCATCCTGGAAAGGGAGGTTTCACTCTGCAGGTAGACGCCGAACTCGTTCAGATCGTCGTCATCCTCGTTCCTGCCCATAATTGTCTTTTCGGTATCCGGGCGCGTCAGCAGTGCGTCCAGGCCGTACGTAAACCGCTGCCGGGAACCCAGTTTCGACACGTGTTGCGCCTGGAATACCGTGAGGGAGGACTTGTCAACCACCGGATCGCCTGTACGCAGCAGGAAAGTGCCGCCGGAATCGGTCCAGTTGCGGAAGGCCTGAACAAACCAGTCGCCGTACAGAACGCGCATCTGAGCGTAGTTGTACTGCCAGTCTCTCGTCTGTGAGGCCCCCACGCCAGTCAGCCCCACCAGGTCCGCCTTGTTGTGCCCGGCTGAAAAAATGGCAGTGAAGTTGTCGGAGGCGCGCCAGTCCAGACGCGCTTCCAGGCCTAGATTGTTGGTCTCGGGATTGCGGGTTGGAAGCCGCGAAAGGTCCAGGCCCGATGCGATTTCCTCCTCCCTGCGTTCCCTGGCTCGCACTTCCTCCGGATCTGTATAATCCCACTCCACCCCGGTATAGTACCGTGCGGACACCTTGTAGCCCACCCGGTCGCCGACTTTGCCGGCGTGCCGAAGTGAGGCCTGGCGCAGGCTGCGCTCTCCGTATCCGAAATGCGCGCTCGTGCCCTGGGAGGTAAAGGGTGAATGGGTGATAATGTGCATAACGCCGTCCGCGCTGTTGGGTCCGTACAGCGCGGAACCGGGCCCCAGAACCACCTCGATTCGTTCCACGTCGTCGCTGGTAATGGGAATGAAATTCGGGGCGTTGACCCGCACGGACGGCACCCGGGCAAGCCGGTTGTCCGTCATCATGAGCAGCGTGCCCGTGAATACGCTGTTGAAGCCGCGCACCACGATGCTGCTGTTCGCCAGTCCGGTTTTCGCGAAGTCCACCGACGGCAGGTCCTTTACGTGGTCGGCGACGTTCATCGAGGGATTGTTACGGATATCGGAGGTCTCGACCACCGAGACCGAAGCGGGAGCGTCCGAGATCTTCTCCCGCCGTCGTGAAGCGGAGACCACGCTCTTCTCCAGGAAGATGACCTGTTCCTTGAGGATCACATCCAGCCTGGTTGACCGGCCTCGCTGCACCGACACGTTTTCTCGGATTTCGTCCCTGTATCCGATGAATGTGATCTCAATCCGGTAATTCCCCTCCGGAACGGCAAATCGGAACCGCCCTTTGTCGCCTGTTGCGACCCGGGTTCGTTCCCCGACGTCCCCACCCAATACGACGACATTGGCCCCGGGCAGGGTCTCGCCGCCTTCCCCTTTGACCGTCCCTTCGATAAAGCCATTGGACTGGGCCCGGACCGTTACGACCCCCAGCACCAACCAGCAGAATAGAAACACGCGCACCGTCTTTCCCCCTCAAGCGATCAGGGCCGAACCCTGAAATGGCGGATTGAGATAGGAAACGCCTTGGGTATGAGAAATCACTCCAATGACTTGACGCCCGTTTCTGCCGTCATTCAACGAACTTTCCCCGGCAAATCCCGGACCCGAAGCCATCATTCGGGCCGTCGCAAAGATGCCTCGTGAACTGAATTCCTGAGGATGCCTGCTACCGGCCATTGTTCGAATTTCGATTTTTGTTATATATTAAGTTACAAGGCAATACCCGACTTTGTCAACTTTCGAATTACCGTGGACGTTCAGGTGATTTGAGAGCTCGGCGGGGACCTGACAGACTCGTGAATCGCCGAAACCCGGATGCCGGGAACAACGCAACAGGATGTGATCCCTATTGAAAGGGGGTCCGGATGCGAACCGGAATGTGTGTTCTCCCCGTTATTCTGAGCCTCGCAATTGTCGCGTGTAAAGACTCAGTCGGACCTGACTATATCGAGACAATTGAAGTTACCGTGGGTCCGACCCTGGCCAGATGCTACGGCGTTGGCGAACAGACCTGTATGGTGGTTGACGGCAGGTTGTTTTACGACGGCATCGAAGGATTTAACTACGAACCCGGCTTCACCTACCGCCTGCGGATCGGGAAATACGACCCCTGGAATGGAGAAGAGCCACCCCAGGATGCGGGCCGATACGCCTATCGTCTGCTTGAACAGCTGGATAAAACCCGCGCCCCATCCACTCCGGCGACGTTGCTTATCGGGCCAACACGGGTTACGTGCTCGAATTCGGATGACTTCTGCCTGCTGGTTAACGGTGTTCCATACGACGACATCGTCACGAACTTTGAATACGAGGCGGGTTTTTACTATACCTTAAATGTAAACAAATTTGGCGATGGCCGCCATGTGCTCGATGAAATCGTCACAAAGGACGAGGCGACGGGGACGGACGAGGAAATAATCGTGGTTGGGCCGGGCCGAGTACACTGCGACGATAATCGTTCCATCTACTGCAAAGTTGTCAATGGAGTCCCGTTTCGAAGTGAAATCGTTGGCTTCCAGCCATGGCACGGCTATAACTACCGACTGCGCGTGGTACGATTCAGCATGTTCCCAGGCGGCGTAACGCCGCCGTCAAACAATATCCCTACCTACGGGTATCGCTGGCTGGAAACGCTCGAGCGAAGTCCCGGGAATTGAACCCTGGCAGCCCGATAGATGAGTTCATCAGGAGAGGTACATGACGGAGTCAGATCGGCAATTCGATTCTTCGGAAAAACGACGAACCGGACATGAAGGTCCCGTGTCCGCGCAACCCATAGCGATCGTGGGTATAGCCTGTCGATTCCCAAGTGCGTCTGACGTTCCTGGATTCTGGCAATTGCTCGATTCTGGCGGAAACGCCGTCAGTGAGGGGGTGCCGGGTTCCGGCAGCGGGCGCGTCGGCGAACTGTTTCCGGACCGTGAAGCCCAGGCCGCCGCCTGCAGGTACGGCGCATACCTGGACGGGCTGGAACTCTTCGATGCGTCGTTCTTTCGCATTTCACCGGCCGAGGCGCAACTGCTTGACCCCCAGCAGCGACTCATGCTGGAGACAAGCTGGCGGGCTCTCGAGGATGCGGGGATGGATCCGGATGGTCTGAAAGGAAGCCGGACCGGGGTCTACGCCGGGATCAGCAACAACGAATACCGGGGCCTGATTCTGGATGCCAGCGACACGGCAGAGCCGGCTCCCAGCCTCTATTCGGTAACCGGTACTTCTTTTAATACAGCGATCGGCCGGGTTGCTTACGTGCTGGGTCTGGAGGGGCCGGCGATTGCACTGGACACCGCCTGTTCCTCGTCGCTGGTCGCCATTCACCAGGCGGTCTCGGGCCTGGAACGTGGGGAGTCCGATCTCGCCCTGGCGGGAGGCGTACACGCGATTCTGTCCGGCCGACTGCTGGAAATGCGCGCAAATGCCGGCATGCTGTCGCCGGACGGGAGATGCGCAACGTTCGACGCGGCCGCGAATGGGTACGTACGCGGCGAAGGATGCGGAATCGTGGTTCTGAAACGTTTGAGCGAGGCGGAGGCGGACGGGAACCGGATCTGGGCGGTAATCCGGGGATCCGCCGTGAACCAGGACGGGGCGAGCGCGGGACTCACGGTGCCTAACGAAGACGCACAAATGCGGGTCATGGAAAGTGCGATGCATCGTGCCGGTCTTCGACCCGTGGACGTGGACTACGTAGAGGCGCATGGGACCGGAACCGAGGTGGGCGATCCCATCGAGGCACGCTCGACGGCTGCGGCCTATGGCAGGGGGCGCCAACCCGACAATCCACTGTTGATCGGTTCCGTAAAGACGAACATTGGCCACCTGGAGGCCGCTGCGGGAGTCGCCGGTGTCATCAAGGTCGCGCTATCCATGAACCAGGGGATTATTCCACGGCATCTGCACTTCCGCAATCCGAATCCTGAAATGGACTGGGGACGAATGCCACTCCGGGTGACGGCCGATTCGACAGACTGGCCGCGTCATTCCCATCGTCCGTATCGGGCGGGCATCAGCGGGTTCGGATGGTCGGGAACGAACGCGCATGTGATCCTGGAGGGGTACGGAACCGGTGGCGAATCCACGGCGGATTTCGAAAGATTTCAGATGCCCGCCGGCTCTCCACTGAAAGTGGCCGTTTCGCCACGGAACGGAAAGGAAGAGGAATCCCTCTCAGGCAGGGACACACGTTTCCTCCCGCTATCGGGAAAGTCGAACGAGGCGCTTTGCGAACTGGCAGGGCGATACGTGAACTGGCTCGACTCGTGCGCTCTCGAAGCAGACGACGCGGGCGCCGCCGGCGAGATGCTTGCCGATATGGTATGGACGGCAGGCGTGGGACGCAGCCATTTCACGCACCGGGCGGGCATCGTATTCAGTGATGAGACGTCCCTGCGCGAGGGCTTGCGTGCGGTTGCGGATTCAGGCGCGGTAGCCGGCGTACAAACGCCCTCACGGGTCGCGTTCCTTTATACCGGTCAGGGTAGCCATTGGGTGGGCATGGGCGAGTCGCTGTACCGGACCGAGCCCGTGGCCCGGACCGTTTTAGACCGCTGCGACGCCGAACTGGCAAAAGAGCGGGGTGAATCGCTGCTGGATGCGATGTTCGGACGTTCGGGTGATCTTGCCGACCAGGTCTGGACGCAGGCGGGGATTTTTTCGCTGGAGTGCGCGTTGACGGCGCTGTGGGAGAGCATCGGCGTCTGCCCCCAGGTTGTGATGGGACACAGTTTCGGGGAACTCGCGGCGGCGCAGGCGGCGGGCGTATTCAGTCTGGAAGAAGGGGTGCGATTTGCCGCGGCAAGGGGTTCACTCGCGGCAACGCTGCCGGGCGGCGGAGCCATGGCCGCTATCTTCGCGGACGTTCCGCAGGTCGAAGCGGCGATAGGTGACCTGAATGCCGCTGCCAGGGGGACGGGTCTGTGCATAGCGGCGTTCAACGGCGCCCATCAGGTCGTGAGCGGACCGGAAGCCCTCGTCGATGAGATCTCGGAGCGCTTTCTTTCCGAGGATATCCGGGTCAACCGCCTGAATACCGGAAACGCCTTTCACAGTCCGTTTGTGGATCCGATGCTGGACGGGTTGGAACGTGTGGTTGCGGGTCTCGAGACATCGCCACCAAAGCTCACACTCGTCAGCAACGTAACGGGCCGGGTGTTCGAACCGGGTGAGCGGATGGACGGCGCATACTGGCGCCGTCACACACGGGAGCCCGTGGCCTTCAGTCGAAGCATGGAAACGCTGGCGCGTATGGGCGTCGATTTGATTGTTGAAGTCGGACCCCACGCCGTGCTGGGATCGATGGCGACTCTGGCTTGGCCTGATACAGCCGGAAACACGGATCCGCCGGTTGCGCTTTCCAGCCTGCTGCGCCCCTCGACCCGGGTGTCGCAGGCCGAAGCCGACCGCGCGTTTACAAAGGCGGCGGCAAGCGCCTACGAGGCCGGTCTCCAGCTGTCGTTTTCCGGACTGTACGCAGGGGAAGCGCGCCGTCGCATCGCCCTGCCGGATTATCCGTTTCAGCGCCAGCGCCACTGGATTGATGCACCCCGTCGTCGCCGGACGAGATCGGATCACGCGTTGTTGGGTGAGCGGCACGAGTCGGCGAGTGGGGAAATTACCTTCGAGACGGATGTATTCCCGTCGGATCCCGAGTGGCTGAACGATCATCGGGTATTCGGCCGGGTCCTGGCGCCGGGTGCGCTCTATGGGGCTATGGCGGCATCCGCGGCATCTGCCGAGGTTGGGTCGTGCAATCTTGAGGACATGCAGTTGCACAACCCTCTCATCTTCCCGGAAGCCGGGGACGAATCCGGAGATGCGGGACGGAAGATCCAGGTTCTGTTCGATGGCGGCGAGGACGGGGCGTCACGCCGGGTCCGGATCCTCAGCAGAGGACAAGAAGGCGCGGAGTGGACGCTGCACGCAGAGGCGCAGATCGCGTCCGGACCTCCCGCACCTGGATCCGAACCATGCCCGGATCTGAACAATCTGAAGTCTCGCATGTCGCCGGAGAATGTACCGGCGTTCTACCGCGCTAAAGCCGAGGTGGGTATCGACCTTGGTCCCCGGTTCCGTACGCTGGGGGCGGTCTGGTCCCGCCCGGGAGAGGCGCTGGGAGAGGTATCTCTCTCCGATGCACAGGATCGCGGCGGGCTCGATATCCATCCGCTCCTTCTGGACGGGTGTTTTCAGGTGCTGGGCGCCGCGCGCAGTGCAGGAAGCGACGACGACGGAATTACCTATCTGCCGTTCGCCTGGGAACGGTTCTGGTTGGCGGGACCGCTGCCCGATCAACTGGTCTGCCACGTACGAATGCGGGAAGACGCCAGCAACCGGGAGCCGGATGAGGAAGCCGGCGAACCTGCGGAGGTCCTTGCAGGGGACCTCCGCGTCTACGACGTGAACGGCGAACTGGTCGGCGAACTGACTGGTTATACCGTCAAACGCGCCACTCGGGCCACGCTGCTTGCAGCCGTGGAAGGACTCGACGAGCTTCTCTACGAGGTTGTATGGCGCGACGGAGCGCTGGCACCCGGACTGCTCGACGCCGACTTCCTCCCGAATCCGGAAACGGTCGCGGCGGGCTCGGGGTTTTTCACGAGGTACCTTGAGGCCGAAGGTGTGGGAGCAGAAGCCAGGGACGCTCTGCTTGAAGATCTCGAGTTGCTGTCTCGGTCCTATGCCCTCCAGACGTTTGACAGGCTGGGTTGGGACCGTAAGGCGGGCGAGTCCGTGGATCCCGAAGAACTGCGCGAGCGATTGGGCGTCATTCCGGATCACAAGCGCCTGTTCAGGAGACTGCTCGAAATGCTTTCCCGGTCGGGCGTGCTGAACGAAGCAGGCGATGGCTTTGTCGTTTTGGTCGGGTCCGGTGACGCGCTGCCCGAGGAACTGCGGGACGACGCCGACGATTGTGCGGTGAGTATGGCCGGGCTGCATTCTCACGGTTCCAATGAAATCGGTCTGTTTCGACGCTCCGGCAACGCACTGGCCGACGTGCTGCGCGACAAGGAGGACCCGCTCACGCTTCTGTTCAGCAGCGGAGAACCGACAGCGGCCGATCTGTATCTGAAGGCGCCTGTCGCGCGCGCTGCGAACAGGATGTTGGGCGACGCGATTCGGACGCTCGTAGCCGGATTACCGCGCGGACGGCAGTTACGCATCCTTGAAGTCGGGGCGGGTACCGGTTCGGCGACAGCGTCTGTATTGCCGGAGCTTCCGGACGGGAGTTTCAACTACACGTACACCGATATTTCGGCGGGCTTTTTCTCGGAGGCCGAGTCGCGTTTTGGAGACGACGCAGTCGAATATCGTGTGCTGGACATTGAGAAGCACCCCGGGGAACAGGGCTTCGAGGCACACGCATACGACCTGGTCATTGCATCCAACGTGCTGCACGCTACGCGGTACCTCAACGATACACTCTCGCACTGCCGGGAGCTTCTCGCGCCGTCAGGGCAGTTGGTGGCGCTCGAAAACCTGCGCGGCCAGGGTTGGCTGGACCTGACCTTCGGCCAGTTGGACGGCTGGTGGCGGTTCGCCGACGCCTATCGTCCGCACCACGCTCTGGCCAGCCCCGCGGTATGGCGGCAGGCGCTGGAGGACGCCGGCTTCGGAATAGTCGAGGTCCTCGGCGTGGACGAGTCGGGATTGGCCGGCATGCCCGACAGGGGCGTGATTGTCGCGCAGGGGCCGGTGAAAGTGACCGAGCAGGCGGGTACATGGGTTCTCGCGGTCGACGAAGGCGGCGTCGCCGAACAATTGGCGGCGGAACTTGCGGCGCGGAACCAGACGGTGGTACTGGCGGGCAGGGAAGCTGAATCAAAATGCTCCTCTCGAGTCGTAAAAAAAAACGTGGATATGGAGCGGCGCGAGTCCTGGCGGGCGCTGCTGAGCGAACTTCCGGGCGACGCGCCTCTCACCGGCGTTGTGCATCTTGCGTCACTGGACGGCCATGGACCGCAGGCCACGACCGCGGAAATGGCGGCGGACGTGAAGCGGGTGACGGCGAGCGCGCTGGCGCTGGTCCAGGGCCTTCTCGACGCCGACCTGACACCTGAAAGGGGAACGTGGTTCATAACGGGCGGCGCACAGATACTGGAGCAGGAACGCGGCGGACAGATTGCCGGCGCCACGTTGTGGGGTTTCAGCAAGGTGGCGGCGCGCGAGGCGCACCACTTGCAGCCGAGGATGATCGATCTCGATCCCGGCGACGCGGCGCCACTGACCGGCGTCGCGAACGAGCTTCTCTATCCGGATTCCGAAACTCACATCGCTTATCGCTTTGGCCGCCGCCAGTGTGCACGGCTGGTTCGGGCGACGGATGTCACGGACCGGTTGACCCTGCCGGAGGAACCCGGATGGACGCTGGAACCGGACGCCGGCGGCTCCCTCGACGCCATTCAGGTGGCGCCGGAGCCTGAGCAGCCGCTGGCGCCGGGGGAAGTGCGCGCCGCCATCGAAGCTTTCGGCCTGAACTTCCGGGACGTGTTCATCGCGCTCGGCCTCGTCGACGACTTCATGGGCGGGGAGTTCTGCGGCCGGGTGCTGGAGGTGGGAGACGGCGTCTCCGGCGTCGAGGTGGGGGATCGCGTCGTCGGAATGACCTTCCGGAACTACGGGTCGGAGACGGTGACCCTGGAAAAGATGATCGCTCCCGCGCCGAGGGGTTTCTCGGTCACCGAGCTTGCGACGATTCCAACGGCATTCGTCTCGGCGGCGCTCTCGTTCGAGCTTTCGGGGCTGAACGCCCGCGACCGGGTACTCATTCATGCCGGGGCCGGCGGCGTGGGGCTGGCCGCCATCCAACTTGCCCGGGCGGCAGGAGCAGAGGTGTTTGCAACCGCAAGCGCGCGCAAGCGGGACTATCTGCGCTCGCTCGGCGTGGCCCACGTGTTCGACAGTCGCACGACGGCTTTCGGTGAGGAGATTCTTGACGCCACAGACGGCGCCGGGGTCGATATGGTGCTGAACAGCCTGACCGGCGAGGGCTTCATCGAGGCAAGTCTCTCGTGCCTCGCGCACGGCGGTCGCTTCGTGGAAATGGGCAGGGTGGACATCCTGAGCGAGGACGAGATGGCGGCGGTCCGGCCGGACGTCTCGTACGACATTCTCATGATCGACGTTCTCAAGGAAGAAGAGCCCGCACGCGCCGGCGACATCCTGCGGCGCGTGATGGCGCGGCTCACGGCCGGCGAGTTGACTCCGCTCATCCACGCCCGATGGCCTGTGGCCGAGGCGGGGCGCGCGATGAAGTGCATGCAGGGTGGTCGTCACGTCGGCAAACTCGTCTTCACCAATTCGCCGCTGGCCCGAGGCCGGTTGCGAGACGACCGGACCTATCTGGTTACCGGAGGCCTCGGCGGGATCGGCTGCGCGGTGGCCGGCTGGCTGGCCGAACGCGGCGCCGGCGTTATCGCGCTCAACGGCCGGCGGCCCCCCGACCCCGAGGTTGAGGCGGAGATCGACGCGCTCCGCAAACGCGGCGTCCGGGTACAGGTGGAACTCGCGGATGTGACCAGCGCCGATGCACTGGATGCGATGCTGGCGCGAATGGACCGGGACCTTCCGCCGCTTGGGGGTGTTATCCACAGTGTGGGCCTGCTTTCGGACGCATCGATAGGAAACCAGCGCTGGGAGACGTTTGAGGCGGTAATGTGGCCGAAGATTCTCGGAGCCTGGCACCTTCACCGTGCAACCGTGGAACGCGATCTGGACATGTTCGTCCTCTTTTCAAGTGTGGCGGGCGTGCTGGGCAATCCGGGCCAGTCGAACCACGCGGCGGCCAACGCGTTCCTGGATCAGCTCGCCGCCCATCGACGCGCGCAAGGGCTTCCCGGACAGGCCATCGCCTGGGGCGCATGGTCGGAGATTGGCGAAGCCGAGGAACAGCGGGAACGGATGACCCGGCGTTCGGCGACGACCGGAATCGAATGGATCACACCGCAGCAGGGGCTCCGCGCGTTCGACCGTCTGGTGCGCGAAGACGCCGATACCAGCGTTGTGCTGGCGAGGGACTGGGTCGTATTCGGTGAATCACTCGAAGACAGGCCGGACTTCCTCGAGGACCTGCTGTCAGCGGATGAGGACGGAAACGCCGACGATGCCTCCGCGCCGGACGATCTGATGGCCATGCTGGGGCAGTCGCCTGTTGCGGCCAGAGAGGCACTGCTGGTGTCGTTTCTGCAGCGGGAGGCGCAGGCGGTGCTGAGAATGCCGTCTGTTCCCGAACCCGCCGTAGGGTTTTTCGATCTGGGCATGGACTCTCTGATGGCGGTGGAGCTGAGGAATCGGCTCAACCGGGCCTTTTCAGGCGAGTATACTGCGCCGAACACCCTGGTGTTCGACTACCCGGACATCGCGAGCCTTGCCCGTCATCTGGCCGGAGAGCTGGGCGAGGTCAGCGGTGAACCGACCGCTCCGGAACAGTCCGGGCCCGAGCGTCAGCCCGTTCTGCAGCGGGAGAGCGGCGATGAAGGCATTGCAATTGTGGGTATGGCGTGCCGGTTTCCCGGCGCCCCTGATCTCGATTCCTTCTGGCGTCTGCTCGAAGCGGGCAACGACGCAGTAACGGACGGACGCGGCGATTCCGGTACCTGGGGTGGCCTCGCCAAAGACCTCCCGACTGAGTACGCCGCGTTCCGACAGGGCGGATTTGTGGATAAGATCGATCGATTCGACTCCAGGTTCTTTCGAATCGCGCCGATAGAAGCACGAATGATGGACCCGCGGCAACGGATGCTGCTGGAAACGAGCTGGCAGGCATTGGAGGACGCAGGAATTGATCCGGACGTGTTGAGGGGAAGTCGAACCGGGATCTATGCCGGCATTTCCGCCAGTGAATACCGCGACCTTATGTCAGGCGGCAGATACGGCGTCAGCTACCTGAGCACGGCAGGGAGCATGGCGGTAGGACGCGTGTCCTACGCGTTCGGTTTCGAGGGGCCGACAATGCCGGTGGAACTCAACTGCGCCTCGTCGCTGATCGCCGCGCACTATGCCGTTGCGGCCTTGCGGCAGGACGAAGTCGACATGGCCCTGATCGGAGGGACACATGCACTCCTTTCAGCGGACATTACCAGGGAAATGGCGGATCTCGGGATGTTGTCGGCCAGCGGTCGTTGCAGAGCCTTCGACGATTCCGCCGATGGATTCGTGCGAAGTGAAGGCTGCGGCGTCGTCGTACTCAAACGGCTGAGCAGGGCGGAAGCCGACGGCGACCGCATCTGGGCAGTCATACGGGGGTCCGCGGTCAATCAGAACGGAGTTAGCGCCGGACCCACCGTACCCAACGGTCCGGCACAGGAGCGGGTAATTGCGGAGGCGCTGTCGCGAGGAGGCATTGCGCCCTCGGACGTGGACTACCTGGAAGCGCATGGGGCAGGTTCCGAGTTTGGCGATTCCATTGAAGTGCAGGCGGCGGCAGCGGTCTACGGCAGGGAACGCGAAGTTGACCGGCCGCTGTTGATTGGCTCCGTGAAGACGAACATTGGCCATTTGGAGCCGGCCGCGGGGGTCGCAAGCCTGATCAAGACCGTGCTGGCGATAAATCGTGGCGTGATCCCGCGCAACCTCCACTTCCGGGAGCCGAACCCGAACCTGGACTGGGACAGTCTCCCCGTGAGCGTAGTGTCGGCCAATACCGAATGGCCGGCCCACCCCGAACGACCGCCGCGAGCAGGGGTGAGCGCCTTCGGTATATCGGGCACAAACGCCCATGTCGTGTTGGAAGGGTACGGACCTGCAGACGATTCACGCACCGATGCAGGCCCGATCCTCGCAGGCGCCCCATGCTCCGTCGACGTATCACTGCCGGAGCCAATGGCCGACCTGCCGCTGCCGGAGAACGACGTGTTACAGGCGCGTGAGACGCGGTTCCTGCCGCTTTCGGGAAAGGCGGGTGGCGCGGTAATTGACCTGGCGCGGCGTTATCTCGACTGGCTCGAACACAGGGCTGGCGATATAGCTTCCGAAACGGCGGCGGAAGACCTGCTGGCGGACATGGCCTGGACCGCCGGGGTAGGTCGCAGCCATTTCGACTACCGGGCGGGCGTGGTCTTCAGCGATGCCCCGTCGTTACGTGAAGGGCTCATGCTGGTCGCACAGGCCGGCGATGAACCGGAAGCGGCGGCGGCCGGGAAGGTAGCGTTCGCATACACCGGGGAGGACGGCCAATGGGCACGCATGGGTCTGTCGCTGTACAGAAGGGAGCCGGTGGTGCGAGCGGTCATGGATCGCTGCAACGAGATTCTTGGCAACACGCTGGGGGATTCGCTGTTGGACGCGATGTCCGAGGGCGCCGGATCGGACGGTGTCCTGAACGACCCGGTGTGGACGCAGCCTGTCGTCTATGCGCTGCAATGCGCGCTTACAGCGCTTTGGTCCAGTGTGGGTATCCGCCCGAACGCGGTCGTTGGACGAGGCGCGGGAGACCTCGCGGCGGCTCAGGCGGCGGGGGTTTTCTGTCTTGAGGAAGGATTGCGACTTGCATCGGCCCGGGGCGCTGAAGAACCTGTGGACGCCATTGCGGCCAAAACGCCTTCCATCGACCTCGTCAGCAGCGTTACCGGGCTGGTCGTTGCATCGGACGAGACATTCGACACTGAGTACTGGCGCCGCCAGACAGATGAACCCGGGTCGTTTCGCAATTGTGTCGGCACGCTGGCGGAATTGGACGTCAAAGTCATCGTGGCGGTCGGCCCGAACGGTGTAAACGGTGCCGACGTACTTCAGGCCCGGTCGAAGTCAGCCGAAGGCGACGAGGCTCCGGTTGTCATCGACAGCCTGCAGTCTCCAACGTGCGACAATGCGGGGGCGGGTGACGGTGGGTTTGTTAAAGCGGTTGCGGACGTATACGAATCGGGGCTCGCGGTTTCCTTTGCGGGGTTGTTCGCGGGCGAAACCCGGCGCCGCGTCGCGTTGCCTCCATACCCCTTCCAGCGACGGCGCCACTGGATTTAACGAGAGGGGTCCTCACACCGGCGGCTTGAAATGAAAACCGCGATAGTGTACTTGAACAATATAGCAGAATGGCTGGGCGCAAGGCGTATTTTTACGGTATTGTCAACGCCGCGAACGGGGAACATCATTGCGCAAAAAGGACGCGCTCCAAAAAAACGGTTTGACTTGACGTGTTACGATCGCTATTTTACTTGTTAGTTCAACCATCAACCTAATATGAAAGGGTCATTTCAATGGCGTCAACGGAAGATCGTATCAAGAAGCTCGTCGCGGAGAATCTTGAAGTGGACGGGCAACCTATCTCGCTGCCGGATGACCTGAACATCAGCCTGATGGAGGCCGGCATTTCCTCCGTGGACCTCGTCGCGTTCGCAAAACTGGTCGCGCAGGAATTCGACGTGAAATTTACGCTTCAGGATTGCGGCGAGGTCAAGAGCATCCGGGACCTTTGCAATCGCCTGGATGCAGGGTGATAAGCTTTCCAACCGGAAAGAGAGTGTTCACTGCTTGAGGGCTGGCCCCGGATTCCAATCCGGGGCCACATTGAATTTGAGGAGAATCAATTCAAGTAACGGGACGCACGTGCGAGTTGAGACGTTAACCGATGACCGTACAGACGAGACCACTGATTTGACCACCAACTCGAAAACCGTCTGGGAGATACCGGAGCCGTTATCCACAGTCGCCGTTTCCGTGGACGATGAAACTGAAATCTTCCTGCGCCGTCATGGAAATCCCAGGGGTCCGCGTCTCGTACTCAGCCATGGCAACGGTCTCGCTATCGATCTCTATTTTCCGTTCTGGTCTCTGCTGATAGACGATTTCGACCTGATTGTCTACGATCTGAGAAACCACGGTTGGAACGGGGTCAGTACGCTTCATGAGCATAGCGTTCCCACGTTCGTCAATGACCACGACCGTGTTCTCGAAGCGATTGACCGGCACTTCGGGGAAAAGCCGAAAATAGGCATATTCCATTCGGTATCGGCCCTGACCACGCTTCTGTCCCCCGAGAGAGGCAGTGGATTGGCCGCGTGCATTCTGTACGACCCCCCATTGTGCAAGCACGGCGCCAGTTACGAAGAGTTCGATGCTGCGGCCGATCGTGTGGCCGCGATGACCCGGCGCCGCGCGAGTCAATTCAATACCAGGGAGGAATTTGCGGAAGTTCTTCCCTACCTTCCAACCTTCCAGCGTGTCGTACCCGGAGTTTTCGAGCTTGTAGCAAGGACAACGCTTCGCGAATCCGCGAATGGAACGGGCTTCGTGCTTCGATGTCCTCGCGAATACGAAGCGCAGATAGTGGATTACGCGGCCACGTTCGCCGTGCTGGTGGACTTTCACACATTCTGTTGTCCCCTGAAGGTCATCGGCGCCGATCCCACTTTGCCTTTTTCATATCTGCCGACGCTGGACCTCAGCGATATTGTTACCGTCGATTACGATTTCCTCCCTGAAACAACCCACCTCCTGCAAATGGAACAACCCGAGGAGTGCGTCGCGGCGATGCACGAATTCCTCAAAAGTCATTCGCTGGTCTGATCTGCCTCCTTTCCATTGCGTCACGCGTCGTTCCCGCCGGAGCCTGGCTATCCACCCGCAGCAATAGTGTCCGCCGGGCCAACACGCGCCTTCCACCCTCACCCCAACGTTTTCAGTGATCCGGACTCATGGGAGTCGAATTGAATGAACCATAGCCGGTACCCGCGAAACGATACCACGATACCTCGGGAATCCTTAACTTGACCCTGCAACGGGACCAATTTCGACTATTGACAGAATTCCTGTTGATGCTGCGGATGGCGATATGTATCGGCGGCGTCGTATGCCAATCGGCGAGCGCGGCAGCACAGGACGGCAACGGGGGCAACACCGTCCTGTGGGACACGACGCTGAAAACGATCCGGGCAAAATTCCCGGCGGTCGCCCAGATACCGACCGATACGCTGCAGTCCTGGCTGGACAAATCGCCGAAGCAGGAGGATCTCATTCTGTTGGATATACGGGAGCCAGAGGAATTCGCTGTCAGCCACTTGCCCGGCGCCCGGCCGGCCCCATCGAATGACGAGGCACTGAAGGCGATCCGTGGCACACCCGCGAATCGGCGAATCGTCCTGTACTGTTCCATTGGGTACCGCTCCTCAGACGTTGCGGAGTTTCTGATGAAGCGAGGGTATACGGAGGTCTACAATCTGGAGGGATCGATATTCGCGTGGGCTAACGAAGGACGACCGGTCTACCGGGGCAGCGAACGGGTGCCCGTCGTCCATCCGTATGACGAATACTGGGGCCGACTATTAAAAAAATCATTGCGGCCAGCGGTCAAGGACGATTCCCGTGCGCCGCGGGCGACGTCGCAATGAGTACCCTACCGGTGGTGCATGGTGAAACTGGTCCTTACGAACGATGACGGTATTGAGGCAGAGGGATTGAACGTTCTGGTTCGGCTGGGGTCACAGTGGGGTGAGGTTGTGGTTGTCGCACCTGCGGAGCCTCAGTCGGGCGTCGGACATAAATTGACAGTCGACAAGCCCATACGCGTCGATGAACTTTCGGAAGCCCGATTCAGGGTCTGGGGCACACCGGCAGACTGTTCCCGTCTGGCCCTGAGCCAGCTGGCCCGCGACGCCGACTGGGTCCTCTCAGGTATCAATGACAGTGGCAATCTTGGGGTGGATGTCTACGAATCCGGGACCGTGGCCGCGGCCCGGGAGGCTGCTATTCACGGTTGCAAGGCGATGTCCCTGTCACACTATACCGTAAAGGACCGGCCGATCGACTGGCGTCTGGCCGCCGAACGGCTTGAATCGGTTCTGTGCAGACTACTGGACGAAACGCTTGAAGCCGGGTGTTTCCTCAACGTGAATCTGCCCCATCCCGAACACGAAGGGGTTCGCCTGGAAACGAGGCAGGCTCACGTCGACAAGAGTCCTCAGGCAATCAGGTTCGAGCGAAACGACCGTGATTTTCAATATGCCGGCGTCTACCAGGAGCGCCCGCGACAACCCGGAAGCGACGTCGACGTCTGTTTCAACGGCCATATTTCGATCTCAAGAATCCGCGTTTGAATGGATGGCGCTTCACCCCGTGGCTGCACAGAGACCAACACGGCCGTGAAGGCGCCGATCCGTCTTGTTTCGTTGCGTTGTTTACACTGAACTTGTCAAGACGTGGGCATTGCCTGTGCTGCTTGCGTTGAGCTTGTCGAAACGGCTCGTCTGAGAAAGCATGTCGAAATGCCCGTGTTAACTGACCCAATTAACGCTCTTCAGCGCCCTTCGCCGTCCTGAGCCTAATGCCAGCCGGGCGCACTGGCGGCCGAATTTCAGAGATCTTTTTCCGGGACAGAACACCAGGAGGCACTATGCCCCGACATCCCGAGACCAGTAAGGGAGTTGACAATCCCTGGTACCCGGAAGGCGGTCCGGGACGTCACCTCAAAGCCCGGCTGAAACGTGGCGACGTGCTGATCGGCGCGACGATTGAGGCGTATGCCCATCCTTCTCTCGTCAAATTGTTCCGGCACGCCGGTTTCGACTTCGTCTACATTGAGTACGAGCACAGCCTCTTCGACCTGCAGGACCTGGCCGACACCATCCTCGCCGCCCGCGACAACGGTTTGCCCGTCATCGCCAAGACGCCCCAACTGGAACGCCAGGAGGTCTCGAAGTTGCTGGAAGCGGGCGTGGTGGGAATCCAGCTGCCCAGAACGGAAACCCGCGAGGATGTGCAGCGCCTGCTGAGTTATCTGAAATTTCCCCCGGCGGGAACCCGCGCCGTGGCGCCCGGTTGGGGCAACAGCGACTACCGGGAGGTTGCGGACTGGCGGGGATGGATGGAAGAACAGGACCGGGAGACCGCGCTGGTTGTGCATCTGGAGACGGTCAGGGGGTATCGGAACGCGGAGGAGATTCTGAGCATGCCCGGGGTCGACATGTGCTTCGTGGGGCCGGGAGACACCTCCATCGAGTTTGGCCACCCCGGCGACTTCGATCACCCGGAGGTGCGCGGCCCGATGGAAGCGGCGCTGAATCTCTGCAAAGCGTACGGCGTGGCCTTCGGCACCATGCCATGGAGTGGGACCTCCGCGGGCGAGTGGGCACGCAGGGGGGCCACCTTCTTCGAAGCCACGTCTGAATTGGGGTTCATCCGGGCGGGCGCCGCCGCCCTGTTGGGCGAATATCGGGCGCATCTCAACTCGGGACAGGAAACGCCCACGGAGGAAAAACGGTCCGAGTCGGAACCAACCGGAAAGAGTGCAACCTGAAGCTTCAGCACCGGCTCCTGTGCCGGGCGCTACGGATTTCTTGCGTCTCAGGTTGAACGCTTCACGAACTTGCCTGCGGGGCCACCTGTACGGTAACGACGTCCATCCCGTGGTACTTCTGGTGCCGGACCGAAGATGCATAGTGACGCAGCATGCGAAAAGACAACTCGCTCACGTCCGGGGTTTCCGCCTGTTCGTCGAGATACGCGAGGCGGTCTTCCAGATTTTCCTCGTCGAAAATCGCCACGAATTCCAGATTCACAGCCCCTCCGTCCGGACGCGCGACCACGATTAGGCGCGGCGCTTCCCCTGCCTTATATTCTTCCCCCGGCTCCATCAGGCTCGCAAGCGTCTCCTCACCCGCGGAACGCAGGCGACCGGTCGCCGCAGCGTCCCAACCCATCCTGGCCGCAACTTCCTGAAGAAAAATGTCGATTCGTGGAAGGTCGGAAAAATCCAGCCGCACCTCCAGGCGTCGACGCCGGGGACTGGTCAGCTCCAGAAATGCGGTCAACAGAATCGCTGTAACCGTGCCTACGGTGATGCCGTTACCGAGCAACATACCCCAGGGATCCCCCAGAAGGTCCTGAAGAACGTTCTGATTCTGCATTCCCAGACCCAGGGCGAACGCGAGTCCAACGACGATGGCCTTCTGTGCGTCGAGACCGGCCCTGGAAAGGGTCTGGATCCCCTCCACAAAGAGCATGCCAATGGCCACCAGGAGGAATCCCCCCATAACTGGGCTGGGAATGGCTAACAACGCGCTTGTTACCTTGGGAAAAAACGCCAGCACGATGAGAATGCCGCCCATCGCGTATCCTGCCCTTCGTGCTGAGACTCCTGTAAGGTTGATGAGCGAGACGGTGAGCGATGAATATCCGGTCGTGGGGGGCGTCCCGGAGAGGCCCGAAAACAGAAGACCCAACGCATTGGCGTTGATTGAGCCCTGGATCAGCCGGAAATCCGTTGCCCTCGGGCGTCGTCGGGACACCCGCTGAACGACCATGCCGTCGCCGATGCCCTTTATCGCCTGTATTAGAGTCACAATCAGAAACATCGGCAGCAACGCCCAGAATCCAGCGGTCGGCGCCAGAACCAGCCCAGGCAGTTCCGTATCCGGGACGCCGAACCAGGATGCGTCACTCAATCGCTCGAAATCGTATAGCCCGAACGGCGCCGCGGCAACACAGCCCGCGCCGATTCCGGCGAGAAGCGACCACGGCCGCCATTTTCCCGGGGCGCGCAACACCAGAATCGCGGCGACAACCAGCGTCACCGCCGCAACGCATGGACCCGCAGCCGCAGATGCCCCCTCCGGTACATCCTTGAGGCGATCGAACGATATCGGAATGATCATCGCCGCGATTAGCATAAGCACGGTACCGGAGACTACGGGCGTTATGAGACGGCGCAGACGCGGCAGCCAGGCAGCCAGCGCCAGGTAGAAGACCCCCGAAAGGACGATGAGGCTGGACAATGCGGCGGGACCGCCCTCGTCCAGCGCGATGACAGAGACGGCGATGTAGTTGGGAGTGACGCCCGTTATTAGCATATGGCCGCCGCCCAGCCGTCCGATCCTGGCCGCCTGGAGTACAGTGACCGCGCCAACGATGATCAGCGCGGCGAAAACCGTCCATGCCAGAAACCGTTCGTCCTGGCCGCCCGCCAGGACGGTGATGGCCACAATCAAAACCGCCGGCGCCAGTACGATCATGATGCCCTGAATTCCAACACTGACGGCCAGCAACAGCGGACACGGCTCATTCGGTTCGTAGCGGATTGGGTCGTTTGATCGGGTTGATGTCAGATGGCGCCTCCGATTCGGGCTTCGCTGACTTAACGAAATAGCGAAACAGGTTTCAGAAATCGACGGGCATGCGGCAGGCATATCCTGGAGTGGAAACGCCTTACGTGGAATTGAGTAAATTCACGATCCGGGTTCCCGGCTGTCTGAAATGCAAAAGCCTTTCTGGAATTCCTTACGGATCGTCCGCCGCTCATGCGCTTACGTTCCGGACCCGAATCGGAATTCTAAAAAGGCTGGTTCGAATTCTACGGCCGCCTGTACCGAACCCGTTAAATCAACCTCCCTGGCGTTTCCGCATTGCCATTGTGCCGGTAGCGGTTTTATCAAGGCTCTCTGGTCCCTTCCGAAACATCCGGCAGGACCGGAACAATCTGTATTGCCGCTAGTCGACGACCTCACCGAGCACGTCCTCGGCCAGGCTGAACAGATCTGCCAGATACTGCTTGCGCAGCAGGCTTAGTTCGGTAACTCTCTTCCACAGAATCTCCTCAATCCTGGCGACTGCTTCCTCGCGCACCCCGGATGAGAGGGTGCTGTCATTCCTGAATTCGTATTTATCAATTGTGAATTCAGCGATGTCCGAGATGTTATCACCGATGACTTGCATATCGATCGCGCTCTTCATCGACCCGATTTTTTCTTCATCACTGTTCATCTCGTTACTCCGGTTCTTTTGGGTAGATCTTCTGTTTCACGAATGAATGAAATTCCTCCAGGATTCAACTTAGTTAACATCGAACGCTTTAGTTGCCTCTGCCTGTGACGGGAAAATGTCTATAATCTGATCGAAACCGCTAATGGCGACAACGTCACGGACCGGATCCGTGAGTGTGCAAACGCCGAATTGCTTTCCAGGTTCCTTGAATTTCCAGGCGATGATCACACCAACGCGAAGCCCCGCGCTGCTGATGAAAGTTACCTGCTCGAAATCCAGAATCAAAACACTGTCTTCCGGGCCGATTCCAAACTCCAGAGTATCTTGAAGAACATCGGCATTGTTGCCGTCGATACGACCCGCAAGTGCCGGACGTAGCCCGGATGGACTTTTTCAACGGGCTGTTAAGCCAATGACTCAAAGACAGGCTTTGGCAACGAAGGCTTCTCATTAAAAATCTAAGGGAAATATCTCCAATAGCAACCCCGCGACGTATGATTTCCCTTGCAACGCCGCGGGGTAGGCTGAACGCGAAGTGTCTCAAGCCCCGGCTCTATTTAATTCCGCCCGTCCGCGTGTGCCGGTGGCGCACGGTTGAGTTCATCCCGATGAGATCGCCACGATGGCATGAACCTGTCCATCAACTTCCAGAAACGACCGTTGTGACGGCGCTCAATCAAGTGGACCATCTCGTGCACGACCACGTACTCGAGACAGGATGCCGGTTTCTTGGCGAGTTCCAGATTCAGCCAGATTCGGCGGGCAGCCGGATTGCAGGTTCCCCAACGGGTCTTCATCTTTCTGATTCGCGCTTCATTGACCCGTACACCCATTTCGGGCTCCCATTTTGCAATGATCCCCGGAAGACAATCACGGAGATGGCGTCGGTACCACCGATCCAGTACAGCCTCCCTGATGTTCCTGTCGTCGCCCGGCCGAACGCACATCGCCAGGGTAGAATTGTCGAGGAGACGGACCGCAGGTGGACCGTCCCGTTCCGTCACGTCGAGCCGGTAGCGCCTGCCTTCGAAAAAGTGGCTTTCACCTGTCACGAATTCCCACCGGGATTGCCGTTCCTGTTGCTGGAATTTTGCCTTCTGGCGATGAATCCACCCAAGCCGTGAGATGACAGCCATTCGTACCGCGTCATCGTCAAGACGACGCGGTGCGGACACCCTTACCCGTCCATTCGGTGGATAAACCCTTATATAGAGGTTCTTGATGTTCTTGCGCACCACGTCTACGGCAGTTCCACGTACTTCAATGCTGTAATTTTCCCGCTCAGTTTTCACTCTGCACCTTTACAATCTCGACTATCATTGGCACGCGAGGTCAGCACGGCGATGCCAACAACTTCTCCCAAGCCATGGTTCATCCCGAGATGCTCTCGTTCAGAAAGCGTATTATCCTCTCCTGGTTTGCAGTAAGACTGGAGAACTGCTTCTCGCAGACGTCGCTGAAGCGGGCCAACACCTTCCGATTGATCGACTCCTGGTCTTCGAAAACGGCAAGTGAACGAAACGGGATCTCCCACCGTTCGAATTGGAGAAGCGCGATTGTAGCATCGCGAGTTCTGCCGTCGCTAGAGAGTGCATGAACGAACAAGGGCCGGTGCAATCCGTTTACTCGACAATCCACGGTGTACATCCCTTGAGGATCATGTTCGGGATCGCTCCAGTCAAATCTCCTGCGCTCTTCCGGAATTGCCTCACTCATCACCGAACGAAAATCATCCATGAAGGTGGACCGTACGCGCTCCCGCGACAGATACGATACGTCTGATATCTTAAGTAACCCCTGAACGAACGAATACAGTGCATCACCGTAACGTTCCTCTGGCACGTCGAGTACTAACTCTCCATCGCGGTCCTCGATCTGAAACATGGACAATGCATTGGAGATGATCTTCTGACGCGTGCCGCCATGAAGATCCTTCTCCTCGATATCGTATGTCAGATGCATGTACGTATGCGCCTCATCGGAAAGCACCCAACGCGCTCCGTCCTTCCTTAGAACGATGCCCAGGTGATCACCGTCGTCGAATTGGAAAGGGGTGAACACGCGGAACCGTTCCATGCCCTCGGCTGCAAGCCGAATCTTCGACGAAACTTTCTCGTGAAAATCTCTCTCTATGGCCTGGACGGACATTGCTTATCCCTCCTCAAATAGATCGCCCTGCGGCTTCGGCGGTTTCTCAAAATTCGCATCGTCTATCAGACAGCGAAGAGCGCCACGAAAGTCTCCGTAACGGTCGGTTGGCTCGGCGTATGCATCCTCCCTGGTTCCGATTTCCTGATACCTCTCCGTAGCGACGTGAATGTGAAAGTCATAGAATTTCACGTCTTCAATGCGGTTCGAATGTTCTTGGCTCTTGCCGTTGTAGCGTCGGAGGCGAAAGGAACTGGCTTGACCCGGGTACTCGAACAGCCAGAATAGCTGAAAAGTCGAGGTGATTGATCTAATGCTGGCTGAGGATTTGACGGAATACTCCGTCGTCGTCAGCGGCTAAATCAAAGAGTTGTTCGTCGTGGCCACGCTTGAACCTTAGACGAGTCCGGCTGGCGTCAATCGAGAGGCAGGAGCTTGCGCTCGTACAAAAGGTCTAACTCGCGCCTAAAATAGTCTGAGCGCCAAATAGCACTAGGCAACAACGAAATCAGCATTTTAGGTTCCGGCTGTGCGCAATGCTCAAGCCGCTCTGAACGCCAAGAATGCGTGATGCAGATCTATTGGCGAAGTGCACGTGTGCGGATGGCTGCTTGCCCAGACCCACGGCTCGGCAACGAGAACCGACGGTTCGAGATTTTCGTCGTATCGTGACTTGCGATTCAGATGGTCGTTAATGCAGTTCGCCGCCGCTCTTGCATCCCCATCAATCAGGTATCCGATCATGAATCCCATAGAATGATTGATTGAGTATTGACCGGTTCGGAAGCGGTCGATGCCTTCCACGACATATTCTCGGCACAGGTGAGCGTTGTTACCTGCGACGCGCTTACATTCGATGATCGCGTGTGGATCGTGTTCTCTGAATTGTACGAATATTTCGATCCAGTGGATCGAAATATCGGTTCGACCGTCTGGCAGCAGTATTTCTGGACGGGACCGTGACTCGGTGCCGGGAAGCACTATCATCGACTTCCACGGCAGCATCCCTGAGTCCAGCGCACAACGCATACCATCGCGAAGCCGTTCCGTGATTTCTACCTCGCCGGATTCCGTATTGACGTCCGGAGACTGTGACGCAAACGTCCAGCCGGCCTCGACCGTTCGCAGGACCGCCGCAGCGATATCAGGTCTAAGGTCAATAAACCGTCGGCCAGCCGCAGCCGTAACATCAAGCGGCAACTTCATGAGACCGTTCCAGAAAAGCTTTCCACAATGACCGAGTCCGCGTCTTCCAGCGCTGAGACGCCCATCCAGTGTCGACGGGCGGCAGGTTTAATAACCACTACCTCATTACTGCCATGCACCCGAAGCTCGCGATGACCAACCATAAAGTTTGTAATTGGGACCTCCAAGCGGTCACCGATCTCTTCCAGAACATCCCTCAGGTGTCTATCTGGTGTAACGACCTCCGACCGGGAAGGTTCTAGAACATCGGAGCACTCTTCAAGAACGAAGCGAACAACCCGAAGCGGCGCCTGATGAGGAAAATCGAAAATCTCGGCACGCAAACAGTGTCGATTTGCGGCGGAGAGCCAAGTACCCACTGCCGCCTGAAACGTTCGCGCATAGTTAGAGACATCACTAACTTCAGCGGCTTTAACTGAAGCGACTCTGCCAGCCCTCCACTGCCAACTGGCACGGAACAGACCGTCACGCGCGACAATGCGATCTGTTTCGTCCAACCCGTACAGCTCGAATACAGCCTCATCGAGCGTTTGCCATTCGGAGGCAGACGGAGGACCCTTTTGAAATTTCCTGGCAAGCTCCGTCAAGCGTACACCTGATTTGGAACAAAGGGCCTCTTCAAGATCAGGAACAGGCATGCATTCGATATCCCGGCACTTGATCCTCTGCATCCACAACCCAAAAGAGGAAGCGGTCATCAGAAAGAACCAAGATGCCAACGACGAACTCAGAATTGCAGCGAGAAGGTCGGCAGTTTTTTTTTCGCCAACTGGAAGAGATGCTCCGAAGAATGAATCCGTGAAGACAATATCTCGATCAGCAACGGCGACGACAGGCCGAGGCCCTCCCCGCAGAAACTCTTTGACGAGCAGCAATGGTGCTCGATAGATATCGCGATCGCGAGGTGACTCAGCCTGCAACGCATCAAACGGGCCTAAATCGCGCGGCACCAAAAACGGATCAAGATCCTTTGTTGTAAGAAACGGAAGCCCGTGGAGAAAACTCGGATCGCTGCTTTGATTACCGAACGTCAGCCCTATACGAAGTGTAGTACCAAGTCTAGCGAGTTGGTCGCCTAGTGATTGATGGCTCAATATCAGCCTATCCAGCAACGAAAGATCGCGGCGGAATCCGACAAACGCGGCCTTGAGAAATTCCGGTCTTCGCTGCCAGTCGGCCAACTGTATCGTGATGATATCGCTACGTCCTATCTCGAACGTATGGCTTTTTGCTCCGAGCGGAGACCAAGGGACCTGAACTGCGGTGATCAGGTCCGAGCGCGATTTCCTGTGTCTCGCGAAGAGTACGACTGCGGGCATGTTACTATTCGGAAACAGCCAATCAGACTGATTTGACAGATTGACAAGCGTCACAGGAGATAGTTCTTCTATTAGTTGACGCGAGGCGGCCTTGCCGGTACTGCTCCGGCTGAAAAATTGGACAGCACTTAAAACCAGACCGAATCGGGTGCTTTCCGAAGCAAAATCCAAGCATCGAAATACAAAGTCCAAACTTTCGCCGCGCGGTGGACGGACACTATAAGCGCTAGTCCTCGCACGGCGTGCGGCAGTACTCGCTTTACCTCGATAGCTCCAAGGTGGATTGCCAACAATGACATCGAATGTTCTCCGGTCATTCCATCCTTGCTGAAAAACGTGACCGTTACTCATTCTTTCTACACCCCAAACGTCACCGACTATAAGCGTTTTTCCAATTAATGGCTTGAATTTCAGCGTCTCTGGCGAATTGGGATGTGGGTCCAACTCCAACGCCGCCAGATAAAGACTGAACGCAGCAACACGCACTGCAGCTTCACTGATGTCCATACCGTATATTTGTTCGTGCAGCGTGTTACGGATTATCTCACGATCTGGCTGACGGCCGTTTGATCGAAGATTTACCAGCCTTCGCAAAGCTTCAACAAGGAATACACCCGACCCACAAGTCAGATCAAGCACGGTTTCCTCGCCTGAGAGCCCTTCCATGGTTTCATCTAATACCAGGGAAACTAGCGACAGGCGGGTATAGAAGACATCCGTTTTCGGTTTGGCGTCAGGGATTGACGGGGTAGAATGGGCGAACTGTTCGTAGATTGAGCTAATCAATTCCACCGGTATGAGGTCGAATTGATACGGAAAGAGTGTCGTTTGTCCTGACTGTGGATCCACCGCTTCTAGGAAGTCCGCAACTCTATTGAGATGCTTTGGGCTCGGTGAAGTTGATCCCTGCAATGGAAACATGTCGCCATTAAATCTATCTTGAAGCCAATCGAACAACCGTTCCGTGGCGTGCGGATCTCGCAGAATGGATGGAAAGGACCGGTGTCCGTAATCGCTCGAAAGCGAAAACTCCGTGACGATGTCGCGATCGACCAAATACTGAGTGAATATTGACCGGCCGATCAACCCCTGGGCATCTTGACGGCCCAACCTTGCTGCCACGAGATCACGTTCAAGATCTGAAAGGTCGTTGAGAAGTTGTCGATCCACGCTAGTCTTTCGGTTAACGGAGGGTGCTTGTTGCCAGAATTGTCCCGTTTCCATAGCTAGACGGCCGGCAAAGCCGTCGAGTTTGTCTAACTCACTAGCAATCAACTTGAATGTACGTAGACGATGCGATTTGGCATCCTCTGTCTCAAGGGGACGACCGAAGCCGTTGTATAGATCGATCCTACCGGGTGAAACTACCCATAGCAACGGGGCGAAACCCTGGTTCCAGATTTCCTGACGCCACCGTGCCACCTGCCCAGTAGATGGGACTTCCGCTTCCACCTTGAAGTAGACGGACAGGGCCGACTCACTCAGCCACAAGGCGTCCGGGGAAAACTCTCGAGCCTGACACTTGGTACGGGCATCTTGGTCCAGATAGACACCATGCGCTGGTTCACCATTCCTCAGATAGCCAGTTGCTTCAAGAACTTCGCCTAAGTATTGGGCGATCATTACGCATTTCCTCACACTAATGCGAGTCCAATTGTGGCGACCATATAGTCTATATATAGTCACATTTGGCTTGATATTCAACAAGATCGGCGTTTTTGTGCCGTTTTTCGCGAAATTCGACCCTTTGCGCCCCTGTTGATAACGCAAAGAGTGGATCGTATGTCGCTAAATTAAGGGAAGGACGTATCCCAGATCGGCGGGAGATGAAACTCGGTGAGGTACTCGGGGGTATTTCCAATGGCCTCAAATCGTGCGCTGAGGGGTTATCTGCTGCCCATCTGGGGTCTTGAGACGCTCGGCGATGGCCTGAATATCACTATCCGCCAAGCTACCCGACGCGAGCAGTTTCTCCACCGCTTCCTGTATCCAATCCTGTTGCTGGTGAAGCCAGCTACGGATGTCCTGCTCTATGTTAGGCGCCTTCGATACTTTCTTGCTCGACCAGCCTTACCCGGCCGGTGAGAAGCTGCTACATCACGCCGTGCTTGACACTTCGTATCTTGTCCGTGCGTCTCTCCAGCGAGACGACCTCGGTGTCAAAGTTAGAAAGAACTGACGAGATCACGATTTGTACATCAATTATTTGGAAAGGGAACAGCTATGGATAGGATGGTTCGTAGGTTTAGCCCCTGCGGCCACCATCTCCAGTAGACATACCGCGTAACTCTTCGTCACGAGAATCCAAAATTTAGTATAGGTAATTTGGATTGAAGGACTCATTTGGGCAGATTGCTGCAATCGAATTATTCGTGCAAAGCCCGGCTGCGTTTGTGGTTACAGCCCTTTTGTCTTTCCTTGTCCCACCAAGCCTACCAAGACACATTGCGACGGTGTAATCTTGGTACTCGATTCCCTTAGACCAATCGAAAGTAGTCCTCCGCCGCAATTCAACACTATCCCTGACACAATTCCGCTATCATCGCCGCGTTTTCGCCGAGTTGATCGTTGAATTTCTGATACATCCCCACCAGAAGAATGTCGTTGGCCTTGATATTATTGAGGGTAAACGCGAACTCTTCGCGAATCTGCCTACTGGAGTTGATGGTGCGTCCTGCCGCGAGGACCTTGAAAACGATGCAGGGTTTGGCCGTGTTCCTGATAATCCGGCACATACGGTCGCGATGTTCGCGGAGGTAGATTTCGCCGAGAGGCGGATACCCGAATTTTCGTACGAACTCCTCCCGTGCGCCTTCCAGATAGTACAGCGCGGTCATGTAATAGTCGATGTCCCAGTCTTCTGCTTCGGCAATATCGATGAGACGGGGATTGTGGACCGACAGGCCGACAAGGGCCCCGGTGTTACGAATGCGCTTGAGGATATCACGAAGATGCCCGAGCCGATTCTCCTTGAGACACCGCCCTGCGACACCGCTTCCGTGGGGCGCCATTCCGATAGGATTGTGTCCGGCGGCTACGTCAATCTGTGAGGGGTCGTCATACCATAACCCGCCCGGGCTGAGGCAGAAGTAATGAATCGCACCTCCCTCGTCGCGGTATCTCTGAAGATCGGCGGCCGATCGTTCCGTCAGAGAATTCTGCCAGGCGTTGATGCCCACTTCTTCAGCGCGTCGCAGCGTCGCGATAACCTGATCCGATGTATTGGCTTCCTTCTGATGTCCCGAGAGTAACTGATTGAAATGTGAATAGCCATAGATCGGATTGTCGCCCATGATGAGCCGGCTGATCTGATATTGTCCGAACGGAACCCTGGGAAGATTCATCGCATTCAATGCGGCCATGTTGCCTCTCCTTTGCCCTGCTTGCAGCGATTGCCCCGATATCTTCAGGCGGCTCTCATCATCGATACGGTACCCGGATACAAGCCCCTCAATCAAAAACGAGCACCGTCCGCGCCACCTTCCCCTGAACCATGTCTGCGAACGCCTCGTTGATCTCGTCCAGAGGGCGATAGCGGGAAATCAACTCGTCCAACTTTATCTTGCCCTGACGATAGAGATCCAGAATCCACAGAAAATCCACACGGGAGCGCGCAGCGCCGTGCCACGAACCCATCACGGCGCGGTCCTTCAACAGACTGTCGCCGTCAACGGATACATCCTGTCCGGTAGGCTGCACACCCACCACGACCGCGGTCCCGCTCGTACGGACCGATTCAAACGCCTGCCTGACCAGCGCGGGGAATCCAACGACCTCAAAGGCATAGTCCGCCCCTCCCCCTGTAATCTCCACGATTCGCCGAACGGGATCTTCCTTGTCGGCATCGACGACGTGCGTGGCGCCGAACTGTTCCGCCAACGCCAGTTTATACGGCACCTTGTCCACGGCGATTATCCTGGCGGCCGATGCAAGAACCCCGCCCTGGATTACGTTCAGGCCCACTCCGCCGCAGCCGAACACGGCCATTGTGGCGCCCGCTTCCACCTGTGCGCGATTCACAACGGCGCCGATACCGGTTATGACCGCGCAGCTGATCAGACACGCTGTGCGAAGGTCCGTGTCATCGGGCACCTTCACGCACGCATCCGCTGAAACAATGGACTGTTCGGTATAGGTGGGCCTGTTGTGAAAATAGACCGTGCCGTTCCGGGAAATGCGACTCGGCAGCGCCCCTTGATGGGTCTCGCAGAGAGCCGGGCTGCCCTGGCTGCAATTCCGGCAATGGCCGCACATCGCGTCGAGAGAGAGAATAATCCTGTCGCCTTCGCGAACACTGCTCACGCCGGGCCCCACTTCACGGACGATTCCCGCGCCCTCGTGTCCCATTACCCAGGGGAGCGCGCGCGGCACAACGTGCCCGTCCACCAGATGATAGTCGCTGTGACAAACGCCGGCACCCACGATATCGAGAAGCACTTCTCCGGCGCGAGGAGATGCGATATCGACGTCTTCGACGGAGACACGCGTCAGCGGTTCGTGGAGAATGGCAGCTTTCATTTGTGTCTCCTGTCGTCAGGGCGCGGCGGCATGGAAGGCGTGTACACGGTTTGACGATTGCGGCGCCCGGAGGAGCGATTCGCGTTAAGCACCGCGGACGTTGTTCACTCACCCATCCTCGATTCCGAGCCGAACCAGGATATCCGACCATCGTTTCGCGTGACTGTCGTGGGTATGAAGCGGCCGGAAACCGGCGGTGAGATAGCTCCTGACGGCCGCAATGCGCCAGTCGTCGGTGAGCAGGTGGGCCTGGCGGTAGCCCAGATCCTTGAGCCGGTGAAGCACGGCCGCGTTGACAAGGTGGCCCAGTCCCTTGCCCCGTTGGTTTTCAAGCACGGCAACCATGTGCACTTCCCCCACGAGGCGTTCGGTCATGTCAAGGCTCCAGGCGCATGCGGATCCGACCGGCCGGGAATCAATGGTGGCGAAAAAGAGGCTTTCCGGGTGGAAGCGAGGATCGTTAACGAGTTTCTTGCGGCATGTTTCGGGAGTCCAGTCCCGCCCCACGTTACCTTCCATGATCGCACACCACGCGGCTTCGTCTCCTGAACGGTAGGTCCGCAGTCCATACCCGTCGGGGATGCGAATTGCGGGCAGATCTTTCAGCGAATCCCTCAGCATTTCGAGTTGCGGCATGGGCGGAGGCGGCGACTTGGCGTTCAATGTTGAAAGGATCCGGCGAAGCATGGCTTGTTTCTCTCAGGAAATTCGAGGCGGGATCCGGGCGCAGACCGTATGGACTGTTTCAACGGCCCGTCAGAGGCGACACCTGGAGAACGTGTTCGACGAATTTGAGATCGGCACGTCCCAATTCAATCATAATCCGTATTGAGCGACAATATGAGCGACGTCGCAGTCTGTGTCAACGGATATTCGCCCGTTCGAGCCGTGAGACGCCAGCCCGGATTCACGCGTTTCCAGTTTGATTTCCGCCCTCGGCCGGACCTCGAAATCGTGCGCTGAAATATGCATATTAATTGTTCTGGAATGGCTTGACTTTTAACAACCCTTATGATATACTATCACCGCCGAAAAGCGGTCTTCGGAAGGAATGCCATTCCAGAACTGCTTTTTTAGCAGTCCGTTGATAAAGTCGTTCTGCAGGCGAGGCATGGTGTCCCGGAAATTTGTCACCATTCGGCAATCTATTTCCGCGACAGAACACTGCCATTGTGGCCGAAGACAAGGCGCGCAACCGAGTCGAATCGAGCGATTCGGCGAGGGAGCGCAACGTAGTATTGCGACCGCAAGGGCCGGCCGCAGCCCGGATGGACTTTTTCAACGGGCTGTTTGCCCGCGAGAGGTCCAGGGACACGATGCTGGTCGATTATCTTCCGATTGTTATTCTGATGGCAGTGGCCGTCGGGTTTGCAGCCGTCAGTTTAATTTTAACGCATCTGTTCGGACCCCACCGCCCCAATCCGGTCAAATTATCGCCGTATGAATCGGGTGTGCCTCCCGTAGGCGATGCCAGGGTACGCTTTTCCATCAAGTTTTACGTTGTGGCGATGCTTTTCATTGTGTTCGATATCGAAGTCGTATTCTTATACCCCTGGGCCGTTGTCTTTAAGGATTTACTGGCCCAGGGGAGCTTTATTTTTACGGAAATGGTGGTGTTCCTCGGCGTTCTGGTTCTGGGCCTCGCCTACGTCTGGCGGAAGGGCGGGTTGGATTGGGAATGAAGAACGACGACACACGACATTGAAGGTCAAACCCACCCTCAACGGGGGGAGTTTCACGGCATTTTCGTTTGGCGGCACTAGAAACCCGGAATACGGCAAATTCAGTCCTTTGCGCCGTCGCGATTAGGACGGCCGGCGCGTCGTAAGAGTCGACCTTTAAAGATCGGGCAATTGCATGTCCCCGGAACAGAAAAACGGGACGCCGGCGGCTGAGGCTGCGGTTGGGAACCTGACATCGAAAAAGCTGCAGGAACGTTTCGGAGAAGACGTCCTCGAGGTTTCCGAATTCTGCGGCGACTCGACGGCCGTTTGCGGTGCCAACCGTGTGTTGGAAATGCTCGCGTTTTTGAGGGACGAGCCGGATCTGGCATACGATCGTCTATCGGATGTAACGGCGGTCGACTACTCCGAGTATCCGGGTCCTCTGCCGGATTCCCGGTTCAATGTAGTCTATCACCTGTATTCTCACCCGCACAACCGGCGGTTTCGGCTCAGGGCGAAGGTGGATGAAGACAGTTTCGGCATCCCGTCCGCATGCGGGCTGTGGAAAGGCGCCGAATGGCCGGAGCGGGAAACCTTCGATATGTTCGGCATCCGGTTCGAGGGACATCCGGATTTACGGCGCATTCTGATGCCGGTGAATTTCAGGCATTTCCCGCTGAGGAAAGACTACCCGCTCAACGGACGAGGAGAGCGGGATATCATTGCACCCGAAGATCCCGGTTTCGAGGGCAATCCCTTCGAAAACGACGATGAATATGCCGACGATCCGCTGGCTTCGGAGCGGATGATCCTGAATCTGGGCCCTCAGCACCCGGCAACCCACGGGACCCTCAGGCTCACGCTCGAATTGGATGGCGAGCGCATCTCCAGGTGTCTTCCGGACATAGGATACCTGCATACCGGCTTCGAAAAGCTGGGGGAACACCACACCTATAATCAGTGGGTCACGGTGACCGACCGGATGAACTATCTTTCGCCGTTGTGCAATAACATCGGTTATGCGATGACGGTGGAAAAACTGATGGGCCTGGAAATCCCACCGCGCGCTACAGTCATACGCGTCATACTAGCGGAACTTTCGCGCATTGCGGACCATATGGTCTGGCTGGGCACGCACGCGCTGGATATCGGCGCGATGACGGTGTTCCTCTACACCTTCGAACAACGCGAACGCTTGTACGATATTTTCGAGGCTGTCACCGGCACGCGGCTGACCACGAGTTATACGCGGGTTGGCGGGTTGGGGTGGGACGTGCCGGACAACTTTCATGAACTGGTAACGGATTTCACCGCGCAGTTCCCCAGGGCGGCCGCGGAGGTGGACAGGCTGCTGACCCGCAACAGGATCTGGATCGACCGCACCAAGGGAATCGGCGTGATTTCGGCCGAAGACGCAATTGCGTGGAATCTGACGGGGCCGATGGCGCGCGGGTCCGGCGTGAATTACGATTTGCGTAAGGCCGAACCTTACATGGGTTACGAGGCCTTTGATTTTGAGGTCCCCGTGGGCGAAAAGGGCGATGTCTACGACCGGTACCTGGTCCGGATGGAGGAGTTGAACCAGAGCGTCCGGATCATCGAACAGGCCGTGAACAATCTGCCCCAGGGCGCCGTAAAGGTCGACGACGCCAAGGTGATTCTGCCGGAGAAGGACGAAGTTTACACCGGTATGGAGTCGCTCATCCACCATTTCAAGGTAACAATGGACAATCACGGTATAGCGCCGCCCCCCGGAGAAATATACCTGGCTACGGAGGGTCCCAACGGTGAATTGGGTTTCTATATCGTCAGCGACGGTAGCGGGGCCGCTTACCGGCTGAGGGTAAGGCCCCCGTCATTTATGAATTACCAGTGTTTTCCGCAACTGGCGAACGGACATATGGTGGCCGACGTGGTGGCCATTCTGGGAAGCATAAATGTCATCGCGGGCGAACTGGATCGATAAGCGGCGTTTACGCGATTCGCAGTCTCACGTTCCGGGAATATTTCAATATGGCAATCGCGCTCTCTGAACAGACGCGAAAGAAGTGCGACGAAATTCTCACGCACTATCCGGAGGAATGGCGCAAGGCGGCAATCCTTCCCGTTCTGCATCTGGCTCAAAAGGAGTGGGGGTATATCTCCCTTGAAGGACTGAGGTACGTCGCCGACATGCTGGAAATTCCGCCCGCCCACGCCGCCGGCGTCATGAGTTTCTATCCCATGTTCCACAAGGCGCCCGTGGGAAAATATGTTATTCATGTGTGCGGTACGCTGTCCTGCGCGCTCTGCGGGGCCGGGGAACTTACGAAATACCTCAAGGAAAAGCTGAATATCGACGTGGGTGAAACCACAGAGGACGGACGGTTCACGCTGGCAAAGGTGGAGTGCATCGCCGCGTGTGAAAGCGCACCGGCCGTTCTGATCAATGAAGAACTGCATCGTTGCGTGACTCGGGAAAGGCTGGACGAGCTGCTGGACCTGTCCACGTGACACAATCGATTAAAGCGCGTATGCCTGAAGAATACAAAATCATCACCGGACTTTTCGGCGTCGAAGGCCTCCGGAATATAGACGTCTACAGGGCCCATGGCGGATATGCAGCCATTGAGAAGGCCTTTGGAATGTCGCAAGACGAGGTAATTGACGAGGTAAGGGAGTCGTCACTTGCCGGACGGGGAGGCGCATGGTTTCCGGCCGGAGTCAAATGGGGGTTCATGCCGAAGGAACCCGGGGAGCCCAGCTATCTCTGTGTGAATGCCGACGAGAGCGAGCCGGGCACGTTCAAGGACCGGCACCTGATGGAGCAGAATCCGCATCAGATGCTCGAGGGTGCCATCATCGCATCCTACGCGATGCGGGTGAGCGTGGCATACGTCTATATCCGCGGCGAAATGTTCGAAGCCAGGAAAATCGTGGAACAGGCGATCGCCGAAGCGCGGGAGGCGGGATACATCGGCCGGGACATTCTGGGCTCGGGCTACGACCTGGAGGTCTATACCCATCCCGGTGCGGGAGCCTATATCTGCGGCGAGGAAATGGGCCTGATCCAGTCTCTTAACGGCAACCGCGCCGAGCCGCGCGCAAAACCGCCGTTTCCCGCCCAGCAGGGCGTTTTCGAGCTGCCCACCACGGTGAACAACGTGCAGACGCTGTCATACGTGCCCCATATCCTGAACCGGGGCGCGGACTGGTTCAAAGGAATCGGAAGCGAACGGTTTCCGGGTACGTTCATTTTCTGCGTGAGCGGGCACGTGAATAATCCGGGCATGTTCGAACTGGAAACCGGCGCCGCCACAATGCGCCAGATTGTGGAGGATTTCGCGGGCGGGGTGCGCAACGGGCGTCAATTGAAAGCGGTGATTCCGGGCGGAGCGTCAACGCCGCCGATGACGCCCGACCAGATCGATATTGTGTTGGATCCGTCGAATTTCCTGGCGCCGGGCGGCGGCGACTTCCAGGGGATGTTCGGCACGGGCGGGATCATCGTGATGGACGAAACAACGTGCATGGTCGACGCGTTGTTGAATTTCATGGTCTTTTTCGCCCACGAGTCCTGTGGCCAATGTACGCCATGCCGTGAGGGATGCCCCTGGGCGCGCGATATTGTCTCGCGTATTGAAAATGGTCGGGCGAAACCGGACGACCTGGATACACTGCTTGACGTCGCCCATAATGTCGGGCCGTTTATGTGCCCGCCTTCGAGGCTGACAACCATATGCGGCTTCGGCGGGGCCTTTGCGAATCCGATCCACGGATTTGTACAGACGTTCCGCAGCGAGTTCGAGGCCCACATAGAAGAAGGAAGATGCCCCATTCACCAGGACAAATCCATACGGGTACCGGGGTAAACCAAGGATGCCTACATTCAACATAGATGGCAGTGAAGTCGAGATCGTGCCTGGAAAGAATGTGCTTCAAACCGCGATCGACAACGGGATATACGTTCCTCATTATTGCTACCACCCGGGGTTGAGCGCACCCGCGAACTGCCGCATGTGCCTTGTGGAGACCGAGATGGGAGGCCGTCGCAGTCTCGGACCTTCCTGCTCGATCATGCCCGCGGAAGGTATGGTTGTGGATACGCAGTCGGACGTCGTAAAAGAGAACCAGAGTGCCGTGATGGAATTCCTTCTGGTGAATCATCCCCTGGACTGTCCGGTGTGCGATCAGTCCGGCGAGTGCGAACTGCAGGATTACAGCTATACCTATGGTTCCGACAGGAGCCGGTTCCACGAGAAGAAGCTGGTGCAGCCCAAGAAAGATATCGGCAGGCACGTGCTGCTGTATTCCGACCGGTGCATCCGGTGTACCCGCTGTATCCGGTTCTGCGACGAGATTTCGGGCACGGGTGAACTGGGGTACTTCAATCGGGGGGTCTATAACGAAATCGACGTGTTTCCCGGGGCCCGGATGGACAATCGCCTGTCGGGCAATACCGTGGATATCTGTCCGGTAGGCGCGCTGCTGGATAAGTCCTTTCTTTTCAAGCAGCGCGTTTGGTTTCTTAAATCGGTCGACACGATCTGCCCGGGATGCAGCACGGGCTGCAATATCCGGGCCGATTACAACAATGAACGGATCTACCGGCTGGTGCCGCGTCAGAATCCGGACGTAAACGAGTACTGGATGTGCGACGACGGCCGCCACGGCTGGGGCTATGTACATGGTGAGGACCGCCTGTTGTTTCCCATGCTGGGGCGCGGCGATGAGCAGGAACTGGCGTTGTGGGAGGTTGCGCTGGACGCGGCGAAGGAGGGATTCGAACGCGTTCGGGCGGAATACGGCAACGGCGCGGTGGCGGGGATCGCGTCCGCGCATCTGACCAACGAAGAGCATTATCTGTTCGGCACCCTCTTCCAGAGCGGGCTGGCTGGCGGTCCCGTCGCGGTCCGTACCAGGGTCAGCGACGAGGGCGACGTGGTGTTCAAGGGCGGATTCACCATCCACGCGGATAAGTCTCCGAATACGCGCGGCGCGCGGACGATACTTTCGGGGTTAGGGTTATCTCCAACGGAGACGTCGGAGATCTGGCGCGGCGTGGCGGAAGGTCGGATCAAGGGTCTCTATCTCCTGGGCGGCGATCCCCTGGAGTCGATGTCGGACGCGGAGCGGGCCGCCCTCGGATCCCTTGATTTTCTGGTTGTTCAGGATGTCCGGGCCCACAGTTGGACCGCGATGGCGGACGTTATCCTGCCGGGCGCGGCGTTCATCGAAAAGGACGGTACGTTTACAAACGTCGACGGACGGGTGCAGCGGATACGGCAGGGCCTGGCGCCCGTCGGCGACGCGAGGGCGGACTGGGAGATCCTGCGGGACGTCAATCGGGTCCTGGGGGGCACGGCCGCTCAGACCGGTATCGAGGAAATCTGGGCCGACATGGCGAATACCATCGCGGCGTTCAAGGAGATTGACTGCAACGAGGTTGGAGATCAGGGCAGTCCGTTCGTTGAAATCGAGACAGCCGGTGCGTAGGCGCACTTATGGATTACGCGTTTGAGAGTGCCATCAAGATCATTGTCGTATTCGCCGGGATTCTGGGCGGGGTAGCCTATCTCGTCCTGGCCGAGCGCAAGATCAGCGCGTATATCCAGAACCGTCTGGGTCCGAACCGGGTGGGACCGTGGGGATTGCTTCAGCCTCTCGCCGACGGTCTCAAGTTCCTGTTCAAAGAAGATGTGATTCCCCGGCATGTGAACCGGTTCGTGTATCTGGCCGCACCACCGGCGATTCTCGTCCCCGCGTTGATGGGATTTGCCATTGTGCCGTTCGGCGATACCATTACCCTGTGGGACCACGAAGTCAGGCTGCAGATCGCCGATGTGAATATCGGCATCCTTTACCTTCTGGCACTGGCCTCCCTGGGCGTCTACGGTGTGGTGCTGGGCGGGTGGGCGTCCAACAACAAGTATGCCCTGCTGGGCGGGCTGCGGGCAGCCGCTCAGATGATCAGCTACGAGCTGGCGCTGGGGCTGTCGCTGGTTGGCGTCCTGATGGCGGCCGGCACCCTGCAACTGGATGAAATCGTCAGGCAGCAGTCGGAACAGACGCTGTTCGGATTTTTACCGGGATGGAACGTGTTCACACAGCCCCTCGGGTTCGTGTTGTTCACCGTGGCCGCGTTCGCCGAGAGCAACCGGCTGCCGTTCGATCTGCCGGAATCCGAACAGGAACTGGTGGCCGGATATCACGCCGAGTACAGCAGTATGAAGTTCGCCATGTTTTTCATGGCCGAGTACGCCCACATGATAACGGCGTCCGCCGTCATCGCGACACTGTTCTTCGGCGGCTGGCATATGCCCTGGCTGGTGGATCCCGGGAGTACAACGATCGGCGCCAGTCTGCTCAAAGTGCTCGCGTTTCTGGTCAAGACCGGATTCTTCATGTTCCTGTTCCTGTGGGTGCGCTGGACCCTTCCGCGTTTTCGATACGATCAGGTGATGTGGTTGGGGTGGAAGGTGCTGCTGCCGCTGGCGCTTCTGAACGTCTTCTTAACCGGGTTGTTTTTGACGCTTACGTACTGAACGGCGCCCTGCCGGAGGGAGAATGGAGCAGATCTTCTTTTTTATTCTTGCCGCAGTCGCCCTGGTTGCGTCAGTTCTCCTGGTGGCGTTTCGAAATCCGGTTTACAGTGCCCTGTCCCTTGTGGCCGCGTTCTTTGCCCTGGCAGGGCTTTTTGTTTTGCTCAACGCCTATTTCCTGGCGGCGGTTCAGATAATCGTGTATGCCGGCGCAATTATGGTACTCTTCCTGTTCGTGATTATGCTTCTGAACCTGGGTCATTCCAACGCGCTCGAGCAACTCGCGGGTAAATACCGGCGGGTCGCCGTGGTACTGTTGTCGGCGGTATTGGTTACGCAACTGGGCTTCATGGCAGGACGGCATTGGGCGGGCACACCGGCATCCGAAGACGTGCCGTTGTTTACAGACAACATCAATGCCATCGGCAAACTGCTATATACCAGATTTCTGTTTCCCTTCGAAGTGGTCTCCGTGATTCTGCTGGTGGCATTGATCGGGGTGATGGCGATGGTGAAACGGGATCGCGAAGGCGAAGAGAGCCAACCGCGCTAGATTTCCACGCGCAGTCTAACCTTCCGGTTTTCGTCATTGAGACGGATTCGGGATGGGTCCTTAAAATTGAGATCGAGATGGCCGTTCCTGTTTCCTATTACCTGATTCTGAGTGCAATGCTGTTCGCAATCGGCGTGACGGGCGTGCTGATTCGCCGCAACGCGATTGTGATTTTCATGTGTATCGAATTGATGCTGAACGCCGTCAATTTGCTGTTCGTCACAATGGCGCGGTATATGGGTTCGGGTTCCGGGCAGGTATTCGTGTTCTTCGTGATGGCGGTGTCCGCCGCCGAAGTGGCGGTGGGGCTGGCGATAATCATTGCACTATACAGGAACCGACAGACGTTGGACGTGGGCGAGGTGAATTTGCTGAAATGGTAGGCGCAGTGGGAATCTGCGACGTCAATCCCGTTTTCTCCGTATGAATTGAGTGGGCCTGCAATGTTGACCGTGGTTATTCTGATCATTCTCTTTCCGCTCGCCGGTGCTGCCGTCAACGGACTGTTCGGGTATCGATTGCGGGAGGTATCCGGGTATATCGGCACGGCGGCGGTCGGCCTCTCGTGGTTGCTGTCCCTGCGCGTTCTGTTCTGGGTGACGGGCGGCGGAGAATTGAACGAAGACGTGTACGCCTGGATATGGGCCGGGGCGTTCAGGGCCTCTGTGGGGTTCCAGGTGGATGCGCTTTCGACCCTCATGATTGTGACGGTTACGACAATCTCATTCCTGATCCATGTGTATTCCTTAGGATATATGCGCAACGACCCGGGTTTTGCCAGGTTCTTTGCCTATCTGAACCTTTTTGTGTTTTCGATGCTGGTGCTGGTGCTTGCGAACAATTATCTGTTGATGTTCGTGGGATGGGAAGGCGTGGGCCTGTGTTCCTATCTCCTGATCGGCTTCTGGTACGAGCGAAAGTCCGCATCGGATGCAGGCAAGAAGGCGTTTATTGTGAACCGGATCGGGGATTTCGGCTTCCTGCTCGGCATTTTTCTGATGGTAAGTTACCTGGGCACCGTGCAGTACACCGAGGTATTCGAAAAGGCGCCGCTGATGTTGTCCACGGGGGTCGCAACGGCAATTGCGCTTCTGCTTTTCGTTGGAGCCTGCGGCAAGTCGGCCCAGTTTCCGCTATACGTCTGGCTGCCCGATGCAATGGAAGGTCCAACGCCCGTGAGTTCATTGATCCACGCCGCCACGATGGTCACGGCGGGGGTCTATATGGTGGCGCGCTCCAACGTACTCTATACGCTCGCACCCACCGCGGGCGCGGTGGTGGCCTGGGTCGGCGTGGTCACTGCGTTGCTGGCCGCAACCATCGCGCTGGTGAATACCGACATCAAGAGGGTTCTGGCTTATTCAACGGTCAGCCAACTCGGGTACATGTTCATTGGCGTGGGGGTGGGCGCGTATACAGCCGGAATCTTCCACCTGTTCACGCACGCGTTTTTCAAGGGATTGATGTTTCTGGCCGCGGGCAGTGTGATGCACGCGATGCAGGACGAACTGGATATGCGGAAGATGGGCGGGCTGCTGGGCAAGATGCGGGTAACCGGCGTCACGTTCTGGATAGGCGCGCTCGCCATTTCGGGAATTCCGCCGCTGGCCGGATTCTGGAGCAAGGATGAAATCCTGGTGAGTGCGTACCGCTCGGGGAATGTGGCGATCTGGTCTCTCGGTGTCGCGGGGGCGGTCCTGACGGCGTTTTATATGTTCCGGCTGATCTTCATGACTTTCCATGGACGACCCCGGGATCAACGTCTTTACGACCACGCTCACGAATCGCCGTTGAATATGACCGCACCGCTTGCGGTACTGGCGCTGGGTTCGGCCGTGGTGGGTTTTGTGGGGGTGCCGCCGGGGCATGGCTGGATAGACGCGTTCCTGAGCGACTCCGCGGGCGGGGCCCACGCCACGGCATCCGGTGCATTGTCCGGGGGGATGCTGGTGGGTATTTCCATACTCGCGGGTCTGCTGGGAATCGGATTTGCGTACCGGATGCACAGAGCGGATCGGCTGGGTGCAAAGGCCACGAATTCACTTCATGGGCTGCTGGTTCGCAAGTGGTACGTCGACGAGATTTATCACGCCCTTTTCGTCCGTCCAATTCATCAACTTTCGCTGGTACTGGCGCGTGTTTTTGATGCGATGGTGGTGGATGGAATCGCGAACGGACTGGGGTTGCTGGTGAAAGGCGCGGGCTGGGTGGTTACCCGCTTTCAGTCCGGCAATGCGCCCACGTATGCGCTTTGGATGGTGATTGGCGTGGTTGCGGTACTGTACTATGTATCGGGGAATTGAGAAGCTGCATTAAAACCCCCAGCGGTCTTCGCGCGGCTGCAAAGGCGTCAGCCGGCGTTGGACAAATCCAGCTGTATCTTAGATACGGCCGGATTCGTCCGCCTTGACCGTCACTTTTTCGCTCGCGCTCTGGAACTCGCCGGGAATTTTGACACAGCTTCTGAGAAGCTGTACGAGACAGGGAACTGAACCTATGCCTGGACTCCTTACAGGCCTGATCTTTATACCGCTGATCGGCGGCGTGTTGGTTCTGCTTCTGGGTCGCGGCAGAGACGGGTTCAGCCGCGGGCTCGCCCTGGCGGTCGCTCTGGTGAATCTGCTGTTGTCCGCTTTGCTATATGCCAATTTCAAAGCAGACTCCCCGCAGATGCAGTTTGTGGAAAGGACGGAGTGGGTGGGGTCGTTTGGCATCTCCTACTTCGTGGGAATCGACGGGATCAGTCTGTTGCTGGTACTGGTGACCACCCTGCTCACGTTTCTGGCAATCCTCGCTTCATGGACGTCAATTACATCCCGGGTTCGGGAGTATATGGCCTCGATGCTGTTGCTGGAGACCGGGATGGTAGGGGTGTTTTGCGCCCTGGACCTGTTCCTCTTCTACGTATTCTGGGAGGCCATGCTGATTCCAATGTATCTATTGATCGGCGTCTGGGGGGGTGAACGCCGGATCTATGCGGCGGTGAAATTCGTGCTGTTTACCCTGGCTGGCAGTCTGCTGATGCTCGTAGCGATTGTCTATCTGGGTCTGCAGTTCGGGACCTTTGACCTCCTCGTCCTTCAGAAAATGACCTATCTGCATCCGCAGCAGCACTGGCTCTTCCTGGCTTTCTTCCTGAGTTTCGCCATCAAGGTACCGATGTTTCCACTACATACCTGGCTGCCGGACGCGCACGTGGAGGCGCCAACGGCGGGGAGCGTGATCCTTGCGGGCGTACTGCTTAAGATGGGCACCTACGGATTGATCCGCTTCTGCCTGCCATTGTTCCCGATGGCTGCGTTGTACTTCACTCCCTACATAATGGCACTGTCTGTGATCGGCATCGTATACGGCGCACTTGTGGCTATGGTACAAACCGATATCAAGAAACTGGTGGCGTATTCAAGCGTGAGCCACCTTGGCTTCGTGGTCCTGGGGATTTTCGCGATGAACGCACAGGGAATGCAGGGCGGCATTATTCAGATGGTGAACCACGGGCTGTCAACCGGGGCACTGTTCCTGATTGTTGGAATGATATACGAACGCCGGCACACACGGCTGATCGCCGACTTTGGCGGTCTGGCCAAATCCATTCCCGTATTCGCTACGTTTTTCCTTATTACAACGCTTTCGTCCATCGGACTGCCGGGGTTGAACGGGTTCGTGGGTGAGTTCCTGATCCTTCTGGGGGCGTTTAAGGCAAACAAGGTATTCGGCATCATTGCCGCTTCGGGTGTCGTCCTGGCGGCCGTGTACATGTTGTGGATGTTCCAGCGCGTGGTATGGGGCGAGGTAAAAGATGAACGAAATCGGAAGCTGCCGGACCTGTCCATCCGCGAGTGGTGCATATTGACGCCGCTGGTGGTACTGATGTTCTGGATCGGCGTGTACCCGGGCGCGTTATTGAAAAAGACCGAATTGTCGGCGAAACTCGTGATAGAACAGGTGCGCATTCGGCAGATTGAAAGCTTGAACGAATTCCTGGCGACGGATCGCTCACGCGAGAAATCCAGATAGATCGATCCGGACACCAGGGTCGGAGGAGGCGGGGTTTGAGAATTCTGCTGAGTCTGGGCGTTGTGCTGTTCGGCGTATGGCTGCTCTGGTCCGGGCATTATTCCATCGACCATGCGCTGGTTCTCGTGCTTGGAATCGTCTCATGCCTGGCGGTTGTCGGCATTGTCCGGCGTATGGGCATCGTCGATTCCGAGGGACATCCGGTTCACCTGGCAGGTCGTGTGCTCCGATATGCCCCGTGGTTGCTGCTTGCCATTCTCCGGTCCAACGTTGACGTGGTTTTACGAATACTGAATCCACGACTGCCCATCAGCCCTGCCCTGATTCGTATCAGGGCAACCCAGAAGACCGCGCTGGGGAAGGTCATCTACGCCAACTCCATTACGCTGACTCCCGGGACGGTTTCGGTGGACGTGGAAGACGACCTGATTCTTGTTCACGCGCTCTCACGGGAGAGCGCCCGTGAACTCGCGGACGGCGAGATGGACCGGCGTGTCCTGGCAATGGAGGACGCTACCTGATGTTCGCGACGGCAATGGCGGCAATCCTGATTACGATGATACTGGCTCTGGTTAGAGCGTTCGCCGGTCCAACGGTCTACGACCGGGTCCTGGCCGCGAATATGTTCGGGACCAAGATGATCCTCCTTATTGCGGTATTGGGATTTCTCACCGGTCGGCCGGATTTTCTCGACCTCGCGCTGATCTACGTCCTGTTGAACTTCATCGGGACGTTTGCCGTACTTAAGTACGTTCAGTACGGCAATTTCGGGTCGGCAGACGGCGAGCGCGGAGAGACACCCGAATGATCCTTCACGACGTCGTTAGCTGGGGCTGCCTGCTCCTGGGGTCGTTCCTTTGCATCGTGGGCGGCATCGGGCTGATCAGACTTCCCGACTTTTACAGCCGGATGCACGGCGCCGGAGTTACCGATACTTACGGCGCCGGTCTTGTGCTTGTCGGGCTGATGGTACAGGCGGGACTCAGTATGGTCACGGTCAAGCTGTTTCTGATCCTTCTGCTCCTCTTTCTGACCGGTCCGTCATCCACCCACGCGGTTGCCAAGGCTGCCTTCACCTCCGGGTTGAAACCGGCGCTTCAGAGGGATGACCGCCCAACATGATCGAACTGATTGACATTGTCCTGCTGGCGCTTCTTGCGGCTACAGCCGTCGCCGTCGTGCTGATCCGCAATCTGCTTGCTTCGGTCATCCTGGCCGGGATTTTCAGCTTGCTTTCCGCCGGGTTGTTTACCGTGATGGACGCCGTTGACGTGGCTTTTACGGAGGCCGCCGTGGGCGCCGGCATCTCGACCGTGCTGCTGATCGGGACCCTCATGCTCACAACCGGGGAGGAAAAGAAGCCGTCCAGGCCGTCTCCATTGCCCCTTCTGGCAGTCCTGGCGACGGGGGCGGTCCTGATTTACGGCACGCTGGATATGCCGCGATTCGGCGATGCCGGGGCACCGGTACATGCACACGTCGCGCCGGAATATCTCAAAGATACCGTGCCGCACGTCAGCGGTTCCGCAAAGCGGGTCGACGTTGAGAATATTGTGACGTCGGTGCTTGCCAGCTACAGGGGATACGATACGCTCGGGGAGACCACGGTGATCTTTTGCGCCGGTATCGGGGTGTTGCTCTTGCTGAAGCGGGCCGGGCCGGGCCGCAACCGGGAGGACGGTCGGTGAAGAATCAGATCATTCCGCGTGTAATCGCCAAGCTATTCATTCCACTGATCCTCCTGTTTGCGCTCTACGTCCAGTTTCACGGCGATTTCGGGCCGGGGGGCGGATTCCAGGCCGGTGTGATCTTTGCAGCCGGTTTTGTGCTGTACACGCTGATATACGGCCTGAACGAGGCGCAGCGGGTGGCCAGACCCGCCGTCGTGGAAATTGTCATTGCCGCCGGTCTGCTCCTGTTTGCCTGCACCGGCGTCGTGGGGATGATGAAGGGTGGCCGCTACCTGGACTATGGCGTGCTGGGATCCGATCCGGTGGGCGGTCAGCATCTCGGAATTCTGTTGATCGAACTCGGAGTTGGTATCACCGTGGCTTCGGTGATTATCGGGGTCTTCTTCGCCTTTGTCGGCCGGAAACAACCATGACGGCATTCCCGGGTTTATATAACTACTGGTTCGTTATCGTCCTGATGATGATCGGGTTCTATGCGGTGATCACCAGCGGCAACCTCGTCAAGAAACTCATCGGCCTGAATATCTTTCAGACTTCGGTCTTCCTGTTCTACATCAGCATGGGCAGGGTCTCCGGCGGGAGCGCGCCGATAATCGCAGAGGGGGTCCGGAGTTATTCGAACCCGCTGCCGCACGTACTCATTCTCACGGCAATCGTCGTCGGTATCGCCACGACCTCCCTCGGGTTGGCGCTCGTCGTGCGGATTCAGGAAGCCTACGGCACAATCGAGGAGGATGAAATCTACGGTCAGGGCGGGGAGTTGCCCTGATGGCCGACCACCTGCCCATTCTGCAAATCGTGGTTCCTCTTATATCCGCGCCGGTCTGCCTGCTCCTGCGAAAGAGATTGCTGGCCTGGGCCTTCGCCACGGCTGTCGCGTGGACCGCGCTTGGGGTCGCCGCGCTGTTGCTGATACGGGTACTGGATGCCGGTACCGTCTCGTATGCGCTCGGAAACTGGAGCGCCCCGTGGGGAATCGAGTATCGGATTGACGCGGTCAATGCGTTCGTATTGCTCCTGGTGGCCTTCATTGGCGCAGTCGTGCTCTTGTACGCGCCTCCCAGCGCGGCTCGAGAAATCTCCCACGACCGCCACTACCTGTTTTACGCGGCATATCTCCTGTGCCTGACGGGCCTCCTCGGCATCGCCATCACCGGAGACGCGTTCAACCTGTTTGTCTTTCTCGAAATTTCCTCCCTGTCAACGTATGCGCTGATCAGCCTTGGAAGAGACCGCCGCGCCCTGACGGCTTCTTACCAGTACCTGGTTATGGGGACCGTCGGTGCGACGTTCATTCTGATCGGCGTCGGGCTCCTCTATATGGCAACGGGGACCCTGAATATGGCGGACCTTGCGGTCCGTCTGGGGCCGGTCCTGGACACCAGGACTGTGTTGGCGGCATTCGCGTTTCTGGGTGTCGGCCTGTGCTTGAAGCTGGCGCTTTTTCCACTCCACATGTGGCTGCCAAACGCGTATTGTTATGCGCCATCGTTAATAACTGCCTTTCTTGCCGCAACGGCGACCAAGGTCTCCATCTATGTCCTCGTTCGATTCATTTTCACCATTTTCGGACCCCGATTCGCGTTCGAGACGGTTGGGATCCACGTGGTGTTGCTGCCACTTTCGCTCCTTGGTATTTTCGCGGCTTCAACAGTCGCCATATTCCAAACCAACATTAAGCGCATGCTCGCCTATTCCAGCGTTGCCCAGGTCGGCTACATTATGCTGGGCGTAGGCCTTGTGTCGGTGAGCGGCGCCGGACCGGACGTCCGGTATGGACCGGGATCGTTGAACGGTCTCACCGCGGGAATCGTCCACCTGTTCAATCACGCCGTTATGAAAGGCGCACTGTTCCTGGGTATGGGTTGTATCGCCCTCCGCGTGGGCTCGGTGCAACTCGACGATATGCACGGTCTCGGCCGTCGAATGCCGGTGACGACGGCCGCCGTTGTGCTGGGCGGACTCAGCATGATCGGCGTTCCTCTTACGGTGGGCTTCATCAGCAAGTGGTACCTTGTTCTGGCGGCCCTCGAAAAGGGCTGGTGGCCCATCGCGGTTCTCGTCCTCCTGGGTTCCCTGCTTGCGGTGATCTATATATGGCGGGTGGTTGAGGTAGCCTATTTCCGCGAGCCCCCTGGGCCCGTCGGGGTGAGCGAGGCGCCGCTGCTGATGCACGTCCCCATGTGGATTCTGATTGCAGCCACCCTCTACTTCGGCGTCTCGACGTCCCTCACGGTGGGCGTTGCCCGGCAGGCCGCCGGATGGCTGATGGGAATTGCGCCATGACCGCTTCGGATGCCACGCTGCTGGCCGTTCTGCTGCCCCTTCTCGGCGCTGGGCTGATCGGTCTTCTCGGGCAAAGGCCCAATCTGCGCGAGGCGGCCACACTGGCCACGGGCGCCGTGCTGTTTTTCGTGGTGCTTACGCTGGTTCCCCACGTCCTTTCAGGGGCGAGGCCGGGGATAGAAATCCTCGAGGTGCTGCCGGGCCTCGCGCTGGCGTTCGAAGTTGAACCCCTGGGCATGCTCTTCGGGTTGATTGCCTCGGGGCTCTGGATCGTGACGTCTCTGTATTCGATCGGCTACATGCGCGGGCATCACGAACCCAACCAGACCGTTTTTTACGTTTTCTTTGCGGTGGCCATTACGGGCGCCCTGGGCGTTGCATTCGCCCGCAATATGTTCACGTTGTTCATCTTCTATGAGATTCTGACCCTTTCGACCTATCCGCTGGTCACCCACCATCGGACGAAGGAGGCGCTCCGGTCCGGCAGGATCTACATGGGCATTCTGCTCGGCACGTCGGTCGGGTTGATGCTGCTGGCGGTGGTGTGGACCTGGAATCTGACGGGTACCCTGGAATTCGAACCCGGCGGGATCCTCGCGGGCAAAGCCAGTCCGGCCGTGGTGGGCATCCTGCTGGCGCTCTACGCGTTTGGTACCGGCAAGGCAGCACTGATGCCGTTCCACCGCTGGCTGCCGGCGGCGATGGTGGCGCCCACGCCTGTCAGCGCCCTGCTGCACGCGGTGGCCGTTGTCAAAGCAGGCGTGTTTACAGTGATGAAAATCGTGGTCTACATCTTTGGCATCGATCTGCTCAGCAGCAGCGGGATGAGCGTGTGGCTGGCATACGTTGCCGCCGCAACCCTGCTGATTGCGTCCCTGATTGCACTAACGAAAGATAATCTCAAGGCGCGGCTCGCTTATTCCACAGTCAGCCAGTTGTCCTACGTGGTACTCGGCGCGGCTCTTGCCAACAACTGGGGGATCATTGGCGGTTCCATGCATATCGCGATGCACGCTTTTGGCAAGATCACGCTGTTCTTCTGTGCCGGCGCCATTATGGTGGCCGCACACAAGACCGAAATCAGCGACATGGCCGGCATCGGGAAGACAATGCCGATTACCATGTTCGCCTTCTTTATCGGGTCGCTGAGTGTGATCGGCCTGCCCCCGCTTGGCGGGTCGTGGAGCAAGTGGTACCTGGCGCTCGGCGCGGTGGAGGCGGACCGAATCGTTCTCGTGGCCGTGTTGATGATCAGTTCGCTCTTGAACGTCGCGTACCTGATGCCGATCGTCGCCCGCGCGTTTTTCACGGCGCCCTCCTCGACGCCCGCCGGCCCGTCTCACGTCAGGGAGGCCCCGGCGTTATGCGTTGTACCGCTGTGTCTGACGGCGCTGGGATGCCTGGCGCTCTTCTTCTGCGCCGAAGACATCTACCGGTTGCTGGCGCCTATTGCACAACCCTGACGGACGAAGCCATGGAAGACAAGAACATGAACCGGCTCAAAGGGGCCGGAAACGTAAGGAAAATCAGCCTGGCGCTCTATGTGGTCTGCGCCCTGCTGTTGCTGGCGGATCTGTTTCTGCACAAGCATACCCATATCAGCGCCGAGCAGTGGTTCGGATTTTACGGGTTGTACGCGTTACTCGTCTGTGTCGTGCTGGTGTTAGCGGCCCGGGGGTTGCGCGCAATCCTGGGCCGCAAGGAAGACTATTATGATTGATCAGTTTCCGCCGGCCCTGATTTTCATCGTCGGGTCGTTGCTGATACCGTTTCTGCGCGGACGCTTACAGTCGGCCTATATGCTCCTGCTTCCGGTTGCCGGGTTCGTGCATATGCTCGGACTGGCCCCGGGAGAATACTGTCAGATCGGAATCTTTGGCTATACCCTTAACCTGGTCCGAATCGACAAGCTCAGCCTGGTCTTTGGCTATATCTTCCATATCGCCGCCTTTCTGGGCGTCATCTATGCCCTCCATCTGAAGGACAACACGCAGCACGTCGCAGGCCTGTTCTACGCGGGCGGCGCCATCGGCGCCCTGTTTGCCGGCGACCTGATTACCCTTTTCGTCTTTTGGGAACTCACCGCGATATCTTCGGTGTTTCTGATCTGGAGCCGCCGGACCGACCGCGCCTGTGCCGCAGGGATGCGCTACCTGATGGTCCAGGTCTGTTCGGGGATGATTCTGCTTGCCGGCATTCTGGTCCACCTGCGGGAGACGGGTTCGATCGCCTTTACCGGGTTGGAGCTGAACAGTCTGGGAACAACCCTGATCTTTATCGCCTTCGGGATCAAGTGCGCCTTTCCGCTGCTCCACAACTGGCTCTCGGACGCCTATCCCGAGGCAACAGTGACCGGAACCGTGTTCCTGAGCGCGTTTACAACCAAGCTGGCTGTCTATGCGCTTGCCCGGGGCTTTCCCGGTACGGAAATCCTGATCCCGATTGGCGCCGCAATGACCGTGTTTCCCATGTTTTACGCGGTCATCGAGAATGACCTCAGGCGGGTGCTGACCTACAGCCTGAATATCCAGTTGGGATTTATGGTGGTTGGCATCGGGATCGGAACGGAGATGTCTCTTAACGGAACGGCGGGGCACGCTTTCAACCATGTCCTGTACAAAGCCCTGTTATTTATGTCGATGGGCGCGGTAATGTACCGAACGGGCACGGCCAATGCATCGGAATTGGGCGGGTTGTACAAATCAATGCCTCTGACAACGGTGTTCTGTATCATTGGCGCGGCGTCGATTTCGGCGTTTCCGTTTTTCAACGGCTTTGTAAGTAAGTCGTTCATTCTCTGGGAGGTGGCCGACGGACACTACATCCTGACGTGGGTGGCGTTGTTGTTCGCTTCCGCCGGTGTGTTGCTCTATACGGGCATCAGGATTCCCTACCATGCCTTTTTCGGCGGCGATTCGGGATTCCGCTGCAGGGAGGCGCCATTGAATATGCTTGTTGCCATGGGCGCAACCGCCGTTCTGTGCGTCCTGATCGGCATCATCCCGAAACCGTTTTACGATATTCTGCCGTATGCCGTGAACTACGAACCCTATACGGTGGACCACGTGGTTACCCAGTACCAGCTGTTGTTCTTCTCAGCTCTGGCATTCCTGGTATTGAAGCGAACCGGAATTTATCCGTCCGTACTCAGGTCCGTTAACCTGGACACCGACTGGGTGTATCGGCGTCTTCTGCCGGGTATCGTCCGGGTTGTCGCGCGGGAGGGCGGTACACTGGGCAACTCGATCCTGCGCGGCGGAAGGACGCTGGCCGCGGCAACCGTTTCCGGCTGCCGTCAATACCACGGTCCCCAGGGCATCCTCGCACAAACCTGGCTCACCGGTAGCGCCGTGTTGATCGTGACGATCTTCCTGGCCGTCATTCTGATCTATTGCTTCCTGTGAGCGGGAGAAGGTAGTAACAAACAACAACCATAAAAACAGTTAGATAAAATATCTTTTTTACGGTGAGGAATTGCAGACTCCCGCAATTTCCCGCCCGCGCGGCAATATCGAACTTTAGGCTTGACTTTTTTATCGCATCCCTGTTAATTAATGCGGCTAATAATTATCACCGAGGACCTCTGCGTTGCCTGATCTGAACTGGATTGTTCTCGTTCCCTCCCTGATTGTCGCGGCGAGTGCGTTGTTGATCCTGTGCATCGACATCGTCAAGCCCGAGAATCGAGGTGTCGGAGCGGCGTACGCGGCCATTATCGGAACGAGCCTGGCGGCGGTCGCATGCGCGGGTCTCTGGGGACGGTCCGAGCAGGCCTTTGGCGGAATGCTCGCGCTGGACAACTTCGCGCTCTTTTCCAACGTCATATTTGCGGTTGGCACCGGGCTGACCATATTTGTTTCCACAGGATATCTGAAGCGGGAACACAGCAGCCGCAGCGAGTACTATCTGCTGCTGCTCACGGCCACGCTGGGCATGATGCTCATGGCGGCCGGGACGGACCTGATCGTGATCTTCCTGGGTCTGGAACTGATGTCTCTGTCGCTCTATATCCTGGTCGGATTCATCACGTCGCGCTCGGCCTCCAACGAGGCCTCGCTGAAATATCTGTTGCTGGGGGCCTTTGCAACCGGGTTTCTTCTCTACGGGATCGCCCTCATATACGGGTCCACCGGATCCACTAACCTGCAACAGGTCGGGGCGATGCTCTCCCGCCGGGCGGATAGCGGCAGCCTGATGTTGTACGCCGGGATGGTGTTGCTGGTTGTGGGCTTTGCATTCAAGGTGGCGGCGGTTCCTTTTCACATGTGGGCCCCCGACGTCTACGAAGGGGCGCCCGCGGCGGTTACCGCGTTTCTCTCGGCGGGCCCCAAGGCGGCCGCCTTCGTGGCGTTTTTGCGCGTGCTGATGGTATCTCTTGAGTCGCTGAAGGCGGAGTGGACGGCGGTGCTCTGGGTTCTGGCCGTGTTGACAATGACCGTCGGCAACCTGAGCGCCCTTGGGCAGCGGAGCCTTAAACGGATGCTGGCCTATTCCAGCGTCGCCCATGCCGGTTACGTATTGGTTGCGCTCACCGCTGCCAGCGGGAAGGGCATTTCCGCGGCATTGTTTTATCTGTTTGCGTATACGTTTATGAATATCGGCGCCTTTGCGGTCCTGATTCTGGTCGCGCGGAAGGGCGAGGAGAACCTGGATATATCGGATTACGCTGGGCTGGGGTTCAAACATCCGGTTCTCGGACTGACCATGACGCTGTTTATGCTCTCGCTGGCGGGGCTGCCGCCCACTGCCGGATTCTTCGGAAAGTTCTACATATTCCGGGCTGCCATAGACGCGGGTCTGGTTTCACTCACTATTATCGGCGTGCTCAACAGCCTTGTCTCGGTCTATTTCTATCTCGGTATCGTCGTAAGTATGTATATGAGACAACCAGCGGATGACGAGCCCATTGTGACGTTTCCCGTTCTCGCACGTACCGCGCTGTTGGTGACGTCCGCGGCAACACTTTATATAGGCCTCGCTCCGTCGCGATTTCTCGAGTTGGCCAGACAGACGGTGGGCAATCTGATTGGGAGTTAAGCATCCGTGTGGCCGGCAACGTGCGGGAAACCCCTGGCGCAAACGCCCTTCCGCCCTTAACCCGTCAGGTTAATCTATGGCGGAAGAAAAAAAACAATCGGGTCAGGCCGCGGCCTATCGGAAAGCCGGTCCCTATTTAAACCTCGGTATTGAGTTTGCGGCATCTTTCTTACTCTGTTTTTTTGGGGGACGGTGGCTGGACGGAAAACTTGGAACGGCCCCGTACCTGATGTTGGGAGGGTTGTTTCTGGGCGCCGCCATCGGCATTCTGAATCTTTACAGAACGGCGATTCGACTCCAGGAACGCGAAAAGCAGAACGACCGATAGCGTCCGGAGGTGGAACGTGGGAACGGAGTTCCTCCAATTTGGCAGACAGGTCGGGGCTGTCCTGATCGTGGCGGCAATTTTGGGCGGGTATCCGCTTTACGTCTATTGGGGTGTTGAAATGGTCTGGGCGGCGGCCATCGGGTGCGGCATAGGCACACTGAACGCACTGGTCGGGGGACTCTCGGCCATCTGGTCGCTCGACCGGCCACAGCCGGTTTTTCTGAAGACGTTGCTGGGTGGAATGGTCGTTCGGATGCTGGTCGTCTGCGCCGCTCTGGTCCTGTTGGTCAAATTTACAGCGCTCTCGGTTTACGGTCTGGTTTTCTCTCTCTTTGTGTCGTACCTGCTCTTTCAGATTCTGGAAATCCGATTTTTCGTGAGGCGCGCCGGGGTTGGGCGGGCCTAGTGTCCTGTCCCTAAAATCCCTCACCATTCAACCGGCGATTCATCCCGTCTCGCTACGTTGCCCTCGCTCGCCGACCTTACGCAGGTCGGTGGCGCCTTGGGAGCCGGGCGACTCGGCGGTCGAATTCAGGCAACTTATTTTCGGGACAGAACACTGAAAGAAGGGGTTTGATTCAATGGCCTCAAAAGGCGCCGCAGAAGGCAAAAAAGACTACATCATGGAGCATTTGCTCGATTCATCGGATCTCCATTTGCCGTGGGTGCATGAATATATCCCGCTGCCTCGTTTCGAGCTGTTCGGGATCGACCTTTCCATCACCCGGCACGTGGTCATGATGTGGGTTGCGGCGGCGTTTCTCCTGTGGATCTTCGTTTCGACAACCCGGCGTCGCGGCCTGGTACCTTCCGGGCTTGCAAATCTGCTGGAGTCGGTCGTCGTGTTCATTCGGGATGAGATTGCCGTTCCCAACATCGGTTCAAGGGAAGCCGGGCGGTTTTTACCCTTTTTGTTTACCGCTTTTTTCTTCATTCTGACCTGCAATCTGTTGGGCCTGGTACCCTATGGCGCTACCGCCACCGGCAATGTGAGCGTAACCGCCGGGCTGGCAATCTGCGCTTTCTTGACCATTCAGATGGGCGGCATCCTTCACAACGGTTTTCTGGGTTACGTCAAGGGTCTGGTGCCGCACGGACTGCCGCTGCCCATTACGCTTCTTATGATCCCAATTGAGCTCATCGGTCTGGTTGCCAAGCCGTTTGCGCTCTGTATCCGTCTCTTTGCCAATATGACAGCCGGGCACGTGATCATTCTGGCGTTGCTGGGGCTGATTTTCATGTTCAAGTCGTACGCAGTCGCACCCGTATCCGTGCTGTTCGCCCTGGCAATTTATCTGCTCGAAATCTTCGTGGCACTGGTGCAGGCGTACATCTTTACCATGTTATCCGCCGTCTTTATCGGGATGGCGGTGCATCAGGATCACTGATCGCGAAATTTCGTTGTCATCGCTTCATAATGAACCTTTAACTTCCTAGCGGAGGAGGTGTGTTGTGGCAGACGTGGCATCCGTGGCGGCTGAAGCATACGGTTATCTGTCCGCCGGCATTGGCGCGGGGCTGGTAACGATTGGCGCCGGAATTGGAATCGGGCGTTTGGCCGGTATGGCCGTAGAGGGCACCGCGCGGCAGCCCGAAGCGGCCGGCGATATCCGGACCTCTATGATCATTACCGCGGCATTTATAGAGGGCGTGGCCCTTTTCGGGCAGGTGGTCTGCTTTCTTCTGGCAACAAAAGGCGGCTGAGAAAGCATACCGTTGGAGACGTCTAAACCAGAGGGACGGGTATGTTGCTGAATGTCAATGAAGGTTTGATAATCTGGACAATTGTAACCTTCATTTTACTGCTGCTTGTACTCAAGGCGGTTGCCTGGAAACCGCTGTTGGCCATGCTGGACGAACGCGAAGGGCGCATTCGGGATTCTTTGAACCAGGCCGAGAAAGCCCGGCAGGAAGCCCAGAATGCGGCCGAGGAAAACCGTCGTGCAATGGAGAATGCCCAGGCCGAGGCCCGGCAGGCAATTGCGGCAGGCCGGGAGGCGGCCGAGCGAGCGGCGGAGGAAGTCCGTGGGCGAGCGGCCGACGAATCACGGCAAATGCTGCAGCAGGCACGGCAAACAATCCGGCAGGAGAAGGAGCAGGCGATCCAGGAGTTGAGAACCCACGCTGCGAGTCTGGCCATCGAAGCAGCCGGCAAGGTGTTGGACGAAAATCTGGACAACGCCAGAAACCGGAAGCTGGTCGACGAATTTATCGACAGCATTCCGGATACGAACCAGAACTGATTTCCGGAGCAGAGATTGAACGAAACCCCCGTTGCAATGCGATATGCAAGCGCGCTCATCCAGGCGGCCGAAGAGCGGGACGCGCTGGAAAGAGTGCGCGAAGACCTGGAGGGCCTGCGGGACCTGATCCGGGAATCGGAAGACCTGCGGGCTTTTCTTGGCGACCCCCTGATCTATCCGGAACAGAAGCGGACGGCCGTCCGGAGTCTTTTTTCGGGCCGGATCGGCGATCTCACGCTGAATTTCCTGCTGCTGTTGTGCGACAAACGGCGCGAGCGGGGGCTCGACGGTATCATTCGGGCGTTTCTGGCGCTACTCGACGACCGCCGTGGCCTCATCACCGCACACGTGCGTTCGGCCCGTGAACTCTCGCAGGAACAGCGCACGCGGCTTGCACAGCGGCTGTCAGCCTGGTCGGGGAAGCAGGTCCGGCTGGACGTCGAAGTCGACGAGGGACTCAGAGCGGGCTTTGTGACCAGGATGGGCGACCACGTGTTCGACGCAACCCTCGAAGCGCAATTGAACCGCATGCGCCAGAGGCTGGTTTCGGGTTTATCATAAGCAGTCCGTTGAGAAAGTTGCTCTGCAGGCGAGGCAGGCCGCCTGCCTGCGTGTGTACGCACACGCAGACAGACCGGATGGACTTTTCCAACGGGCTGACAACCGAGGTGTAGACACTTATGGCGATGAACTTGCAGATTCGCCCCGATGAAGTCTCCGATATCCTCAAGCAGCAGATTCTGGAGGCCGAACGGGATATTGACGTTTACGAAACCGGGACCGTGCTGCAGGTGGGCGACGGCGTGGCCCGCGTTCACGGGCTGGGCAACGCGCAGGCAAGCGAGCTGGTGGCGTTCCCAAATGACATCATGGGCATGGCGTTCAACCTGGAAGAGGACAACGTCGGGTGCGTCCTCTTCGGGGACGACACGGCGATAAAGGAAGGCGACCAGGTCAGGCGGACCGGACGCGTCGTGGAGGTGCCCGTGGGAGACGAATTGCTGGGCCGGGTGGTAACGCCGCTCGGCGAGCCGCTGGACGGAAAGGGACCGGTTGGCGCCTCGCAGACGTTGCCCGTGGAACGGATCGCGCCCGGGGTGATCCAGCGACAGCCGGTAGAACAGGCGCTGCAGACGGGAATCAAGGTGGTGGATGCCGCAACGCCGATCGGGCGCGGTCAGCGCGAGTTGATTATCGGCGACCGGCAGACCGGAAAGACGGCCATCGGACTGGATGCAATCATCAATCAGAAGGACAGCGGCGTCAAATGTATCTACGTGGGCATCGGCCAGAAGGCGTCTTCGGTGGCGAAGGTCGTTGCCGAACTCGAGGCAAACGGCGCCCTCGCGTATACAATCGTGGTATCGGCCACGGCCAGCGATCCGGCGCCGCTTCAGTTCCTCGCCCCGTATGCCGGATGTTCGATGGGCGAGTACTTCCGCGACAAGGGCGAACACGCACTGATCGTGTACGACGATCTCTCCAAGCAGGCGTGGGCATACCGGGAAATGGCCCTGGTCCTGCGCCGGCCGCCGGGGCGGGAAGCCTATCCCGGCGACGTGTTCTATCTGCACTCGCGTCTTCTGGAACGCGCCTGCAAGTTGAGCGACGAGGAGGGTGCGGGCTCTCTCACGGCATTGCCCATCATCGAGATCCTGGAGGGGGACGTATCCACGTTCGTGCCCACGAACGTGATCTCGATCACAGACGGCCAGATTCTGCTGAAGCCGGAGTTGTTCTATTCCGGCATCCGGCCGGCAATGGATGTGGGCGCTTCCGTTTCCAGGGTCAGTTCGGCCAAAACCCGGGCAATGAGAGCGGTTTCCGGCACCTTGAGCGGCGATATCGCGCGATACAACGAGGTCCAGGCCTTTGCGCAATTCGGGGCATCGGACCTGGACACGGCGACACGCAATCTGCTGAACCGCGGCGAGAAACTGATCGAGATTCTCAAACAGGACCAGTACGCACCAATGTCGCTCGGGGAGCAGGTGGTGTCTCTTATCGTCGGTGCGAGCATCGATGAACTGCCCACCGAGGACGTCAGACGATTTGAAGCCGAGGTGCTTGCCTATATGCGCGACCACCATCAGGACGTCGTGGACGAAATCACGAGCAGCGAAGAACTGAGCGACGACGCGCGGGGCGTCATCGACGCCGCCATTGAGACTGTGAAGCGCGGCTTTCAGGTATCGGCGTAGGGAGCATGGGGGAGTAGCCGGTGGCAACATTGCGTCAGCTCAGAAACCGGGTGACCGGGGTCGGCAATATCCAGAAGGTGACCCACGCCATGCAACTCGTGGCCGCGGCCAGGGTACGCAAAGCCCAGGACGCCATTTTGGCTGCCCGGCCCTATGCCGAACAACTGGACCGTATTCTTCAACGCCTTACTGCCAGCATCGACGCCGATCGGCATCCTCTGTTTCGAAAGGGAGAATCCGGCCGAATCGCGGTTGCCGTGGTCACGGCGGACCGCGGTCTGTGTGGTGGCTTTAATGCCGGAATCTGCCGGAAAGTACTTTCAGAACTGGATGAACAGGGAGAAGTCGAACTGGTCGCCATCGGCAGGAAGGGGCGCGATTTCTTTCGTCAACGCGAGTACACGATCAGCCGGGAATACCTGGATGTGTTTGGCGATCTGCATCTCGGACAGGCCGTCGACATCGCTCGGGATCTGACGGGTCGATTCATGTCCGGCGACGTGGACCAGGTGTGGATTGCCAACAACGAGTTCATCTCCCTGGGCCGGCAGGAGCCCGTGATCAACCAACTCTTGCCGATCGTTCCCCAGGATGCCGACGAAGAGTCCCCTGCCGAGGAGTATATTTTCGAGCCTGAACCCGGGCAGTTGCTGGATTCGCTGGTGCCCCGGCACGTGAATTTCCAGGTCTGGCGCGCTCTGCTGGAGTCCAATGCCGGAGAGCAGGCTGCGCGCATGGCGGCCATGGATAACGCGACCAGGAATGCCGGAGACCTGATTGAAGAGCTGACGCGTGAAATGAATAAAGTGCGCCAGTCTTCAATTACCCTGGAGTTGATGGATATCATCGGCGGCGCCGAAGCGGTGGCATAGGCCATCTTAAGCTGACAGCTGATCGCTGACAGCTTCTTTTCCGGGGTGAGAAGGTAGACGTTATACGGGAGAGGACAACAAAACCCGACCGGTTTTGCAATATATCGTATGTAAGGGTTTTGCCGTTTGTTTGTCGTCTTTTGCTTCAAGCTGATTGCTGATCGCTGACAGCTGATCGCTTCTTTGAAAGGTTTCTCCATGAACGAAGGCGTAATCAAGGAAATCGTGGGCGTCGTGGTAGACGTGGATTTCACCGGCGGGGACGTACCGGCCATTTACAACGCGCTGGATGTCTCGCGTAACGGTAGCGGCCGCCTCGTGCTGGAGGTACAGCAGCATTTGGGCGAACACCTGGCGCGGTGTGTCGCGATGGATTCGACGGACGGTCTCTCCAGGGGCACAAAGGTCACGGACACCGGGTTGCCGATCCAGGTGCCCGTGGGCGAGAATGCCCTTGGACGCCTGTTCAACGTCATCGGAGACCCGATCGACGGCAAGGGGCCCGTGCCGGAAGGTACGCCGCTGCTGCCGATCCACAGGGACCCGCCCGCGCACGCGGACCAGGTCACGTCGGACCAGATGCTGGAAACGGGCATCAAGGTCATGGATCTCATCTGTCCGTTTGCAAGAGGCGGAAAATTGGGGTTGTTCGGCGGCGCCGGCGTCGGGAAGACGGTGATTCTCACGGAACTCATCAACAACGTCGCGAGCAGTCACGGCGGGTACTCGGTTTTTGCCGGCGTGGGCGAACGCACCCGTGAGGGGAACGACCTGCTCCACGAACTGTCGGACTCAGGTGTGATCAACCGGACGGCGATGGTATTCGGACAGATGAACGAGCCGCCCGGCGCGCGTCAGCGCATCGCCCTTACCGGACTGACCATAGCGGAACACTTCCGTGAGGAGGGCGGGCAGGACGTGCTCCTGTTTATTGACAACATCTTCCGTTTCATCCTGGCCGGCGCGGAGGTGTCCGCGCTTCTGGGCAGAATGCCCTCGGCGGTGGGCTACCAGCCCACCCTGGCAACCGAAATGGGTGCCCTCCAGGAACGGATTACGACCACCCGCAACGGTTCCATCACGTCGGTGCAGGCCATTTACGTGCCTGCGGACGACTATACGGACCCCGGTGTGGTAACGGCTTTCAGCCATCTCGACGGCCGTATCGTGCTGGAACGCGCGCTGGCGGACCAGGGAATGTATCCGGCCGTGGACCCTCTGGCGTCCAGTTCGCGAATTCTGGACCCCCGCGTGGTGGGCGAGGAACATTACCAGGTCGCCCGCCAGGTGCAGCAGATTCTGCAGCGTTATCGCGACCTGCGGGAAATAATCGCCATCCTTGGAATCGACGAACTCTCCGAAGAAGACAGGCTGGTGGTGGCGCGAGCGCGCAAGATCCAGGCCTTCCTCACCCAGTGTATGCACGTGGCCGAGGGATTTACGGGCATACCGGGCGAATACGTCAAGATCGAAGATACGGTGAGGGGGTTCAAGGGACTGGCCGAAGGCGAATACGACGACTTGCCCGAACAGGCTTTCTATCTGGTGGGAACGATTGAACAGGCCATAGAGAAGGCAAAGACCCTTTAAGGTTCGAATTAAGTGCGGGAACACGATGCCGACGTTTCAGCTTGAGATTGTAACCCCGGAAAAGACGGTTTATTCGGGCGACGTGGAGAGCGTGCGGGCGCCGGGAACCGAAGGCGGGTTCGGCGTGCTCGCGGGGCACCATCCCATGCTGGCCGCCCTGGCAATCGGACAGATGGTCTTTTCCGAACAGGAGCAGGGTTCAAAGTCCGTGGCGATCAGCGGTGGGTTTGCGGAGGTCCGGCGCGATCGTGTCACGGTGCTGGCCGAAACCGCGGAATTCGTGCAGGAAATTGACGTGACGCGCGCGGAAGCCGCCAGAGACCGCGCGCGCGAAAGGCTAACGCGAATGCGGGAGCAGCAGGTCGACGAGGCGCGGGCGCACCTGGCCCTTGCGCGGGCGATCAACCGGCTGCGGATCGGAGACCGATAGAACGATCCGGACATCGCGGCTCCGCCGGACAACAATGGGATAGGCGCCGATACCGCGTGGGTGGGTTTCGAAATCCACCCGCTTTTTTTGGCCTTCAGCCTTTAGGCGGGCAACCACAAGGGTTGCCCCTACGATCACGAGACACGACGGGGGAGACACTAAAGGTATCCCGTCAAACGTCTTACGTCTACTCCGGGAGCGAGGGCATCCTGCCCTCGATGCGCCTCTCACGGTTCCGTCTCTTCATTGCGCTGACGTCGAACGACTGGGTTTTTGCTTCAAGCTGATGGCTTTCAGGCGGGCAACCACAAGGGTTGCCCCTACGAATACGTGACACGACGGGCGAGACCCTAAAAGGGTCCTAACTTACGTCTACCGTGACTCACCTCTTCCCCGGGAGCGAGGGCATCCTGCCCTCGATGCGCCCCTCACGGTCCTGTCTCTTCATTGCGTTGACGTCGAACGATAGGGTTTTTGATTCAAGCCGACTGCTGAAAACTGATAACTGATTGCTACTTTCGATGTCTTGTGTAGGCGAGGTTTCCCTCTCCCGTCTACCCTCTTACGTCTCACCGCACTTAAGAGGTTTTACATGTCAAATCCAACGATCGATGTCCTGATGTCACACAGGAGCATCCGCCGGTTTAAGGATCGACCCCTTCCCGATGGCGTCCTCGAAACGCTGATCCGGTGCGGGCAGCAGGCGAGCACGTCCAGCAATGTGCAGGCCTACACCGTCATTCACGTGTCGGATCCACAGCGAAAGAAGAAACTGGCCGAACTGTGCGCCGATCAGTTGCAGATACACCAGAGCGCGGCGTTTCTGGCTTTCTGCGCAGACCTGCACCGGGACAGGATGGCCAACCGGATGCACGGGGCACAGCGGTTTGACGGGGACTATGCGGAGGCCTTGATGATTGCGACCGTGGACGTGGCGCTGATGATGCAGAACGTGGCGATTGCGGCGGAGTCGCTGGGACTGGGCATCTGCATGATCGGCGCGATGAGGAACAATCCGAAATCGGTGGGCAAATTACTGGACCTGCCGCCGTATGTCGTCGCGGTGGCCGGCTTTTGCATCGGGTATCCGGCGCAGGCCCCGGAAGTCAAACCGCGATTGCCGCTGGACGCGGTCCTTCACCGCGAACGGTACCTCTGCGACGAGACGCACCAACTGGCCATGGAGGAATACGACAGGACCATGGTCGATTTTTATTCATCGCAGGGTATGCACGAAGGCGACCAGCGATGGACAACGGTCATGGCGGACCGTACAGGGCAGTTTCACGCCCGCGCCGAACTGGATGAATTCCTCACGGCCCAGGGCTTCCGGCTGCGTCGCTGAAATCCCTTCCGATCTGCCTTCCCCTTGACGATCTTCACGTCATTGTGTATACATTGGTAAACACAACCGCCCGCACATCCGCGAAAGAAAAGAATAATGTCCGATTCGACGTTGGATAGGCTCGTTCGCGAGGTTGTAAAGCGTGTAAACCCTTTGCGAATCGTGCTTTTTGGATCCGCGGCCAGGGATGAATCCGGAGAACAGAGCGACATTGATCTGCTCGTCGTCATGCCCGAAGGTGTTCATCGACGCCGAACAGCGCAGAAACTGTACCGGGAAATCAAAGGTTTGCGCGTGCCCTTCGATATTGTCGTCGCTACTGCACAAGATCTGGAAAAACACAAGGACAATGACGGCCTGATCTACAAGAACGCCCTCAAGGAAGGCATTGAAGTTTATGGACTCTGAATCTCGGGTTCCCTGTCCACACATTAACGGCAGAGACATAGAAGCAGGACGATTTGCGCATGCCTGGATTTTCCCGAGTTGGCATGAAACATCGATCTGCGAAAACAGACCATGAGCAACGTCATTGAAAACATCGATAGGCTGAAAGCCGATCTGGACGCATTGCGACCGCTGCCTTCGGACGTCGTGGGGCGGATAGAACAGAAGCTCCGCATCGAGTCGAACTATCACTCAAATGCCATAGAAGGCAACAGCCTTACGCTCGGGGAAACCCGAAGTTTGATCCTCCACGGACTCACCGCGCACGGCAAACCAATGCGGGACCATTTAGACATCGAGGGGCACGATGATGCGGTTAAGGCGATCGAAGATGCAGTCAAGACGAAGGAAGAGCTCAACGAAGTCTTCATCCGCAATCTGCATCGAATGCTTTTGAAAGAGCCGTATGAAATCGATGCACAGACACCTGACGGACGGCCTACAAAACGACTCATAACAATCGGCAATTATAAGACGCAGCCCAACAACGTGAAGACTTCGACCGGCGAGATATACTACTATACCCCCCCCGATCAGGTAAAGCCCGCGATGAGCGATCTCATTGACTGGTATAGAAAGACCGAGAACGCGGGCGAGCACCCCATTGTCATCGCCGCCACGTTTCACTATCGCTTTGTCAGAATTCATCCGTTCGACGATGGGAACGGTCGCATGGCGCGGCTTCTGATGAATATGATTCTGATTAAGCACGGCTACACGGTCGCGATCATACCCATACAGGAGCGCGATCGTTATATCGGCACGCTGGAGCAGGCCGACAAGTCAGAAGACCTGGCGGATTTTATCACTTATGTTGCGGGCTGTTGCGAATATACCCTGAATCTCCATCTACGAGCCGCTCGAGGCGAGGATATTGAAGACGTTGAGGACATAGATAAAGAGATCGCACTCTTTTTAAAAAAGAGCACAAGCAACACAATCG
>CAXXJS010000033.1:0-16379 GCA_963662665.2 Candidatus Latescibacterota bacterium
ACAACTCGTCTCCATTTTCCGCATCATGCACTAACACCGTCACCGCAAAGGCTATTCCGTCCTTGCGCTCCTGCGTCTCTGACGATATGCTTACCTGCGCAACTTTCCAGCTGTTCCAGTCGTTTCCGTCAAACACCACCTTCTGCGGCGCCACCGATGCCACCGAACCATCCGACATCCTCAGGGTAACCGTAACCTTCTTGACCGGCTTCGCACTCAGGCGCACGCTCAACTCCTGCTCCGGGCTGGTGCGGCTGAATACCGGCAAAAGAGTGCTTTCTATCCGCCCGGCCTCCACTACCGTCAGGGCAAAAACCTGGCTCGCACTCAACTGCGGCGTTCCGCTGTCGGCCACATCCACGCTTATCTGATAGGTCGCCGCAGTTATTCCGGACGCACCGGAACCTATCGTGAACTTCCTGTCCGACCCTGCAAATACCAGCCACGTGGGCAAGTCTCCTCCATCTGCCAGGGACGCAGAATAGGTGTGACTCTGCCCCGCATCCTCGTCTGTGGCCGGGTCAAACGTCATCTCGAATTCATGCCCGATTATCGCCCGGCGAGACCCTATCTCGCCGAACTCCGGAACCTCGTTTATGTCTGCTATGCTTATCTTCACTTCTCCCTTGACGCTGCCTCCTTCCGGATCTTCGACTTTCACCGTCAATGTGTATTCACGCGTACCGCCTTCCGTAGTCGAAATTCGTATCCACCTTCAGGGTAACCTGACCATCGCTTGTACCGATCCCGAACTGGCTGCTGACCGGCTCGATCCCGTACTTCAGGCTCGCATCTTCATTGTCCTCATCAGTAGCCGACACCGGCGTACCTATCTTCGAGCCGGCAACTGTCTGTTCATCGCCTGCATTCTCGTTGAGCACTATCTCATCCGTTGTTATCTCCGGCGACTTGTTGCCCGGGCCTTCGTACGTACCTGCAACTTGTACCGCCTCCGTGTGCATGTACAACTCGTCTCCAGTTTCCGCATCATGCACGGACACCATCACCGCAAAGGCTATTCCGTCCTTGCGCTCCTGCGTCTCTGACGATATGCTTACCTGCGCAACTTTCCAGCTGTTCCAGTCGTTTCCGTCAAACACCACCTTCAGTGGCGCCACCGATGCCACCGAACCGTCCGACATCCTCAAGGTAACCGTAACCTCCTTGTCGGGCCGGACGCTCAGGCGCACACTCAACTCCTGCTGCGGGCTGGTGCGGCTGAACACCGGCAGGAGAGTGCTTTCTATCCGCCCGGCCTCTACAACCGTCAGGGCAAAAACCTGGCTCGCACTCAACTGCGGCGTTCCGCTGTCGGCCACATCCACGCTTATCTGATAGGTCGCCGCAGTTATTCCGGACGCACCGGAACCTATCGTGAACTTCCTGTCCGACCCTGCAAATACCAGCCACGTGGGCAAGTCTCCTCCATCTGCCAAGGACGCAGAATAGGTGTGACTCTGCCCCGCATCCTCGTCTGTCGCTGGGTCAAACTCCATCTCGAATTCATGCCCGATTATCGCCCGCCGAGACCCTATCTCACCCAACTCCGGTGCCTCGTTTATGTCTTCTATCTCTATCCGCACTTCTCCATTTACTATTCCTCCTTCCTCATCATCGACTTTCACCGTCAATCTGTATTCACGCGGACCTTTCTCATAATTGAAGTTTACTGCTTTCTTCAATGTGATTTTCCCTTCCCTTGAATCTATTCCGAACAACTCACTTGTTGGATTGAAACTATAAATCCAACTACCATTCTGATCATCCTCATCGGAAACCTGCAAAGGTTCTCCTATTGCTGTTCCTGCCTGACTTTCCATTGTCCCTGCATTTTCCCTTATCTTTATCGTAACAACAATCATGTTTAGATCAAGAATTTCTGTTTTCCGCTTCACAAGAATTTTCGGCGGCTTGTTGCCCGGGCCTTTATATCTACCCACAACTTCTGCCGCATCCGTATGTATATACAACTCATCTCCGTCCTCCGCATTATGCACGCTTGCAGTAACCACAAAGGAAACATCATATTTGCTCTCCTGCGTCTCTGACGATATGCTTACCTGCGCAACTTTCCAGCTGTTCCAGTCGTTTCCGTCAAACACCACCTTCTGCGGCGCCACCGATGCCACCGAACCATCCGACATCGACAGGGTAACCGTAACCTTCTTGACCGGCTTCGCACTCAGGCGCACACTCAACTCCTGCTCCGGGCCGGCGCGGTTGAATACCGGCAAGAGAGTGCTTTCTATCCGCCCGGCCTCCACTACCGTCAGGGCAAAAACCTGGCTCGCACTCAACTGCGGGCTGCCGTCGTCGGCCACATCCACGCTTATCTGATAGGTCGCCGCAGTTATTCCGGACGCACCGGAACCTATCGTGAACTTCCTGTCCGACCCTGCAAATAAAAGCCACGTGGGCAAGTCTCCTCCATCTGCCAGGGACGCAGAGTAGGTGTGACTCTGCCCCGCATCCTCGTCTGTCGCCGAGTCAAACGTCATCTCGAATTCATGCCCGATTATCGCCCGGCGAGACCCTATCTCGCCGAACTCCGGAACCTCGTTTATGTTTGCTATGCTTATCTTCACTTCTCCCTTGACGCTGCCTCCACCCGGATCTTCGACCTTCACCGTCAATGTGTATTCACGCGGACCGCCTTCGTAGTCGAAATTCGTATCCACCTTCAGGCTAATCTGGCCATCGCTTGTCCCGATCCCGAACTGGCTGCTGACCGGCTCGATCCCGTACTTCAGGCTCGCATCTTCATTGTCTGCATCGGTTGCGGCCACCTTTCCTATACTGGTTCCTTCCGTTGTCCGGGCATCACCTGCATTCTCGTTGAGCACTATCTCATCCGTTGTTATCTCCGGCAACTTGTTGCCCGGGCCTTCGTACGTACCTGCTACTTGTACCGCCTCCGTATGCATGTACAACTCGTCTCCATTTTCCGCATCATGCACTGACACCGTCACCGCAAAGGCTATTCCATCCTTGCTCTCCTGCGTCTCTGACGATATGCTTACCTGCGCAACTTTCCAGCTGTTCCAGTCGTTTCCGTCAAACACCACCTTCAGTGGCGCCACCGATGCCACCGAACCGTCCGACATCCTCAAGGCAACCGTAACCTCCTTGTCGGGCCGGACGCTCAGGCGCACACTCAACTCCTGCTGCGGGCTGGTGCGGCTGAACACCGGCAGGAGAGTGCTTTCTATCCGCCCGGCCTCTACAACCGTCAGGGCAAAAACCTGGCTCGCACTCAACTGCGGCGTTCCGCTGTCGGCCACATCCACGCTTATCTGATAGGTCGCCGCAGTTATTCCGGACGCACCGGAACCTATCGTGAATTTCCTGTCCGACCCTGCAAATACAAGCCACGTGGGCAAGTCTTCTCCATCTGCCAGGGACGCAGAGTAGGTGTGGCTCTGCCCCGCATCCTCGTCTGTCGCCGAGTCAAACGTCATCTCGAATTCATGCCCGATTATCGCCCGCCGGGACCCTATCTCGCCGAGCTCCGGAACCTCGTTTATGTCTGCTATGCTTATCTTCACTTCTCCCTTGACGCTGCCTCCTTCCGGATCTTCGACCTTCACCGTCAATGTGTATTCACGCGGGCCGCCTTCGTAGTTGAAGTTTACTGCTGCCTTCAAGGTGATCTGGCCATCGCTTGTCCCGATCCCGAACTGGCTGCTGACCGGCTCCAGCCCGTACTTCAGGCTCGTATCTTCATTGTCTGCATCGGTCGCAACTACTTTCCCTATACTGGTTCCTTCCGTTGTCCGGGCATCGCCTGCATTCTCGTTGAGCACTATCTCATCCGTTGTTATCTCCGGCAACTTGTTGCCCGGGCCTTCGTACGTACCTGCAACTTGTACCGCCTCCGTATGCATGTACAACTCGTCTCCATTTTCCGCATCATGCACGGACACCGTCACCGCAAAGGCTATTCCGTCCTTGCGCTCCTGCGTCTCTGACGATATGCTTACCTGCGCAACTTTCCAGCTGTTCCAGTCGTTTCCGTCAAACACCACCTTCTGCGGCGCCACCGATGCTACCGAACCATCCGACATCCTCAGGGTAACCGTAACCTCCTTGTCGGGCCGGACGCTCAGGCGCACACTCAACTCCTGCTCCGGGCCGGCGCGGCTGAACACCGGCAGGAGAGTGCTTTCTATCCGCCCGGCCTCCACCACCGTCAGGGCAAAAACCCGGCTCGCACTCAACGGCGGCGTTCCGCTGTCGGCCACATCCACGCTTATCTGATAGGTCGCCGCAGTTATTCCGGACGCATCGGAACCTATCGTGAACTTCCTGTCCGACCCTGCAAATACCAGCCACGTGGGCAGGTCTCCTCCATCTGCCAGGGACGCAGAGTAGGTGTGGCTCTGACCCGTATCCTCGTCTGTGGCCGGGGCAAACGTCATCTCGAATTCATGCCCGATTATCGCCCGACGGGACCCTATCTCGCCGAGCTCCGGTGCCTCGTTTATGTCTGCTATGCTTATCTTCACTTCTCCCTTGACGCTGCCTCCTTCCGGATCTTCGACCTTCACCGTCAATGTGTATTCACGCGTACCGCCTTCGTAGTCGAAATTCGTATCCACCTTTAGGCTAATCTGGCCATCGTCAGTCGAAATCCCGAACGTGCTGTCCGCCGGCTCGAACGTGTACTTCAGGCTCGCATCTTCATTGTCTGCATCGGTTGCCGATACCGGCGTACCTATCTTCGAGCCGGCAACTGTCTGTTCATCGCCTGCATTCTCGTTGAGCACTATCTCATCCGTTGTTATCTCCGGCAACTTGTTGCCCGGGCCTTCGTACGTACCTGCAACTTGTACCGCCTCCGTATGCATGTACAACTCGTCTCCATTTTCCGCATCATGCACGGACACCGTCACCGCAAAGGCTATTCCGTCCTTGCTCTCCTGCGTCTCTGACGATATGCTTACCTGCGCAACTTTCCAGCTGTTCCAGTCGTTTCCGTCAAACACCACCTTCAGTGGCGCCACCGATGCCACCGAACCATCCGACATCCTCAAGGTAACCGTAACCTCTTTGTCGGGCCGGACGCTCAGGCGCACACTCAACTCCTGCTCCGGGCCGGCGCGGTTGAATACCGGCAGGAGACTACTTTCTATCCGCCCGGCCTCCACTACCGTCAGGGCAAAAACCTGGCTCGCACTCAACTGCGGGCTGCCGTCGTCGGCCACATCCACGTTTATCTGATAGGTCGCCGCAGTTATTCCGGACGCACCGGAACCTATCGTGAACTTCCTGTCCGACCCTGCAAATACCAGCCACGTGGGCAAGTCTCCTCCATCTGTCAGGGACGCAGAGTAGGTGTGGCTCTGGCCCGCATCCTCGTCTGTGGCCGGGGCAAACGTCATCTCGAATTCATGCCCGATTATCGCCCGCCGGGACCCTATCTCGCCGAGCTCCGGTGCCTCGTTTATGTCTGCTATGCTTACCTTCACTTCTCCCTTGACGCTGCCTCCTTCCGGATCTTCGACCTTCACCGTCAATGTGTATTCACGCGGACCGCCTTCGTAGTCGAAATTCGTATCCACCTTCAGGGTGATCTGGCCATCGCTTGTACCGATCCCGAACTGGCTGCTGACCGGCTCGACCCCGTACTTCAGGCTCGCATCTTCATTGTCCTCATCAGTAGCCGACACCGGCGTACCTATCTTCGAGCCGGCAACTGTCTGTTCATCACCTGCATTCTCGTTGAGCACTATCTCATCCGTTGTTATCTCCGGCAACTTGTTGCCCGGGCCTTCGTACGTACCTGCTACTTGTACCGCCTCCGTATGCATGTACAACTCGTCTCCATTTTCGGCATCATGCACGGACACCGTCACCGCAAAGGCTATTCCGTCCTTGCGCTCCTGCGTCTCTGACGATATGCTTACCTGCGCAACTTTCCAGCTGTTCCAGTCGTTTCCGTCAAACACCACCTTCTGCGGTGCCACCGATGCTACCGAACCATCCGACATCCTCAGGGTAACCGTAACCTCCTTGTCGGGCCGGACGCTCAGGCGCACACTCAACTCCTGCTCCGGGCCGGCGCGGCTGAATACCGGCAGGAGAGTGCTTTCTATCCGCCCGGCCTCCACTACCGTCAGGGCAAAAACCTGGCTCGCACTCAACTGCGGGCTGCCGTCGTCGGCCACATCCACGTTTATCTGATAGGTCGCCGCAGTTATTCCGGACGCATCGGAACCTATCGTGAACTTCCTGTCCGACCCTGCAAATACCAGCCACGTGGGCAAGTCTCCTCCATCTGTCAGGGACGCAGAGTAGGTGTGGCTCTGGCCCGCATCCTCGTCTGTGGCCGGGGCAAACGTCATCTCGAATTCATGCCCGATTATCGCCCGCCGGGACCCTATCTCGCCGAGCTCCGGTGCCTCGTTTATGTCTGCTATGCTTACCTTCACTTCTCCCTTGACGCTGCCTCCTTCCGGATCTTCGACCTTCACCGTCAATGTGTATTCACGCGGACCGCCTTCGTAGTCGAAATTCGTATCCACCTTCAGGGTGATCTGGCCATCGCTTGTACCGATCCCGAACTGGCTGCTGACCGGCTCGACCCCGTACTTCAGGCTCGCATCTTCATTGTCCTCATCAGTAGCCGACACCGGCGTACCTATCTTCGAGCCGGCAACTGTCTGTTCATCACCTGCATTCTCGTTGAGCACTATCTCATCCGTTGTTATCTCCGGCAACTTGTTGCCCGGGCCTTCGTACGTACCTGCAACTTGTACCGCCTCCGTATGCATGTACAACTCGTCTCCATTTTCCGCATCATGCACGGACACCGTCACCGCAAAGGCTATTCCGTCCTTGCGCTCCTGCGTCTCTGACGATATGCTTACCTGCGCAACTTTCCAACTGTTCCAGTCGTTTCCGTCAAACACCACCTTCTGCGGCGCCACCGATGCTACCGAACCATCCGACATCCTCAGGGTAACCGTAACCTCCTTGTCGGGCCGGACGCTCAGGCGCACACTCAACTCCTGCTCCGGGCTGGTGCGGCTGAACACCGGCAGGAGATTTCTTTCTATCCGCCCGGCCTCCACCACCGTCAGGGCAAAAACCCGGCTCGCACTCAACGGCGGCATTCCGCTGTCGGCCACATCCACGCTTATCTGATAGGTCGCCGCAGTTATTCCGGACGCACCGGAACCTATCGTGAACTTCCTGGCCGACCCTGCAAATACCAGCCACGTGGGCAGGTCTCCTCCATCTGCCAGGGACGCAGAGTAGGTGTGACTCTGCCCCGCATCCTCGTCTGTCGCCGAGTCAAACGTCATCTCGAATTCATGCCCGATTATCGCCCGACGGGACCCTATCTCGCCGAGCTCCGGTGCCTCGTTTATGTCTGCTATGCTTACCTTCACTTCTCCCTTGACGCTGCCTCCTTCCGGATCTTCGACCTTCACCGTCAATGTGTATTCACGCGTACCGCCTTCGTAGTCGAAATTCGTATCCACCTTTAGGCTAATCTGGCCATCGTCAGTCGAAATCCCGAACGTGCTGTCCGCCGGCTCGAACGTGTACTTCAGGCTCGCATCTTCATTGTCTGCATCGGTTGCCGATACCGGCGTACCTATCTTCGAGCCGGCAACTGTCTGTTCATCGCCTGCATTCTCGTTGAGCACTATCTCATCCGTTGTTATCTCCGGCAACTTGTTGCCCGGGCCTTCGTACGTACCTGCAACTTGTACCGCCTCCGTATGCATGTACAACTCGTCTCCATTTTCCGCATCATGCACGGACACCGTCACCGCAAAGGCTATTCCGTCCTTGCTCTCCTGCGTCTCTGACGATATGCTTACCTGCGCAACTTTCCAGCTGTTCCAGTCGTTTCCGTCAAACACCACCTTCAGTGGCGCCACCGATGCCACCGAACCATCCGACATCCTCAAGGTAACCGTAACCTCTTTGTCGGGCCGGACGCTCAGGCGCACACTCAACTCCTGCTCCGGGCCGGCGCGGTTGAATACCGGCAGGAGACTACTTTCTATCCGCCCGGCCTCCACTACCGTCAGGGCAAAAACCTGGCTCGCACTCAACTGCGGGCTGCCGTCGTCGGCCACATCCACGTTTATCTGATAGGTCGCCGCAGTTATTCCGGACGCACCGGAACCTATCGTGAACTTCCTGTCCGACCCTGCAAATACCAGCCACGTGGGCAAGTCTCCTCCATCTGTCAGGGACGCAGAGTAGGTGTGACTCTGGCCCGCATCCTCGTCTGTCGCCGGGGCAAACGTCATCTCGAATTCATGCCCGATTATCGCCCGCCGGGACCCTATCTCGCCGAGCTCCGGTGCCTCGTTTATGTCTGCTATGCTTACCTTCACTTCTCTCTTGACGCTGCCTCCTTCCGGATCTTCGACCTTCACCGTCAATGTGTATTCACGCGGACCGCCTTCGTAGTCGAAATTCGTATCCACCTTTAGGCTAATCTGGCCATCGTCAGTCGAAATCCCGAACGTGCTGTCCGCCGGCTCGAACGTGTACTTCAGGCTCGCATCTTCATTGTCTGCATCGGTTGCCGATACCGGCGTACCTATCTTCGAGCCGGCAACTGTCTGTTCATCGCCTGCATTCTCGTTGAGCACTATCTCATCCGTTGTTATCTCCGGCAACTTGTTGCCCGGGCCTTCGTACGTACCTGCAACTTGTACCGCCTCCGTATGCATGTACAACTCGTCTCCATTTTCCGCATCATGCACGGACACCGTCACCGCAAAGGCTATTCCATCCTTGCTCTCCTGCGTCTCTGACGATATGCTTACCTGCGCAACTTTCCAGCTGTTCCAGTCGTTTCCGTCAAACACCACCTTCAGCGGCGCCACCGATGCCACCGAACCATCCGACATCGACAGGGTAACCGTAACCTTCTTGACCGGCTTCGCACTCAGGCGCACACTCAACTCCTGCTCCGGGCCGGCGCGGTTGAATACCGGCAGGAGACTACTTTCTATCCGCCCGGCCTCCACTACCGTCAGGGCAAAAACCTGGCTCGCACTCAACTGCGGCGTTCCGCTGTCGGCCACATCCACGCTTATCTGATAGGTCGCCGCAGTTATTCCGGACGCATCGGAACCTATCGTGAACTTCCTGTCCGACCCTGCAAATACCAGCCACGTGGGCAGGTCTCCTCCATCTGCCAGGGACGCAGAGTAGGTGTGGCTCTGACCCGTATCCTCGTCTGTGGCCGGGGCAAACGTCATCTCGAATTCATGCCCGATTATCGCCCGCCGGGACCCTATCTCGCCGAGCTCCGGAACCTCGTTTATGTCTGCTATGCTTATCTTCACTTCTCCCTTGACGCTGCCTCCTTCCGGATCTTCGACCTTCACCGTCAATGTGTATTCACGCGGACCGCCTTCGTAGTCGAAATTCGTATCCACCTTCAGGGCAATCTGGCCATCGCTTGTACCGATCCCGAACTGGCTGCTGACCGGCTCCAGTAAGTACTTCAGGCTCGCATCTTCATTGTCTGCATCGGTTGCGGCCACCTTTCCTATACTGGTTCCTTCCGTTGTCCGGGCATCACCTGCATTCTCGTTGAGCACTATCTCATCCGTTGTTATCTCCGGCAACTTGTTGCCCGGGCCTTCGTACGTACCTGCAACTTGTACCGCCTCCGTATGCATGTACAACTCGTCTCCATTTTCCGCATCATGCACGGACACCGTCACCGCAAAGGCTATTCCGTCCTTGCTCTCCTGCGTCTCTGACGATATGCTTACCTGCGCAACTTTCCAGCTGTTCCAGTCGTTTCCGTCAAACACCACCTTCTGCGGCGCCACCGATGCCACCGAACCATCCGATATCGACAGGGTAACCGTAACCTCCTTGTCGGGCCGGACGCTCAGGCGCACGCTCAACTCCTGCTCCGGGCCGGCGCGGTTGAATACCGGCAGGAGACTACTTTCTATCCGCCCGGCCTCCACTACCGTCAGGGCAAAAACCCGGCTCGCACTCAACTGCGGGCTGCCGTCGTCGGTCACCGAAACGCTTATCTGATAGGTGGCCGCAGTTATTCCGGACGCACCGGAACCTATCGTGAACTTCCTGGCCGACCCTGCAAATACCAGCCACGTGGGCAAGTCTCCTCCATCTGCCAGGGACGCAGAGTAGGTGTGGCTCTGGCCCGTATCCTCGTCTGTCGCCGAATCAAACGTCATCTCGAATTCATGCCCGATTATCGCCCGCCGGGACCCTATCTCGCCGAGCTCCGGAACCTCGTTTATGTCTGCTATGCTTATCTTCACTTCTCCCTTGACGCTGCCTCCATCCGGATCTTCGACCTTCACCGTCAATGTGTATTCACGCGTACCGCCTTCGTAGTCGAAATTCGTATCCACCTTCAGGCTAATCTGGCCATCGCTTGTACCGATCCCGAACTGGCTGCTGACCGGCTCCAGTACGTACTTCAGGCTCGCATCTTCATTGTCTGCATCGGTTGCCGATACCGGCGTACCTATCTTCGAGCCGGCAACTGTCTGTTCATCGCCTGCATTCTCGTTGAGCACTATCTCATCCGTTGTTATCTCCGGCAACTTGTTGCCCGGGCCTTCGTACGTACCTGCAACTTGTACCGCCTCCGTATGCATGTACAACTCGTCTCCATTTTCCGCATCATGCACGGACACCGTCACCGCAAAGGCTATTCCGTCCTTGCGCTCCTGCGTCTCTGACGATATGCTTACCTGCGCAACTTTCCAGCTGTTCCAGTCGTTTCCGTCAAACACCACCTTCTGCGGCGCCACCGATGCCACCGAACCATCCGATATCGACAGGGTAACCGTAACCTCCTTGTCGGGCCGGACGCTCAGGCGCACGCTCAACTCCTGCTCCGGGCCGGCGCGGCTGAATACCGGCAGGAGACTACTTTCTATCCGCCCGGCCTCTACCACCGTCAGGGCAAAAACCTGGCTCGCATTCAACTGCGGCGTTCCGCTGTCGGCCACATCCACGCTTATCTGATAGGTCGCCGCAGTTATTCCGGACGCATCGGAACCTATCGTGAACTTCCTGTCCGACCCTGCAAATACCAGCCACGTGGGCAAGTCTCCTCCATCTGCCAGGGACGCAGAATAGGTGTGACTCTGCCCCGCATCCTCGTCTGTCGCCGAGTCAAACGTCATCTCGAATTCATGCCCGATTATCGCCCGCCGGGACCCTATCTCGCCGAGCTCCGGTGCCTCGTTTATGTCTGCTATGCTTATCTTCACTTCTCCCTTGACGCTGCCTCCTTCCGGATCTTCGACCTTCACCGTCAATGTGTATTCACGCGGGCCGCCTTCGTAGTTGAAGTTTACTGCTGCCTTCAAGGTGATCTGACCATCGCTTGTCCCGATCCCGAACTGGCTGCTGACCGGCTCCAGCCCGTACTTCAGGCTCGTATCTTCATTGTCTGCATCGGTCGCAACTACTTTCCCTATACTGGTTCCTTCCGTTGTCCGGGCATCACCTGCATTCTCGTTGAGCACTATCTCATCCGTTGTTATCTCCGGCAACTTGTTGCCCGGGCCTTCGTATGTACCTGCAACTTGTACCACCTCCGTGTGCATGTACAACTCGTCTCCATTTTCCGCATCATGCACGGACACCGTCACCGCAAAGGCTATTCCATCCTTGCTCTCCTGCGTCTCTGACGATATGCTTACCTGCGCAACTTTCCAGCTGTTCCAGTCGTTTCCGTCAAACACCACTTTCTGCGGCGCCACCGATGCTACCGAACCATCCGACATCCTCAAGGTAACCGTAACCTCCTTGTCGGGCCGGACGCTCAGGCGCACACTCAACTCCTGCTCCAGGCCGGCGCGGCTGAATACCGGCAGGAGATTTCTTTCTATCCGCCCGGCCTCTACCACCGTCAGGGCAAAAACCCGGCTCGCACTCAACTGCGGGGTGCCGTCGTCGGTCACCGAAACGCTTATCTGATAGGTCGCCGCTGTTATTCCGGACGCACCGGAACCTATCGTGAACTTCCTGTCCGACCCTGCAAATACCAGCCACGTGGGCAAGTCTCCTCCATCTGCCAGGGACGCAGAGTAGGTGTGGCTCTGGCCCGTATCCTCGTCTGTGGCCGAATCAAACGTCATCTCGAATTCATGCCCGATTATCGCCCGCCGGGACCCTATCTCGCCGAGCTCCGGAACCTCGTTTATGTCTGCTATGCTTATCTTCACTTCTCCCTTGACGCTGCCTCCATCCGGATCTTCGACCTTCACCGTCAATGTGTATTCACGCGTACCGCCTTCGTAGTCGAAATTCGTATCCACCTTCAGGCTAATCTGGCCATCGCTTGTACCGATCCCGAACTGGCTGCTGACCGGCTCCAGTACGTACTTCAGGCTCGCATCTTCATTGTCTGCATCGGTCGCAACTACTTTCCCTATACTGGTTCCTTCCGCTGTCTGGGCTTCACCTGCATTCTCGTTCACCCTGACTTCGGTCGTGGAAATACGGGGGGCGTTGTTCCCCGGGCCCTCATACCGGCCTGCCACTTCTACCGGGGCTGTTTGCAAATACAGCTCATCGCCCGATGCGGCTTCGTGTACCGCTACCGACACCACAAAATCCAGATCATCCTTGCGTACCGTGGTCGCCGCCGACAGACTCACCTGCACCGTTTGCCAGACATTCCAGTCCAAGGAGCCGAATGTAAGCTGCCCGGTGGAAAGCGCTGCCGCATCGGAAACGCTCAGGGAAATCGTAACCTTCTTGTCCGGCTTCGCACTCAGGCGCACGCTCAACTCCTGCTCCGGGCTGGTGCGGCTGAATACCGGCAGGAGAGTGCTTTCTATCCGCCCGGCCTCCACCACCGTCAGGGCAAAAACCTGGCTCGCACTCAACGGCGGCGTTCCGCTGTCGGTCGCCGAAACGCTTATCTGATAGGTCGCCGCAGTTATTCCGGAGGCACCGGAACCTATCGTGAACTTCCTGTCCAACCCTGCAAATACCAGCCACGTGGGCAGGTCTCCTCCATCTGCCAGAGACGCAGAGTAGGTGTGGCTCTGACCCGTATCCTCGTCTGTGGCCGGGTCAAACATCATCTCGAATTCATGCCCGATTATCGCCCGCCGGGACCCTATCTCGCCCAGTTCCGGAACCTCGTTTATGTCTGCTATGCTTACCTTCACTTCTCCCTTGACGCTGCCTCCATCTGGATCTTCGACCTTCACCGTCAATGTGTATTCACGCGGACCGCCTTCGTAGTTGAAGTTTACTGCTGCCTTCAAGGTGATCTGACCATCGCTTGTCCCGATCCCGAACTGGCTGCTGACCGGCTCCAGCCCGTACTTCAGGCTCGTATCTTCATTGTCTGCATCGGTCGCAACTACTTTCCCTATACTGGTTCCTTCCGTTGTCCGGGCATCACCTGCATTCTCGTTGAGCACTATCTCATCCGTTGTTATCTCCGGCAACTTGTTGCCCGGGCCTTCGTATGTACCTGCAACTTGTACCACCTCCGTGTGCATGTACAACTCGTCTCCATTTTCCGCATCATGCACTAACACCGTCACCGCAAAGGCTATTCCGTCCTTGCGCTCCTGCGTCTCTGACGATATGCTTACCTGCGCAACTTTCCAGCTGTTCCAGTCGTTTCCGTCAAACACCACCTTCTGCGGCGCCACCGATGCCACCGAACCATCCGATATCGACAGGGTAACCGTAACCTTCTTGACCGGCTTCGCACTCAGGCGTACACTCAACTCTTGCTCCGGGCCGGCGCGGCTGAACACCGGCAGGAGAGTGCTTTCTATCCGCCCGGCCTCCACCACCGTCAGGGCAAAAACCCGGCTCGCTCTCAATGGCAAGGTGCCGTCGTCGGCCACCGAAACGCTTATCTGATAGGTCGCCGCTGTTATTCCGGACGCACCGGAACCTATCGTGAACTTCCTGTCCGACCCTGCAAATACCAGCCACGTGGGCAGGTCTTCTCCATCTGCCAGAGACGCAGAGTAGGTGTGGCTCTGGCCCGTATCCTCGTCTGTCGCCGAGTCAAACGTCATCTCGAATTCATGCCCGATTATCGCCCGCCGGGACCCTATCTCGCCGAGCTCCGGAGCCTCGTTTATGTCTGCTATGCTTATCTTCACTTCTCCCTTGATGCTGCCTCCTTCCGGATCTTCGACCTTCACCGTCAATGTGTATTCACGCGTACCGCCTTCGTAGTCGAAATTCGTATCCACCTTCAGGGTAACCTGACCATCGCTTGTCCCGATCCCGAACTGGCTGCTGACCGGCTCGATCCCGTACTTCAGGCTCGCATCTTCATTGTCTGCATCGGTCGCAACTACTTTCCCTATACTGGTTCCTTCCGCTGTCTGGGCATCACCTGCATTCTCGTTCACCCTGACTTCGGTCGTGGAAATACGGGGGGCGTTGTTCCCCGGGCCCTCATACCGGCCTGCCACTTCTACCGGGGCTGTTTGCAAATACAACTCATCGCCCGATGCGGCTTCGTGTACCGCTACCGACACCACAAAATCCAGATCATCCTTGCGCACCGTGGTCGCCGCCGACAGACTCACCTGCACCGTTTGCCAGATATTCCAGTCCAAGGAGCCGAATGTAAACTGCCCGGTGGAAAGCGCTGCCGCATCGGAAACGCTCAGGGAAATCGTAACCTTCTTGTCCGGCTTCGCACTCAGGCGTACACTCAACTCCTGCTCCGGGCCGGCGCGGCTGAATACCGGCAGGAGAGTGCTTTCTATCCGCCCGGCCTCTACCACCGTCAGGGCAAAAACCCGGCTCGCACTCAACTGCGGGCTGCCGTCGTCGGTCGCCGAAACGCTTATCTGATAGGTCGCCTCAGTTATTCCGGACGCACCGGAACCTATCGTGAACTTCCTGTCCGACCCTGCAAATACCAGCCACGTGGGCAGGTCTCCTCCATCTGCCAGAGACGCAGAGTAGGTGTGGCTCTGACCCGTATCCTCGTCTGTGGCCGGGTCAAACATCATCTCGAATTCATGCCCGATTATCGCCCGCCGGGACCCTATCTCGCCCAGTTCCGGAACCTCGTTTATGTCTGCTATGCTTACCTTCACTTCTCCCTTGACGCTGCCTCCATCTGGATCTTCGACCTTCACCGTCAATGTGTATTCACGCGGACCGCCTTCGTAGTCGAAATTCGTATCCACCTTCAGGCTAATCTGGCCATCGCTTGTCCCGATCCCGAACTGGCTGCTGACCGGCTCCAGTACGTACTTCAGGCTCGCATCTTCATTGTCTACATCGGTCGCAGCCACCTTTCCTATCCTGGTTCCTTCCGTTGTCCGGGCATCGCCTGCATTCTCGTTGAGCACTATCTCATCCGTTGTTATCTCCGGCAACTTGTTGCCCGGGCCTTCGTACGTACCTGCAACTTGTACCGCCTCCGTATGCATGTACAACTCGTCTCCAGTTTCCGCATCATGCACGGACACCGTCACCGCAAAGGCTATTCCGTCCTTGCGCTCCTGCGTCTCTGACGATATGCTTACCTGCGCAACTTTCCAGCTGTTCCAGTCGTTTCCATCAAACACCACCTTCTGCGGCGCCACCGATGCCACCGAACCATCCGATATCGACAGGGTAACCGTAACCTTCTTGACCGGCTTCGCACTCAGGCGCACACTCAACTCCTGCTCCGGGCTGGTGCGGCTGAATACCGGCAGGAGAATGCTTTCTATCCGCCCGGCCTCTACCACCGTCAGGGCAAAAACCCGGCTCGCATTCAACTGCGGGCTGCCGTCGTCGGTCACCGAAACGCTTATCTGATAGGTGGCCGCTGTTATTCCGGACACACCGGAACCTATCGTGAACTTCCTGGCCGACCCTGCAAATACCAGCCACGTGGGCAAGTCTCCTCCATCTGCCAGGGACGCAGAGTAGGTGTGACTCTGCCCCGCATCCTCGTCTGTCGCCGAGTCAAACGTCATCTCGAATCCATGCCCGATTATCGCCCGCCGGGACCCTATCTCGCCGAACTCCGGAACCTCGTTTATGTCTGCTATGCTTATCTTCACTTCTCCCTTGACGCTGCCTCCTTCCGGATCTTCGACCTTCACCGTCAATGTGTATTCACGCGTACCGCCTTCGTAGTCGAAATTCGTATCCACCTTCAGGGTAACCTGACCATCGCTTGTACCGATCCCGAACTGGCTGCTGACCGGCTCGATCCCGTACTTCAGGCTCGCATCTTCATTGTCCTCATCAGTAGCCGACACCGGCGTACCTATCTTCGAGCCGGCAACTGTCTGTTCATCGCCTGCATTCTCGTTGAGCACTATCTCATCCGTTGTTATCTCCGGCAACTTGTTGCCCGGGCCTTCGTACGTACCCGCAACTTGTACCGCCTCCGTATGCATGTACAA
>CAXXJS010000034.1:0-63873 GCA_963662665.2 Candidatus Latescibacterota bacterium
GCGCACCAGTTTGCCGCCGAGAGAAATAGCGTGTGTGGACAGATCGCTCCGGGCTCCCTGGCGGGTTTGCATGGTGGCAATGTGAAACGCTTCCGGGCTCTCCAATTCCAGTTTGTAGTGGTCCACAACCGCACTGTCGTCGGCGATGACTTCGGTAACGGCGTTCGTGAAATAGGTTCCGTCTCCCGTATATGTTTCGATAATTGTGGCCCTGGTGTTTTCTTCGGCCAGAACAAGCGTACGGGGGTGTGAGATGGAAGGGACGCCTGAGGGTGTTGTAATATACACGACGTGAACGGGAGACTCGAAGACGGTACCTCGTGGGATGTAAACGAAGGCGCCGTCCTGCAGGAAGGCGGTGTTGAGCGCAACGAAGGCGTGCTCCTGGTAAGCTGCGTGCCGCGCAATATGGCTTTCCACCCAATCGGGATCGGAGGCAATCAGTTCGGAAAGACTGCACGCCCGTACGCCGCGCGGGAGGTTCGCCGTTCGGGAATTCTCGGCGCTGAAGAAGCCATTGACGAAAACCAGGCGTGTGGCAGCCAGTTCCAGCATGGCGTCTTCCATTTTCCAGGCCTGATGTACATCGGCCGCCGTTGTTGTGCGAAACGATGTACGGACAAGCGGTGCGACGTTCGTATGAAACCAGGCTTCGTCTCTCGTGCCCGGAAACCCGAGTTCCGCGAATCGTCCGATTGCCGACTTGCGAATTGCGTGCAGGGGCGAGGCGGACCGCCCGTTCAGGCTCTCTTCGAGAGTGGAAAATGCCGACAGATAGGCGTGAGTGCCCTTGTTCTCCATGTTGCGGCTACCTCCTCTAATTCCTGGCAAATCGGGCCGTCGATTCTTCGCGAATCCAATCGTACCCTTCCGCTTCCAGCTTCTGGGCGAGTTCCTTGCCGCCCGATTTAACGATCCTGCCCTGCAGAAGCACGTGTACGAAGTCCGGCACTATGTAGGTCAGCAGCCGCTGGTAGTGGGTAACCACCAGTACTGCGCTCTCGGGGTTTTTCCGGAGGAGCGCGTTAACGCCGTTGGCCACGATTTTCAGGGCATCGATATCCAATCCGGAGTCCGTTTCGTCCATGATCGCCAGCCTGGGTTCGAGCATTGCCATCTGAAAAATCTCGTTTCGCTTCTTTTCGCCCCCGGAAAAGCCCTCGTTGACCGCCCGGTTCAGAAAGGACTCGTCCATTTCCACCAGATTGAGTTTCTCGCGGGAAAGGGCGAGAAAATCCATGGCATCGAGTTCGTCCTGTCCGCGCGCCTTGCGGAGTTCATTGAGCGCCGTACGGAGAAAATAAGCGCTGTTGACGCCGGGAATCTCCACCGGGTATTGAAAGGCCATGAATACGCCGGCCTGGGCGCGTTCTTCCGGATCCAATTCCAACAGGTCTTCGCCTTCGTAGTGGACGTCGCCCCGGGTCACTTCGTACTCTTCCCGCCCCGCCAATACCTGGGCAAGTGTGCTCTTGCCGGACCCGTTGGGACCCATAATCGCGTGAATTTCGCCGGCATTGACCCTGAGGTCGATCCCGGACAGGATGCGAGTGCCCTCGACGCTTGCGTGGAGGTCGTTGATTTCGAGCATGCGTGTTCCTCTTGGAAAACTGTCCCTGCTGCGGTGATGATGCCCTTTGCGAAAGGGCGCCTGTTCAGGCCTCCGTTGAAGCCCTGAATGTGTTCGCGGCCGCCCGGTGTCCCATGAGCGCTATCCCACGCTGCCTTCCAGACTGATGCCAAGCAGTTTCTGCGCTTCGACGGCGAATTCCATCGGTAGTTCGGCCAGTACCTCCTTGCAAAAAACCGTTGACAATCATGGATACGGCGTCTTCCGTGGATATTCCGCGCTGGTTGCAGTAGAAAATCTGATCTTCGCCGATCTTTGAGGTGGAGGCCTCGTGCTCTACCTGCGAACTGGTGTTTCTCACGTCGATGTACGGGAACGTGTGCGCCCCGCAACGGTCGCCGATGAGCATGGAATCGCACTGGGTAAAGTTTCGGGCGTTCGCCGCGCCTTTCAGGACCTGCACCCGGCCCCGATAGGTGTTCTGCCCGTTCTTCGCTGATATGCCTTTCGATACGATGGTGCTGCGGGTGTTTTTGCCAAGATGAATCATCTTGGTTCCCGTATCGGCCTGCTGCCGCCCGCTGGTAACGGCCACGGAGTAGAATTCTCCTATAGAGTTGTCGCCCTGGAGTATGCAACTGGGATATTTCCAGGTGATTGCCGATCCGGTTTCAACCTGTGTCCAGGAGATCTTGGCATTGGCGCCGCGGCAGGCGCCGCGTTTGGTGACGAAGTTGTAGATCCCGCCCACACCGTTTTCGTCGCCGGGGTACCAGTTCTGAACGGTCGAGTATTTGATTTGCGCATTGTCGAGCGCAACCAGTTCCACGACAGCGGCGTGAAGCTGATTCTCGTCTCTCTGGGGGGCGGTGCAACCTTCGAGATACGAAACGTGAGAGCCTTCTTCCGCGACGATGAGCGTCCGCTCGAACTGGCCTGTATTGGCCGCGTTGATGCGGAAGTAAGTGGACAGTTCCATGGGGCATCGTACGCCGCGGGGGATGTAGCAGAAGGAGCCGTCCGTAAATACCGCTGAGTTGAGTGCGGCAAAGAAGTTGTCATTGTAAGGCACAACCGAACCGAGGTACTTCTTCACCATATCTGGATGTTCCTGCACGGCTTCCGAGAACGAACAGAAAACAATGCCCAGTTCCGAAAGCTTGTCCTTGAAAGTCGTGGCAACGGAAACGCTGTCGAAAACGGCGTCCACCGCGACGCCTGAAAGTATTTTCTGCTCCTCGAGCGGGATGCCCAGTTTTTCGTAGGTGCGGAGGATTTCAGGGTCAACCTCGTCGAGGCTCTCGAGTGTTTCCGCCTTCCTGGGCGCCGAGTAGTAGATGATTTTCTGATAGTCGATGTCCGGATAATCGACCATTGCCCACTGCCGGCTACGCTTGCGGCGGGTCGGGTCATCCATTTTGAGCCAGTTGTGAAAGGCTCTAAGGCGCCATTGCAAGAGCCAGTCCGGTTCGTTTTTCTTCCGGGAAATGAAGGCGATGGTTTCTTCATCCAGACCCGGAGGCGCTGCGTCCTGTTCAACGTCCGTTATGAATCCGTATTTGTATTCTCTGGTCGCCAGTTCTTCAATTTCCTGCACTTCTTCGCTCATTGGGCGCTCCTTCCATCGCTTGAAAGGGCATTAGTTTTGTTGTTGTTTGTGCAACGCAACGATAACGTTTCCTGAACGCAAGCTTAACATACCCAATCCGTATCCATGTGTCAAGATCAAAAATGTACGAAAAAGTCAAGTTTCATGGATTTGGTGTCAGGGTGGCGGGCTGAACGTGAGGAATGGACGCGCGAGGGGTGCTTTTCTCTTGACAGACGTGCTTGGATTTCGCTAATTTATCGCGGTCTTTACAGAATGCATGAAACCGTGGAATTTGCGTCTGCCCCCTGTTGTCGTTCCCGTCCAATAGTGCTGCTGCCATGGAGGCTTTTGCCAGATGCTGGACCAATATGCCAACGTTTTGATTTTCCTGGGGATCGGCGCGCTCTTTGTGGTGGTCAATCTGTTCATCGGCAGTCTGATACGTCCCAGGAATCCCAGCGCGGAGAAACTGAGTACGTACGAGTGCGGTGAAGAGCCCGTGGGCGGATCGTGGATTCAATTCAATATTCGATTTTATGTGATCGCCCTGGACTTCATCATCTTCGACGTTGAAGTGGTCCTGCTGTATCCCTGGGCGGTGGTGGCCAACGATTTTGGCTGGTACGGCTTCGGGGCGATGTCCATTTTTGTGGTCGTACTATTGCTCGGCCTCGCGTATGCGTGGCGCAAGGGCGCCCTGGAATGGGTGCGCCCCAAGCTGTCAGGGCGGCAGGCGCCTGCGCCTTCTCCCGCTGCCGGGCCTCGTGTTGCCTGACCCGCTCTTTGGTATCCGGCCGCGCGGCAGGCGCGTGAACCGGCTCGCGCCACGTTCGTATTGCTTGCCCGGTTTCAATTCGCGGCCTTTCACAGTGATCGAATTCAATCGTCCGTATGGACGTTTCAGGAGGCATGCCCGTCCATGGGAAAACTCACAGGTCGTTTCCAGGATAACGTCATTGTAACGTCGGTCGATTATTTCGTCAATTGGGCGCGGCTGTCCTCGCTCTGGCCGATGACGTTCGGATTGGCGTGTTGCGCCATAGAAATGATGGCCACGGGGGCGTCGAGGTACGATTGGTCGCGGTTGGGCATGGTCCCGCGCGCGACGCCGCGTCAGTCCGATCTGATGATTGTGGCTGGTACTGTCACCCTGAAAATGGCTACCCGCGTGAAGAAACTGTACGACCAGATGGCTGAGCCGAGGTACGTGATGTCTATGGGTTGCTGCGCCACGTCCGGCGGTCCATACTGGCAGCACGGATACCATGTATTGAAGGGTGTCGACCGGGTTGTACCGGTTGACGTGTACGTCCCGGGCTGCCCTCCGAGGCCCGAGGCCTTGCTGGAGGGCGTACTGAAACTGCAGGACAAGATCCGTATCGATTCCATCGCGAAAGTGAGTTGAGCAGCGCCGGCCCGGACGTGGGGGAGACCTGATGACACCGCAGGAGATATACGACCGGATGAAGGAAGCGTTCGACGACCGCGTCCTGGATCTCACCGAAAACGTGGATCCGTTCATTCGGGTACGGGCCGACGCAATCGCGGAAATCGGCCAGTTTCTGCGGGACGACGACGCAATGCGGTTCGAGTCGCTGATGTGTCTGAGCGGGGTGGATTATCCGGAACACCTGACGCTGGTCTACCACCTGTTCTCAACGTCACGTCGTCACACGATAACGCTCAAGGCGGAAGTGGGAAGAGACGATCCCCGGGTTCCAACTGTGGAGGGGATATGGCGTGTGGCGAACTGGCACGAACGCGAGACGTACGATATGTTCGGGGTTGTCTTCGACGGACACAGCGATCTGCGGCGGATTCTTTGTCCCGACGACTGGGAAGGGTGGCCGTTGCGCAAGGATTACCAGGTTCAGGAATATTATCGCGGCATCAGGGTTGAGGTATAAACTATGGCAGAGATTCCACGTGTGGCTGCAGAGGTGACGGTGGAACGGCCGGGACTGCCGCCGGCAGCGGACGCGATGGGCGATAATCTGAACAGCGAGATGATGACAATCAATATGGGACCCCAGCACCCCAGTACGCACGGGGTGCTGCGTTTGGAGATCAGGACAGACGGAGAAATCGTTGAATCGGCAATACCCCATATAGGTTATCTGCATCGTTGTTTCGAAAAACACGCCGAGAATCTTCCGTATCCTCAGGTGATTCCGTTCACGGACCGAATGGATTACCTGGCGGCAATGAACAATAATATGGGGTACGTTCTGGCCGTGGAGAAGCTTCTCGGACTTGAAATCCCGGAACGCGTGGAATATATCCGGGTCATCATGTGCGAGTTGAACCGTATTGCCAGTCACCTGGTTTCTTTCGGGACCTATGGAATGGATATCGGGGCGTTTACGCCCTTTTTGTTTGCCTTCCGGGAACGGGAGGATATTTTCGACCTGTTTGAAATGACGTGCGGAGCCCGGATGCTATACAATTACATCTGGGTGGGTGGCGTTTCTCACGACCTGCCGCCTGGCTTCGCAGAACGTTGCCGGCATTTCCTGTCCGAGTTCAAAAGCAAATTGAACGAGTACAACGACCTCCTGACGTACAATAAGATCTTCATTGAACGCACCGCCAGGGTCGGCGTTCTGTCGCGGGAGTCTGCGTACAGTCACAACATTACCGGGCCGAATCTTCGAGGCTGCGGCGTGAAATGGGACCTCCGTCGGGACGAACCCTATTCGATTTACGACCGCTTCGAGTTCGACGTGCCCGTCGGCATGGGAGAGATGGGGACCCTGGGAGATTGCTGGGATCGCTACATGGTGCGGATTCGCGAGATGGAGGAAAGCGCGGGTATCGTGTCTCAGGCGCTCGATCAGTTGCCCGATGGCGGAGACGTACAGGCGGCGGTCCCCCGAAACGTACGGCCCCCCAAAGACGCGGAATGTTACGTTCGCAGCGAAAATCCCAGGGGTGAACTGGGAGTATATGTTATCAGCGACGGTTCAAACGTACCGTACCGGGTGCGGGTGAAGTCGCCCTGTTTTACCGTGATGAGTGTATTTGACGAACTCGCCAGGGGCCATTACCTGGCCGATATTATCGCCATTATTGGAAGCATCGATATCGTACTGGGCGAGATAGACCGGTAGCGTTCCGGCCGGAATACAGGTTGCGGAACTTCGACCGCCGAGTCGCCTGCCCGGCAACGCGGCAAGACGGAATGGGTCGCCGGAAGAAAGGCGGCATTTTCCCCGAACGGGGCATGATGTGTCGTCCGAGGAGTAACCTATGCTCGAATTGGCGGAGGCTCTTGTAAGTCAGGTGGGGATTCTGAGCGCCGTGCCGATCGGCCTGGTGTCACTTGCACTGGGGCTGCTCGCAGGGATTGTCATCGTAACGCTCGTTGCAGTTCTGGGCCTCATTATGGTTTACATGGAAATGAAAATATCCGCCCATATCCAGGACCGACTGGGGCCGATGCGGACCGGCGGGTGGCACGGGTGGGCTCAGCCGATTGCAGACGGCGTCAAACTCCTTCTTAAGGAGGACATCATTCCTGCGGCGGCGGATAAGGGACTTTTCATTCTGGCGCCCCTGCTGGTCTTTTCCGGTGCTCTCGCGGTCTTCGTGTGCATTCCGTTCGGCGGCAGCCTCATCGTGAGCGATCTCGACATCGGTATTTTCTATATCCTGGCCATTTCGTCGTTGGGGGTACTGGGCATTCTCATGGCCGGTTGGGCGTCCAATAACAAGTGGTCGCTCCTGGGCGCGATGCGCTCTGCAGCGCAGGTCGTGAGCTATGAAATTCCCGTCGCCATGGCGTTTCTTAGCGTGATCCCTCTCGTGGGCACTTTGAGCACGCAGGCCCTCGTCGAAGCGCAATCGGGGTCTTTGTATCACTGGTTTGTTTTTCGGAATCCGTTTACGTTTCTCGCATTCATCCTATACTTTATCGCGGCTCTTGCAGAGGTAAACCGTACGCCGTTCGACATACCGGAAGCCGAATCCGAACTGGTCGCGGGTTATCATACCGAATACAGCGGCATGCGGTTTTCGTTCTTTTTCGTGGCGGAATACGCTGCGATGGTTGCCGTAAGCATGGTCGGCGCGGTGGTATTTCTGGGTGGCTGGCAGGCGCCCTGGGGCGGTTCGTTTCCGGCCGGCCCCATCTGGATGATCGGGAAGGGGCTGCTGCTGGTCGCGGTGCAGATCTGGATTCGTTGGACGCTTCCCCGGTTGCGTGTCGATCAATTGATGTTCGTGGGCTGGAAGGTACTGACGCCGGGGGCGTTCCTGTGCCTGTTGGGATCGGTCGTGTGGCATTTCGCCGCACCGGGATGGCTGCAGGAACTCGCCAAGGTAGGATTGATGGGTGTGATGGCCGTGGTTCTTTTCTTCCTTTTGCGTTCCGCCGCTCGCGGATTGATGCACGGGCGGACACAGCGGGCACAGACGGCATAACGTTCGCGCACGGGGCGCGCAATCGAGCCACGGGAAGGATCAACCGGACGACTCCTCGAGAGGTGATGCAATGGGATCGTATTTCAGGAATATCTACCAGTCGGCTTCTTCCATCTGGGTGGGTTTGAACATCACGTTAAAGCATATGTTTACGCCTTCGATTACCCTGCAGTACCCCGACGAACGCTGGCAGATGCCGGAGCGGGCGAGGAACCAGCTATTCAACGATATCGACGATTGCATCGGTTGCGATCAGTGCGCAAGAGCCTGTCCGGTCGATTGCATTTATATCGAATGCGAAAAGGCCGGTCCCGACGAGGATCTGGGCCTGACTTCCAAGGGCACCAAGAAGCGGCTCAAAGTTCTGCGTTTTGATATCGACATGGGGCTTTGCTGTTATTGTGGTCTTTGTACGTATCCCTGCCCCACCGAATGTCTTGTCATGACCCCCAATTACGAATCATCCGTTTACGATCGGACAGACCTGATCTACCGCTACGCACGCCCCTGGGACTACGAACAGAAACCCGCAGACGCGGAGCCGGCCCAGCGTCAATAAACCGCGGCGACCCAATCGCGTCAGGGTGCCGCTCCCGATGCAGACCAGGCCGGACGTCTATTGAATGCCTGGGGCTTCCAGGATTGATTGACATATGGAACTCTCAACGATTGTGTTTTACGTGTTTGCCGCCGTGACCGTGGGCTCGGCGGCAGCGGTCGTGTTTGTGAGCCGGTTGATCTATGCCGTATTTGCCCTGCTGTTTACGTTTTTCGGCGTTGCCGGACTGTACGTGTTTCTCGACGCCGATTTCCTGGCGGGCGCACAGGTATTGATCTATGTCGGTGGCATCCTCATTCTGTTGCTCTTCGGTGTGATGTTGACCAATCGGATCTACGATTTGAATCTGCTGGCTGAAAGGGTGCAGTTTCTGCCCAGCGTGATTGTCGTCGGCGCAGGTTTCGCGTTGCTGGTAATGGTAATCGTGAAGACCTCGTGGCCGCTGTCCGGGGGTCCGCCGCCGGCTTCCAGTACAGAGGAAATCGGCAAGTCGCTCATGACAACCTACGTGCTTCCGTTCGAGGTCGCCGGGATGCTGTTGCTGGCGGCACTCCTCGGGGCCTCCATGCTTGCCGGAACGGGGAAGGGGAAGGAAGACGAGGGAGAGTTATGATTGCACTGGAGCACTATCTCGTCGTCGCCGCCACTCTCTTTTGTCTGGGTATTCTGGCAGTTGCCACGCGCCGCAATGCAATCAGCATCCTGATGGGCGTGGAACTCATACTGAATGCCGCGAATCTGAATCTTGTCGCGTTTGCACGGTTCTCGGATTCGGGGTTGCAGGGGCAGGTTTTCGCCGTATTCGTCATTGTCCTTGCGGCCGCGGAAGCGGCGGTTGCGCTGGCGATCGTCTTGAATATCTACCGGAATTATCAGATGGTCAATATCGATAGACTGGACTCATTGAGCGGTTGACGTCCCGGGGGAGTGAATGCCCTTAGACCTGTTACTGATTCCTGTTTTGCCGCTTGTGGCCTTTGCTTTACAGACGTTCTGGGGGCGGCGCCTGCCCCGTGGGGGCGATTGGGTACCCCTGGCCGCCATTTCCATCGCATTTCTTCTTTCTCTCCGTTATTTCGTCCAGGCGCTTTCGGCCTACGATCCGGGCTGGCGCCTCGAGCTCGATTCGTGGGTCTGGCTCGATCTCGGCGCCGCGAAGATCACCGTTGGCCTGCTTGTCGACAATATAACCGCCGTGATGTTGATGGTTGTAACGGTCGTGAGTGGACTGGTGCACCTGTATTCTGTTGGTTATATGCATGGAGACCCGCGTTATTCCCGGTTTTTCGGGTTTCTGGCGATTTTTTCGTTTTCGATGCTGGGTCTGGTTCTGGTCGACAACTTCCTGCTACTCTACGTGTTCTGGGAACTCGTGGGGCTTTCTTCCTATCTGCTGATCGGATTCTGGTACGAAAAACCTTCCGCGGCGGCGGCGTGCAAGAAAGCATTTCTGGTGAACCGCGTAGGCGACCTGGGCTTTTTCGTGGGTATAATGATCGTGTTCTGGAAGGTCGGCGCGTTCGACTTCGCAAGTGTATACGACGGGGTTGCCGGCGGGAGGCTCAGCGGGGGACTGCTGACGGTTGCGGGCCTTTGTCTGTTCTGCGGCGCGGTTGGCAAGTCGGCGCAGTTTCCGCTGCACGTCTGGTTGCCGGACGCTATGGAAGGGCCAACGCCCGTCAGCGCGCTGATCCATGCGGCAACCATGGTTGCCGCCGGTGTGTATATGGTCACGAGGATGTTTCCGATCCTGACGCCCGACGCGCTGGTCGTAATCGCCTACATCGGAGCAATTACCGCAATCCTGGGCGCAACCATCGCCGTGGCCCAGTATGACATCAAGCGCGTCCTGGCCTATTCGACCATCAGCCAGTTGGGTTATATGATCATGGGTTTGGGCGTTGGCGCATACGTGGCGGGATTTTTTCACCTGATGACGCACGCGGCTTTCAAGGCATGCCTTTTTCTCGGATCGGGCAGCGTCATCCACGCGGTGGAGCACGCGTTCCACAGGACGCATAACGGCAACGACCCGCAGGATATGAGAAATATGGGCGGGTTGCGGTCCAAGATGCCGCTGACCTTCTGGACTTTTCTTATCGCGACCGTGGCTCTGGCAGGTGTACCGTTTACGTCGGGGTTTCTCAGCAAAGACGCAATACTGGCGGGGGCGCTGGGATTCGGCGGATTTTCCCGTCCGGTGCATTTCCTGCTGCCCCTGTTCGGGTTTGCCGCCGCCGGTCTGACGGCCTTCTACATGTTCCGGCTGATCTTTCTTACATTCTACGGAAAGCCGAGGGAGAAGTCTCTCGTGGAACACGCCCACGAATCTCCTGGCGTGATGACCGTTCCGTTGATTGTGCTGGCGGTGCTGAGTATCTGGATCTTCTATGCCTGGAACCCGCTGGGAGGAGAGGGCTGGTTTCACCGTCTCGTGAAGGCGCCTGAAGCCGGGCTGCTTGCGGCCCGCGGCGAGCCGTTGCCCATTGGAACCGAGGTTGAGGTTTACGCGGCCGGCTCCGGAAACGACGCGGCGCACGCGGCGCACTACCCTGCGATGATCCTGTCTATACTGGTTGCCGGCGCGGGGATTTACACGGCCTATCGGAAGTACTACAATCGGCGGGAGGAAATGATCGCGCTGGAGGAAGCATCGCTTCAGTCGGGCGGGTTCTTCCGCACGTTGAACCGGAAGTGGTATTTCGATGAAATCTACGAAGCCAGTTTTGTCCGCGCCATAATGGTCGGGCGAACGGCGTTGAACTGGTTCGACGCCCACGTCGTGGACGGCCTCGTGAATCTGTCGGCCACGGTGACCAGGGGTATTTCATTCATTGATCGATTGTTTGACGAATGGGTGGTCGACGGGCTTGTGAACGCCGTTGCCGGGGTGATCAGGTGGGCAGGTGCAGGGCTGAGACACATTCAGACCGGCCGCCTTCAGACCTATATTGTTCTGGTGATGGCGGGCATTCTCGTCCTCATGTTGATCCGATTGATGGCTGCTTGAAATCCCGCAATTGGCCAAAGGCGGGGCGGTCCGCCTGACGCCTCGTGACGAACGACACTGATGAGGGAGGTAGCCGACAGATGGCTCAATGGATTCTGACGCTTTTAACGTTTATTCCAGTACTGGGTGCGGTGGTAATCCTGCTGATACCCGGGCGGGCGGTCGATGCGATTCGCCGGGTTGCGCTGGCTGCGACCGGGCTCTGCCTTCTGCTGGCGATCTGGTTGTTTCAGGATTTCGATCGGTCCATACCCGATATGCAATACGAAGTGCGCCTGCCCTGGATCGAGTCGTTCAATATTCAATATTATATGGGCATAGACGGTCTGAGCGTTTCGATGGTGCTGTTGACGGCGCTGCTGGGTTTCCTGTGCGTTCCCGCCTCCTGGGCCATCAACCGCGGGGCGAAGGGATATTTCGCGCTGTTTCTGCTGCTTGAAACCGGCATGCAGGGTGTGTTCGTGTCGCTCGATTTCTTTCTGTTCTACGTTTTCTGGGAAGTGATGCTGTTGCCGATGTATTTCCTGATCGGGATCTGGGGAGGTCCAAGAAAGGAATATGCCGCAATTAAGTTCTTTCTGTACACATTGGCCGGGAGCGTATTGTTATTGCTGGTGATGCTGGCGTTTTACTTTAATGTCACCGATCCCGAAACCGGGAAACATACGTTCAATATGCTGGTGATGATGGATCAGGCCAATCATTCGGAATGGCTTCGCGCAGGGATGATTTTCGGTTATTCGGCCCCGGTAATGATCTGGTTTGCCATGTTTATCGGTTTCGCCATAAAGGTGCCGCTGTTTCCATTTCACACGTGGCTTCCCGACGCCCACGTGGAAGCGCCTACGGCCATCAGCGTGATTCTGGCAGGGGTACTGCTGAAAATGGGTACGTACGGTATTCTGAGGTTCAACTACCCGATGTTGCCCGATGTTACACGCGACTTCAGCTATTTTCTGGCCGTGATCGGGGTCATTAACATTATCTATGGCGCGCTCGTGGCACTGGCGCAGTCAGATCTAAAGAAACTGGTGGCGTATTCCAGCATCAGTCATATGGGATTTGTGATGCTCGGTATGTCGTCGTTTACGCCCCACGGCATCAACGGGGCGGTATTTCAGATGTTCAACCACGGAACCATCACGGCGATGTTGTTTCTGCTCGTGGGCGTCATTTACGATCGGGCTCACCACCGGTATATTGTTTATCCCAACGATTATGAAGATCCGGACCTGCGCGGCAAACCGGGGTTCGGCGGGCTGTGGTCGCACATGCCCGTGTATGGCAGTCTGACGATGGTGGCATACTTCGCCGCGCTGGGACTGCCGGGTCTCTCAGGGTTTATCAGCGAAGCCCTATGCTTTCTGGGTGCATTCCAGGTCCATCGTACGATGACAATCCTGGGCACGCTGGGGGTGCTTCTGGGTGCGGCGTACATGCTCTGGGCTTTTCAGCGTCTGTTCATGGGGCCGTTTAACGAACGGTGGAAAGATCTGCCGGAGATCAACGGCCGCGAGATTTTCAGCCTTGCGCCACTGGCGGTCATCGTCATTGTTCTCGGTATCTATCCCGCACCCGTGCTGGACCTGCTGGCCCAATCTCTTGGAGAACTCGTTAAGGATCTTAACGTACCGGTTATGTCTGCAATGCAGCGATAGGCGCCTGACAGACAGTCCGATTCCCCGGCCTTCGGTGGGACCGGGTCCGTCACCGATGGGAGGAACGACCTTTTGACCGAGGTCATAAGAAACGCGGTCGCAGTGAATCTCGACGGCCTGCAGTATATCTGGCCGGAGATCATCATCACGGTTGCAATTATAGGAATTGTGACCGCCGATCTGATCCTGACCGGAAAGAAGAAGGCAATATTGACGGGTCTGTCGCTTCTGGCACTTGTGGTATGCCTGATTTCGATCGCCGATTTGTACGACGTGGCGCCCAGATCGTTGTTTATGGGCATGATCGCTCTGGATGGTTTTGCCCTGTTCTTCAAGCTTCTGATTGTGATTACAACCCTCGTGGTCACACTGTTCGGATTGCAGTCGCGGGACATCGACGCCGACAGGATCGGTGAATTCTATGCGCTCTTTCTCTCGGTCGCCCTGGGCGGCTTCCTGATGGCCGGCGCCACGAATCTGCTAATGATGTACCTCGCGCTCGAACTGGTCAGTCTGCCGTCCTATGTGCTTGCCGGCTATCAGAAAAGGGTGCGGCGATCCAACGAGGCGGCGCTGAAATACGTCGTATACGGCGGGGTGTCATCGGGCATCATGCTGTATGGATTTTCCCTGATCTACGGATTGACGGGAACGCTGGACATCTACGGGATTGCGGCTCGTCTGGGAACCACGGAGCCGTACGAGCTGACGTTGTTTCTGGGTGCGACGCTCGCGATGGCAGGGTTCGGCTACAAGGTGGCTTCGGTCCCGTTTCACTTCTGGTGCCCCGACGTATACGAGGGTGCGCCAACACCCGTGACGGCGTTTTTCTCGGTTGCTCCCAAGGCGGTTGGTTTCGCCATGCTGGCGCGGTTTTTTTACGTAGGACTGTCCGCTTACGATGGCACTTCGGGTACCGGAACCACGCTGGGTGTGGCATGGCCGCAGCTGCTCGCCCTCATTTCGGCCTTTACGATGACGCTGGGCAATCTAACGGCCATTTGGCAGCGAAACCTGAAGAGGCTGCTGGCGTACTCCAGTATTGCCCACGCGGGATATATGATGATGGGCGTGGTAATGTTGTCGTCGGCGGGACTCAAGGCAGTGATGTTCTATGCGGGTGCGTATCTGTTCATGAATCTTGGCGCGTTTCTGGTTGTTTTGCTGCTGGCCGAGACAATTGGAAGTGAGGATATCGAGGATTACAGGGGAATGGGGTGGCGATCACCCTGGATCGCGCTGACAATGTCCGCGTTTCTGTTTTCGCTCACCGGATTGCCCCCAACGGCAGGGTTTGTAGGAAAGGTGTATCTGTTCGCCGCCGTGGTCGATGGCGGGCTCTACTGGCTGGCTGTGGTAGGTGCGTTAAACAGCGCGGTTTCCTTGTATTATTATGCGAGGGTCGTGCGCGCAATGTACCTTGAGAGGCCCACCTCAGATGCGCCGGTCAAGATTTCCCGGTTCGCTACCGCGACCCTTGCGGTATTGTTTGCCGGAACCCTTTTGTTCGGCGTCTACTGGGCGCCGCTGGCCGATTTGGCCGAAGCGTCAACGGCGATCTTTTTGAACGGAGATGGCGCAGTTCAGGCATTGTTGCGGTAAACGCATGCGTGGGTCTGATGAATGGCGCCAGTGTGCGCCGGACGGCAGGGGACCCCATGCGGATTTCCCGAAAAACACGATAAGGGCCCCGCGGCGTTGTATCGCGGGGCCCTTATTCATTGGGTCGTGAATTGGAACTCTAACCCCATGCTTTTCCGCTGGCGCGTCTCTTCTTTTTCCGAAGGTCGCTTTTCTCAACCAGAAACCCGAGGAGATTCTTGCGTCCGAGGGTTCTCAGATAGCTTAAGAGAGAAATTTCGGCTTCTTTTGCATTGAGCTTGTGGGTTTCGCACAGGCGTTTTATCATTGCAGCCACCGTTGTGCGTCCGTCGCACATCTTCCATACCTGAGAGCCGATTTCATCCAGTACCAACGTCCGTTTTTCCGGTACCCAGAAGATCTTGGAAATGATCTTGACTTTGGTGGTATCTGCGCGCCTTAGCGTGATGGCCACTTCGTCGTCCTTGTTCGTTTTCCATTCCAACTGGCTGTTCCGCGTTGGTTTGGAGTTGAACATCGCCTCTCGGCTGATCTTGGGCTGTCTCTTTTTTGAAAACAACGCCATTTAGCTTCCTGAGGTTATCAGTCCGTTGATAGAGTCGCTCTGCAGGCGGGCCGACGGTCAGGCAATTCCACTATCCGCGGCGGATTCACGGTGGCAGACAACGGCGCGCCGGGCATTTTCGATATCCGGCGCGTCCTTCTGCTTTTTGTAGAAGGTGTGGACTGCGTATATTTTGTTCACGTCGTCACAGGTCCAGACACGGGCTTCCATATTCAAACGCGGTCTGGTATTCCAGAAGGGGAGGGGCATCAGCAACCCCCGCCAGCGGCTCTTGGGTTTTCCACGGACGGTCAGACCAACGTGTTCCCCGATCTTTGTCTCGTGAGCATCCAGATTGACGTGCCGCAGATTCTTACGAAAGAATTCCTGGTACCAGTCCAGCAGGGTGCGCTTCTTCAGGAGCACTTTGGCGAGGCTAAGCCGGTCGAACTGCAGAATATCCCGGCCGTGTTGAAAACAGAGCCGAAGGTGTCCGGATTTCAGGTCGTAGGTTTCAAGAAAGTACTGCGGGGGCGATGAACATACGAGATCGTATAACGACCACGTCCGGTCCCGGTCCGGTGCCGTATCCCGGATTGAATTCAGAATTCTGCGGATATTGTCTCCGGCGTCCTCGTCAAGCCTTGTCCGTATCTTAAAGAAGAAAAGCCGGTCTGACGCTGCGCTGTAGAACGCCAACGAGTGGATTCGGTACTCGGCTTGCCACGCGAAAAAGACTGGTGAACAGACATCGGGCAATTCAAGCCATGCCGCGTCGAGAGCGCGTTCGACGTTAAGGCCTTTCTTTTCCTTGCGGGCGCTCTCGGCGAGTCCGTTCACGAAGCGGTCCACAATTGGGGCGACCCGCGTGTCGCCGCGGGCATCCTTCCACTCGATGTCCAGCCTGGCGAGCGTGGGATCGTCCAGACGTACGCTGCCGGTTTTGAAGTCGCCGACAATCTTGCCGGGATTCCACTCCAGGGGCACCTCGAGGGTCAGGCCGTGCCATCCGAACAGGGACCAGTCTGAATAACGCAAAGATTTCACGTAACGCCACCCCTTACCCAATTGTACGATGCGCCGAATGGATAAATATACGTAACCCGTCACACCTGTCAAGCACTTTGTCGTTCAACTAAGTATAGGTTTTGCAGGTAGTTGCAATAGGTCTTCGTGGGAGGATCGCGTGAATTTCCAATTTGGGGGCGGTTCGTGTTCAGTGACGTATTTAACTTTTCGGCGGCCGGGCATCGGGCTGAACCATACAAAACATGTATTGACGAATGAACTAATGTTCACTATATTCAAATGAGCACGTACCGTCGTTTAAAGCCTTTCTGTTAGGGAACACGACGGGTTCGTTTTGTGCATGAGGGAGGCGGTTGGCATTTCAGGAGGTGCGTGATGCGTCAGAGACTGACGGACAGACAGAGGGAAATTTACGAATTTATCGCCCGGACGATCCGAGATGGCGGCGCTCCCCCAACAATTCGGGAAACCATGGACGCGTTCAACATCGCTTCCACCAACGGCGTGCGAACCACGCTGGCCGCGCTGGAGAAAAAGGGATACATCCGGAGGCGCCCAATGGTCTCCCGTGGAATAGAGCTTACGGACTATGTCGAACGCGACATTCCCGGGGTAACCGAGTCACGAGAGGTACCCGTTATTGGCAGGGTGGCTGCCGGTGAGCCCGTCCTGGCAACCGAAAACGTTGAGAGCACGGTGGCTGTAGACCGTTCCTTTTTGCCGTCCGAAGACGTTTTCTTACTCCGCGTCAACGGCGAGAGCATGCGAGATGCGGGCATTCTCGACGGTGACTACGTGCTGGCGCGGCAGCAGGAAACGGCGAATCCGGGTGAGATTGTGGTGGCGGTGATTGGAGAGGAGGCGACCGTGAAGCGGTATTTCCCGGAGGCGGGGCGGGTAAGGCTTACACCGGAAAACGATGCGTTCGAAGCCATCGTGGTGCATCCGGGCAGGGAAGAGTTCCGAATTGCAGGCAAAATTGTGGGTCTGATGCGTCGGTTCTGAGGAAATAGGCTAGGTTCCGAATATTCCGCCCCCTTGATCCTCAAGGGGGTTTTTTTGCGTCTGCCCGATTCCTCTCGCGTGGCGCGTATGGTCCAATGCGCTCACCTTTTCACCTGCGGGATGCAACCCGGGCGATCAGACAACCTGGTGTCTCGGGCTGTTTTTGCCAATTTCCTCATCCGGATTGAACCAGCTTCTGGATGAAGCGTTTGCCAGACAACTGCGCCACCAGTCCCGCCAGTTCCAGACCCAACAGTACCGAAAGCGCGCTCGCGGCCGGCATTTCGGAACGCTCGGAAATGGCGTCGATGTGGGACGGCACGTCGGCAGACAGGCTGTCAAAGACTTGGCGTTCCGTTTTCGACAGTTCTACCTGGGCTGCCGCCGTGTGCGTGCGGGGATATTTCAACTGAAGTTGCGTCAGGTGTGGACGAAGTTCATCCAGAATGTCGTCGACCGATTGTACCAGAACGGCGCCCTGCCTGATCAGCCGGTTTGTGCCGCGGCTTCGGCCCGAATGAACCGGTCCGGGAATGGCGAAGACCTCCCGATTCTGCTCAAGAGCCAGCCGGGCGGTTATTAACGCGCCGCTGCGGTCACCCGCTTCGATGACCACAACGCCGAGGCTTAGTCCGCTGATAATTCTGTTTCGCCGCGGAAAGTTATGGGCTTGCGCGGATGCGCCCATAGGGAATTCGGATAGGGTGGCGCCTGTCTCATTGATGACATGAAACAACTCTTTGTTTTGGGGAGGATACGGCCTGTCCAACCCGCTGCCCAGTACAGCCACGGTGAATCCGCGTTCGGCAAGCGCACCCCGGTGGGCGTGGGTATCGATGCCCGTGGCCAGCCCGCTGACCACGGTAATGCCGCGTCTGACCAGTTCTCCCGAGATCTGATAGGCGATATCTCGCCCGTAGGTGGTGAAAGATCGGGACCCGACGATCGCCACGGTAGGAAACGCACACGTGTTAATGTCTCCAAGCACATACAGGATGGGCGGCGGGGCATAGGTCTGCAGGAGATAAGCGGGATAGTCGGGGCTCTGCAGAGTTAACAGGTGAACGCGCGCTTCCCCGGCGCGTCGCAACTGCTCTTCGGCCCAGGACGGGTCGGTCGCCGCATGGATGGCACCCGCGAGTTCGGGACCGATTCCTGGCACGGCGCACAGACGTGTGCGTTTTGCCTTCAAGACGGCTCCCGGGCTGCAGAAATGGCGTAACAGTTCGGCAAACGCAACGGGTCCCAGTCCCGAGACCGAATGAAGTGTCAACCAGTCCAGTATATCGTTGGGCATCGTATCCGGAAAAGTTCGGCGCACCGCAATGGGTCGACGGCAGCCGTGTGTGTGTTTGACAGTTTCTCTGAGTCGGTACGCAAAACAAGTACCAGCAAAAAAAACTCCGGTTTTGCCGGACCAGGGACACCGTGGGGTGAAAGGGGCTTTCAGATGCGGTTTGCAGCTCGAAAGGAAATTGCAGCAACGATGGACCGAGGAAGTGTAATGATTGCGGGGGCCGGACAGGTTTGTCAGCGTTGGATTAATGGTGAGTGTCGCCCGCTCGGTTGGTATTGACCAGATTACCCAGGTGTTGCACGAGTCCTGGAATCCCTTCACCCGACACAGACGAGACGTAGAGGTATCGATTTGACAAATGGGACGGCATGTTGGTGTCACGGCCCAGGAGGTCAATCTTCGTGAACGCGGCCAGTGAGGGTTTCTGAAGAAGCCCGGGGCTGAAGTGATGGAGTTCGTTTCGGAGGACGTCCAGGTCGTGTTCCGGATCGGGCGAGGTGGAATCGAGAAGAAACAGAAGGATACGGGTGCGCTCAATATGGCGAAGAAACCGGTGGCCGAGACCCTTGCCCATATGCGCTCCCTCGATGAGGCCGGGGATGTCGGCAACCACGAAGCTGTCGAAGTCATTGTAAGAAACGATACCGAGGTGCGGCTGGAGGGTTGTAAACGGGTAGTCGGCAATTTTCGGGTGTGCGGCCGAAATACGGGAAAGCAGCGTGGATTTTCCAGCGTTGGGGAGACCAACCAGGCCAACGTCCGCGATAAGTTTAAGTTCCAGTTCCAGGCGCTTCTCCTGACCGGCTACGCCAGGAAAGGCGGTTTCCGGCGCGCGGTTCGCGGGTGTTGCGAAACGCGCGTTCCCTCTGCCGCCCCGCCCGCCCTTGACCAGGACGATCCGTTCATTGCACGAGGTGAGGTCCGCCAGGGTTTCGCCCGTATCGGCATCTCGTAGAACCGTCCCGGGAGGGACGCGAACCATTGCGCTGGCGCCCCTTCGGCCCTTGAATTTCTTCCCTGAGCCCGGTCTCCCGTGCTCGGCGCGAACATGCTGGTGAAAACGGTAATTTACGAGGGTATTCAAGCCGGCATCCGCCAGTACGATAACGTCGCCGCCGTCGCCGCCGTCGCCGCCGTCAGGGCCGCCTCGAGGAACGAATTTTTCGCGCCGGAAGCTCTTGCAGCCATTGCCCCCGTCTCCCGATCTTACAGTGAGTTTGGCCTGATCGATGAACATGGTCTAAGGTGCGGCACTCGCGAGAATGGGGTTCAGAGGTTTCGGGCGCCTGTTCCTGTCTTTCGAAGTCCGGATGGCCCTGGTTTCCCGCCTCATGACAGCCCGTTAAAAGAGCCTATCCGGGCTGCGTCCGGCCCTGCCTGCAGAGCGATATTATTTACGGTCTGCTAATGTCCGCGTGGAGAATGGAATGGTTACCGGAACTTCGCTTTCAGCCGGTTTTCAACCGCAGGAGGCACGAACGCGGATACATCGCCACCAAAACGGGCGATCTCACGAACAAGGGTGGAATTGAGATACGCATAGTTCAGGCTGGGCATCAAAAAGAGGACCTCCAACCGGGGTTCCATCCGACGGTTGGCAACGGCCATTGAGATTTCCAATTCATATTCGGTTGTCGTACGCAGACTGCGCACAACGGTGAAGACGCCGCTCCTTCTGGCAAAGTCAACCAGCAAACCGCTGTACTTCATGACTTCCACGTTGGGGCAATGGGAGGAGACTTCCTGAATCATACTGACGCGTTCATCCGGTGAAAACAGCGGATGCTTCTCAGGATTCAGGCCCACGGCGACGATCAGCCGTCTGCAGATATTCGCCGTTCGCTCGATCAGGTCCAGGTGGCCGTATGTCACAGGATCGAAGGTGCCAGGATAGATCGCCGTGGTCATATTTGCTCCTTTGCGAGTTCCATGTAGGCCAACCCGGCAGCAATGCTGAACACAGACTGGCTGACCAGGAGACACCGCTGTGAATCAGGGAGAGTCTCTGTCGTGCAGTTGGAAAAAGGCACGAGGGTTTCGACTTCGGGTCCCTGAAACATCTTAACTTGCTGTGCAAGGGTCGCAATCCGGTGATCCTCGCCACATAACAGAACCCGCGGAAAACCGGACCTGCTTTGGTTGGCGTGGGGGCGTCCATCAAGCCAGCGACGCAGGGTGGCCTGGGTTTTTTCTGCTATCGTGTTTTGGTTTGAGCGCTCTGGCGGTAGTCCGTTAGCCACGTTGGGGCGTTCGAGGCATACTGCCTCGGCCGAGATCAAATTCCCCGACTCGGCCGCAGCAAAATAAAGCCAAGGATGTCCGGCCATGATGGCAGCAACCCGGGATCCGTTTTCACTCTTCGCCAGCAGACAGGCATGAAACAGGCCCAGGGGCTCGACTTCCAACCGAAACTGGTTCACGCGAAGGGGAAGCAATAACTCCGAACAGAATTCCAAGACCTCCTTGCGGATAGCAGTCCAGAATGCGGTTCGCCCGGCAGCAACGTAATCGACGATGTACCGGTTGGCGGGGTCGACCATGGTCTGCATTGCCTCCCAGGTAACGTGTTCCTGTCGGTCCTCGGACAGAGCCAGTTCCAGCGGTGTCCTTTGCAAGTGGAAGAAACCACCTCCCAGAGACAGCACGATCGCTCCCGGCGTCCCCCGTAGTTGGGCAAGTCCGTGTTGAAAGCCCTCACGTAGCGATCGCTGAACCCCGGGCTGAACAGGCCACTGTGGATGAATGGGCGAGGTCAGCCGGCATTCGAAGAGGGCGCGGAGGCGGTACCTGGCCGACGTGCGTTCCAGACAGGCCAACCGCAGCACGTCGCCATCGATGTGGATCCCGGTAGCCCGATTCATGGGCCCTTCACCGTTATCCTGGAACGCAGTCTTTCGAGTGTCTTTTGCCCGATCCCCTTTACTCTGGTCAGTTCATCCACGGACTTGAAGGGCCCGCGCTGATTGCGGTCGTCCACAATTCGCCGGGCGATTTTGGGCCCGATTCCCGGTAGGCGCGTCAGTTGTCCGGCCGAGGCCCGGTTCAGATCGATGGGACCGGTGTCCTGCTGTGCAATTTCGGTTTTCACCGGATTGTCGGGCACGGGCACCGCGCCTTTTTGAACGTGGAAGTCGGGGAGGTCGCGGTCGCCAAACCGTTCAATCAGATTCACTGCCCCGCCGATCAACAATGCAGCAGCCAGACCCAGCAACACAAACCGTTCTTTTCGATTGAAGGAAAACATACGAATACCGATTTTCTTCACGGACCGCAGGCGAGTTTGGACGTTGGTTCAGTAATATCAGTTAAATCGAATTTCTCCCCATACTCGGAATTCCCATACTCTGTTGTTCACGTCGCGGAGCTTGTCCTTGCGATTTTCGTGCCTGAATCGGGTCCCGCCCGTGAATTTGCTGCTGAACTCGTATTGACCCGCCAGACTTGCGTGCCAGCGATCGTCGCTCTGGCGAACAACGGCCTGATCGGTTTCTGTGGCTTCCGCGTTTCGGGGGATTTCTCTTTTGAGGCTGGTGTTTGTTCCGTACTCGACCGTAAGGTCCAGATTGCTCTGCAATTTCGTGAAAAATTTCGAACTCAGCGAATATCTGAGGGAAGCGGTGAATTGAGACTGTTCCGTTATGGTCGTTCCGATCAGCCGTTCCTCCAGCGTCGGCTGTGTGACGGTGCTGTCGGTGGCCACGTTGCGCTGGTAACGCAGGTCGTTCTGTCGGCTGCGGTTTGTACTGACGTTCGTTGTCATTTTGTTCTTCCAGCGTGCCTGCCACCTGATCAGCGGCCGGAACTCCGTTCTCCGAGTATCGCTGGTCAGAACGTTGTCTTCCAGGCCGCCGTCGCCCCGAAAGATACGATTTGACTTGTAATTGAGGCTGAGATTGGAACTGGCGAAAATCCACCTGAAGACCGGCAGTTCCCCGAGTCCCCGCCACTGCGCGGACAAATTCGGGAACTCCAGTTTCTGTTCTTCCGTATTGGCGTTGCCAAAGCTCCTGGCATGGTTAAAGGTCAATCCCGAAGAGCCGCGAAAGCCCGCCGGCAGGCGCACGGCGCTGCTGAGTGTGGCATTATCGGTAATGTTCCGGGTGTTTACGCGCGTAACGCCACCGGACCCGTAACGTGGCGACATCGTGGTGTCGGTAAGGCCAAGTTGAAACTTGAACGCTGGTCGACGTCTCAGTCCGAAGAGATTAAACGCCCGATTGCGAAATGCGTTGACTTGAACGGCTTCCAGTGCTCCGCCCAACCTGCCGACCAGCCGGATTACCGAAAACCCTGTCTGTTCTTTCGACGGCCGTGCGAGAGAGCGAAAAATAGCCGGCAGGTTCAGGCTGAAGCGGGCGCCAACGCGGCTGTTGTTGCCAACGGTAAGTCCTCTGCGCTCGTTACCTATGGAAGTACGCTGTCCTCCGGTTTCGAGGCGCTCACGATAGCGGGACGAGTAGTCGGTGTTGATGTTGAGCAACCTGGAAACGCGGGGTGTGAAGTTGAAGCTCACTTCCTGATTTCGCGTTGTTTCACGGCCGAATTGCAGCCTGGCGAAATCGAATGAATTCCGTAGATCGCGGTTTACTGCAAGGGAATAGTTCGCTTTCAGGCTTCGAAAGGGGGCCAGTTTTATGACGAAACTCTCGTTGAGGTTGAAGGTTTCATTCAACGCGGCGATGACGTCCGACGTATCGCCCTCAACGGCGGAAAAGGAGCGCCTGTTGATGTTCTTGCGATCAAAACGCAGGTTGTACCGAAGGGTTGACGGTAGGTAGAAGAATTGGACTTCCTGAAAAAGGGAACCCACACGCGGAACCCAGGTGAGGATTTTCAATCCCGTTTGTCTGGGCCAACTCACGTCATAGCTGAAGCTTCCGTTGAAATTCTGTTCGTCGTTGGATCGCCGCCGCGTAATGGCGCCGCTGACCGCGTTATTCGTCAGAAAGTTCAGAGACGCATTGATCCTGTCGAAAAAGAGCCGGGCGATCCAGCGAGGGTCTCTCGTGGCCGGACGTTTCCGCAGGGAGACGTTAAACCTGGACGACGCTCGTACCGCGCTCTCCCTGGCCTTCTGCTCGTCGGTCAGTACAATGTCCGAACCCTGTCGAATCCGGGGCACGGACCCGTTCCGGAGGTAATTGAACCGAACCGGAATGACGGTGTTCCACCGATCGGGCAGGAATTTATTCAGATTGAACGAACCGTTCAGGCTGACCTGGGTCGTCGAATTACCCGTGGAACGTCCCTGAAGGTCCTGGAAGTCGCCGCTCCGGCGTTCCAGATTCAGGCTCACGTTGCCCAGATCGGCCACTGTTGTCTGGACGTTCAATAACATGGATACGGCGTTTTTCTTTCGGATTCGATCGACCCGGAGTTCATCCAGCCAGATTTCGTTTTCGCCCTCCAGAGGAAATTCTCCCATGTTTCTTACGCCGATCACGAATGACTTGATTTTTGAAAGCGCGGGGTTGCCTCGCACTGTATACGTGGCGCCATCCAGTTCTGCGCGGACCTGCTCGGATTCGCTGTCGAAATCGGCCAGGATCTCGCCTGTTGGAAGGGAAAGCCGCAGCGTGTCGGACACCTGGCCGATGGCCTTCAGGTCTGTCAGTTTGCCTTTGATCTGCGACAGGACGTCGAGTTCGATCTTAAACGTGTTTGTCTCGGGAGACCAGCCCCGATAGATGGGCTTCCTGTACTCGTAGAAGTTGAGCGTATCTTCACCGATGGGCGAGAATCTTACGAAGAGTTCGATCGGACTGAAGTTGCCGGTAACGGAATCGGGTCCGGCGGGAAAGTTGGCCTCGTAAGTGGATTGAGTGGGATTGCCGCCGTGCACGAACATGGTCATCAGACCGTAGCGCGTGTAATTCTGTCCCTCGGTAAAAGTTCGCGAAGCCGAAACGCTCTCGCCGGGAAACAGGTCTTCGAATCGAAGAACCAGCGACCGCTCAAGGAGTTGCCTTCCCGTTTGCGGATCGGTCTCCCGCTCAAGTCCCGGCGGAAGTTCATATACCTGATTGTCGGTTCCTATCGTCGCCACTCTGAAGTCCCCCGATTGTTGTCCTTCCAGGGGTTCATCTTCGAGCCAGTCGCTGCCAACTGCTGCAAGGGTGTAAATGTCGAGGGACGTCGTGTCGTCGTGTTCTATCCAGATTCGCGCAAAATCAAATACACCGGCGAAGGTCGTGTCGGGATTGCCCTCGACGGCTCGCGGGGCATTATTGCCGCGCAGCGGGATGCGCAACAGCCTCCAGGGACGGTCTGAAGGATCCGACTGGCTGCCAACAACCAGTACGGATGGTCCATCGTACTCGCCTGAAAACGCGTTCCAGCCCCGATCTGATGCCAGGTCGACGCTATAGTGCAGGTAGTGGTTCCGGTTGTCCAGGATTCCGTTCTGGTTCAAATCTTCGGAATCCGGTCTTTGTTCCCGTTCGGGATTGTTATTCTGGGTGCCGTTTACGCCCGGCGGATACCGGAAACGGTTATTTTCCTGGTCGAGGTCCACGTCCGCAAAGTTGTCGTCCGACGGGTCGTCGGGGACGGTGACGCCAGGGTATATCAGGCGGTAGACCGAGTCTTCCTGAGCGTCGGTAAGGCCGTCCAGACCGATGTCTTCTTCCGGTATGGCCACGTCATCGCCCGTAGGAAAGCCGGGCAGGGGGCGGTCTTCGGTGCGGAACTGTCCCGGCGGCGGCGGATTGAACGTCGCGTGGTCCAGTAGCAGAGTGGCCCGCTCGGAAATTTCACCCAGGTCGATATGGAGCCGGCCCGAATTCCCCCGGATCCAGAGCTCGATGAACTTGGACCGCGAGAAGTCCATGCCAAAGAGATAACTGGATATGCCCGCCCATGATATTTGCGGGAGGCCGCCCGCGGGGTTCCGCGAGGTTTCGGGAAAGCCGTTTGTGCGATGCGGTTCGAATCGGATGCTGAGCACGTCGTCGATGATGCTGTTCTCAACGGGTATATCGTCTCGCCCGGGCTGTATTTCGTAGATGGAAATGCGGTCGCGGTCCACCCGGTTGTACCATGTAAGGCGTCCCCTTGGCATCGAGAGTTGGAGGCCGTTCCGGGTAGGGGAGCTGCTGGTGGACCAGTCGAACTTGAAAGTGGAAAACGACTTTCTGCTTTCTGCGCCTTCAAAATCGTCGATGTAGGCTACATTTTTCGTATTCGGGTTGGGCAGGCTCTGCGCGATCTCCATGTCGACGTTAAATGCCGAGGGCGCCTGAGTTGAAATAAATGGCAGCTTGTTGGCGAAGTCGGTGAGGATCTGTGGCTTGAAACGGAACCGGCCGTTCATATCCCAGATGAGGGTCCTTGCCGGCTCATCTCCCACGCGAACCCGTTGAGTGGTGGCGCTTTCGCTACCGTAGAGCAGGCTCATTCCCAGCATTGAGACGTTATCCTTGAACGGGCGCTCCGCCCGGATGCCAAGAAGGCTTCTTTGCCCGCCACCGAATCCGAACTGGCTCTTGGATCCGTAATTGATCACGAGATTGGCCGACGGGTCGGCCGCAAGGTCCGCAGCCTCGCCTACCAGCTCGATTGAGCCGAATTCATAGTCGATGTTGTAGTCTCGTCCGCGGGTCAGCCGACGGTTGTTCAGCAGCACCTCTTCGCTGTTTTCGATCAGACCAAAACCCAGGTTGAATTTGGTGGACCGGCTCTTTGACCGGATTCGCAGGAAATATTGCCCTTTCTGGGCGCGTGTTGTGTTATTCGTGGTGTTGTAGATTTCAGGCACCCGGGCGTCGTCGGACAACCCCTCGGCCCCGGCGCCCCGCTCACCGAACGGCTCCAGATCGTGAAAAACCAGGTGGCCGGTGCGCAGATCAAGCCCGGGCAGATTCGTGCCCCCGTCGATATCGATGAGGTTGTCCGGCGGAGAGGATTCGGAGGCGCCGTTGGTATGCCTGTCCAGGCCGAAGATCCGGAGGTACGGCGTGCCGCGCTGGTTGTCCACCGCCTCCTGTCCCGGCACGTCCCTGAGGATTTCCAGTTCAAAGCCCTCCGGCTCGATGTCGCGGCTTCCCAGGGAATACACGTTTCGCCACGCCAGATCCCACGTTGGAAATTCCGGGCGCTGCTGCCGGGCGTGAATGAGTTTCAGTCTGACTCTGGCATCCGGATCTGAGGGGTCCTGGATAAAATTCAGGTCGCCGAACACACGCCCGTCGGCAGTACGGTATGCGACCGCCAGGGTCTGACCTCGGGCGATTCTCCGGCGGGTCATAATTAAATAGCCTCTTGCGTCGACCAGAAACTCGGAGCGGTCCAGTTCGTGGAAGAAGCCCTCTTCAATTTCTCCGCTCTGCGCGCCGTCGGCGCTGCCACCGGGCTCCGGGACGGGTCCATCGGTCCAGAACGCAAATGCGACGCCGCGGCCGGCGCGCTGCTCGATGTCGTTGCGATCGTTGAAGTCATTCAGAAAGACCCGGACCGAGCCAATGTCCACGAGGTCCGGTCGGGTGGGTTCGCCGGGAAAACGCTCACGATACACGAGGTCGAGGAAGAAGTAGGTGTTCTCTTCGTAGTCATAGTCTCGTATTCTATGTGCGATCTCCTCTGCCTGCCCCTGGAACGATTTCCGGTTGCTGGCGCCTCTGTCGTGGCTGGTAACTACCGTCACGTCCAAACCGCCCAGGCGTCCACGGCCTTTAATGCCGAACAGACCGCTTCGGTTGGATGAACTGAAGCCAACCAGGCGGGTGCCGGACAGGCTGAGGGAGGTCCTGCCCGCTTCAATCTCCTGTATAATGTCGTCTTCGTCTCCGTCGTATCGAAACTGGAGCGATTCGCTGATATCGGCTTGGCCGTGGCTGTCCTGCTGGAGGTTCAGCGTTATCCGGTCACCGATGGTGCCCTGCACGTTCAATTGGGATTCCTGCTCGAAATTGACGGTGAAGCCCTCGGCTGCGCGTGCCCGAACCGTCTGAGCCTGGCCGCCCACGGTGGTATTTACGCCGGACAGATCGATGCGCCGGGAACCGGTAATCTTGATATTGGTGTCGCCTTCGCCGGTAATAACACTCAGCGCTTTGGGAACCTTGACGGGTATCTTGATATCCACAAGGGCGCCTCCAGCGCCCCGGCGTACCTGCGCCGGGAGGCTGAGCTTTTCTGCGGCGACGCGATTGAAATCCGCATCGAATTTATAGGCGGACAGGCCCTTTATGGTGATAACCGCCGGTATGCCGTGGACAACGTCGCCAGCGGCTTGATAAACCATCAGCGTACCGGTATCCGTGTCGAGCAGGCGGGTGACGGTCCGGGTGAACTCGCGCCGTTGTCTGAAGAGAGGTTGAAAGGCCGTGGAACTGGAGTAGGTTAGCTTGACGGGAGAGCGATGGAATACGTGTGCGGGTGTCTTTCCGAAAGAGAGTTGAAGACCCGGTTCGGCGCACAGTGTGTCCGAATCGGCCAGAAGGCACGCGATGAGAAAGCAAGCGATGACCCAGGGCAGTGGGACTGTCACTCCCCTCTGTGATTTGTCTAAGCTGTATGGGGTATTCATGCGTGAGTTGGAACGTCTTTTTCGGGGACGGGCATGCGCGTGGAGGTTGAGAGTCAGACTAATAATACCGAACCCGGTGCTAAAGATCAAGGGAAAACCCGAACCGGATGATCTACATATAAAACAATTAGAAACAGTAAGTTATAAAGAATAATCCACATCCCGGATCCTGTGATGGGTCAAGAAAGGGCTTCCGTCGAAAAAAAAATCCCGTATATTCTGGCGTCTTCCGGCGCCAGTATCTTTAACTCTTTTGAAAACACGCGGTTCCACGGAGACGTAGTATGGTGCTTTCCAGATATGTTCTCAAAGAGCATGTCGCGCCGTTTGTGTTCGGCTTCTCCGTCATCATGTTCCTCCTGGTGGTTGACCTGATTCTGCAGAAGATGGATCTGATGCTGGGTAAGGGAATTGCGCCGGGTGTTGTTCTTGAGCTGTTTCTGTTGAATACCGCGTGGATGATTGCCCTGGCAGTACCTATGGCGGTGCTCGTTGCCACCCTGATGGCCTTCGGACGGCTGAGCGCCGACGGGGAAATTGCGGCCATTCAATCGCTTGGTATCGGTGTCTTCCGCGTGATCCTTCCCGTTGTGTTGGCTGGTATCACCCTGGCATTCGGGCTGGTTTTCTTCAATGACCGGATTTTGCCCGAATTCAACTATCGGGCCCGCTTGCTGATGGGAGACATTCAGCGAAAGCGCCCCGCAGTCGCACTTGAGGATCGGAGCGGTGTCTTTATTCAGGATTTCGCCAACTACAGGATTCTGATAGGCGATATCGACAGGCGGTCTTCGATTCTAAGGGACGTCCTGATTTACAAATACGAACCGGGTGGATATCCCGTTTCCATAGCCGCCGAAACCGGCCGGATTCGTATTGACGCTGAAAGTGACGAAGCGCTGGTGACGCTGGAGAATGGAGAGTGGCATCGGGTGGATAAGGCAGATCCGGATGTATATTTCAGAGCCCGTTTCAAGAAAAAGAACCTGCGCCTGGGAGAAGCCGGCCGGCACCTGGTACGCACCATGTCTCGCTACCGCACGGACAGAGAGATGGGACTGGGTGAGATGATGGACCGGGTGAACGCCTATCAGGGGGAAGCGGCCGCCCTGCAGGTCCAATCCGCGGACAGTGCGGGTGCCGCACTCGGACGTCTGCTCTTTGTGCCCGACACGGTATCCCGGCCGTTTCGTACGTTCGCGGATCTGGCCATGCAAGTCCGGACCGACACGGAAATTCGACGTCACAAACTCAGACAGGCCGACCGGTACCGGGTTGAGATCCACAAGAAGCTCTCAATTCCTGTTGCGTGTATCGTCTTCGTTCTGATTGGCGCACCGCTCGGAATCCGCGTGCGTGGGAGCAGCCCCGCCCTCGGGGCTGGAATCAGCATCGGGTTTTTTCTCCTGTGGTGGCTCTGTCTGATCAGCGGGGAGACGCTGGCCGATCGTGGATATATTCCGCCGTGGGTTGCCATGTGGAGCCCCAACTTTATCGTTCTCTCATGCGGTTCGTGGCTGGTATACGGAACCCTGCTCGAGTGGCATTTCGGTCTGCGGAGGAGGCGTCCGTGCGTATCTTGAGCCGATACGTAGAGAAACAGTTTCTCGTATATCTGGCGCTGTGTTTTGCAGGGTTTCTGGCCGTTTTTGTCGTCGTGGACCTGGCCGGCCGACTCAGTGGCTTCATAGACAGAGGTGCGAGTGGCGGCACCATTCTGTTGTATTACACGCTCTCCATTCCCTATATGGGAATCCTGATCTTGCCCATGGCGATGTTGTTGGCCAGTCTCTTCTGTTTCGGCAGTCTCGCACGCTTCGGTGAGCTTTCAGCAATGAAGTCCGCTGGAATCTCGCTGAACAGAATTGCGGCGCCGGTCCTGGCGGCCGCTCTGATGGTCTGTGCGGCATCGTTCTTCCTGACCGACCGGGTGATGCCGGGTGCAAACCGGAAACGTGCGGCTGTTGTCAGGGGAAAACGTCAAACCGCCATCGCACCGATGGTTTCCCAGGTCGTCCTGCAGGACGTACACGGGCAAATCCTCTCGGTGGGTACCTACTCTCGCATCGAAGAGCGTGGGACGCGGGTCACGCTGGACAAATATGACGGAATGCGTCTGGTCGAAAAATTGCGTGCCGAGGAGATGGAGTGGCAGAATGGGGTATGGACGTTTCGCAGGGGCGAAGTGCGGAGGTTTTCAATCGACGGCGAAGAACTCGTGACCCGGTTTGGGGCGATGCCTGCGCGCAGTATCACACTGAGGCCGGAAGACCTGGGACGGGAGGTCCGCTTAGCGGATGAGATGAGTTTTTCCGAACTCACCGCGCTAATTGTGCGGAAGCAGCGAATGGGGGATGACCCTGTTCGGGTACAGGTCGCGCGATATATGCGCCTTTCGTTTCCGTTTACCGGATTCGTAATGGTGTTATTTGGTATTTCCCTTTCGTCCCGAACCCAACGGGCGGGGAAGCCACTTCTGGTAGGAATCTGCCTCTTGATCTCGTTTGTGTATTATGGGTGCATTCAGGCGGGGCGGGTGATGGGATGGAACGGCATACTGCCACCCTTGTGGAGCGCATGGGCGGCCAATATCCTCTTCCTGTTTCTGGGCGCCGGCCTACTGGCCGGAACCCGGAGGTAGAGAATTAAGGCCACTGGGCTCACAAATACAAAAGGCGCACGGTGGATGCGCCCAAATGAGAGATTTCTGTCCGGGAAAGCCACTAAAAACGCGAAACGCGATTCTTCCTGCTTTTTTGATTGTGAATGAACTTGCGAGGATTTACCGAAAGTTCCTTCTCCCCGTTTTTTTTCGTAACTGCATAGTGCAGATGTGGCGCCGTCGCACGCCCCGACCTGCCCATTCTGCCGATCACCTGCCCGCGTTTGACAACTTGGCCCTCTCCAAGCGATGGTTTCTTCAATAAATGGGCGTACAGTGTCCGATAGTGCGGGGCGTGGTCGATGGATATAAACCACCCGAGGTGCCTGTCTCTGCCGACCGACTCCACCCGACCGTTGGCCGTGGCGAGAATCTTCGTGCCGGTCCGGCCGGCGATGTCTATGCCTTTATGAAACTGCCTTGCGCCGGAAAAAGGATTGGTTCGAAACCCGAAGCCGGATGAAATCCAGCAACCGGACTCTGTTGGTACCGGAAGTATGGATGGGGTATGAAGGCGGGCGATTTCGTTCTGGTTGAAGACGGACGAGATATGCTCGTAACTTGCCTCAAGAAAACGGGCCTCTCGTAAGAGCTGGTCCACGTCCGTATGTGCTCTGGTAAGCCGGTCGTCTATATCGGGGGTAACCCGACCCTTCCACTCGGGTTCACCTGTATAGATTCCACCCACGCCCGCTTTCCTAACGTCATCCCCGGGTTCAGCCAGATTGACCCAGGTTCGGAACATGCGGTCCATTTCCGTAAGGCTGTTTACGTTTTCACGCAACCCTTCCACTTTTTGCTGCAGCTGGCCCACCTGGTGTTTAAGCTCGGAATTTTCAGACGTAAGTGCCAGTAGTTTCATCACCTGATTGCGGTTTACAAAATACCCCAATGCGTAAAAGACAACAGCGAGTGCAAGGCAACCGAACAGCAACGCGGCCCCAAGCCCCCAGACCGTGGGGCGTGAGGCCCTGACCTGGCGCATCTGATCTCTATTGTGGGGTATGACCATCAGCGTCAGGTTTCTCTTCCACATGGAAGGTGCCTTTCGTCAGTGGTTCTTACGGCAAAAATGACTGTTACCGACATGCACTCGGACAGTTCCCAAATTAAGGTCTTTTTTGAGTTTATGTCAAGGCAAAACTCAACTGAACGGAACCATACGGGAAATCCGCACCCGTGACTTCATATGCCAATAGGGGATGTCGCGTTGCGGCCTGGAACGGCAAAATCCGGGTTGCATCATCGACATTTCGGATTTCTCTTTTGCCGGAAGCGAAACCCGGGTCGGCAACGTCACGCGCAAAATTCGAATCCGCCAATAAACAGATCGGCCGGCAGTCGGGTGGAAGACACCGCATTGTCTTTCGCTACGCTGACTTGATGTGGTCGATTACCTCTGCCTTAAGCGCGTCTCTGAGATTGGGGTCGTCAATGCAGAAGACACGTACGACCTTGGCTTGCGTTTCGAAATTCCCTATCAGATACTCCTTGAGCATGGAGACTTCCGGGTCATCGAACCGGAGAGGGTCGGCCTTGTCGACCGGAATGTGGGAACCAAAGTAGACATTCAGATTGACGTCGGGGCTTTTCCCAAGGCGTGGAATATCGATGAGAATGTCGTCGCAGTTAAGTTCAAGCCCGGTCTTTGCGCTGAATGTCTCGCACAATTCGACTTCGAGTTTCCGCCGTTCGGCCGGATGGTAATACAGCTTTTCAAGTCTGGCAGTCAGGCCCGTTTCCCGTTCGTGCGGAAAGAAGATCCGCGCGACCTTGTGGAGTTTACGGCGTTTCAGGCGCCCTATCATACTGTTTCGTCGATCGATACCCAACCGGTCCATTTCCAGCTCCAGGCGATGGATCAGGTCGGCTTCCGTCGCTCGATTGAAGTCGTCTTCACCCAGACTGGAAGCGGGGTGGTGCAGCAGATCCTGGACGCCACGTTTGAACATTGCGTTGGCCGCCCTGACGGCGTGGTGCCAATAGACGTTGCGATACATCAGGTAACTGGTGAAAATGAGGGCTTCCACCGCCGAGACCCCCTTGTATGTGATTGCCGGCCGCTGTCCGTCGCGATCGCAAGTGATCGAGCCCAGAAGGCGGTCGCGGTTCACAGATTCGCCAAAGGGCACGCCGCAATAGCGCGCGTCTCTCAGAAGGTAGTCGATTTTGTCCGGGTCGAGTGTGCCGCTCAGGATGTGCGCCAGGCGCAGGTCTCTGTCCGGGATGGCCACGTTCCTGTTGCGATAGTCGATCACGTTGGCTACCCGAAGAGGGTCCGTCTCCGACCGCGCAAGGGCGCTGTTTACCTCGGTAGCGGGGTCCAGAATGATCTGGCGGCCCCGTTCTTCGTGGTCGGCGAAAAACATCTGCATTTCTTCGAGGACATGGCAGAACGGGTAATGGCCGACGTCGTGTAGCAGGCTGGCTGCCAGCAGGACTCGGGCGTCTTCGATCGTGATGTCCAGCGGCGGGTCGGCCTGAACCAGCTGGCGAAGAAACTGCCCGGCAATATGAAAGACGCCCAAAGAGTGTTCAAAACGGGAATGGCGCGCGCCGGGGTACACCAGAAGGACGTGGCCTAGCTGGGAGATGTCGCGCAGGCGTTGGAATTCCTCCGCGTCAACCAGCGGAACCAGAAATCGGGGGACGTGGATATGCCCCCAAATGGGATCCCGGATGACCTTGCCCGTTTCCAGAAACCGCAGGTCGATACGCATAAAAAAAAACCCGTTGGGAGGCCGATCGGTGGAAGGGGGATCGTCTTTTGCGATGTATGCGGGAGCGTTTCCGCTTGCAGGGTTGCGGCCGTCCCTGCGGCGCACGAAAGCCCGGCGGTCCGTGGAACGACGAATTGATCCTTTACCGTTGCCGGGTCGCCGCGGGCGGCCGCAGGGTCAAGGCATCCATAAAGATCTGCACCAGGTTGTCGACCATTTTACGATCTTCCGCCCTGTCGACGTTCTCGTGGCTCGCGATAAACCTGTTAATACAATGGTGGAGCAGAGCCCAGAAAAATGACCGCAGTGTCAGTTGTGCGTCCACTTTTCTGAAACGACCGCAGGAGATGCCTTCTTCAATCGTCCGCCGGATCGCTCTCATGCTTGGAGATGTGTAAATGGCGAAGAACTTCTCACGAAATTTGTGGTCTTCCAGCGCGCTGTACATCATCAGGCGGATAAACGTGGGATCACGCCGGTTCCGCTGAATGTAGGAACAGGCGAAATGGCGTAGCATGGTTTCGAGATCGTCTGAATCGCCAGGGCTGTCTTCCTGTTCCCATAAGTGCCGCCATCTTGCGACCGAATTGTTGATTATGGCGTCATAGAGGTCTTCCTTCGTGGCGAAGTGCCGGAATATAATCGCTTCCGAGACACCGGCGGCGCGGGCAATTGCCCGTGTCGTGGCGCCCTTGAAACCCATGGATGCAAAATGGGAAATTGCGACGTCGATAATCTGGTGGCGTCTTTCTTGCTGAGACAGTCGTTTTTTGGGCATGGATGAATGAAGCGTTCCGGGATATGTTATTGGTATTTAATCCGGTGCCGTTATCGAAACCTGCCGAAAAATACCGGCACAATGACGGGAGTAGCACGTTTTATTCTTGTTAGGATTTTCCGAAATATCGGTATCATGGGTTCGGATGTCAAGGCTCATGCAGGGAACGGTTTTTTACCTGACATGGGCTTCCGAATCGTAAGACGGTACGAGCCGAACGACACGAGCCGGAGTGAACGCGTCCTTTGCAGTCCGGATGGACTTTTTCAACGGGCTGTCAGGTTGTTGCAACCCGCGCGCAACGCAGATCCCGAATCTTCCGGATGTCTGCCGCGTAACCGGGAGGCTGCCAATGTGCTGTTTGAAGGCCTGGTGGAAGAGCCCGGCACGGAGGACACGTGTTGCGGTGATCGCTGAAATGTCAGGTGTGCTCGACGGAACGTTCGGCGGCGCAGCCTGGGACCGTAAACGTGTTCGGCCTGATGGTCTCGATGCACTGATGCGGACCATCCTGTCCCAGAATACGAATGACGAAAACAGAGACAGGGCTTACGACAGGATGCGCGCCCGGTTTCCTGATTGGAACGACGTGATGGCCGCAGACGCGGCGCAGCTGAAGGAAGCTATCCGGGTGGCAGGGCTGGCGAATACGAAAGCCCCGAATATGCAGGCGTTCCTACGTTGGCTGAAGCGCGATCGGGGTAACTTGAACCTGGATTTCCTGCGTTGTCTGTCGAATCAGACCGCGATTGCCCGGTTGATACAGCATCGTGGTATCGGAATAAAAACCGCTTATATCGTGCTGGCCTTTGCTTATGATCGCGATCTTTGCGCGGTGGATACGCATGTGTATCGCATCCTGCGTCGGGTGGGCATTGTTTCATCGCGATGCGGCCGGGAGAAAGCACACCTGGAACTCGCGCCACTGATTCCAGAGGGACAGGCCAGGATCTTTCATATGAATATGGTTGATTTTGGCAAGACCGTGTGCACGGCCAGGAATCCGTCGTGTGGCGTTTGTCCGATTTCCCATCTGTGCAGATTCTATAGCGAAACACACAGCGTGTGAGTCTCAAATTGGAACCGGCCCGGATGTTGCGTCGGGCATCCGGTTTCTCGGGATGGGGCCGGCAGGTTCGTTTCAGTCGATTCTGATTCGCTGAAGATCGTACGAATTGACATTGTAGGGTTCGAAGGTATCCTCGTCGCCGGGCGTATACACGGCGACATAGAGGAATTGATCGTTTTTGTCAATTGCGATGCCGCGTTCCTTAAGATTTCCTGCCGCAAGGAAATAGTTTTTCTCCAACTTGGTCCGGGTATCGAATTCAACGATGAAGACACCCGCTTCATCAGCGTCTGTTGGCGCAACGAACAAACGACGGCCGTCCCGGCTCAGCGCAAGCCCCAGAGCGGGAGATTTGATTTCGTATTTCCCCGTAAGCGTCAAATCGTTGGCACTGAATGCCCAGAGATCCTTTACCTGGCCACGGTCCTCAGGATTCGCCAGGCCCAAATAGAGGCGGTCGTTGAGAGGGCCCAATACAAAATCGTTGATCCTTGCTGAGAAACTGAATCGGGTGGAAGTGGTTTCAGTCGTTGGGAATTGATCTGAGGCGTCGTATTTCAGGACGTTGTTCCTGCCGGCAACAAAGAGCTTACGCTCGCCCTGATTCATCACAAGTGCACCAGATCGCACATTACCGCTGGTTTCGAAGTTGTCCGCAATCGATACGGCAATCAGCAGCGGTTCGTCCAGCGAGGATACGTAGACAATTGAGTCGGTTCCACAGGCGATGTGGGATATATCGTTCAGCGAGAACGGAACCGTCTTCACGATCTCGAACGTACCCAGATCGATTACCTTCAGGTTCGATTCACCGTTCAAACCCACCACGAGGTGGCGTTCGTCCGGCGTGATGTCGAGGTCGATGGGGTGGGAACCCACATGAAGGTTCCCTTCGACGACCATCGGCCTGCCCAGGTGGATGCGGAGAATGCGGTTGTTCCCGTAGTCGGCGAGGTAAAGAAACGGCTGGTGCGGATCCATTACCATATCCGAGATATTTACGCCGAGTTTCAGGACTTCAAAATCCTCGATCTTGTAAAATTGATCCGGCTCTTCGTCGTCCAGATACAGCGAGCAGCCCGCCGCACAAAGCAACACGCAAAGGGTAAAAACGACAAACCGGCCGCGGTTTATTCCTGCATTGTTCATGCCGGATCGCCTAGAGCGGGAAGACGTACGACGTGCTCAGCTCAATCAGATAATCCGATGTCAGCTGGCTCTCGTTCACGTTTTGAAGAATGACAATGGGCACACGGAATTCAACGCTGAGATTTTCCAGGATGTTGACCCCCAATTCAGGAGAGAGATACAGCCATTTCCCGCCCCGTTCTCTTGTAATTTGACCGAACTGGTATCGGTCCCGTGATGTAATCAGGTTCTTCAGACTCAGCCCGCCGTGGAACGAGCTCTCCCCGGTATACTCTATAGAGAGGGTGGCGTGCAGTTCGTTTCCGTATTTGTAGCCGTAGATGTTCTGCCGCGAGGTAATGCGGGTGAAGACACCGCCTGAGACCGTAAGGCTTTCAATTCGATGGAACATACCGATTGCGAGAATCGGGTCGACGCTTCCCGACCCGATCTGCAGATTGTCTGAGAAACGCTCGCCGTATTGATCTTTGGAATTTACAGATCCGTTTGCCAGTTTCAATCCGATGCCGAGATTGAGGCCGGAAAAGCCCGCTCCAAGCGGTACCCCGTAATTCAACACTGCCACGATGTCGCCCAGGCCGGAGGACTGTCGAACATACTTCCCACCCTCATACTGGTTGTCGTTCTGTCCGCGCAACAGTACCTTTTCGTTGGTTACTGAACGGAAGGGCAGGGCGAGGGTCAGGCTGAAGCGTTCGGTAATGCCGTGCGAGGCGATAACGGTGGTTGTGGCATTATCCGTCCGCTCTCGATTGACGTTTGGTATGGCGCGGGAACCATAGTGGGGATCAGACAGGAATTCGTAGTCGTAGTGTACGCTGAGCCTCAGTTGATCCTTAACGGCCAGGCTATTCTTCATCAGACTCCCGCCCGGGAGCACGGGGCGCCGTCAGCTGACGCCGCCTTGTGACCCGGCGTCGGGCGCCGTGACGACTTGCACCAGAAGGAACAGGAAAAGACACCGTGCTGAGTACGGTCGCATGAGGGATTTCCTTTATCCACAATAGTTGGTCGTGAGGCTGGAGTTAGCGATTTCAGCGTTGAAATATACCTCACATGCGTCCGGATAGCAAGACGGTTTTTGTTTCGAGAGACTACATAGAGCCCAAATTTACAGATCTTTACATAACCCGCTGTCGAGCCGTTTTTGCTTGACACCACGGGGAGATTGGGCTATCTTTTACGTTCGGATTCCAGTAGAAAGCTTCGTGCGCCGGACTTGAGGCTCCCGTAGCTCAGGTGGATAGAGCAACTGCCTTCTAAGCAGTAGGTCGCAGGTTCGAGTCCTGCCGGGAGTGTATTACGGCAGCTTGTGGTGGGTGTAGCTCAGATGGTTAGAGCGCCTGGTTGTGGCCCAGGAGGTCGGGGGTTCAAGTCCCCTCACTCACCCCATTTTTCTTCCTTTGTCTCTCGCCTTTGGCGCCAGATGGAATATGGGCCAAGGGTTTTTTCACGTCCGAATTTTCCATGATCGCAGTTGATTTCCCTCGAAACAGGACGTTACGGGCCATCGTTATCGGCCTGGATGGAACCCCCTGCAGTCTGATTGATCGGTTCGTCTCCGAGGGCCGTATGCCCAATTTCGCCGCCCTGATGCGCAGCGGGAGCCTGGGACGAATGGATTCTGTCCTGCCTACCGTATCGTCGGTGGCCTGGGCGTCGCTGGTAACCGGGTGCAATCCCGGCAGGCACAATATCTATGGTTTCATCGATCGCGTGCCGAAGACCCATGAAATGTACATCCCCACGTCCAGAACCATGCGCGCCAGAACCTGGACGGATATTTTCAGCGGGATGGGTAGACGTGTCTTTTCCATGGGCGTCCCGACTACCTATCCGCCCAGAGCGGTTAACGGCATTCTGATTTCCGGGTTTCTTGCGCCGGATCTGAACAGGGGAACCTATCCCGCCGCAGTGGCGCGTCAACTGTCTTCAATGGGGTATCGGATTGACATCGACGCCTGGCAGGCCCGCAGGGACAGGGAGCGATTTCTGGACGACGTCTTCCAGGCCATGGAACGGCGGTTCGACGTGATGTTTCATTATCTGGATCAGGAACCGTGGGACCTCTTTGTCGCCCACGTTATCGACACGGACAGATTACACCATTTCTTGTGGGGTCTCGCTGAAGACGGCAACGACGCGTATCTGCCCTGGTTCCACCGGTTTTATGAACGGGTGGACCGAGCCATCGGAGACCTGGCCGACCGGCTTCATGACGATGTCCTGCTTATGGTTATATCCGACCATGGTTTCTGTAAGTTGAAGTACGAAGTACACTTGAATTACTGGTTGCGTCAGGCTGGTTATTTGCGCTTTTCGGGCAGAACGGCCAGGGGGCTGCGCGACCTGGCGCCGGACACGCGGTGTTATTCGCTCTTACCCGGGCGTATTTATCTTGGCGTGCGAGGTCGTGAGCGTGGGGGTTGTGTGGAGCCGGGGGCTGAATACGAGACGCTGAGACGGGACGTCGCCGACGGTCTGATGGAAATCCGGAATCCGGCAACGGGTGAACCGGTTATTCACAGGATCTTCAGGCGTGAGGAACTCTATGCCGGCGATGCCTTTGAGCAGGCGCCGGATCTCGTGGCCATGCCGGCGGAAGGATACGATTTGAAGGGGGTCTTTGATACGGAGGAACTGATGGAACGCGGTCCCCTTAATGGCGCTCATACGTTCTCAGACGCAATGTTTTTCATCAATCGCAAGGCGGATTTGTCAAAAAGGATTCGACTGATCGACGTGTTTCCAACGCTCTTCAACGCCGTCGGTCTGGATGTTCCCGACGGTGTCGACGGGCGGTCTGTCATTGCCGGCCCGGTCGACTGAGGCGCGAGAGCCAACAACAGCGGCGCACTTTGAATTGACGGAACCGTGAAAGCGGCGCGAAGCAACTGGTCCTGTCCGCGCCGGCGATTTTCTTTGGGAGGAGTTTTGACCAGGATATTCCTGATTGCACTTGGAATGGGCGCCACGGCGGTTGTCGCCCACGCCGCCGAGCGCCAGGTACTGGACACGAGCGAAGAGAACATGAAACAGATCGCCAGATCTCTCGGCGTACGGTGTACTCATTGCCACACTGCGCTGAGACCGGATGGAAAACCCGATTTCGAGGCGCCTTCTTTGTTCAAGCAAACAGCCGTCCATATGAAGGTTCACTTTGTGGACGGGCTGAAAACGGCGGAAGGCAAAACGCTGGACTGCATGTTCTGCCACCAGGGCAAAACCCGGTTTATACCGCGCGATCATGAAGACGCCGAGCCGTCCAATTTATCCGAGCGTTTGCCCCGGCGGGAGATTTTCCGGAAAATGAAAGCCATTGAAAAAGCGCTTGGCGTTAACTGTGAATTCTGCCACGTAAGGCGTGAAGACGGTCGCCTTGCGCCCAAGCAGCCGACCAAATACAAGCTGATGGCCAAATTTATGATGGACCACTATGAGGGATCGTTGGTCACGTCGGGCGGGACGCCGGTCACGTGCGCGACCTGTCACGCGGGTGCGGCTGAGTTTCTGCCGCGCTCGACCGGTGAATAGACGCTTCAGGCGGGGCAATGAAAGCAGAAGGGCCGGACGGATTGCCGTCCGGCCCTTCTGTATATTGTCACACGGCCCTGCTATGAGCAGCCCACTGAATTCCCGCAATTCAGGCAGCGATAGCACGAACCGTTGCGAACGGTAATATGACCGCAGGTGTCGCAGAATGGAGCATCTCCCATCATCTGCGAGAGCTGGCCGTCCAGAACCACCGTTTGAGGATGCGCGTGCGCTTCCGTACGGGATGACGAGCCATTGGACGCGGTATGCTGTGAACCGGCGCCATTGGACACCGGATTGGCTTTCGGGGCCGGATCCGGGGGCGGAGAAGCCCCCTGCGCTTCGCCGGGGGACTCCGAATTCCGTGCAGAGAGCGAGACCATTTCGTTTTCCAGATCTTGATGATCGTTGATATCGGAAGCGATATCCTCCGGCTTAACCTGCAGGAAATCGGTCCGCCCGAGATATTCGTAGCCCAAGACACGGAAGATGTAATCGACAACGGAGGTGGCGAATTTGATATTGGGATGATCGACGGCTCCCCAGGGTTCGAAACGGGTGAACGTTAACCGGTCCACAAAATCTTCGAGAGGTACGCCATGTTGCAGGCCCCAGGAGATGGCAATGGCGAAGCAGTCCAGCATGGCCCGAAAAGACGCTCCTTCCTTGCTCATATCGATAAAGATTTCCCCGAGGGTGCCGTCCTCATATTCACCCGTACGCAGGAAGACCTTCTGATTGGCCACCCGCGCTTCCTGCGTGAATCCGCTTCGTTTTTGCGGCAGCCGGCGCCTTGTGGGCCGGCTCGCCAGCGTGACCGGCGCCGGAGTAGACCTGCCCTGGCCGTCTTCCGGCGACTGCTCCTGCGATGCTTCGGCTTCGGCGGTTTCTGCTTCAGCGTCGGTTTTGGTTCCTGTGCTGAGCGGCTGAGACAGCTTCGAGCCGTCTCGATATATTGCCACGGCCTTCAAGCCCAGATTCCACCCCTTGACGTACAGATTTTCAATCTCCCCGGCGGTGGTTTCTCCGGGGACATTCACGGTTTTGGAAATAGCGCCACAGATGAACTTCTGTGCGGCGGACATCATACCGAGGTGCGCCATGGGTGCTATAAAGCGTTTGCCATGCCTGCCGCATTTGTTGGCGCAGTCGAATATTGACAGATGCTCGTCTTTGAGATGTGGCGCGCCCTCCACGGTCATTCGGCCGCAGATGAATTCGTTGGCTTCGTTGATTTGTGTTTCGGTAAAGCCGAGTTCGACGAGCAGACTGAATCCGGGCGTGCTGTATTGTTCGGGGGAGAAGCCCAGTCGTTCCATCAGGCCCCTTCCCAGAGTCCATGGCGTGAAGGCAAATTCGAGCTCCAGGACGCCGGGCAGCGCGGTTTCCGCTTTTTCCAGATCCTCGGATCGGAAACCTTTCGCAGCTAAGGATCCGGCGTTGACGTGTGGTGCATCCTGCAGAGAGAGCCCGCCGCAGAGGTAGGTGAGTATTTCCGAGATTTCGCCGGGAGAATAGCCGAGGCGCTTCAGGGCCCTGGGTACGGCGTGGTTGACGATCTTAAAATAACCACCGCCTGCAAGCTTCTTGAATTTGACCAGGGCGAAGTCCGGTTCGATACCGGTAGTGTCACAGTCCATCAGAAGGCCAATGGTTCCGGTAGGCGCGATCACCGTGGCCTGTGCATTTCGATAGCCGTACATTTCGCCCAATTTAACTGCCAGATCCCAATCTTCCCGGGCGGCGCGAAGAAGGTCGGGCGGACATGAGTGAGCATCGATATTGTGAGCGGCATCCCGGTGCATATTCATGACGTTGAGCATGGGATCACGGTTTTTCCCGAAGCCCGGAAACGGACTCATGTCGGCAGCCATCCGGGCCGACGTGACGTAGGCCTGCCCACACATAATGGCAGTGATCGCGGCGCATATTGCCCTTGCTCCGGCGCTGTCGTAGGGTAATCCCTGTACCATCAGGAGAGTACCCAGGTTGGCATAGCCGAGGCCCAGCGGGCGGTAATCATGGCTGTTCTGCGCGATCTCTCGGGTGGGATAGGATGCGAAATCGACCAGAATTTCCTGGGCTATGAAAAAGATTCTGCATGCGTGACGGAAACCTTCGATGTCGAAGGTACCTTCGTTATTGAGGAATTTCATGAGGTTGATTGACGCGAGATTACACGCAGTGTCGTCGAGGAACATAAACTCGGAACACGGGTTGGATCCGTAGATGCGGTCGGTGTTGGCGCAGGTGTGCCATTGATTGATGGTGGTGTCGTACTGCATCCCGGGGTCGGCGCAAGCCCACGCGGCCGCACCTATCTGGTGCAGGAGATCACGGGCTTTGTGCGTCTGGTAGACTTCGCCTGTAGTGCGCAGCCGGGTGTGCCATTCGCCGTCGTGTTCGCATGCCTGCATAAACGCGTCGGTAACGCGAACCGAGTTGTTGGAGTTCTGGCCGGAAACGGTCTGGTAGGCTTCTCCGTTGAAGTCGGAACTGTAGCCGGCGGCCATGAGCGCGGCCACCTTCTTTTCTTCCTTTACTTTCCAATTGATGAAGTCGAGTATTTCCGGGTGGTCCATGTCCAGGCTGACCATTTTGGCGGCTCGCCGCGTCGTCCCGCCGGACTTGATGGCCCCTGCGCCCTTGTCCAGGACTTCGAGAAAGGACATCAGGCCCGATGAGACGCCTCCTCCGGAGAGCTTCTCCATTTTTCCCCGGATTTTGGAGAAGTTGGTGCCGGTGCCGGATCCATATTTGAAGAGTCGAACTTCGCTCTTCAGCAATTCGAAAATGTCCATTGTGTCGTCCTGGACGGACTGGATGTAGCAGGCCGAACACTGGGGATGGGAGTACGAGTCTTCGGTCTCCGATACACATTCCCGCCCCCAATCCCAGTGCCAGTTGCCACCGCTGCCTTGAATTCCATATTCGTGGAACAGTCCGCAGTTGAACCACACGGGCGAGTTGAAGGCGCCCATTTGATGTACGAGATGGTAGGCAAGTTCCGCTTCGAATGTGTCCGCGTCTTCGGTCGAGTCGAAGTACCCGCCCTGTTCCTCTCCCGCCTTGCGGATGGTATGGGCCACCCGGTGCATCACCTGGCGTACGGAGGTCTCGTGTCCGGTTTCGGGTACGCCTCGTTTTCTGAAATATTTGGACACGACGATATCCGTAGCCAGTTGAGACCATTCCGCCGGGACTTCCGCGTGGTCCATGCGAAAGACTTCTGACCCGTCGGGATTGGTGATAACGGATGTTTTCCTGACGTATTCAACCTGGTCCAACGGATTTTGGCCGGGTGTGGTGTACCTGCGTTCAAGCTTCATCGGGAACTTCCTCCGGATTTCTGCAATGTGTCTGAAATGACAAGACGATAGGAAACCTGTCTGAATGAATTAAAGTGCCGTTTCGGGCCGTATTTTTCCTTCGCGGCCGATACACGAATGTTTTGTCCAGGAAATAGATCGCCGAAATTCGACCGACGAGTCGCCGCCTCGCATCCCTTCGACAAGCTCAGGGCAGCGCCATCGAAAAACCAGGGAGCCGGCGTCATCGACCTCGGCAAGGTCGGACCAGTGTGACGAAACGGGATAAACCGGCGGAAGAATGGTGACATCGTACGGGGACGGCACACCAGATACCGCCGGCTGAAAATTCGAATGTTGAAGACGCATCTGAAGGGGAATGGCGCGTCCGGGTGACTGCGGTTATTGGGGAGGATATCTGGTTCAGTCGCCTGCTTGAGGGGAAGCCAGGTGCCGGAGTTCCTTTTCAAAGTCGCTCAGGTCCTTAAACTGTCTGTAGACAGAGGCGAATCGGACGTAAGCGACCTGGTCGAGGTCTTTTAACTCGTTAATAACCAGTTCGCCGATGTCGTTGGCCTCAACCTCCCGTTCGCCGGTTCCGCTCAGACTCGCTTCAATCCGGTCTGCGATCTCTTCGAGCCGGTCCATTGAGATGGGGCGTTTGTTGCAGGCGAGATGCAACTTGGAAAACAGCTTGTTTTTGTCGAAAGGTTCACGTCGCCCATCGGATTTAACGACCATAAGCGGTGCGTCTTCGATGGATTCGTAGGTTGTAAACCGCCGACTGCAACTCAGACATTCCCGGCGTCTGCGGATGGCCGTTGCCTCCTTGCTGGATCTGGTGTCTACGACCTTGTCCTCCACTGTGCCACAGTAGGGACACCTCATGTGAGTTCTCCCGACAGCCTCCGGAGAGCGGGGATAAGGACAGATATAGGGTCCTCGTGTTGAAGGACCCTATATTGTGGGGTAATGTTATTATAATACAAAATATTGAGTTGTCAAGTGAAAATATGCGGTTTGTGGTTAATTGTACACCTGGCTTCCATAGCCTGAGTTTCTAGTCTGAAACGGGCACTTCGACCCTACGCGGTGCGGCTGCCGACTGACGAGTTAAGGCAAAGACGCGTTGAGACTTTGATCCCTGAACGTCAGCCTCGTGGCTGATACGGCCGAGTGCGAAAGATAGGTGCCGTCGGATCCCGTTCTGACGACCGCGCAAATCGCATCCGTGCCGACGTCGTCCGCCCCGAACTTCCGGTAGGCTCCGTCGGAGATGACGATGTGGTCCGTAATGTCGCCATGATCCACCACCAGGTAGGCCGTGCCGGCCGGCCCTTCGCTTTCTCCACGGCGAATCCGCGCTTTGGGAAGCGGCATGCTCCGGGAGGGATAAAGCAACACCGCGAGGTCGTCCACAAGGCCGTCGCCCGAAGTCGTCAGGTCCAGGGAAGCCCATCGGATGAGTTGCCGGGCGGGCCGATGGCCCGGGATGCCCCCGAGATGTGCCATTCCCGTGCCGAGCCGAATGGCCGGGCTATCGGGCGTGCCCACGAGCAGGCCAGGCGCCTCGGTGGAAAATACGGCGGTTCCGCCTCGCTGCAGCGGCGTGGGGGAATGCAACATGAACGACGCCTTTCTGCCACCGGTGGCGGAGGAGAATGCGTCAAATATAACGAAATAGGGATTGCTCTCCGGAGTGGGTTCCAACGGTTTAACAAACAGAAAATGCCGGCGATGGAAGACGCCCCGTGATTGGTAGCCTTCGTGCTGAGCGGAAAAGTAGTCGAGCCCGGCCTGGCTGCTCCATACCGGCTTCTGACCTACGGCAATCCTGCGGTCGAGGTTCGCGTCGTCTATCACCAGCATATTGTGCGCCCTGGACGTCTTGTACCACGGTCCGTGGAGCGGGTCGTCGTAACTGACGCCGATGCCTGCGTCGACGGCCAGCGCATTCCCGTAGGCGAAGAGTTCGAAACTGAGGATATCGGGGTGTGAATGGCCTCCGCCATACTCCCCGTAGTTGATGACCATAAAGGGACTCTCGCGGGTCCAGTCCCCGCGCATTACGGCGAAACCCGACGGTCTGAAATCGATTGACGTCCCGGCCGGCGGTTCCACTACGTCGTCGACGTCGGCGCCGAGCAGGTTCCTTGCCACCCAGAGCATGTCCGGTCGATTGAAGGCGCGTCCGCCATCGATGAAAATATCGCGGTTGAAACGGCCGCGTCCGCCGTCGTTAACCGCAGGTTGTGTGCCCAGCGGACTGATCAGGTACATCCAGTGGTTCAACGTGCGCTCGAGTGGGGGGCGAAGGGCGGCCGCGCGGTCTTTGTTGTCGCCGAATCGCTCGAGAAGAAAGGCCAGATTCCTGGGATCGCGATATACGATGGTCGAGTAGCTGGACGGGCAGCGCTCCGAGTGGCAGCCGTCTTCATAAAAGTCTTTCTGAAGATGTTCTTCAATCCGGTAAACGCCCAGTGAGACCCACCGTTCCGCCTCCTTCATCTCAGGCAGGTTGATGCCCAGTTCGGCCAGGGCGTAGGAACCCATCACCTGCCAGTTGCCCGACCGGTACCCCTGTTTTTCCAGCTCGTACAGCCAGCGCGCGGAACCCAGGAAGTTTTTGAGCATCCGCTCGTGAGTCTGTACCGAAAGCCGGCCGCGGTTCAGCTTGTAGAATTCCAGGAAGACTCGGTTCCTGCGCGACCCGAGCCCGAGTTCATACCAGATCGGATCCAGGTGCGTGTAAGCGCCCACGACGTCGTCCCGCTGTTCGTACCACTGGTTGAAGAGTTCGTCGAAGGCGTCCAGATACTTCGTGTCTCGTGTGCCCATATACGCCCAGAGAAGAGGCCCTGACCAACCCCAGTAGTGAAATCCGTATTTGCCGCTTCTACCGTAATCCGCATTGAAATCCACAACCGGGCCGTGCTGGATGTTGACCCCGCCCCAGCCGGTGATGTTGTGTGCGACCACGCGTTCCGCAGCCGCCGTATAGTCTCTGCTGCCGAAGTATTCGTATGCCTGATCGATCGTGCGGTAGGGGATGCCGACGTTGATATAGTCGAATCCCGTTTGGGCGTCCCGGTAAGTGCCCCACGCTTTGTAGGCTGCGGCGTAGTCCCCCCTGTCGACGGCGCGCTTCACGTCCTCGAGCCCGGCGCGGCCAAGGTCCATCGCGGCGAAAAGATCGGGATCGCTGATATGCTTGATCTGCTGGTCCAGGTAGACTGGATCTTCGCGGAGGTCCGTACTCGCCTCACCGAAAGCGGTTGCAAACAGAATGAAGTCACTGAAACCGACCCGTCCGTCCAGGTCCATATCGAAACGGTCGTCGAATGTGTCGTCGGTCCGGGAGGTTCCGAAGTTCCGTGCAAAGGCGACAAAGTCTTCGAAGCCAACGTGGCCGTCGCCGGTGAAGTCCCCCGGCACGCCGCACCAGGCGGCGGAAAACGCCAGAATGACGACCAGAAACGACCCAAAGTACTTCCTGATCAGGACTCGAGGGGAAATCATGTACTCCACACAAGAGAGAAGAGGGATTGTAAGACTCTCCAACGTCCGAAGCTGGACAGGGGAGTGTACGTGGTCCCCGTCAAGTCGACCGGGCGGCTTCCCTGTCGAATACCGCGTTCCAATCCGCGCGTCCGGTGAACTGCATTGCCGCGAACAGGGTAGCGATGCACAACATGGTAATGGCCAGGCCGGTATAGCCGGAAAAGAAAAACGTGTAGGAGAAAAGCACCAGGTAGATGAACTGCCCGGCGCCGATTTCGACGAAGGCCAGGCGCGTGCCCACGACCAGGCGCATGTACGATGTAACGAGGAATATTGAGACCGCGGAGGCGAAGGCAAAGGCGTAGTGGATAAGCATGTGGTCAACGAGGTAGGCCAGCAGCAGGTGGAAGCTGAAGTAGGCGGCTCCGATGAAGAAGTAGTGCATCGGGTGCAGGTCGATGTGGCGCACGGTGGTGAAAATGAAGAGCAGGAAGAAGAACAGAAAAAGCGATATGGGGGCGGCGAATACGACCTGCCTGACCCAGGGACCGGGGTTGAGGCGGCCAGGCATGATCATCCCCAGATCCACACCTGTAAGGAGATGTTCGTATCGCCACTTCAACGTCCAGGCGTCACCCGTCCGGGTCTTGGAAGTGGGGGATACGCTGTCGGAGGGAAAGTCGATCGCGGCGAAGTCTGTTTGTATCACCAGTTCGAAGTCCGTCACCTGGTTGACATCTTCTCCAAAACTGTATCGCCACTGTTCCAGGCCACGGGAGCGATAGGACACGTGGACGGGAAGCGCCTGGCCGGGCGCGAGATCGATCGGATGGACCAGATGGCCGGCGCGGATAGGGACGTCCGCGATGCGCAGGCTGTCAACACTCAGGGCGAAATCATCGTACACTGCGCGATGGGCCGGCAGTCCCAGATCAAAGTACAGGGTCAGGTACTCGCCGGTAGGGTTGGACACGGTATATGAAGCGGCAAACCGGACATGGTAAGTGGAATACCACAGCAGGCCCTTGCGGCGGTGCTCGAGAAACAGGTCGACGTCGATTCGGCTGGACTTGAGGCTCAGGAAGCGTTTTTCGTCTACAGATCGGGAAATCGACTCACCCTGAGCGCCGGTTTCAATTCGCGTAACGCGATTCAAACGGTAGATCTGAGGGGCCCGCTGTGTCTGGGCCGTACCCCAGAGTTGCCCCACGGCGTCTTTGAGCTTGTCGTCCTGTTCCAGCGTGCGCAGGTGGATGGTCTGCCCCAGAATGAGCCAGGCGACCGATATGCACGAGTAGATCAAGCCGATGGCGATGATGCGTTGGACCATTGAAATTCCGGGGTTTCGAGACGGCTGGGTACCTTAATTTGAACGCATCGTCTGAAACGGGGTTCCATCGACACCTGCAGTGTTCTTGCGGCCGGCCATTATGTCACTATTGGTACATGCACAAGTTCAGTATCGTCGCCACGCGCCGATACTGCGTGTCCATCGCTAAAGGTAATGCGAAAGACGCATATATAGATACCTGCCCATGAAATCATAGGTACTGGCATCCGACGTGCCGAGAAAGCCGTTGAATATCACCGACGGCCGCTGATTGAAGACGTTGTTGATTCCAACGCTCAACACGGATGCCCCCGCGCGAGTACCCAGTCTATACGTTCCGTATACACCCAGAGTGCTGTTTGGGCTGACCTTGCGGCTCACGGGCGTTTCCGATACGTCCTCGCGGTACAGGCCCTTGCAATCGTCGTCTTCACATTCCAGGAACCCACCGACGTACTTCAGATTCAGGCCGAAGGAGACCCTTGGCTGACTCAGTCCCGCCGTTAGCGCATGACGCCATCTGGGGAAGACACCCAGATCGTAGTAACCCGTGCCCTTGACCAGTTCGAGGCCCCCTGGCGCGGGAACGAGTTGCTCGTATTTGAAAAGCAAATTGCTCTCCGTGCGGGTCGTTAGCATTCCAAACGGCGTGTCAACCCTGTAATCCAGTTCGATGTCCAGTCCGCTGGTTTCGGTTTCGCCCACGTTGGCGCCTTGAGAAAAGATCGTCGTAATCAGCTTCGTGTTTGGGTCCCGTACGATCTGATCACAGTAGGATGGGGTTTCCTGCGAATAGCAGTTGCTCAGAAGTAGGCCTGCAGGAAGCGCTCCGATCACATCCTCTATTTTATTGGTATAGTAGCTGATGGCAATATCCAGGTTTTCAGCGTATTCAGGCTGGTAAACCAGCCCGGCTGTAATCATCGCGGCGGTTTCCGGTTCGAGGTCGGTAGAGCCGCCGACTTTGGCCCGCAGTTGCGCGCGCGAGTCCTGGAAATCAGCCGGCACGCCAGCGGCCGCGCAATTTCTCTGTTGCTCGGCAGTCAGCGACCGGGTGCTGCCCGCTTCGTCGACCACGCTGCAGGGATCGCTTACCAGCGGGAAGGCATCGCTCTGGCCGAGGAACATCTCGGAGATGCCGGGCGCGCGAAACGCGTTGGATATCGTGGCCCGGAGCGACAGCCCTCGGGGAAGCTCGCAGCGGGCGCCCGCCTCGTACGTGAAGCCGCTACCGAAGGAGTCGTAATCGAATGCCCTGCCTGCCGCCGTCAGGTCCAGGCCTGTGGCTTCTGCCCGAAAAAGGGGCACGGAGGCCTCGCCGTAGAGAGCCCTCACCGAATACGCGCCTTCGGTCGACTCCTGCTTGCTGCCGGTCGTATTTCCCGATTTCGTTACCGGGTCGGGAAGATAGGCGCCCGCCTCCCAGCGGGAAGATACGCCCGCGGCCACACCCAGAGGCCCGGCCGGCAGTTCGGCAATCGTTCCGGTCAGGTTCCACTGCAGAATCTTCTGCTTGGTATATCCCGTGGCGATGCCCGTATACTGGATATAGTCCAGCATATCCTGAGTGATCGTGCCGGCGCCGTGCAGCAGGTCCAGCGGGACGCAGTCGGCGATGGCGGCGCATTCCTCCGCCGGCCCAAGCGCGTGTGCGAGATTGCTGCGGATGAATCGACCTTCGTTGATATTCGTACCCTCACTGCGGCCGTAAGTATACGACAAATCGGTGTTGAAACCCATCAGCGGGTATTCCAGGCCCAGCACGATGCGGTACGTGTTGATATCCTGGATGTAATTGCGGTTCCCTGCCTCCACGAACCGGCGGCGGACGTCGTTAAACTCGCGGCCGAATACATTATAGACATTCATGGAAGATATGGAGAGGCCTTCACTGATGATGAATAAAGGTGTCGGGGCGAGCTTCTGGTCGGACTGCCGGTTGGTATACGAGACCTCGAAGAAGCTCTTCGCCTCCGGTGCGAATTCATAGGAGCCGCCGAGAAAGGTGGTGTATCGGGTCTGGGGCGTGTAAAGGTAATTTTCCGGCTGGTAATTGTACAGGTCTCCGCTGCCGTCGGAAGAGTTGCCCGCCCAGTTGAACGGGCGCCATCCCTTGTCGGGGTCGCGGTGGTAGTCGCCGTCTCCTTCGCCGGCTGCCGAAACCACGGCCTGCCACGCCTCGTTGCCGGGGTCGCCGGACCGGTCGATGATGTGTCCTTCAGGCGTTGCGGAACTGCCGCTTGCGGCATAGGTGCCGTCGTTTGATTCCCAGTCGTAGGACTTGTCCTCGGTGCTGAAGGACCGGTCGCCGGTCCATACGGGGCCCTGGTTGTGGTAGCCGGCCGAAAACAGGACGCTGCCTTTTTCGCTCTTCAGTCCGGCGGTCACGCTGATATCCAGCGTTTCGCCGTCGCCCTCACCCGACGTCCCCTGATAGAATTCGAACTCAAGTCCCTCGGTCCCGGACCTCGTAATGACATTTACGACACCCCCTATCGCGTCCGAACCGTACACCGCCGACGCGCCGTCCTTGAGCACTTCCACCCGTTCGACGGCGGAGGCGGGAATGGCATTGAGGTCCACCGAGGAATTCGCGCCGGTGCCGCCCGGCACGAAGCGGCGGCCGTTGAGCAGAACCAGCGTTCGATGAGCGCCCAGCCCGCGGAGGCTGATTCGCGTGGAGCCGTCTCCCCCGTTGTTGGCCTGTGTATTGATGGCATTGGACTGAACGGTAAGGGTCTGCAGCACGTCTCCGATTGACGCCAGGCCCCGCACCTTGATTTCGTCTCTGGTAAGGACAATTACCGGGGCCGGCGTAAGGAGTTCATCGCCCTTGATCCGCGAGCCGGTAACGGTAATGGCGTCCATTTCATAGACGATGACTTCCTCTTCGACCTCTTCAACTTCCTCGGCATTCTCGACCTCTTCGGCCGACGTCGGGGTAAAGGAGGCTGCACTAATGCACAAGACAGCCAGCACGAGCCGCGAGACCGTGAGTTGGAACTGCATGACGGGAATCTCCTGTAGTTAGCGCCGGTTTGGATCTACAACCATTGGCGTTCGCTTGTTCAGTTTACGCGAAGGTTTTTCATTCGGCAACCAGCTCTATGGGGGAGGGTGTGCGCGGACACGACAGGGAAAACGGCCGTGTGTTCAGTGGGGGAGTCAGGGTCGGGTCTCCTTACAACGACGCCCCGTGAGAAGACATCACGTGGTTGTCCCGAAAACGTATTCTATAAAATATAACGTCGAAGGAGATCGCGGCAAGGTGTTTGGCCGGTTATATTTCTAATCGTTACATTCCACGGGGTCCACTTCCCGGCACGATAGTAATCGAGACGCGTCACCCCCACCCGCTGATCAGCCGGGGAGAGACCGTCATAGACGAGCGTGAACGGCTCAGGCGGGACTTTCGGTCATTGCCGGGGTGGGAAGGGGGGAGGGGAGATTCTGTGCGAAAGATCCCGCTGGACGAAACGGCGGGTACAGAAAAGCGGTAAACGGCTGATCCGAACGACGGCCGGGACACACAAGACAAAGGAGGCCGAAGCGACTCGGCCTCCTTTTCGTTTTCTTGGTAGCGGGGGCAGGATTTGAACCTGCGACCTTTGGGTTATGAGCCCAACGAGCTACCAGACTGCTCCACCCCGCGACCATGATGTCACTACACTGAAATCTATCAATTCCGGGTGTTTTGTCAAGCGATTTCTTGAGTTTTGTCCTGCTTGTTCCGATCGGGTTCCTGTTTGACGATCCGGACCGTGGTAATGCGTTGGCCGACCACTTCCTCGACCCAGAGCGTCAGGTTTTCGAACACAAACGTCTCCTCGGGACCCGGAACGCGCCCCAGGTGGTTGTAAATGAAGCCCCCCAGGGTCTCGTACCCGTCTCGGGGGAGTTCGATATTCAGGATCAGGTTGAGATCGTCTATATCGAGGCGCGCATCGGCAACCAGCACGTGCCCGTCTTCGTCCCAGCGGAACAGCTGTTCTTCCTCGTCGTATTCGTCGTGAATCTCGCCGACGATCTCCTCAATCAGGTCTTCGAGTGTGACCAGACCGGACGTGCCGCCGAATTCGTTGATGACAATCGCCATATGTACCTTGTTGGTCTTGAACTCTCTCATCAACTCCGCGATTTTCTTGTTTTCAGGCGCAAAATACGGTTTTCGCATGGCGTTTTCGGGTGTCCACGCCTGTCCCGTGCTTAGAAGCTCGAGCAGATCCTTGGCGTAAACCACACCTTCGATATGGTCCACGCGTTCGCGGTAAATGGGAATGCGGGAGTGCCGTTTCTCCTGAATCAGGGCCAGGATTTCCGCCGGTTCGGAGGAGATCTCGGCGCACACCATGTCAATACGCGGCACCATCACTTCCTTTACGGTCGTGTCGCCGAATTCGAATATGCCCGCGATCATGTCCCGCTCTTCCTCTTCGATGGTCCCTTCCTCGGTCTCGGTTTCCACGATTTGCCGCAGTTCTTCCTCCTTGATGGCCCTGGTATCGGTTTCGCTGACAAAAAGGCTCCGCGTTTTCTGCAAGAGCAGCGTCGGGGCCAGAAGCAGCACATATAGCGGGTAGTAAACGGCAATCAGGTGGGGCAGCGGGCGGTCGGACCCTTCTTCGCGCCTGTAAAACGAGATTGCATTGTCAATCAGCAGCGATATCAACACGAATACGGTGATGCCAAGCAGGTCTCTGAGAAATGGCCAGGCGAAATCGTCCAGCACGGATCGGGCGAGGAAAGCGAACGCCAGGCCGCCCATCGCGATTGACAGTGATTGGCCGAACGTGACCGTCAGGCCCAGAGCGTATCTTGGTTTGTACATCGAAAGCAGCAGGTTCGCGCGGGGTACGGCTTCGTCGCGGAGGCGTTCAAGCGTCGCCCGGGATATTGTACTGCCGATTGCGCCCACACGGGCGATCAAAGCGGTGACGACCAGAGACCCGCCAACGACCAGTGCTGCCAACCACTCGGAGTCATCCAAAATGGATTCACGCTCCTTTCACGTGTATGCATTCCCGAAACCGCGCCAGATATTCGCGTTCCCTGCAACGCATGGAAGCACTGGACCGGGGAGAGTCGTGGCGGTACCCTAGCAGGTGAAGGGTGCCGTGAATCGCAAGCCACGCTATTTCGTCCGAAAGGCGCCGGGAAGCTTCGAGGGCCTGTACTTCGGCTCGATCCACGGAAATGTAGATTTCACCCAGATCGTCGCATTCGGGGTGGATCGGATCCGCCAGATCGAAGGAAAGAACATCCGTCGGCACAGGTTTTCCCTTAAACTCCCCGTTCAGGCGGGAGAGCGCCGCGTCGTCAGCCAGAACCAGAGTGAGAGTGCCGGCGGCACGATGATCCTCGAGGACCCTGTCGAGAAGGACGCCGAGGTTCGTCAGGTCGGACGTTACCGTAAGCGGTGTCGCCTGTTCAATGCGGATCCGGTTCAAAGGACTTCCTTCCTGCGCCTGGATTGAACCCGTGTCTGTTCGTGCTGCCACGGATAGGCAACGCGGCTGTGCCACGTGGCCTCGAGAATGGGTAGAAATGCCTCCTGAATTTGCGTGAGGTCTCTAAGCGTCAGGTCGCATTCGTCCAATTCTCCGGCGGTAAACCTCCCCTTCACGAGCGTTTGAACCATGTCACGCGTTTCTTCGGGCGATATGGCGTTGAGGCTGCGAATTGCGGATTCGACCGCGTCGGCCAGGCTGACGATGCCGGCCTCCCTGGTCTGAGGCCGCGGACCAGGGTACCGGAAATCGGCGTCGAGTACCTCGTGCGGGGCGCTGCGTTCCAGGGCACTTTTTTTGAAACTCGCGATTTCGCTGGTGCCGTGATGCTGGGATATCATGTCGACAATGACGCGCGGCAGACCTTCCTCTTCGGCCATTCTGACTCCGTCCTTCACGTGGGAGATCAGAATAAGTGCGCTTAGACGAGGCTGGAGTTCATCGTGCGGATTCACGCCTTTCTGATTCTCGATGAAGTAGTGGGGCCGGATCATCTTGCCGATGTCATGGTAGTAGCAGCCCACTCGAGCCAGCAGGGCGTTGGCTCCGATAACTTCGGCGGCCGCCTCCGAGAGCCTGGCCATAATGATACTGTGACTGTAAGTACCGGGCGCCCGAATGGCCAGGTTTCGCAACAGCGGCCGGTTCAGATCCGAGAGTTCCAGCAGTGTATAGGTTGTGACAACGCTGAATGCGCTTTCGAATATGGGGAGCAGGCCGATGGTCAGAACCGAAGATGCACAGGCCGTGAAGGTACCCAGCACAAGATCCCACCTGACCTTCTGGAAAAATTCTCCGAAACTGGAATAGCTGAACAACAGGGTGGCCGTGGCGAGCGTGGAGATAAGATAAGCACCGACGAGAAAGGCGATGGAACGGTAGAAAAAGTCGCTTCGACGGTGGACCGGGCGCACGGAGTACGCTCCTGCGGCCCCCGTTATCATGTAGATCAGTCCGAAGGATAGGCTTCCCACGATGCTTGCACACAGTGTGGCGCACACGAACGATACGACCAGGCCGACTTCGGTGTCGAAGAGTACGGTAGCCAGCATCACCGATAGCACAACCGGCACCAACAGGGGCGTGACCGACGACACGGTCGCCGCGTACGAGGCGACGAGGCACGGCATGATGACCAGGATGCCAAAGAGGACAAGATTGGCTGTTGACGCGAAGATCGAGGGTCGGGAGACGTGAAGAAACATAAACAGAATGGCAACCAGCAAGGCGCTGACCGCGGCCTGCGCGCCAACCTGGAGATGGTATAGATAGGGGACCCTGTCGATCGCCCTGTTCATGTGTACAGCCAGAGAACGAAGCTGGTCCATGTGTTCGGAGGTCACCCGGTCGTGTTTGTCTATGATGCGCTCGCCTCCCAGAACGGAACCCTTATAGGGTGAGACCCTCGCCGCCGCCTCGTCCTTTCGCAGTTCGGTTTCATCCGCACTGTAGGTGAGATTGGGCGCTAGAAATACCACGACTAGCTCGTAGACGGCCTTTATTTCCGCGGGCGTTCCCTGGGGAAACCGCGTGTCTATTTCATCCTGCAGGCTCCGTTCATACCACTCCACGCCGCGGATCGGCGCTGCCGAAACGCGGCGCTCCAAATCACCATGGACGAGGAGCACTTCCTTGATATCTTTACCGAGGACTTCCGAGTCCCGGTTCAATACGCCATCCGTATAACTGGAAACGAGAAGCTCGCGAACCGTCGTGCGAAGCTTTTCGAATCCGGTGGGGTAGTTGATCGCCTGATTGATGAGAAAGCGAAGGCTGGTCTGAGATACGGATCCGATTTCCGAATGCGACTGTTGAAGTTGGTAAACCACCGAATCCGGGACGGCGAAAACGCTCAACGCATCCAGATCTTCGAAGAATCCGTCCATGGCGCGTCGACGATCGGACGCCACTTCCGCGTTCAGGGTCAGGATTGGAAGAACGTCGCTGCGTGCTACCTCCACTTCACGGCCATATTCGGTCTCGTTCTTGAGTACTTTGAAGTTTTCCGGCGCAATAACCTCATAGGGTGCGATCGTGCCCTCACTGAAGGCACTGTGTTCATAGTTTCTTCTTGCAATCGGGAAGAAATACGTCAACAGGGCAACCAGGGTGAACATCAACCCCGCCCGCAGCAGAACCCTTATACGCAACCGCAGCTTGCGCCGGGATGGCGCCTCGCCCGCTGCACTGTCGGCGTGGGTTCCTACGAGCCCGGTATGCAATAATATTCGTCGGAGACTACGTATCATCGCTTGCATCGCCCTTTACGTTTTCCTGATGTCCCTCGTCGTCGTTCAGCCCGGGAGTATCCGTTGCCTGGGTGCGTACTTCGCTTTCAAAACGGTCGTAGGCAGAGATAATCTTCCGGACCAACGCGTGGCGCACGACGTCCTGTTCGGTGAAATGGACGAACCGGACCGCCTCGATATGGGAAAGTATCTGTTGGCCGTGGACCAGCCCTGACACATGGTCGGGCGGCAGGTCGATCTGGGTGACATCGCCATTGACAACGGCCTTGGAGTTGGCCCCCAGTCGTGTGAGAAACATCTTCATCTGGCTGATGGTCGTGTTCTGAGCCTCATCCAGAATGACAAAGGCGTTGTTGAGCGTACGACCTCGCATGAATGCAAGCGGTGCGATTTCCAGCGTCCGATTTTCAAGGAGGTGCTGCAACTGCTCACCGGGAATCATGTCTCTCAGTGCATCGTATAGCGGTCGAAGATACGGGTCGACCTTTTCCTGAATGTCGCCCGGTAGAAAACCCAGATTCTCTCCTGCTTCCACCGCCGGACGGGTCAGAATAATCCTCGAAACCTCCTTGCGCTTCAGAGCGGCGGCGGCGCAGGCGACAGCCAGGTAGGTCTTGCCGGTCCCGGCTGGGCCGATACCGAAGACAATATCGAAATTCTCGATTCCGTTCACATATTGTTGCTGTGCCGCCGAACGTGGCCGAATCACGCATTTCTGGGTGACGAGAACGATTTTTTCGGATTCGGACGCCGCGATGCGGGGGGTCTTGCCGTCTGACAGGTGTGGTCGCTCGGGCGTGTCCCCGCGTCGAAGGCACGAGACCATCTCTTGCAGCAGGCCTGAAACATGCCGGACTTTGTAGGCGGGGCCTGTGATTGTAATGGTTTCGCCCCGGGCCGTGACGTCAACGCCGTATCGGGCCTCAAGCGCCAGGAGGTTGACGTCGTTGTGGCCATACAGGGTAAGGGGATCGACGCCCTGGATGGATAGCTGATGAGATAAGGTTGGATTTCTCAATAGGTTAAGTCATTTCACCAAATAAAAAAAGCCCTCGTTCCGGCCAGACTCCGGAAACGAGAGCTTTTCAGTAGTCTTATTCGTGGTGTGAGTCGCTTTCCATTTTCTGAGGACGAAAATCTCCGTCGTTCGAAACCGTGGAGTCCGGTGATCGATCAGTTTTCCGGAACGTCTATAACCTGTGCCGGGAAGATCAGGTTCGGGTCTCTGATCTGAGATTTGTTCGCCCGAAAAATGCGGTGCCATTTCGTCGGGTCGTTGTAAATCATACCCGCAATGCTCGTAAGGGTATGTCCCTGGAGGACGAGATGCCGCCCTCTGTCTACGCCAAACGGAATCTGAAGGACCCAATCGGGGTAGATGAGATCGGGATTCTTGATCTTGTCCCGGTTTTCGAGATAGATGCGGGGCCAGAGGTAGGCGTTGTCGTAAATTTCCTCACTCCTGGCGATCCTCCAGAGGCTGTCGTTCCGGAGTACCGTGTAGTCTTTGATTTTCTTCGCGGGCATCCGTGCGGCGATTCTCTCGACAAGCTGCGCAATCGACTTCAGCTTCATCTTGGCTTTCGGAATATGGCGGATGTTGTTCTGTTTGAGTCCCTCGACCTCTTCGGAAATCCCGTCGAAATGATCTCGCTGGTCGAATAAATCGGCGTCGGGAAGATTCATAAGGGCTCTCAACTGGCCTTCGATACGATCCAACGTGGCCAGATAGGCGTCGATACAAGCCTGATCCGGACACCCGACAAGGTCCAGGAGTTCCTGCGTCGTACTCGCAATCTGCGCTTCCACGCCGGCGATCTGCTGGGAGACCCCGTCTCCCGCGTCTTTACACTCCTGAACTTTCTGTTTGATTTCCTGGATGTTCTGCTGAACGCTCGCAAGCTGCATTTCGTATTCTTCGTACGTCATTCCGTCTTCCGACTGGGCAAAGGCGGCCAACGGTACCAAAACAATCGCTAGCGCGGTGCAGACGAGCGAAAACCCGATGTGTCTACGATTCTTCACTGGAAACTCCTTTCCATTACGGATTCAGGGCGTTCTGCACGGCGTCCCTATCGGCGGTCACTCTTTGAAGTTCTTCTTTCTTTTCGGCCAGCGTGCGTTCCAGTTCAGCCCGCTTCTGCCGGCAGGCATCCAGTTCCGCTTCGGCAGCCCGCGCATTGTTTCTGGCCTCTTCCAGCATCTGCAGATCTTCATCCGAGGCCATTGCAATACAGCCCGAGAGAAGAGGAAGCAAGAACAGCGCCAGCACGACGCCAAATCCCGTGAAACGATCCATCAAATTGCGCTTAGCCATCGATGTCTCCTTGGGGACACGTGTTCATGCGTTGGACTAACGTTGAATTGACAGACAATCTGAATCCGACGACTATGTTGACGAATTCTGAAAAACGCGCGAAAACACCGTCTTTCCGAGTTGCAATTAGTGCCTCCAAATTACTACAAGAATGGGCTAAAGTCAAGAAAAAAATCTGCGTGATCGCTTGTGGGACAGCGTATATACGGGGGTCAGGGATGGAGCGATTCGGCGCCTAGCAATCGGATGCCGAGTTCTTTCATCTGGTCCGCGTCGACCGCCGACGGAGCGCCGTCCATCAGGGAGGCGGCATTATTGGTTTTCGGGAAGGCGATCACGTCGCGGATGAAATCCCGGCCTGCCATAAGGGCGACCAGGCGATCGTACCCGAAGGCGATCCCCCCGTGGGGAGGCGCGCCATAGCGGAAAGCATCCAGGAGAAACCCGAATTTTTCTTCCGCTTCCGCCGGAGAAATGTCCAGAACGTCGAACATTTTTTCCTGTATTTCCCGGCTGTGAATACGAATGCTGCCGCCTGCAATTTCATTCCCGTTAAGCACCAGGTCGTATGCCCGCGCACGTACGCCGGACGGATCGGTGGACATTTTCTGCAGGTCTTCGTCCACGGGGGAGGTGAACGGGTGGTGGCACGCCGCGTACCGCTTCTCACGGGCATCCCACTCCACAAGGGGGAAATGAGTTACCCACCCGAAGCTGAATCGATTGCGGTCAGGCAGGTTCAGGAGTCTGGCCAACCTCAGGCGCAGATTGCCGAGTACGTCGGCCACGATCGCGGGCTGGTCTGCCGCGAAAAGCAGCAGATCGCCGGGCTTCGCTTGAAGCGCCTGCCGAAGCAGGACCCTCGCCTGTTCCGGAAAGTATTTGACAATCGCTGACTCCATCCCCCTGTCGGTGACCCTGATCCATGCGAGCCCCTTGGCGCCCAAGCCGCTCACGAAAACGCCCAGGTCGTCTATCTGTTTGCGCGAGAAAGTACCACAACCCTTGGCATTGATGCCGCGGACCTGACCCCCGGCGGTAAGGACACGCTTGAATACCTGGAACTCCGAGGCTTCGGCGGCCGCGGCCAGGTCGACGATCTCGAACCCGAAACGTGTGTCCGGTTTGTCGGAACCGTACCGGTCGATCGCCTCTTTGTGGGTGATGCGGGGAAAAGGTCGTGGCAGGTCGATGTCCAGAATTTCCTTGAACAGGTTGGCGGTAAGCCGTTCGGCCGCAATCATTACGTCCTCTTCATCGACAAACGACATCTCAATGTCGATCTGGGTGAATTCCGGTTGCCGGTCCCCGCGGAGGTCTTCATCTCTGAAACAACGCACGATCTGGAAATAACGGTCGAACCCGGCCACCATGATGAGTTGTTTATAGGTCTGGGGCGATTGCGGCAAAGCGTAGAAACGCCCGGGGTTGACCCGGCTGGGCACCAGGTAATCCCGTGCGCCTTCCGGCGTGCTTTTCATCAGAAACGGGGTTTCGACTTCGATGAAGCCGTTGTCGGAGAGCAATCGCCGCGTGGCTTGTGATATGCGGTGTCGCAGCAGGATGTCGGATTGCAGATCGGGCCGGCGGAGATCGAGGTAACGATGGCGCAGACGGACTTCCTCGTTGGCATCCGACTCCGCTTCAATGAGAAAGGGCGGAGTTTCGGACTCGTTCAGGATTTTCAGTTCGGATGCCTCGATGTCTATTTCGCCCGTTGGCAGGTTGGGATTCGCCATGCCTTCCGGTCGCGATTCCACCTTCCCTTTTACTGCCACGACGAATTCATTCCTGATGGCTTCCGCCTTGCCGTGTACCTCCGGGTTCAAATCGGGACGGAAGACAACCTGTGTGAGACCGTTTCGATCGCGCAAATCCGTAAAAATCACACCGCCGTGATCTCTGCGTTTGGCGACCCAGCCCATCAGGGTGACCTGCGTGCCGATGTCCGGCGCGCGAAGGTCGCCGCAGGTGTGCGTGCGTTTCCAGCCGCCGAGGGATTCCGCCATAGTCAGGGCTCCGGAAAGGGGGGCGAATGGAGATGCGGGAATGCCGTAAGGGCATCGCCGCATACCGGATCTTGGGTGTTAACGCTTTGTTTTTATGTGTTCCACAAGCTTATTGACGTTGCCCGACGGCAGGACGGACTGTGCGCCTGTCTTCAGGTTTTTCAGCACAACGGTTTCCGACCGCACTTCGTCGGGCCCAATGATGGTTACGAACGGAATGCCTTTACGGTCGGCGTATTTAAGCTGGCGGTCAAGGCGCTGGCCGGGCTTCAGACCGAGTTCGACGGCAAGTCCCAGGGATCGGGCCGAACGCGCAAATCCGGCAGCTTGCTCGGCCGTGTCTTCGGAAAAGACCGTAACCAGCAGGTCGGCGACTGGAGCGGATGCTTCGGCGAGCAAATCCGATGCTTTCAGCAGTTCCATGATTGCCATATCGCCAACCGCGAAGCCCACGCCGGGGACCTGCCTTTTGCCGCCAACCTGCAGGGTCAGGTTGTCGTACCGGCCGCCGCCGAACAAGGCGCGTTTGAGCGCATCTTTCGCCCAGGCTTCAAATACGATTCCGGTGTAGTAATCGAACCCGCGCACGATTCTCAAATCGGGTTCCACGTATTCGGATACGTTGTTCTTTTCAAGCAGTCTGAGGACGCGCTCAAGCCACGGCGAGAATCCGGGGTCTTTGCTTTGGAGTGTCTTTACCAGCCCTTCGATCTGATCCGAGTTCAAACCGAGGCTTTCCACGCCCGCGCAGAATTTTTCGAAGGGCATCTTGTCAATCCGGTCCACAATGGAGAACAGTGGGCGGATCTGCTCCGAGGAGAGGCCCAGGGAGCGGATAAGGTGACATTCGAGACCCCTGCGGTCATTGAGTCTCACCGTTGCCTGATCTGGCGAAAGCCCCAGGATTCTGAACAACTCACAGGCGATCGTGACGATTTCAACGTCGGCATGGAGGGAATCGCTTCCGAGCAGATCGATGTTCCACTGGAAAAACGACCGTCCCCTGCCGCGCTGCGGACGTTCGTACCGGTAGAAACGTCCGTAGGACTGCCAGCGTAGAGGAAATATGAGCCGACCTTCCAGTTGGGCTACCATGCGCGCGAGCGTGGGTGTGAGTTCGGGTCGAAGTACCAGCGTTTTTTCGTCGCGGCCGGACAACGAGAACGTCTGCCGTCCCACGATTTCTTCGCTGGTCTTTCCCAGGTAGAGGTCCATATATTCCAGGATCGGGCCCTCGTATTCCTGGTAGCCGAAACCGGCGCCAAGCGCGATGCACTTTTCACCGAGCCACTTCAGACGTGCCCAGTCGTCAGGGTAGAAATCCCTGACTCCTTTAACGCGAGGGATGAGTTCAGTCGCCATGGTTTACCGATTTCAGGTGGATAAGCCCTTGATTTTCAGACAAATCGACAAATATACACACAAGATGACGCGATGTCAAGATTTATCAGGATTCCGGACGAAATGCCGCTTTGAGATGCCGAATCTGAGGCGGCGCGCTCTTAAAATCCACGGCGACCACGTCGAATCTCGGCGCCATATCAGGGGCAGGGTGGCGTTGGAGATACGCCCTTGCGACCCGAACGATCTGACGCTGTTTTTGGACGGTCACGCGGGTCTCAGGCGGGCCGAAGCCCTGTACGGCGGCGGTTTTCACCTCGACAAACGCAAGGGTGTGGCCCGTGGATACGATCAGGTCGATTTCTCCTCCCGCCGCCCGGTAATTCCGGCGCAGGATACGGTAGCCTGTTCTTGCGAGCAGGGCGGCGGCCGCGTTCTCCCCTTTCTTTCCGGACCATGACAGGCCAGTCTGTGCATTTTCGATACGACGGGTACGTCCGCCCACGCGCGCCTTCGGTGACCCGCCTCGGGACCGGCGGGTCGTGCCGGTCCCGTATATCGGATCAACAGGATCCCGCACAACATCGTTTCCTGTATCGAAGTCGCCGGGACTCCCGGCACGGTCGGCCGATTGCACCCCGTTGAAGGATCTGCGATGGATTCGACAGGGTCCATGGATTCGGAGGGCCCGCCGGTGGTCCGCGCTTCCATATCCCTTGTGACCGGCGAAACCGTATTGCGGGAATTCACTTTCAAAGGCCACCATTTTGCGGTCTCTGGTGACTTTGGCGAGGATGGACGCGGCCGCAATGGAGTGCGAGGCTGCGTCGCCGTCGATCACGGCGGATTCGGGATAGGGACTTCCCGGTACGCCGGGGCCGTCCACAAGAACGCGGTCGGGAGGGACGCCAAGCCGCTCAATGGCGCGGCGCATGGCAAGATAAGTGGCCTGCAGGATATTGATGCGGTCGATTTCCTGGGCCGATGCCTCGCCGATGCCATGTGCGACAGCGGCTTCTTTGATGCACTCATAGAGGCTCTCACGCTTGCTCGGAGTGAGCACTTTGGAATCATTCACACCCGGGATCAGGGTCTCCGGCGGGAAGATCACCGCGGCGGCAACGACCGGACCGGCCAACGGCCCCCGCCCGGCTTCGTCGACGCCGGCAATTCGGGAAAGGCCCCGCGCGTATAACCGGTTTTCCAGAGCCTGCATTTTCTCCTGGCGTGCGCGTTCGGCTGCAATTGATTTCAGGCGTCGACGTTCTTTGAGAGCCAGGCTGCGCACACCGGCGCGAGGATCGGCATCCAGTATATCCAGGAGGACCGCGTCAATATCTCCCGGATGACGCAGGAGATCGCGGACCTGTGAGATGGTGAGGCTGGAAACGTCCATGGGGGCGAGTATCCGACGGGCGGTCGAGAAAGATAAAGCTCTTCTCTGGCGAATTTTTTCGCGGGCGAACACATTACGTCAGAATAAACGCGTTCGTCCGCTAAATCATGGCTGAACACACGTGAACATGCAAGAGAAAGCGGCCTGCCCGCAGGCGGTGGAAGGAAGAATCCGAAGGTTCTCTCGACCGGATCAGGCGGTTTTTCGGTTCGCGCCTTCCCTGGACGCACGTAGACATCCTCGGAAGGCGTGGACATCGTTCGATAGCCGAAAGTTGAAATCCCGTTTTTTTGTGTTTATATTTATCAAGCTGTCTTGTGGTCGGCTTCGATCACGTAAATTCCTGCGCGCAGGGTGGGAGCATGTACGGTGGAACCGGATTCGAAATCTGAAAACTTTCGAAAGTTGCTGCAATTCGTGCGTCCCTACGCACCGCGTCTGTCGGCCGCGCTGGGACTGATCGTTCTGCTTGCGTTTCTGGAAATGGCGCCACCGCTGATTACCATGTATATCGTGGACGAGGTTATCGTGGTGGGCAGATGGGAAATGCTGGAGGTGGCACTGGCGCTGCTTATCCTCGTGCCGGTACTCGCCGCCGGCTTGCGCGTGGTGAACGCATTTACGTTTTCCTACATATCCAGCCGCCTGATCATGAAGGTCCGGCTGACATTATATGAGCACATATTCAGGCTTTCGCTGGGATACCATGACGAAATGGGTACCGGCAAAGTCATGTCACGGATGATGGGGGACGTTGCGACGGTGGGGCAGATGGTCTCTATGCAGATGCTGCGCGTGATAACGGATTTCGTATCGGTCGTCGCAGCCATGGGTATCTGCTACGGGCTGAACTGGAAGCTGGCACTGCTGATGACCGTTCTGATTCCCCTGTACGTGGTCAATTACAGAATCTTCGTAGGGCCCATACGTGTAACGAGCCGGCGCTGGCGGCGGCAAATGGACGATGTGTCCGTGGGGCTGCAGGAGCGGCTCAGCGGGGCAAGGCTGGTAAAGGCCTATGGGCGGGAAAGACGCGGGGACAGGGCGTTCGCGGCAGAAACCAGGGAAGGCCTTTCGTTCGCGATGCAGACTCAGACGCACCGTGCGTCGGCCAGCGCCGGCTTCTGGGTGGTCTCGGGGTTGCGAAATACCCTGATTTTCTGCCTGGGATGTTATTTCGTCATTCAGGG
>CAXXJS010000035.1:0-8589 GCA_963662665.2 Candidatus Latescibacterota bacterium
GCTACGGCAGCAACCACACCGATGCGATTGTTACAGAAGACGGGGGCGCGGCGTCCAGATTCCTGCGTGAGGTGGATTCCGCGTCCACGTTGCACAACGCGTCGACCCGGTTTGCCGACGGGTTTCGCTACGGCCTTGGCGCGGAGGTGGGCATCAGCACCAACCGGCTGCACAGCAGGGGGCCCGTAGGCCTCGAGGGCCTTGTGATTTACAAATACATCATTGAAGGAAACGGGCAGATTGCCGGCGATTATATTGGAGAAGGCACGAAGTCGTTCACCCATCGACCCCTCGCCGGGACGTGGACCCCTGAAAGCTGAGGCTTTTACTATGAAATACGCACTTCGACTAACGATTTTGTTGTGTCTGACCCTGTTCGTCGCCTGCGTGTCCTCGCAAAAGGCGCCGCCGCCACCACCCGCGCCGCCGCCGGCGCCTCCGAAACTGCCGGTGGATCCGAATCTGACGCTTGGCAGGCTGCAGAACGGCATCCAATATATCATTCGTGAGAACAAACGGCCGGAGAACCGGGCGGAGTTGCGCCTGGTGGTGAACGCGGGTTCGATTCTGGAAGACGAGGACCAGCAGGGCCTGGCTCATTTCGTTGAGCATATGGCGTTCAACGGCACCAGGAATTTTCCCAAACAGGACCTGGTGGATTATCTGGAATCGATCGGCATGCGGTTCGGCCCGGACCTGAACGCGTACACGAGCTTCGATGAAACCGTTGTACATGCTCCAGGTGCCCACGGACAGCGCACGGATTGTGACACAGGCGTTCCGGATTCTGGAAGACTGGGCGTCCGGCATACTGTTCGAAGCGGAGGAGATCGACAAGGAGAGAGGGGTGGTGATCGAGGAATGGCGGTTGGGCCAGGGCGCTGGTGCACGGTTGCGGGACAAGCAGTTCCCGATCCTGCTCCAGGGCTCCCGGTACGCGGAGAGGCTGCCCATTGGAAAAAAGGCCGTGCTGGACACCTTCAGGCACGAGGCGGCGAAGCGGTTTTACCGGGAATGGTATCGTCCGGATCTCATGTCCGTCATTGCGGTGGGCGATTTTGAAACGGAATGGATCGAGAGATTGATTCAGACACATTTCGGCCGGATTCCCGCGGTGAGCCAACCCAGAAAGCGGACGTTGCATCCGGTTCCGGGTCACGAGGAGACACTGTTCGCAATCGCCACCGATCCGGAGGCGACGCGAACAAACGTCTCCATCTATTACAAACAACCTGTGCGGGAACAGGACTCGGCGGAGGCCTATCGCCAGAACATCGTCGAGTCCCTGTACAACAGGATGCTGAACGCGCGGCTGCGTGAGTTGACGAAAAAGCCCGACGCGCCCTTTCTGTTCGCGTACTCCAACCAGGGGCGATTTATCAGGACAAGCGAGTTCTACGTGCAGGGCGCCGTCGTGAGAGAGGGTGGGATACTACGGGGTCTCGAAGCGGTACTCACGGAAGCCAGAAGGGTACGCCTGCACGGGTTTACCGAGTCGGAACTCGACCGCGAAAAGACGGAGGCGCTCCGGGGGATGGAGCGCGCTTACGCGGAGCGGGACAAAGTCCGGTCCCGCAGGTTTGCCGGGGAGTATATCAGGCATTTCCTGACGGGTGAGCCGATTCCGGGAATCGAGCACGAATACGGTATGTTCCGGGAAATGGTTCCGGGAATCCGGCTGGCCGAGGTGAACCGCCTCGCCGGGGAGTGGATCACCGGGCATAACCGCGTGGTTCTGGTCGATGGTCCGGAGAAACAGGGCGTGACGATGCCTACCGAAGCGGAACTGACCGGGGTAATCGCGCGCGTCAACGAGACGGAGATAGAGCCGTACGAAGACGCGGCCTCGGCCCAACCACTCGTCGAGGCGCCGCCCGCGCCCGGCGAAATCGTCAAGGAGAATAAGATCGCTGAACTGGACGTGACCGAATGGACGCTGTCGAATGGTGTGCGCGTTGTGCTGAAGCCGACCGACTTCAAAAACGACGAGGTGCTGTTTTCGGCATTCAGTCCCGGCGGACACGGGCTGGTTTCGGACCAGGATTACCTTGCGGCGGCGACGGCATCCTCGGTGATGCAGGAGGGCGGCCTGGGGACATTCGACGCGATCGGTCTGGAAAAGAAACTGGCCGGCACGGTCGTGCGTGTATCGCCCTGGATCGAAGAACTGCGCGAAGGGGTCAGGGGCAGTGCCTCACTGAAGGATCTGGAGACGATGTTTCAACTGGTCTACCTGACGTTCACGGCGCCGAGAAAAGACCCCGACGCGTTTCTGGCCTACGTGCAGCGCATCCGCGGATCGCTCGAAAACCGAAGCGCCAGCCCGGGTGCGGCATTCGGAGATACGATTCAGGTCACCATGTCGCAGTACCACCACCGCGCGCGGGTCTGGTCGGAAGCGCTTCTGGATGAAATGAATCTGGAGCGTTCGTTCGAGATTTACAGGGACCGGTTCGCCGATGCGAGCGATTTCACGTTCTTTTTTGTCGGCAACATCGACGTGGAAGGCATCCGTGGTCTGGTTAAGACGTACCTGGGCGGGCTGCCCGCGACGCGGCGAAACGAGACCTGGCGCGACGTGGGAATACGGCCTCCCCGGGGCGTAATCGAAAAAACAGTACATAAGGGGCTCGAACCGAAGAGCAGCAACCGGATCGTCTTCACCGGGCCATTCGAATGGAGCCGGAAAAACAGTTATAACCTGGGATCGGCAATCGACGTACTCCGAATCAGGCTTCGCGAGGTCCTGAGGGAGGAGATGGGCGGCACCTACGGCGTGGGCGTTGGCTTGTCAACAACCCGTTATCCCGAACAGCGGTACAGTATACGGATCAGCTTCGGCTGCGCGCCCGACAGCGTCGAACAACTGACGCGGGCGGTTTTCGCCCAGATCGACAGCCTCAAGCAGTTCGGCGCATCGGAAACGAATATTGAGAAAGTCCAGGAGGCGGACCGCCGCGCGCGTGAAGCGGCGCTGAAGGAAAACGGATTCTGGCGAAGGTCGCTCTCGTCCAACTACTGGCTGGGACTGGATCCCGCTAACATACTTAAGTACAACGATCTGGTGAACGGTCTGACGTCCGATATTATCCGGGACGCCGCGCGCAAGCACTTTGATATGGAGAATTACGCGCGTTTCGTGCTCTACCCCGAGAAGACGGAGGACGGCCCTCAGGACGGGGATGGAAGTTCTCCGGATAAAACCGACGGATCCTGACCGCCGTCGGCGACCGGCAGTCCCGACGGGTCTGCATCGACTATCAGAAGTCGGATGACAATTTTGCTCGATAATGTCCAGCGAAGTCCCGGCGTGTCCAGATGCCGGGACTCGTCTTTGATGTGTGAACGCGAAAGCTGACTGAGGGGCAATCCATGGCGAGATTCACACGGGCAGCGGACGTGAAGACAGGGGTGGTCGGATACGGCGCGGCTTTCGATATGGGCCGGAGGCACCTGACCGATACACGGAAAGCGGGCATGACGCCATGCGCGGTGGCGGAAACCGATCCGAAGCGGCTGGATGCGGCAAAGCAGGATTTCCCCGGCATCGAATTGTATCCCACCGTCGGTGAAATGCTGCGGGAGTCTGACGTGAACCTGGTGGTGCTGATTACACCGCACAACACCCATGCAGAGCTGGCCCTGCAGTGCCTTCGCGCGGGACGTCACGTCATCAGCGAGAAACCGTTTGCCATTACGACAGAAGAATGCGACGCTATGATTCGCGAGGCCGAATTGCGTGGTCTGCTGGTTACCGCGTACCACAACCGGCACTGGGACGGGTGCGTCCTGGAGGCGCTCAAGCATCTCCACGACGAGAAGGCGATCGGCGAGATCTATCGCGTCGACGCTCGAATCGGCGGATACGGTTACCCGGGAGACTGGTGGCGGAGCAGCCGTTCGATTTCCGGGGGCATTATGTACGATTGGGGGGTGCATCTGCTGGAGTACGGGCTCCAGATCATACCCTCGGTCGTCGTCGAGGTCTCCGGATTCGCAAAGACGGGCGTCTGGGCCGACCGTACACCGTGGAAGGACGATACGAACGAAGACGTGGCGTGCGCGGTGGTCAGGTTTGAGAGCGGCGCCTGGCTGAGTCTTACGGTATCTTCTCTGGAGTCAAATCCCAGGCCCGGACAATTGGAGATCTCGGGTACCGAAGGCAGTTATATCTTCGACGGACGCACCTACGAATTGATCCGGCAGCAGGGAAACGAAAAGGTGGTTACAAAGGGCGCCAACATGGCCAGCCGGTGGGAAGTGTTTTATGAAAATATCGCCAGGCACCTGACAGAAGATGAAACCCTCGTGATTACACCCGAATGGGCCAGGCGGCCCATCCACATTCTTGACCTCGCCGCGAAGAGCGCGAAGCTGGGACGGGCGATGAAGGCCCGGCACAAATAGGGGACCCGTGATGAGGAAGGATACCCGGAACTCGTTCTGCACCGTTCCATCGGTGCACCCGCCCCCGGACGTGACGAGAATGCAGGGTTACGCATCCCGGCTGAGTGCATCCCCGGACGATAACGTTGCGTTTCGGATGACGACGTTCGCCCGGACCTACGACGTTGCGTTCAAGCGGGTGGGCAAGACCGCCGCGGGGATCGGTGAGTTGAAGGGGTTGCGCGGAAGGATGCAAGCCTGTCCGGAAAAGGCGTGGGAGAACGGTTGTGATTGGGAGTCTGATTTTTTCTGGATTGTGCCGGAAGAGACGCGTTCCTGGATCTATACGGCTGAATTCACGGACGAAAAAGGCATCAGGTTTCACGTTCCGTTTATTGTAAAACCCTATTTTCACAGGAAGGGTGACGTAGCGGTGCTCGCGTCCACCAATACGTGGAACGCCTACAACGGATGGGGCGGCCGGTCGGCCTACAGCGAGCCCCAGCCCAAGACGTTGAGCCTGGATAGGCCGATGCCCACGGCCTCCCCCGAGGGCGAGGGCAGAAGCCATCTGTTGCGGGCCGAGATGTGGATCCTGGACTGGATGGAGGAGTGCGGCTACGCGGTCGACGTGTATTCGGACATCGATCTGCACCAGGGATGGGACTGGCTGGCCGATTACAAAGCCCTTGTGATCAATACGCACAGCGAGTACTGGTCGGGGCCGATGCGGGACCATCTGGACGCCTGGCTGGATGCGGGCGGCTGCCTGCTCTATCTCTCGGGAAATGGCGTTTACTGGAAGGTGACCTGGGATTCGACCTGCCGGACCATGGAAATCCGGAAGGACGGCAAGCCGCATTACCAGAATGGCGAAGAGGGCGGGCTGTGGCGCAACGTTGGGAGGCCCGAACACACGGTGCTGGGGGTGGGATACGTGCGCCCGGGATACATGACATTCTCGCCGTATAGGGTTGATACGGCCTCGCACTGGGTATTTGAGGGCCTTGGACTGAAGAATGGCGATCTGATCGGCGAAAAGGGAATTAACGGCGGCGCGGCGAGCGGATGGGAGGCGGATCAGGTCCGTGATGAATGGTCACCGGAAAACATCACAGTGCTTGCGAGAGGGATCAATCCGCTGGATTTCATGCCCGATGGAGAATCGGCGGTTTATCCGGACGAAGCATACGATTGGGACGGCTCCGGGGGCGCCCATATGACGTATTACGACCATCCAGGCGGGGGCGGCGTATTCTCGGTGGGGTCGATCGCATTCGGCGGCAGTCTGATTGTGGACGGTGCCCTGCAGGGTGTCGTGAGGAACGTGCTCGACCGGTTTCTGCGCAGATAACAGGAGGGTCGAACCTATGACCGATGGACGAAGGACCGCGCGATACGATCTTCATCTGCACACGTACTGGAGCTACGATGCCCTGGCGCAGCCGGAGAGCCATTTCAGACGCGCCAGGGAACTCGGGGTGGAATGTTTCACCATAACGGACCACCATGTCCTGGATTCGCTGCCGGAGGTGCTGGAGATTGCTTCAGATTATCCGGAGATACGGGTCGTGCCTTCGGCCGAACTGACGATGACTACGTCGATCGGATCGGTGGACCTGCTGTGTTATGGCTTTCCCGCGGACCTGCCGGCGGCGATGGTACAGGTGCTCGAGGCGTATCACGACTGGCAGCGGGCCTACGGCTCGGCGATATCGGCCGGTCTTCAGGCGCTCGGATTGGATTTCTCCAATGCCGACCGTCTCGAACTGTTGAAATCGTACAGGCCGTCGAAGACGATAAAGTTACAGGGTAATACACACGTCAAAGGCGGTGTCATTCAGCGGCACTGCGTGGAGCGGGGTTTCATCGATCGCATCGAGGACTACCGGGACCTGATGGCCCGGGCGGGCGCGACAACCCGGTTTCCGCCGTATCCCCGCGTGAAGGATGCGATGCCGGCCGTCAAGGAGGCGGGCGCGCTGGTGGCGATCGCGCACCCGTTCGGCTATTTCAGGGAAGACGACGTGGAACGGATGGATGCGTTGCGCGAGGAATGCTCGCTGGACGGGATCGAATGCGCCCATCCGGGCGTGCCGCCCGAGTTTACGGCGAAGTACCGGGAATACTGCGAACGCCACGGCCTTTTCTCCACCGGCGGGTCCGATTGTCATACCGATGAGGACGTGGAGACGGGATTCGCCGGGCACGGAGGTCCCGATGAATGGCTGGACGAATTCCTTGACCGGCTGGACTGAGACACAGCTGGCGGGAATGGAAAAACGTCAGGACGTTTAACATTGAAACAACGAGCATTATGCCAATGAAAGCTTCAGATCTGTTTGTGAAAGCGCTCGAAGCCGAGGGCGTCGAGTATATATTCGCCATCCCCGGTGAGGAAAACCTGGACCTGCTCGAGTCGCTGCGTCATTCGAGTATCCGGGTCATTCTCAACCGGCACGAACAGGCGGCGGGCTTCATGGCGGCCACGTACGGGCGGCTCACCGGCAAGACCGGGGTGTGCATGTCCACCCTCGGGCCCGGCGCCACGAATTTCGTCACCGCGGCGGCGTATGCGCAACTGGGCGGGATGCCGCTGCTGATGATCACCGGGCAGAAGCCCATCAAGTCGAGCAAACAGGGCCACTTCCAGATCGTGGACGTTGTTGAAATGATGCGTCCGCTGACGAAGTACACCACCCGTATCGTCAGCGGCGCAACCATTCCGCCGAGAGTGCGGGAGGCGTTCCGCGTGGCGGAGGAGGAGCGGCCGGGCGCCGTGCACCTGGAGTTGCCCGAGGATATCGCCGCGGAAGAGGCAGCGGCGCACCTCTATCCAAGGGACCGGGTGCGGCGGCCCGTGGCGGAGGAAAAGGCGGTTGCGCGGGCCGTTTCCATGATCCAGGATGCCCGCCGGCCGTTGCTCCTGGCGGGGGCGGGCGCCAATCGCAAGCGTACGTCGAATATGCTGGCCCGGTTCATCGACAAAACGGGCATCCCCTGGTTCAGCACGCAAATGGGCAAGGGCGTTGTGGACGAGCGCCATCCGCTGTATTTGGGGAACGCGGCCCTGTCTTCCGGCGACGCCATACACTGCGCCATCGAGAGGGCCGACCTGATCATCAACGTGGGCCACGACGTGGTGGAGAAACCGCCTTTTCTGATGCAGGATGGCGGCCTGAATGTGATCCACGTCAACTTTTCCTCGGCCGAGGTGGATCCGGTGTATTTCCCGCAACTCGAGGTGATCGGTGACATCGGCAACAGTCTGTGGCAGATCTGGCAGAGGATCGAACGCCAGCCCGACTGGTCGTTCGACTACTTCATCCGTGTCAAGGAGTGGGCCGACGCGAAGTTGGCTGCCGGCGATGACGACGACCGCTTTCCGGTGCTGCCGCAGCGGCTGGTGGCCGACGTGAGGCGCGTGTTGCCGGACGACGGTCTGATCGCCCTCGATAACGGTGTCTACAAAATCTGGTTCGCGCTCAACTACCGCGCCCACCAGCCGAATACCGTGTTGCTGGACAACGCGCTTGCTACTATGGGCGCCGGCCTGCCCTCCGCGATGGCTGCCAGCCTGCTCCACCCGGACCGGGACGTGGTGGCGGTCTGCGGCGACGGCGGCTTTATGATGAACTCGCAGGAGCTGGAAACCGCCGTTCGGCTGGGCCTGAACCTGGTGGTGCTGGTGTTGCGGGACAACGCCTACGGCATGATCAAATGGAAGCAGGCCCATATGGGACTGGCTGATTTCGGGCTGGATTACGGAAATCCCGATTTCGTACGCTATGCCGAAAGCTATGGCGCCGCAGGGCACCGGCTGGAACGTACGGGCGAATTTGCGGGACTGCTGAAGGGCTGCCTGGAGTCGGGCGGCGTACATCTGATCGAAGTTCCCGTGGACTATTCCGAAAACCACAAGCTGCTGGACGGACAACTGGTGTGTCCGTTGTAGAAAAAGGATACCCCACTTCCCCAGTTCCTCCCCAGGGGGAGACGTTAGACGTAAGAAGGGAGAGGAAATGAGTGCCGTATGGTTTTTCTAGTCGTTACGATAATGGTAAATTAGCAGGCACGGTTTATGTGGAAACACTGCTGTAAATGTCCTCATCTACCGTCTACCGTTTTGCGTCTCACCGCTTTTATTGCCCCGTGCGGTTTCATTTCTTGCCGGAGGCATTGAGGAAGAACCAATCGGGCAAT
>CAXXJS010000036.1:0-70934 GCA_963662665.2 Candidatus Latescibacterota bacterium
GACAGAGGTGCGTACTGAACGACTCCCTTCGGGCATGCGTTCGTCCGCCCCCGTTCCAAGGGATCTTGTGATTCCTTTGAATTCCTCCATAGAGGACGTGGAACGCCTGTTAATCGAAAACACGTTGACGCACGTAACGTCCAACCGGAAGAAAGCCGCCACAGGTGCTGGGTATCAGCGTGCGCGCGCTGCAATACAAGATCAAGAAATACAGCCTCTAATCACAGGAAGTCCCGCACTTGCCGCGCGTCGACCGAAGCGCCGACGCCTGCAATAATTGCGCATCGCATTGGACTGTCCGGTGCAAAATTTGCGCCAACAGGAACCCGAGAGCGGAGATTATGCGCCCGCCGATTGGAATCGGCGGGCGTAAGTTCTTATATAATAACAATCTATACGTAACCTAAGAAAACTGGCATTAAAGTTGCTTATAATATGTCGGTGGCGATACCGATGGGATCTCTTAAACCAGTGAAATTCTTCAATAGCCGTTAGTCCAAGGCGGTTATCAACGGTACATTGCCGATCTGGCGGCGGCGATTCCGGCCAAACGGTCTGCAAATATTGCATAGATACCCATTCCGAAATTCGATACAGCGCATTCGACTCGCGAGAAATAAGGCGCATGACCGGGTCGAACCGTACTCGGGACACCGGTGGTAAGGGTATGGCGTTCTTTGAAGACGATAACGGCGGTAAATGGAAGACGCACTTTCACGGCGTGGTCGATTTCCACCCAGGTACAATGGTTGAGAACCTGGAACCCAGGGATCGGATGGGCGCAATCAAGGCACTGGTGAACCGGTTGCACGGTGCGGGTTGCGTGAACGACAGTTTGCGGTTCCTGCAATCCGTTCTGGACCGGGAAGACCTGGAGAGTACGGTTGTTGGCAACGGCGTCGCGTTTCCCCATGCCCGGTGCGGGTCTGCCGCGCATCTTGGGATGGCGTTGGGGATTTCACCGCACGGCGTGGATTTTCACTCGCCAAGGCATCCTGAGCCGGTCCGGCTGATCTGCCTTGTGGCGGTGCCCGGAGAGGGCGATATCAGGTATCTGCCCCTTCTGAGCTATTTGTGCAGGCTTTTTCGTGAAGACTTTGTTGCATCTTTTCTCAAGTCCCGTACTGCCGGGGAAATGAACCGCATGCTTTTGCGGCAGATGAGCCGGCATGGGGCTTTGCCGGAGACGTGCAGGGTGCACGCCCCGGCGACGTAACGCTTTTTATTTTCTGGAGGTCGGACACGTGGCTGGAATATTAATACAGGATAGCGAATCTCTGGATCTCTATCTGCGGGATATCTCTTCTTCGGAGCCGCTTAACGCCGAGACAGAGATTGCGCTCGCAGACCGGATCCGGAAGGGAGATCAGCGCGCCCGGGACAGGCTGGTTGCTTCGAATCTCCGTTTTGTCGTTAGCGTCGCCAGGGAATACCAGAATCACGGGGTGCCGTTGGCGGATCTCATCAGCGCGGGAAACATGGGTCTGATGACGGCCGCCGAACGGTTCGACGGGACACGGGGATTCAAGTTCATCTCCTATGCGGTCTGGTGGATCCGCCAGGCCATTCACCAGAGTCTGGCTCAGGATTCGCGCGTTGTGAGACTGCCCATAAACCGGATCGATCTCCTCCACAATATCGCAAAGGTCTCGCGAGAGATTCGCCAAACGGAAGAGGCAGATCCCGATCCTGAGACAATTGCGGAAAAGCTCGGCGTTTCGGTGGACATGGTGCAGGATACACTTCTCAGGGCGCGGGACGTATGGTCGCTGGATGCGTCGTTCAAGGACGACGACGACCACAGCCTGCTCCATATTCTGCCCGATAGCTCACAGAAAGCGCCCGACCTCGAAGTCGTCGATGAGTCGGTCAAGGATCAGGTCCGGATGGTCCTTGAAACGCTCGATGCACGTGAGGCGGAGGTGTTGCGGCTGTATTTCGGGTTGGGAGAAGAGGAAGCGATGACGCTTGAGGAAATCGGCACCCGGTTCAGCCTCACCCGGGAACGTGTCCGGCAGATTAAGGAAAAGGCTCTCCGGCGACTTCGCCATCCGCGCCGGCGTTTGCAACTCGAGCCGCTGATGGAGTCGGCATAAGGCCGGTCCGTCCGATTGCCCGGGGCCGCATTTGCTCGATCTTGTCCATATGGCATCGACGACCCCGGTTGGGGATTACACATGGCGGAGACCGTAATTGGTCTCCGCCGTTGTTTTTTTCGCGACTTGCGCCAACGACAGGATGTCTTCCGTATCGATAACGGATATCCGGGCAGGGATCACGCTGTAATTCCAATTGTCGCGAAAATTAAACGGAAATATCAAAAAGCCGCCCGTCTTTTTTTATGGCAGGGTATCGGCGCACTTGACAAATTCCCACAATCAGTCCTATATTCAGGGCAAATTCCGGAAAGGGGGTGAATTGCCATGTCGAACAGAACCGATCTAGTCGATGCGATTGCCAATCAGGCCGGCCTGTCAAAAAGGAATGCGGAATCCGCACTGCGTGTCGTACTTGAAGAAATCGAAAGTTCGCTCAAAAACGGCGAGCGTGTAGCGATTTCCGGTTTCGGTACGTTTTCGGTTGGAACCAGGGCCGCACGGACCGGTCGAAATCCCCAGACGGGTGAGACTATTCAGATTTCCGCGGGAAAGACCGTGCGCTTCAGAGCTGGAAAGGCGCTCAAGGACGCTGTCAATTAACCGAAAAGAGTCGAATTTGCCCACCGAGCCTCGACAGCACCACGCGATCGAGGCTTTTTTTCTTGACATCGCCTGTTCCCGGGAATATACTGGTCCCCGTGGACCGGGGCGTTCAGCGACGTCCGAACGGTCGCATGAATGGTTTCTATGGAGACTGGGATGAACGGCCGATTGACCTTCGTTGTCTTGATATTGAGCGCGGGGTTCGCGTTGGGCTGCAGCGACCGCCTGGCGCAGATGCAGGAGCAGCTTGCGGGCACCTGGGAACTGGAGTCCCGATTGTTGCCGGATGGGACCGTGCTTCGAAAACCGGACGTCTCGGGCGTGTTTTCGTGGCAGCCGATCGATTCGCGAAAGGCCCACGTGACCCTGAATTTGCTTGTTGACGAGGGCGGCGAAAAACCCAGAACATTTGAATTTGCCGCGAGCAAATACGAAATCTCCACCTCTGCAATCACGCGTTCCCGTTATCTGCTGGTCCGCCAGGGTTATCGTTCGTCATCCAAGGCGCCAATAACGATTTATCACAAGGCAAAAGTCGAAAAGGGTAAGATTACGCTGGAAGACGGTCTGATTCGCATCACGCACGAGCGAGGGTACAGCGAGGAATTCCGCGGCGACCGGATGGCTGCATCGTTTCCCGACGTATTCGTGGATACCTGGAAGCGTGTGCGGTAGATTGTGTAGAAACAACACGTTCAAACATGGCATTGGCGCTTGTATCGCTCAAGTGTACATAAGAAGCGATTCGCGTCGTTCCCGACTCCGCGCCGCGGAGTTTTGGTATTTTCGAAAGCAAAGTGTCCTGAATTCCCGTCTGGCGCGTCGGGCCCCGTCGAAAGAATCTCGTTCGAATCGCAGTGGAACCGGAAATTGGAAAGGCCGGACAAATCCCCGAGCCTTTTTTTTTATTCGTTTCCGCGGAGCCGGACGACCCGCTCCCCGGACGGTTGTGTATTGCGCCCGCCGAGGGTATTTTGTGAGCATGATCGGGGAAATTGAAGTGGGTGAAGTATGCCGTCTCCCCGGGATCCGAATTAACCGGGGGCGGACGCAGTGCCGGCTGTGGCGGGTGAGACGCTCGCCGTCTCGGAACGGGCTTGAGATACGGCCGGCGAACTGGAATCCGTCAGGAGTCTCAAAATGGCAGGTTTTTTCGAACCGCTGAAAAACTTCGAAGTCAGAAAGATGCCCGGGCGGAAACCGTCGTTCTGGAGACTGGCCGGACCTGGCGCAATTCTGGTGGGGCTTTCGATCGGTGCGGGTGAGATCGTTATCTGGCCACGGATTGTAGCGGAATACGGAGCCGGCATGGTGTGGGCGGCCTGCGTCGGTATTTTCCTCCAGCTCTGGATCAACTTTGAAGTGGGGCGGTGGACGGTTGCCACGGGCGAAACGGTATATACGGGTTATAGCCGTGTATGGCGTGGATTCGCTCCCGTATTTATTCTGCTGACAATATTCAGCTGGATCGCGCCGGGGTGGGGCCGCGCATCCGGACTGGCATTGAAGGCGTTGCTTGTCGGGCCGTATGGTTGGGGTTCCGATACCTTCTGGACGGTAATCACGTTCGCGGGTGTAGCCCTTATTCTTTTCGGGCCGAAGTTGATTTATCAATCGGTCGAGCGGAGTATTGAACTGCTCGTGGTGGTGGTGACGATCGGCTTGATTGTCGTCGCGTACGCGGTTGGGTCGGCGGAGACCTGGGCATCGCTTGGAAGAGGCGTCGTCAATTTCGGTTACATCCATCCGGGAATGAGTGTGAAGGCGATGTTCATCGCCCTCGTATTTGCAGGCGCCGGAGGTACGGCCAATCTCTTCTACACGTTTTACTTGCGCGATAAACACATCGGAATGGGCGCGCATTTGCCCAAAATGCGGAATCCGCTTCGTGGCCGTACGGAGGCGTTGCCCTCCACCGGATTTCGTTTTGAGGAGACGGAAGAGAATATCAGTCATTTCCGGCAATGGTTCGACTACGTGAAGAAAGATCAGATGCTGTTTTTCTGGGCGTTGAATTCCGTAACCATTTTGCTTTTCATCTTTGGTGCGCTTGCGGTCCTGCATCCGAACGGGGTCGTACCCGCCAGAGGTACGCTGATCTGGGACGAAGCCGAGGTCCTGGCAACGGTTTGGGGAGAGGCGGGGAGGTATGTCTTTCTGGTTGTGGGACTTGCCACGCTATTCAGTACGCAGCTTGCTCTGGTTGACGGGGTATCTCGATCGATCGCGGACATGGTTTATACCAATTTCAAAATAGCGCGGAAGCGGCATTTAAGCTGGTGGTATCTGGTCGTGGCGGCAACCTGGATCGTGGCCGGTTGCGTGATTACTTATGTAATGGAAGCCCGCGGGGTGAGTGAATTGGGATTCTTGTTCAACGCCGCCTATATTGGCGGATTCGCAATGGCGATCTATACGCCCCTGACGCTCTACATCAACCATCGTCACCTGCCCGCGTCCGCCCGGCCCGGATGGGTATGCACCGTGATGATGGGGATCGCGTCGCTCGTATACATCGTGTTTGCGGTGGCGTGTCTGATCTGGGAGTTCGGGCGGATCTGAGGAGGAAGCCTCGAGCATGTCCCCCGACGGCGAGATATTCCGGGTGGCCCTGACCGCCGACTTTTACGATACCGGCGGTACCTGCAAGTTCAGAGATATGGGTCTGTCGGTATTTGACGGCCAGGCCCATATTCGAACCTCCGTGTTCGACGTGCATCGCCCGGAAATCGGGGTTGACCAGCTGAGGGACGTACAGGGCCTGGTCGTACTCACGCCGGCGGTGACCGCCGAGACTGTGTCGGCATCGAACGACTTGCTGGGGGTCGGCCGGTTCGGTGTGGGGTACGATTCGGTCGACGTGGGGGCCTGCACCAAGGCCGACGTGGTCGTGTTCGTCACGGCAGGCGCGGTCGACCGTTCGGTGGCTGAGGCGACCGTGGGATGGATGATTGCGCTGACCCACCATATGCGCGTCAAGGATCGGCTGGTGCGGACCGGCGAGTGGGATGATCGAACGCGATATATGGGACGCGAGTTGAGAGACCGTACGTTCGGGGCCGTGGGACTGGGCGGAATCGCACGGGAGACGGTTCGGTTGTTGGGTACGTTCGGCATGAATCCACCCCTGGCGTTCGACCCATACGTCGATCCCGGTGTAGCCCGGAAGCTGGGAGTGTCGCTTGTTTCGCTCGAGGAATTGGTTTCGACCTCGGATTTTGTATCGATCCATTGTCCGTTGACCGATGAGACGGAAGGTATGATTGGCGTGCGAGAACTGACCATGATGAAGCAGGACGCCTATCTCGTCAATACGGCGCGGGGCGGTATTGTGGATGAGGATGCGCTGTTCGAGGTCCTGGAGGCTGGCGCCATAGCCGGCGCGGCGCTTGACTGTTTCGCGTTGGAACCCGTAGTGGAACCCCAACGATTCGGTCAGTTCGATTCTGTTTTGCTCGCGCCGCATTCGGTAGCCTGGACGGATGAACTGTTTCGTGACATCGGACGTGCGGTCTGCCAGGGCATGGTCGATTTGTCACTCGGGATGCGCCCGCGGGGCGTGGTGAATCCGGAAGTATTCCAACGCGGCGGCTTTCAGGAAAAGTGGTCGCGGCTGCAAAGGTAGTGAAATTTGGGGATGACACCGCCTGAAGACAGGTCGTTTGAAACGCACACACGCGGAGAAGGGGAGATTGTGTCCGATACCATCAGAATTCATCCGGAAAACAGAAAAGTCTTCGACTACCGTGGACGCGCCCTGGTGCTGGTTTGTGCGACCGAACACTACGGGGCAGTAATAAACAGGCCGTTTCGGTTTGAACGGTACCTGGCGGACGCCGCCGAAAGGGGGCAGACCCTTACAAGAATGTTTACGCTGTTCAGAGAGTTGCAGACGCCCGTAAACCCATATTCAACGTGCAAGCCTGAATCACCGGACTATATTGCGCCGTTTGAACGGACCGGCCCCGGAAATGCACTGGACGGCCAGCCCAGGTACGATCTGACCCGTTGGAATAATGAGTTTTTCGAGCGGCTGCACTCATTTTTGTCTCTTGCGGAGACGTACGGGATTATCGTGGAGGTGGTACTCTTCAGCAACACGTACAAGGATGAGGTCTGGGCGCTGAATCCCCTGAATCCCGCCAATAATATTACAATGGATACACCGGAGCCGCCAGTACCCTGGCAGGAGTATATGACGTGCCGCCGGAACGACCTTCTGGACTGGCAGCGCGCGCACGTGCGGCGTATCGTGGAGGAAACCAACCAGTACGGGAACGTAATTTACGAGATCTGCAACGAACCGTGTTTTTTCCCCGATACGGATGATTTGCCCGGATCCGAGGAGGTGAACGGCTGGCAGGCACAGTTCATTGCGCAGATCCGCGAGTTGGAGAGCGGGATGCCGAACCGGCACCTGATCGCCGGACAGGAAGCGATGACGATCAGGCCGTTCGATCAGCCTTCCGACGGATCCTTCGAGGCGATGGACTTCGACGTCGTGAATATTCACCCGTTGCCGAATACCCTGTGCGACGGTCGGAGTTACGATCTCGGCGACTTCATGTCCAAGCAGCTCAAGTTGCGGCCGCTGCGTGATTTCACGCTCGCAACCTATGGACGGCCGAAGCCGCTCAACCACGATGAGGACAACATCGCGACGCAATACAAGGAGTTCGAAGGATGGACGGTGCATCGCAAGCGGGCCTGGACCGCGCTTTTTTCAGGGGCGCACTACGATATGATAGACTTTTCCATCCTTCCGTACCTTGAGGCCGGAACCCCCGACTCCCGAAATGGGATTCGAAGTTGGATGGGCCATCTGTCGCGCTTTATCCATTCGATCGATCTTGCCAGGGCGCGCCCCGTCATTCCGGGCTGGTTACAGAAACGCCCGGATCATACCGTTGAATCGGTGTTCGCAGTAGCATGCGAGGACTATTGTATCTATCTCGCCGACGGCCGCGAACGGGAAGAAGCCGGATGCGGCGAACCGATCGAGGGAACACTTGCCTTTCATTTGCCGGCCGGAGCTTACGAGGTGACCTGCTTTTCGCCGGCCGACGGCGTTTATTCTCCCCGTATCCCTCTCGGCGGGGGCGAATTGCGCAATGTTGTATTGTTGCCGTTTCGGCACGACATTGTGATTCGCATCAAAAAAGCGGACTAATGCATGGGACGACTGGATGGACAGGTCGCCTGGGTGAGTGGGGGCGCATCCGGAATGGGGGAGGCCACGGCCGAACTCCTCGCCGCTAAGGGCGCCCGGGTTGCCGTTGTCGACGTTCAGGCGGACCGCGGCAAACGGGTAGCGGACCGCATTGCGGAACAGGGTGGAGAGGCGATTTTTCTGTCATGCGACGTGGCAGAAGAAGAACAGGTTCGTGACACGATCGAAGCGACCGTGGCTCGTTTCGGCAAGTTGCAGACCGTAGTCAATTGTGCCGGCATCGTACACGTTGCGTATCTGCATGAATATTCCGCGACGGATTGGGACCGGTTGATGGGGGTCAATCTCAAGTCAATCTTCCTCTCCCTCAAGTACGGCATTCCCTACCTCCGGCGGCACACGCGCAGCTATATTGTGAATATCGGATCCGTCGGGAGCTTTATCGGTCAGGCTGAAACCCCCGCCTATACCGCGTCCAAGCACGCGGTGCTGGGATTGAGCCGGTCGATTGCGCTGGATTATGCCGTTGACGGGTTGCGCTGCAACTGTATCTGTCCGGGTATTACGGATACACCCATGTTAAGGTACCATCTGAACACGACACGGGATCCGGAGGCCACACTGGCGCAGCGTCTGCAGCGCGTCCCTACAGGCGCAGTGATCAAGCCGGCCGACGTTGCGCGGGCGGCTCTTTACTTCTGCTCGGAGGCGTCCGCCGGGATCACCGGCACCTCCCTGGTGATCGACGGCGGGTATATCGCCGCGGCGGAGTGGGAGACGCCCCGTCCGACGCGATTTACGGAGGAGCCGTGAACACCAGACTTGCGTGCTCGGATTTTACCTTTCCCCTGCTTCCGCACGAAGGGGCGCTGCAATTGGTTTCCCTGCTGGGTTTCGAGGGCGTGGACATCGGACTCTTCGAGGAACGCTCTCACTTGTGGCCTTCACGTGAGTTTCAAGACGTACGGCGCTCCGCGCGCCTGCTGAAGAAAAAACTGCACGACCTGGGACTGGAGCCGGCCGACGTCTTTCTACAGATGGCCCTGGATTTCGTGCCCTATGCAATCAACCACCCGCAGCGCGCACGGCGTCTGAAAGCGCGGGAATGGTACCTGAAGGCGCTGGAGTACGCCGCCGAGTGCGGGTGCAGGCACGTGACGACATTGCCGGGTGTACACAATCGGGGCGAGTCGCGCGCCGACTCGTTCGGCCGGGCGGTCGATGAATTGAACTGGCGTGTGGCGCAGGCAAAGGAACACGGCATCGTATTCGGCGTTGAGGCGCACGTCGGTTCCCTGGTTCCCCGGCCGAAATCGGTTGAACGACTCGCGCAGGCCGTTCCCGGCCTGACATTGACGCTGGATTACACGCACTTCACGAAAATCGGCCTGCCGGATTCGGATGTGGAACCCCTGATGAAATATGCCAGTCACTTCCACGCGCGCGGCGCGCGCCGTGGCCGGATACAGACGTCTTTCGATTACAATGTAATTGACTACCGGCGGGTCGTCGAAGTGATGAGGGCCTGCCGATACCAGGGATGGCTGGGCGTTGAATACGTCTGGATGGACTGGGAGAATTGCAACGAATGTGATAACGTATCGGAAACTGTAAGGTTCCGCGATTTCTTCAGGTCGATGGATTGAAAGAAAAAGGGAAGACATCGATCCAACGTGGGTCGTGCGGTCCTTCGAGGCCGCATGGACGCCACTGGGTTTTGCCCTATTGACAAGCCCGGAAAACAAGAGTATATTCGGTTGAAAGCTATTTCGGAAAGGATGGTGCCATCGTCCATATCAGTTTGTTTTTATTTTATTTAAAGGAGATTATTCATGGCACGTAGAGGCGTGAACAAGGTGATTCTGATTGGCAATATCGGGGCGGATCCTGAGTTGCGATATACACCCAGCGGAACCGCTGTCACGAACTTCAATATGGCGACCAATGAGAATTGGACGGACAGTTCCGGCGAACGCCAGGAGCGGACCGAATGGCACCGGATTGTCGTTTGGGGTCGTCTGGCTGAAATCTGCAATCAGTATCTGCGGAAGGGCAGCAAGGTCTACGTCGAGGGGCGGCTGCAGACCAGCAGCTGGGAGGGGAAGGATGGTCAGAAGCGATATACCACCGAGGTCGTTGCCAGAGATATGCAGATGCTGGACTCCCGCGAGGGTGTCGATGCGGGCGGCGGATTTTCCCAGGGTTCCGGTGGGCCGGCCGACGCAACGCAGGACGCCCGGCCGGGGTCCGGCGAATCGGGGGGCGGCGCGCAGCCGGGCGGGTCGGGTCCGCCGCCGTACAATGCGGACGACGATCTGCCTTTCTGAACGCGGTGGTCGCCGGCATCGCGAAATGGTTCGGGATATCCCCGGATCGAAGGGCTGCAATTTTCTATTGCAGCCCGATGTCATGTACGTAAATTGACTGCGCGCCCGCGGTAGCGTGGGTTTCGGGTCACCCTGGCGAGCAATGCATCCGATGGTCCATTGCGGTTAAACAACGGGTGTGAGTATGTTGAAGTTAATCGCTTTTTTTTCCGGCGCGGCGCTTATGGGGTTGGAAATTGCGGGCAGCCGGGTGCTTGCGCCGTATTTCGGCAGTTCGGTTTTTGTCTGGGGCAGCCTGATCGGGGTTGTTCTTGCCGCGATAAGTTTCGGAGCGTACGCCGGTGGGAGACTGGCGGACCGGGTGCCGACGGGGCCGCCATTGGCCGGGTTGCTGGGGGTGGCAGGGTTGGTGGCGCTGGTGCTGCCCTGGGTGGCGGCGGCGGTGAACCGGGCGGTTTTTTTTATGCATCTGGGTCCGCGTGGCGGGCCGTTGCTGGCTTCGGTCGTGCTTTTTGCGATACCGGGTGCGGCGCTGGGGGCCGTTACGCCGTTTATTGTCCGGATGCTGGCGGACCGGGTGGAACGGGTCGGTGGCGTTGCGGGGTCGGTGTCCGCACTGTCTGCGGCGGGAAGCATCGCGGGGACGCTGGGCACCGCGTTCTACCTGATTCCCGTAATGGGGGTACGGAATATTCTGCACCTGATCGGCGTGGTGCTTCTTGTATTGGCGGCGTTGGCTCTGTGGGGAACGGGCATGGCGGCGACAGAACAAGCGGGAATTCGCGCCTGGACCGAACCACCGTGGCGAGGCCGGGAAACGGATGATACGTGATTACGCGACGGAGAAGCCTGTGACGGATCTAGGAGGGCACAGATGGTTTTGTACAAAAACCACGTGCGGTTTGCCTCCGGTCAGTCTCGGTTTCACTCGTTTCCCCTCAAATATTCTGATTTTCTTAATTCTGATATATTCGCACTCTGCATGTGCCGTCCGGCCCGGTTTGCCGAAGCGGGAACGCCTGGTCTACGTTCACGACTCACTGTACAATCATATCGTCGTTTCGGAAGACGACGACGCACGGTACCTCAGGTTCGGCTACGGCGCAAAGCAGAGCGCGATGACGCTCTCAGACCCCACGGCGTTGCGCGTGCCTTACACCGCTTACCTTGCGTTGGGTCTCGCGTTTACGCGACCGAAGCGTGTGCTGATGATCGGACTTGCAGGCGGATCGGTGGCCCGATTCATACGCGCTGTTCGTCCGGCTGTCGCGGTGGACGTCGTCGAACTCGACCCGGAAGTCGTGCGCGTTGCCAGCCGGTTTTTCGGTATGGAATCGGACGCCGGTTGCAGAATTCACGTGGACGACGGCCGGATGTTTGTGAAACGCGCGACCGAACGGTACGACTGGGTTATCCTGGACGCGTTTCATGCGGACTCCATGCCGCACCATCTGGCAACTGCGGAATTCTTCACGGAGCTAAAGCGAATTCTGGCACCGGGTGGCGTTGTGACCGTGAACGTGGCGCCTCTGGGTCCTGGTATATTGTATCTCTCGATCATTCGAACGTTGGCCGAAGTATTTCCACAGGTGTACCTGTTTCAGGTTCCAAAGCGGAGCAACGTCGTGGCCGTTGCCACGGCCGATGGAACACGGCGTGCGGGAAGTGAGATTGCAAGCGCCGTGGATGAATTGAAGGCGGAAGTTGGCGACGCGCTGGAATTGCTGATCGCCACGGCCCCATATGGAGAGCGTAAGCCGGTGGTTCGGGGCGTTCCGGTGCTGACGGACGACTATGCGCCGGTGGACTGGCTGCGATTCCGGCGTGCTCCGGCAGCGATCATCAGGTAGACGCGGCATCGGGCGCCGACGTGGATTACGGCTCGATGTCTTAAGCAGAAGGAGACGTGTGATGGCAGAAGTATGGAATCCGGAACCTGAGTTGCTGGAGTCGCTGGACGCGGCTGTACCGGGAATTCTGGCATCTCAGAAGGAGAACGGACGGTTCGGCACGGAACCGTGGATCTGCGGTGACCAGAACGTCATTTTTTCGCTGGCGGCGGCCTGGCACCTGAAGGAAAGCGAATATTACCGGAACGACGATGTGTTACAGGCGATCGTTCGGGGTGGGGACGCGCTGATTCACGCGCAGGATGAGGACGGAAAGTGGACGTTTCTGAAAAAGGACTATTCGGAGTGGGGCCAGATTTTTATGCCCTGGACCTACAGCCGCTGGATTCGCGCGTATCAGGTGGTGGGGGATGCCATGGACGCCGATGCGCGGGCCCGGTGGGACGAAGCGCTGCAGATGGGGTTCGATGGAATTTCACGGACGTGCCTGGCGCATGTACACAACATACCCGCACACCATTCGATGGCCTTGTTCTGCGCCGGTACGGTGTTCGGCCGGGAGGACTGGCGAAACCAGACGCAAGCGTTCATGGCGAAAGTGGCTGGCGCGCAGTCGTCTCAGGGCTGGTGGCCGGAACACAACGGGCCGGTCGTGGCTTACAACTATGTCTATTCGGATTCATTGGGGACCTACTACGGGATGTCGGGCGACGCGGCGGTGTTGCCTGCTCTCGAACGTGCGGCTGCTTATCATGCAAATCTTACCTATCCGGATGGGAGTACCGTAGAGACCGTGGATGGCCGCAACCCCTATCACACCGGTGTACATTCGGGCAATCCCGGGTTCAGCCACACGGCCGTCGGAAGAGGGTATCTGGCGCAGCAGCACCGGCTGTTGCTGGCCGAGGGCAATCGTTTTGACGCGGACTATGCGGCGAGTTTGCTGCTATATGGCGGTCGCGGAGAGGCAGAGGAGACCGCCGCCGGGCAGCAACGGCACGTCTTCCGCATGGGCGACGAGGCGACTGCAGTGAGGAACGGCCCCTGGTTCTTCTGTCTGTCTGCTTTTGTGGTGGACTTCCCCCAGAATCGATGGGGACAGGATCGACAGAATTTCGTAAGCGTGTTTCACGACAGGGCGGGGCTGATTGTGGGCGGCGGGAACACAAAGCTGCAGCCGCTGTGGAGTTGCTTCACGGTTGGGGACAAGCGTCTTCTGGCTCACACGCCCGGTGACGAAGATCCGGACTTCGACGCACCCGATGGATTGATCCACGTGCCGGACGAAGTTTCATACGTTTCCGGCGAAAATGGTGGCTGTCTGACGATGCGCTACGGCGATGAGACGTGCGGGGTGGAGGTGAAGGTCGCGTCCGAAACCGAACTGACGCTCGCGTACGAATCAACGCGAAATTCAGGAATGCCGGTGGACGGACACGTGACATTGATGCCGCAATTGGACCGACCGGTGGGGTTTTCGACGGGACACACCACAATCCTGGGTGAAGCGCGACAGGAGTGGTCCGGGGAGGCGTGGATCGAACATGCCGGATGGCGGCTGTTTCTGTCGCCGGGGAGCAGGGTTGTCTGGCCGGCACTGCCCCATAACCCCTACCGGAAGGCGGGTGACTCGACTATCGAAGAGGCGCGACTGGTCGTCGTGCTGCCCTTTTCGGCAAGCGCAGACCGCCATGTGTTGAAATTGGAGGTGCCGTAAAAGGCGGGTACCGCCGTGCGGACGGCATTCCGGTATGGTAGACGACGTTCAGGTTGGATGGTACAAAGTATGCGTGGACCTGCAGCAACACGCTTCCGGAACGGTGTCCGAGTTACTGTTTGACCTGGGAAGCTGCGGGTTGGAGGAGCAATGTGGCACGGCATATGGAAAGACAAGGTTGACGGCATACTTTTCCGATGACGTGGACAGCGGCAGGGTTTTGGCTGGTCTTGAGGATGGACTGAACGCGCTCAAGGGAGACCAGGCCGCCGTAAGCGTTGAATTGAAGGACGTCCCGCCCGAGGATTGGGCGGAAACGTGGAAGGCCCGTTTCAAGCCCGTTTCTCCGATTCCGAACCTCGTGATTTGTCCGCCGTGGGAACGTGTCGACGATCCGGAAGGTGGGTTCAGTCTCGTTATCGAGCCGAAGACGGCTTTCGGAACCGGTCAGCACGAAACGACGCGGTTGTCCCTGAGGATGTTGCACGCGGCCGTGAGTCCGGGTGACACCGTCCTCGACGTTGGCACAGGCTCGGGCATCCTGAGCCTCGCCGCGGCCGGATTCGGCGCATCACGGGTGACAGGCATCGACGTCGATGCGCTGGCCGTTGAGAATGCCCGTGCGAATCAGCATCTGAATGAACGCGGCAACGTGGTGTTCCGGACGGGAACGCTGGAAGACGAATCCGGCGAATTCGACGTTGTCGTTGCCAATATCGAAAGCCGGATTCTGAACCCGATGCTGCCAGCGCTGGTTTCTCACATGGCGCCACGGGGAGATCTGATCCTCGGAGGCGTGCTGGTTCAGGAGCAGGCGGAACTCCTCAAGCCGGTACGCGGGGCCGGATTGCAGGTGGTGGAGGTCCGTGAAGAGAACGGCTGGTTGGGTATCCGGGCAGTCCGATAAAACACGTACTTAGACCGAAAGACCGCGTTTCGGATATCGCTGTGGGTCGGACACGTCATGAACACATCCGGCGGCGAGACGTCCGGCAAAGCTGAATCGTTCGGTCCGTGCGGAGGGTCTACCGCACGGCCAGTTTGAGCATTTTTTCGGTCGATTTCAGTCCGTGTCCCGTCAGAGGCGCGACAATGCACTCGTCTTCGTCCACCGGAATCTTCTTGAAGGCCGCTATGGCGGTGGCGGAAGTGGGTTCCGCGTAAAGGCCCTGCATGGAGATATCCAGCAGGGCTTTCTCGATTTCGGCATCCGTCACGGCGACGACCTGCCCGCCGGTCTCGCGGATAGCGTCCAGGATCTGGGAAGCCCGTGTGGGTTCCGCGATTGCTATTCCCTCGGCAACGGTACCCCCTGAAGAAGCGGGGGGAATCTCCGACAGTTGATCCCGCCACATTCGAAACAGGGGTGCGCAACCGGCGGCCTGCACGGCGATCAATCTGGGCAACCGGGCGATCAGCCCGTTGTTCAAGAGGTCCCGGAAGCCGAGAAAGGCGCCGATAAGCAGGGTGCCGTGCCCCGTTGGGATGATTAAAGCATCAGGCGCATTGAAATCGAGTTGCTCCCAGATTTCAAATGCGTATGTCTTGGTGCCCTGAAAGAAGAAGGGGTTCCAGACGTGGCTTGCGTAGAAGTGGCGTTCGGCCGCTTGCATTGCCGCACGTGCCGTGGCTTCTCTGGAGCCTGGTACGAGGTTCAGTTTCGCTCCGTAGAGCCGGATCTGGGCGAGTTTTCCCGGAGAAGTCGACTCGGGAACGAATATTTCGCATTCGATTCCCGCCTTTGCCGCATATGCGGCGACGGCGGCGCCGGCGTTGCCGGACGAGTCCTCAACGACTTTTCCAACCCCGAGTTCCAGGGCGCGGCTGATCAGTACCGAGGCGCCGCGGTCTTTGAAGGAACCGGTGGGAAAGAGGTTTTCCTGCTTGACGGCGAGGGGTTTGCCATCGATTTGCGTCCGGATGACCGGTGTAGACCCTTCGTTGAATGAGACGATGTGGTCATCCGCCTCAATGGGTAACGCTTCCCGATATCGCCACATCCCGGGCGGCCGGGTCCTGATTCTGGAAACGTCGATGGCACCGTAGAAACCAACGTCCAGGGGTTCGCCGCAGTCGCATTTCCACAGGCGGGAATCTTCGGAGTGGACGACGTTGCAGGCGCGGCAAACGATCTTTAGCGTCATGAAAGGACTCTTCCTTTGAGCATGGCGGAGGTTATAGCGATTGCTGTCCGGCGCGGAATGAGTCTTCCCGTAAAATTGAGCACTTTGTTGGCAACGCCATGGATCACGGAGGGTTTTCTGCCGAGTTTTCTCAGAGCCAGTGACACGACTGCATCCGGTGTGGCCTCCCTGAAGCCGCTGGCATCCTTGATGTGGGCAACGCGGGTGAATTCGGTTTTTGTGAATCCGGGAGATAGCGACAGGCAGTCGATGCCCTTCGGCCTGTACTCCTTCCATAGGGATTCACCCATCAACAGATTGAAGGCTTTGGTGGCGCCGTATACGCCGAGGTACGGGGTGGCCTGGTACGCGGCGGTGGATGCAAGAAAGACCAGGCCGCCCCGGCCTCTCGTCAACATTGGTGGCAGATAGTGGTTGGTGAGCATTACCGGCACGACGCAGTTCAACACGGTCATGTTGACCACCCGATCGGGGTCCAGATCGGCGTGCGCGCCGGAAAGACCGAATCCGGCGTTGTTGACCAGCAGGCCGACTTCAAGGTCGCTGGTTCGTTCGCCGACCAGCCTGCAGGCATTGCGATCCGTAAGGTCGACGGGAACGACGCGCGTCTGTACGCCGTGAACCCGCCGGACACCTTCGGCGAGCGCTTCCATTCGTTCTTCCCGACGGGCTGCGAGCACCACGTTCAAACCCCGTGCGGCCAGTTGCTTCACGAATTCGGTCCCGAGTCCGGATGAAGCGCCCGTGACCAGTGCCCACGGACCATACTTGTCGTGCCATTGCATGGATACGGATCCTTTGCAGTCCAAGGGACCAGCGTCGTATATGGTCTGGCGACCTCGTAAGAATATCGTCCTGCGGCGTATCTCTATTCTACCAGCGAGGACTCAGCGAGTGCATCCGTATCGGCCACCATCTGTTTCCATGCGTTGTCGGTATAGTCCGGACCGAAGTCAAAGGGAGGGGTCTCGATGCACATAGTACGCTTATAGCCGATACGGGCGGCGTGCCGGAAAAACCTGTGCCAGTCGACCCGTCCGTGGCCGGGCGCGAGGTGGGAATCGCGGTCGCCCGCGTTGTCCGCCAGATGAAATGCGACTACGTGGGCGCCCATGACTTCAAAGAATCGATGGGCATTCCCCCGGCCGGCCACCAGCGCGTGGCCGGTATCCAGACAGAAACCCAGATTGGGGTGGGCGAAGTCACGGATGATCCGTTCGAAGTGTTCGGGTCTGGAAGTGAATCGTCCGCCGCCGGACGGCAACATATTTTCCAGCGCAATCGTGAAGTTGAGGGCTTCGGCTTCACGCAGGAGTACGTCCAGGCTCTTGCCGATCTGGCGGAAATAGGTATTGAGTCCCTCCACGCCGGCGTCGGTACGGTTCGTGGTGGGATGCTGGATGCCAACGGTGGCCCCGATCAGCGAGGCCCTTTCCATCCAGAGGCGCATTTTGTCCACGGCCCGCAAGCGTGTGGATTCATAGAAAGAAGCGATGTCGTCTTCTGGAGAAAAGGGCAGGTGAAACGACTCGATGCAAAGTCCCGCCGCTCGATAGCTTCCGCCCAGTGCCTGCAGTTCGGCCTCGGCCTTTCCTTCAAACAACGGCGGTGCGCCTTCGATGCCTGCCAGCCCCGCGAAGCGACAGGTCTCCATGATTTCACCATGGGACTTTTCAGCCAGTCCGTAACCCGTCGTGGTCCACGTCCAGCCTTTCTGCATGACGGTTTCCTTCTTTGATGGGTGAATCCCGAGTAATCTTCGATTGTCTGAAATTCCCCTGTGCGTTCTCTAACAGTCCGTTGATACAGTCGCTCTGCAGGCGAGGCCGAGTCATTGTGGCCGAAGACAAGGCGCGCAACCGAGTCGAATCGAGCGATTCGGCGAGGGAGCGCAACGCAGTATCTCGACCGCAAAGGCCGGCCGTAGCCCGGATGGACTTTTTCAACGGGCTGCTAAGCCGATCAGATACCAATCGCGAGATCGATCTGAATCTAATTCTTCGCCGGTTGCGCCCGATTGCGCTCCCAGCGATCGTACCAGTCCAGCAATTCAGGAGTTGGCACGAAATCGTGAATCGTTATCCGCCTGCGTCCGGGCAGATAGTTGCCGGTATGCCAGCCATTGGGATGGTAGAGCGCACAATCGCCCGCGTCCATATAAAGCCGCTCGGACCGCGGCATCCCCTGCGTATACTCCAGACATGCACGCTCCCTTTCTTCGCAGGATGCGTCTTCCGGAGGCAGGGGAGCCCCGGCCGCGTCGATTTCGTCCGGCAGGTCGTCTCTCAAATAGCTGCCGGGAACATACCAGGTACAGTTGTCCTCATATAACGGACAGTTGATCTGATTGAACCAGAGTGGATCGTGGTTCACGCGGCGAAACTCCTCCAGGTCAGGTACGTTCGATGTCTCGCGAAGGTCCCGGTGCCACGCGGTGCACCAGGGTTTCTTCTCGGGTTCCAGCAAGAGTCCCAACCGTTTGAGTTCGCTATTGGCGATTTTATGCTCGGGGGTGAGTACTTTGCCGATGGCATCTACCAGCGGGGGAAGTTCCGCATAGTCCCAAAAGGGTTTGATGTCGATGTTGTAGTTGACGATGGGTTGGAGGCGCTGAGCCTGCGGGCCGCGTTGTTCGCGTGCATATTGATGGGCCATTTCCGAGGCGCGACGGAGGTCGCGGATGAGCGACGGGGGCAGGACCTGCCGGAAGATAACGCAACCCCGCGCACGGTAGTCGTGTATCATGGAATCGCAGAACCTGAAGCCCATTTGCGTCTCCGGCGGTTTGGACCGCCCGTTCCGGCCCTTACACCTTTTTTACGATATCTCCCACCCGAACGGTGCCCGGGTGAACCACTCGCGCGTTGAGACCGCGCAGGCGGAGCTGCTTTCCCAGGCGCGAGTTGACGAATTTCATCGCATCCGCGCCAAATCGCGATACGAATTTTCCACAGCCGGTATGGGGAACCTCGGACACCTGAATCACGGCGGCGCCGAGTGAAAGTCGGGTGCCGGCTGGCAGATTGTCTTCGCTCAGGTCCAGATCCACGTACAACTGGTCACCGGCGAGTTGCCAGCGGTTGTCGCCTTGTGCGACAAGGGCGGCGCACCGCGCGTTCATGACGTTGAGCTGCATCTCGGGATCAGCCGATCCGTCGGGCGTTCGGGAACTGCCGCGTGTCTTCCAGTTGTCGCCGACGAGGCCCTCCGCCGGTTGGAGATTGCCTTCGGCGAGGACTTCCCGGCAGCCGACGTCCGGCCTTCGCACGATCAACTTCAGAGTGCCGTCGTCTTCCGGTGACTCCCGGATTTCGTCCAGTCCATTTTCGAGTTCCTTCATTTTCAGATGTCTTACGCCATCCATTTCCATCCTCCGTCTTCTTGGTTTTCGCCATTGTGAGCCCGAATGACGCCTGGAGACAGGGAAAGCACACCGTCCGGACCCCGGAAAACGCTGTATACTCCATATGTCGAGTCAAGGTCAGGTCGAAGGCCATTCAAACCCATACCCTACGCCTCTAACGGTGGAAATCGTACCGTTAAAGCCGGCCAGTTTCGATCGAAGTCTCGCGACATGTACGTCAACGGTGCGCATGCCTCCGTGATAGTCGTATCCCCATATGCGATCAAGCAGATCCGATCGGGTAAACACGCGGTCCCGGTGCACGACCAGGTATTTTAACAATTCGTACTCTTTCAGCGTGAGGTCGACCAGAGTGCCGCATATGCGGACTTCGTAACGCACCAGGTTGATGACCAGTTCGTCCAACTGGATTACGACCCGCCGTTCCGTGCGTCCGAGGATCAATTTCAAGCGGGCATCAAGTTGTCCGAGGGAATGTGGCCGTGTGATGAAGTCGGTGATTCCCGTCGAGAAGTCCAGGTTCGAGACACGGGCTTCGTCGGTGATCAGCAATATCGGTGTATTTCTGCCCATGGGGGGCCGCAGAAGATATTGAACTGATTCCGACAGTTGGCCCGAGAACTCATCGTCGTCGACGATGAGGAGGTCTACCGGATCGATCGGCTGATTGCCTGCATATAGTCGTTCGTTACGGTCCTGGTTCCAGGTCTGATGGGAGACGTTATGACCGATCGATTCCAGATCTGACTTCAGTTGGATGCCGTGGGTTTCATTGGCAAGCAGCAGGATGTGGGCCATAGAGTGGGTGTTGCTTCTTGCCGCTGATGCACTCTGGAAAGCGCTCCGGGAGGCCATAGTGCCGGTCTGCCTCGCCCCCTTCGAGGTGGGACTCGCAAACTGAAGGCGGGAAATTACAGCGTGCCGCGCAACTTTGTCAAGGGATATCTGCTCCGTAAAACTCTGAATGTCGGGCATGAAGGATGGAACGGTGGGGTGTTCCGGGGATCTGCCGTATGTCGCGTATCAACTTAAAAAGGCCGAAGCGCCTGGCGCCCTCGGCCCTCTGCTGCATCCTTGCCGGTAATAATATAACAATAATCGCAGATGAAATCAATAAATTTAAATCCTTTAAAAACAAAATATTATATTGACTTTTTTAAATCCGTTTCGTATTTTTCAACTCTTGGACGATTCGTTCCACTACTTGGCCCTCCTTTTCCAGCACTTGCTGGAGGGATCTCACTGTATTTGCGGGAAGGGGTGTCTATGGTCCGGAAACCGATCATTCACGGGCGGAAGCGATGCGAGGTCTGTGGGGTTGAGATACCGAAGGACCGTAAGGTGGAAATGCCCGGCGTATCGACCTGTGTACAGTGTCAGAAGGAGCGGGAGCAGCGGAAACTCGCAGAGGTCAACCCGGACGAACCCGCAAGTGAATCGTCCGGCACGTCGACGTTCCCTGAAGGGAGTACGGTGGAGGTAAAGGGAAATCTGGTGCTGTCGGGGAATTGGTCCGGTAATCTGATTGACCTGGCCGCACGCGAAGGGGAGTTGAGGCAGTTATTGGCCACGGGTGAGGTCGAGCGGGGTCGAACGCTGGTGCAGTCGCTTTCAGTGGGGGAACAGGCCGCGCTGGTAGCGATGAGTGGTTCGCCGGAGGAGGTGCTCTCTTTGACCGGCGCAGACGGTTCCGGCGTCCCGGGCTACAGTCGCGACGTGGTGGCACTGCTGCCCGCCGAGTCCCTGGGCAATCTGATTTCGCTTAACCCCGAAGAACAGAAGTTCAATACGGAGCTGATCCGGGCGATGTCCCCTGTTGTATTGCGGCGCACCATGGCGGAAACCCTGGACCGGGTTGACAATCCCGACCTGCGTACGCGCGTATCCTGGGAGTGGCTGCAGGCCCTGGCGACGCTCAAGGAGTTCGACCGCCGGGCGGAGTTGTTGCGCGCCGTGGATCCGTCACACTTAGAGGATGCGCTGCTGGACCGCCTGGGACACCTGAAACTGAACGAGGTTGTCGGCTTCGGCGGCTTCCAGGTCTATCGATTCCGGCTCTTTTCCACGGAGGGGCTGGGCGGAACCCGTCCCAGCGCCTTTATCGACGATCCGGAAACCGGCGACGTGCTCGACGCCCTCTACGAAGCCGCGCCCGCCCTGCTTTCGGAAGTTATTCGTGGGGCGTGGGAACGGTCGCTCGCCGAAGACGACGAGGAAAACGGAGGCGGGCAGCCAAATCCGGAGCGCAAGGAAAACGGAGAACAGACGGATGAACGTCCTGGCAGGCGTTGACTTTGAAAAACTCAGGATCGGGTCGGAGGGGTTCCTGGGTCAGGCAATCGACCTGGGGGTCAAGTACGGAAGACTGCCGGACCATACTCCGGATATTCTGATTGCCTATTTGCGTACTGTAGGGACAAGATTTGGCCAGCGGTACCGGACCGGGATTGCCGTTTCGCGGGACGTGCTGGAGCAAGGGGTGCGTCAGACGCTAGTCAGCCTCGAACTGGGTCTTGCGGTCGCCGCGCGGAAAGACCTCAACCGCGCCGTGGATCTGCTTGCCGAAGGCGATCTCGAGAATATTCGCAAAAGAGGCTGGGAGGAAGCGTACGCGCGGCTGGCGGAGATGGGTCGCGTGTGCCGCTCGATCACAGGACGGCCGGAGTCGCGTCTAATGCGGGATTATGCTTCGCAGATCGACCGCTGGTCCCGCGTGGTCCCGGAGAACTGGATGGTTACGGGTGGGGAGGACGAAGACGAAGACCACGTGGACCCGCTGAAGGATTACGCCGGGTTTCGGAGACTTCACGCCCGGTTGAACTTCATCCGGCTTCTTCCGTCGTCAGTCCTGCAACCCTTTGCCGAGGCCGTGGACGAGTGCGGGTTCAGTGACTTCGTTCGACATCTGATTCTGGCGCTGGCGCTGGGCCTTGAGACACTGGTTCCCTGCACGCGTGATATAGCAGCCTTCGAATGCGATTGTCTCGGCTCTGAAGGCGTGGCGGCCTGGGCGCGCGACAAAGTGATGGTGAAGGTGAAGGAAATGGCGCGGGAGGCGGTTGATGATTCGCACCTGCGGATGCTGTTGATGCAGGAGGTGGAAGACGAGATGGCTTGTCTGGCAGGGCTCCCGGCTGATTCGATTGCGGACGCGTTCGTGACCGGTTCTTGAGCCTGTTCGGTCGGGGAGTGGTACCGACCGCCGTACCAAGAGCAACTCAGGATACCGATTTTCCGAAATGCCTGGCAAAGGTCAGGAAGTCGGGGAAGTTGATCTGCCCGTCCCGATTCAGGTCGAACATCGGATCGAAGCCGGTGGTGCCATCCTGCCTTCCGAAATGCCTGGCAAAAAGCAGGAAATCGTTGAAGTCCACCCGACCGCTGGCGTCGAAATCAGCCCGGACGATCGCCTCCCGTTCCCAGGTGCGTATTCTTCTCATGAACGCGAGAATTGCATTGGAATCGACCAATTCGTCGCTTTCCATTATCAGTACGTCCCTCCCGTCCTGCGATACGGCAATCGATCCGGAATCGGACGGGTATTTTAACGTAAGCAATTCACGATAAGCTTCCGCGAAGTCGTCCGCGTCGTCTTCCGTATCCCAACTCGTGTAGAGCAGCAGCAACAGGTTCCGTCCATCCTTCGACCGGAATACGGCGTACCGGTCTCCGTTCCATCCTTCCGCCGCCGATTCGCCACGAACATCCATGTCAAAATCGGCGAAAATGATCCGCCAGGTCAGTTCTCCGATCGTGTCCACGTCCAGCAGATTCCAGTTTTCGAACAGACCCGCTACCTGAAATGGCGGCCACGTAAACCGGTCCGGTTCTTCCCGGTCAATCCATTTCTCCGGATGCAGGATCTGCTCGGTTGAAACGGGCGGCTCAACGTAGAGTCGATTGACGGCACTCCATCCGTCCCGCTGAATCTCGTGGACGAAATTCATGCCGTAGGTGTAGACGACAGCCTGTTGTAACAACATGAAATCCGGAAGTTTATCGATTGTCTGCAGCGCTTGCGGTGAACTGCCCTGTAACCGCGCAAGCTCCTTCATATTGTTCCGGAGCGTCTCCGCGTCAAACAGCAGTTGATCGCGGATCATGCTCCGCAACAGCCCGCGAACCGGCATGCGTCCGGTCCGGCTATACAAATACCAGATGGTCTCGACGTACGTCGCGTCGCCTTCCCCGACCGCCTGTCGCGCGAGCTGTTCGTCGGTATTCAACGAATTGGCGTGCGCCGGCAGGTACCTGTTGAGGTCGAAGTGCTGGTCCTGCAGACCGTGGCAGAGTTCGTGCGCTAAAACGACGTCGAGCAGACTCGCGGGAAGGTTTTCTTTCAGGATGTAGAATCTGTCTGTATCCGGATCGTAATACGCGAGCGCGCCAGCTTGCAGGAAGGAGAGTACAAGTGAGCGATCGAGGACGGCGTCACCGCTGTAAAGACCCAGTTTTCGAATCACCGGGTCGTAATTCTCCCACTCGGCAGCGGTAAATTGCTGATCCATCTGGCGTTCGGCGTACGCCTTGAAGTCGGATGGACTCTGCACCGCCACGTCGATTGGCCACTTGAACGCAAGCTCCCGGATCTCTGAGACCTCGTCCTCGATCTCTCTGGCTCTGCGTCTGAGTTGCGTAAGTTCCTGCGTCCTGGCGGGGACGTCCGTAAGGACGACGACGAAACAGGCGAACGACGCCAGAAAGCGAAAGAAGCGCATTCTGATCCGACCTTCAATTACCGGATTCTTTTTCTGCAGCGCGGCGGCGGGCTTCTCGGCCCTTATCGGGGGTAGGATCTCTTACGAGCCCGTAGGATTCCCTGCCTTCATGACCTTCCGGCAGGTATTCTGTGACAGGCAGGCCTTCGGGGGTAACGAAGAGCAGGCAATGGCAGTATTTGTAAATCTTCATCTCGTCGCATGCGCAGACCCATTCCCTGCTGCGTTCGAGTTCCGCCTTTTTGTCGGGGTAAAAATTGCACGGGCACAGCGGACGCCCGAGTTCGTCGACGTGTGCCGCCAGACCGTTGACGACGGCTTCTGTGATGCCGTTGTCCGGATGGCCGGTGGTGCCGGTTTTCTCACAATATTTCTCGAAGTAGACCCACATTCGCTTCAGGCTCTTTTCCGATGGCTGGTCCATTGTGAATCTCCGGTGGGTTTGGGGGTGTCAGGGGCGCAAAATTCAAATCCCCGGCGTTGCCGGGGACATTTGGCCTTGTCGCGGCGAGTTCCGTCGTTGCGTCCGACAGCCTCAATAGGCATGCAATCGGGACAACGATGCCTCGGCTGGCGACTTTCTCAACGGCCTGTTAAAGCAGACCGTTGAGATAGTCCATTGACTTCCTGAGTTCGGCTTTGGGGTCGCTTCCGGACGGTATCGCGCATTCAAAGCCACAGAAATGACGATAGCCGATTTCATCCAGAGCCTGAAGCGCAGGCCTGAAATCGGTATGCCCGTAACCTGGAAGGATCCGGTTGCTGTCGGCCAGATGCACGTTGGCGATCCATTCGCCGCAGTTGCGAATGGCCTGTGCCATATCGGACTCTTCAATGCTCATGTGGAAGAAATCGGCCATTAAGGTGACGCCGGGACTGTTGACGGCGTTGCAGATCTCAAGCCCGTCCGCGAGGGTGCACGGCCACCACTGTTCGTATCGGTTGAGCGGTTCTATGATGACGCAGCATCCGCAGGCTTCGGCGTGGGGGGCGATTTCCTGCCGGAGAATTTCCGTGAGAAGACGTGATTCCAACTGGGCAGTTGTGGAAAAAGGGGATAGATCCGGAATACGGTGCCCATTCTGAAGTTTAATAGCAATCAGTGGAGGGAATATGACCCCGACGCCGCCCAGGTCGCCGCAGAGTGTGAGCGCGTCTTTAAGGTCCTGCGCCGCCCGCTTTCGTTCCGCGAGCCGTGCATCCAGAAGGCCCATCGTTCCCCGGATTGAAAAAATGTTGGGGGTGACGCCCGTTTCCTCAGATGCCTCGCGGATTTCGTTGGCGTATTCAACCGAGCTGCTGGATGTGACTTCAATGCCTTGAACGCCGATTTCCGCGAGGTTACGGAATTTTTCAAGGATAGACTTCCCTGGCGCCATATTCTCACGGATGGAGTATTTCAGCGGCATACGGGTCTTCCGGGGTGGCTGAAAACGGGCTTGCGGATCGGGGCGGAACGGCGGCGTTTGGGGGTGGAATCCCTTCACGATTTGCGAAATATAGGATCTGTAACGTGAATTGTCAAGAGATGCACCGGCGGCGTTACCGGGACCAATCGAATCTCTCGTCGGAATCGGGCGAGTCGGGACCGGTTCGCATCACGCTTTGATTGAGGGAGTCAATCTGGCGCTCCGGATCCTTTCGATCCGGAACGTCCGCTCGCCCTTTCGGTGCCGGCAATATCCGTAGAGTACGCCATGATCCTCGAAGATCGGCTCAATCGAGCGAGGCGTTGCGGTGACATTTCGTTCGGGGAGGTAGTCGATCTCGAGGCAGAGACGATGGTCGATGGCATACCCGATGAGACTTCTGATGTCGGCCTCGCCGGTGGCGGGATTGGCGCCCGGGTATTGAACAAGCGCCTTGATGCCGTCGCGCGGCTGCCCGCCCCGGACCAGCGATTCAAAAGTCTTGTTATAGTCGTTCACCGCGTCATGGCAATCGCCTTCTGAAATGCTCCCGAGACTCCTGCGGAGCCGCTTCAGTAGACGACTGAGGTCCTCCGGAAGAGGAACCGATCGTGCGGCGAAAGTCTGAACGGCGGTTTCGAGAAATCCTGCCAATTGTAACAGTTCCGAACTATTCAGCACTATCTGGTGTTGTTCGTCGGTCGACTCCTTGCACGTCATGTTCGGCATATAGCCACGCTTGTTCAGGGCGTCCAGAAGTTCGTCGACGCGCGTCGACGGGTCTATCGCGGCAACAGTCGGTGAGAGCCGTATTCCGAGAAGAGAAGCGATTTTTTTTTGTATGAGGAGTTCGTCCAGCAGTTCCGGCCGATCGCTGACAAGATAACCGGAAGCCGGCGAGATTTCGATTTCGCCGTGTTTGTTTTCGCACTCCCGTATCAGGGCGTCCACCGTCTCCGGCAACCCGGTGGCGCTGTGGGTCCGAAGAAATCCTCTGAGGGAAGCGCCGTTCCAGCCTCTGCCCATTGCGACGTGGACGGATTGAGGGGTAATCCGGAACCTTCCCAGGACGTCGACTTCTTTGAGTTCCGCAATGGTAAAAAGCCGGATGTACAGGGCAAAAGAGAGATCGGGCGGAGAAAGGATTTCAAGATTTGGCTGAAGGACAAACTGTCCGGCCGGACGGGTCTCCGTTTCTCCGGGTATATTCGCGGGATCACGTCCTTTGAGGAGGGCCGCCGCGGGGGCGGTGAGTTTAAAGACACCCGGGTGGCGCGGCTCAAGCGGCTCGCCGAACGCATCGGGGTTTCCCAGGCTGACCAGACCTATCCACGTGAGTGCCGAAACGAGTATACGCCGGAGCAGTTCGTCGGCGTCGCCGCCGACCGAGTCGCGACCCGCAGGGGGGCGTCCATCGAGGTGGGCGAAGGTTTCCGACCTGCGCGTGAGCAACGTGTAAAACTGAGGGTACGATATCCAGGTGTCCTCGGGACAGTCGGCGAGGCAGTCGAGCAGGTCGCCACGAAGCGCTCTCAGCGTATCGATCCTGTTGCGGACTCGCCCGCCGGAACGTTCCGCAGTCCACTCATTCCATCTTTCTGTTTCGCGCCAGACCGTAAGCAGGGCGTTTCTAATGTCAAAAACTCCCGATAGTCGGTCGGCAGCGTCCCCGGCGAGACGCCACGTTCTGGCGTCGCACCGGATGAATCCGGACGTTTCCGCAAACAGGAGTAGAAATTCGGAATAACCCGGATCTACGTGGCCGCGGTAATATTTGCTGACGTCCCTGAGCCGGGCTCTGGATATTCCGCCATGTTTGAGCGCACGCGGCCTGCGCTGCTCGATAAAACCAAGAAGGGTGCACAGGTTGGGTACCAGGCATGACGTGTGTTCCCGGGTCTGCGAGGGATTCGGTCCGGTGCTAACGGCTATTTCACCGACTGTGTCCTCGATCCGGTCGTCCAGGGACTGGATTTCCGGCTTCAGGTCCGAAGCCAGACGCAGTGGCGTATCGCCCGTCAGTCGATCGCTTGAATGAAAAAACAGGGGCGTTTTCCAGATAAACTCGTCCAGTGCTCTAAGTCCCCCTTCTCCCTGGAGACACCGGACTTCGTCCTGTGTAATTGCATCTCTGGCGAGAGCCAGATCGAGGATGGCTCTTTTTGTCTCAGGCAGATCCAGGATGTAAGTCTTCAGATGCTCCGGATCCAGTAGCCGGTTACGTACAGCGCGCGTCACAAAGGCGCGGCGAGCATCTTCGTTCGGACAGCCCAGTTCGCCTGCAAATGCGCGAAGCAGTCCGATGGAACGGGATTGCATCAGACGGCGGAGCCGACCCTGAACCTTCGCCGGCAGGGCAACGGCCTTGAGGACAGGCTCGGGAATTCCAACCAGGCAATTTTCTGCGCCGAGGGTTTCCACGTCTTCGAAGACCAGACCCATATTGGAAGCTGCATCCTGCATCTTCTGAAACCGATGGGTAAAACCCGCCCCTAACTCTTCGATGGCGTCGTCCTTAAGCAGTTCGCCGCCCTCAGCGGCCAGATTGACGACAAACTCCCGATGTTCGGGCTGTAGCGAATCCAATCGTTTCCGGATCTGCGACGGGTTGGAAAGATGCCGACACATCAGGTCTATCCGGACCGTTTTGTTGGCTCCGTGATGAATCGCCAGGCCGGTGGACGCGGCGATCCGGCGGAGCCTGTCAATGGGCTGGTGGCTGAGTACGGCTCTCAATTTCATAGGGTACCGTTGGTCTCTGCGTTGTCGATACGTGAGAATTCCGCAAAAACGAAAAAAACCGACTCCCACAGGCCGGTAGACCATCATAAAGCAGTATAGAATAAATAGTAAGCGTTGTCAAGTCGCAATACCCGGGTAGCGTCCGAACAATAAAAACAGGAATTTCGAGCGTCCCGTTTGTATATTGACGCGTCGCCGGGCAACGAATTCATCCGGGCTTCGCACGCAGAACACCGAAACCTCCCAGGGACCCATGACCCTTCTTTGCGCTCAGCGCGTCGTGGCGCGCGCGATCTCGGCCGTACTCAGTCCTCCGCTCGCGGGGGCCGGCATGTCGATCCTGCTGATTTCCGGTTTCCGTGCGCCAATGTTGCATCGGGCCGGCTGGCTGGGCATCTGTCTGTTATTTGTAACCTGTTTACCGACGCTGTATGTTGGCCTCCTGGTTGCGCGCAAGGAGGTGGATGGATTCTTTATTGCAATTAGATCGCGCCGCCAGACGCCGCTGCTGGTCAGTTCCGCGAGTTGCTTCGCGGGATTCTTGTTGCTGCGGGCTACCAACGCTCCCCCGTCGGTTACTGCGTTCCTGCTCAGCTATGCCATGTTGGGACTGGTAGCCGCCGGGATGAACGCGCGATGGAAAATCAGCTTGCACGCGGCGGGCGTGTGCGGTCTGTTGGCGATGCTTCAACATTTGCCAGGGACTTCGGCCATTTACTGGCTTCCGTTGCCGATTGCGGTCTCGTGGGCGCGTATCGTTCTTGGCGCGCACTCGATTCCACAGGTTGCGGCCGGAGGCGGGATGGGCTATCTGGTCGTCCGGGTCGTGGCCGCCCTGTATACTTCTGTCTGAACCGTGGAACACCACGTCTCGAGTCGACTATCCTTCATGTACTTCCGTGTCCTGCCAGAACGTTATCCAGGCGAACCAGAAGGCGCCGTGCCCCGGGACTCTCTGCAGCACACTGTCTTCCAGGGGCCCCGCAATAGCCCGGCCCTTCAGATCCCACATGGTTTCGGTCTCCCGATCCCGCAACATGAATGGGTACGTCTGCGAGGCGGACGGGATTTTCTGAAAGTTCAGCGTCCGCTGTGCATAATCCCGGCTGAAGGCCACGGCCATTTGTTCGGCCCCGTACCATACGACAAGGATGTTTCTATCGGCCAGCGTATCGTTGATCACCGCCTCATCGCCCAGGGCAGACAGTGGATATGCTTTTGCTTTTTCGACAAAACGGACCCCGAAAATCAGTTCCTTGGGCAAAAAGAGTTTCGTGAGCGGATTGTCTTCAAGACGTGGAAACACCTGGAACCACGGGGCGGAATCGGGATCTCGATATAATCCATAAGGATATATATTGTATTCACTTATATCAAATATTCCGGGCGTGTTGCTGCTGATGACGAACGTGTCGGGATGAAGTTGTTTCCAGTATCGCCAGGTGGTTTCCACGAAGGGCGGGGTATTCAGGACCCATCCGGCCCTGACGCCGGAAATGCCCGTATGGGTCATCTGGGGATAGCGAATCTGGTCGTCATTCAGATCGTACATGATCAGATTGTTGTTAAACAGTTCTCCGGTTGCACCGAACTTGAGCCGGTTGATCGCGCCGCCGCTCCATGCCGCGAATACGATGCCGCTCCCGGTTAATGGTGAAAACGTCACCGAAATGGGCTGCCCGCCAATCCGGTCGTTGACGATCTGGTGGTACCACGCGATTTTGTGGGGATAGGCTTTGGATATGCCGTTGAGACGCACTCCGATGACCAGGTCGTCGTCCGAAATATAACGAGCCTCCGCTGAAGCAGCCGGAACGAACCGCGGGTCGATCAAGGCGCGCGTTGCATCTTTTTCGTAGACACTCTCGATCCTGTCGTGCGGAAACGTCAGGGGGTTCAGGAAATTGCGTCCGGTGAATGCTACTGACCCGACCCGGCTGGAGTCGGCGCCGCTGGCCGGGTTGTCCTGAAGTACGGTCTTGAACGTCCGGCCGCCGGAGCTATCGGAACCGTTTTCGGGATCGGTGGGCATTTCCCTTCCGCAGCCGGCTGCACTGACTGCGAGAAACTCCAGAATAAGTCGGAACGTGGGTCGTGCGGTGAAGTGAGTCATCCGGAGTCGTGATTGGCGTGGAATTCGGACGGCGTCGTAGATGACCACGTCCGATCGCGTACGAGATCGCCGGTCGCGAAAATCCTCTTCCTGCCGCAAATGGCCCGGTCCCGTAGAGACGGAACCGGGCCAGGTGTGTTTCTTTTTGCCGGGGCCTACCTGAAGAACACCGAGACGCCGACGGTCGCGACGTGGCGGTTCAGGCGCTGGCCGTCGGTAAACAGTGCGACGTACGCGTATCGTGTGGTCAGTGCCGTGCGGTTGGATATTGACCTCCTGAACCCGCCGCCGCCGCCCACTTCGCTTACGCCTGCCCACCCCCAGTAGTCTCTGGCGGCGAACACCTCGAGGAACGGGGATGTGCGCCTGTCCACTCTCAGCGGAATGTTGAGCCTGTAGAAGCCGGACAGCGAGGAGCCGAAACCGTCTTCGGCCGACACGGGATATCCGGCCGTGGTCTGTACGGGCAGGACCGGCGTCTCGATAATCTCATTTTGATCTCCAAAGCGATCGTACGCCCGGTTGCCCACCACGAAAGACCCGCCGATCTGGTGCAGGCGGCTCAATGCATATCCTAACGACACACCGCCCCGATAGAACATCTCGCCGTTGTTTATGCCCACGGAAAGAATGGGGATAACCTCCAGGCGTCCGGCCCGAATGGGACTCAGCGTTACGCCTCTTTCATCATCCGGCTCCTCTCCCGGAAAAAAATCGGCATGCGCCGGGGAGATCCAGGACAGCATCCCAACTGTAAGAACGACGATAGCATTTTTCATGGCGCGACTCCTTTCGTTAAGAGGTGTTCGTTTCCCGACCAGAGGGTTTCCTTTCCGTGACGGCTGCCGGCTTTGCGCTGTTGCCGTCGCCGTCACAGCGGCTTCAGATACAACCGGGAACGGCGGCGCCCCGGACCAGCATCGCGTCGTTATTCTCGGCCGGTCCTGTATAGCGGCATCTCGCGCTGACGTAGTGCGTGGCATAGCCCCGCCGGCGCAGGTCGGACCTGTTCGGCCGGCTGCAGTGCAGTATCAGCCCATGGTGAAAGCTGCAACTGCCTGCTTTCAATTCTATGGGCCGTTCTTCCGGCAGCCTGCCGTCCAATGACATTTCTTCATAGGCCGCCCATTTCTCCTTGGGTATGATCCCGAACCGGTGGGTTCCAGGCAGCATCCAGAGGCATCCGTTTTCTATGGTCGCATCATTCAACGCCGCCCAGCAGGTGACCATATCGGGCGGGTCGATGTGGAATCCGAGCGGCATATCCTGGTGGTACGGTTGCCGGGAACCAATTCTGGGCGGTTTCATAAACCACTGATCCTGATAGAGCTTGAGGTCAGGGCCGAGCAGGGACTCGATCACGTCCAGTATCTTCGGGCTGCGAGCGTGGGACTCGAATACTTCGTCGCAGAACGCGAGATGGCTCATCTTTCGAAGTGAATCCGCACACGTGGCCGCCGTCGCCATTCCCGTGTCTACCGCAGGCTCAGACTGCAGCAGTTTTCTTGAAACGTGCGGGGCCCGGCCGCTTGCCACCCATTCGGCCCTTGCGAGAAGCGCCTCGACTTCATCGGCGTCGAGCATGTCCTCTACCACCAGCACGCCTTCTTCCCGAAATTGATCCACTTGCGTATCGGTCGGCTTCATATCACACCTCTCTTCACTCGTCACGGCAATCAAGTCGGAAAGACGGCGCGAAACGCCGACACGTGCCATCGGTTAACATGCGGGTTTTGGTCCGGGGATTCGGCAGGCTGTACGAGAACCCGCATTTAGCGAAGCACAGGGACATGTCCGGATCGCTCATCTCCCGCCGGGCTCGAAGTCCCGCGCAAACGCGTTGCCCTGGTAGGAAATGCCGACGACGGCCATCCAGCCGGCCGGATAGTTGCGGCCGTGGACCGAAATGTTCATTGCCGTTTCCAACGTCATCCCGCGGAATGGCCCCAGGCTGATCCCAGGTGAAATATAGGTAATTCTCTTGATGTCCGACTGGATTCTAACGCCGAAGACCGTAGCGGCTCTGCCCCTGACGCCATGGATCTTTACGCCGACCAGCGTTGAACGGCGCACCTGTACGCCGGCTTCCGCGAGGAAGGTCCACTCATTACCGGGGTCACGGTCGGTCTCCGCGTTCCTCAGGCGGAGCCTGTAACCGACGTCGGCATTGACATACACGGGCATGGGCCAGAAGGAGCGGCCCAATTGAACGATTGCGTCGAAGTCCCACTGTCCTTCCCCAACCGGAATCAGGCCGTCTTCATTGACAAATTCGCCGGATGGCGCCTTGAAACCCAGCTTCACCGTGCCCACGGTGCGCCGGTTCAACAGGTTGACCTTGAGGAATCCACGGACGTCTCCGAAACCGGTCGCCTTTCTGGGTTCTCCAAAGCCGGTGAGGAGCGGCGTATCCTGGTACTCCTGGTTGAAGAAGGGCAGCTGCAGGCCGACGTCGATTCTGTCCGTTGCACCGTAAAAGAGATCGAAAAACAGGGCACGGGAACGGTACCTGCCGTTAAACCGATACCGGGCGCGGTTCCCGACGTTGTAGATCCTCCCTGGATCCGGTCCTCTTCCCGATCCGGCCGCGCCCACGTATTCTTCGTCGGTCGTCTGGCTCAGGAAGGCTGCTTTACACCACACGTGATTCCTGGGAAGCGTCCATGCGCCTGCGAAAACGTCTGTGGGTATCGGGCAGGCGATGGCCGCGAGCAGTCCGACCGCGGCGGGCTTGAGGAGCACGTTCTTCATGAACCGTACCGCGGTTCGGAATCAGGACACGTGAACCACGTCGGCTGTACCTGCGATGCTGAAGTATCCAATAGCACATCCAATCGGGCTCGGCATTCAGGGTATTCCTCGTTCTTCGGTCAGGGCCGGTAGACCGCGGTATCCTGCCAGAAGGTGGCCCAGGCAAACCAGAATGCGTTGTGTGCGGGGATCTGATAGAGCTGGTTACCTCGAAGTTCGCCCGCCAGTGCCTGACCCAGCAGGTTCCAGGTGGTCCCGGTTTCGAGGTCTCTCATCGAAAAGTCAAACCGCCGATCCGTGGAAGGCACTTTCTCAAAGTTGAGTGTCAGATTGCCCAGATCTCGGCGGAAGGGCAGTGCCATGCGCGCTGCGGCGTCGTAAACGACGAGGACGTTCTGATCTGCGACCCGGTCGTTGATTACGGCCCGGTCGTCACCCATTTGAGAAAAGGGATACGCCTTGGCGAAGTTTCCGAATCGAACCCCCAGTACGATCTCTTTCGGCGGATAATCGTGTACAATGGGATTGTCGTCCGGTTCCGGAAACAGGGGAAACATGGGCGCCGACGCCGGTTCCCGGTAGCCCGTGTAAGGGTAAGATGAATAGCGCTCCGGCCGGTACATGCCCGTGGAACCCGAACTGACGATCAGCGTGCCGGGGTGAATCCTTTTCCAGTTGCCCCAGGTGGTTTCGACCACGGGCATCAACGTGAGTTCCTGCTCGGTGCCGTAGCCCCTGATGCCGATATGGGTCATCTGAGGGTAAAGGGTGTCTTCAAATCGACGGTCGTACATCACGAGATTGTTGTTGAACAGCAGACCGGAGACGCCGAGCTCCAGCCGCCCGTTGCCCTCGCCCTGCCCGTCGAAGACCATCCCGGTGCCCGTGAGCGGGCATAACGTGACAACAAGGGCACGGTCGCTCGCGACGTCGTTGACGATTTCATGGTGCCAGCCGATATTGTGCGGGTAGGCTTTGGCGACGCCGTCGAGGTAAACCCCGAGTACGAGATCCTCGTCGAGAAGATAGGTGGCGTAGGCCGAACCCGCGCGGACAAAATCCGGATCCGTCAGCGCGGGGATGCCGTCCTTGGCCACGCCGCCGCTGATCAGTCGGTTCATGGGAAAGCGCGATACGTTCAGAAAGTTCCTTGACGCCAGCGGCGCTGCACTGCCTGCCTCACCGTTGCTTCCGGTTTCCGGGGGAGACACCGGAGCAGATGGCGTCTTGCCGCCGCAAGCGGAGAGCGCGCCGGCAACAGCGAACGCAAATGCCAGATGAAGGGGAGGCTTCATATGCGACAGATCCAAATGACGGGATACCGTATACGCTCAAGACCCGGTCCAGCGCGTTCCATGTACGTGATTTTGCGTCTGTCCTGTGAAATCTAACCAGTTTGAACCCAAAAAAAAAGTACAATGAGCGCCGATTCCACGTATTTTCATGGTCGAGACCGGGATGGCAAGCCGAACACGGCCGGCAGTACAGACAGAAAATGTCAATTCCGGCGAGATTGGGATTCGTAGCATTGTTCTTGCTTTTGTGACGAACCATATCTAAATTATCTATACATTTGGTCACTGTTTTTCGGCTGCGAAGAGTGTCACGAGGTGATGATGAAGCGTTTTCGGGTCAAGGCGCCGTTTGAGCCGGCCGGCGACCAGCCGGCGGCAATCGCTGAATTGAGCGAGGGCGTTCAACGTGGCGACCGGTTTCAGACCCTGCTGGGGGCGACCGGAACGGGTAAGACGTATACGATTTCGAAAGTCATCGAGGCGATACAGATGCCAACCCTCGTCATTTCGCATAACAAGACGCTGGCGGCTCAGTTGTATGGTGAATTCAAGACGTTTTTTCCGGACAACGCGGTGGAGTATTTCATTTCCTATTACGACTATTATCAGCCCGAGGCATATAAGCCCGTAACGGATACCTTCATTGAAAAGGAAGCCGACATCAACGATGAGATCAACCGGTTGCGCCTTCGGGCGACGAGTGCGTTGATGGAGCGTCAGGACGTGATTATCGTGGCCAGCGTATCCTGCATTTACGGGATCGGCAATCCGGAAGAGTACGAGGGCATGCACGTCATGATCGACCGGGGGGACAGGGTGGACCGGGACGATCTGCTTCGCCGGCTGGTGGACATACACTACACGCGTAACGATGTGGACTTCGGACCGGGAACCTTTCGGGTGCGCGGCGACGTGGTGGAGATCTATCGACCCGACCGGGACGATCCGGTTCGCGTGGAATTCTTCGGAGACGAAGTGGACGCGATCAGTCTGGTGAAACACGTGACAGGGGAGGTGCTGGATTCGCAGGAACGGGCCGCGATTTATCCGGCGCGCCACTTCGTGACCAGCGGCGAGCGGATCGAGCGGGCGATCGAGCAAATCGAGATTGACATGGCCGGGCAGCTTGATGAATTCAGAAACAAGGGGAAACTGCTTGAAGCCCAACGTCTGGAGACCCGGACGCGGTACGATATCGAAATGATGCGTGAGATTGGCTACTGCGCAGGAATCGAGAATTACTCGAGATATATCGATGGGAGGGATCCCGGTCAGCCGCCCCACGTGTTACTGGACTATTTCCCGGACGAATTCATGATTGTCGTCGACGAGTCGCACGTGACGCTGCCACAGATCCGGGGGATGTGGAACGCCGACCGATCGCGAAAAACGACATTGGTGGAACACGGGTTCAGGCTGCCCGCCGCGCTTGACAATCGTCCACTGTATTTCGAAGAATTCGAAGGAAAGGTGAAGTCCGGGATTTTCATGTCCGCCACACCGGCGGACTATGAACTGGATAAGACAAAGGGCATTGTGGTCGAGCAGATTATACGGCCCACCGGCGTTCTGGATCCGGAGATGCAGGTACGACCGGTGCGCGGGCAGGTGGACGATCTGATCGACGAGGTCCGCGAGCATGTGGGGCGGAAAGAACGTGTGCTCGTCACCGCATTGACCAAGAGGATGTCGGAGGATCTGGCCGAATACATGCGTGATCTGGGTATACGCGCCCGCTATATGCATTCGGAAATAGACTCCCTGGAACGCGTCGAAATTATCAGGGGATTGCGGCTGGCTGAATTCGACGTTCTGGTGGGCGTGAATCTGTTGCGCGAAGGCTTGGATCTTCCTGAAGTATCCCTGGTGGCGATTCTGGATGCGGATAAAGAGGGCTTCCTGCGCTCCACGCGTTCGCTGATTCAAACGGCGGGCCGGGCAGCCAGAAATGTGGCCGGCAAGGTCATTATGTACGCGGACAAGGTTACGGATTCCATGCGCCGGGCGATCGAAGAAACCAACCGCAGACGGCAGGTGCAGCAGGCATTCAATGAACGGATGAACGTGGTGCCGCAGACCGTCTACAAGAGCAGGGATGAGATTCTGCAATCCACGGCGGTCGCCGATGCCAGGCAGGAGGAGATGCCGCTTGCGGCGGAGGAAACGTCCGGGTACGAGGCCGGCGCCAACCTACCGGACGCCATCGCGGACCTGGAAGACAAAATGGCCAGGGCGGCTGCTGAACTGGCATTCGAAAGAGCGGCAGAATACCGGGACGAGATTACCAGGCTGAAAGCCGGCATGAAGGGGGTCTCGGACGACGCTGCCTAGGCGGGAAGACTGACTGAGATGTTGAACCTGATGGAATGGGATGGCCTCGACCGTGTGGTCGACGCCGCGATTATGGAAGACGTGGGCGACGGCGACATTTCTACCGCCTGGACAGTGCGCGAAAAGACGCAAGTCCGGGCGGTGATGATCGCAAGGGCCCAGGGTGTTGTCGCAGGGCTGCCCGTGGCGAAACGGGTATTTCAGCGGGTTGATTCAGGTATCCGGTTGACGCCCCGAACCCCGGAGGGCGCGCGTGTTGAGGCCGAGGACGTGCTGGCCGACCTCGCCGGCCCGGCACGGGGTATCCTGACGGCGGAACGGACGGCATTGAATTTCCTGCAGCGCATGTCCGGAATCGCAACAATAACGTCGGCCTACGTTGCCGCGGTCTCCGGGACAGGCGTAAGGATTCTGGATACCCGGAAAACCGCGCCCGGACTGCGGTTGCTGGACAAGTATGCGGTTGTGGCCGGTGGAGGAACCAGCCATCGCATGGGATTGCACGATATGGTACTCCTCAAGGAAAACCACATCGAAGCGGCGGACGGCATCGGACCGGCGGTCGCCGCGGTAAAGGCGGCCATGGGCAGGGACCGCAAGCGGGTTCTGATTGAAGTGGAAGTGAAAACCCTTCGAGAACTGGACGACGCGCTGGCCGTAGGCGTGGATCGGGTGATGCTGGATAATATGGACCTGCAGACCACGCGCCTCGCGGTGGCGCGGGCAAATGCGTGTGGGCAGGAAAGGCCCCTCCTGGAGGCGTCCGGCAACGTCACACTCGAAACCGTTCGCGCCGTGGCTGACACCGGCGTGGACCTGATTTCGGTTGGCGCACTGACGCATTCGGCGCCCGCCCTCGATCTGAGCCTGTTATTCCAATGAGTGCGAAGCGGCCGTGTTTCTCCACGGAATCATTGCCCGGCGCCGTCGGCGTTGAGACCTCCATTTCGTATCGGGTACTCGAGGCGTTGGATAAGCATCGGGAGGAGCGGGTCTCGGTTGAACACCTGGCCGCGGCGCTTTCGTGTACGCCCGACGACGTCCGAAGCGCCATCGACGCGATGCGACGCCTCGGATATTCCGTTTCTGATTGTACCGGCGCGGGCGTACGCCTGGACACGGAAACGGATGTGATCCTCCGGTCCCGACTTCTCGGGCGCCTGAGGACCCTCGCCCTGGGTCGTTCTCCCGTGTGCCGTCTGTGCGTTGATTCAACAAATGCATTGGCCGCTCGGGCCGCTCTCGCCGGCGCGCCGCACGGCACCGTGGTCCTTTCGGAATATCAGGCGGCCGGTCGCGGGCGTCTTGGCAGGAAATGGTTTTCGCCGCCCGGCGTAGGACTCTGGTTCTCACTGATTCTTCGGTACGAACTGCCGTTTTCACGCGCCTGGACGCTTACGCTCGGCGCGGCCGTCGCCCTGGCCGACGCCGTGGAGGTCTCAACCGGCACCCGGCCCGATGTCCGGTGGCCCAACGACCTGTATCTGAACGACCGCAAGCTTGCGGGTGTCCTTACGGAGGCGCGCGGCGGCACAGACGGATTACGCTTCGCCGTTCTCGGCATCGGGATCAATGTTAACCAGGAACATGCGGACTTTCCCGCGGGTCTGCAAGATACCGCGACGTCCCTCAGGTGCGTTACGGATAGTGTGTACGAGCGGACGAGCATCCTGGCCGAGGTACTCCGGGCTCTGGAGCAGGTATACGGATGCCTGGATGCAGCGCGGATAAGAAAATTGTGGAAGGGGAAAGCCCGGATGCTGGGCAGGTCCGTTCGCATCCTGACCGGCGATGGCCCCGTTAACGGCGTGGCGGAGGACGTCGGAACCGATGGCGCGCTTCTTGTACGGTGTTGTGACGGCGGGGTCCGGAGGGTCCTGTTTGGCGACGTGGATGGCGACCTCGCGGTATAACGCTCCATAACCGACGGACCGCCGCTTGCGGACTTGAGGTTTCCGGTACGAACGTCACGACTGGGCAACTGAATGTTTCTCGCTCTTGACATCGGGAATTCCAATATCGGCTGCGCCATATTCGACGGCGGCGACATTCGGACTCGCTGGTCCATGAACACCAACGTCGGGCTGGGCAGTGTCGCGTATTCGACGTGTTTGCGCGCGCGTATCGAACAGGCGGGCATCGCAGTCCGTGCGCTGGAAGGCGCCATTGCTTCGTCCGTGGTTCAGGGAATGGCAGAGATTCTGGGTGGGGCCGTCCGGACGATGTCAGGGTGTAATCTGATCTTGGCCGATGCCCGTTCCGACCCGGGGATCGACGTCGCCGCCGAGACGCCCGAGGCGGTGGGCGCTGACCGGCTTCTGGCGGCCGGTGCCGCCTTCCGGCTTGCCCGCGGCCCGGTGATTGTGGTTGATGCCGGAACCGCCCTGACAGTCGACCTGGTTTCAGCCGGGGGATGTTTCCTGGGCGGAACGATCGCTCCGGGCCTGAACGCTATGGCGGATGCGCTTGCATCGGGGACCAGCCTTCTGCCCGAGGTAATAATCCGGGCGCCGGCATCGGCGGTTGGGCGGGACACACCGGAGTGCATTCGCGCAGGTGTGGTGTTCGGGGCGGCGGGAGCCGTGGACCGTGTGGTCGAAGAATTGATCGCCACCGCCGACGGGGCGCCGCGCGTGTTCCTGACAGGCGGAGACGCGACGTTCCTTTCACCATATATCAGGTCTCCGCACGTTTCTGAACCCGACCTGGTGCTACGTGGACTCGCATACGCGTACCGGCGGCGGCATCAACCAGCGTAGGCAGGCGGTTTAAAAAAAAACAGTCCCGCGGGCGGTATCGCCTGGCGCGGGATTTTTGCGTACGTGCGCGGTGGAAAAGTCGGTTCTTTCGCCGCCGTTCAGGAAATCGTGCTACCGCTGGTTGAATCCGCGACGGCCGATTCAGCCATGGATTTCAGGGTTCTGAGGTTGCGTTCTGCGGTTGACAAGGCATCTTCCATTGGAGGCGTCTCAAATACAAGCGGCCCACTGTAACCGACTTCGGCCAGCGCTTTCAGACAGCCTTCGAGGTCAATATCGCCCTCGCCCACGTAACAGGGCGTCCGGTCCTTTCGCGGGTCCTTAATGTGCACCTGGACAATCCGGTCTCCCAGACAATGGATATCGGACACCGAGTTGCTGCCGAGCATCTGTGCGTTGCCAACGTCGAAATAGGCCCCTACGTACGCATTGTCCACCGCGTCAATCAGTTCCATCATTTGTTCGCCGGTAACCACGTGGCTGCGCCCCACGTTCTCCAGGCCGATGTGGATGCCCATGGCGGCCGCGTGCGAAGCCACGGCGCGAGTTTCGTAGGCCCAGCGGCGGGCGGCTTCGTCGGGCGGCAACGACAGTGGATTGGTGACCGGAACGAGTATGGTCTTGACGTCCAGGACCTTACAGGCGTGAATGGCCTGGAAGACGATCTGTTTGGCCATAAAGCGGTTCGCCACGTCCGGGTCGGCAAAGGTATACTGCCAGAACGTGTGCAGGCAAACGGAGAGGATGGGAACGCCCGCCGATTCAGCGCGCTGCCCCAGGGCTTCGATGCCCTCCTCGTTCCAGAGGTCGGACGCCCGATAGGTGTTCCCTCGGATGCCCAGTTCAACGCCATCGTAACCGAGCGCCTTCGCTTTTGGAAAAACATCCACCCAGTCTGACTGCAGTACGTCTTCCAGAGTACCGAATTTGAACCGGCTCATTGCTTCCTTCCAGATTTCGGTCTTGCGTCATTCGACGTGAAGGCGGGGCCGTGTCGCGCGCGGACCTGTAATTCCCCGGATCTTTTTTCGTGGCGGACGGAACGGTCCTGGGACCGGCCTTGACCGTGTCACGCCGCTGTGTTCCGATAAAGTACAAAAGGTCCGGAGTCCTGTCAACAGGATCGTGAATTCACGTGAGCTCCATATTCCGAGGGTCAATACGCGCCCCCGCTGTTCCATGCCGGCGGTGAGGCCGGCTGCCCCGAACGCAGAACACGGATTTCCGGACGCGCCGGATCGAACCGGGGCGCCGCCGTGTCTATATAACGACGTCCGGTTTGCGCCATTCGGTTTGACATCCGGATGGGGGCGCGGTATTATAGGTCGATTTCAAAGGAGACGCGACGATGAAGACGGCGCTGTGTACAATTGCCTTCAAGGACAGGGCGTTTGAGGAAGTCCTGGATCTGGCGGTTCGGGCCGGTTTCGACGGCGTCGAGCCGTGGGGAAAGCCTGATCATATTCCCGCGGCCTATGACGCAGAGTTCAACCGGCGAATGGCCGGAGCGATCCTGGAGCGTGGGCTGGTGGTATCGCAGTATGGATCGTACGTCAACCCTGTTTCGGACGGTTTCGAGCATGAGGCGTCCGAAGGCCTGGACATCGCGTCGGACCTTGGCGCGGATAAGATCAGGGTATGGGCCGGATCCTGCGGTTCGGCCGAGGCGACCGGCGAGGAGTGGCAGGCCGCGATCTCGGGATTTCGTTGGCTTGCAGACCGGGCCGGCGACGCAGGCGTGAGCCTGGTTCTGGAGATGCATGCTGGATATCTTTCCGACACGGCGTGGGGTAGCCTGCGCCTCGTGGAGGGCGTGGATCGTCCCAATTTTTCGCTTAATTTCCAACCGATGTATACGGATAACGCGGACCGGGTGATGGCCGTGACACGGCAGGTGGCGCCTCGTGTCGCGACCGTACACGCACAGAACTATACCTCCCCGGGTCAAAACGCGCGCAGCCTGATATCGGAGGGCTACGTGGACTACCGTGCGGTCGTCCTGGATCTCGTGTCGGCGGGTTTCGACGGATTCCTCGAGGTCGAATTTGTCAGGGAGGACGACCCCGAGGCCGCGCTGATGGCGGATTCCGCGTACTTGCGCGGGTTGTGTGAGGGAGAACGGGTTAACCGGTAAATGATGACACAGGAGGTCGGGCGATGGAATTTCTGCTGGGGTGTCTTGTGTTTGTCGCGGTCCTGATGACGGTGGATTCGGCACATGCCGAAGGTTGTCCGAGCTATACGATCTATCGCGCCGGAACCCCGATAGTGGTCGACGGACGGCTGGACGAACCGGCGTGGGTGGCCGCGCCCGACGTGGGTGCGTTCGTCTTCCCGTGGTACCGCGACGGCAAACAGGAGCAGACGGTGGCCAAGATGCTCTGGGACGATACCCATCTGTACGTGTCGTATATCTGTGAAGACGCCCACATCTGGGCCGATCACACCGAGCGCAACAGCGAAGTCTACGATGACGACTGTGTGGAAGTGTTCGCCGCGCCGAATCCGGACCTGCCGCACGTTTATTTCAATATCGAGATGAACGTACTGAGCATTTATCTGGAACGGTTCAATCCGAAGGGGGCTGGTGTGGTCGTGGACACGGGGTGGCGGGCGAGAGGTCTTCAGGTTTCAACGTTTGTCGCGGGTACATTGAACGACGACGAGGATACCGATTCATACTGGGTCCTCGAGGCCGCCGTGCCATTCGAGAATTTTTCCGGCGTTGCGAAAAATACCCCACCCGCGCCGGGTGACGTCTGGAACCTGAATCTGAACCGGCTGGGCGGAAAAACCAACGCGCAATTCAGCCAGTGGTCCGCCAGCCGTACGCCGGAGCCGCAGTTTCATGCGCCTGATGATTTCGGGCGGGTTACTTTTTCAGACGTGGCGAGTCCATTCTGGAAACGAAAGCGGTTGGTTGGTGACGTCGGGTGACCGGCGAGACAGCCGACGCCGCCGGGAAAGGGGCTCGGGATGTTCACAACGCGTGCGATCGTTCTGGCCTGGCTCGTTTTGGGGGGCGCAGGCGGCGGATTTGCGGAAGAGATCCGGGACATTCAGGTACTCGTGGATCGAATGGACCGGTTGTACCGCAGCGAAACCAGTTTCGCCGAATTGGAAATGGAAATTCAGACACCCCACTGGCGACGGACGCTCCGAATGAAGATGTGGACTGAGGGGATGCGCAAGACCTTTGTCACGATATTGGCGCCGAAGAAAGAAGCGGGAACCGCGACATTGCGCGTGGGCACGGAAATGTGGAACTATTTTCCCAGAATCAATAAAGTCATTAAGGTTCCGCCATCGATGATGATGGGATCCTGGATGGGCTCGGATTTTACCAATGACGACCTGGTGAAGGAGAGTTCGCTGGCGGTGGACTACCGGCCCGCCTTCGGGACGCCCGGGAACGACGCCGTGTACGAAATCGTGCTGACTCCCAGAGATGAGACACCCACGGTATGGGGCAGGATCGTACTCACGGTACGAAAGTCCGATCTGATACCGCTGTCGTACGTGTATTTCGACGAGCGCGGTAATCCGATGCGGGAAATGACGTTTACAGATCCCACGGACTTCGGAGGACGAACCTTGCCTGCGGTGCTGGAAATGAAGCCATTGAAGAAAGAGGGGCACCGAACGGTTATAAGATATCTGGATGCGCGGTTCGATCAGCCACTGGCAAAGGGCACGTTTACCCATCGGAATCTGCGGCGCCGCAGATGAACGGGCTGTTAACCTTGATTCATAATTCTTCGGGGAAGTGAAACCGAATTTATGCAAGTAGATAAAGGCGATTAGACTTCGGATTACCAGGATACACCAGGTCACTGGACGTGAACTGAAAAAAAGTCCTTTTGGACGACCTTTTCGGCCCATTTCGGAAGGTTTAATCGCGGCGCAGAGTTGCTGGTTTTGTCGAATTGAGGTTAAACCTTGATTCGTGATTCTCCGGAGACGTTAAATTAAATATACCCGGGTGGAGAAAGCCGATTTGAGGTTGGATTACCAGGATACTTCAGGTCTTTGGACGTGAACGGAAAAAATGTCCATGGTGCTCAAAATCGCGTTTCGGAATCTCTTTCGCCAGCGGCGGCGGTCGGTATTGACCCTGGCGGCGATGGCGGGGGGTTTTGCGCTGTGCTCGCTGTCCATCGGGATTTCGGACGGCACCTACCTGGGGCTGATCGAGGCGTTCACCAGAGACCGGACAGGCCACGTTCAGATTCATGGGGAAGGCTATCTCGACAGACCCACGCTTTACAATACCATTGACGATCCGGACCGGGTGGGGGCGACCGTCGAGTCGTTGGACGTTGTCGAGGCATGGACGCCCAGGGTGTATTCTCCCGTTCTGGCCGCGGCGGGAAACAAGACCTCGGGCGCGCGGATTGTGGGCGTGTTGCCCGGCCGTGAGGCACGGACAACCCGTCTCAGATTGAAAGTGCGCGAAGGCCGGTTTCTGACCGACCGTTCCGGGCCGGAGTTGATGCTGGGCCATGGACTGGCACAGTCGTTAGATGCAAACACTGGCGATGAGGTGATATTGATCGGGCAGGCAGCGGACGGATCCATCGCCAACGACGTCTACCGCGTTGTGGGTATCGTGGGCGACGCCAGGGATCCGTACCAGCGCGTGGCCTGTTACATGCACCTCGAAGAGGCGCAGCATTTCCTCGAACTGGGTCGTCGCGTTCACGAAGTGGCGGCCGTGCTTACGGACCCTTCGGTGTCGGTGCGTACCGCCAGTCAGCTGGAGGGCCTCCTGACCGGCGGCTCGTTCGAGGTCTCGCCGTGGCAGGTGGTAGAAAGCGCGTTTTACCGGGCGATGCAGGCCGACCTCCAGGGGATGTGGATCTCGCTGGGTATCATCAACCTGATCGTGGCCATCGGCGTGCTGAATACCGTACTGATGGCCATAATGGAGCGCACACGTGAATTTGGCGTGCTGCGGGCTTTGGGTACGCGGCCGGCAACCGTGTTTCTCCTGATCCTGGGCGAGACCGCCTGTCTGTCGGTTTTCGGCGCGCTGATCGGCGGGGTTCTGGGCACGATCTGCAACGCGACCCTGGCGAAACACGGCATCGCCTACCCGACGCCGGTGGAATACGGCGGCTATGTTTTCGATCGGCTGATCAGTATGGTTTCGTTTCGGTCGGTCTGGATACCGGCGGTGCTGACCTTCGGTACCGCCGTTCTCGTGAGCCTGATCCCGGCGACGCGCGCGGCCAGAATCGCGCCTGCACGGGCGATGCGGACGCATTGAGGATGGACTGTGCGAGTCGGGACCGGAGAATCCCCGTCGCGTCGGGATGGGCGCGTGCAGTCCGAGCTGTTCGTCGAAAGAACAAATCATGTTGTTTTTAATAAAAATAGCGTGGATGAATACCTTTAGAAACGCACGACGAACGCTGCTGGCCGGGCTCGCGATCGGAATCGGGTTGGCGGCGTTGATCTTTACCGACGGTCTGATGATCGGGATGTCCGACTCCATTGTCCGGATTGCGACGGATACGTTCATGGGGCACGGCCAGGTACACGCGGAGGGTTTCAGGAGTACCCGTGACGTGGCGCGGGTCGTGAGGGAACTGCCCGGCGTGCTGGAGCGCCTGACGACCGAGCCGGAAGTGGAACACATTTCACTGCGCGTGCAGACGCCCGGAATGCTGGCCTCGCCGGCCACTTCCGGCATCGTGCTGCTTTACGGGGTCGACCCTGACCTGGAAAGGGTGTTCTCACGGGTCGGCGAGGCCATCGTGGAAGGGTCGTTCCTCGAGCGGAACGACCGGCGAAAGATCCTGCTGGGTTCGAAACTGGCGGAATCGCTGGAGGTTGGTCTGGGCGACCGGGTGGTGGTGACGGCGGCAGAGGCGGAATCCGGCGAATTGGCCCAGGATATGTTCAGGGTGGGGGGGATATTCCACTTTAATGTCCGTGAACTGGATGGCGGGGTAGGTTTCGCGCATATCGAGACCGTGCAACGTCTGCTCGGACTTCCAGGTGAGGTGCACGAGATTGCCTTGCATTTCAAGGGGTTTTCGGGAAACGAAGCAACGGACGCCGGATTCTGGTCCCGATATTCGCGGAGCGGAAACGAAGCCCGAAGCTGGCGGGAGCTGATGCCCCAGCTCAGCGCGGTTCTGGATATGTCCGGATTCTCATCGTTGATTGTAGGCGTCATCCTGTTTGCGGTGGTGTCATTGGGCATTGTAAACACCCTGTTCATGTCGCTCCACGAACGGATGTTCGAGTACGGGGTGCTCCGGGCCGTTGGCACGCGTCCGGGGCGTATGGCGATGATGATTCTGTTCGAGGCGGGCGCACTCTCGTTGTTCAGCATCCTGATCGGATGCTGTATCGGATTCGCCGTGACGCTCCTGTATTCCATTCGGGGGATCGATTACGCGGGCATTGAGTTTGCGGGCGTGACCCTGAGGGAGATGATTTATCCGGTCCTTCGGTTGGAGCAGTTCGTCGTGTTTCCGATGTGTGTGTTTCTTTTCACCTTGATCGCCGGAATCTATCCTGCCGTCTACGCCGCCCGGCTGAAACCCGCGCAGGCGATGAAGACGTACGAATGAATGCGAACCGGTGGAATGGGAGTGTTGCGTGACCGGCGATGCCGTGTTGATTGAAGCGGAAGGCGTGAGCAAGGTCTACCGCGTCGGGGAGATAAGCGTATCGGCGTTGAAGTCCGTGGACCTCAAAGTTGCACGAGGTGAGTTCACCGCGGTCGCGGGACCGTCGGGATCCGGGAAGTCCACGTTACTGAATATCCTGAGTGGACTGGATACACCCACCGCTGGTCGGGTGAGCCTTGCGGGTACGCCAATCAGCGAGATGAGTGGACGCGCACTTTCCGATTTTCGCCGCGACCATATCGGGTTTATTTTCCAGGCATTCAATTTGATCCCGGTGCTCACGGTGCTGGAGAACATCGAATACATACTGCTGCTGCAGGGCGTGTCGCGCCGCGCCCGCCGGGAACGCGTGCGGGAGATGCTGTCTACTGTTGGACTGGAGGGGATGGAGGACCGGCGACCTCCCCAGCTCTCGGGCGGGCAGCAGCAACGCGTGGCGGTAGCCCGGGCGATGGTCTCGCGGCCGGACCTGATTCTTGCGGACGAGCCCACGGCCAATCTGGATTCGGCCAGCGGCGGCGCGCTGCTGGATCTGATGAGGGAATTGAACGAGCGCCGTCGGATGACCTTCCTGTTTTCATCGCACGATCGAATGATCATGGATCGGGCGAAACGGCTGGTGGTGCTGAAGGATGGAAGCCTTGTACAGGATGTCACCCGGAGCGGGTCTTAGAAGGTTTTGCCCGCCTGCGCATGGGTTGTTCCTGTGTTGTCTGGTTCTTTTGGCTCTTATCCCGACGACGGGGTTGACGCACGAAGGGCGAATCAGGCTGAGTGGATACGCGAAGTCCTTTGCAATGTTACAACAGAGGGTGTCCGTCCCTGAAATCCGGAAACCGGAATCCCGCAGGATATGGTTGAACCGGGTTCGCCTGAAGTTGATCTGGCGTCCAGCCAGGGAGGTGTCGGGCGAGTTCGCGTACGAACTGTCTGCAAGAGTCACCGGTGCGCCTTCCTCGGCAACGCCGTGGTTGCCGTCGCCCGCGCTGTTCGATTACCGGGTGAGAGATTTCGAATCCAGACTGTATCCCCGCATTGACGTCAGGGGCCGCGGTTTTACAATGACCCAGAATCTGGACCGGGCCGTGGTGACGGTCTCGCTGCCGCGCGCGGATGTCTACGTTGGCCGGCAGGTCGTCGCTTTCGGTTCGGCGCGAGCGGTGAATCCGACCGACGTCGTCGCCCCCTATTCTCCGGAAGTGCTGGACAAGGAAGAACGCTTGGGGGTGGATTCAATCCGGTTGCGGGTGCCGGTTGGAACAATGGGGGAGCTGGACGCAGGGTTTGTTCCCGGTCGGGATTTTTCGACGGAAAGCGGCGCCGCCTTTGTTCGCGGCCGCTTTGTTTCGCACGGCGCCGACGTATATGTGACGGCGATGGGTTTCCGGGATCATCTGCTCGTGGGCCTGGACGCGGCCAGATCGCTGGGAGACGCCGGGGCCTGGGTGGAGGCGGTGTGGATCCGAAGACCCGACGGCCGGTCGTTTCCACGGATCTCGACAGGTCTCGATCATCGATTCTCGAACGGCGTCTACGGAACCCTGGAGTATCACCTGAACGGCGCCGGAGCTTCACGCACACGCGACTATCACACGCTACTTGAGGACCAGACCTATCTGGCGGGGGGCGTGTTCCTGCTGGGGAGGCACTACGTTGCGCCAGGTCTGGCGTGGCAACTTACACCGCTATGGTCGGTTCGTCTGTCCGTTCTGTGCAATCTGACGGACCGGTCAGCATTTCTGTCGCCCGCGTTCGAGTACGGAATCTCTCAGAATGGGTCCATCTCCGGCGGCGTGCTCTTCGGGCTTGGCAGGGGCTCCGGCGAGTCTTCATCCCGGGTTTCGATTGATGTGCCTTCGGAGTTCGGACCGTTTCCGGCGCTGGGTTTCGCATCTTTGAGTTATTATTTCTGACGGACGCATGCCGTCGACCGTGCCGCAAACTGCCGGTTTGCGGTACCGGGTCGGGCGCCCGTAGCGGACACGCGTCAAGGTTTGAGGAGGGTTCTTCATGACTGACCGGAACAACGCCGCACGGCTGCATCGAGACGCCCTGGTGATCGATTCGCACAACGATGCGATTGTCAACCACATTCGCCGGGGGAATCTGGGGTTTTCCGGGAGTCCACCGCCTGACGGAGACCGCCGGTCCGCCAGTGTGGCCGGATTACGAGGGCGTCTGGACCGGCCGGCCCTTGAATCCCCGGTACAGATCGATTTTCCAAAAATGCGAACAGGAGGGCTGGACGCCGCTTTCTTCGCCGTCGACGTCACGCTTGCCGTGAAGAACCATCTGACCTATGCGCTTGATGCAATCGGATTTTTCGACTCGGAACTTGAAATGCACGGCGATGACGTGGTCCTGGCGAAATCCGCCGGCGACATTATGCGTGCAAAGCAGGACGGCAAACTGGCGGTCGTGCTGGCGATCGAAAACAGCGACGGGGTGGAGGGCAGCGTGAACGTGCTTCGCATGCTGCACAGGGTGGGCGTGCGTTCGATCGGATTGACGCACGACGTCAGCAGCCTTGCCGCGGATGGAAATGCCGAAGCCCGCAGCCGGGGTGGGCTCACGCGTTTCGGCGTGCGGCTTGTGGAAACAATGAACGACCTGGGAATGCTGGTGGACGTTTCTCACATCAGCGAAGCAGGATTCTGGGATGTGATGGAAGTATCGCAAAGACCGGTGATCGCTTCCCACAGCAATTGCAAGTCGGTGTGCGACCATTCAAGGAATCTGAGCAACGAACAGATCAGGGCATTGGCGAAGAATGGCGGGTCGATGGGCATCACGTTTGTGCCTCGTTTTGTCGATAAGTCAGCGCCCTCATTCAACCGCCTCCTCGATCACGTCGACCACGCGGTGCAACTGGTCGGCGCGGATCACGTGGGCATCGGATCGGACTTCGACGGCGGGGGTACGCTGTTGGACGACGCAACCTCGTTTCCGCGGATTTCCGAGGGTTTGCTCGCGAGGGGTCACCCGGAGGGCGATGTCCTCAAGATTCTCGGCGGGAACCACCTCAGAGTTTTTTCGGAAGCGACCGGAAACTGAACCAATCCCTGAGTCGCCATTGGCCTGATCGCGCGGGTCTCCCGGGCGGCAGCGAGTCACGCCTGGCGGGTTCGGCGGGTTCCCGCTATCCGATGGACGGGACCTCGATTTTCGTTTTCCGGCTGATGGAATTTTCCAGCGCTTCCAGTACGGCAACCGGCATGAGCATCGACTCGCGCGTTTCATCGGTGTTGCCGGTCTTGAACATGTCGCAAAAGGCCCTGGCGCCGCCCAGATACGGATTCTCGTCGTACCCGATGGTGCGATCCACGCGTCCTTTCTCGCAGATGACGGAGACGTGGAAGGCGCTGTGCCCTTCGGTGAAAAGATTGAGCGTGGATATGGCGCCGCTCGACGAATAGAGGGTGCCGGTATGGTTGTTCCCGCCCAGGTTGACCTGCGCGTGGGTAACGTCGCTGTCGAGCAGTCGCACGGCCATGTCCACCTGATGGATGCCGTAGAAGAAAACGCCGCCCCACTCGGATTCGATGTCGCAGGGCCCGGTAGTGACCACGGAGGCGACCCGGCCCAATCCTGCGATGTCTTCCTTAAGCTGGCGGAAGGACTCCTGCCGGGGTAACACCGAAAAGGAGCAGACGGGGACCCCGAGTTCCGACGCGCGATCCAGGAAGCGTCTTCCCTCCTCAACCCGATAACAGAACGGCTTGTCCACGAATACCGGGATTCCGGCTTCGATCAGCGGCCATACCGCGGGCAGGTGATATTTCGCGTCGCGATGGTCCACGCACGCGGCGTCGACCTGACCGATCATGCCTTCGGGGGTCTCGACGATATTCGGAATCTGTCCCCGGTCCTGGGCGTCTTTGGCGTACCGGGCGGCTTCGCCCCACACGTGGGTGACGCGGCAGCCCGGTACTTTTTTGTCGATGTTCAGCGTCTTCGAAATGGCGACAGTATGGCTGTTCTCCGCGCCGACAATTCCAATGTTGATCATTTCGTCCCTCCTTGGTTGGGTTCAGGCCTGCGGTCACTCAGGGTCTGGCGGGTGAGCCGTCGGGCAGGCGGGTCTGCGTCCAGTCGATAACCTCATTCTGACATGGATATTTCGAAGCGAGTTCCTCGTCGACGTCGATGCCGAGGCCGGGCCGGTCATTGGGGTACATGTAACCGCCTTTGACTTCAGGCGTGCCCGGAAACATATCGTAGACGAGTTCATCGAACCGGCACCACTCCTGGATTCCGAAGTTGGGCGCCCAGAGATCCAGGTGCAGGTTGGCGGCGTGGCCGACCGGAGAAACGTCACCCGGTCCGTGCCAGGCCGTGCGAATGCCGTACATGCCGGCGAATGCCGCCACGTTGCGTGCGGGCGTCAGGCCGCCCATCTGGCTGATGTGCATTCGGACAAAGTCAATCAACCGGTTCTGGATGAGCGGCGTCCACTCTCGCGGGTGGTTGAAGAGTTCCCCCATGGCGATCGGCGTGGCGCATTGCCGCCGGATGTTGCTGAACCATTCCAGGTCTTCAGGCGCCAGCGGGTCCTCCAGGAAAAACAGCTTGAAGGGCTCCGCGTCTTTCGCGAACTGAACCGCGTCTATGGGTACGAGGCGTTCGTGAACGTCGTGGAGGAGTTCGACGTGCGGGGCCGTGTTTGCGCGGACATGCCCGATCATGTCGAGTACCCCTCGCGCGTATTCCCGCGGGTCGTAGTACGACCCTTCCCGGGCCCCTTCAGGGCCGCGCAGGCGGGACGTCCGTCCTCCGTACCCGCCCATCTGCACGCGGATGTGCTGATAGCCCTCTTCATGGAATTTCAGGACGTTGTGCAGGACCTCGTTCTTCTCCCGTCCGTCTGCGTGTGCGTAACAGGCCGCGGCTTCCCGGCATTTGCCGCCGAGGAGCTGGTACACGGGCATCCCCGCGCGCTTGCCCTTGATATCCCACAGCGCGATATCAACGCCGGAAATTGCGTTGTTGAGTACGGGGCCGTTGCGCCAGTAACCGTTGACCATGGACGTCTGCCAGATGTCTTCGATGCGGTCAACGTCCCGTCCGATGAGAAAGGGTTTCAGGTGTTTTTCGAGAGCGGAATGGACGGCGTGGAATCGCTGGGTGAACGTGGCGCATCCGAGACCGTAGAGGCCGGGCTGGGACGTGACGATTTTGACCACGATGAGGCGGGATCCCGCGGGCTGGGTGAGGATGGTGCTGACGTCGCGTATGGTGACGGACAAGAATCGACTCCTGGCGATTGGAGATGGATATAGACGTTAACCCGGTCCCCGGGTTTCTTTAATAAGGTCTGTGCGGTGAAATGTCCAAGGTAATTTTACAGGGGTTGCCGGGTGACGGGGCCTCACTCATGCCCCGCATCGGCGTGCCGAACTGACGGGAGCGCTACAGCCGTCCTTCTTTCTGAAGAATGTCTCCCGCGATCGCGTAGGTTGCGCCGTGCATGCCGATGACGACGAGACCCAGACCCTCGGCCAGGTATCCGCCGGGGTACATGCCTGGCACCTCGGCGGATTCATAATTATGCGGATGGGTGGGCAACTGGTGGACCTGGAAGCGGTAATTGTCGTACTTTTCCACCGGGCGAAGGGGTGAAAACCCATCGAACAGGGAGTAATCCGCGATGCCGCCGATTTCGAGGAGGGCGTGGTCGACTTCCAGCGTTTCCCGCTCGCCGTTGCGGCAAAGGTTGGCCAGCCCGGCGGAGGCTCCCTGTTCAAAACCCGCGACACGGGTCTCATAGCGGGTATGCAGGCGTGGAGACCGGCTTTCCATGATTTCGGCGATCCGCGCGTAGTAGGGGAGGCCCCATCGGCTGTCCGATATGAGGCGCCAATGGCGATCGAAAGGCTGGCGCATGACGTAGTGGACCTGTCTGCCCGCGTCATGCAGTTCGGTTGCCGCCCAGTCGGCGGATCGGCCTCCGCCCACGACAAGTATGCGTTCGCCGGGATAGCTCCCGGGTTGATCGTAGCCTGAAGTCACGAACGGAAGGTGTTCGCCGGGCACGTTGAGTTGTCGCAGAATGCAACGCTGTCCCACCGCATAGACCAGGTACTTGCACGTGTAACGGCGGGTGATATCCGTCCCGACAACGCGGGACGTGAGCAGAAAGCCGGCGTCGTGGGGCAGGATGCGGGTCACTTCTTCGTGTGTGCGTATGCGGTCGACGACTTCGAAGCGGCGCGGCACGGCGTGGTAGTAGTCAATCAGGTGTCTTTTGGCGACCAGGGCATTGACGTCAAGATCGATTCGTTGTTCGCGGCAATGCCGGTCGAGCGGATGAAAGGCGAATTCCATCCATTGCCCCGGTGACAGCGTAAGCATGTTTTCCGGAACACTGTTCCACACGCCGCCAACCTCTTCCCGGGTGATCAGCAATACGTCGACGGGTTGGCGTCTGCGGAATTCCAGCGCGATTTCACCCTCACCTCGGAACTTCTGCCCCGGATGGTGCAGAATGCGAAACAGGTCCACCGGACGGATGCCGGCGTTCGTTACGGCTCTGAAGTCGAGGCCCAGCAGCGTGCCGTTTTTGCTGCGAAGGTAGCGGTCGACCTGCTCGTATCGACTTCTGAAAAGGTCGCCGCCGCGATAATACGGGTGCCACCCGCCGAGGACGACGGCAAGTGGAAGACCCGCCGGGCCGCCACCCACGATGATAACGGTATGGTGTTCGGGAGTGACCATGGGATTTGGGTACTGACGGTCGGATGGGCCGTTACCGCGAAACGTCGGTTCCCGATCGTACGTGTGGGGCCGTCGGACCGTACCTGTAGCGCAAAGCGACACCGGAACGGGACGGACCGGCGCGCGGGCGGTCCGGCCGGGAACGAGCGGTGTAGACCTTGACTTCAGCCATTGAAAACCGTATGATGTTGCTCTTGAAGGAGCGGCTACAAAGTAGATCCCAGACCCTCTGGAGTCAAGGCGAATAACGTGGTTTTGAACGGGAGAATTCGATGGAGGACAAACATCAAGTGGATGCTGGTGAGATTCGGGCGCAGGACCGCGCGCACGTGTGGCATCCGATGTTACAGCACCGGTCGTTGGAGCACCGAGATCTGATGGTGATCCACAAGGCAAAGGGAACAACGGTCGTGGACGCGGAGGGCCGGGAGTTCCTGGATGCTTACGCGGGGCTGTGGAACGTCAACGTCGGATACGGCCGCCGGGAGATCGCGGAAGCCGTGTACGAACAGATGCTGCAGCTTTCGTACTATCCCCATCTGCACGTAAATCTTCCCGCCGCGAAGCTCGCATCCAGGCTGGCTGATCTTCTGCCCGGGGATCTGAACCATCTCTTTTTTTCGAACAGCGGATCGGAAGCGAACGAGACCGCGCTGAAGATTGCCAGGCAGTATGGCCGGCAGAAATACCCGGGCGAGAACCGGTTCAAGGTGATTGCGAGATACCAGGGGTATCACGGGTTCACATTTGGCGCCATGTCCGCGACGGGACAGGTTGCCAGGCGGGCCGGGTTCGAACCCCTGATGCCGGGCTTCATTCATGTGAATCCGCCGTGGTCCTTTCGCTTTGGGTCGAAACTGACCTATCCCGACGGCGGCGTGGCGTGTGCGAACGAGGTCGAAGAGGTTATAGTACGGGAGGACCCGACAACGGTTGCGGCGGTCATCGCCGAGCCGATCATCGGTGGCGGCGGCGTGATCATCCCGCCGGACGGGTACCTGCCGCGCCTTCGCGAAATCTGTGACCAATACGGCGTGCTGCTGATCCTCGACGAAGTGATAACGGGCTTCGGCCGGACAGGCAAGCTGTTTGCCGCCGAGCACTGGGGTGTGGTCCCGGACATGATGACCATGGCGAAGGGCGTGTCCAGCGGTTATCTGCCTCTCGGTGCGTGTGCGGTGACGCCTGAGGTGTTTGAAACCTTCAAGGGGGAACCCGGTGAGTACCGTGAATTCTCCTCGGTGGCCACCTATGGCGGGCATCCGGTCTGCTGTACGGCGGCCCTGGCGAATCTGGACATTCTGACGGGCGAACGACTCTGGGAGAATTCTGCGGAAGTTGGCGCATACCTTCTGGATGCATTGGAACAACTGGATTCTCCGTTTATCGGCGAAGTGCGGGGCAAGGGCCTGATGATCGCCGTCGAACTTGCGGCTCAGAACGGCGATATGCTGGACTCGTCCCGGGTCGCGGCGGTACAGGCCGGCATCGTTGATCAGGGCGTAATCGTGGGACGCATGAGCCACGTGATGCACGGCCCCGAGAGTATTTTCTTCCTGGCGCCGCCCTTGATATTGACACGAGAGGAAGCGGACCGGATTGTATCGGCGTTCGAAATGGGTCTGAAGCGGATCTCCTGACAGAGGACGTTGTGGCGGACGATTACAGAACATTCGAATCATCGGGCGGGGGGACAACGGCGCGTATCGATGCGCTGTTGGAACTCACAACCGAACTCCTCGCGCTTGACGACCGGAAAGCCCTTGCCCGCGTATTGAACGCGCAGCGTGCGGCTGACGTGGCAGACCTCATCCGCAGGCTGGACGACGGTACGCGGGAAATCGTGTTCGGTCTGCTTCAGGACGGCCTGGGGGTTGAGGTGTTGGCCGAATCGGACGTCTTCACCGCCCGCGCCATCGCCGAAGACCTGAAACCGGAGACCCTGTCCGGGCTGGTTGAGGAGATGGCGCCTGATGACGCGGCCGACGTGCTGTCCGATCTGGAGGAGGAGGACGCGGGAGAGGTCCTGGGTTTGATGGCGTCGGAGGAGGCTCGGGAAGTTCAGGCTTTGATGGCCCACGACGAGGACTCGGGGGGCGGCTTGATGACGCCACGGCTGGTCCTTGCTGACGTCTCGTCCACGGCCCTCGAAGTGATCGAAACGTTGCGGCGGGAAGCGGCGTCGGCGGAGATCCTGAATTTGTACGTGGTGAATGCCGAAGGAAAGTTGCAGGGCGTTGTGCCGCTGCATCTGCTGGTCACCGCGCCGCCCGCCGTCGCGATGGGCCGGTTGATGGATACGGACGTGATCAGCGTGACGCCTGAGACCGACCAGGAGGACATTGCTCGGCTCTTTACGAGGTACGATCTCGTGGCCATGCCCGTTGTGGACCGCGGCGGGCGCGTCATCGGTCAGATTACCGTCGACGACGTGATGGATGTGATCATTGAGGAAGCGACAGAAGACATCTACAAGATGGCGGGCACCAGCGACGTCGAAATCGAGCGGCCTTCGGTGGTGCGTGTGGCGCTCATCCGACTGCCATGGCTCCTGATGTGCCTGCTGGGGAGTTTCCTGGCCGGGCTGGTCATTCACCGGTTTGAAGTGACGCTCGAACGGGCCATTACCCTGGCGTCGTTCATTCCGGTGATCATGGCAACCGGAGGAAACAGCGGTCTGCAGGCTTCAACGGTGACCGTCAGGAGCCTGGTAACGGGCCGCCTTTCTCCGGGTCTCATGTTCAAAATGGTCTTCCGGGAGGTCGGCGCGGGCGCGTTGATCGGGCTGGCGTGCGGGCTGGCCGCGAGTGCGGTCGCCTGGCTATGGTTCGGGCAGGCGCTTGTCGGGATCTGCGTTGGCGCGGCGATGTTTCTGGTCATCGGATTCTCCGTCTTACTCGGTGTGATTACACCCATTGTCTTCGATCGAATCGGGATCGACCCGGCCGTCGCTTCAGGTCCGGTTATCACGACGACAAACGACGTAGCCGGCATCCTGATCTACCTGGGGTTGGCGACGCTGCTCCTGCAGACACTTTTGTAGACCGCATATGCAGGCCTGTTTTCGACATTATGCCGCTCTCCGGAAGGAGATGGACGCCTGGTTGGCGCAGAGCAGGCGCATGGATCCGCCGGGCAGACACGGCGGCGGCGAGGACGAAGCCAACTACGCCCTGGCCTGGTTCCCGCACTTTCTTGCAACGGGCGATCCGGCGGTTGTGGAGCATTTCGAGTATCTCCGGGATCAGCTTGCGGGTTGGGTCCGGCGCGAATGTCTGCACGGCTACGAGCCGGAGGCGGAGGCGCATCATGGCACCGAGCCGTTCCTGCTCTTTCTCCCGCGCTATCTGGGTGTGTTTCCGGAGGACCGGGTCGGTGCGAGACTGCTTGCGGATGCGGCCGAACACATCGGGAACTGGGAAAAGGGGATTCCGGCGTGGTTCGACTGGGACCGGAACCGGTTCTTCGGATACCACATCGGTACACGGACCGTGGGGCGGGATCCGGAGCACGCGGTGGAACTGGCGGAGCACTTCCGGTTCATTCACATTGCCCTGGCGGCGTACCGCGTGCTGAAACAGGATCGGTACCTGGACTGGGCGTTGCGTTACGGAAGGCGCCGCGCGGAGATGATCGTGGCCGCGCCTGACGGGGAATTACCCGTGATGTGGGGGCCGGACGGACGGCCTCTGAGCGAATGCGAGTATACGGAATCGCAGCGTCGGATGAGCGCCGCAAGCCACCATCTGCCGGACGATCCGGCAAGGGGCGTGGAGGTGCTGCTTGCCTCAGGTGCCGTCCACGCGCTGGGCGATCTGTTTCGGCTGTCCGGCGAGACGGTATTTCGCGACGCGGGATTTCGGATTGTCGAGCCTCTCGTCGGCATGCTTCACGACCCCTATTGCGATCCCGGCGCCGCTGCCGTCTCCTTCTACCGTTGCGCCTTTGGCGACGATACCCTGGATGGCCGGATCCGGGAAATGGTCCGGCGGCTTCCAGACGTGGAACCCGGCGAACTCGTGCTTATTGTGCCCGAGGTTCCACGGATGTCCTTTCCCGGCGTGGGGAAGCGGGCGGATATGCTGCACTGGGGTGTGCAGACAAAAGGCGTGGACCACATCGCGCCGACGCGGGAGCCGTGTACGGCTACGTTGACGCTTGCCTACCAGATGACCGGCGACGTGTCGTTTGCATCGCGTGCACTGAAGCAGGCGGCGCGGAAGCTGAAAGTGGCGAGGCGTGTATTGAGGGGTGGAAGGGAGCACGCGGACATGGGCGGGGCGGTTTGCTCCGTGGCGGCGGGCCACGGTCGAAACTGGGGTTCGGGAGCCGTGACCGGATGCTACGGACCCTTGCTGCTCGGCGCCCGGGAGCAACTTGGCGCGATGGCCCCCGCGGTGGAAGTCCGCAGGTCTGGAGACGAGTACGGTCTGCCCGAACGGGTAGTTTCGCTGGTCGTCCCGCCCGGTCCGTCCACTGGAAACGTGCGGATCTACAACGGTGGCGACTCGGAGGAGACCGTCTCGTGGCGGCGGCCGGGAGCGGCGTGGCAGGAGGTTTCCCTCCCGCCGGGAGTCGAAACCAGGGCGGTACTGGAGGAGGATGTGCGATGAAATACCGAAAGCTGGGACAGACCGGGCTGGCGGTCTCGGAAATCGGCCTCGGCGCGTTTCCGATTTCCGGGATGCAGAGACAGGCGGACGGTACGCGGTTCGGATGGACCGGAACCGGGGATTCCGAGTCAATTGCGCTGATTCATCGCTGCGAGGAACTCGGGATCAATCTGATCGATTCCGCTGAAAGCTATGGCGACGGGCACAGCGAGGTTCTCACGGGCAAAGCGCTGCGAGGACGGAGAGACAGATGGATTGTGGCCACGAAGGTCCAGCCGAACGCGGGTATCGACTCTGAATCACGGGACGTGTCCGCGGTTCGGCGTCGAATTACAGAGGCGTGTGAGCTCAGCCTCAAACGGTTGGCGATGGACCACATAGATGTCTACCAGTTGCACGCCGTGCCTTACGAGTGGGCGATGCCAGCGGTAATGGACACGCTGGCGAAGCTCAGACAGGCCGGCAAGGTGCGGTGGTACGGGATTTCGACCAATGACAGGCAAGCCGTGGAGAAGCTCCGTACGTTCGGATCTGTCCATATGCTGCAGGTGGGCTATAATCTGCTCGAACGCACCGCGGATGGGTTTCTGCACTGGGCCAAGGCCGAGAATATCGGTACGTTGATTCGCGTGCCGCTGGCAAAGGGTCAGCTGACGGGCAAGTATTTCGGAGCGGAAGCACGGACGATTCCGGAAAACGACGTGCGGTACGAACGGTTCAACAAACCCGAGACGGTCGATGGGCTGAAGCGTCTGCCGCAGTTGTTGTTCCTGCAGAACCGGACGCGAACCATGGCGCAGGCGGCGCTGCGTTTCGTGCTGGACCATCCCGGTGTGTCCTGCGTGATTGCCGGCGCCAAAAACCGACGGCAGGTGGAACAGAACGCCCGGACCGTAGAAATGCCGCCGCTGACCGAGGTTGAGCTCGAACGCGCCATCCCGATCGCGGATACCATCGGTACGCCGGGCTGGATCTAACCTTGATTCTTAACTCTTCGGGGAAGTTAAACCGAATATATGCAAGTGGATAAAGGCGTCTTAACGGCTGATTACCAGGATACACCAGGTCACTGGACGTGAACTGAAAAAACGTCCCTTTGAACGACCTTAGTACCGCGTTACTGAAGTTTTCGTCGTGGTGTCGCCTTGCAGTTTTTTTCGACCTCCACCATTCTCTACTAACTCCCCACCGCCCGTGGGCTCCCCAACCTGTCCCGCTACGCTCGCAGTTCGTATCAACGATAAAACTCCTCGGCGGCCTCCGCCACTGACTTTAGTTCAGCAAGGGCTTGGAATGCTTCTCGAGGAAATGCCGTGCCCCGGGGATGGCGGAAAACCCCTGAGGGTGTTTTTCCAAGTGGGCCAGCTAAATCTATGTTGTGGATCTCCGCGATTATAAGACTGATCTACCGTTGAGCCCTGAAGCAGAAGGAACGTCGTTGTTCTATAGATATAGTAAACCAGAACGAATGGCTTCACGTCAAGCGCGATGAGTTTTGTTTTGCTTAACGGGACGGTAGATTACTGCCGTCTCCTGATTTATATAAGCGAATCACGAGGGAATGAAATGCGCTGGTTCTTATTGATTTTCGCAATACTATACCGTTACCCGGACCTCACTTGGGCAAATGAGATACAACCCTGCTCGGTGATTGCGTTTGATGATTATCCAGAAGTTGCCGCAAAACAGACCCTCAATCTGGATGTAGGTCCACCGCGCAAGGTTCGTTTGATCTATTTTCATTATAGTGATCGGCCTGTGCGCAGCCACGTAATTATTGGAATGCGCGAAACGATTCTAACCGCCCAAGGTCGTTTTGGTCAGCACATGCAAGCTCGACGTTTGGGGTATAAAACCTTTGATATTGAACTTACAAATCAGAATGTACCACGTGTGCATATAGTAGAGAGTCAGGAATTGAGTTATCACTATAGAGAGGATACACTTACACCTGTACTCGACGAATTGGAAACAAGATACGATTTAACCAGGAACATTTATTTTATCGTAATTGACAACAGGGAGCGTTGGATTGCGCGTGGTGAAGGGAGACGGTCGCGGGGCATAGGTGGGCGACACGGTAAGGCTGGGGGGATTGCAGTGATGCCTACCGAGTATAGCGTAGATACTGCGATGCACGAACTGGGACACGCGTTTTCTCTCCATCACGATTTCAGTGATCGTCGAAACTTAATGTCCTATGGGCGAGATCGTGACAGACTATCGGCTTGCTCTGCACAGTTGTTATCTGTGCATCCACACTTCAACAGGGACATTCCCGTACATCAATTGAGTGAGGATAGAGGGCCTCTGCGTACCTTGACTTCGTCTTATGAATATATACTCGATACCACCCCCGTTCCTATTCGCATAAGAGCGACAGATCCTGACGGTATTCACCAGGTGGTATTGTTTGTTGAAACTGGTAGTTTACACCCGGCGGCGGGATTTTTGGAAGTAAAGTCTTTTGAACTGTATCGAGGGCGTGAGGACATTGTCGTTTCGTTTGATTTTGATGGTAAGGTACCTTCTCATTTGGCACAAGGGCACAGTTATCCTACCCCAACACCCTTGCGCGGTCGTCAGAGGATCTTTCTTTATTTCTATGACCGACTAGGTAACAAGGGTGTGATGCATTTTGAGTTGTTGTCCATTCCTTCCCGGCGCGAGGTTAAGTTTATCCACAGTAATTCACGCACTAGTGTGGGTGATCGAGTGGCTCCACTTATCGTTACTTCTGTCGCTTTTTCGTCTGACGGTAAATATGTTGCTTCGGGTTCTGGTAAGGGCGAGGTTAAATTGTGGGACCTGGACCGGAAACGGAATATCTGGACAAAAAAACATGGTAACTCTGTAGGCGCTTTAGCGTTTTCGCCGGACGGCAAGGTCTTGGCTTCCGGTGGTTCTGAAGGGACAGTCAAGTTCTGGAATATGCCATCGGGCACGGACACTCGAACATTGCAAACCGCTACTGTCGAAAAATCCATTCGTGCGTTGGTTTTCGCTCCTGATGCTACTTTCCTTTATGCCGGTTTAACGCGCGATGAGATTGTTTTCTGGAATATAGCGAAAGGGGCCGTGACCTACGGCCTTTCTCATATCGGAATGGGTAATGTCAATTCACTTGCCCTGTCTCCAGACGGCACAACGCTTATTTCTGGTTCGGCAGATGGGAAAATACGCGCTTGGCGCCATCGCTCTGGAGATGAGGACGTACAAGAACTGTGGGCGATTCACGCACACTCGGAATCCGTACACTCTGTAGCATTTGCCCCCGATGGCAATTCAATTGCCTCTGCAGGATTAGAGACAGACCCGAGCGTTACGGTTCGAGAGAATACCCGTACGAGCGATCGGACAGACAGCGTTGTTAAGTTTTGGGATTTTAATACTCGAAGGCAATTGGGCACTATTGAAACGGATACTCGACCAGGCTTTTCCTACCAGGTGCGGTCGATAGATTATTCGCCCAGTGGAAAACAACTGGCTGTAGGGTCCTGGGACAATACGGTGAAGTTGTATGGCACACAGGCCCCTTATCGTGAAATTGTTAATCTTGGCTATCACAATGAGCCGGGTAGGTGTGTTGGTTTCGTCTACGCTGTTGATTTTGCCGCAAGTGGTACTTTGTTGGCTTCCGGAGCATTAACCGGTAGTTGCGGAGGTTACTTGGGTTCGACTAAACCGTTTTTTGGTGAAGTTCATTTGTGGAATATGGAAGGCTTGGGGACGGGCACTCGTTGGACGAGTTTCAATATGTATCTGGACGGAAATTTAGCGCCCGGCAATCACGCGGTCTCCGCGTTAGACGTGGCTCCTGGTACTACCGTTACGCTACAGGTTCTAATTTATTATGTTCACGGGGCAAAGGGCATTAAGTTTAGCATAGAGTATGATGCTAAACAGCTTGAGTTTCAAGGTTTCAAGCCCAGCGAACTCTTGCCAAATGCTCAGGTATTAATTTCACAACAAGAGAAGCCCAATGCCGTTGAAATTAATCTTGTCTCTTTCGATGGCGAAATTACAGATGGCCAGGGTGGTACACTGGGTGAGCTTTCTTTTACAAGCCGGGAGGGATTTACCGGAACAACAATCCGGTTAACCCAGGCCGAAGTTGGACAAGCCGACCAGACAGAACGCAAGAACTTTACGAATCGGACAATGGTATTGAACCTTAAGAAAACAACGCCTTCGGCTGATTTCAACCAGGATGGCGATGTAAATTTCACCGATTTCTTAGTTTTTGTGGAGCACTTCGGACGCAAGAAAGGTCAACCAGGGTGGGATGCGAAATTTGATTTGGACAGCAATGGCGAGATCGGATTTGGGGATTTCTTGATTTTTGGGGCATCGTTCGGAGCGCGAGTTTAATTCACAACGCGTTTCCGCAGTTTTCATCGTGGTGTCGCCTTGCTGTTTTCTTCGAATTGAGGTTAGACGGCGACTCTGGAGATCGTATATGTCTTCGGCAATTCGGATTGGCGTGATCGGTTGCGGGCGAATCCTTAACGCGCATCTGCGCGGACTCCGAATCCTTCAGGAAAACGGCTTCGGGGATCTCTTCCGGGTGACGGCGCTGTGCGCAAGGAAACGTGAGGACGCCCTCCGTTTTCGAACGCGTGGCGAAGGCCCGGGTCCCAGACCGGCGCCGGTGGAGGCCCCGGGTGACCCGCTGAATGCGCCGCACGCGTACATCAGCGACCTGCATCCCGGTCAGGAAACGGCGGTTTACACGGATTATCGTGAGATGCTGGAACGCGGACCGGTCGACGCGGTGTGCATCCTGACGGGACACGATACGCACCACACCATCGCCATCGATGCCATGCGGGCCGGCAGGCACGCGACGGTCGAAAAGCCGATGGCGATCTCGGTAAGGGCCGCGCTGCGGATGTGTGAAGTGGCTGCCGAGACGAACACCGTCTTGAGCGTTGCAGAGAATGTGAACTTCACTCCCGCGGTGCGTGCGAGCCGGTGGGCCGTCAGGCAGGGATTCATCGGTGACGTGCAGATGGTCTACCGCGGAGCGATCGGGTTCCGGTCTCACCGGCCGGATCTGGTTGCCGCGCGTACTCCGTGGAGGCAGTCAAAGCTGGGCGCCGGCGGCGGAGTATCCATCGATTTGGGCGTTCATCTCTTCAACGGCGTACGGACGATCTGCGGTCCGGTGCATTCGGTGCAGGCCCTGTGGCGGATTCTGGAGCCGGTCCGGGTGCTGATGTCAGACGACGACCGGGGGGTCGCGGATGAGGTCCGGAACCAGGTCGACGACGTGTTTTTTTCGAATTTCAGGTTTGCGAACGGGGCGATCGGACATCTGGCTGTAGCCCGAAGCACCAGAGGCACGCAGATCGGCGTGCCGGGAGGTACCAACGTATTCGGCAGCGCGGGGACGTTGTCGGATGGGAAAATTTACACGGAGGAACGGGCTGAGGAAGACGTTCTGGAGCGCTTTCAGCGGGATGCCTCCGAAAGTGAACTGGCAGAAGCGATGCCCGCCGGGATCACCGATGCTTTCGCGCTGGAGAACCTGGACTGGCTGCGCGCCATCGGTGGCGGATCGCCCGCGCGCATGACGGGGGAGGAGGGGACGACGGACCTGGCATTGAGCTACGCGATCCTCGAGTCGGGGCTGCTGGGACGGGAGGTGTCCCTGGAGGAGATGCTGGGAGGCGACGTGGACGGATATCAAAGGCCGATCAACGCGCACTACGGGTTGTAGAGGTTCGAAGTTGCGGGCGTAGATCAATTTCTGCATCGGCCTACCTGCCGTTGAGCGGGTGGGCGTCTTGTTCGTTTGTATCAGCGTTTTTCGATTTCGAGGTTGCGGAACCGGATCTGACTGTTGTGGTCCTGCAGGCCGATGTACCCGGTTTCGGTCATTTCGCAGTATGCGCGGTTGAATTTGTTGGGCGTGCCATCGGGGTTTTTACCCGGGGTCGTCCAATTGCTGAGATCCATGTCGGTGATCTGCTGCCCGTTCAAGGTGACGCCGATGAGGTCGTCCATGACGTCGATGACCATGTGATTCCATTCGTCCGCGGGCTTACAGGCGTTGTGCGACGGGGCCTTCACGTCATAGACCGCGCCGCAGCATTTCGCGGTTGCGGGTTTGCGACCGTGCGTATCCAGGATCTGGATTTCGATACCGGTCTGTACGGGGTCGTCCAGATCGGTCCAACGGAAGAATACACCGCTGTTGGCTCCGGGCGGGTGCTTGAACTCGAGCGACATTTCGAAGTTCCTGAATTGTTCGTTCGTATAATACAGGTATTTCCCATTCTCCGCGGTGCAGAAGATACAACCTCGATCTACCGTCCAGCCGTTGGGATTGCCGGTGGCTGCCCAGCCGTTGAGGGATTCGCCGTCGAACAGGTGCATGTATCGTCCTTTCAGTGATACTGTTTCAGGAATCGACCGCCATTGGGTATATCGCGCCTGCTGTCTTGGACTGCCGGAGCGCCGGAACCATCTATGGGCAATATCTGTCAAACAGGAAGAAAAACAAAGCGAAAGCCACACTCTCGAGGAGGGAATTCCATGGTTGCACACGTGACACGTGCGGTTTGTTTTCTGGCGCTGTTGCCGCTTGGCATTCACGCCGACAACTGGCCGCAGTGGCGTGGGCCGCAGCAGAACGGGGTGAGTTCGGCCCGAAATCTACCCAAGTCGTGGAGCCTGGAAAAGAACATCATCTGGAAGACGAAGTTGCCCTCGTGGAGCGGCAGCACGCCGATTGTCTGGAACGATCGCATTTTTCTGATGTCTCCATCGCCTGCGCGTACCCCGGAACAAAAGGAACCGGGCGGCCCGGAGATATTCGTTCTATGCCTGTCCAGAAAAGACGGCAGTGAACACTGGCGGCGCAAATTGGACGAAGGCAACGAACTCTGGCGCAAACACAACAATACGTCGCCTTCGCCTGTCACGGATGGGGCGCACGTGTGGGCCGTTACGGGAAATGGCGTTGTGGCCTGTCTGAACATGGACGGCAAGGTGACGTGGACCCGGGAGATTCAAAGGGACTACGGCGAATTCGGCCTGAATTTCGGGTATGCGTCCTCTCCGATCCTGTACGATGGCAAGCTCATCCTGCAGGTACTTCATGGATCGTACACGGATGATCCCTCGTATATCGTCGCGCTGGACGCCGGGAGCGGCAGGGAAGTCTGGCGCGAAACGCGTACGACCGACGCCTCCAGGGAGTCTCCGGATTCGTACACGACCCCCGCGTTGTTGAATTTCTCCGGCAGCACTCAGATTGTCGTTACGGGCGGAGATTGCGTGACGGGTCACGATCCGGCCACGGGGCGGGAAATCTGGCGTGCGTCTGGCCTGAATCCGGAGCGGCGTGGGAACTACCGCATCGTGGCGTCCCCCGTTGTGGTTGGCGATATGATCTATGCGCCTACCCGGAGGCGACCCCTGCTGGCAATGGCGGCCGGCGGCACGGGAGATGTATCTGGCAACGTGGTGTGGAAGTGGGACGGCGCCGCCGCGCCGGACGTGCCCACGCCGGTCTGTGACGGGAAGTACTTTTACATGGTTGACGATCGCGGTCTGGTAACGTGCCTGGACGCGAGGACCGGCGTCGTCGTCTGGGGGCCCGAGAGAACGGCGCAGGGTACGGTGAGCGCGTCGCCGCATCTGGCTGACGGGAAATTGTTCCTTTTGAATGAATATGCCGTGACGACCGTCCTGGCTGCCGGTCCGAAATTCGAAGTGCTTGCGACAAATGAACTGGACGATACGTACACGCTGTCATCTCCCGTTTCCTCCGGATCTCAGCTCTTTATGCGGACGGCAACGCATCTGTACTGCATCGGGTATAAAGCCGATTGAGGGTTGGTTATCGTTGCGAATTCGGATAGGCGTTGACACGGTGATGCAGAATCATATATTTGTGCCGTTTCAAATGCAGGTTTGAAATCCGGTCGGAAAAGGGGGGTCTATGGCCAGGCGGCTGAATATCGGACTGTTGGGCTACTCGTTCATGGGCAAGGCCCACAGCAATGCGTTCCGCAAGGTATCGATGTTTTTTCCGGACACGGGCGTCGAGCCGGTAATGAAGGTCATCTGCGGTTCGAACAAAGACAACGTGGCGGCGGCGGCGCAAGCGTTCGGCTGGGAGGAGTACGAGACAAACTGGGAGGACGTGGTTGCGCGGGATGATATAGACGTGATCGATATCTGTACGCCGGGGAACCTGCATATGCCAATGGCGATAAGGGCCCTGGAAGCGGGCAAGCATGTGATCTGTGAAAAGCCGCTCGCGAACAACCTCCACGAAGCGCTGGCGATGTTGCGGGCATCCGAAGAGGCCCACGGGAAGACGATGGTGGCGTACAATTACCGGCGCGTTCCGGCGGTTGCCCTGGCCAGGCAGCTGATAAACGAGGGGCGGATCGGGCAGATTTATCACTGGCGGGCGGTGTATCTGCAGGACTGGATTGTCGACCCTGATTTCCCGATGGTGTGGCGTTTCGAGAAGGACAAGGCAGGATCGGGACCGCACGGAGACCTGAATGCGCACATTATCGATCTGGCCCTGCATCTGGCGGGAGATATTCATTCAGTCGTAGCCGCCGACACGACGTTTATCAAAGAACGCCCGATCGCGGAATCGATCGATGCGTCGCTGGGCGCAACGGGCGGCCGGTCCGATCGGATGGGAACGGTAACGGTGGACGATGCAACCCTGTTTCTGGCGCGATTCAAGAATGGCGCTCTGGGATCGTTCGAGGCCACCCGGTTTGCGGCCGGCAGGCGCAATCACAACCGTTTTGAAATTAACGGAAGCAAAGGCAGTCTCGCGTTCAATCTGGAAAAGATGAACGAATTGCAGTTCTACTCCCGCGAGGACGAGGGGCACATTCAGGGATTCCGGGAGATCATCGTGAATGAGGGCGCGCATCCGTACATGTCGGCTTGGTGGCCGCCCGGCCATATCGTCGGGTGGGAGCATACATTCGTGCACGAGGTCAAAGACTTTTTCGAAGCGATCGCTAACGACCGGGAGGCGTCGCCGAATTTCAGGGAAGGCGCGCGGGTCCAGGCCGTACTCGAGGCGGCCAGCGATTCTGCTCAATCGGACCAATGGCAGGAGGTCCGGGAAGTGTAAGTACCTGCAGCCTCCGGCGCGGTTCACCCCCCGGACGGGGGCTGTGGGTATCTGGAAGGAGATACGGTTATGGCAAGACCCTGTACGTTGTTTACCGGACAATGGGCGGATCTTCCTCTGGAGGTGATGGCGGAGAAGGCGGCGGCGTTCGGGTACGACGGGTTGGAGTTGGCCTGCTGGGGAGACCATCTGGACGTTTGCGAGGCGGCGTCCAGCGACGGCTATTGCCGGAGCAGGCACGAGATTCTGGAGAAACACGGCCTGAAGTTCTGGTCGATCAGCAATCATCTTGTCGGTCAGGCGGTCTGCGACAATATAGACGAACGCCACCGTGCGATTCTACCGCCCCACGTGTGGGGAAACGGCAAACCGGACGACGTGAAACGCCGGGCGGCCGAGGATATGATGACGTCGGCAGAGGCAGCCAGGGCGCTGGGAGTGAGCGTCGTCAACGGCTTTACCGGGTCGTCCATCTGGCATCTGCTCTACTCGTTTCCGCCGGTGTCCCCGGATGCGATCGATGCCGGTTTCAGCGATTTCGCGGATCGATGGAATCCTATTCTGGATGCGTTCGGAAAAAACAACGTCCGGTTTGCGCTGGAGGTGCATCCCACGGAAATAGCGTTCGATCTCGCCTCCGCCGCGCGGGCGGTATCGGCCCTGGGGGGCAGAAGTGAATTCGGGTTCAATTACGATCCCAGCCATCTGATCTACCAGAATGTGGATTACGTGGCGTTCATCCGTGAGTTTGGAGATCGTATCTACCACGTCCATATGAAAGACGCGTATCTGTCGCCGCTGCCCGCGCGCGCGGGGATTTTCGGCGGCCACACCGAGTTTGGCGACCCGGATCGTTCCTGGGATTTCCGGTCCCTGGGCCGTGGCAGCGTGGACTTTGAAGAAATCATCCGTGCGTTGAACGACATTCGATATGGCGGGCCCCTTTCCGTCGAGTGGGAAGATCCCGGAATGGACCGGGAACACGGAGCGGCAGAGGCTTGTGCGTTTGTGAACAGCGTGGATTTCGAACCGTCGGGCGTGGCTTTCGACGCGGCGTTTGCCGAATAGAAAACGGATGTCCGATATCAGCGGTCGGCAGGTACGTGACACGGCCTGCTGGCCGCTTTTTCTTGGGGAGTCTATGCGGATGCGTGCTTTACTCGTGTTTGTTTTGTTGACGGCCGTCGCCTGCGTTGCCGAACGCCCCCGCACCCTGGTGTTCGGCCGGGGCGGCGATACCGTGGGCCTGGACCCTGCATTGGAGACCGACGGCGAGTCGTTCAAGGTCTGCGACAACATCTATGACAACCTTGTGACCTTCCGGCCGGGTACGACCGAATTGGCGCCAGGGCTGGCTGAGGCGTGGGCGGCGTCAGACGACCTGAAAACGTGGACGTTTCAACTCAGGAAAAACGTGCGGTTCCACGATGGAACCCCGTTCAACGCCGACGCAGTGGTGTTTTCTCTCTCCCGGCAGTTTAAGCCCGATCATCCGTTTCATCGTGTTGAGGGCGCGTTCCAGTATTGGAACAGTATGTCAATGAGCGATATCGTCCGGGACGTGACCAAGGTGGACGATTATGCGGTTTCCATCGCGTTGACGCGACCCAATGCGCCGTTTCTCTCGAATCTCGCGATGAATTTCTGCGCGATCGTGAGTCCGTCGGCGGTACGGAAACACGGCGCGGACTATCCGCGGCACCCCGTAGGCACCGGACCGTTCCGGTTTGTACAATGGATAAAGGATGACCGCGTGGTGCTGGAGCGAAACCCAGACTACTGGGGGGACGCACCGCAGATCGACCGGTTGATTTTCCGGAGCATTCCGGAAAATTCCGTGCGTCTGATTGCGCTCATTCAGGGTTCGATTGACGGAATGGACAATCTGGTACCCGATTTTATCCCGAATATCGAAGAACACCCCAAGCTTCGGCTGCTTACCCAGGCGGGAATGAACGTGGGGTACCTTGCCATGAATATGGAACGGGCGCCGTTCCACCTTCTCAAGGTGAGAAGGGCGGTGAACCACGCCATCCACAAGAAAGCGCTGGTGGACAATCTGTATCAAGGGCTGGCGCTTCCCGCGGTCAATCCCATTCCACCGTCCATGTGGAGCTATCACGACGGTATTGAAGGATACGCCTACGATCCCGAGCGCGCCCGTGAGCTGTTGGCCGAGGCCGGTTTCGCGGACGGATTCAAGACCACGCTTTGGGCCATGCCGATTCCGCGTCCGTATATGCCCCAGCCGAGGAAAATTGCCCAGGCCATCCAGGCCGATCTGCAGGCGGTCGGTATCCAGGCCGAGATCGTGAGTTACGAGTGGGGAACCTATCTGGACAAGGTTTCGAGGGGTCAGCACGACATGGCGCTGCTGGGCTGGACCGGCGACAACGGCGACCCGGACAATTTCCTTTACGTCCTCCTGGACAAGAGTGCGACCCGGCATCCCGCCAACAATATCGCGTTCTACCGCAGCGACGAACTGCACGACGTACTGGTTCAGGCGCAACGGGAAGTGGACGTCGCCGTCAGGACCGGGCTTTACCGCAAGGCGCAGGAGATCGTGTTCCACGATGCGCCCTGGGCGCCCCTCGTGCACGCGGCGCAGACCGCTGCATTCAAGAAGACCGTGAGCGGGTTCACCCTGCACCCCACGGGTAGCAAGTGGTTCCAAAACGTCCGGATCTCGGAAGCGGACTGAAGGCCCATCCCGAATCCGCGAGAAATGCAATTTTCCTGCAGATTTCGCAGCGGTACACATCATGGGCGTCTTTATTCTGAAACGGTTGCTTCTGCTTGTTCCCATGCTATTGGGCATCGTGGTCCTGGTGTTCCTGATGATTCACTTTGTTCCGGGTGACCCGGCGCAGGTGATGCTGGGCGAACGCGCCAGCGCTGAACAGGTGGCGGAACTTCGTAAGCAACTGGGGTTGGACCGGGACCTGCACGTCCAGCTCGGCCTGTACCTATGGGGATTGTTGCAGGGCGACCTCGGGCGTTCTTTCAAGTCCCATGCGAAAGTGTCTTCCGAGTTGCTGGCCAGGTTCCCCGCGACGATCGAGCTTACATTGACGAGCATGTTGCTTGCCTGCGGAATCGGGATCCTTGCTGGTGTGGTTTCCGCGTCCCGCAAGGGCTCGGTGATGGATTATCTCGGTATGACGGCTTCCCTGGCCGGGCTCTCGATGCCCATTTTCTGGCTTGGCTTGATGGTCATTCTGCTGATGTCGGTGTTTCTTGGGTTATTCCCGGTGTCCGGCCGTCTCAGCACCCACCTGTTCATTCCCGAAGTGACGGGTCTCTATCTGATTGATAGCCTGCTGGCTTGGGATTTTCCGGCCTTCGCCGACGCCGCCTGGCATCTCGTGCTGCCCGGTCTCACCCTGGGCACGGTGCCGATGGCGGTGATTGCTCGCATGACCCGGTCCAGCCTTCTGGACGTACTCAAAGAGGACTATGTGCGGACGGCCTGGGCGAAGGGGCTGTCGGAGCGGGTCGTGATCTTCCGTCACGCCTTGAAGAACGCATTTATTCCCGTCCTGACCGTCATCAGCCTGCAGTTTGGATTCCTGCTGGGCGGAGCGGTAATTACGGAAACGATCTTTGCGTGGCCGGGCGTCGGACGGTGGCTTCTGCTTGCGGTTTACTCACGGGACTTTCGTGCCGTTCAGGGTGGGGTGCTGCTGGTTGCCCTGACGTTTGCGCTTATCAATATCGTTGCCGACGTGTTGTACGCGTGGCTGGATCCGCGTATCAGGCACCAGAAGCAGTCCTGAGATTTTTTCGCAGTACTCGAACGGCTGCAGAAGCACCGGTCCGCGTCTGTCATATCCGTCGGTATTGTTAGTGGGAGGCGCGCGTCCCTCACCTCCCGGAGGTGAGTTCGTCCGCGGGGACCGACCCGTTTTCGCTCGAGCTCGCGAAAGCGCCAGCGGATTTCAATACTGCTTCGAATGACGAAGCGTGAGAACATCATTCAAACAGGATACGGGATCTACCGTGGAAAGCCATGCTGTACAGGTCCTTCAGAGTCAGGGTTGGGGCGGGCTGTTCTGGAAACGGCTCCTGAAGAACCGGATGGCAACCGGCGGGGGAATCCTCCTGCTGGGTTTCCTGTTGCTGGCCATCGCCGCGCCCCTGGCGGCTCCGCACGATCCTTTTCAGCAGGACTTGTACGAACGCCTCCAACCCCCGTCGTTGGCGCACCCGTTCGGTACGGATGATTTCGGCAGGGACGTTCTTAGCCGGGTCATCCACGGTGCGCGTATTTCTTTGCGGGTGGGTGTTACCGCTGTATTGATCGCGCTGATCGTGGGTGTGCCTATCGGGCTCGTGTCGGGATATTGCGGCGGTGCGCTGGATCAGGCGTTGATGCGGGCAATGGACCTGATGCTCGCATTCCCGAGTATCCTTCTGGCCATAGCCATTGTGGCGATCCTCGGTCCCG
>CAXXJS010000037.1:0-111859 GCA_963662665.2 Candidatus Latescibacterota bacterium
GCGCCTCCACAACCGCTGCGTCCGCAACGGCATATCCGATTCGCGCCCCTGCCATCCCGTGCGCCTTGGAGAATGTACGCATGCGAATGACGCGTGGCCGGATCGGCGCCATTGGCGGCGGCGGGTCCTGTGTGGCGAATTCCGAATATGCCTCGTCCAGAACAAGCAGACAACGTTCGCCGAGTGTTTTTTCAAATGCAGTGATATTCGTTGGCGTATGCCAGGTGCCCGAGGGGTTGTCCGGATTGGACAGATACACCAACCGGGCTTCGGTTTCCGCGGCAGCTTCGGCCAGTCCGTCCAGGTCATTTCTGTCGTCCCGGTAAGGCACGAAATGCAGGTGGCCGCCGAACCCGTTCACGTGGTAGTTGAACGTTGGATAGGCCCCAAGGGACGTCACGACCGTCTCACCGGGCTCCACAAAAACCCTCACGACAAGCCCCAGCAGGTCATCGATTCCGCTGCCCACGCTGACGTTTTCAAACGGAACTCCGTGGAACCCGGCAATTGCGGCACGGATTTCATAGTTCTCCGGATCGTTGTACCAACTGACCCTTTCAATCGCCCGGAACATCGCCTCGCGCGCCAGCGGCGAAATCCCGAAAGCGCTTTCATTTGCCCCGACCCTCACCCTGAAGGCCTCTCCGCGTTGACGTTCCAGCGCTTCAGGCCCCACAAACGGCACGATTGCGGGCAAACCGCGCACAATTCGCGTAAAAGAAAACCGGTTATCCATTTTCCGGACTCCGTGAACACGAAGATTTCGTGGCGCCCGTTAGAAGCGGATTCGGAACCGCATACGGAATTCCAGGCCTTCCTCACCGGATCCGTGCGGTTCTCCCCAATCGACCTGATCCAGATGTGCATCCACGTACGCATCGCCCATACTGAACAGGATAAGGCCAATCGTTGTATACAGAAAGATATTCCGTTCGGAAGGCGCATCGTCCAACGGGCGGCGATTCAATTGGCCTCGACGAACAAAAAATGCCACCGTGGAACTCACCTGCGCGGCGGCGATTACGCTTCCCTTTATGGTACGACGGTTATAGAACTGTCCCCAACCCGGCAGCGCCAGCGACCGCAACATGGCCCCTCGCGGGGGCCGGGTTTCGAGGATACTGTCCACGACAGTGGAATCCGGGCCTTCGGCGGCCGCCGGAGGGCACCACGCGGAAAGCGCCATTCCCGCCGCAAGCGCCATAATCTTTGCGGCGGAACCTCCCCATTCCGTATTCGCGGACCACCGATTGCAGAACTTGCGTCTCACGGTTCATGCTCCACTCGCCAATCTTGCCGCTCCCAGAATCCCCGCGTCGTCTCCCAGCTTACCCGCCACGATTTGCACACTCTCCTTCACGCCAACCGTACCGCGCTCCTGAAATGTCCTTCTGGCAGGCTCAAGCAGCCGTTCTCCCGCGCGGGAAAGTCCGCCGCACAACGCCACGACCTCCACGTTCGTCACGCTCACCAGACTCACGAGCCCTATTCCGAGCAACTTGCCGGTCTCCTCAAACATGGCGCACGCAAACCCGTCACCTGTCTCCGCCGCCTCGAACAGCGCTTGTGTCGTCAGTCCGTCGGAGATCAACACGGTTTCCGGTGTTTCCGTTTCCAGTCGTTCACGCGCCCGCCTCACCATCGCCGTGGCGGAAACGTAGAGTTCCAGACAACCAAAATTCCCGCAAGGGCAACGGGGTCCGTTCCAATCGATCGTGATGTGGCCAATCTCCGCCGCATTCCCGTTGAACCCGTGCATCAATTCGCCGTTGCACACCCAACCGCCGCCGACGCCGGTACCCAGCGTCACACACAAAAAATGAGGCGCCTTCCTGCCGGCGCCCAGCCACTGCTCGCCAAAAGCCGCGAGATTTGCATCGTTGTCCACGACCACCGGCATTTCGAGTGCCGCCTCCAGCCGGTCTTTCAGGCGTACGCCGTGCATGCACGGCATGTTTTCGGGAGAAATGATGACGCCATTGAACGGATCCAGCGGACCCGGGGCGCCCACGCCCACGCCGCGTACATTTGTCCCGCCCGCCTGTGGCAGCACCTGACGGACGCACCTCGCAATTCCAGCAATCACACGATCACTGCCCAGATCGGGCCGGGTGGGGCATTGGTATCGCGCCGCGATCTCGCCGGTTTCCGTTACCAGACCCGCGCGGGTGTTGGTTCCGCCCAGGTCGATGCCAACGGTAAACGCGCTCACATTTCTGCCCGCGCCCGTCTAACGGCGGCCACGAACGCACTGGCGGTCGCCGTCAGTGCTGCCCAATCCCTGTCTGCCACGGCCCGTTTATCCACCATTGCGCTTCCGGCCCCCACCGCGCACGCGCCTGCTTTGATAAACTCAGGGGTCGTTTTGGCGTCCACACCGCCCGTCGGCATCAACCGCACCTGGGGCAGCGGACCTTTCACGTCCTTAAAATAGGACGGGCCGCCGACGCCTGCCGGGAATACCTTGACCACGTCCGCCCCGGCCTGCCATGCCGCAAGAATCTCAGTGGGCGTAAACCCGGCCGGCATCACCACCTTTCCGTAACGCTTGGCCATTGTGATGACATCCACGTTCAACGTGGGCCCCACCACGTACTCCGCGCCCGCCAGGATGGCAGCGCGCGCAGTCTCCGGGTCCAGTACGGATCCAACGCCCACAATCGTATCCTCCATTTTCGCGGACGCTTCCTCAATGACCTTGAGTGCTCCGGGCACCGTCATCGTTACTTCTATGGCAACCACGCCGCCATCCCGCAGTGCTTTGGATACATCCATCAATTCCACGGGCGAATCCGCCCTCAGCACCGCCACCACACCGCAGTCGATAATTCGATCCAGCACACCGGCCATGGATTACTCTCCTCTGTCTGTCCGATCGGAACCGAACACTACCGCCTGATTCTGGCTGCCGCGCCCTTCATGGCGGACTCCGCCTCCGCCCGGGTCGCCCAGTTTACATCGCCCGGGAAGGTGTGGGCAAGCGCCGAATACGCGCCGGCGAAATCCACGGCCGCCTGAGGATCCTCCCCCTCGATCAACCCGGCAATCAAACCGGCTGAGAAACTGTCTCCCCCGCCCACGCGGTCGACCATTTCCAGATTCTCGTAGATTCGAGACAGGTAGAACGCGTCACCGTTGAACAATAGCGTCCGCCAGTCGTTCAGCAGCCCGGTCCTGGCAACCCGCAGGGTTGTGCCCACGTAGTCCACGTCCGGATAACGTTCAATCGCCCGCCGCGCCACATCCTTGTAGCTGTCCGGATCCAGTCGACTGTAGTCATCCTTCGATCCCTCCGCTTTCAACCCCAGCACCTTCTCGAAATCTTCTTCATTGCCAATCAGTACCTTTACCAGCGGAACAATCCTGCTGGAGGTTTCCTGGGCTTTCTCGGAACTCCACAACTTCGACCGGAAGTTCAAATCATAGCTTGTCGTTACCCCTGCCTCGCGAGCCGCCTTCAGGGCTTCCAGTGTCGTATCCGCTGCATTGTCCGAAAGCGCCGGCGTGATGCCGCTGACGTGAAACCATTTCGCGCCTTCGAAGATGGAACTCCAGTCCACCATGCCCGGCTCGATCCTGGAAATCGCCGTATGTGCCCGGTCGTAGGTCACCGCGCTGGCCCGCGGCCCGACGCCCAGTTCGACATGGTAAAATCCATTCCGTTCGATACCGACCCCGTCAAAATCCACCCAGTGTATATTGGACATGTCCACGCCGTGTTCCCGACCCCGGTTCCGGATGACCCACCCCGTCCAATTGTCCACCAGCCGGGATACCCACGCCGTACTCAGCCCCAAATGGGCGCAGGCTACCGCCACGTTGTACTCGCCTCCGCCAACCTCAACGTCCATACTGGTGGAATTCTCCATCCGGCGGTATCCCGGCGACGACAATCGGATCATCGCCTCTCCGAACGTAACCACGTCGAACATTGCTTCTCTCCTCATAGAATTCAACGGGCTGCTAAGCCAGGTTTTCATTCATCGCTTCCGCCCAGAAGGCCGGAAAGAATCAACATCCGGAACAGTTGAAGAACCGCCACAAGCGCCGACGCCACGTAGGTCCACGCCGCCGCATTCAACACCTTCCGGGCCGCGGGAATTTCCTCCCGGGTCAGATAACCGCCGTCACGCAGAATGGCAATCGCGCGGCTGCTGGCATTAAACTCCACGGGCAACGTGATGAGCCCGAAGAGAACGGCGAAAGAAAAGAACACGATACCCAGTTGAAGCATCAGTTCGGATTGAAAGAGAAATCCAATAAAGAACAGGGGCATACCCAGCCAGGAACCGAAATTGGCCACCGGTACGATATTCGTCCGCAGGCTTAACGGGAAATACCCGTGCGCGTGCTGAAAGGCGTGACCCGCTTCGTGCGCCGCCACGCCGATGGCCGCAAGCGACGGTGATCCGTATGTGCTGTCGGAGAGACGCAACGTATAATCCCTCGGATCGTAATGATCGGTCAGGCTGCCGCTCACGCTCTCCACCTTCACTGAAACCCCGCCCCGCCGCAGAATATCGCGGGCTATCCGGTCCGCGGTCCACCCGCTTCGGGAACCGAATTCATCGTACCTGGCGAAGGTTCGCTTGACCTTGAAGTGCGCCCACAACGCAAGGATGAACCCGGGAATCACGAGAATCAGTGTCGGGTCCCAGAAGAGAGGAAACATAAACGCAACACCTCCTTCGCTTCTTACCGAAAATACTTGCGAAAAGGGTCCTGTGACGACGATCAGGAATCCCCGAGAACCTCGCCGGCTTCAATCCGATACCCGCGCACCAGTTCGGCGCCGCTCATCCGCCCCTTGCCCGCCGGTTGCACTTCTGCAAGTGCAACGGTCCCTTCACCCGCGGCCACCACACATCCCTTTCTCCCATCTGCCACGACCACCTCCCCGGGCACTCCCGATCCGTCGGCGACCGACGTTCGATGCACCTTCAGATATTCACCCCGCCACGTAGTAAACGCCCCTGGAAAGGGGTTGGTTCCGCGGACCAGATCGCGGATCGAAGCCGCGCTGCATGCCCAGTCGATCCGCCCGTCTCCCTTCTCCAGACGGGGCGCCGTGGTGACGCCTGCTTCCGGCTGCGGCATTGATGTCAATTTGTCTCTTTCCAGCCCTTCGACGACCGTCGCCAGCGCATCCGCCCCCAACGTCTGCAATCGCCCCGAAAGCTCTCCGGCCGTCTCGTCCGGGTTGATCTCCACAGCCTGCTGAAACAACAGATCCCCCGCGTCCACCCGCCTTGTGAGCCGGAATACGCTTATCCCTGTTTCAGTTTCACCCCGGATTATCGCCCAGTTGACCGGGGCCGCCCCCCGATACTTAGGTAACAGGGACGGATGCAGGTTTACCGAGCCGAGACGCGGAATTCTCAACACGACCCCGGGCAATATTACAAAGGCGACCACCACGAAAAGATCCGCGTCCAGGCGCCGAAGCCGTTCCAGAAAGTCCAGGGCTTCCAGAGCGTGCGGTTGCATAACCGGAAGCCCCAATCTACGGGCGGATATCTTCACGGGAGGCGGCGCCAGCTTCCGACCTCGCCCCCGCGGCCGGTCAGGTCGGGTCACGACCGCGGTAATCTCGTGGCCGCACGCCGCCAGACGCTCCAGAGACGGCACCGCGAAATCGGGCGTCCCCATAAACACCAGCTTCACGACCGTCTCCAGTCGGGGAGCCGTTTCCGCCGGCATCCCGCGAGAACCGTCCGGACCACGTCCCTGATCACTTTTCTTCCACAACCCGGGAAACCGATCCTCTGGCAACCTCGACGCGCACTTCCCTGGCAATCTGAACGACCAGAATACCCGCCTCCTCTTTCACGCCCACTATCGTCCCATGAAGTCCCCCGGACGTCACGATTTTATCGCCCTTTTTCAGGGCATCGATCATCGTCTGCTGTGCCTTCTGCTTTTTGATCTGGGGTCGAAAGATCAAAAAATAAACGACGACGACCATTAGCAGCAACGGGAAAATCTGCATCAGAAATCCCGACTGAGACCCATCGGCCGGCTGGCCACCCATAGCAAATGCTTCGCTTACGCCAAACAAGAGAACCCTCCTTGAAGGAATCAGAAATATGAATTGAACGGTAAAATCGCTACACTTGCTGTTTCCGGACTGCTAACCTTGATTCGCAAGTGCGCCGTGAAAAGGCGCGGAACTTCAGTGGGTGAGAGTCCCACCCGACAGATGTTGCCACAGTCGGAAGCAATCGGAGCGGAGACGTAGGTAACGACATCTCCGAAGCCTCCGGTGTAGAGGGTCGCCAGGCGACTCGGCGAGTATGTGGGCTGAAACGTGAGTAAACGCTGAGCAGGCCTCGAAAAGGGTAATGCGGGAGCCGACCCGGCTTGCGAACGGGGAAGGCCGCCGTCGTTGGGGAAGCAGGCAACGAGAGCACCCAACGGTCCCGCCGGGGTAATGGCGGAGGCACGCATACAAGGAGATCCGACGCAACACGGGAAGCCCCAGCGGTGGTGGAGAGCCACCAACCGGAAGCCCGTGAGGGCCAGGCCGGGCCGTATGGGGTGGCGGACAGGCTCGTAGTACCTGTGATGCCGGGTAACGCCGGCGGAGGAAAGGGGCCTGACTTCGGATGTGCTTGTGAAGGGGACAACTGTCGGGAGAGTGGCGCAAGCCTATAACCTCCTCCAGAATAAGACGAGGCGACTCCAGATCAAGCTAAGGTTTCAGGTGAAGCTGTCCGGGCAGATCGGGCAGTGTGTACCTGAAGGCGATGTCCGTCGGAGAGCCGGATGCGGTAACTCCGCACGTCCGGTTCGACGAGCGGGATGTGGAAACGGAGCACGGAGGGGCTATTGAGGCACCGCCAGACGAAAGGGGCGGGAACAGACAGGCCACTCCTAAACCACCGCGCCACATCTCGACTCTACTTCTTCGGGGAAGTAAAACCGAATATATGCAAGTAGATAAAGGCGAATTGACTTCGGATTACCAGGATACACCAGGTCACTGGACGTGAACTGAAAAAACGTCCTTTTTGACGACCGTTACGCCCCGTTTCAGGGGTTTTCGTCGCGTCGCCGTGTTGCTGTTTTTTTCGAATTGGGGCTAACGGTTCGTCGTGTTCAAAAACGCCTCTTTCCACGAGGCAAACCGCCCATCCAGTATGGCGGTGCGCATTTCCCGCATTGTCGAAAGATAAAAGTGAAGGCTGTGAAGCGTCAACAGGCGCAGACCCAGAATTTCTTTAGAATGAACCAGGTGGCGCAGGTAGGCTCGAGAGTAATTCCGGCACGTATAGCACGTGCATCCGGCGTCGATCGGCGTGAGGTCTCGTGAATATTTCGCGTTGCGCAGGTTCATCCTGCCCCGCCGGGTGAACGCGGTACCGTTCCGTGCGTTTCGAGTTGGTATCACGCAGTCGAACATATCGATTCCACGGGATACGCCTTCGACGAGATCCTTCGGGGTTCCGTGGCCCATCAGATAGTGCGGCGACCCCTCCGGAAGACGCTCCACGACGGTTTCCACCGCCTGCCACGTGGCGGCGCCGGGTTCGCCCATGCCCGTGCCACCGACTGCGAACCCCCAGAATCCCATAGCTACCGTCTCATCCGCAAATCGCGCTCTCAAATCCGAATATGTGCTCCCCTGTACGATGCCGAACAACACCTGCTCGCAGCCGGTGGAAGTCCGGCCGGCCGACGTGGAAAACGCGTCCAGGCACCGGGCTCCCCACCGTAACGTGCGCTCACCCGCAACTCTTGCATAGTCGTAGGTACAGGGATGAGCCGTACATTCGTCGAACATCATGATGACGTCGGCGCCGATCGCCTGCTGGACCTCTATTACCCGCTCCGGGGTAAACAGATGGCGCGAACCGTCGATATGGGATTGAAACAGAACGCCCTCTTCCGTAATCTTGTTCAATCCCGCAAGGCTGCTCAACTGATATCCGCCGCTATCGGTCAGGATCGCCCGTTCCCAACTCATGAACCCGTGCAGGCCACCTGCTTCGGCAATCAGATCCACCCCTGGTTTCAGGGATAGATGATAGGCGTTGCCCAGGATGATCCTTGCATCAAGGTCTCTCAGATCCTGCTGCCCCAGCGTTTTCACTGTGCCACGGGTACCGACCGGCATAAAAACCGGGGTCTCCACAACCCCATGCGGCGTATGAAGTACCCCTGCTCGTGCGTTCTGGTCTGTGGCCAATACCTCAAACCGGAAGCCTGCGTAACCGATTTCGCACCTCCGCCAACAGGATCCCGGATCCATCAACCGGAACAAACGAGTCTTCGGTTATTGTACCGAAGACTTCGTTACGCGATTTCCGCAGTGCATTGAATTCTATCGCCCTATCTCGTCAGGCAGAAACGGTTCGCGGCCCGGGAGCAGCCCAAATATACCAAGCGTTCAGATGCAAGTCAACGGGTAATGAGTTTCGAACAGGGTCGGATGTTTACAGCACGCTTCGGTGCAATTTTTGCCGATCGCTCACCGGACAGCTTCTCTTGCATCAATGAATTCGAGTCCGCGTTTCTCCAGTTCCGGCAGCATGTGTTCGAGCGCGGCAAGCGTGGCCGGCCTCGCGCGTCCAATGCCGATCACGGTCCCGGCGATGCCTGCCATTTCCGCCAGTGTCTCCATGGAAGATTCGACTGACTCCCGGGTTTCCTTTCGGTCCAGAAACATCGAGTTCCGGCCGGCCCGCATTCCCATTTCCTCCGCAACCGACCAGGCGAGTGACCGCGGACTGGTGAAGCTATCCACGAAAAAAAGACCGAGACGGTCCACTTCTTCCAACACCCGGCCGATTGCCGTGCGGTCCTCGGTCAACCTCGACCCCATGTGGTTGTTCAATCCCCTTGCCTGAGGCACGGTCATACGCGCCATCCGAATCAGCGTCCGGATTTTTTCCGGTGGATGTTCCACCAGCACAGCGTTGGGACCCGGGTCATTGTGGGGATAGTTCAAGGGTTCCATCGGCAGATACACCATGACTCCGTGCCCGGCCGCGGCCGCCTGTTCAGCGATCCAGGCTGTCTTTTCGAGACCCGGAAAGATCGAGAACGTAATGGTCTGTTTCAACGCGCAGAATCCTCGAATCAATGCTTCGTTCTGATGCCCAAAATCGACCACAATAATGGCGATTCGGCCCGGCTTTCGATCGATCCTGGCGTTTCGTTTCAACGTGAACTGATTCGTTCGCACACCGTCCAATCCCACAAACATCGACAGCCTGGCGCCTTTCCGGTCCTCCACGGCTTCAAGGACCTCACCGCCCAGTCGCCTGGCAAGGCGGGTCAGTTCCAGGTTGCAGACCGCCAGCGGCAGCCCGCCGGGTACGTTGGAGTTCAACACCCAGCGCACGGTATTATCGGTCTGTACCGGCGACCGCTTCATTGACACGGCCTCTTCCGGGACTCCGAGCTTTACCAGGACCTCTGGCGCTTTTGATGCCACGGAATCCCCAAACGCCAGTACACCCGCCGGAAGCGTCCGCCTTTGTACCTGCTGGCTGACCGCGATTTCCTGTATGTATATAGAGGCGTCCCTCGTGCGCCATCTCATCCATCCCGCCAGGCCGCCCACCAGCACCAGTACTGATGCGAGGGTCCAGAGCCGCAAGGACGTCCGGCGGCGCCTGCGGGCCATCTTCTTTCGGCGGAAACGCCTGGGCTGTTCCGGCACGCCGAGGGTGCCGGTGGACCTTCCGGGTGTTTTTGCCATGGGTACCTGTGGAAATGCGAAATGGGTGGAGAAGACCGGAAGACATGGCGGCACGGCGAAACAGCACCGGGTTGGTTTCCGGATCAACCGCTGAGGGAAGTGTAAGCGGAATCAACCGAGGGGAGAATTGTAGAGCCAGTATACCGCTGCCGGGGAGATAGATCCAGTCCTTGAGTTATTCAAGGAACGGCAAAACTGATGGGCCGCGGCACAAAACAAAGCACGAAAACGACCAGGGAGACATATCCCATCAGTCGTCGATACGGATCGAGGACCATGTCAGGGTCGCCAGGCGGGGAATGCCGGCGCCCCAGCATCAACGCGATTACTATCCAGATCAGCCATCCCGGCCAACGGGTATTGAACCAGGACGAAAAACCATATTGTACGTAGAGCCAGTCATACGGCGGCCCCAGCGCCCAGAGGGCGCCAAGGACGACCAGCGCAACCTTCGATGCCAGCCCGTGAACCCGTGCTCCTCCGAAGGCATACAGAATGTGTCCGCCGTCGAACTGCCCCACCGGCATCAGATTCAGAGCGGTCACAAAGAGACCCAGCCAGCCGGCCACGAAGATCGGATGGTCGTAAATTGCGAATCCTTCGGGAAGTTCTCCGATGATTTGATTCGTCAGCCAGCCGCCCAGAATGGAATTGCCCAGTGAAATCCCTCCTGCGGCGAACGTTGAGACGGGCACGATTTCCGACAGATGTAGTCCCGCGACCAGGGCAAGCAGGGCGACGAAAAAGCCCGCAAGCGGACCGGATGCTCCGATGTCCATCAGCGCGCGCCGGTTCGGAATGCGGGACTTTATCTTGATTACCGCACCCAGGGTACCAATCATGGACGGAAAGGGAATAAAATAGGGCAAGGTTGCGCGCACCATCCAGCGGCGCGAAGCGAGATAGTGCCCCATCTCGTGGATACCCAGGATCAGAAGCAGTGTTCCGGAAAACGGAAGTCCGAGAATCAGGTATTTCGGATTCCATAACAGTGCAGCTGAAAGGAATTCCGGCGTTAAGGATTCGGGCGAAACCGCCATACGCATGGCAACCGCCATCTGTGTACCCGCCGCCGTCGTCGTGTACGCGGTGAGGGCGAACAACAACACGTTGAGCCAGATCCGGTCTCCAGTGTCCCGTCCCCTGAATATGTTACCATTCATCCGACGATTCATCCCATTGCGCACGTATACTTCAGGCCGGTCACCGGAGTCCGAATTCCAGCCGATGAGAACCGGCCAGGCCCAGTGCGGCAGGGACATAGGCATATTCAATTCGCCAGCCGCCGGGTTGAATCCCGATTCCGAAAGACCAGTCCCGGATGTCGATTCCCGAGCGGTATCCAGCCCGCAGACACAGGGCTCCTTTCAACCTGAATTCCAGGCCAGTATGCAGTCCGACGGAGCCGCGCCTGGGTGCGCTCAGATCGAAGGAACCCGTCAGTCGTCTGGTCTGCCAGGCAATACCGGCTCGAAAGGTCTCCGGTAACGGCGTCCTCTCGACGTCCAGCGCTTCCATCCGGCCCAGGTTCCTATAGCTGGCGCCCACCGTCAGGCGTTCGCCACTGAAGCGGTAGAGCACCCCGAGATCCACGCTGAAACCCGAAGCCCGTTCAGGGCCGATGGCTTCATGCAGAACCCGCGCGGTTGTTCCCCCGTAAAGTCCCTTTTTGATTCGCTTCGCATAGGATAACCCGGCATTGATTTCGTAGATGCCGAACGTACCGGACGGTTGCGCGGATGGCCCCGTTCGCGCCTCTATTCCTCCCACCGAATAGATCCCCAGGCTCAGCGCCACTCCGGCGCGCGTATTTCCGTAGGCCCACCCGCCGTAGGTCTGCTGGATTTCCTGGAACGAACTGTGATGGGTCACCAGAAAGTCTTTCCCCTTCAGCGCACCGAGGCCAGCCGGATTCCAGGACGCAGCCGTCTGATCGCCGACAACCGCCGTATACGCCCCGCCCATTGCCTCCGCGCGCGCGCCCACCCCCTCACGAAGCAGTACAAAACCTGCTCCCTTTCCGGATGCCTCTTCCCAGCCTGCCGATCCGAAAGCCAATACAAGACCGCAGACCCGGAATATTATCGGTAAGGACCTCACGACAAACTCCCTGACACCTGACAAGCTTCTGTATTCAAGCCCATGGAACTTTAAACAAAGCAGACGAAAGAGTCAACCTCCAAAGGCGCGCGTGTGCGCAGATCTTTTATCGTAGAACGACGTCGTGCCGTTTCTCGTCGGCGGCTTTCTGAATCCTGAGTACCGTCCTTGCGGCTCGAATCACCGACCAGGTGCAACGCTCACCCGCTTCGGCCTCACCCTGGATATCATCCAGGAATGCCTGCAGATATCCTCCGGACCGGTCTTCAGGAATCGATCGCGATTCCACCCGCTCCGAATCCTTCCACGCAACCTGAATTGTATTCAGCGTGGTACCGGCCTCGAGCACGCCATCCCGCCCCCAGAACGTGTACCGCCAGTAGAACGGCAGTGAATATCCCGCCTTGTCGGGCATGAAGTACGACACGTCTCCAAGCACGCCGCAACCGTTGTCCATTGTCAACATCATTTGCGCGCCGTCCTCGAAATGCGGGAACTCCGGCGCAAAGGCATTCCAGCACCTTGCGGCATTGACCGTTTCGAATTCCAGGCCGGTGATCCAGGGAAGACAGTCAATTGCATGGATGGCAAGGTCGTTTATCGTTCCGCCGTGTTTGCCCTTCTCGAAATACCATCCCGGCCGCGACCCCAGCATCAGCGGGTGCTGACCGCCGAATGAAATCGCGTGGACCTCCCCGATCGTTCCCTCACGAATCATATTCCGCGCGCCTATCGTCTGTCCGTGATCCCGCATCGACAGCATGCACCCGACCTTAAGACCCCGCTCGCCGGCGATTCGTTCGATTTCGTCGAGTTCGTCAAGGTTGGTGCACAATGGTTTATCGACGATGACATGCTTCCCCTCATTCAACGCATGAATGGCAGCGGCGCCGCGTCTCGCGAAATACTCGCCGATTGCAACGACGTCGCAGTCCACTTCGTCAAGCATCCGCGCGGGGTCGGAATGCGTGACCTTAACCCCGGCCCCCGCCGCCGACGCACGCGCCGTTTTATCCGCTTCGCAGGAAGCCACCACCTCCACGTCCGCCCGCGCGACGGCCCGCTTGTATAGATCATGAATGTGCGCATGGCGAAATCCGACAAAAGCAAACCGAACCGACATAACACCTCCCCGTTAATTTAGTAGCGGGATTTAACATGGATGGACAGCATAAAGACCAAAACCGACCAGGATTAACAGGATCAGAAACCACAAACAGGACAAATGCTCACTTTTCCGGGCCGAATCGATGAGTCCTTTCGCCATAGACCGACGAGGATCACGCTGAGCGACCCGACTCCGCAATTTCAAGATTTACCCTTGTATTCTACACTAACGTTATCGGCAAACAACCGATTTTCTCGATTAATTCAAGTTGAAGTATTCGAGAATCATCTATCCTCAGGTTTCCCTTTCGCCTTGCCTCTACTTGCGTTAATATTTATAGAAACCACCACGCGAGAAACTACCGGGAAAAGAACGGTGAAGGATCGCTGTCCGCAAGTGGAACGGGAAGGGATCCTTTCCCCAACCCGAATCATTCGAAAGAGGTGCCGATATGCCGAAACTGCTCACGCGGCAGCAACTCGCTTTTTTCGACACGTTTGGCTTCTTGTGCCTGACTGGGCTGATGTCCGACGTTATCGAAGACATCATCGGTGCATTTGAGCAGGTCTGGACGAACCGCGGGGGCGGCCACCACGGCAAGCCGCACGACGGAGAACGGCGGTCCTGCATCGTGCCGTTTATCGACCAGCACGAGCGTCTCAGCGCATTGCTGGACGACCACCGCATCAACGGGCTGCTCACCGATCTGCTTGGCCCCGACTACAACTATGTCGGTTCCGACGGCAACTATTACGCCGGCGATACCGTCTGGCATTCCGACGGTTGGGGCAAAACTGTACGCTTTGTCAAAATCGCCTTCTACCTCGATCCCGTCTCGCGAGACACCGGCTGCCTTCGCGTTATCCCGGGAAGCCATATCCTGGAAGATCGCTTTGCGCAGGCCGTCCAGGAACAGGTCCGGGAATCCGAGCGAAACTGGGGCGTCCAGGGCGAAGATCTGCTTCCGGGGGTCGCTTTGGAAACCCGGCCAGGAGATATCGCCGTGTTCAATCACAACCTCAAACACGCCGCCTTCGGCGGGAGCCCCAGAAGACGCATGTTCACCATCAACTGTTCACAGCGCTTTCCCGAGGAAAGAATCGAAGACTTCAAGAATTACATTTCCGGCCATGCCCGATTCTGGATTGACCGTCTTTACGGCGAGACCATGGTCGCAACCGCCGGCCCCGGACGCAGAATCCACCTCGAGCAGGGCCTGGCGCACGACGGCCACCTGGCCGGACTTGCCGCTAAAGCACGGAAGGAGATGCCCGAGCCTTCCAGGGGATGAGCAGCGCGAGCGGCGATATAGACAGCCGGAACGCCGCTGTTTCATTCGATATATCCCAGGTTTCTCAATCTTGCCGCCAGAATGTCCGCCTCAGCCTGAGTGGTCTCCTGCGCCTGGAGGTGCTTGTAATTCGACCCGCCCACTATCTCGTTCCGGACACCCCTATAGAGACCCGGATCTCCGCACTGCATCGCCGCGCCGCGGAACACGTCCCGAAGCACGTATTCCTCACTGTCAAGTTGTTCTCTGTAAAAGACCCGTCCGTCCGTAACCGACCACATGCGCAGACCACGCTCGTCCCGCTTCAGTTCCACGCCGTCCATCGCCACGCGTGAAGTCACCCGATCGCGGTCGGTCTCCAGATTGCCCGGGTTCAGGAATCCGACGCCGTAGAGGTTGTCGAGTTCCGTATACACCCATCGACCTCGAATAGAACCTCCGTTGTCACGCAGGTCACGGCCATATCCTTTATAGTCTACCGTAAGCCCGGCGAGACTTATGATGGTTGGAAACAGGTCGATCGTGGACAGGGGCCCCTGCGGCAATTCCAGTCCATCGTGTCCGGGAAGGGATACCAGCAGCGGAACGTGGATCACGTTCTCGTGCAGCAGGTCCCCGTGCGCCAGCCCCTCCTTGCAGAACCCTTCCCCATGATCGCCCAGAATAAACACCGCCCAGTCGTCAGGATTCACACGCTTCAGAATTTCCACGAGCAGGAATTCCTGCACGTGCGTTACCGCCGCGTAGTAAAACCGGAGCGCCTCCTCCACCCTGCCGGCATCCACCAGCGCTTTAAGATCCGGCGTTCCCGGAATTCCCCTCGTCCCGTATCCGCCATGCGTATACCAGAAATGCAAGAAACAGAACCGCGGCCGGTCCTCGCCTTCGAATGCCGAATACAACAGGTCTTCCAACGAACCGAGATGCTGATCCGTCGCATTGGGATCCATGGGTCCGATAAAACGCGCGTAGTCCAGAAAACGGAACACGTCCATCCGCTCGGAGCGGCCATGTATTTCAAAGCCCGCGTCGGAGAACAACTGAAAAAGATCAGGAATACCCGCGAACATCTTCAAATACGTCTGCCCGCACAGTCCGTGCTCAAACGGGTACAGCCCTGTAAACATGGATGTGTGAGACGGGCGCGTTGCGGGCGCCGTTACGAAAAACCGCTCGGCGAACGCATAATTCCTTGTCAACAGGTCGAATTTGGGTGTATTCAGCCGGCGATTGACCCGGCTTACCGCATCGTACCGGAGGCAGTCGACGGATATCAGCAGAAACTTATCGACATGACGGCTCATAGGCTCTTTGTTAAATACCTGAACTTACATGGCTGGACAGGATCAACAGGATGGAAACCGGAAAGCCTGGAGACTCCAATTAAATCCAGAATTCAACTTTTGGCAAGTACATCAGTTCCGATTTATTCATAAGTTGACATCCGCCGGATCGCGTTTATCATGTTGCAGGCCCCTCATTCCCGATGACGAATGTGAACTCAATTAAGCGTGGCTTTGACCTGCGCGGCACCCTCGAATGCGGATGGAACCTCTTTTTTCGTAAGGGATACTCGAATCATCCCCGGGACATATCTGTCAACCACGCCCACGTAGACCACCTCGCCGAGTCCGGCCTGAATCGGCTTGTGGTATTCTGGACCAACGCACGGGGCTTCAACGACGCCTGGCATGAAGCGGTCGAATATGCCCATAGTGTCGGCCTCAAGCTCATTCGTGCGATGTACGGGTTCAGCGGAGGCGGTTCCGAGTACACCATGGCCGAACCGGACGCGCCGCCGCACCTGCTCAAACACAGCGCCAAAGGACCGGACACGGCTCTCTGTCCCCACGACGCCGAGACTCGAGCGTGGATGGGTCGGATTGTCGCCGAACGCCTCGCGCCGGGCGTGGACGGCATCGATATCGAACCCGCGCGGGAAATTGGCCGCAACTGTATCTGCGGGAGCTGCCGAGCCCTCCGCCCCTTTCAGTGGGACGCGCTTGTCGTTGATATTCTCACGGAGCGCATCAAGGCCATAAAGCCGGACGCCGAAATCCTCCTGCACCTGAGCATGCCGCCCGACAAACCCGGAAAACTACAAATGTCCCGCGACCTCCGGAGTCTCCCGGAATCCATCCGCCACGTCTTCGCGTGGGGTGCAGACGGCGAAGCAAGCCTTGTCGACTGGCTGGACGCGGATTCCAGATTCGAGCACTTCGCCAAACTCGGTCGCGTCCTCCTCTTTCCGGATGGCACGTCTGCCGGAATTCCCGTACACGAACGTGTCGCCCGCACCTTTCGCTGGTGCAGGATGGCAGCGCAGCGAGGCAAGACCGGATACATGTTTGATTACCGTATCTTCGGCGGAAGAGAATGGCAGGGGCACGAGACCGATGTTCCGCGTACCCGGCATACGAGCAAACGACCCGCCTCCTTAGCCCTCATGGGTGAGGCCATGAACAGTCCCTACCTGGATGAGGACGACCGGCGCGAACTCATTTTCCGGCTGAAGTCCGAATGCGACTGGGACCTGGAAGATCCCGCCCGCTTCTACAACTCACCCATCGCATAGTAATCTCAATGCCAGCAATGTCCAATCCACTTACCGCCTCCCAGGTTGCACCGGCACGGATGCCGGCGGGCCGGGGCGTCACGCTCCGATCGATCCTTCTGGCCGTGCTCGTTTCCCTGGCCGCGTGCGTCTGGGTCAACTACGTCGAGTACGTCATCCACGCCTCCCGCATGACCCTCAGCCACTTCCCGATGGGTTCGCTGATGGTCTACCTCACCCTTGCCCTGATCCTCAATCCGCTGTGCAAGAAACTCGCCGCGAGATATGCGCTGTCGCCCACGGAACTCAGGGTTATCCTGGCCGGCGGCCTGGTTGGCGGCGCCATCCCTTCGGTCGGTCTTACGGGCTATTTCCTGGGCGCTATCGCCGCGCCGTATTATTTCGCAACACCGGAAAACCAGTGGGGCGAGTTCTTCCACCCCTACATTCCCCAATGGCTGGCGCCGCGAAACGTCAACCATGCGCTGGACCATCTGTTTGAAGGCGGACCTCCCGGCATGGATATTCCCTGGGAGGTCTGGTACATCCCCCTGGCAGCGTGGATAGCGTTGATCACGGCCCTCTTTGTGGCCTCCATAAGCCTGTCTGTCATTCTCCGGCGCCAATGGGTGGAAAGCGAGCGGCTCAGCTATCCGATCCTGCGCCCGGTCCTGGATCTTACCGATCCGGAGAGGCCGGGTTTTTCGAGGCGATTCTGGATCGGTTTCGCCATTGCCCTGGGGATTATCAGCTGGAACATGATCCATTACTTTGTGCCCGGATTTCCGCAGATTCCCAATATCCGCTGGGGACCATGGGTGCTTTTTGAACGCTATTTTCCGGGCATCTGGACCCGGATCAATATGTTCACCATCTCCTTCGCCTATTTCGCCAATATCGACGTACTCTTCAGCCTCTGGTTCTTCTGCGTTCTCTTCATCCTGCGGAGCGGGGTCCTCAATCGATACGGCTACAACGCCAGCAGTATCTATACGACTTCGGGCGAATTTGCGTGGCTGCAACTCGGCGGATTCGTCACGCTGGTTTTCTGGGGATTGTGGATCGCGCGACACCACCTGAAATCGGTCGCGAAAATCGCCATCGGCCGCAGTGCGCCGCTGGACGATGCCGACGAAATGATGAGATACCGAACGGCCGTACTGGGTTTCATCCTGAGTACCCTCTTTGCCGTCTTCTGGTTCTGGCGCGCCGGCATGGGGTTCGGGGTTGCGTGTCTTTCTGTCCTGGCAACCCTTGTCATTTTTCTCGGTGTATCCCGCATCGTGGCCGAGGTCGGCCTGGTCTTTGTCTGTACGCCGGTCGGTCAGCAGGAAATCGTCACCCGGCTGATCGGCCCGCGAAATCTGTCCGGTCCGAGCCTTACCGTGCTGGCTTTTTCGAACGCCCTCACCTCGTTTGGCAAGGGCCTCTTCATGCCCGCCGTTGTTCATGCCGCCAAGATCGCGGATCTGTGTCCTCGCGAAGACCGACCCCGCGTGCTGACCGCGATCTTCCTTGCGTTTGCGGCCGGTGTGGGCGCATCCATCGCGTACACGCTCTACCTGGGATACACCCACGGGGCCTACAACTTCAACGATTTTCCGTTCACAAGATACAGCCGGAGCGGCTTCGCGAACGCGCTATCGAAAATGAAGGATCCCGCCGTTGAAACCAGCATCCGCCCGATTCTGCTGGGCATCGGCGCGGCCCTCATGTCCATCCTTACGTTCCTGAAATACCGCTTTCCCTGGTGGCCCCTTCATCCCGTTGGCTTTACCATTGCCGGCATCTCGTACGTCCACTTTTCCACTTTCTCGGTATTCATCGCGTGGTGCATCAAATTCATCATCCTGCGCATCGGCGCCGCGGCCCTCTACCGGCGCTATATCCCATTTTTTCTGGGCGTACTGACGGGCTATACGGCCGGCGTGGGGCTTTCCCTCGTCGTTGACATCATCTGGTTCCCCGGCGCCGGCCATTCGATTCACGGATATTGAACGTCTACCGCAATGGACTGTGGGGAAATCTGATGAAACCCGGCGACGCTGGTGGCCGGGCGCCCACCTGTGGCGGCGCATGTGACGACCCGGCATTCGGAGAATCTGTTATGGTTGACATCCGTCAGGCGTTCAACTGGCACGATATCCACGGGAACCAGGACTACGTTTTCGGCGAAGACGGGTACCTGAAGATGGACGGATCCAGGACACCCGTCCAGTGTTTCCGTCAACTTAAAGAGAGGGTCACCGGCCGTGCCGGCTCGCTTGAGCTGGCCATGCGGGTTGTACTTGACGAGCCGGAGTACCACACGCTCTACACCCTTCGACTGTATGACAGCGCGGACCGACCGGCCATCGTATGTCATATCCGGAGGGACGGCTGTCTGCTGTTCCAGGGCAGGCATGAACTGATGGATTCCGGTAGCGTGCTCACGTTCCAGGGCAACTGTCGCTTCAACGATCGCGCCATGCGCAAATGGTACGTCGTCGAATCCGACGAACACGTTTACACATTCGAAGACTTCGACTTTTTAAAACAGACTGCCGTCTTTCTTCTGGACGGCGAACGACCGGTCACCGTACCCTTCACCAACCGGGTGCGGGACATCGCAAGACTGGAACTCCAGACAGGCGGTATCGGAGTCGGCCGTTATATCCGCGTAAAACATGTCAAACAGTTCGCCGGCGGCGAACAGATCGACGGGGAAGACCACCCGCTTTACTGGAGACCGACCCCGCCGCCCAGGGATGGGGAACCGGACGACAATGTTTGCGAGAGCAAGCTCAGACCCGTTCAGAATCGCTGGCTTGAGCTCACCACCCGGTACGGGTTTGTAACCACAACCTTTCCCGTCATTCCCAGGGGCACGCTGGAATTCGACGTCAAATCTCAGAACGTATCCGCGGAAGCCTGCATCCTGCTGGGCGAATACGACGGGTCCATCAAATGTTTCCGAAAGATCCAGACGGGTATCCTGACAAACCGGATGACCGTTGCCACCGGGCATCCCGGGCCGGGTTTCAATACATTTGACAACTCCGTTGTTCCCGAAAACGACCGGGCGTACCGGTTCAAAATCGCGTGGGACGCGCGAACCAATAAGCAGCAGATCTGGATAGACGACGTCCCGCAGCGATACCAGGGCGAGACGGAAATCGAGATCGACGGGCTCTGGGGTAAAGAAAACCGCATGACCCGCGGCATCGACACCATCTCCTTACATCCCGGGCTGCTTGGTACGGCTCGCCTCACTTCGATCCAGAAAGCCGAAGGCCGAACACTCGAGAAGCAACCGGACCCCCTCCGGACCTGGTGGGGAAACTTCAGGCTTCGCGCCCTGGACTGACCTTGATTCGAAATTCTTCCGGGACATAAAATCGAATATAGGCAAGTAGATAAAGGTGATTTGACGGCTGATTACCAGGATACACCAGGTCATTGGACGTGAACTGAAAAATGTCCTTCTTGACGACCGTTGCGCCCCGTTTCAGGGGTTTTCGTCGCGTCGCCGAGTTGCTGTTTTTTTTGAATTGGGGCTAACTGCCAGTCTGCCGCACAGGGACGCTGGCGGTCAAAAAAGAGGTTGATATGCAAACGCATCAATATCCATGCACGATGTACAAGCCCGATGACCTTGCCCGCGCCAGGGAGAATATAGACCGACACGCTTGGGCAAGGAAACTCTACGGGCAGATCAAATCGCAGGCCGCTTACTATCTGACAATGGACCGGGACCGGATGCGGTCCTTCATCAGCGACCAGACGCCGCTCGTGACCGTCGTATGTCCCAGCTGCGGCTGCGGACCCTGGTACGCCTACAGGCTAGTCAACCAGGGCGACACCCTTCAATGCACGGACTGCAAAACGACGTGGGACTGGCAACCGGAGGACACGTCCGAAACCTGGAATATCCAGGCGGTGGTCCGTACATATCGTCTGAAGTACATCCTTGGCGGCCTGGAGAGCGCCGGCATTGCGTACGGTATCGAAGGCGACGTGCAATACGCCGAAAAAGCCGCCATTCTGGTCGAACGTTTCGCGGAAGTCTTCGAGAACTACCGGCTGAACCAGGTCAACAAAAACGTCTGGCACGATCAGAACGATCCTTTATACGGCAAGGTCGACGGCTGGAAACAGCGGGATGCATGGTGCGCCCGAAACGTGCTGATCGCCTATGACCTCATCCGCGGCTCAGGCGCACTTAACGGCGAACAGCAACGGCTCATCGATGCCTTTGTGGAATACGTGCGGGACTATTTCGTGGAGTCCTTCAACAACCCGGGTTCCTCGACGCTTGAGGGATATCAATATACCGATGACTTCTCACCCTACCTCTCCCACTTCTCCATTCAGGACCATGGAGGCGCGTGGTGGTGCATCGCGGCTTCCGCCGCGCTGGCGGGCGACCGGGAAATCCTGCAATCCGTGGTCACGCTTTATGAGGACATGCTGAAGCCCGAGGCCGGCGTCTTCTTCCAGGATGGCGCGTTTTACGAATGCACGCCGGACTACACCCTGGGATTGCTCCAGACCACCACCGGCATTCCGGAAATCATCCGCGGCAACCTGGACACCGACGTGTACGCAAATCCCCGATGCGCCCTTCTGGAGAAGTGTTACACCTGGTTCCTGGATGCCGCTTTTCCGAACGACACCAACCCGGCGATCAATGATTCGCACGTCGGCAGTCCGCTGCGTCCTTTCTGTTCGGAAATCGCCTATATTGTCTACAATAACCAGAAGGCGCTGCGTCATCTCAAGACCGTCTGGGGTGCGGAACTGAACGGCGGTACCGAATACTCACTCTTCTACAGAGATCCGGAGGCCGCGGTCGACAGCGACGGAGAACCCTACGCTGCGGCGAGCGTCCACCTGCCCGATATCGGACTCATGATTCTTCGTCACGGCGACGACAAGCCGTCACGGACCATGGCATTCATCGACTACGGTCCCTATATTCCGGCCGCTCACAAGCAGAAAGATTATCTCAATTTCGTCCTCTGGTCGTGCGGACAGGAACTGGTGACAGAAATGGGATACAACTGGAATCCGGAATGGGCGCGCCTGTGGGAACGGAGCCCGCTATCGCACAATACCGTCCTGGAATGCGCGGAACAGGGCGAGGGCGGAAAACCGCTCCTGTGGTGCGTGACCCCGGGTCCAAGGCTGGCCGAGGCAGGCCTGCCGCCGGCCAACGCGCGCCTGATCGCGCTGCTGCCTCGACGTTCGGGCGAACCCCTCATTGCCGACGTCTTCCGCGTCTCTGGAGACAGCAGTTCGTACACGTGGATGCTACACGCCCGATCCGGAGACCTGAAGGTTGCGGGTCTGGGCGACCTTTCGCCCACAGACGTCCCCAAACCCCTGCGTTCGGGCCGGTCGGCCCGCGCGATAGACGACGTTACCGCCACGTGGACCATGGGCCGCTGCGGTTTGCGGACGACCATCCCGAAAATCCGCGACACCGCGGTTACGATCTCCGAGTGTCCTCCTGAAGAGGACGCAATCGAAGACCTGCACGCCGATGGCGGCACCCTGAAACCAGGCGCCGTTCTTCCGTACCGCGGCTACCTCCAGGTCTCCCGGTCCGGTCCGGACGCAATATTCGCAGCCGTTCACGCGCCGTTCCGTGACAGCCCGCCCGCGGTAGACGTTTCATGCCGCATCCTTTCCAACAACACGCTTGCGCTTGGAATTACCACGGAGCAGGAACACTTTCTCCTCTTGCATAGCCTCACGCAGGACGAGGCGCATGTGGACGGGCTCACCCTGAAAGGACGCGCCGCTGTCGTGACGCTGAAAAACGGTGTGCTCCAATCGCTATGCCTCGCCGGGGGCACATGTCTGGCTTACGGGGAAACCGAAATCCACCTTGAGAAAGCCGGAAATGCATACGCCGAACGGTCCGGAGACACGGTCAAAAGGCTGGAGCTATAGGTATTGGCTCCTTATATTGTGCCCTGGTGTTCCGGGATGGAGCACCGGGTTGCGCTTAAACTTCAATCCAGGAGATTCGCATGCCGTCCAACTTTCTCGACCGGGTCACCGAGGGCCACGTGCTCTGCGATGGCGGTTACTATCTCGAATTCGAACGCCGTTGCCTTGGCAGCTATGCCTCGAAAATCCCCATGGGCGTGCTGGATTATCCCGAGGGCGTACTCGAACTCCACAAAGAATTCGCCCGGGCGGGTGCCGAAGTCCTTCAGGCCATGGTCTGGGGCGTGCGGCCGATGGAACGCGAGGAGGAACTCCACAGGAGGGCCGTGGAACTCGCGCGGGAAGCGGCCGGGCCGGACCGGTTTGTGGCAGGCACCCTCAGCCCCTACGTTTATTCGGGCCGCTCCAAATGGGACCCCATGACCGAAGAAGACAGGACCCAGGCACGGGCATTCTTCGAGCGGCGCGTCGACCAGCAGACCTCGGCCGGCGTGGACCTCTTCATTGTCGAAACCTTCTATTCGGTGGATGAAGTCAGCCTGGCCATTCCCTTCGTGAAACAGGCGGGGATTCCCGTTGTCGTGACGATGACCTATCGCGACGCGGAATTTACCCGCGAAGGATACCGCCCCGGTGAAGCCGCCAAACGCCTCGTGGACGCGGGCGCCGACGTGGTGGGCATCAACTGCATGCGCCCCTGGACCACCATGCGCCCGCTGATGTACGAAGTCAGGGAAGCCGTTTCCGTACCCCTGTGCGCCCAGCCCACCGGCTATGAACTTGAACCGGGCGAGACTTTCAACCGTCCCCTGAGTGTCGCCAACCTCTGGACGCAGGTTGAGCCCCGCGTTGTCACGCGTTTTTCCATGGCTGAGTATACCGCGGAAGCCAGGCACATGGGTATCGGCCTGATCGGCTCATGCTGCGGCGCCTTGCCGTTCCACGTCCGTGCCATGGCGGAGGCACTCGACATAGCCACGGACCTGCCCGACGTTGACCGGGGTTACCGCGGGCTTGCGGGGTGAAACGCGGTCACGTGATTCAGGCCGCTCACCGACCGGGCCACGCCAACGGGAGGAATCCATCAATGCTGAATGAAATCACCGCGTGCCTCGAGAAAGGGTTTGAAGTCGGCGTGGGGTGGACGGATGATAACGGCGTCCTGAACGACGCCTATGAAAGCAATCGGCCGGAGAACTTCGCGCCGGCCTGCTGGGCCGTCATCGGCGCCTCGCTCTACCGGCTCACAGGCGAGGACGTTTATCTGGACTGGACCGATCGGTGGATGAACCGCACCGCCGAGATCATGGAAGGCGCCGGAAAGGCGCCCGGTTTTCGAGAATACGTGATGGGGTACGGCGTGATGGTTTTTCCCATTCTTTCGGACGTCGTGGACAGGGATATCCTGAAACGCTGGGAAACGGCTTTTGCCGCTTCCTATACCGAAGACGCCGGACTTTCCGACTGCCATGTCTCCGCCGCCTCTCTGTTGTGCGACCTCGTCCTGGACAGCGGGCGGGAGGAAAAAGCCCGGAAGCGGTCCGAAGAATTCATCGCCGTGTTCAACAGGCGCCTCACGTCCGGAGGTTTTCTACGTGACGACGACGTGAACGGGCACTCGGTTGCGCACGTCTACCTTACAGGCACCTTCCTCGCCGCTGCCCTTCTCAATAGCAAATCGGATGCCTTCGCAGTGTCAGAGGGCGACCGGAACAAGGTCGAACAGCTCCTCGAGACCATATGCACGTGGTTCAAACAAGCCAATGGCCAATTCCATCTTCCATTCCTGGCCAGCCGGAGTATTTACCAGATGTACGTGTATCCCATGGTCGCGCTTCTCTCCTACATTGGCGAAGGTGAAGCGGCCAGCGATAGAATCCGTGCGCTGCTTGCCTTCTGCCAATCGTTCAATCCGGAAAGGAACGTGTTCTCCCATACGCCCAACCACCTGTCGCCCTATGCCCTCGCAGGCCTGGAGTGGACCTATAATCGTCTGAACACCGACCTGGGCGCGGGCCTCGTTGCCTGGGCGCTGCTCGCGCTCCTGATCGATCAGAAGTGGCCCGGGTTCGACCCGGTCGCCGCCACCCCGGTGGAAGACGTGGTCGATACCGAAGCGGGGTACGCGATTCTGCACGGCGGGAAGTCCCGCGTGGCCCTGGCCCTGTGCAACCATGACTGGGGGTATCATCTTCCGCTCCAGCCGCTTTCGGTCAAACTCGGCAATACGCCAATGATCGAGCCCATCGTAGACGCCAAGCGGGACGGCGTCAAACATGCCTTTTACCAACAGGTCGCCGAGCCAAACAAGGCCGATCCGCTGCAGGAGCCATACTTCGGGATTCTTGTCAGCGAGGCCGGCGGCGCCTACCGCATCATGGAAGGCAACGCGGAGGTGTTAGCCCAGGACGAATACAGACTTACCGGTCCGCTCTCGCTGAACCTTAAACTCGATCTGGAAAACGAACTCATCCGGCTGACGTACCGGGCCACGGACCTCAAAGACGACGACCAGGCCATTTTCTCCCTGCCCATCCTCCTGTGGGACGGTAAGGAGGAACTGACCTACAGTATCGACAACGGTACGATGGTCCTGGGTTGGAGCGGCGCGGCCTATCGCATATCGATAACCGGCAACAGCGGCCCCTGGGATTTGCACATGGCGCGCTATCTGCACGCGGGGTACGGTGTTACCGCGAACATGACCATTCCCGTGTCCCGCGGCTCGTCTCAGCTCCACACCGGGGTCACCATCGAACGGACGGCTTAACGAATACCCGTCCGACGGGGCAGCCATGAACCTCGGATTCATCGGTCTGGGCAACTACGCTGCAAACCACCAGCGGGCCGTCCAGGAGAATCCGGACCTGGTCCTGGTATCCGTCTATGACATCGTGCCCGAACGCGCAGATAAGGCAGCCCGGGAGTTCGGCGCAAAACGGGCGTCAGGTATCGAAGAACTGGCTGGCGATTCCAACGTGGACGGTGTGGTCATCACCACACCCAACCCGCGCCATTACGACGACTTCAGGATCTGCGCGGTCCACGGGAAGCATATTTTCGTCAACGTGCCAGTTACGACGAGCCGTGCGCAGGCCGCGGAAATGATGCGGCTTGCGCACGAAAAAGACCTCACCTATATGGCCGGCCATAACCTCCGCAGGAACCCGGCCATTTCCCATCTTAAGAAGCGTCTGGACGCCGGAGATATTGGCACGCTGCACTCCGTCCAGGCATCGGTTGGCGGCGCCTCCGCGTACAGTCTCACGCCGGACAACTGGCGGTATCACATCAGAAACGCGCCCCTGCTGCCCTTTGAGCAGATGGCCGTTGTCTTCATCGACCTGATTCTGCACATCATGGGCGCACCCGAAAGAATCGCCGCCTTCATGTCCAAGCGAGACGGGGCTGGAGAGTCTCCGGACCTGGGCGCCGTTCTCGGCCGCTACGCCGATGGACGCCTTTCCTGCATCGGGGCGTCGTACGTTTCTCAACTGGGCTACGAAATCACATTCGCGGGCAGCGAAGCCAGAATCACGTGGGACAGCCACGACGAAAACGCCGTCACCCTCATCGGCCCCGAGAGCAGCCACAGGGAGGCCTTCGACCGGATCGACGAACAGTACGAGGAACTCGCCGAATTCGCGCGCTGCGTCGAAACCGGCGCCACCCCCTCAGTGAACGGCCTGGACGCCTTCAACGTTGCCGCCTACTTCGAAGCCATTGCAGAATCCATCCACACCGGGCGCGCCGTTCGCTTCAGGTCACTGGATGAATAGGAAAAGCCCCGGAGATCGCGTCTCCAGGGCCATGGTCGACTCAATTCGGCGACAGTTATTCAGTTTGCTTCCTGCCCTTTTTGGCTGATTTCTTTCACGTACCCAACAAGCGCGTCGATTGCGACGTTATTTCTTTCCTGCTCGTTTCTCATTTTTACCTCCACCTCACCTCTTGCCAGCCCCCTGGAACCCACCGTAATCCGAATTGGGATGCCGATCAGGTCCGCATCGTTGAACTTCACGCCGGCCCGCTCGTCCCGGTCATCCAGAAGCACCTCGATCTTCTCCGCTTCGAGATCCCGGCAGATCTGCTCGGCTGCCTCCAACTCTCCCTTCGGTCGATTGCCCGACAGCACAACGATATGGACGTGGAACGGCGCGACCGAAATCGGCCAGACGATGCCCTGATCGTCGTGGTGTTCCTCGATCACGCAGGCCAGCAGGCGCCCGACGCCGATCCCGTAGGAACCCATAACCAGCGGACGGGCTCTACCGTTTTCATCCAGGTAGTTCGCGCCCAGTTTTTCGCTGTACCTCGTGCCCAGCTTGAAGATATTTCCCACCTCGACCCCGCGCGCCGACTGCAGCAAAGCGCCGCATGAAGCGCATGGCATCCCCGCTTCCACCGCCACCAGATCGGCGACCAGGTCCGCTTCGAAATCCCTGCCCACGTTCACGTTCAGGCAGTGATAATCCACCTTGTTCGCCCCGGACACCAGGTTGCTCGATGCCGCCACCCGTTCGTCCACAATGACCATCGTATCCTCCGCGACGCCGATCGGGGATCCGTATCCGGGCTCAGCGCCGATCGCCCGGATTTCGTCCTCGGTCGCGGGCCGCATCTCAACGGCCCCGGCCGCGTTGGCCAACTTCGTTTCACTCAGCTCGTGGTCTCCCCGCACCAGCGCGAAGATAAACCGTTCCTCTCCCTGTAGGGAACCTGTCATAAACACCGCCTTGGCCGTTCGACTGGCGGGAACGTCAAGGAACCGTGCCAGATCTTCAATGGTCGTGCATCCCGGCGTAGCCACTTCACGGAGCGGTTCCGGTGTCTCCTTAGTCGCGTCGTCTTTTCTACACACGGCAATCTGCCGGTTGGCGCGGTATCCGCACCCGTTGCAGATCAGCAGCGTATCCTCACCCACGGGATTCAGATACATAAACTCGTGCGCCCCGGTTCCGCCCATCATGCCCGTGTCGCTCTCCACTGACACGACCTGGTCCGCCAGCCCCACGCGCCGGAATATATCCTCATAGGCTCGGTACATGTCCTGATAGACCGACTCCAGGCCGTTTTCATCCAGGTCGAAACTGTACGCGTCCTTCATTGTGAATTCACGAACGCGAATCAGACCACCCCGGCTCCGGGGTTCGTCACGAAATTTCGTCTGAATCTGAAACACGCACATCGGCACCTGCCGATAGCTTCTGATCACGTGCCGCGCCAGGTCCGTTACCGCCTCTTCGTGGGTCATGGCCAGGCACATGTCCCGCTGCGACCGGTCGTGCATCCGGAGCATTTCCGGACCCACCTCGTTCCACCGCCCGCTTTCAAGCCACAACTCCGCGGGCTGCACAATCGGCATCAGCAGTTCCACGCAGTTAATCGCCGCCATTTCCTCGCGAAATATCGCCTCGATTTTCCGCGCGACCCGGAGTCCCAGCGGCAGCGCGCTGAAAATGCCCGCCGCCAGGGGACGGATCAGCCCCGCCCGAAGGGCGAGTTGGTGGCTGACCAGCTCCGCGTCGGCAGGCGCCTCACGAAGCGTCTGCGTAAACAGGCTGCTATACCGCATTCAAGCTCCTTTCAATGTCTATCGATCCTCACCACCCGCGCCGCGTTTTCTAGAAACTGAAGAGCCTCAGGGCGGTGCGGCCCATGATCCACTCAAGTTCGTTTTCGGACATAAACGTCCAGCGGCGCGGCATCTTTACCGCCATCTCGCAGGTTTCGTGAAGACTCACGGGCGGGAAATCGCTCCCCCACATCATCCGCTCTGCGCCGAACCGCTCCAGCGCCCGTTCGATGAACGGCGTTGCTTCGTCGTAGGGATACCCCTTTCCGAATCCATAGAATCCCGAGAGCATGAAAACAGTGTTATCGTAATTTGCGTACCCCATCAATCGGTCGTATTCCGGCTCGTCCGGGGTCTTCTCCACGTCCGGGAACCATCCCATGTGTTCGATGCGAAACATCGCGTTCGGATACCGCCGAATCCGTTCCTCCATCGGCGGACGAAGCATGTCTGCCATGCCTCCGCTCAGACTCGCCATGATACCGAGTTCGCCGACGGTGTCCCAGACCGCCTCATTGTCGACAGAAGCCGGTATCCGCAGTCCCGCGAGATCGAACTCGGCTACTTCGCGCCGGATTCGGTCGCCCGCTTCTGCGGCGTCATAGTCCACCGCGCCCAGAGAAGCGAACCGGCCCGGATAGCGGTCCATACAGTCTTTCAAGTAGGCGTTATCATGACATCCGCCGTACTGCACAAGCAACGACCTGTCGATTCCGGCTGAATCCATCTGCGCCAGCAGCACTTCAACAGCGACGTACTTAGTCAGACCCACGTGGACGTGGCCGTCGACAATGGTCATTCCGTCCCTCCCCGGATTGTATGGGATATCCTGTATCTTCCGTTCTGTTTGACCAACGGTCCTGTCCCGAAATCAGATCTCCACCACCATTCCGTCTTCGGCCACAAGCACTTCGCCACCGTAAACGTCCCTGATCTGTTCCGCCATCTGGTAAGGCGACGTCCGGTCTCCCGAAATGTCTTCGATCACCAGGTGTTTTATCATGACGCGCTTCACTTCGGCTTTCCGCGCAATATCGGCAATATCCGCGGGCGTGATGTGCCACGCGCCCCAGGGCTGCGTCTCCAGGAATTCCGGCGTGCCCGAACACTCGATGGCGAGGAGGTCCGCGCCCTTGCAGAATGCCGGAAAGTCCTCATCGGGGGTGCCGTCTCCGGTAATGATTACCCTGTGATCGCCCGCTTCCACACGGTAGGTCAGGGTCGGAATATTTCCATGGTCGGTAAACACGGCGGAAATCCGGTAGTCCTCCCGTTCCAGAAAACAGTGATTTCCATCCACTTCGATCACCTCGGGATCGAGCGGATGGATGTCCTTTCCGTGACTCAGCCGGCTGCTGATGTCCTGTTGAAAGGGCGGCCGGATGATACGCTCCACGAAGTCCCGTGTGCCCTCGGGCCCATAGATTTTCAATCGACGATTCCGCACCTTTACCCATCCTACGAAAACCAGATAGGGCACATCCACAATGTGATCGAAATGCAGATGCGTCAGAAACAAACGGTCGACCTCCTCGCACCCCACACCCGCGCGCGCCAGATTCGTACTGGCGCTTCGCCCGCAGTCGAACATCAATACCTCGCTGCCGATCCGAAGCATCTGCGCCGGGCCGCCCCGGAACGGGTTGTCCCGAACCGCGCCGCTGCCCAGCATCACGAACGTCATTCCGGCCATCTTTATTGCCTTCGACTAAGGTTTTCAATTCAACAACAGAGGTCTACATGGATGGTCAGGATCGAAAGGATTGAGACGGAAATGCCGGAAGAATGCTCGCTATTCCGGAGTTTGGGGCCCAAGCTGATACGCGTCGAGAGTCTTTTCCGCTATTGCTTCCCACGACAACGCTTTCGCCCGCTGAAACGCGTTTTCCGAAAGGGCCGACAGGTCGCGCCTCCGGACCTCCTCCATCGCCCGCTCCAGGCCATCCGTATCGTCTGCGTCGTAGATGATTCCGGAGCCATCATCCAGCAGTTCCGGAAGACAGCCGATGCCGGGCGCGATCACGGGCCGTGCGAAGGACATGGCTGTTATCGCCGATCCCGACGTCAGCATATCCACGAAAGGCAGCACCATAACGTCTGCCGCGTTAAAGAAAAGCTGGAGCTCTTCGTCAGGGAAAAATTCGGCCGTTTGCATAAGAATCCTTGGATCTCCGGCGCGCGCCCGGGCGACCAAGTCCGCGCTGTATTTGCTGTTCACCTTGGCGGCGAGGAGCAATCTCAGATTTTCTCCCTGCAGACGGGAAAAGATCTCGAGCAGCCTCTCGACGCCTTTGTAGCGTTTCACGTTTCCAAAGAACAGATACACGAACGCTTCGCGGGCAATGTCCAATTTTCGCCTGGCCTCGTCGCGTGACGTCGTATTGTCGTAAACATCGATAAAGTGACCATGGGGAATTGTGAATACGTCATCGGTCCGGTGAAAATGTTTCAACACCTGCACGCGTCCGTACTCGCAGTGCACGATCAGGGCCGTTGCAAGCTGCGTTATCGCTAGGCGCGCAAGGCGGTCCAGGCCCGGATGCGGGCGTTCGTGAGGATACAGGTTGTGGACGGTCCACACAACCCGGTAACCCAGGAACCGGGCAAGGGTCAGATGGCCGATGAGTTCTGCGCACTTCTTGACGCTCTGGCCGGCATCGTCCGTGTTGTACATATAGGAGGGCCAGTTCAGGTGCAAGACGTCTACGCGGCTCCGGTTTTCCATCAACCACGATTCGCTCAGATCCTCGTCGTATCCGGCCTCCAGCGCCACCCCGATCCCGGCCATCGCCCGGGCGAGCAAGGGGCCGTAGGGGTTGTTTTTTTCGAAACCGAGCCCCGCCCTGCCCCAGTAGAATACCGCGCGCATACATGTCTCCCGGTGTCCTGTCCCGGAATTTGCAGCGTCGTTGGGAACCGGACGCCACGCCCCTACAACAACACTCTCTTAACGGTCTGGCTCCATTGCTTCCGGAAAAACAGATCACCGTTCAAATATACGTTCAGTCCCAGGTTCATCACAAAACAATCCGCGTCGCTCGTCAGTGATCCGGTCGCTTCGGACCGCACCTCGCACCCCGGCCACGCCACCGACGCCGTCTTTTTCGAACGGGTCCAGGCCTCCTCGGGCGTTCGGTTCGAGACCCCCATCTCACCTTCTCCCCCGAACAGAACCAGGCGGTACCGGTCTTCCAGAACGTCGTGTACCACCTGCCAGGGCGTGTCGCCGGATCCGGTCGGCCTCGCGGCATGCGGTGACGGGAGGTACGGATATTCCGGATCGCTCCCCCCGTTCCAAACCGGCAATGTGATCCTCGACGGGAACTCCGGTCCCCAGTGAACCGTGATGCGACCCGACCGCGGCGTGGGCCAAACGTTGGGGAAATCCGATCCGTTGATGCTGATCCCGATGCGGTGTCCCTTCGTGAATCTCCACGCCGTTGCTTCCATATGAAACGCGACAGTAGAAACTTCGCCCGGAGCCATGGGAACAACCCGGTCCATCCCCTCCCGCCGGGTCGCGTTCAATATTCCCTTTGTCACGAGTACGCTGGCGCCGTCCGGCGCAATCTCCAATAGCCGGACGGCCACCGGTATCACCTCCGCGTCAGAACTGATACAAAGGCTGAACGCCGGTGTTCCCAGGATCGACATCGGCTCCGCAAGCGGCGGTGAAACAAAATTGATCGCCCGCGCCGAATCCTCCCGCTGGTCTCCCGGCAGCGTGAAAGGCGTCCCGCCGTCCCACAACCCGCCATGCCGGCATGCGGCCGGCAGATATGCTGCTGAAGTTGCCCCCGCTTCTTCTGCAGGACCGCCCGTCAGGTTTTCGCCGTGAAGATAGAATGCCGCCGACGCCTGCCGGGGAAGGTCTTCGGCCATTCGCCATCCACCAGCTATCATGGTGCGATCCGTCACCGGTTCTTCATGTTGTCGCTGGTATATCTGCACGGGGGGTTCTTCCGCAACGCCGTTGTCCATCTCCTTCAGCCAGCAGTCCCACCAGCGCAGCAATTCATAGAAGACGTCGATCCGGGGTCCACAGTGCGACTGGTCTCCGTACGAATGCGACCATGGCCCCATCAGCAGGCGTTTGGGCGACCGCAGCGCCCGGTATACCCGCAGCGGCGGCGTGGGGTATCCGTCGTGCCAGCCGCCAATCAGCAGGGCGGCCGCCTGAATATGATCGTAGCGCCCGGATATGGAACCCACCGCCCAGTAGTCATCCTCCACCTGATGGGAAATCCACTTCAGCAGATACGGCTCGTTCTGCTCCAGCCTCTGCAGCCAGAGTTCGCTCCACCGCTCGCCGACGGCTTCGCGAAACGGGGGAAGGCCGTTGCGCGCCACCATATTCAGGCCGTAGGTCAGCATGTCATAGAAGCCTCTCAGGCATCCGCCTTTGTAGTGACAGTCATCGGTATACCTTCTGTCTGTAAAATAGGCAGGCGCGATCGCTTTCAGCGCAGGCGGCGCCATCGCCGCCACCTGCAGGGTGGTGAATCCGCTATAGGACGTACCCAGCATTCCCACGCGACCATCGCACCAGGACTGATCCGCCAACCAGGCGATTGCGTCAAATCCGTCCTGCGTTTCCTCCGCCATATACTCATCCTTGCTTACGCCCTCAGAATTACCTGTTCCCCGTGCATTCAGATAGACAAAGGAATATCCGCGCCTTGCGAAGTAACGTGCAATCGGCGCGGTGGATCCGTCCGACCCGCCGCGGTACGGGTCGTACCACACCAGTGCCGGAAACTCATCTTCGGTCAACGGCCGGGTTATCGTGGCGCCCAGAGAGATCCCGTCGCGTGTTGGGATGCGATATTGATTACTCGTCCGGAAACCGTATTCAGGCGTCGAACAGATTTGCCTCTTTGACAGATCCATCTGTTATTCCTCACCTTTGTGTTGACAGCGCCATCCGGATTGTTTACTTAAAAACTGCGGGTTCCCGAACGTAAACTCGGTCTCATCGTACGTTAACGGAATTTACGGATGTTTACGTCAGGGTCGGCGACGGGGCATTTGCCTGAACCTGCGACAATCGATCCGTTCACTCGCTTTGCCTGGAGAAACGATGCGCTACAAGAGCATGCGCCACTGCGTCCACGACCTGGAAAAACACGGCCACCTCGTCCGGATCAGGGATGAAGTGGATCCCAACCTTGAAATGGCCGAGATTCACCGCCGCGTCTACCAGTCTCGCGGCCCTGCCCTTTTTTACGAGAACGTCAAAGGCAGCGCGTTTCCGGCGGTGTCGAACCTGTTCGGCACCCTTGAGCGTTCCAGATTTATCTTCCGATCCACCTTCGAGTGGGTCAGGCGTCTTATTGAAATCAAGGCCGACCCGCCCGCCTATCTCAAAGCGCCCTGGAAAGCCGCGGGTATCGCCCGCATCGCGCCGACTATACCGCCCCGAAGGGTCCGGTCCGGTCCCGTTCTCAGACACAGGACCACAGTCTCCCGCCTGCCGCAGATCAAGTGCTGGCCTGACGACGGCGGCGCCTTCATCCTGCTTCCCCAGGTTTACACCGAAGATCCACTGAATCCAGGTATTCTCAAGTCCAACCTGGGGATGTACCGCGTTCAGATGTCGGGCAACCAGTACGAACCGGACAAAGAGGTCGGGCTGCACTACCAGATCCGGCGGGACATCGGCATCCACCATACAAATGCTATCGCAGAGGGCGAGCCACTTCGGGTCAGCGTTTTTGTCGGGGGGCCGCCCGCCCACACGTTCGCGGCGGTTATGCCCCTTCCCGAAGGCCTGCCCGAAGTCGCATTCGCGGGAGGCCTGGCCGGCCGCCGGTTCCGTTATACACAAAAAAACGGCTTCACCATATCCGCCGAAGCCGATTTCTGCGTTACGGGCGTCGTAAACCCGGGTGAAACCCTGCCCGAAGGCCCGTTCGGCGACCACCTGGGATATTACAGTCTGGCCCACGAATTCCCGGTGTTGAACGTAGAGGCCGTCTATCACCGCAAGGACGCGGTCTGGCCCTTCACCGTCGTGGGACGGCCGCCGCAGGAAGACACCGCCTTCGGGGAACTCATCCACGAGTTGACAGGTCCCATGGTCCCCGTCGAACTACCCGGCCTCAAGGCCATCAACGCCGTCGACGCCGCCGGCGTTCACCCTCTGCTTCTGGCCATCGGCAGCGAGCGTTACGTGCCCTATCGCGAACGGCAGCCGCAGGAAATCCTCACCATTGCCAACGCCCTGCTGGGATTCGGCGCGTGCTCGCTCGCCAAGTTTCTATTGATCGTCGCCGGCGAAGACAATCCGCAACTGGATATTCACAACATCGGCAGTTTTCTCGGCCACCTGCTCGAACGCGTCGACTGGACTCGCGACCTGCACTTTCAGACCCGAACGACCATCGATACCCTGGACTATTCCGGCACCGGCCTGAACGAAGGTTCCAAGGTTGTGATCGCCGCGGCAGGTGAAAAAAAACGGGATCTGCCCACCGGGATTGCACACAATCTGATCCTGCCCGAAGAACTGAAGAATCCTCGGGTTGCGCTTCCGGGCATCCTGGCCGTAGAGGCGCCCCGCTATATTACTCCTGCCGACGCGGAAACGGCCCAACGGCTGACAGCCGCCCTGGAATTGGTGGACCGGGTACGGGATTTTCCATTGATTCTGCTCGTGGACGACGCCGACTTCACCGCGCGCACGCTGAACAATTTCCTTTGGGTTACGTTTACCCGGTCCAATCCCTCGCACGACATTTACGGTGTCGGGAGTTTCATCGAAAACAAACATTGGGGCTGTCACGGACCCTTGATCATCGACGCCCGCCTCAAGCCCCACCACGCGCCGCCTCTGGTTGAAGATCCGCACGTCAGGCGGAAAGTGGATCGTCTGGGCGAGCCCAACGGCCCCCTTCACGGCGTCATTTGAACGGTGTTCAATAAAGATCGTCCGCCGTAGTCACCGCACACCACCGTGCAATAATCAGCTCGTCGATCAAGGCCTTCCGGGCTCTGGGTGTGCCAATGCGCCTGAGCGCCATTCCCGCATAAAACCGGTTGTAGCGATTTTCGTCCCCCAGCACGTCAATCAGGTCATCCACCGCAGGGTCTCCCGCTTCGCCAAGGTTGCAAAGCACCAGGGCCGCATTGCGCCGAACACGGTAATCGGGATCCGCTACCGCCCGGAACACCGCAGGCAGTACATCTTCGGAATCCGCCCCCATGGAGCGCAACGCTTCCAGCGCGTTGCGACGGACCCACCAGTGATCGTCGGCGACCCTCCCGACAAGGCCGGATACCGCGGCGCGCGCTTCCGGGCCCATCCGGGCGAGCACGTCCGCCGCCATAGCGCGAATCCACCAGTGATTGTCCTCCAGCACTTCCAGAAGCGCGGGGACAACCGGCGCACCCATGGTTGACAATGCCCGCGCGGCCGCTCCCGGCGTGGGATTGGTGCCGTGAGCGTTGTCGGCCGTCGTTGCCGTGGTTTCCTCGATAGCCGCCAGTGTCTCCCTGCGCATTGCGTCTACGAGAAGCGGTACTGACGTTGTGTCGCCAGCCAGCGCATATGCCGTATTGATACGCACGCACTCGTCCTCGTCGAACAGCCCCTCCTCTTTGACATCCCCTATCGCGTCCGAACGCCCGTTGACCTCCTGTCCCCGCAGCCAGCGCCACACATCCAGGGATACGGCCGGATTGGCGTCTTCGACGGGGGGCGTCCAGGCTTGCTCCTGATGGTTCCAGTTGGGCGCCAGCGGAGACCTCATACGCGTAAACTGAAACTTCAGCATGTACCGTTTTCTGCCGCTCACGTTAGGCGTTGCCCGGTGCCAGGAGTCAAAATGCATCAATGTCACGATCCCGGCGTCGCCGCAGATGGCATACTCGGGTTCGCGGGTTTCTTCCGGGTTGGGATCGGAAATGGTCTTATAGTTCTGCCAGCGCGGAATAACTCCTGACGGCCCCATGTCTTTCGTGGTATCCTGCGGATAATAGAAAGCCAGGACCCACTGAAAACGTGGATGCCGGATATTGTGGTCGAATACATAACAATCCTTGTGCCAGCTCTGCCCCCGGTTACCCGGCGGATTCAGATGGCAATGACGGTGGGGGTTCATGATGTAATCGGGTCCGAGAAGGCTCGCCAACGCACCACGCACCACCGGCTGATCGAATACCTGCTGAATCCGGGGCACGCGCGGCAGAATATTGTTGCCAACATTGCCTTCCTTTTCGAAAACGGTTTCAATCTCGTCGTAAATCTTACCGTGTACGTCGGTGATCCCATCCGTCTGTACCGTAATGTATCCGTCCAGAATAAATCGCTGGATCTGAGTGTCCGTCAGAAGATGATTTGTCGCCGTCATCGTTCAACCTCCTCGTACGCCGGTCTTCACCGTGTTGCCGGAAGTCCGAAACCGAGCTTTCCCCGGGCTCTATTCACCGCCGTCACCACTTGTTCAACCGTGTAAAAATCGCTCTTGAAGACCTCCCGCCCGTCAGACGCATAGATCACGAGCAACGGGATGGTCAATCGGCCGGTATTTCGCAGCTTTTCCTTGCCAACCGGGTTATTGCCCGTTATATCCACCTTGATCGCGGCCACGTCGGGCCGCGCCAGCAATTCCACGACTTCCGGGCTTTGCAGCACGTTGTGTTCCAGCACTTTACAGTTCAGACACCACTCCGCGGTAAAGTCCATCACCACAACCCGGCCCTCCTCCAGCGCCGCTTCCAACCGAGCGGGTGTGTAGAAAATCCAATCGATCGGCCCTTTATCCGTGAATCGGACGGCGCCCACCGCGGAAAAAACGAAAAGGGCCGCGCCCAGACAGCCGAAAAACGCGCGTCGTCCCGCCCGCGCGGTAATCCGCAATGTACCGTAAGCCAGCCAGAACCCGGCGGCAGCGCCAAATGCCATTACTGCCCACCAGTATCCCGTCCCCGGCGGGTCCGGCGGTGTGACGGCAAGCGCGCTGAGCCCCACGCCCACGAAATAGGCCGCCGCCGCCAGCATCAAGAGGCCCATCACCTGCTTGATCAACTCGCTGGCCGGACCCGTTCGGGGCATCCGTTCCACAAGCGCCGGAAAGATCGACAACGCCATATATGGCGCCGCCATCCCGGCGCCGATCGAGGCGAACGTAAGCAGCGTGGTTGCCGGATATTGGGTGGCCGCCCACGCGGCGGCGGCCCCCATGAAAGGCGCCGTGCAGGGGGTGGAAAGCACTGCCGTCATAATGCCGAAGCCGAACGAACCCGCGAGGCTGTCCTGGCCGGGATTGATCCGGTAAACCGTTTGCGGCAACCGGACGTAAAACAGCCCGCACATGCCAACGGCCATAACGGCGATGATCAGCCCGACGAAAATCGTAAACATTGGATACTGGAAAAGTTGATTGGTGGCAGTAAACCCGCTGACACCCGCGATCATCGTCCCCAGCGCCAGCCAGAAAGCGACCACGCCCAGCGACATTGACGCCCCCAGCACGAGACGTCGCGTCTGGTTCTCCGACGCCTGCGCCAGCCCGATAATCTTGATGGGAATCACCGGAAGCACGCAGGGCGTAAGATTCAGCAGCCCGCCGCCGAATGCTGCCACAAGAAGAAGCAGAATCAGACCTGCTCCGGATGACGTATCGATCGAAAATGTCCAGCCGAACAGATCGAAACGCACACCGCTTGTTTCAGAAACGGCGCCCGTGGCGCTATACCCTTCGAACAACGCTGAATTCACCCTGTTTACAGGTTGGCCGGCGTCCACGATCCCGATCGACGCTTCCATTACGACCGTTTTTGGTATGAAACACGTGTACGCATCGCAGGCCTGATACTCCACTTCGAGTTTAAGTCCCTGAGATCCGGGTTGTACCTCGTCGCCCACCTTAATGGGGAGGAAGAAGACCGTTCGACCCTCGAAAACCATAAGATCGCCGTCCGCGTAATCGGCCTGTATGGGATGCGGCTCAGGGAAACGAACGGCTTCCAGCGTCAGTCCGCTCGCCGCTTCGAGGATCCGTACGTCTGTAGGATACGGTTCAAAGTCACCGACGACCAACACCTGAGCCGGATCGGGATTGATGTGAAATCCTTCGTCGATATCCACCACGATGGCCAGCGCCACGAGGTCGCCCGGACGCGCCCCATCCACGGGCCAGGCCGTACTCACCCTGACTTTGTCCTGCGCGTGGGCCGGCGCCGCCGCGATGACAAACGCTACCAGCAGGATCCATTTATCCATGTCTCGCATTGCAAAAGGCTCCTCAAAGGTACATCATTCTGAATGCCTGCTCTTTCCCGTAAAGGAAGTGAAAAGATGTCTTGATGGCAACGCTTTTTTCTTTGCAAACAACCGGGGCCGTCCTTAATTTAGGCCCGCAAAATCAACATCCCTGCGGCCATTCCATGCGGGCCCGAATTTCAGTTCTGAACCGCTATTGGAGACTCCCTTCATTGCATTTCCTGCGTGCCTACGTCCGCTTTGCGAATCGGTTGAATGAGCGCGTCGGCGTTGCCGTATCGTGGCTGACGACGGTCCTGGTGGCTGTTGTCTGTTACGACGTATTCACGCGTTATTTACTGCAAAGCAGTCTGGTGGCGGTGCAGGAGCTGCAATGGCACCTGTTTGCCGTTATTTTCCTGATCGGCGCGGCGTATACATTGAAACATGGCAAGCATGTGCGCGTGGACGTCTTTTACAATCGTTTCCCGGAAAAAACCAGGGCATGGGTGGATTTCGCCGGAAGCCTGCTCTTTCTCATACCCTTCTGCGTGGTCGCCATCTGGTGTTCCCACGCGTTTGTCATTAACGCCTTCATTATCGGGGAAGGTTCGCCGGATCCCGGCGGACTGCCCGCGCGGTTCATCCTGAAGGCCGCCATTCCCGCGGGGTTTTTTCTGCTGACCCTGCAGGGCCTGGCGCTGGCCGCTGGTTCGCTGTTTAAAATTGCGGGCAGCCAGCCGATCGAACCTGAAACCGAACGACAGAGGGCGAACGCATAACAGCCCGTTGGAAAAGTCCATCCGGGCTGCGTCCGGCCCTTGTGGCCGAATGACTGCGTTGCGCTCCCTCCCCGAATCCCCCGATTCGACGCGGTCGCGCGCCTTGTCTTCGGCCACAATGACTCGGCCTCGCCTGCAGAGCGACTTTTTCAACGGACTGATAATGGAAGCCATGCCGCTCATCCTGTTCGGGGTCCTGTTTGTACTGCTGCTGTTCGGTTTCCCGGTGGCATTCACGCTGGGCGGCGTCTCCTTCATCCTGGGTTATTTCACGTTCGGCATCGAATTCTTCAATTTGTTGCCCCTGCGCATATGGGGCGTGATGACGAATTACGTACTCATCGCGGTCCCTCTGTTTGTCTATATGGGCGTCATGCTCGAAAAATCCGGGCTTGCCGAGGAACTGCTGGAAACAATGGCGCTGCTCTTCGGCAAGTTGCGCGGCGGGCTCGCGGTTTCGGTCGTCGTCGTCGGCGCCCTTCTGGGCGCTTCGACCGGCATTGTCGGGGCAACCGTTGTTACCATGGGTCTCCTGAGCCTGCCGACCATGCTCCGACGCGGCTATCGCACCGAACTCGCCACGGGTATCATCTCCGCGTCCGGCACGCTGGGTCAGATCATCCCGCCCAGCATCGTCCTGGTGCTGCTGGGAAGTATCCTGAATATTTCCATTGGCGACATGTTCATTGCCGCCGTCATCCCCGGCATGTGCCTCGTAGGCCTCTACCTGACCTGGATCGTAATTGTCGCCCTCACAAGGCCGGACTCCGCGCCGGCGATGCCCGTAGAGGACCTGGACCGGTTTGTGGGCTCCGTGAGAATCAAGCAGACCATCCACGCGTTTCTCCTTCCGGGCATGCTGATAGCGGCCGTCCTGGGCTCCATTTTTGCGGGCATCGCCTCCCCCACAGAGGCCGCCGCCGTGGGGGCACTCGGCGCCACCGTCCTCACGCTTTGCAAGCGAAAGCTATCGCTCGAAACCCTCAAGTCCGTTATGGCCGAGACCACCCATCTCACCTGTATGGTCTTCATCATACTGGTCGGCGCCACAGCCTTCGGCCTTGTATTCAGGGGAATGCACGGTGACGCGTACCTCACGCGACTGATCGTGGAAGCAGACCCGGGGCCCCACGTTTTCCTCGCGCTGGTTATGGTTGTCATTTTTGTCGCCGGGTTTTTCATAGATTTCATCGAGATTACGTTTATCATCGTTCCTGTTGTCGCGCCGATATTCGCACACCTGGGTGTCGACCTTCTCTGGGTAGGCGTCCTCATCGCAATGAATCTGCAGACCTCATTTCTGACACCGCCGTTCGGATTCTCCCTGTTCTACCTGAAAGGCGTCGCGCCGCCTGAAGTTCGGACCGGACACATCTATCGAGGCATCGTTCCCTTTATCATCGTCCAGCTAATCGGCCTTACCCTGGTGATCGTTTTTCCTGAAGTGGCCACGTGGCTGCCCCGATACCTGGCGTCCTGATGAAGCAGAATTAAAAAAGGGACGCGCCTTTCGCGCGTCCCACTGAAACACGACTTTCGAAGTAAACAACCGCTATCCGCCGATAGCGGAATAATAGAGCTTCTCCGAGAGCGACGCCCATGGGGTGATTTTCTTCCTGAACGCGTCAAAGGAACCGTATACCTTCTTGCTCATCGGGTCGGCTTCCGCCACCTCGTTTTCGACCTCCACGGAGAACCGGCGCAGCGTCTCGAGGACCTCGTTGGAAAACCTCCGCAACTCAACGTTGTGTTCTTCGGTGAGCTTTCGGAGATAGACGCTGTTCCTGGCCTCGAATTCGGAAAGCATCCATGCGTTCGATCGGGCCGCGGCAGCTTCCACAATCTGTTGAAGATCGGATGGCAGTTGCTCAAATGCGAGCTTGTTGACGATCAACTCAAGCGCGGTACCGGGCTCGTGCCATCCCGGATAGTAATAATATTTCGCCGCCCGGAAGAAACCCATCAGGAAGTCATGGTAGGGTCCGATCCATTCGGTTGCGTCGATGACGCCTCGTTCCAGGTTGGTGTAGATCTCGCCTCCGGCAGAAAGCACGGCGGATCCGCCGGCCTTTGCGATAACCTTGCCGCCAAGCCCCGGGATGCGCATCTTCAGGCCGTGAAAATCGGCGATACTGTTCATTTCCCGATTGTACCAGCCGCCCATTTGAACCCCGGTATTGCCCACGGGCATCGCAATCAGGTTGAACGGGGCATACAGTTCCTGCCAGAGCTCCAGCCCGCCGCCACTGTAGATCCAGGCGTTAAGCTGTTGCCCGTTCATGCCAAATGGAACCGCCGCAAAAAACTGCGTGGCGGGCGCTTTGCCGGCCCAATAGTACGCGGCGCCGTGGCACATCTCAACGGTACCCTGGTTCACAGCATCGAAACCTTCGAGCGCCGGAATCAACTCGCCGCCACCGTAAACCGTAATTTTCAGTTGTCCGCCGGACATCACGTCGATCCATTTGGCCAACAAGTCCGCGCCTTCGCCAAGAATAGGAAAATGCGGCGGCCAGGTCGTTACCATTTTCCATTCGAATTTTCTCCTGGTATGTACGGCGGGCGCGTCTGACTCTTCCATTGAGGCGGGGCTGCAACCGGATAGAGCCGCTACGCCTCCGGCAACTCCGACGGAGGCCTTCTTGAGAAAATCACGGCGTTCGAACTTCTCCATTCAACTCCTCCGTGGAAGAATCCGTCGTCAAGTAGAACGGAAGTCAATCAACCAGACATGGTAGGTCGCGCAAGCGTCTATCGCAAGAAGAATGAGGACCCCTGTTCTCCTCCTTTTCGGAGAGACGGGGTTCGGGAGAAAGCAATGAGCGAAACAGAAAAGAAGCTCTACCTGCTGGACGGAATGGCGCTGGTTTACAGGGCTCATTTTTCCATGATCCGCAACCCCCGCATGTCCTCCACCGGCCTGAATACTTCCACCGTATTCGTTCTGACCAACACCCTGCTGGATATTCTGAACAATGCGGACCCCACCCACATCGGCGTTGTCTTTGACACGCCCGAACCGACCCACCGCCACAAGATGTTTCCCGAATACAAGGCCCAGCGCGAGGCCATGCCCGAGGACCTCAGTACGGCGCTTCCTTATGTTTTCCGCCTGTGCGAAGCGTTCAACCTCCCGGTTGTCCGCGTTCCCGGATGGGAAGCCGACGACGTGATCGGTACGCTCGCCAGGCAGGCGGAAGAATCCGGCTTTAACACCTATATGGTGACGCCCGACAAGGACTACGGTCAGCTGGTTTCGGACCGCACTTTTGTCTGTAAACCGGGGCGTACCGGCGACGTGGAAGTTCAGGGCGTCAAGGAAATTCTGGATAAATGGAAGATCGAACACGTGGACCAGGTGATAGACGTCCTGGGCCTGATGGGCGACAGTTCGGATAACGTGCCCGGTGTGCCGGGTGTGGGTGAAAAAACCGCCCAGAAACTGATCGGAAAGTATGGAAGCATTGAAAACCTGCTCGACCACGTGGACGAACTCAAAGGAAAACAGAAGGAACGCGTCGAAGAAAACCGTGAACAGGCTCTACTCTCGAAAGAACTGGTCACGATAGACCGCGACGTGACGCTGGACGTCAAACCTGACGACCTGGCGCGCACGGACTGGAACGAAGAAAAACTGAAATCTCTATTTATCGAACTCGAATTCAATACCTTGGGCCAGCGCTTGTTTGGTGAAGCGTTCACAGCGGGTCCCACGTCCGCCACCGACAATGGCACAGGCGAAGTCCGAACCATCGAAGACGTGGAACATGACTACAGACTAATGGACACTCAGGAATCCCGTCGCGAACTCATCGCCGCGTTGAGCGAGCAATGCGCGTTCTGTTTCGACGTCGAAACCACCGGCCTGAATTCCAAGACCTGTGAGCTGATCGGCCTGGCTTTCTCGTATGAGGCGTACAAGGGATTTTACGTACCCCTTCCCCAGGTTCGGGACGAAGCGCTCGCGATTCTGGAAGCGTTTCGCCCGATTCTGGAAAATCCTGGAATTGAAAAAATCGGCCACCATCTGAAGTTCGATCTCAGCGTATTGCGCTGGAAGGGCTTCCGAGTTAATGGACCGCTGTTCGATACCATGCTTGCGGCCTATCTGGCCACGCCGGATCTCCGCCGCACCATGGACTATCTTTCGGAAGCGCTGCTGGGATACCATCCCATTCCGATTTCGGATCTCATCGGTGAAAAGGGCGAGGACCAGCTGAGCCTGACGGACGTGCCGCTGGATCAAGTAACGACCTACGCGGCGGAGGATGCGGACATTACCCTTCAGTTGAGCGAAGTCCTGAGATCCAGGCTTGAAGAAATGGGCCAGGTGCGGGTGTTCAGGGACGTGGAATGCCCGCTCATTCCTGCCCTTGTGGAAATGGAACACGAAGGCATCCGATGTGAAGCCGGCGTGCTTCGAGACCTGTCAGAAGGGCTTTCCGGTGAAATCGAACGCGCCAGGGAGGATATCTTCCAACTGGCGGGAGAGCACTTCGATCTCAACTCCCCGAGACAGTTGGGGGACATCCTCTTCGACAAACTGAAACTCGATCCGAATGCGCGGCGCACAGCGAGGACCAAACAGTACCAGACCACGGAACAGGTTCTGCGACGGCTGGCGTACAAACATGAAATCGTGGAAAAGGTGATGTTCTACCGCATGTGCGCGAAATTGAAATCGACGTACGTCGACCAATTGCCCGGATCGATTTTCAAACCCACGGGCCGCGTCCATACAAACTACGAAGCGGCGGTTGCCGCCACGGGCCGGCTGCAGTCTCACGGACCGAACATGCAGAATATCCCCATTCGAACCGAAATGGGCCGGGAAATCCGAAAAGCGTTTGTGTCTAGAGACGAAGACCATGTGCTGCTTGCCGCCGACTATTCGCAGATCGAACTCCGGGTGGCGGCCGAACTCAGCGGAGACGAAGCCCTTACGGAAGTTTTCAGACAAGGCGGCGATATCCATACCGCGACCGCTGAAAGAATCTACGGCATCGAAGGGGCAACCGAAGATATGCGGCGACACGCGAAGACCGTCAACTTCGGTATCATCTACGGGATCTCGGCGTTCGGCCTCGCCGATCGCCTGGACATTTCGCGCAAGCAGGCCGCGGAGCTCATCACCCACTACTTCGATCAGTTTCCGGGCATTCGTACCTACATGGACGAGACCATCGAGTTCGCCCGGGAAAACGGTTACGTGGAAACGGTCACCGGCCGCCGCCGCTATCTGCGCGACATCAACTCCCGAAACGCCACCACACGCAAGGGAGAAGAGCGAAACGCCATCAACTCACGTATTCAGGGCACGGCTGCGGATATGATTAAAATCGCGATGGGCCATATCCATCGCGAGATTCTGGAACGCGGACTCAGATCGCGAATGCTCCTGCAGGTACACGACGAACTGGTTTTCGATATGCACAAAGACGAAGCGGACGTCCTCCCGGGCATTGTGGAGAACGGGATGAAGACCGCCATTCCGATGCAGGTCCCCATCGTCGTGGAGATGGGTACGGGGTCCAACTGGCTGGACGCGCACTGACCTGGCGAAGCGCCCGTGTCAGGTTGTCGGCACGGCAACGCACCGATCAGACACCGGCGCATGCACGTTCTGCAGGCTGCCGGTTGACACCGGCTGTTTTTGGTTTAGATTTCCTATTGAGAACAAACGTAGTGGAGAAGCGGCCCCGGCCCGGGTCATTGCGACGAAGAGCCATTCGAACAGGCATACGGCAACGGATCGGGGACAGGGGACCGAAGGCGGCGAAGATTCGGCCGGGTCTCCTTCACGACGCCTTTCAACTCGAGATCAGGTAAATTTCATGAAGCCCATCGCCTACATTGCCCTATTGGGCTGTCTCCTGTGCCTCACCGCGGTCTGTTCAGACGTGAACCCGGCAAATGCACAGGAAACGCCGGCAACCGCCGGCGACGTCACGGACCCTGCATCCCTTCGGGCGTTCGTGGAATACGCGAAAGCGCAACTGGATGACATCGCCGACGCCGCCGAACTGGCCGTCCTTTGGGGCAGCATGCGCCTCGAGGGAGACTGGAAGTCAGGGAATACCTACCTGATCGTTCTCAACAGCCGGGGGTCGGTGCTGTTCCACGCCGATCAGCCCGACGCCGAGGGAAATACCCTCCGGGGCATTGTCGACGCCAGGAGAGACAGCATTGGAAAGAATCTCCTCACGGAAGCAGCTGCCGGGGGCGGTTTTGTCGGGTACTATTGGGACGATCCCAACGTTGAGGGCGACGATGGCGGCCACCCCAAGGTGGCCTATGCCACGCAGTTTTTCTCGGAGCTAACCGACGAAAACTATATTCTGGTCGGCGGGTTTTACCAGGACCTGTCGAATCTGCCCGCCGGTGATCCCGTTTCCGTACCCCGCCCCGACGTCACGGCCGGCGAGGTGGTGGACCGCGAGACCCTGAAGGCCTTTGTCGAAAGCGCCCTCAAGGCCTTTTCCGTTGCGCTTGAGCGAATCGGACTGGAGAAGCTTACGACCATTCAGGAGGTCTTCAGAGTCGAAGGCGGGCACTGGAAGCACGGCTCGATCTATGCCTTCGTTTTTACAACCGGCGGGTACCTGGTCTTTCACGGGGCGGAACCCGAGCGCGAGGGGAGAGTCATCAACGTGGATGTTGAAGACGCCAACGGCGTCAAGATCGTACAGGAAATCATGAAAGCTGCGCGGGAAGGCGGTGGCTACGTCGAGTACGTGTGGGACGATCCGACGGTTGATGAGGACGGAGACGGCGAGTTGCTGGGCGATACGGTGGGCTCATTCAAGGTGAGTTACGCGCTGCTCCACACCCATCTCGGCGAAGAATACATTATTGGCGCCGGCATCTACCGGCGCGGGCCCGACTTCGACGAGGACGGTGCGGTGGGTTTCGGCGACTTTCTTCTGTTTGCCAGGCATTTCGGGTTGAACAGGAACGACGCGGATTTCGACGGTCTGTACGATCTCAATAGCGATGGCGAAATCGGGTTTCGGGATTTCGTGCTCTTTGCGGCGGACTTCGGCAAACGGGTACGGTCGAATTGACGGCCTGTTTGACCGCGGGTTGTTGCGGCGGTGCTGAGCAAGAAAAAAAGGGAGGCGGCGAAGGACAGATTCACGGATTGGAAAGTGGCGACGCGAAGGGCGAATCGTATCGCCGTTTCGTCATTTGATCCCGGAACTGCCGTAAAATAAAACGGTCGGGTATTTAACACGCATAAAAAGAAGGGCCGTGTGACTCACACGGCCCTTCTTTCGTTGGTGATAGTGGAGCAGAGAATCCCCGAAACCATGGCTCTCAGTTTACCGTAAAGGTGTTCTCGCTGGCGTACGTTCCCCTTTCACCGTCAATCGTTATCTCGGCGACCATCCGGTATTCCCCGGCGCTGGTTGTCGAGTAGGGGCACAGCCCCACGCGCAGCGTTCGTTCAATATCGGCCCATGAATCGCCCTCTCTACGTTGCCACTTCGACGTGTGTGTCGTGTACGCCGAACCCTCAATGGATATGCCAATCAGCGTGATGCATTGCTCGGTTGTGGATAGTGCCAGGAATTGAACCCCTCCGTCCGACACCAGAAGCCCGGCCAGCGGTTGAATTTCCACGGGCATGGTTGTGGCTTCCTCGCAGTTTTCTCCGGTGGTTCGGTCGATGCCCTCCAGCCACAACTGAAAGCCCTCGTCAAGAGGCGCGCACAGCCCGGTGGCGTGAAACTGGATATCTTCCATGCCGTTCAGATTGGTCAGGCTGAACGGCAGCGCGCCCTTCAGGTCCGCATTATCGTTGACCCACAACTGGGCGAGGTCGGACAGGTTTCCAATGGATTCAGGCAGTTCGCCGCTCAACGTATTCTCGGACAGGTCCAGCCATACCAGGGTGGACAATCTGCCCAATTCCGAGGGAATCGGTCCGGTCAGCTTGTTGGCGGCGATCCAGGCCACTTCCAGGGAGGCCATATCGGCCAGCGAACCCGGTATCTCGCCGGTCAGTTCATTCTTGTCTAGTTCCAGCCACCTGAGTTCGTCGAGGGCGCCGAACTCGGACGGAATCTCGCCCGTCAGCTTATTTTCGTTAAGCCTGAGCACTTCAAGGACGGCAATATCGGCCAATGTGGGTGGAATGGCTCCGGACAGGTCGTTTTCGTTAAGGTAGAGCCGTTGGAGGTGGGGCAGGTTGCCAAGCGCCCCGGGAATCTCACCGGACAGTCTATTCGAGCTTAGCCAAATCATATTCACGTTGGTCATGTCGCCCAGTTCGGCCGGTATGGCGCCGGACAGTTGGTTTTCCGAGATATCCAGAAATAACAGGTTCGTCAGCTTGCCAAATTCCGCGGGTATCTCGCCACTCAACGCATTCTTCCAAATCCACAGGATCTTGAGATTGGACAGATTTCCCAGTTCGGCAGGCATCTCACCGCTCAACTCGTTTTCGTCGAAATTCAGCCAGCGCAGTTCAGAAAGGTCTCCAAGTTGCGCGGGTATGGTTCCGCTCAACTGGTTGGCGTTGAGCGCCAGCCATCTGAGACTGGACAGGTTTCCCAGTTCGGCGGGTATCTCACCGCTCAACGCGTTCCGGTGCAGATAGAGCGCTTCATTACGGGTAAGACTCCCCAATTCATGTGGAATGGGACCGGAAATGCCATTCCGTTGAAGGTAGAGCCGTCTGAGATGCGAAAGGCTGCCCAGTTCAGAGGGGATTTCACCGGTCAGATTGTTCTCGCTCAGGCTTACTACCGAAACGCGACCGTCGAATGTGATGACGCCATGCCACGTGGAAACGTGTTTGTCGGTCAGCCAGTTGGTCCGTTCATTCCAGCTGTCTCCACCCGTCGACCTGTATAGCGCCACCAGGGCGTCACGTTCCGCTGGGTCCACAAGCGGGGCGGGCGGCGGGAGTTCCTTTCCGAACTGAGCGGCGAATTCGAGAAAATCGCCGAGACCGACCGTCCCGTCGCCATCCAGGTCGAACCGTCCGTCGAAGGAATCCTCCTCCCGCTGAGCGCCGAAATTGCTCGCGAGCAGCAGAAAGTCGGAAAATAAGACAGTACCGTCGCCGTCGAAGTCGGCACGGTGTACGTCAAGGCCGGGAGACGGGGCCGCCGTACTGTCCTGCAGGGAAAGATCGACGTCGAACGACGCGGTTTTCTCCCGGTATCGCCCGAGTTGAATGTCACCCCGGGCCAAACGGATCGTTGTGCTCGAAAAAGACTCGGACGTTCGAAAACGTATGGTGCCCACAAGGCCGTCTCTGGGCGTGGTGCGGCTCGCAAACGGCCAGACCGAAACCTCCACGGACTTCGGATGCGTTTCTTCCTTCGTCGTCGCCACGGCATGGGTCATGATTCCGCCAACGTCGAACCTGTCGAAGAGGACCTGCCGAGCGTCGTATTCGAAGCGCATGGACACGACGGTCGCCCCCTGGATGTCATCGCCGAAGACCTGTATGGAAACGACGTCCCCGGCGGAGACTTCAAGTGACGTCGCGCCCTGATCGCCCTCCGCGCCATCCAGATCGGGAGAAAGCGAAAACAGACTCTGGGAAGAAACCGGCTGCGGGCCAATCCACAGGGCAATGGAAATGGTGACAGAGATCAGCAGCGCCGCCCCGCGGAAGTATCGGGCGGACCAAAGCGATGGAGGAGTTCTCGATTCAGGCATCGGGTTCTTTCTCCCTATTTGGTGCAGGAGTTCTCATTTTCCAGATATTATAAAACATAATTAAATACTCTGATTTCAACAAGGGTATCGCGGGTCGTATTTATGTATCCCAGGTTTGCGCATGTGCGGCGCACAATTGACGGCCGTCAGCCAACTTTAGGACAATAGAAGGCCGCTCCATCGTCGCATTCATCGCGGAGACCCACACGTCCCTTCGACTTCCAGCGGTCTCAGTATTCACTGCTTAGTCGAATTATACAACATAAACGTTGACAACAGAATTGTTGTATGATATATTTGCCTCCTATTCATCAAAAAAGGAGCGTACTAATGAACTCATCCACGGGCCGCTGGGTTTGCGGCGATGACTTTTTCAACCGTGATCGTGAATTGAAGATTCTGGAAACACTGGTCCGAGACGGAAACCACGTGCTGTTGACCGGACAGCGGAGGATGGGAAAGACCAGTATCGTCAGGGAACTCGGTCGCCTACTCGAAGCCGACGGTTGGATCTTTCTCTTTGCCGATGTTGAAGGAGCGGCATCTCCAGAGGATGCGATTACTGAGATTGCGAGGGCCGTGCTCCCCGTTCGTCCGGTAGCTGCCCGTTTTGCCGTTGGAATGAAGCGTTTCTTGACTGAAAGCTTAGAGGAAATCAACGCGCTCGAATTTGCCGTGAAAATCCGTGCAGGGCTGAACGCCGGCAATTGGAAGCATCATGGTGAGCAGATGTTTAGTGTATGCGCCGAGCAGGACAGGCCGGTGCTCCTGGTCGTCGACGAACTACCCATATTTCTCAAACGAATGCTCCAAGCCGACGGCAACGCACGTCGTGTGGACGAATTCCTGAGTTGGATGCGCGGAGAATTACAGATTCTTGAAGAAGGCGCTCCAGTTCTCATTGTGTCCGGCAGTATCGGTCTCGAACCACTCGTGCGGAGGCTCGGAATACCCGACCGCATCAACCATTTCTATCCGTATCGGCTCGCGCCATGGGACCGTGCAACAAGCGTGAAGTGCTTCAACCGCCTTGCGGAAAGTTACAAGTTACCCCTGGAGGACGGAGTGGCCGATGCAGTGTATACTGCACTCGGGATCGGCATCCCCCACCACGTTCAATCATTCTTCACGCGTCTGCGGGAATTCGCCACCATGCACGAACGTAAAAGGGTGACGGTGAAAGACGTGGACCAGGTCTATCATAACTCACTCCTGGGACCTTCCGGCCAAAGCGACCTCGTGCACTACGAGACGCGCCTCATGGATGTGCTGGAAGATGAGAGCTACTCTATTGCGATGGAGATTCTCGCCGAAGCGGCGGTTGAGGGAGTGTTCACACCAGACGCGTATAGCTGTCTTGGCCAAATGTATTCCAGGCTCGTAAATGATGCACCTGCACGCATCGCCGATGTTCTTGATGTCCTGGAACACGACGGGTATCTCAAAGGCAGTGCCGACGGCCACCGTTTTGAGTCGCGTGTGCTCAAGGACTGGTGGGCATCCCGATTCAGAGATCACCATATCCCGATCCTGCGCCGCGAAGACAAAAGAGATTCAAAGGAGGCAGTGTAATGACAGCTTCCAAACCATCGCCGCTGAGCCCCAATCGCAGGATAAGGAAGTTCAACCCCGGCACGCATCAATCTGACGAAGAGATTGTCGAGCAGTTTGTCGTTCGCAAACGCGAACTGGATGCCGTACTCGAGGTTCTCCGTGAAAACGTGAATTCACCCTCCTGCCAGCACATAATGATCGTTGGCCCTCGCGGTCGGGGAAAAACCATTCTCCTGGTTCGGGTCGCCGCGGAGTTGCGGACCGACAAGCAACTCTCAGAAAGCCTGTTTCCAGTCCGGTTCATGGAAGAGAGCCAGGAGATCTTCAATCTGGCCGACTTCTGGCTCGAGGCGCTGTTTCATCTCGCAAGGGAGACCGAGGAGCAGAATCCTGTCCTTTCGCGGAATCTGCGTGAAACGCATGGCGACCTTTCCTCGCGGTGGCGTGAACAGTCGCTCGAAGCGCTCGCCCGAGCCGCGGTTCTGGAAGCGGCGGACCGGCTGGACCGAAAACTCGTGCTTATGGTTGAGAACCTGCAATCGCTATGCGAAAACGTGGATGACAACTTCGGCTGGAAGCTTAGAGAGGCACTTCAGTCCGAACCTCAGGTCATGCTGCTTGCGTCCGCAACAAGTCGATTCGAGGGTCTTGACGACGTGGAGCAGCCCTTTTTCGAACTGTTTCGAAACATCAACTTGCAACCGCTGGACACAGATGAGTGTCGCCGCCTGTGGCTGGTCGTGAGCGGAGATAAAGTGAGTTCGCGGGAGATCAGGCCGATCCAGATCCTGACCGGCGGAAACCCGCGCCTTCTGGTCATCGTCGCGGAGTTTGCGAGACACCGCTCCCTGCGCAGGCTGATGGAAGAACTGGTAACGCTGATCGACGAGCACACGGAGTATTTTCGCGGACATCTGGAGGTCTTGGCGAAGACTGAGCGACGGGTGTACGTCTCGGTGATAGACCTCTGGAAGCCGTCGAGTCCCGGCGAAATCGCGGCGCGCGCTCGTACAGACGTGCGCATCGTATCGACGATGCTGGGGAGATTGGTCGAGCGGGGGGCTGTCACCGTGGAAGGCCGGGGACGAAAGAGACTATATGCCCCCGCGGAACCTCTCTACAGCATCTATTACAAGCTGCGGCGCGAGCGCGATGCGGCGGCCGTCGTGGAGAATCTGATACACTTTATGGTGGCGTTCTACGACATTGGCGAGTTGGACGGAATTCGTGAACAGTTATATTCCGAGGCAATCGGTTCAGATATCATCCGCGCCGGATTAGACCGCGCGCTAGCGAAAATTCCACCTGCCAACGACAGTTACACGAAAAAAAAGTGGGATTTCGTCAAAGACGCTGCGGTTAAGGTTGAAGTCTATCATCAAGGAGTGGCTGAAAGACGGCTTGACAAAGATATCGAGGACGCGTTTCAGGTACATGCGTGGCAGAAAGTCATCGGAATCATCGATGAGGTGTTCACGTCCAGGAACATGGAATCTCGGAAATTGTCAGAAGCATTCATTGCCCGAATTATGCATGCGAAGGCCTTTGCGTACGAGCAACTTCGAGATTTTCACGCGGTGATCACAGCGTGCGACGAGCTGGTCAAGCGCTTTGGCGAAAGCAGTAAGCCGGAAACTCAGACGAGGGTCGCTGCTGCGTTGTTGGATAAGGGCAGAGCGAAACAACAGATGAATGATCTGGAGGGAGCCACGTCAATCTACGATGAGGTCGTTGAGCGCGGTAGGGAAGGCGACATATCAAGTCTTCTGTGGTTGGCCGTCGCTGCATTACATTACACGGGAGAAGCCAGAAGGGAACAGGGTGATCTGAGGGGAGCCATTGTGGCGTTCGACGAAGTGGTCGAACTCTATAGCGAAAACAAACCACCAGATCTTCAGTTCTGGGTTGCAGCGTCGTTGGTTCGCAAAGCAGAAGCATTCAAGGAACAGGGCGATTTTGAGGAGGCCCTTTCGTTATGCGAGGAAGCAGTCAGGCGATTTGGCGAAAGCGTCGCGCCGGATGTTCAAAGCTGGATTGCCGGGGCACTGATCGATAAGGGAAGATTGAGAAAGGATCAGGGCCATCTGGAGAAAGCCCTTGTAAACTTCCAGGATGTGGTCGAGCGTTACGGCGACGACGATGAGCCTGAACTCCGGAGGTATGTCGCTGGGGCGTTGATCGACATTGGAAGAACGAAAGAGGAACTGGGTGATCTTGTAGGAGCTATGGCATCATGGGATGAGATGGTCTCGCGCTATGGCAATAGCGACGAGACCATTGTTCAAAGGCTTGTCACCGGTGCGTTGCTGGAAAAGGGCCGATGTCAGTCCGAAATGGGACATGCAGATGAAGCGCTACTGTTGTGTAAGGACCTCGAAAAAAGGGTTCGTGCTCTGGCCGGAAATGGAAATTGCCAATTCGCGTGGCAGATTTTGTGTATACGAACTCTGGCGCTGGCGGTCCGAGATGAGAATGTAGCTGCTATGAATGTGTTTTGCTCGGTGTATGCCTCATTGCCTTCTGACAGCGAAGTTGGAATGAACTGGATGATAAGGCTCGTGCCCAACCTGCTCGCAGCCGGGGCCTCAGAACAGGAGCTCGTTGCAGTTCTTCTGACCGATCCCTCGAAATCCAGTACGCTGGCGCCTCTTGTCGTCGCGCTTCGCGAACGGCAGGGCGAGAGGGTTTATGCACCAGCGGAGGTTCGCGAGGTCGCTGCGGATGTGCGCAAGCTAATCGTCGACCGTGTGAAGAGTCGGGCGAATGCGACAGCAGATTCTCCGGCTTGAGCAACTTCAGCACGGGCAACTGATTTCGGTTTGTCTACGCCCAATGGGGTTGACAGTTGTGGATTTATGCAATAGATTTCGGATATGAATATCCGTTGTGACGCGAAGCGAGGCATTCGAAGTGGATTATTCACGAAAGCCAGTGCTTTTTGTTGAATAATTGGCTGTTTTTCGACAATGAACCGGCAGTTCTTGCAGCTGTGGGATCGAGTTGGTCGTCGCTGTGTCGCGCGGTAAATGGTCGAAGGTTCATTGCCGTCGTTCATATCCGGGAGCACTATTCCCGCATTTGGTCTTTATCCTGTTTATCCTGTCCATCCATGTAAGGTCTGTATTCTGAATTTAACGGTGTTTAAGGAGTGTCGGTATGCGGAAGATAATCCTCCCGGCCGTCTGCGGGGCGCTGGTTTCAATCGGACCGGCCCTTGCCGATGAACTGACCACGGACAACGGGAAGCGCGCTATTGCCAATCCGAAGGCGCGGCAGCTAAGTGTCCTGGATGCGGGCAAGAGTTCACTACAGAAGCCCACGCCGATGTCGGGGGAAGGGACGTTGAAGGGATACGGGCTTTCGCTGGAACACGTTCCCTCCAGGTACGAAATGGTAAACGGTCGCGCGTTGAGCGGGAACCCGCTGGAAGCCGGGGACGGCAAACGGCCGCTGCCCTTGCCGACATCGGATTTCGGGGACGGAAGATCCAACGGAAGACTGACGAGGGGATTGAACATAACCGGGGGCCGGAACGCGTTTGCCACGCTCAGGCTGGAAAAGGTTGAAGACTCGAGCGCAGACAACGGGCTCCTGAAACTCCACGTCTCACTGGCCCGCGTGAAGGACCTGAAAGGGTACGGGTTTTCACTGCACTACGACCCGACGAAGTACGAGCTGATGGATGCCACGGAATTGGAAGAGAACCTGCTCAAATCCGGCTTGGGGCGGCAGACGCTGTTCGTATCGGCAAACCACACACCGGGCAGGCTGGATGTGGGCGCGGTGAAGGTGGATGGTCAGGCGGTCAGCGGCGACGGAAGGCTTGTAGAACTCACCTTTAAGACAGTCGGTACGCCAGCTTCCGGCGATTTCAGAATTTCGGAGGGTGTGCTGGTCGGCCTCGATGGCGCCATCGACCGGCTGGCGAATGTTGATTTCGCCCGCCTGACGCCACAACCCGGCAAATATAGCCTGGACCAGAATATGCCGAATCCGTTCAACCCCTCCACCGTTATCGGATACACCCTTCCCGAGGCCGGCCCGGTACGGCTGGCCATCTACAACCTTCTGGGCCAGGAGGTCCGCGTTCTGGTCGACCGTCATATGGAGGCAGGTTCCTTCTCGGCGACCTGGAATGGGAAGGACGAAATGGAGCGGCCGGTGTCCAGCGGAATCTATCTCTATCGGATACAGGCCGCCGATTTTACGGCGTCCAAACGGATGATGTTCCTGAAATGAACCAGGCTGGACGTCGCAGCGGGATAGAAGGGCCGCCCCGAACGTGAGGCGGCCCTTTCCATTCCAGTCGATCACCCAATGGAAGGAAGGAAACATGCCCCGATTTTGCGCAATCGCCCTGGCGGCCCTTACTGCGCTCGGATTCGTCCAGAAGGTTGTCGCGGAGACGCCGGACTTCTACGCGCACTGGGCGGACGGCAAGGCGGAGATCTCCAGCTATCGCGTGGCGCAGCCTCGTTACGGAGAGTCACGCGAGGGATACGGCGTCCTCATTTTCGTCACCGAAGACGTGAATCGAAATACCTACATTAAAGTCGAGTCGCCAACGCCACCGGACGAGAAGGTCTACGTTCTCAAACTGAACAACGTGTTGAAGTTCACCACCGGCATCTACGACTATTCGGTAATGACATCCGTCTTCAGCGCCGTTGAGGGTCTGGACGGTTCAAACCCGTTTGAACTGATGAAAGTGAATCTGAGTTCGCAGGAGTGGTGCGGACATATTTTCGATGAAATTCGCGTGAATGGAGGCAAACTGCGCGGCACCCTGAACAGTTACTTCGAACGCGAAGGCCTGCGTACATACAGTCTGGACAAGCCCGAAGGCTTTCAGAGCGAAGACCATCTTCTCATACAAATCCGGGAGCTCAAAGGACCCATGATGCAGACGGGCGAATCGCGGCCGGTCCGGCTTCTGCGCAGCCTCTGGTCATTCCGGACGCGCCACCGTCCCCACGCCCTGGTGGACGCACGGTTGAGCAAAGGACTGCCTGAGACGATCACCGTGTCGAACGAGAGCCACAACGCCATTCCATGGCGCTGGGAAACAGACGGGTGGAACACAACCGTGTGGGTGGAAACGGCGTACCCTCGCCGCATTCTGAAATGGGAGGACACGTTGGGCGGCAGTGCGGAACTGATGGTGACCGTACGCGAACCCTATTGGCAGCAGAAAGCATCGCGGGACGAAATCTACCGGCAGCGGCTGGGGATACCCTGAAATATAAATTGGAGGACCGAGAGTGACGACAATCGAAAAGGCGCGAGAAGCCATAGAACAGAGCGACATCGGGAGGCTGGAGGGTTTAATCACATCCTTTCCCGATCTGCCCAATCTCAGATCGGGAGACAACGATCGCACGCTTCTGCATACCATCGCAGATTACCCCGGGCACAAACCGAAGGGCGTGGAAATGGCCAGACTGGTCATCGACGCGGGAGGCGACGTTAACGGGCGTTTTCAACACGGGGAGGTTGAATCGGTAAAGGAGACGCCATTGCACTGGGCAGCCAGCAACGATGACGTCGATCTGGCGGACCTCCTGCTCGACGCTGACGCGGACATAGATATCGATTGCGGCGTCATCGCGAATGGGACGCCGATATGGAATGCCGTTATTTTTCGATGTGTGAACGCCGCACGGCTGTTGATCGACCGTGGCGCGGCATCGAACCTCATGACGGCCGCCGGCGCAGGGCGACGGGACCTCGTGGATCGGTTCTTTGACGACGACGGAAACGTGACGGAAAACGCCGGGGCCCTGCCATGCTGGGATGAACCGAGGCCGCCGCAGACGGCCCTGGACAGCGCTTTCGGCCTGGCGTGTCGAAACGGCCATACGACGATCGCCAAAATTCTTTACGAACGGGGCGCCGATCCGGATTGGGTCAACCCGGCCGGCGAATCCGCGTTTCTTCAGGCACGGAGAGGCAATCACAGGATCGTCATGGACTGGATGAAGGCGCGCGGCCTCGCACCGGATGACGCTTGACGTGAATCCGGACGCATCTTCTCTCGTAATTCTGGGTAGTGAATCGCAGGGCGGGTCGTATATATTGAGGATTCGCCTGGCGGAGCCTACCCCGCTCTCGTTCGGCGGATTCAAGCGCGGAAAGATCATATCGCTGCCTGCGGGAGAGTACGTCTACGTCGGGTCGGCGACGTCGAAGAAAGGCGCCGCGTCGCTGGCCAACCGCCTGGTCCGCCATGCCACCCGAAGCGGCAGGAAGGAACCTCACGGAATCCGGTGCGAATTACTCCGGCGATTCAACCCCATCGGTCTGGGAAACGAAAACCTCGAGCCAGCAACCCAAAAGAACCTGCACTGGAATATCGACTATCTGCTGGACCTGCCGGCTGCCGAGCTGACCGGCGCCTGCATCCTTCGAACTCCGGAGTATCTCGAAGAACGTCTGGGTAAATTCCTGGAGCGCGATCCCCAAACCATCGTTGTTGAAAAAGGCCTGGGCGCAAACGATGCGCCCGGCAACACCCACGTTCTACGCCTCGCGGCCGGAGAGGCGTGGTGGACGTCCCTTCCTGAACGGCTCAGAGGCCATTTTAGCATTTAAACCCCGCACCGCCCTCCCCCGAGACTTCCTCAAACCGTTGCAGCACCTGGTCGGGTGACGCGGTGCCCGTCGTACCGATCTGCTGGATGGTGATGGACGACACCAGAACGCCGACCCGTGCGGCATCGACGTACGAGGCACCCGCGCAAAGCGCCGAGACAATCCCCGCGGAAACGCTGTCCCCCGCGCCCACAATATCGATGGGATCGGGCACCGGGATACCGGGAACCTGGTCTGTTGCCTCGCCGTCGGCGCAGAGGATACCCTCGGGACCAAGTGTAACGTAGACGGGCCGCCCGGTGCGCTCCAGGAAAGACCGAACGGCGGCGTTCAGACACGTCGCCCCTTCCGTCCCGGAATCCCGGGAAGCCGCCTCGAACGCCTCTTCGCGGTTGACCTTGACAATCACATTGCGGAAAAGGCCGATGTGCGAACGGGAATCGGCAAGAAACACGACGTCGGGATTCTCAGCGGCGAGCCGCGCGATACCCGCCCGTACGTGATCCGTGATGACGCCGCAATTACGTTCCTGGACCTGGTCGAGTACAATCACACCGTGAACCTCGCCCGACAGATTCTCCATGGCGGCGAGGATATGGTCTTCAACGTCTCGCGGGAGTGGCGCACGATTCTTAATATCCAATCGTTCCATCTCCTGACCGGTCGTGCTGAGAACAGGTTTTGTATAAGTTGGCGTAACGCGGTCCGAAACCTCAATCAGATGCTCCGTTCCCACGCCCGTCGCACGAAGGCCGACCTTCAGATCGTATCCCTCTCCATCTTTGCCAATCGCCCCGAGCGCACGGATTTGCCCCACGCCCAGGGCATTCAGGTTGCCGGTCACCGTTCCCGCCGCACCCGGCCGGTTTCGGACCTGTACGACCTGCCGGGCCTCCATCCCGGTCTCCAGAGATCGTTCAGCGAGGCCAGGATCGACTATGAGATAGCGATCCAGGAAAAAGTCCCCGACAACCAGGATAACAAGGTCCGAAAACCTTCCCAGCAGATTTTGAAGATCGGAATGGGTCATGGAGAAATCGGGCCACCCCGGATTGCGGGCGGCGACCGGATTTTACGTATTCAGGAGAAAGTCCACGAGTAACTCCTGACGCCGAAAATCCGGTACTATCAGATCCGCTCCCGCTTGAATCAGACGTTCGCGTTTCCAGGCATTCACGCCCCGCCGGCGAGCCTCATCCGACGCGACGCCCACGGCCGTACCGCCCGCCGACTTGACGTTCTCAATTTCCACGTATCCATCGCCAAAGCCCAGCAACTCCCCGCCCTCGATCTCCTGCGAGGCGATAAGATCCCGGATTACCCGTTCTTTGGAGAAGTCCTGATATTGGTCCAGTGCGCCGTAGATACGTTCTTCAAAGAAGGGCGTCAGCCCCAGCAGGGCGGCCTCTTCTTTAACGTACATCTCGTCTGTACCACTTGCCAGATAAAGCGTAAGTCCACGGCGTTGCAGGTTGCGAAGAAGATCCAACGACTTCGGCACCATCAGTTCTTCCGCGTTGACCGCTCTGGAACGGAGGCTTTGAACGCGATCCCGTATATGACCATTGAGCCGTTCGTGATAGCTGTGTTTGTAGGCGACCGGATCCGGTGGCGTCCCTCCGCGTTTTCGCACTTCCTCGGCAAGCTGGATCATCTGGTAGATGGTCTGTTTTCCGGTAAGCCGGTCGACAAAGTCAGCTACAACATGTTCAAGTTGGGTTTCGGTTTCGCCGGTCTTGCACTCGCCAAGCGTTTCAACCATCATCGGCACCATGATTTCCCGCCAGCCCTGGCGAATCAGCGAGAGGGTTCCGTCGAAATCGAAAAGCACCGAGCGGAAACGACCCCGGGTCATTCCGTGGTTCACGCATTCTATTTCAGCCATTCGCAGGCAATCGGAGCTATTTGGAGCGACCACTGATTACCTCATTTTCGAGAAAAACCGAACATTTGTCCGGCTGCACCGCGCAATCTAATTGTGCAACTGAAATTGTCAAGACGTTTAACCTTTCTGAACCATATGGTTTTGGATTTAAATCTGCTTGTGAAATTTTAATTCTACATTATCTTAATATTGTATCTGTTTTGTCATCGATAGTGAGGGAGGCTGAACGGACGTTTCAGGGTCCGGATATGGATCGGCGAGTTGTGCAGCGTTCAACCACCCGTAAGGGTGAATTGCAGCTTGCGTCCGTTCAAGACGGCACGGTCACCCATTTCGAACTCATTGTCAACGATGTCTTCCTGATGGCAACGTACAATGCCTCGTCCAACCGGGCATTGGCGGACACCGTTATGGAAACATCGAAGTCCCGCAAGCACATCAACCTTCTCATTGGCGGGTTGGGGTTGGGAATCTCGCTTCGGCAGGCGCTCGGCTATTCCAACGTGGATTCCGTGTGTGTCGTGGAACTGGAATCGCGGATTGTAAACTGGAATCGCGAATACCTGGGCAATACCGATATTCTGGACGATGCCCGCACAGAAGTGGTGGTGGGCGATTTTTTCGATTACATTCAGGGGAATCCCCGAAGCTATCACGGCATCGCATTGGATATCGACAATGGTCCCGACCGGGTCGTGCATTCGGAAAATCGCCGCGCGTATAGCGTTTCCGCACTGCATACGCTCAGGACACGGTTGCGTCCCGGTGGAACCCTTGCGATCTGGAGCCACGCCGTCAACAGTTCGTATGAACGCGCGCTGGAGAGAGTCTTCGGGGGGATGACTAGACGGCAAACGTGCGACCACAACCTGACCGGGAAACCGCTCGATAGTGTGATATACGCGGTTCGGGCCTGACCGGCTGGTAAAGACGACCTGAAAGGAATTGTCTGGATGAACAAAGACTCACTCACGATTACGGATAACCGCACCGGCAACACTTACCATGTTCCGATTCTGTACGGAACGTACCCTGAATACGGCGCCGCCGTTCGGACGGCCGACTTGAAGGAGATCAAGGTTTCCGAAGACGATTTCGGGTTGCTCGGATACGATCCATCGTATCTGAATACCGGCTCCTGCCAGAGTTCAGTGACATTTATCGACGGTGAGAAGGGAATCCTCAGGTACCGAGGATATCCGATCGAGCAACTCGCTGAGCACAGCACCTATCTGGAGACCTCGTATCTGCTGTTATATGGAGAGTTGCCCGGACAGGCGGAACTGGATGCCTGGAACGAGTCGGTGATGACGTACGTGAGGACCGAACCGAAGTTGAACGAATTGGTGAACGGTTTCCGCAAGGGTTCCCACGCAATGGGTATGATGGTGGGCGCGTTGGGATCTTTGTCCACGTTCTACGAAAACGCGAGAGAAATCGGTTCCGAAGAAGCTCAGGAACAGCACATCCGCCGGTTGATCGGAATGGCTTTAATGGCGGCGGCAGCGGTGTACCGCCGAAGCCAGGGGCTGGATTTTGTGGAACCCGATCCGTCATTGGGGTTTTGCGGCAACTATTTGAAAATGCTGTTTGGCGGAACGACCGCATATACGCCCGATCCGGCGCTGGAACGGGCGCTCGAAGTCCTTTTGATTCTGCACGCCGACCATGAACAGAATTGCAGCGCCAGCACGATGCGCGGCGTTGGCAGCAGCGGGGCAGACCCCTATTCAGCCGCCGCCGGGGCCGCCGCCGCACTGTACGGACCGGCGCACGGGGGCGCAAATGAAGCCGTGCTGAAGATGCTGAACGAGATCGGGTCAGTTGACAATATCCCGTCCTACATCGAGCGGGTCTATAACAGGGAAGTACTCCTGCAGGGCTTTGGGCACAGGGTATACAAGAACTACGATCCCAGAGCAGCGATCATCAAGAAGACCGCCGAGGAGGTGTTCGAAGTTACCGGAAAGAATCCGCTCATCGACATCGCGGTGGAACTTGAGCGCATCGCGCTCGAAGAAGAATTTTTCGTATCTCGCAGACTCTATCCGAACGTCGATTTCTATTCGGGCATTATCTACCAGGCGATGGGCCTTCCAACGGACATGATGACGGTAATGTTCGCGGTGGGCAGAATGCCTGGCTGGCTGGCGCAATGGAAAGAGTTGATGCACGATTCGGAGCAACGCATCGCGCGTCCGCGGCAGATCTACATAGGTGAAGACATCCGGGACTATACGCCGATGGGAGAGAGGTAGGAGACGGATCCCAAGCGACAAGGTTCTGAGAAGACAAGCGCGCAAAAGCCGCCGGCTTTTGCGCGCTTGTCTTTCTTTGGCTGTTGGCAGGGAAGTTGAGAAGGGTAAGAACCCCTTATATTGCTAATTCAATGGATGTGCATCCATGTACTCGCGCACGGCATTCTTGATGACTGTCTGAATCCCTCCACCGTGTTTCCTGCAGTATTCAAAGGTTTCCCGGTCAATTGGAATCTGCGCCAGCATGTCGGTCTTTTTCCAATCTTCACCGCTCATGAAAGGTGGCGCGTCCGGGTCGGAAAGCGCGGCCGCGTTCAAGTCAGCTTCCGACAACCCCTTGACCCGACCCCAGTCTGTCCGTGAATCTATTGGCAGGTCATCACGGGAATATCTCACGATATTTTCTTCGTTCATTTCGATTGGCTCTCCGTGCGGAAATGATTCGAAGGCGTCTGTTGCGCCCACGGCGTCCAATGCGCCGTCGATGACGGTTTCGGCGCCGCCCTCAACGAATCCGAATCTCTTGAGGGAACTGTGAAAGAGAAGGGCATCGCCTTTCCGGAGGCCGAGAGCGGCGAAGCCTTGAAGGACGTCGTCCTTGTGAATGGAATTCCGGTTTGCCATTGAATTTGGTGGAATCCGATCGACGACCATTGCTTCGCCAGACCTAAAAGAAAAAATAAACCGGCGATATTACTTCAAACCGCCGAGGCTGAAAGACACTTATAAGCCTTCACGAACTACAGAATACAGAAACTTTCTGTCTGATCAGCCTCCGGCGTGAATTGTTGGCGGGTCATATCAATGAATATGAGATTTCAAATCAGAGCTTGGACTGTATGCGCACTTTCTTGATCTCATTGACGATCTCGTCCAATGTCATATCCTCGAAGATCCGCTCCCGCTCCTGGGTATAATCTCCGTAACCCATCGTAAATTGATTGATGAAACGTATCGTGTTCGCGATACCGATCTCTTTGGAAAGCACTTCGAGGGCTTCTTTGGTTATTTCGCTTAAAGCTTTCTCCTGAACTGTCATTCGCTAATCTCCGAAATGAGTTCGGTGGGTGAAACTATCCGCACTCGAAGACTTCCCAATGCCTCCGATCGGCTCAGAATTCTATCATCACAAGTACAAAAATAATCAGTTCCTGCTACTTCTGCGCTTGCCAAATGCAATGCATCCATTGGTTTGAAACCTGATTCAACCAGGTCGCGTGATCTGTCCTCAACCCGGTCGTTTATTTCAACCGAAATTGACGCCTTTGACATTACTCTGAATGCAAACAACCTTCGAAGAATATTTGGATTTCTAAATGCCTCGTAAAGAAGCGTTTCAGATCCTACCAGTTCAAGTTCGCCCGATTCACAAAGGCCGATCAATCCCAATACCGCCTCCGATTCAATAGTTATACGAATCTGAGTCTTACTGTCCAGGGGACGTTGCAAGCTACAATTATCAAGATATATCTTCATAGTTTACAATATCATATCGGATATAACCGGGTCTTCTCCACCAAAAATACCGCTAACAAGGTCAATAATCAAGGCAAAACATCCAACAAAGCAGGAGCGGAGAGAAAATGATGATCTTGCAGCGTGCCTTAGCAGTCCGTTGAAAAAGTCGCTCTGCAGGCGAGGCCGAGTCATTGTGGCCGAAGACAAGGCGCGCGACCGCGTCGAATCGGGGGATTCGGGGAGGGAGCGCAACGCAGTCATTCGGCCACAAGGGCCGGACGCAGCCCGGATGGACTTTTCCAACGGGCTGTTAGATCTTCAAGAGTGTCAGGTACACGTTTCCCGGTTCCCCCGACATGCGCTCACGGCCCTTCAGTTCTACGAAATCCTTTCAATAGACAACTTTCTTCTCCGTGCGACAGTACTTGTCAGCGGCTTTCGCTTTTTGGGTGCCGCTGTCGAAATCGTCGTTCGTCAACCCTTCGATTCCGCCAAATAGCCGGCAACCTTGTCTTGTCCTGCAAAACGCGCCCAGTCTTCTGCGGTGCCATCGTATCGATGGTCTCTTATAGTCACGTCGATTCCTTTGTCAACGAGATATACAACCTGTTCCATGCGGCCGGCGAAGGCGCACTCGTGCAGGACGCTGGCCGGTTCGTGGGTACTCCATCTCGTGTTGATATCGGCGCCGTGATCCAGGAGATAATCCGCTATTCGGAAATTGCCGTTCCGGACGGCCCAGGCAAGCGCACGATCGACGACCTCCTGAATGGTTGTCAGAGATGATTGCCCCGGCTGAGAGAGGTACACGGATGGATCGTCCAACCGCGGATAGCCGTTGGCGAACCTCTTTGCGATCGCTTCCAGGTCGCCCAGACCGGCAGCATGGGGGAGATCGTCCGGCACCTGCCAGACCTGCGACAGTGCCGGAACGTAGTCGGCATGCCCGTATTCGAGAGCATACGAGATAGCGCAAGACGACGGCGGTTCAGCCGCGGATGCAATGGCAGCGCCACTGCCGATCACGACCTCGATCACCGGCAGCGTTCCCTCGGAGTAGGCAGCGACCTCAAGCAGCCTTTTCTGGGTATCGAGATAACGAGGGCCCAGGAAAAAGGGTTCGGCAGATAGCAGATCACCGATGGCCTCTGCGTCGCCCTCGTCCAGTGCGGCGAGCAGGCGCAACTCCACGGCCCGGCTCCAGATCAGACCGTGGGCGTCGCCTGCCTCCCGGTAGGAGCGAACGCGCCTTCTGGACTCGGGCTGTTTCTCCAGCAGGAAATCGATGAACGCTGCTTCCCCCTGCCAGGCCTCGACGCGGATCCGGAGATCTCCGTCGAACTGAAAACAACGGTGCAGCAGGTATTGGGCGACGTCGCGATGAGCCAGCCTGCAGGCGTAGAGAAAGGCATCGGCCACGATCAGCCGATCGTCCGCGGGATCGGGCCAGTCCTCCTCGGCGCCGGCGTACCCGGAGCGGAGTTCCGCTTCCGGGCGCCCTGTGCCGAGCAGAGCGCCGGCAGCGTCGAAACATTTCCGCACCTTGTCGAGATCGCCCCGCGCGGCGAAGATACGCAGGTTGTCGGGCAGCACACCCATCTCGTCGAACAGCGCGAGCATGCCGTGGGCGCCGGTGTCGATCGTCCTGAGGTAGACCCGGGGGTGCATGACCGCGCCGGCGTCGAGCAGCAGGCGCGCGCAGTCGGGCCGGTTGTAGACCGCTTCGTTCTCCGCGCCGGGGAAATTGGCGTACGAGGTCGTGGCATGGAGCAGGGCGGGACCTTCGTCGTGCTCGCTCCGGATGAGCAGGCCCGGGTGCTTTGCAATAAGGCTGCCCAGGCGCGCGGTGTCATTGGCGTGGATCGCATTCACCGCCGCTTTGGCGGCTCTCTGCATTCTACCGGAGCATTCGCAGTTGGCATCGCTTCTCATTGAAACCTGCCTCCCTTTCACCATCGCCGCCTCCAGCATATGCGCCCATGAACCAAGGAATGGGACGAGAATATGGCCGAACGGAATATGTGCTTCATTGAGACATGAACTATCGGATCGTTATTTTCACTTCCGCGTTCGAAGCGCGTCGTCGACGGCCGAGGCCAGTTGATCGACGTGCTGTTCATCCATTGGCAATGAGACGTTGCCGCCGAGTTTCCAGTAGATCCCGCGGTTGAGCAGGGCGAAGAAGAGCCATCGGTGCAGAAGCTGGTTCTCTCGGGCTGCTTCGCGGTAATTTCGCGGCCTCTCGGTAAGGAAGTGGATCCGGAACAGGGAGCCCGACGTTGTGACCTGCGCATCGACGCCGGCATCCTGGAAAACGCATATGAGCCTGCCGGCAAGGCGCCTTGTCAGGTTATCCAGCCTTTCGTAGGCTTCCGGCGTGAGCAGGCGAAGGGTCGTTAGGCCCGCGACGATGGCGATGGGGTTGGCGTTATACGTGCCGGAGTGAGGGATTTCCGGCGCGCCTCCGGCGGGGTTGTAGAGGTCCAGGACGTCGGAGCGGCCGCCAATCACGGCGCCAGGGGTGCCGCCCGCCACGACTTTGCCCAGACACGTGAGGTCGGGGCGGACGCCGTAGGCTTCCTGTGCGCCGCCGCGGGAGATGCGGAAGCTGACGATTTCATCGAAGATGAGCAGGACGCCGGCGTGTTCGGTGATTTCGCTCAGTCGCGACAGAAAGCCGTTTACCGGAAGGGTAAAGCCCGCGGCAGTGGAAAGCGGATCGACAATCACCGCGGCCAGATCGTTCCGGTGTTCGTTGATGATGGCATCGCAGGCGTCGGCGTCATTGAACGGGAGGACGACCACATTCTCGATGGCCTGCGGGGTGAGGCCGCGTGACGAAGGCACGGATTCGGGCCTTTCGGCCGGTCCCAGGTTCCCTTCGAGCGGAGGGACGTGGCTGACCATAACGTATTCATCCATCCCGTGGTACGCCCCTTCGAATTTCGCGATTTTGGTTTTGCCGGTGAAGGCGCGTGCGGCGCGGATGGCATTGAGAATGGCTTCGGTACCGGAACTGCAGAAACGCACCTTTTCGAAGGAGCCGACGCGGTTCTTCAGGAATTCGGCCATTTCGACCTCAAGGGCAAGCGGCCGTGAGAAGCCGGTGCCGAGGGTTATCCGTTCCTGCAGGGCGGCGACAATATCGGGGTGGGCGTGGCCCAGGATGAGGGCGGTGTTATTATTCACGAAATCGAGAAGGCGATGGCCGTCCAGGTCGAAGAGATGGACGCCTGCGCCGCGGTCGGCGTAGACCGGGTACGGGTCGAAGTGGACGCCGGTTCGCGTGTTTCCGCCGGGAAGAGATGCCTGGGCGCGTCTGAACATCTCACGGGAACGCGGGTGGCTGTCCATGTATTCGGCAATCTGCCGATCCAGCGATGCCCGGAGATTTTCTGAATCCATGTATTCCTCACCACGACAGGGCCGGCGCCGAAGACGGAGAAGGTGAAGTGTCCCGGCATTCGGCAATGTATAATTGGATTCAAAATATCGAAAAATCGTAAGAGATTCCAAAGGTTGTTTGAAGCCTCGGGCAATGGATACGACTCAGCAGTCCCTATGGACGCTTCCAACGGGCTGGCGGGCGGAAGAGGTTGACTTGCCCGGGATACGGGCGTAGCATATAGCGGGTGTTTCCGACAGGCTGACGTGATATCGACGTATGGCGGAGGTATCGTTATGACGGGCTTCGAAGTCAACGAGTTGCCGCGGCTTACCGGCGACCTGGCGGTGGCGAAGTCAAATATCGAGCGGTTCGGATATTGTCTGCTGAAGGACGCGTTGAGCCGGGACCAGGTGGCGGCCATGCGTCAAAGGCTGGTGGAACAGGCGGAGGCGGAGAGGCAACTGGGCGCGGCATATGAAGACGGAGGGCCCGATCAGAACTGGGGATCGTTTCGGGACGAAAGCGGTCGGGTGCGACCGGAGGCGTTCACCGAGGCACACGGGGGCGTCAATCAGCGGCTGTGGATGTTGATCAACAAGGGTCGTGTGTTTCACCAGGTGTTGTTTCAGGAACGGGTGCGGGAGGTGATAAGCCATGTTCTGGGCGAGGAGTACCTGCTGTCGAGCTTTACCGCGAATATCGCCAGGCCAGGCGGGGTGGAGATGGACCTGCATACCGATCAGTGGTGGATGCCCTCGCCCACGCGTCCTGGCCGAAAGGCATTGCCGGTGGGCTCGATCACCCGGGAGCGGTTTGATACGGACGTGGACGACGCATCGCCGATGATCGCACCGGCGGCCGCGGTGAACGTGCTCTGGATGCTCGTGGATTTCACCGCCGGAAACGGTGGGACGCGCGTCGTTCCCGGCAGCCATTTGTTCGGTCGGCATCCCGAAAAGGCGGCTGACGTAGAGGCGGTGGCCGCGGAGGGCCCGGCGGGTACGGCGCTGATCATCGATGCGCGGATCTGGCATGGAACGGGGGCCAACGTGACCGGCGGCCAACGGCTGGCGCTGCTCACGACCTTCTGCGGCCCGCAGTTCCGGCCGCAGGAGAATTTCACCGTTGGCACATCGCCCGAAGTTCTGAACGATGCCCCTCCCGAGTTGCTGGCGCTGCTCGGTTTCAAGGTGTGGAACGCGTACGGCCGTGTTGAAAACCCTGCGGTGGAGTTCATTTCTCCGGGCGAATCGTCGCTGGGGGAACTGCGGCCGGAGTAGAGTTATGGCGCGCAACGATAGGGTTGATCGACGGACCATTTCCATCCACTGCGCCAGGTGCCGGACGTTGCTCTACAAGTACCGGAAAGGCGGCAGGGGCGGCCTGGTCAAGTGTCTGGTGGAACGAATTGCAGAGGACTTCACCAACGGAGACCTGAAGTGCCCCGAATGCGGGCAGGCATTTGCGCGAGACCGCATGATGGGCGGGCGACCCGCGCACAAGATCATCCAGGGCAAGGTATATACCAGGGGGATGTCGAGAAAGTAACCTTGATTCGGTATTTTTCCGGGACGCAAAATCGAATATAGGCAAGTGGATAAAGGCGATTTGACGGCTGATTACCAGGATACACCAGGTCACTGGACGTGAACTGAAAGCGTGTCCTTTTTGACGACCGCTTCGCCCCGTTTCAGGGATTTTCGTTGCGTTGCCGAGTTGCTGTTGTTTATCGAATTGGGGGTAATATCAGTCAGGAGACGATAATGGCAGAAGAACGCGCGACGTTCGGAGGGGGATGCTTCTGGTGCGTGGAGGCGTTTTATCAGGACCTGAAAGGGGTGCTGGAAGTGGTATCGGGATATGCGGGCGGCTCGGGTACGAATCCGACGTACCGGGAGGTGTGCGAGGGGACCACGGGGCATGCCGAGGTGGTGCAGATCCGATTCGATCGGGAGACGATTTCCTATCGGGACCTGCTGGACGTGTTCTGGCGCACCCACGATCCCACAACGCTTAACCGCCAGGGTGCGGACGTGGGTACGCAGTACCGCTCTGTGGTTTTCTATCACGACGAGCAACAGCGGGCTAAGGCGACACAATCCATGGCCGAGACGGATGCATCGGAGCTGTGGAAGGATCCGATCGTGACCGAGATTTCGCCGCTGACCGAATTCTACAGGGCCGAGGATTACCATCAGAACTACTATCGCTCGAATCGCGCTCAGCCGTATTGCATATTCGTGATCGACCCGAAGATGAAATGGTTCAGGGAGGCGTTTCAGGACCGGTTGAAAGCAGAGTGACGGCATGGACGGTTGGCGATACGGATTCAGGCTGGAGGTGACGTCGTCGCTACGGCGAGATCTGGGACGCATTCCGATGTCAGTGGACCTGGATTTCGGCGGCATGGCGCGGGAGATCGAGGCCCCGGGCGTGTTCGATCCGAATTCAATAGAAGTCGTGGACGTGGCGTCGGGTGAGCCGATCGCGTACGCCCGTTCCGAGGATTTCGCGTACGGCGATCGTGGAAGAATAGAGTGGGTGATTGAGGATCCCACCCATACGGAGTATCAGATCCGGTTTCGCACCGCTCCTGAAAGGCCGCTGTTGCAGCCGCAGGAGTACACGCCCCTGATCGGGGTCGGAGATCTCCTGCGATACAACGCCGGGGTCCCGCGGCCGATTGTACTCGCGCATTCGATGCGGCTCGTGGACATCAACGGCGACGGCCGCGGCGATCTGGCGGGATGCTGGAATTATTACTATCGACCGGGGTCGCCCGTCAGCGGGATTGTATGTCATCCTCGTGTGGGACCGGAAGAGGACTTCACGTTTGGAGATCTTGCCCGGTTGCGTTACGTGGAAGAGCACGGATCTCGCGAACTCAAGCATTTCCCGGACGTGTACGCCGAAGCGGATTTCGCCGATCTGAACGGGGACGGGTTGCCCGATATCGTGTACGCCGGGATGCTCGACAAAGGAGTGACGGCCTACCTGAATTCGGGGGAACGCGACGGGGGCGGGTTGCCCGTGTTCGTTAAGGACATTGAGATTCCGGCGCCTGTTGCTCAGAACGCGGGGATCCGGATTGTGGATCTGAGCGGGAATGGCGCGCCGGACCTCGTGGTCAACGGTCATTATATCCGGAATCTGAATCCGGACGGCTGGCCGTTCATAGCCGCGGATGCGGTCGATCTTGGGGTTGGGAAACAGCTCGCTTTCCTGGATCTCGACGGCGACGGACTGCCGGACGTGATGGCGATGCCGGTTGGCGGGTACGATCATCCACTGACGTGGCGGAGGAATCTGGGCGGGGACCCGCCCCGGTTCGGACCGCAACAGATGCTGGGCGTCACGGAGCCGGAATTCTGCAGCCGGCTCAGTCCGGTATCGGACGGAAAAAGGAATGGGATTCTCGTGCAGCACAATATGCACCAGAATCTCACGTACTTCGAACACGCCGGAACGAGTCGCGGCCAGCCGCGTTTCGTACGCCGGGGAATGGCGCGTTCGGTTTCGGCCGTGATGTCATTCAGCGATCAGGCGTGGGCGTGTTCGTGCGACTGGAACGGCGACGGCGTCAACGATCTCGTTATCGGAGGCGGTTACGGGTGGCCGCGCGTGGTCATCAATCGTGGGAGCAATGAGCGACCGGCCTGGAAAGAGCCGGAATTGATCTTTTCCGAAGGAGAGCCGATCCGGGTATTGCGCGACGAGATCCTGCACAGCAGCCACTGGCACAATATGGGGTACCCCTATCCCGTATTTGTGGATTGGGACGGGGACGGCCTGCCGGACCTGATGCTCCCCAATGAAACGAACCGGATTGTATGGTATCGAAATATCGGTACGCTCGAAGAACCGAAGTTCGGGTATCGCAGATTCCTCGAAGTGGATGGATTCCCGGATTCCGATAATTTGAGGGCTGAAACGGGCCGGGCGGCCTCCGACGAGACCCGGCCCAACAGTCCCTACCCCTGCGATGCGCGATCCCCTTTTTTCTGGCGGATCGGCGCGGCGTTTGCGGACTGGAACGGCGACGGAATGATGGATTTTATCGCGCACGACCATACGCGAAAGGCAACGCTTTTCCTTCAATACAGGGATGGCGAGGGCCGCCGCAGACTCAAACACCGCCACCACGTGCGGCTGGTGGACGGCCGTGAAATCGACGATTCAATTGTGGGCCGGGAAAAGCACTGGACCGAGTCGTTCCGCGCCGTGGATTGGGACGGGGATGGGTTGATCGACCTGGTATACAACGTCGCGGGGACGGGAAAGATCTATCTGCTGCGCAACGTGGGTTCGTCGGATGCGCCTGTTTTCGACCTGCCGAGAGAGTTCAGGTGTTACGGTGAGGAGATCGCGTTTACGGTTCACGGACCGAACGCGTGGCCGGGTGATTTCAATGGTGATGGGAAGCCCGATCTGCTGGGGTGTGTGGAGTGGAGCGTATACCCGTTCTACTGTTACGCGGCCCTGGAAATGGAAAGTCACCCAACCTACAGGATCGGAACGGCGACGAGATTATAGTTGTCCAGTCGCGCCAGCCTTTCGGAATCCGGGTTGTTTTCGCAGTTCAATCGGCCATTGCCGGTCCGGCGACGGCCTGCCGGCGGGCGGATGCAAGCGCGTGGTAGCAGAATTCCGCGGCCTGCCACGGGTCGTACCCGGGCCGGCTCCAGATCATGGCGCTGACTTCCGCGCCAACGGGTACTTCGGTTCCGGCTTCGAGCAGCGTCTTGAAGTATTCGATGAGGTCGAGGCTGCCTTCGCCGGGCAACAGGAAGGTGACGGCGCCGTCTTTCATATACCCGTCTTTGACGTGGATGTGGACGGTGTCGGGCAGGCAGAGACCGGCGGCGCGCTTCAGATCGATGCCCTGCACGTGAAAGTGGCTGTGGTCGAAGTGGATTTTGAGGTTGGGATGGCGGGTGTGCGCCATGAGCCACGCCGCTTTTTCCGGCGTGTCCAGGACGGCGCCGACGTGCGGTTCCACGGCCAGGATGACGTGATGTTCGGCTGCGACGTCCGCGAGTTCGATCAGGTCGGCAGCGACGGCGTCCCTGTCGGTTTTCCATTTTGTGAGGGGGCCGCTTACCGTGGTGGTGATGATGCTGGGCGCATCCCCGTAATTCAGGTCGCGGGCGAGCACGCAGTTCCGGATAAAACGTTCCAGCATAGGCGGGCGGTCGGAGCCCTGGGCGCAGGTGGATACGGGCCCGAAGAGAGCCGGCGGCGGGAAGCCGAGATCTCGCAGGGCGTCCGCAAGTCTGCTCCGCGTGTTCCGGTCGAGCTTATGGGGCGCGGTTGGCCACGCGTCTCCGACGGCAATTTCGACGGCTTCGTAGCCGATCGCGCGGATTCTCGGCAAGGCTTCAAAGACGTCCACGTTCTGTGTGGCGTAGGTGCTGAACCCGATGGGGATCATATCAAATCCGGAAAAAGGAAGAAGGAAAAAGGAAGAAGGAAAAACCTTAAGGCGGGGAGCCGGGGAAAGACGTCCTTGCTTGATTGGTTCTGCCTCTTATGCCTCCGGTAAAAAATGAAACCGCACGGGACAGGCAGTCTCTACCATCTCCCGTCTAACGTCTATCCGTTCATCAGGCGCCCACATCATCTCCCGTCTAACGTCATTCCCTCTTCAAGACCCGCAACCCTGCGGTTCTCGAAGATAGAGAACATAATAAATGTGTCAAGCGGCGTCGGAGCAGGTAGGCAGTGAATTTCGAAAGAGATACTGATATGGAGCGGATCAATCTGGGACTGGTGGGATGCGGCGGCATGGGAACGCGGCACCTCTATGGCCTGCGGACGCTCGCGCAGACGCCGTTCAACCGGATCGATCTGCGGGCGTTGTGCGACATTAACCCGGACAATGCCAGGATGGCTGCTGCCGAGGCCGGAAAGCTGCTGGGGGTGGAGCCGGCGGTCTTTACGGATTTGGAGACAATGGCCGCTGCGATGCCGGAACTGGATGCCGTCGACGTGGTAACCGATCCTGCTGTACACCACGAGGTTTCCTGCAAGGCACTGGATCTCGGGCTGCACGTGATGGTGGAAAAACCGATGGCGATTACCGTTCGTGCATGTTTGCAGATGATCCAGGCGGCCCGGCGGAACGGACGCGTGTTATCCGTGGCGGAGAACTACCGGCGTGACCCCTCGGCCCGGCTGGCGCACCACATGGTAACCAGCGGCGGGATAGGGACGCCGTACATGGGTCTGTTTCACGAGGTAAGCGAAGGGGACAGAATCTTCATTACCCCATGGCGCCATCTCAAGAATCGTGGCGGGCCCCTGGTGGACATGGGGGTGCACTTTGCCGATCTGATCCGCTATCAGCTGGGGGACATCCACGAGGTGTACGGCGACGTGAGGCTGGTGGAGCCGGTGCGGCGAAAGGCCGATACGATGTGGAGACCCTATGAGTATTACCAAAGGCAATACGAAGACATGGCGCCCGTTGTCCCTGCAGACGCAGAGGATTCGTCCGTGGCGGTGTTTCGCATGGTTGGCGGCGCCACGGTGAGCTGGGTGGTTGGACTGGGAGGACACGGGGGTTGCAGTACGCAGATGATTCTGGGCACGGAGGGGTGCATCGAGGGTTTTGGAACCCGTGGCGGCCGGGTTCGGATGCGTCGGGGGCGCGGCGATTTCCAGGAACAGGAAGAAATGCTGGCACAGGCTGAGGGTTTCGAGCAGGATCCCATGTCGTCGCATTTCTTCCCGGCCGGGCTGACGTCGGCCGATCGCGAGGTGGACTGGAAGCTTCTCGCCATGGAGTATCACGAGTTGGGCGAGGCCATTGTCGAGGGCAAGGCCGTGGAGGTCGACGGGGTGGAGGGGATGAAGGACGTCGCGGCGGTATATGCGGTGTTCGAGTCCGCGACCGCAGGATGTACGGTGCGAATGGCGGACGTGGAAAGCGGCGAATTTGACGCCTATCAGGCGGACATTGACGCGGCGCTGGGTATTTCGTGAAAGGAGTGTGAAATGCCGGAAGATCGACCGAACGTAATATTGATTGTAACGGATCAGCAGCGGGGGGATTGCGTGGGGCTGGACCCGAACGCGCCGGACGTCCTGCAAACGCCCAATCTCGATTGGCTGGGCGGTACGGGGGCGCATTTTGGTCGCGGGTATTCGGAGTGTCCCAGCTGTATTCCTGCAAGGCGTTCCCTGATGACCGGCACGGCGCCGGCGGCGAACGGTGTTGTCGGATTTCAGGGAACGGAGTGGGACCCGCCTCACACGCTTGCGGGAGAATTGTCCGGGGCGGGCTATCAGACCGAAATGATCGGGAAGTTGCATCTATCGCCTCTGCGGAAGCGGTACGGATTCGATCATTTGCAGCTTGCGGACGGCACGCGCGGGAAGGAGAATGACTACGTGGACTGGCTGCGCGACCGCCATGGACGCGAGGAGGTGGACCCGGGGATGGCGCACGGAGTCTCGTCCAACGGCTGGGTGGGGCGGCCGCACAACCTGCCCGAAGAGCAGATGCATACGTTCTGGTGCGTGGATCGAGCGATGGAATTTCTGCTGAAACGAGACCCGTCGGCGCCGTTTTTCCTGAATCTGTCGTTTATCGATCCCCATCCGCCCCTGACGCCCCCAAAGTTCTACTACGACCGGTATATCAATCGTGAGTTGCCCGATACCGTTGTGGGAGACTGGGCGCCTCAGTTTGACGAACCCCGGAAGGGGCTGGATCCGAATGCGTCGGAGATCTCTCTAACGGCGCAGGATATGCAGTGTGCGCGTGCGGCCTACTACGGGATGGTGAATTTCATCGACGACCAGATTGGAAGATTGATTCAGTTCGCTCGGGGTCTGCTGAATGAGAGTCTCATCATTTTTACGTCTGACCACGGAGAGATGCTCGGGGACCATCATCTATTCCGGAAAACGTGGCCCTACGAGGCGTCGGCGCGGGTGCCGTATCTCATTAGAGCGCCGCGGAGTTGGGGGGCGCCGGAGTCGGTAACGTGCCAAACGCCGGTGGGACTCCAGGATATCATGCCGACGATTCTGGATGCGTGCGGCCTGGAGGTTCCCGAGACGTGTACGGGAAGGAGTCTGGTACCGGTGCTGCGCGGCGAATCGGAGGGCGTACGCGATATCTTGCACGGCGAGCACTCCGGGTGCTATGCGTACGAACAAGGGAATCACTATGTGACGGATGGTCGTCACAAATACATCTGGTACACGCAGACGGGCCGCGAGCACCTGTTCGGCCTGGATGAAGATCCGCTGGAATTGAAAGATCTGGCGATGGGCGACGGCGCGGAGGACCGGTTGGGTCCGTGGCGAAAGCGGTTGGTTGGGTTCCTCAGGGACAGACCGGAGGGGTTCACGGACGGAGAGACGTTGATTGCCGGCCGGAAACATCGGTCGGTGATGCCGGGATACGAACCGGCGAGGATGTTTCCGTTCCTGTAGGATGAATCCCCCGCCGCTGGCGCAATCCCACGCCGACCGGACCGTTCACCGTCGCGGGTGGTTTCGATTGCCGGGGCCGGTCACGCCCGCTATATTTCAGCGATGGATCCTGCGCGATGGTCGGCCTGATGTATCGCGTATACGGCAATTGCGCCGAACTCGGGAAACCTTTTCGGACCAGAAAAAGGAGAAGCAACGTATGGATTCGTTCAAACGCATCGTTGGTGTCTATCTGATCCTCGTGGCTGCCGTGGTTGCCATCCACACGGTCGTCGAACCGCTGTATTATACGTCCACCGAAGCCAGTCCGTACAGCCCGCACTGGAGCAAGATTAACGCGCTTATGGTGCTGGCGATCGTATTGGGTCTGGTTTTCGGCTGCATGCGCAAGCGGGGCATTGGCGGCGACGATGGAAGCGCGGTTACCCGGGAGTACCTGGAAGCACATGTCCTGTTCTACGGTCTTCTGTTTGTGGGCATCCTGTTTTTCTGGAATTTCTTCAACCTGCACAGTCCCGGCTTTACGGCAATTGCGCCGGAGACCGTATCGGCAGTGTGGATTGTGATCGATGCCGCCCTGCCGTTAATCCTGGGTGCAATGGGCGCCTCACTGCTCAGATCCCGGGGGTAAATCCGGGTCATTCCAGGGCACATGCCCGGTGAATCGGCGAGGTGGATGACAAAGCCGTCAGTTGGTCTGAAGCACAGTCTGACGGCTTTACCGTTTCAGATTTCGCTATCGCGCAGGTCGATCGCAGGTTCAACGCTTTCTGTCATGCGCGATCAGCAAATCCGCAGGAATTCCCAGGTTCTTGGTAAGCGACGCAATCTGGCGAATGGACAGGCTTCGCCTGCCGTTGAAGAATTCGGAGACGCGGCTTCTGCCACCGAGCCACTCGGCTAGATCGGATCGCGAGAGCCCTTTCTGTTCCAGCATAAACGCCACGATCTCCCGGGGATCCATGGTATCATCCAAGGGAAACCTGACGTCCTCGTACGCCTGTACCAGAACGGATAGAAACTCCAGCCGTTCGAAAGCTTCCGAACCCGGTTCAGGGTCGGCGTCCAGCAGACTATCGATTTCGCTCACGGCCGCGTCGTATTCCGCTTCGTTTCGTAAGACGTGAGGTCTCGTGAAGTCCAGCAATCTGGTCATATTAAATGCCTTTGCAGATTGTTCATAAGTCGCCGCTTCGAGTACGTCTGTTGTATTCTTTGTGGGTAAGCACGTGTCGGATGTAAATCCTTCCAAGGTCGTACCGCATATCGACAATCAGCCTGTATTTGTTGCCTCCAATGTTGAAAATCGTCCGCCATCTTCCGAGGAAACTCGCAGAGGGAAAATCACGTCGAACTTCGTAGGGGCTGAAATAGCTTCTTGATCTTACGATGGCCAGCCAGGCTCTAAGGGGCCGCTGGGAATCCGAATGCTTTCGCCAGAATTCCAGTAGTCTCTTACGGGTAATTACGTGCATAGGGAATTACCTGAATTTGCAAGGCTTGCGTTCCCAATATGGTAACTCTATGATGAAATGTCAAGGGATCATTCCTGATTTTTTCACTTCGATCGCGAACCTGGGCGCTGGATTAGCAGGCCGGCGACAATGAGGACAAGGCCGATCGGGGTGGAGGGTAGAATTTCTTCGCCAACCAGAAAGTGGATGAAAAACAGGGAGACGAACGGAGAGATGAAGATCAGGTTCGCAACCCTGGCCGTTGTTTCCGAAAGGCGTAGAGCGATGAGCCAGAAAACGAAGGCGATACCCATTTCAACAAGGCCGACGTAAGCGGCGCCGATCAGGCCGTACAGACTGGAAATTCGGACATCCGAAAAAACCAGGCAGAGTACGAACATAAACGGCAGTGCAAACGTGAAGTTGAGAAAAAGGCCGACAACGGCGTCCCGGTCATCTCGCGTATTGTAGATCCAGTACAGCGCCCATACGATCGTGCTGACCAGGGCCAGGGATACGCCGAGGGGGTCCGAGAGCCGAAAGTCCAGGACGTTGCCGCGCGTTGAGATCACCAGGACACCGGCGTAACACACGAACCCGGCGAGGATTTCTTGCGGCTTGACGCGTTGTTTCAATAATGGAATGGAAAGGAGCGAGAGCGTAATGGCCCAGGTGTAGTTCAGGGGCTGAGCTTCCTGAGCGGGCAGGAGATCGTACGCTTTGAAGAGGATCAGGTAGTAGACGCACGGGTTGAGCAGGCCCAGAAGGAGGGACTTCAGGTATTGTGGTTTTGAGTACGAGAGGATGAGACTTCGTTTGCCCTGGATAACGATAATCAGCGCCAGGGTGCATGCGGAAGCCAGGCTTGCATAGAAGAGAAGCTGCAGGGGGTCCAGGTATCGGAGGGAAATCTTGAAGGCGGAGGCAACGGTCGACCAGAGAAGAACCGTGGCTATGGCGTAGAGGTAGGCTTTATTCTGGTCTCGCATCAAGGATTGGGGGATTTATAGCCACTCCCTGACCGTTCGGTTAAATGCGACATTGTATCTTGTAAGGGCGACCCTTGTGGTCTCCCGCCTTGCCGGTGTTTCTCCCCCTTTCCTTTAGGAGAGGTGGCCCGGGGGGAGAGGTCCCGCTCTTAGCTGACAGCTAAAGGCTGCCTTTTTATTCCTTTTCCACCTTGTCCAGCTTCCGTTCGTAGGAAAGGTCGATTTCGGCGCGGATATTGTCCACGGGCTTCCGATGGTCTACTCGCCGTACCGCAGGGCGTGTAAGGTTCGTCCGTACTTTGTGGGAGACTACGAAGCCGCGTGTGGCGTCGACGACCCAGGTACCCTTACCTTTTCCGGTCCCGTCGACGACCAGCTGCAGGGAGCCAACGTTGACGGGCGCTCTGAAACGGACCGTTCTGTCTTCCTCGAATGTGACGATTTTATTTCCCTTCTTGGTGGAAACATTCTTCACCTTGTATGTACTCTTGATTTCAACAATGGCATGGTCATCGAGCATCATTACCGGGGTTTTGAAATTCACTTCGCCGGACCAGGTGTCGCCGGGGCCAACCGGGTTTTCAGGAAGGAACGGCTTAAGTTCGGGAGTCCAGATCTGCCATAGATCCGTCAGTATGTCAGGACGGTTGAGGTCTCGCGCGGAATTGTTGCTTGATTGGCGCTGAACCGTTCCGTCTGACGAGAGAAACCATGTAAGTTCCCAATCGTCCAACTGCTCGAGGGTATAGGGAAACTGGTCGTGCGTAAGGCGTTTGTTCTCGAAGAAAAAGCCATTGACGGCCTTGTTTACGGTTGCGACGAGGCGCGTGGCATTATCGTCGGATTCACCGTTCGTGCCCGCATGGACGACTTCCCGGCTTCGCCATTCGCCCCTGATCTCGCCCGACGTAAATCCGCGCTGCGTGCGTCCGGGCACGATGACTTCCGCGCGGTCGCTTTTGAAGGCGAATGAATATTTATGTTTATACTTGATGGTACGACCGTCCGGATAGGTGAGCCGAAGGGTGACTTTCTCCCTGGCATGGATGGAAGCGCCGAATGACAACAGCAAAACAAGACACGGGACCAGGTATCCGGTAGCAGATTTCATAGAACAATCCTCCTGTGTAACAATCCGGCTTATTTGAAAAGAAGCCCGAGATAAAAGACGGGGCTGAAGAGTTTCTTCTTTGGAACCGCGTTGGCGATCATTCCGGTAATAAGATCGCTGATCTGTGGATTTCGTGCCGCCTTTTGAATGACCAGATTGAGCAGGGGCCGCCAGCGGCCCAGGTCCTGCAGGCGCTTGCTGGTTCTGAGTTCGTCGCCAATGGCGTCCCAGAGACGGTCTTCGTAACGGCTCAAAAAGCGGTCGCTGAAGTCGTTCGCCGTTTTGGCTTCGGCGGCCACCTGCGCGGCGAAACGCGCGGCGTACAGGGCGTTGCCGATGCCTTCCCCGGTGAAGGGGTCGATCAGCCCCGCGGCGTCGCCAAGAAGCATGTAACCGTTGCCATAGCTTTTCCTGCGGATGCTGCCGATGGGCAGGTTCCATCCGATGGGTTCTTCCAGGGCGCGTGCATTGGCAAAACGCCGGTCGAAGGGCGGGCGGCTGATCACTTTCTGAAGCGCATCCTTCAGATTGACTCTACGGCGCTTGAGGCTGCTGTGCAGCATGCCGATGCCGACGTTCGCATAGCCGTTCTCGAGGGGAAAGGCCCAGAAGTATCCCGGCAGGACTTCATTGACGAAGTGCAGTTCGATCTGGTCCTTCAGTCCCGTCACGTTCTCGTAGTAACAACGCAGCGCCACAACCCAGTGCCGGCCGTCGTGGCGATATTGCCCGGTTCGGCGGGCGACGATGGAGTTGAAGCCGTCGCAGCCCAGGACCAGGTTGGCACGATAAGTGCGCTGCTGTCCATTGGTGCTGCCGGTTACGCCCGTGACGGTTCCGTTTTCCCGGACAAGATCCTTAACCGTAAACCCCTCGATGCAGGAATCGACGGATTCTCGGGCCTCGCCGAACAGAAAGGCGTCGAAAACCGTCCGGCGGATGACAAACCCCTCCATGGGGAGATCCCGCCCGGTACCGACGTCGTGAAGGGTATGCCGCTCCAGGTCGATCCAGGCATCCACGTGATTCGGGCTGCTGAAGACGATTTTATTGATGAACGCGCCGGGCAAATGCCGGATCTTTTCAAGCAGGCCGAGTTCGAGCAGTATGGCAACTGCTTTTCCCGACAGGGCGTCGCCGCAGACTTTGTCTCGCGGGAAGGTGGACTTGTCCAGCAACAGTGTCTTGAGACCGTGTCGGGCAGCGTACAGGGCGGCTGCCGATCCCGCGGGGCCTGCGCCCACGATGATCAAATCATAGGTCGTTCGTTGAGGGTCCGACATAGAGTCTCTGGATCACGACGGCGAAAGATTCAAACTGCGGTACCTGTTAACATATCCTTATCGTGCGGATGCGTCAAGCGAGAAAACCTGCCGACGAGGGCCGGGAGAACGGGGCATTGAGCAAAAAACGTTCGCGACATTCGAAACGGCAACGATCAGCCGGTTTCCGCAACCCCGCCAGCGTCGCTGCCGTGTTTCTGGGGCTTCACGTCCTTCTCGCCTTCTGGCGTCCCAACCCCTTCTGGGGCGCAGATTTCCTTTACTACCATTCCAATTCAGTCCGGGCAACTTTCGTAATGCTTGCCGTACTCGTTTTCGTCCCGCGGGTGCGTGCCCGGGTCCACGCATTGCTCGCGACGCTTCCTGTTGCCCTCTGGGGTAGCGGCGCCCGCGCCTGGCTGGCGCGCTCTCTGGTGATCCTCCTTGCGCTCGCGGGTTTTTATTGGTTGCAATCCGCGCGGCACCTTCTGGGCGACGGGTACCTTTACCTGCGGGAATTGGACGCCGGAATCTGGCAACGCGTGGATCGTGCGCCCCTCACCTTCGCGCTGATTCGAGTCCTGCATCGTGCCGGCGCCGATGTGTGGCATACCGCCGAGAACACGTACCGTGTCTACAGCTATGCCTCGGGTCTCCTGTACGTCCTGCTCGCTTTCGCCACGGCCGGCGCTCTTGGCAGGAATGACCGCGAAAAATCCATTGTGTTCGCCTTCCTCGTTACCGCCGGATACGTACAACTCTTCTTCGGTTACGTGGAAAATTACGCTTTCTACATGCCGGCCAGTCTGCTCTATCTGCTGGCCGGCCTTCGATACCTGGCTAACCGTGCGCCACTTTTTGTACCTGCGCTGGTGCTGGGACTGCTCGTCCCGTTCCACTTCCTGTTTATTCTCTTCGCGCCTTCCCTTCTAATCCTCGCCTGCTACGGGTATCGGCGCAGGGAGACCTCAACGCGGCGATGGAGCAATGTCGCGGCAAATCTGGCGGCGTTGTGCTCGGCTCCGCTCGCCGCCGTGCTGGTCTTCTGGTTGGCCGGCTTTGACTTCGGCGCTTTTATGGAGCGGACCGGCGGAAAACACCACATCCTCCCCTTTATTTCGAAACCGGGTTTTTACGTGCCCTACCGCATCTTCTCCATCTCACATTTATTGGATTTCGTCAACCTGCAAATCCTCTCGGCCCCCGCGGCGTTGATGGCGCTGTTCGTGTTCGGCAGGAAAGACTTTCAATACCATCCCTTTCTCCTGGCCGCGGCCGCCGTCCCGCTCGTCTTTACGTTCATTGCCAACCCCGAGATCGGCGCTTTCAGGGACTGGGACATTCTGGCGCTACCTGCCCTTCCCCTCACCCTCTGGGCCGCAGCGGCGCTACTGAAATTCCGCGAACGGGCGGAACCCCGTTCGCGTAACGTATCCTTGATTTGCGCAGCAGCCGCACTGCACACCGTGTTATGGATTGGCGTAAACGCCAACCCCGTGACCGCAGAGGCGCGATACACACACCTCACGGGCCGGCTGAGCGGCCATGCCGCCTCATACGGTTGGGAAACGCTCGGTACCTATCACAGGCTTCAGGGAAAAACGGTACCGGCGTTGAACGCCTACAGGCGCGCGCTCGACGCGAATCCAAAGAACCCCAGACACTGGCTGTCGGTGGGGATCAGCTACTGCGACCTCGGCCATGCGGAGCGCGGGATCGACTACCTCAGAAAAGCAATTGAGATACAACCGGACCTCGCGGATGCGCATATCAATCTGGGCGCCGCCTATCTGGGAACCGGGCGCCACGGGTCTGCGATCGACCACCTTGAGAGAGCCGTTGAACTCCAACCCGGCGCCGCGATTACATATGTCAACCTCGGCGCCGCCTACAACGAGACGGGCAGGCACGGCGAAGCCCTTAAACCTCTCAAAAAGGCTCTTGAAATACGACCCGGACACGCAGGGGCGCATGTCAATCTCGGCGCGGCCTACCATGGTCTCCGCCGGCACGAGGAAGCCGTTGAACACCTCAAGAAAGCACTGGAACTCCAGCCCGCACTGGCCACCGCGCAAACCTACCTGAACATCGGCGGTACGTACCACAGCATGGGTCAGTTCGAAAAGGCGATTCCATATCTTCAGAAAGCCATTCAAATCAACCCCCGGCTCCCAAACGCCTACTTCAACCTGGGCCTGGCCTACGGCGCTCTGAATCGCATGGAGGAAGCCAGGGCCAACCTGCGAAAAGTCCTGGAACTGAATCCCGACGATCCCCAGGCGCCAATGATCAGGCAATTGCTAAAAGAGTAAGCTGTCAGCCTTCAGCTAAGAGCAAAAGGCGAGACCTACCCCCTGGCCCCCTTCCCAGGGGAAGGGGGGAACTGTCATCAAGTGAAGACATCTCGCTTTGCTCCCCCGCTCCCTTGGGAGAGGGGGCCGGGGAGAGAGGTCTGCGCCACCGGTGCAAATGTTGGGGCAGACATTGTGGTTGCCCTCATAGTGGCGCAGAATTCGATCGCCATTGCACATCGTTTGTAGGGGCGGCCGGCCGGTCGCCCCTACGAAAACGGGCATCCGTGAAGTGATGTCGTCAGGCCGTATCGTAGACCGGGTTTAGCCGATAGCCGACAGCAGTTTTGATGTTATTCCTTTGTGTCCTTGTGTCTCCGTGTGAGCCGAACTTCGTTTTCGCTGACGGCTAACAGCTGTTTATCCTGACACTGGTGGTTTTCTTGGACCGAATCTATTTCATCTCCGACGTCCATATCGGCGCGCCCGACATCGGGGACGGCGCCCGAGAGCGGGAAGACGTCCTTATTGACTTCCTCAAGTCCATCCGCCCCTGTGCACGAGCGCTTTATATCGTCGGCGACCTGTTTGACTTCTGGTTTGAATACCGCACGACGGTCCCGTCGAACGGCGCCCGGGTCCTTTTCGAACTCTACAACCTGGTTGAGTCCGGCGCGCGTGTGATCTACCTGCCAGGTAATCACGACCTCTGGCCCGGCGAATACTTCTCCGGACAGCTCGGCGTTGAACTGCCGGGCGGGCCGATTACCGTGAGTCATCAGGGACTCAAGATCCACATTGCCCACGGAGACGAAATCCGGACCGACTGGCGGTTCCGCATGAGTCGCGGCATCCTGAAAAACCGATTCTGCATGAGCCTGTTCCGCCTGATCCACCCGGACCTTGGGGCTGTCCTTGCCAGGTATACGTCCCGCCTCTCCGAGTACCGAATCCGGAGGCGCGGTTCAGGTAACCGGGATATTCTCTATAAGGCCGCGCGAGAGAAAATCGCACAGGGCGTCGACGTCGTGATCCATGGCCACTACCACTTCTCTCTGCACGCCCGCGTGGGCGGTCCGGCAGACGGTCAGGCAGATCCGACGATGCGTCCCCGGGATGATGCCCGAGCCGAACGCAGCGGCGAACTCGTCGTCCTGGGCGACTGGATTCAGAAATGCACGTATGCGGTATTGGAAAACGGGAAAATCCGGCTTGAGAAATGGGAAAAGCGTGTACTTTCCGAGCCGGTGACCGGGCCGGAGGAAACAGATTAGGGAGATGGCGATGCGCCAGCGACCCATCCAAACACAATTGCACCATCCGCACCGGGCGTCTCAATGATTCTATCCATCGACCAGGGCACCACGGGCACAACCGTGCTCGTTATCAATCGTGAAGGTGACGTTGCCGGCCGCGCTTATGCGGAATTCAGGCAGATTTACCCCCAACCCGGTTGGGTTTCTCACGATGCGGAGGAGATCTGGCGCTCCACCGCTGGCGTGATTGCCGAGGCGATCCGCAACGCGGGCGTGCGCCTGACATGTATTGCGGGTGTCGGGATAACCAACCAGCGGGAAACCACCGTCATATGGGACCGCCGCACAGGTGAACCGGTGCACGACGCCATTGTGTGGCAATGTCGCCGGACCGCCGACATTTGCAGGCGCTACCAGGAACGGGGTCTTGAAGAAGTGGTCCGCGAAAAGACCGGCCTCGTCATAGACGCCTACTTTTCCGCCACCAAAATCGTCTGGCTCCTGGAAAACGTCCCCGGACTCCGTCGCCGGGCCGAAGCCGGCGACCTATGCTTCGGCACCATCGACACCTACCTCCTCCACCGTCTCACGAACGGCAAGGTTCACGCGACGGACCATACCAACGCCTCCCGCACCATGTGTTTCAATATCCACACGAAAGCGTGGGACGCGGACCTGCTGGACGTGTTCAACGTTCCGCGGGCGATCCTCCCGGAGGTCCACCCCTCCGCTCATGTGTTCGGCAATACCGCAGGCGCCGGTCCGCTTCCGGAAGGCATCCCCATCGCGGGTATCGCTGGAGACCAGCAGGCTGCACTCTTCGGGCAGCGCGGCGTATCCGAGGGCGACGTCAAGAACACCTACGGTACCGGCTGCTTCGCCCTTTTCCACACGGGCCCGAACGCGTTTCCTTCCAGGAACGGCCTGCTCACCACGATAGCATGCGACAGCCGGGGCGGTCCCGCCTTCGCCCTGGAAGGATCGGTTTTCAGCGCCGGCTCAGCCGTTCAGTGGTTGCGCGACGGCCTCGGCCTGATCGCGCGTGCGGCCGAAACCGAAGCCCTTGCCAGATCCGTGCCGGACAATGGCGGCGTCTACCTGGTGCCCGCATTTACGGGCCTCGGCGCGCCGTACTGGGACCCTGATGCCCGCGGGACGATCGTTGGCGTCAACCGCGGCACAGGACGCGCCCACCTCGCGCGCGCCGCCCTGGAGTCCATCGCCTATCAAAGCGCCGCTCTCGTGGATGCGATGGCCGCCGATACGGGGCGTCCGGTCGCCGGATTGCGCGTTGACGGCGGCGCTTCGGCGAACGATTTCCTGATGCAGTTCCAGGCAGACATCCTCGATACGCCGGTGATCCGGCCCCGCCACACGGAGACAACCGCCCTGGGCGCCGCCATGCTGGCGGGCCTCGCGACCGGTTTCTGGACGGGACCGGACGCGCTTTCGGACCTGAACCCTCCCGAACGCACTTTCGAACCCTCCATGCCGGGAAAAAAGCGCGACGTCCTGCTCAAACGTTGGCGCCGTGCCGTACAAACCGCCAGGTACCACGGTAATCAGGAATAAAAAAAGCGATCACATGGATCGCTAATCGAGATAACAAAGGTCGAAAGTAGTGGTCACGTAGAATTTCCCCCACCCCCTAACTTCCCGAATTCCCTTGCCCTTTTTCTTTTTCGCCAAAGAAAAAGGGCCAAAAAGAACGGCGCCGCTCAGACGCCGCGGGGCTGCTTTTCCACGAATCGTCTCAAGGGAACTAAGGGACGGCATTGCCCTGAGAACGATGGGAGCGATACCGTACCAAGCTGCCGAACGGAATTACGCGGAAAAGCCCCTACCGCCCGGACCGTGCGCTTGAAGGGACCGCACGAGTTTGGATACGATGGTGATGTTGTACGTTAAAGCGCGGAACGCCTGGTTCTGGCCTTCGAGGTTGATGGTGAGCGGCGCGTTTTTTGCCGCGAACAAAAGCCCCAACACCACCCCCGGATGGCCATGAGGTATACTGCGAAGGCGTTTTGAACGTGTATTCATGATATCAACCGAAAACTCCCGAGTTCGTTGGCCAGATTGAAGTATTCTCGATCGTCCACGGCGTGGAGCGTTATTGCAGTAACGACACTCTTTCTCTTCAACGGGAAGAGAACGAAGTACCAAACCAGAAGACCAACAATGCCAAATGGCCATGCGCCGGTGAGAGTCAGATAAACGGCCACGGCCATCGCGAACAATTCGAGCTTTCGAACAAACAGATTTAAAAGCAGAAAGCTCCAGGGCAGCTTCAACTCCAGCGCGCACCTGTTTCTCCACGTTACGTCGAATGCTACCTTTCCGCTATCACTCACGTGCCGGCGAAATGAATCCCAATCGAAAGAAGACAATTGACCATCCATTGCAAGTCAGTTTCCCCACCTTTTCGGACAACGCTGGATATGACCATCCTGCTTTTTTACTTCCAGTGGCAACCTACTCTTCCGAAATCTGCTTTCTCTGATCGTAAATGCGTTCGTTGAAACCGTAGATAATTCGCTTGAATGTCTGCCGGGTGGGAAGGCAACAATGACTCGTTTTTGTGGATGGCGCGCAATTACTGCCGTTACCGGGGGAGAAAGATCACTGTCACCTGAGACCACTATTGCGGTGTCAAACCTGTCATCTTGCGCGTCACAGAGCAATTCAACCGCGATCGTCACATCAGTCTTCTTTTCTTCGGCGCCGTACCACTCTGCTCCACACCGCCGGCAACGAACGGACTTATCTATATAATGGCCAAAATAAAACTCGATACCCCCAATTGCTTCCAACGCTTCAAGGAATGTATTTTGGCGTTTCCATTTTCCCGAGTTTCCGGGTCTCTGAGATACACGTAAAGTGAAATACTAGACCGCCTCCAACTGTTGAGAACCTTTCAGCAGGGATTGCGACAATCGCTTTAAATCAAGCCAGAGATAGCGATTATTCCACTTTTCCTTTATTCCATAATAAAGGTTGAATCCGTCGATATATACAATAACCCGATTATTGTAACTCATTTTCCCTGTCATCGTTTCTTCTTGACAATTAGCCGGAAAGAGGTGTATTTTTCACGTGCTACGGCATATGTGCCCCCCGGAGGATAGTATTCTCCGGCCCGACGCCCACTGTCTTTGACGTGGGCGTTTCTTTTTTGGTTTTGACGCCTTCCGCTGCAGGCAGGCCGGAGGAGAGGTCCCCTCGACCGCGAATTGATATCGCTTGGCCATATCGAATACCGGTGGACGGGGTGTGGTCCTCTCCCTTCTAACGTCTCCCCTCTCCCCGCTTTTATTCGTCCGTCACGCAACCCTCGGAAGCCGTTGTCACGGTCTTGATATATTTGTAGAGCGTTCCCTGCGTGGCTTTGTATGGCGGGGCCTCCCATGCCGCACGTCGATTCGCCAGTTCCTCATTGCTCAGGTCAACGTTGATCTCGTTGGACTCGGCGTCGATTGTAATCACGTCCCCGTTCTCGACAAGGGCGACCGTGCCGCCCACCTGCGCTTCGGGCGTGATGTGTCCCACGACAAATCCGTGCGAGCCTCCGGAGAACCGTCCGTCCGTAATCAGCGCCACGTCATTGCCCAGGCCCGCTCCCATAATCACCGACGTGGGCGTGAGCATCTCAGGCATGCCAGGCCCGCCCGTAGGCCCCTCATAACGGATAACCACCACACATCCCTTCTTCACCTCGTTTCGCTCCACTGCGCCGAGGAGATCCTCCTCGCGATCGAACACCATCGCGGGCCCTGAGAACCGCACCCCTTCCTTTCCCGTGATCTTGGCGACCGCGCCTTCCGCCGCCAGGTTTCCCCTCAGAATCCGAAGATGCCCCGTGGCCTTGATCGGCCGGTCCATCGGTCGAACGACCTGCTGTCCCTCGTCAAGCCCGGGCAACGCCGCGAGGTTTTCCCCAATCGTCTTTCCAGTTACCGTAAGACAGTCTCCATACAGAAGGCCGTTTTCCAGCAGAAGCTTCATCGCGCCCGGCGTTCCGCCCACGTTGTGCAGATCTTCCATCACATAGAGCCCGCTTGGCTTGAAGTCCGCCAACAACGGCACCCGGTCGCTCACTGCTTGAAAATCGTCGATCGAGAGCGCAACGCCCACAGACTTTGCAATCGCAACCAGATGCAGCACTGCGTTGGTCGATCCGCCGAGGGCCATCACGACCACCATCGCGTTCTCGAACGCCTCGCGGGTCATAATGTCCCGGGGTTTGATGTCCTTCTCGAGCAGGTTACGGATGGCCGCGCCGGACTGGAAGCACTCCTCCAGCTTTCCCTTGTCCACGGCCGGCGTCGAAGAACTATAAGGCAGCGACATACCCATCGCTTCGATGGCGGACGCCATCGTGTTCGCGGTGTACATACCGCCGCACGCGCCGGCCCCCGGACAGGCGTGCTGCACGACGCCCTTCCTGGCTTCCTCGTCCAGATCGCCGGCCAGGTACTCACCGTAACTCTGGAAGGCGGACACGATGTCGAGCTTCTTGTGGTCGCGGAAACCCGGTTTGATCGTACCTCCATAAATCATCAATGACGGCCGGTTCAATCGCCCCATGGCCATCACGCAGCCCGGCATGTTCTTGTCGCAACCGGGCAGGGATATATTGGCGTCGTACCACTGGGCACCCATCACCGTCTCAATCGAATCGGCGATGAGGTCCCGCGACTGAAGCGAAAAGCTCATGCCCTCCGTGCCCATGGAAATCCCGTCGCTCACGCCAATGGTGTTGAATCGCATGCCCAGCAGACCCGCCGCATCCACGCCCTGCTTCACCTTTGCGGCGAGGTCCAGCAGGTGCATATTACAGGTGTTTCCCTCGTACCACATGCTGGCGATGCCCACCTGCGCCTTGTCCATATCCGCTTCGGTCATTCCCGTTCCGTACAACATCGCCTGGGACGCGCCCTGGGATTTCACCTGCGTAATCCGGGAGCTGTACTTGTTCAATGCCATGGGGTTCCTTTCCTGGTTGTCGCCCTGAAACCGTATTGTCCGCGGTTCCGTGTCAATTCCATTTTGTATTCGTTCAATCGAGATTTAATTTAATTGAATGCGGGACACCAGTCAACTGCCGGAAAATCGGGTAGAGGGGAGCCGGGAGACGGGAGAGGAAAAACCTGAAAGCGGGGAGAGGGTAGAGGTGAGACGGGAGAAGACGTCTTTGCCCGATTGGTTCTTCCTTTATGCCTCCGGCAAGAAATGAAACCGCACGAGGCAGGAAATCTCTCACGTCTTACGTCTCCCATCTCCCCCGGGGCATGGGTTCGGGTGGAGAAACGACCAGGCACTCATATCGTCTCACGTCTCCCCTATCACCGCTTCTGAGGGGCCGGGAGAGAGGTTCCGTCCGTATCGCCGACAGATTTCGCCAGTCCGTATCGATATCCGGTGAGCGACGGGTGATCATCTCCCCTCTCCCGTCTCACGTCTCCCCGAATCAATTGACCGTGAAAAACGAGAAGGGCGAATCAAGACGGTAGAAGAAGGACGAGACAAACCTTGACGGATTTTTCTCTTCAGATCCGCATGAATATCTCCGCCGGGGCGATTGGGAAGTTGCCCGACAACCCGTGTCCGGAGGGCTACTGTCTGCGTACGCTGAGACCCGGTGACGTGGATCATCTGCCCGAACTAATGGTGTCGGCCGGCGTGGGATGGACCCCTTTCGACGCGCCGGGAATGGCGGAATACCTCGAGATGCCGGACCGGATCGACGGGTCGCACGTGGTAGAGGCCGGCGGGCAACTGACGGCGCTATGCTTCGCTACGCGTCGTGAGGACGTCGATCCGCCGTGGGGTCAACTCGACTACGTTTGCGTTCGTCCCGGCCACCGGGGCGCGGGACTCGGATTCAGGGTATGCGCCGCCGTTTTACAATATCAATATCGGCGCGGGTATCCCGAATCCACGTTGACAACGCTCCGGGTGACTCCCGACAATCTCCAACTCGCGGCTATCAAAACGTACCTCAGCCTCGGTTTCCTTCCTGTGAAGGCCGAGCGCAATCAGAAGGTCTGTGAGACGGTGTACCGGGCGCTCGGTTTGCCGCTGCCGGTTGGCTGGTGGCCGTTCGCGTCGCCTTTTCCGCCCGTCTGACAGAGATACGTGGGCGATGTCCCGTCCCATAACGATTCACGCAACGTCACGCCTTTCCGGATCTGCAATCCGGTCAGGCGTTTTCTGTTGTTGGAAACTGCGTTTCCCGCATCACGCCCGCTGCATTACCAACCCTCTCATACATGAGGGAAGGGAACGGAAAACACGGCGTCTCAATCTAACAGAACAGCCGCCAAGACTCTCAATCGTCGGACGCCGGGGGAAAACGGAGGCCCATGTGAGACTAATTGTGTTTTTGGTTTTGTGCGTGTTGGCCGTGAATGTCAGCACACAGGTTCATGGAAAGGGTACGGTCCGGGGAACCGTGCGCGATGCGACGAACGGTGAGACGTTACCGAACGCCAACGTTGTTGTCGACAGTTTGCGCATTGGCGTATCTACGGACAAGACCGGCTATTTTGTCATCGGGAATCTGCCGCCGGGTTCGCACACGGTTACAGCCAGCTACATCGGATACGACAGTCGATCTCTCCCTGTCACGATCGAGTCGGTTGAGACAAGGCGAATCGTCATTGAACTCGATCCCGTTGAATTGACGGGCGAAGCGATCGAGGTTATAGGCGATCCGGTTGCGCCGACTGAAGTGACGCCGGTGAGCGCGTTCGGCACGCGCGTAACCGAACTGGCGCGCATTCCAACCGTGGGACAGCCCGATCTTCTGCGGGGCATTCAACTCCTCCCGGGCGTTCAGGCGGGGAGTGAGAATTCCGCGGGGTTGTACGTGCGGGGTGGCACGCCCGGACAGAATCTGATTCTGCTGGACGACGTGGTTGTATATGACCCGAATCACCTGTTCGGGTTCTTCAGTACGTTCAATCCCGATGCATTGAAGGACGTGACACTGATCAAGGGGACGTTTCCCGCGCGGTACGGCGACCGCCTGTCGAGTGTGCTGGATATAACAAACCTGGACGGCAACCGGAAAGCTCTGGATGCGCGAGCTTCCATGGATCTGATCAGCGCGGGGCTGACGGTTGGCGGGCCGGTGGGCGATCGCGGGTCCTGGATGCTGTCGGGGCGACGTACGTATCAGGAGGTATTGGAATCGCCCCTTTTCAGTCACCTTGTTGACGAGATGTTCAGCACCCGAATCGGAACCATTGCCGCCAGCCCCGGCGCCGGCGGAGGTCCGGCCGGATTCGGGGGACGGTTGGGCGGGGGACGGTTCGGAGGGACGCGATTCAATTTCCAGCAACAGACCGGCGACTTCGATCAGGACTACGGATTCTACGACGCGAATTTCAAGCTGAACCTGGATGCGTCTGAAAACGACCGGATTTCGATTAGCGGATACTTTGGCAGCGATGCACTCGATCTATCCCTGCCCTCGTTCCGGGAGCAGACCCGCGATCAACTCATGGATTGGGGCAATCAGATCGCGCGGTTCAAGTGGATGCGCATCCATACCGACAATCTTATTGGCAACGTGCAGATATCGGCAAGCCGGTACAGATCGAACTTCGACGTCGCCACCAATCAGAACGCAGATGGGAGCGGGCAGGGCGGTGAGGGCCGGCCGGGCCGTGGATTCGGACTGAATCGCAACAACGAGCTGAACGATCTGACGGCAAAGGCGACATTGGACTTTTATTCCGGACCGTATCACACCACGCGAATGGGCGCCCAGCTTACGGCCTACGACGCATTCTACAGGCAGGGGGTGGGCGATTCCGTCCGTACGGGAATCAATACCTCGTCGCTGTATCAGACGGGTTTCCTGGAGCACGCGATGCGCCTGGGTCGTCTTGAACTGACGCCGGGAATCCGCGTGAGTCACTTCAATAGCGGCAGCTACACCCGGTGGTCGCCTCGCGCGACGGGCCTGTTCCAGGTGGATGAGAGAGTCGCGTTCAAGGGGGGTTGGGGCATTTACCACCAGTTCGTCAACCTGATTTCAATAGAAGCCAACACGTATACGACGGATATGTGGCTGCCGGTGGATGAGACCCTCACACCCGGCAAAGCCGTACACAGCGCGTTCGGTCTCATGTTGACGCCCAGCGACGCGTGGCAGGTCGATCTGGAGTTTTACCAAAAGGGCCTGGAGGACCTCGTGGAGTTTCAGTCGCAGGTGCGTCTGGACGATTCAACCCCTCTCTCAGACCTGTTTGCAACCGGAACGGGTAAGTCCTACGGCGGTGAGGTCCTGCTTCGGAAGACGGAAGGGCGTTTGACGGGATGGATTGGATATACGTTGAGCAAGACGGAACACACCTTTCCAGAATTGAACCAGGGCGACCCGTTTCCGCCGAAGTACGATCGGCGTCATGACGTGTCCCTGGTGACCGACCTTTACCTGGGCAAAGGCTGGAACCTGAACGCAAACTGGGTGTATGGTACGGGACAGGCATACACGATTCCGGAGGCGCGTTATGAGGTGCAGCAGCCCACGGGCCAGACCATTCCCTACGTCCATGTTTCGGAAAAGAACGCGTACCGCCTGCCGGCCTATCATCGGATGGATCTGGGCGTCACGCGCGCGCTGAATCTGGGCGGCGTGGAAGGGAAACTGGTATTCAGCGTATTCAACGTCTACAACCGGCGTAACGTATGGTACCGCTCGTTTGACGCGACCGAGCCGGAGATCCTGGTACAGGATGTGTTATTGCAGCCCATATTGCCGAGTGTCGGTCTACGATTCAATATGTAAGACTGCCGGCGGAGGAATTCCACATGATCAAATTGCGATTGATTCAATGTCTGGCCATTGTTATTGGGTCCGGTGCGTGCAGTACGGCGCCGACGGAGTCGCTGGGAGAGTTTCGTGAGACGGTTCTCATCGAAGGTTATCTTCAAGCGGGAAGCAGCGTCTCCGGATTATTCGTGGGCACCACGATGCCGCTTTCGAGCGAATACGATCGTGACGCCAGCGCGCTTTCCGATGCAAACGTTGCGATAACGGTGGATGGTGCGACGCATTTACTATCTCCGGTGGCGGACAAGCCCGGTACGTACCATCAACCGGACCTGATCGTCGAATCCGGCAAGACATACCATCTGTCGGTTACGACAGGATTGGGGACGGTGACCGCGCAGACATCCGTTCCGCACCCGCCCCGGGCTTTGGGGCCGCCCGCGTTGTATATCGGCGGTGATCCGTATCGGGTGACGTGGGAGGGCGAGACAAACGGCGGTTACGTTACCTCCAGGCAGGTCGTGGAACTTCTGGAGCGAATTCCGCCGGAGAACCAGTTCGGCGGCGGGCGATTTGGCGGCGGCTTTGGCGGGACGATTGACACCACTGGATTTGGCGCGCTTAGGGACAGCATCGCACGGGCGGACCAGTGGCGGTTCCTGCAAGGGCAATCCCAGACCCTGAATCCCATTCAGTTTTCATATTATGGAACCTACTCGCTTCTTGTCTTTGCCCTCGACGAGAACTACGGGGATTTTCTGATCTCGAGCCAGCAGGATGAGGCAACCCTGGACGAGCCCCGATTTCACGTGAAGGGCGGAATCGGGGTGTTTGCTTCCATGGCCGCGGATTCCGTCGAGTTCAAGGTGGAATGACCCTGCGGGCGATCGTCAAGCCCTTGAGATTCCTTCAACGATCCACGCCGAGTAGCCCGGAAACGCCACCCCGCTTGACAGGGACAGGCTGCCGGGCTATATTTTCAACGGCTCGGGCGACCAGGCGGCCCGGGACAGAGCACTACCGTGTGGGGGCGACCTGGATTCGACGGGGGTGGAGAGGCGATGGCTGCGTGTCGAGGTCCCATGTCCTCGTTAAACTGTGGGAACACTATATAATTGCGGACGATACGTACGCAATGGCTGCGTAACTAAAACGCAGTCCGTTCTGACGGGCTTCGCCTGCAGGGCCCGACCGGAGCGCCGACTTATGCGGGCTGGCTCGTGGACCTCCGTTCGAGGGTCCGTGAGCGAGAGCTTATCGAACTGGCGCGTTGGCAACCCCGTTTACCGGGGCGCCCGCGCGTGAGATTCAAAAGGTAAACTACACACGTAGACGCTGTCGTTGATTTGCTTTCGGACGCGGGTTCGATTCCCGCCGCCTCCACCATATAATCCGCTCCATCAATTGCCTGCAAACTATCGATCAGATAGACAATAGAGGCTCCCGATTGATTCGCGCAAATTGCGAATCGTCTGCCGTACCAGGCAGAACCCCCCGAGTTGAGACGGGTAGCCGTCCAGCACACTCCCCCGCCCCGCCGCGCGAATCTCTACCAGACACGCTTACCTGTCGCAGTCTTGAATTTACGACTTCCGTACCGGGAAGACGCAGTTGGACTGCGGAAATCCGCATACCGCGGCAGCGAAACGCCGTCCCACGACTGGCAACTCGTTCGAGTGAGGAACAGCAAAGCCAGTACGGATACGATCTCATGAGAACGCTCTTACCGAAGACGCCGCGGGTCACCCGCGTCATTTTCTCGAGACGCGGGCGCAGCGACCTCCGCAGTCTGGGGGCTTTGCGGCGGCTTCGAACGTGTGGATGGGTGGTGCTGGCCCTCGCTACCGTTAGCGGGTGCCGCACCGAGGAAAACGCGTCCGTAGCCACCACGTCCGAATGCGTGTCCTGCCATCGGGAAGTGACGCCAAGTATCGTCAAGGACTGGGAATTGAGCCAGCACAGGGTAAGGGGCGTGGACTGCGCGATGTGTCACGGATCCGGGCATCGTTCTGCAGAGGACGTCGCGCTTGTCAAGACCGCCACGCCCGAGGTCTGCGGGACCTGCCACCCGGTGCAGACCGACCAGTTCAAGGCAGGCAAGCACGCGTTGGCCTGGGCCAGCATGGTGGCCATGCCCACGACCCACTGGCTACCCATGGCGCTTACCGGCGGCATGAAGGGCTGTGGAGGTTGCCATCAGGTCGGGATAAAGAGCGAGGAGGAGATTCGCCAGTTGAAGGATGAAGGCATCCGGTTTGGTCTGGCTTCCTGCGACGCCTGTCACACCAGGCACCTCTTCTCCGTCAAGGAAGCGCGAGAGCCTCAAGCTTGTCGAACCTGCCATATGGGAATGGACCATCCCCAGTGGGAGATGTATTCTTCGTCGAAGCACGGTGTCAGGCATGCCCTCAAACAGAGCGGAACGTTGCCCGCAGAAGCCGCGGCGCCAACCTGCCAGACGTGTCACATGCCCAAAGGGGACCACGAAGTGCGGACGGCCTGGGGGTTCCTCGCCGTCCGGCTGCCCTTGCCGGAGGACGAACAGTGGGCGGCCGACCGCGCGACCATTCTAACGGCCCTTGGCGTGTTGGACCCGCAGGGGAATCCAACGGCGCGGCTCGACGTTGTGAGGAAGGCCGACGTCGCCCGGCTCACCCAGGAGGACTGGCAACGGGAGAGGGACCGGATGGCCAGGATCTGTGAGCAGTGTCACTCTGCCAATCTCGTCAAGGCCGAGTTGAAGAAGGGCGACGAGATGATCCGCGAGTCGGACCGGCTGCTTGCCGAGGCCATTCGCATCATCGCAGGTTTGTACAGGGACGGGATCCTGCGCAAGCCGGGCCACTACGCGTTCGACTATCCGGACCTGCTGGCATTCCATGACGCGCCAACGGTCATTGAACAGAGACTTTTCAAGATGCACCTGGAACACCGGATGAGGGCATTTCAGGGGACGTTCCACAACAACCCCGATTACGCGCTCTGGTACGGCTGGAGCGAGATGCTTCAGGATCTGACCGAGATCAGGACGCTGGCGGAAGAGATGCGCAGAAACCACCATCGGATGCCCCGGGACCCATACGAGTGACCGATTTCGCCATCATCCTGAGTATCCTGGCTCTCGCAACCCTCGGCGTGATCGGCTTTCTCGTTCGACGTCCCGGATTGACGTCCAATCTGGGGGGAAAGGTCCTCGCGTTCCTCGCGCTTTGCCTCCTGCCGGGGCTCCTGTTGCTTGGGGGCGCCGACCGCCATTACGAGCAGGCCAAGACGACGACGTTCTGTGTTTCCTGTCACGTGATCGAGCCCTACGCCGAAAGTCTCCTGATAGACCATCCGCGCTTCGTTCCCGCGGCGCATTTTCAGAACAGGCGGATACCCGCCGAACGGGCATGTTATACCTGCCACACCAACTACACGATGTTCGGCGACGTGGATGACAAGATCAGAGGCGTGCGGCACGTATGGCACGCCGTGTTGGGTACAGGGTCCGACCCGGTCAGGATCTACAGTCCGTTCAAGAATCTCGCCTGTCTGACGTGCCACAACGGCGCCCGCTCCTACGAGGAGCATGTTGCCCATATCCCGTTCCTGAAGCAAATGACGGAAGGCAAGACGTCATGCCTGATGTGCCACAACCTGATTCACGAGGTCGACAAACTGGACCGGTTCCCAAGGTGGGATCCGGTGTCGGCACGATGAGCCGGCTTCGGATACCGGGCTTGCGGGCCGGATTCGAGGGACGCCTGCAGGTGTCGGGGCTCCTGATCGCTACGGGTCTGGTTGTAGAACTCGTCACGCTGTTCTGGAACCATCCGGTTTCGCTGTTCCTTTTCCTGTTCCCGGGATCGGTTCTGTTGGGCGCCGGCATACTGCTTTTCCTGTGGTCGGTCGTAACTAGGACCGAGGGTACGCGTTCGAAGGAATCCAGCCGAAAGCAAGACGCGCGTTGACCGAAGGGACGATGGGGTTCGATTCCCGCCGCCTCAGACAGAGCTATCAGCTATAAGCTTTCAGTTGTCAGCTAAAACCGATTGGCGATATGGCCAGGCGAGATCAATTGCCGATAACAACGCCATTATGTGGGCGACTCTGAGAGTTCCCCCTTCCTCTCAGGAAGGGGGGTAGGTCTCGCAGGTGTTGCCAGAGCTGTTTTTCTTCTTCTGTCATCTGATATCGCATACCCGGAGGAATTATTCTGATGCATTTCAAAGCCGTTATTGGACAGGTGTGATATAAAGTAATTCCTTTAATTCGCAAAATTTGTGAAAATTCCGCATTATATTATATCAAAATCCCCTTGAAGTTTCGAACTCTCGTCAGTATACTATATTTACAGAATTTCGTAAATTACGTGAAAAATAGACATTAGAATATACCATGAACCCCATCGAATCCACGCTCCCCGCACCACGCCGCCGTCTTGTCGCCGTTCTGAACAAGGCGGGCGATATCGTGCGCATTGATGATGCCGAAACCGTTCTGGATATCTCACGTAGCGAAGCCGCGAAACTGCTATGGCGTTGGATGAAGCAGGGCTGGCTACGCCGGGTCGGACGCGGTGTCTATCTTCCCGTGCCAGTTGAAATGCTCGCCAGCACCCATGTTCTTGACGATCCGTGGATACTGGTACCTGGCCTGTTTGGTCCTGCCTACATTGGGGGGCGCAGCGCCGCAGAGCATTGGGACCTCACCGAGCAGATTTTCAACGACGTCGTTGTCCTGTCGGCACGGCCGGTGCGTCGAAAGTTTCCGCGGCACCACGGCGTGCGGTTCAGTCTCAAACACATCAGGGAAGACAGAATCTTTGGCACCAGGGCTATCTGGCGCGGTAACAGCAAGATCCTGATCTCCGACGTTCATCGCACGATAATTGACATGCTGGATGATACGGCCCTGGGCGGCGGAATCCAGCATGTTGCCGATTGCCTGTCGGTCTATCTCACATCCGCAAACCGAGACGATGACACGCTTCTCAGCTATGCTTCGCGTCTCGGCAACGGCGCGGTATTCAAGCGCCTTGGTTTTCTTGCAGAACGTCATCCCGATTGCGCCGCGCTGGTCGAGCCTTGCCGGGAACGCCTCACCAAAGGTCATGCCAAACTGGATCCGGCCCTTGAGTCGCCGCGCCTGATCACCAGGTGGAAACTCCGGGTTCCCGACACCTGGATCAAGGCGAACGCCGGTGATTGATCGCCGTGAAATCATCCGTATTGCGGGTAACAAATTGCCGCCGGTGAATCCGTGCTTCGCACGCGTACACTACATCTGCCCGTATCGTAGAAATCACAGGCGTACCTTGAAGTCATCCGATTCGCTGCCGCGAATCGCCTTTGCATGGATCTACTTTATCAGGACGAGACCCGAGGAATCGAACCCTATTCGCTCAGGTCCACCGAGGACGGCGATATCATCCTGCATGCCTCCGACATTCGAAAATCCGGCCACCGCAGCTATCGGATTGACCGCATTCAGGACGCCAGAGCCACCCGTGAGACATTCGTCCCACGCTACTCGGCGGAGCTCGCGCCTCAGGTCCCCTCGATTCCCAGACCATCGCAAAAGGATAAACTACACACGTAAACGATGTGGTTGATCTGCTTTCGGATGCGGGTTTGATTCTGGCCGCCGCGACAGTTCTTTTTCAATGAATGATTAAAATAAGGGAACGTATCTTTTCATCAATCACATAACGTAACGAATGAAACGTGTTTTCTTCAATTCGAAACTGTGTCTCAAATTGCAATCTGCCGTACGACGTGTCATCTTTCTATTAATCGGTAATTCTTGGCAAATGGGTGTCCACCAAATCGAACCAGCTCCACAACTGCCGCATAGACTGAGCCCTACGGAGAGACACATGACCGCAGACAACAAACCTTCCATCAGACTCACGGATGACGACTCCGGCAAGCGGAAAATCCGACTCTGGAACTTTCCTGAACTTGACAAGGCAATGGGACGTCTTGAATGCTTTCTGTCGATGTTTTGTTCAATCAGACCGCCTAACAAGCATCATCAGATGCACCCTTGCGAGTGAGCAGCATCACGGTCGTGACTCCACGGCCTGCGGACGCGATCACATCTCGATGGTCTGGTTCACTACCGGTACGCTTCGTGAGTTAGCCCGTGCGATTCGAGACGCTCGCGCTGCCCTCGCCAAGCGCGGATGGCTTGAGCCGGAGAGCGAACATTGGGTTGCTCTTCGGAAGATAGAAGACCGCTGGGAGAAGGACGAGTTCTTCAGGAAGATGCGAAATGTCGCAGCCTTCCACGTTGACACGGAGATCATTGACAAAGGGTTGAACGAACTCGTCAATTACAACGTAATCGATGTCGTGGAGGTTCAGGGTGAAAAGGACATTGACAGCACTCTATCGCTTGGTGCTATAGTCCTTTTCAATGGGTTGGGAATGAGCCTCGATGAATATGGGGCCTTTGTCGCGAAGGTAACTGACGATAACGTTGCTGTGTCCAAACCAATTCAGACTGCGTTTCTCCGCGCTGCGGAAGCGGCTGGCGTGTTGTACGAGTGAAGTTCGACGAGCCGATCGCCTCCTCCACTCTGGCTACGCGCTGTTAGTGTTCTGCCCGTGGCGAGGCTGCGCGAACGCGGCAGGTACCAACGTGGATTAGCTGCAAAAACCCCTCCGCTGCCAAGATTGGTTCGGAGCGAGTGGGAACAGAGTTTCGAATATAGCGGGACCATACCCGGATGTCGGTGTATCGGTCGGTCCTGACAGCGTAAGAGAAGGCATCAGACATCGAACAGACCGCAATTGTCCTCGACAGCGTGGAATAATTCATGAGTGAATGCAACCCCAATCGAGCAACGCTTGACCAGAGCACGCGCAAAAACGGTTGGGGGATGCCGGCCGGGCTGTTTACGGCGCTGGTGATCGCGCTGCTGACGCTTCTCGGCATTGGTACTCGCTACTACCTCCGGTGTGATTTTAGCGTCATCCATTGTCTGCTGAGTCTGTTTTTCGCGAGCAATCTGCTGATTTGCTATTGGGAGATCTGTCTATTCCTGAGGCGTGAGGACATTGAAACGCGCGCCGGGTATTGGCGCAGCCGGCAGCGTGAAACCGGCCGTACACCTGCAGTCGAGTTCCTCTGCGCCAAAGTGCCGCTGAGGCGAATACTGTCCCCTACGGTCTGGGCGGATGTCTGGGCCACGTATTCGCTATTCGATGGATCCTTTTCGGATCGTCGTACATGGGGTTTCAATGCCGATATCGCCAACGGTTTCGTGACGCCGGTTCCGACCCTTATCTTTTACGCGGCCTGTACAGTCGATTTCCTGCCGGCCGTCCTTACCGGCATTGTAGGGCTGGCGTTGTCCTGGCAGTGGATCTACGTGACGTCGGTCTACTGGGTCAGTTTCTTTATGGCCAGGCGGCAGCGTCATATCACCCGGGGCGAGCTGTACGCCTGCATCGGCGCGTTGAATGCCCCATGGGTGCTGTTCGCGTTGCTGGGAGTGTACGTGTCCGTTCGCCTGATTCTGGACGCAAATTACAGCGTTCTGGCTTTTTGATCACCGGTTTTCGCCGTGGATCGAAACATATCAGTCTCATGGGGAAAGAGTCCGGACGAAGTGATTTCCGGGCTTTTTTTTGAACTCATCGTGTCTGGCCTGTGTCTTTAGGGAGGGACGGGCGTGGCGGACGGCAGAGCCCGTGGGTTCCCGGTTACGCAGGTCTTCTAGCTTGTTCCGTGATTCTGTGTTTGGCGGTCTCCTTCGCTTGTTAGGGTCTACGTATGAAGCCAGTCATGACGTCGCTGCCCGCGTTCGCCGTCGTTGTTGTCCTGTGTACAACCAATGCGCCGTTGGATGCTTTGTCCAAAGAATATTCCGGCCGAGTGGATTCCCTTTACCAGGTGGGAATGCGCCTGGCGGAAAGGGACTCATTGGCCGCAGCGACGAGGCAATTTGAGGATGCGTTAAAGTTGGACGGGAATCACGCGCCTTCGTACGTGGCATTAGGTCATGTCCACCTGAAGAGCGGCAATCTGAAGCAGGCTGAGAAGGCTTTTCGCCAGGCTCTTCGAAAGCGGAAGAACTACGCGCCCGCTCTGAACGGGTTGGGTCTGGTGTTTCGCAACACCGACAAGATGCTGGATTGGGCAATCAAGTATTTTCGGAGCGCGTACCAGGCGGACCGCGGCTATATCGAAGCTTATATAAGCCTCGCGGAGGTGTACCGGGAGATCGGCGACACGAAAGAATTGGACACTTACGAGAAACTCGTGAAGGTCGATCCCGATCATCCAGATGCCTGGTTCCAGATTGGGAGGATCTATACGCATGGCGAGGCCGGTCGTTATAGGAATGCTCGAAGGGCGGAGGAAGCATACAGGCGGCAGCTTGAGGTGTATCCACAACATTTCGGTGCACGAACGTATCTCGGGCAGATAATGAAAGAATCCGGAAGGACGGATGAAGCGTTGGATATGCTCAAAACCGTTGTAGGTACACCGAATGTCTATCAGCGGCGCGCACTTCTGGAACTGGCGGAGGTACATCAGACCGCCAGGGATCATGATTTCGCGGACGCGCCGCTGGACGCGTACGTGGAGGGTCTGGAACCGGAGGAACGGTCAGTCTACTATGATTTGAGCCTGGTGGCAATCGGGGAAGAATTGACGCGTTTTCAGGCGGCGCCCGAAGAGGAGCGGAAGGCGTTGTCTGAGGCGTTCTGGGCTGGGCGGGACCCTGCCCCCGCGACCGTGTCCAATGAACGGTGGATAGAGCACTGCCGGCGTGTGGCGTATGCCCGTGAGCATTTTGGAGAACACGAGTTTCCCTGGGACGCGCGTGGAGAGGTATATGTGCGTTACGGAAGGCCGGATCATATCAGCTCATCCGAAGACATCCGATTTGAGACCCATTCAGGTGTCCTGGCTGTGAAGGACCGATTGATGAACCAGGCGGGTGAAGCCTTGCCACACCTTTTATTGAGTCGGCGTATGATTAACTTTTATGGCTCTGGGAAAGAAAAGGGCATGGATGACGAGCAGACGTTATCCACGATTTTGGGTTATCCGGTATACCCTGTGCGAGGCGTTTGGGAATACTGGATTTACACAAATGTCGGTCGCGGCGTGGAAGTGACGTTCGCACAGGAATACACGCCAGGCCCATACAAGTACGCGGAGATGCCGCATGCGGGCGCCGATGTCTGGGTGGATGAGATCACAGGCCGACATCCCGTTAAGAACCGGGCACTTCCCACCCACGACGAACCAGGGGGTAACAAACCTCGGACTGCTATTCAGTTCAGGTCGAATCTGATCTGGCAACATTTGAATCCCGGTATCGTGATGCATCGCGTCGCGCGCAAAACGCCGGAGATCTATGTGCAGGATTTCGCCACCGCACCCCTTGATTTCTTCTATGACTCAGCCCGATTCAAGGCAGACGAAGATTCGGTTAGACTGGAGGTGTATTATGGTATACCCACTGGAGACCTCGACTACGTAGAGGGTGCAGACGGAAGGCCGACAGCATATGTGAAACGGGGCCTGGCGTTGTACGACGAGGAAAACAGGCCGGTGTATCGGTCGAGCGAGGATATGGAGTTGTACACGTCGGAACCGGTGGATACCACCCAACTCGCATTTGTTCCGGAGATGGACCGGATTTCGGTAGCGCCAGGCACCTATCGGCTGTCTGTGCAGATTCTGGACACGTCTTCTGACAAGTCCCAGGTGTACAACCGCGAGGTGGTCCTCTCTCCTTTTGGTCGTGACTCATTGAGGCTGAGTGATATCGAAATGGCGGCGTTGATTCGCCCCAGCCGGGGCAGCAAATTCACGAAAGGGAAGATCGAGGTGGTGCCCAATCCGAGTCTGTTCTATTTGCCGGGACAGCCGGTGTTCGTCTATTACGAGGTATACAACCTGAAGAAAGATGAATTCGGTGCGACAGATTACCGGGTATCGTACGAACTGCATTCGCTAAATAAGGGAAATATCGCGGTAAGGACGTTGAAGGCGCTTGGGAGGTTGGTCGGCATCGATCATAAGGCGGAGGTTGTCACCGTGGAATATGCACACGAAGGCGACAGATCGGACGAGTACGGATACCTGGAACTGGATATGTCGAATACGGATCCGGGGCACCAGTTGTTGATCGTCAAGGCTTCGGATGAGAATGCAGATAGCCGCGCAACGTCGGCCGTATCGTTTGCTATTCGATAAAACACTCTGTCAGGCATATTGAAGCATCAGAAATTAGAAGCGGTATGAGGGGAGCCGAGAAGATGACTATACCCATCTACAGATCGATCTAGGCCACGTGCCCGCCGGCGTGCATCGTTTATCGGTTAGGGTCAGAGATGTGCATAACGACCACGTGGTGTCACGCGATATGTTGTTCCGTGTGATTGATTGAAATCCTGGCATCCGGAGAAGTCGCCACGACCGGATGTTGAACGAACATTGATGGATGTCGCAGTTCGAAATCAGACGAGGAACATAACATGCCAGCCAGATCTGCAACTATAAAATTTTTTGTCTTGAGCTTCTGCGCCTGCGGCGGAATTCCGCCTACACCCTCGGAACCACCCGCCGACCTGAACGGTTTCGAATTCGCCGGAACCATGACCACGACCCGTTTTTTTCACACGTCGACGTCGCTGAAAGACGGTCGCGTCCTGATCACGGGCGGTTTCGAAACGGACCGGCCGGGTCATTCATCCCCTGAGTTCAAGCACGCAACAGCGGAGTTGTTCGATCCGGCAAAGGGGACGTCGTCGGTAACGGGAGACATGTCACGGTCCCTGACCTGACGCCAACCGGTTACAAAATTGATAATATGCCCCATTAGACATCCGCAATTCGCTTGCTCTGGAGCGAAAAATCGTATAACATGCTGGATCGGAATGGGGTACGGTGAAGAATGAGGTAGTACACTGAACGCGACCTTCCGGTTCGGATGAGGCGGATAACATGACACCAGTTGGCGAATTCGTGCTTGCGAAACAGCGGACGTTGATTCTGTTTTCGGCTCTGACTATTTCCGCACTCTGTCCTGTTGAGGATCTCAATGCGGAAGTTCGTCAGACCGCGAGGTCTACAACCAGCGGAGGGCGTACCGCCTGGGCGATCGGGCTGGAAACCGGTTCCTCCGCCATTACCGAAATCTGGGTGGAAGCCAACGGTCGCCAGCCTCGCCATCTCGGCACCTTTCCCGGCCAGCCCGGACCCCTCGAGTGGATTGCGCGGGGGAAGCGCCTTCGCTATCGGGAAACGCCCTTAAGTGTCCCCCTGCATACGCTGACCATGCTCCCGAAGCGGTCCGTACCGCTGGTCCCACCCACTGTATGGGAAATCTCCATCCGCGATGGTTCCATCGTACGGTCGAAGGAGAAGGTTGACGGGAAACCGGAAACGCCGCCTTATACGGCGACGGGCGGCGCGCCAGGCCCGAGTCCGCCGGCTAAAGCGGTGCTGTGGGGCGTTGCGACCGCATTCAACGCCTCGGCACTGGCCTACACGACCGTGCACCGGTGGGATTTCCGATCGACAGCAGACCGCTACCGCAAGGCCTCCCGAACGTGGAAGGCCCTGCCTTTGCGATTCAAAAAGCACGGGCTTTTCGAGGCGCCAATCCTTTCCTACGCAAAGGCCCTTGCTGCAACGGCCCCGAAAGCCACGGCGACGCCCGGCGCCCGGTGGGTCTGCCGGGACCATTTGACCGTAATCGGTGACGCTCTCCATGCCTATGAACAGGCCCACGAAAACCAGCGGCCGACCGACCTGGTGACCCTCAAGAAGTGGATTGAAACCCATACGCTGACGCCGGCGGACTCGACAGTTCTGAAGACGCTGTTTCGCTCGGCGGTGGACCCTGAAAAAGGCCGCAAGATCAGCTACACGCACGGCTATCGCCCGGAAGCCGAAGGCGGCGAGGCCGTTGTCACCAGTTTCTTCCACGACGGTTACCTGGTTGAATCCGTCCGCAGCGGCGTGGGCTACCGTACGGTCGACCGGCGCGCGGGCAGGACGCAGGTCGACTCACTGCGCAACCTTGGCACTGAACTAACTGCAAATGATCCGCTCAGGGCAATCTCCACCCTGGAAATCCTGGCCGGCGTGGCTCAGGATTATGCACCTGGGCACAGCAGGCTCGGGTTTGCCTACCTGGAGGTCAGGAGGCTGGTCCGCGCCATCAAAGCCTTCGAACGCGCGATCGAATGCGACCACAAGCTGGCCGAGGCCTACTACGGCCTGGGTCTCACCTTCCGGAAATGGCCCCGAGGATCGTACGACGCCATCCGCTATTTCCAGAAGGCCCTTCAGTACGACCGGTACCACGTGGATGCGCGATACAATATTGCCGAAATACGGCACGAACTGGACGAGCACGACGTACGTCGGGAAATAAAAAAAGTGCTGGCTATAGACTCCCGCTATTCCCCCGCCTATCTGCTGATGGGGAAGTGGGTTGAGGAATTCGAGAAAGACTACGAGAAAGCCGCGCTCTATTATGCTCAGTACATGGGCTTGCGGCCCGACGATCCGGAGGGGCGGAAGCGGCTGGGAGCGATCTACCTGCGAACGAAGAACTACGGCCGCATCCTGGAGGTATTGGAGGATTACGCCGTGCAGAATCCGGACGACGACGAGGTCTTGCCGATTCTCGCACAGGCCTGCATGAGACTGGAGGCCTACGACAGGGCCGCCGCCTATTTCAGAAACTATCTCGAGCGTGCCGATGAGGCCGAGCGGACCCACTATGAGGATATCCGGCTGGTCACCTCTGGCGACGTTCTCGTTGCATTTGACGAGACCTCGTCGCCAGACAGACGGGGATTCGTGGAAGCGTTCTGGGCGGAACAAGACCCGGATCTGACCACGGCCGCCAATGAACGCCGCCTGGAACACTATCGACGCGTGTGGTACGCCCTGCAGAATTTCTCGGAGGGAAAGCAGCCGTGGGACCAGCGCGGCGAAGTCTACATCCGGTTCGGCGAGCCCGATCACAGGTCCCGCTCTGACGACATGAATTTCCAGCAATCCCTTGCGGTTCAGCGCGTAAAGGAACGCCTTTCCAGGGCGCTGTACGGGACTGCCGTGCCGCCACACGTGTTGATGAAGCCCTCAACCGACGTCGACGGCGTAGGGCACCTGTGGGGCGATGAACCTATCCGGTCCTCCAGTCCCGGCGCCACCTACGTCGGCCCGGTCTATCCGGTACGCAGCATGCGCGGCGGCGTGGGCGAGGCTCCGGGGTTTCGCGCGCAAGTCTACAACGGAGATACGGAGACGCAAGGGAATGACCCGTCATTTGCAGGGAACGCGCAGGGCAGCGGAAGATTAGGGGGATTCAGCCCGGTCACCGCCGCGGAGGACGCCTCAATGGTCCCATGGGAGACCTGGACCTACGTAAACGTAGGGGGCGGCATCGAGATGACCTTCACCGACGAATTCCACAACGGTACCTACAACTATGCGCCTGCACCTCTGGATGCCGGTATTCCCGTCCGCCAGCAGGCTATGTTGACCCGCTATAACCCCCGCAACGTGTACCGCATGGCCGTTGCCGCACAGCCGAATTACTACGTGCCACCGAAAAACACGTTGCCCATGGAATTCTACTTCAACTCGGCCGATTTCAGGAGCGAAAGGGATTTCCAGACGGCGCTGGAAGTCTACGTGGGGATACCGCGTCACCAGGGTCACTATCTGAACGATGGCAACCGGACGGAGATAAAGGTCGACAGGACCGTGGCGCTGCGGAATCCGACAACCGGAGCGGTCTACCGGAGCGAGGATAAGATACACTTCGCGGCGAAAGGGGACGTGACGGGGGAACGCAGCGCGTTCGTGCCGGACCTCGCGCGCATGGACGTGCCCCCCGGGCGCTATCGGATGGAAGTGAAAATAAAAGATAACCTGTCCGTACAGCACGGGCGGTACCGGCAGGACGTTGAGATCGAGTCCTATGAAGGGAAGCGCCTGCAGGTGAGCGACCTGGAACTGGCATGGCGGATATCCAAGAGCAAGAACGAGGATAAATTCAACAAGGGCACGCTCTGGGTCATCCCGATGCCCACGAGGACCTACCGGGTTGGCCAGAACGTATTCGTCTATTACGAAATCTACAACCTGACAATGGACGAGTTCGGGCAGGCGAACTATCAGGTATCCTACACCGTCACGAAGGAGGACAACCTCAGCGCCCTGGGTATCATCACCAGCCTTATAAGGTGGAAGAAGGGCAAACGTGAAGAACTGGCAGTTACGTACGAGATGGAAGGTGAGGACGCCACGGAAATCGAATACGTGGAACTCAAACTGGAAAACCGCCCCGCCGGTAAATACTTCCTGAACGTCACCGTTATCGATATGAAAAGCGGTGAAATGGCTCAGAAAAAGGCCAGCTTTATCCTCGCGCAGTAGTGTTTCGCCCCGGACGGCGTCCGGATACCGTCGCCGGCGCACGTCCAGTTTTCCGCCCCCTCTCCCCTGGGAGAGGCCGGGGGGAGAGGTAGTGACGCCGGGAAAGGACAACATATGTCCGTCAGGATGATTTCCGCACTGGCAATTGTCACCACGATTATAGGGTGCGGGAAAGGCGTACCGACGTCACCTGAGCCTTCTAGCGAAATGAGGGGTTTTGAGGTCGCCGGAAGGATGACGGAAAGGCGGTTCCTGCACGCGGCTGTATTGTTGCAGGACGGCAAGGTTCTGATTGCCGGGGGCGCCGCAACGGAGAGCCCGGGCTATGTGCCTTCGTCCATGTTTCGTGCGAGTACGGAAGTATTCGATCCCGGCACAGGGGCCTCAAGCAGCAGGGGCGACATGTCGGGCGCCCGAACGGGCGACGCGGGAATACTGCTGGCGGACGGCAAGGTGCTGATTGCGGGCGCTTACCAGGCCCCGCTGGAGTTCTTCAATCCGAATACCGGGCGATTTACGCCCGCACCCTTCGATCCTGCGTACGCAAGAATTTCGTCGATGACGTTACTGTCCAATGGGAAGATCCTTACATACTACTCGTTGGGCGTTGCCACCTACGACTCAGACGCGGGGAAATTCACGTCACTTCCCGGGACGGTCGTGATTCGCGCGGGGCATACGGCGACCCTGCTACGGGACGGACGGGTACTCATCGTGGGCGGCGAAAATGCAGAGGGTATGGTTAATACATCCGAAATCTACGATCCGCCGTCCAATACGTTTACCCGCACAGGCGACCTGAGATACGAACGGAGAGAACACAGAGCAATTCTCCTTCAGGACGGCACGGTGTTGGTCATTGGCGGGAACACCGGCGACGAGGGGTCTGAAGCGTCGGTTACGGCCGCCGAGCGATATGATCCCGCGACGGGGACGTTTTCATCGGAAGGGGATCCCGGAATCGAACCGATTAACGCGGCCGCGTTGTTGCCATCGGGCGAAGTGTTTATCATTGGACATAGCGGCGAGGTCATTCTTTACGATCCCGCCACTGGCGCGTTCGGTCCTACAGGGGACAGCATTGGCGAGAATCGCGCGTTATACACGACAACGCTCCTTCGAGACGGCCGTGTGCTGATTGTTGGCGGCCTGAAGGACCTTGAGGCAACGGATCATATCCTGATTTACAACCCCTAGCGTCCTGGCGGGTCGCCTAAATGCGGGAAGACGGAAGAGGTGAGCCGGTAGATGAAATACCCTGGCGCCTTATGCGGCGCCAGGTCCAAAGAGGGATAGAGCCAAAACCCTGAGATTGACAAAACGCGTATCCACGCAACCGGTACTTTTTTTTACCCTTATCGCGATGACAAGAAAAACTATCGGGCATTCATATCCTCTCGCGTCTTACGACTCATCGCCTTCGAGACCTACCCCCAAGCCCCCTTCCTGAAGGAAGGGGGAACTGTGATCCGCTCAGGGCCTCCTGGTTTTCTCCCCCTTTCCTTTAGGAGAGGGGGGCCGGGGGGAGAGGTCTGCGCATCCGCGAGGTAATGTCGGAGGGCCCTATCGATGTCCCGTGGAGGCGGGTTGTCGTCTCACGTCTTCCCTCTCCCGTCACCGCCCGCGGAGTTGTTCGATGGGATATTCACGACATACCCCGATAGCCCTTCCGTTACGTCTCTTTCTCTGCGCTTTCTTTCCCGTTGTGTTCGGGTGGATAGACGTCCCCTGCGCGTCTGAAAAGAAACCCCCGGCCGTACCATTCGAAGGCCCCACGAGTACCGACTGGCACACGACTTTTTCAACGTGGGATCAGACATTCGGCGACAACTATCTGGACGGCCGCGATGGCGGGTCGTTCGCCTGGGGTCCGTCCGCCTACGTTCAGCGGATGTACCTGAACCTGTACCGGACGTTCGAAGAAACAGTCTGGCTCGACAAACTCGCAGGCCATATCGATCGCATTCTGATCGCCCGTTCCGACGTGCCGCCGTATGAAGTCTACGATCACAAGTACGTGGACGGATACAGGGGCTGGGGGCAGAACCGGTACGGCCAGTACAGCCCCGAATACACCGAATGGTTCTCCGACGACGGATTGATTATCAGCCCCATCCTGGCATTTGTGGAACTGGTCTGGGAGGACCCGACGTTGCACGCGGCGTACAGGGCAAAAGCGGATGATTTCCTGCGCGTTGTGGAAGCGGATGTGATTGCGAAGTGGTACGACAACTGGGCGCCGGATCCGGGGTGGACGACAGATGACAGCAGCCGCTACGGCGAGGACGCGGGATACCACGTATACGAGTGGTCCGGGTGGAAGCGCCAACCTCTGAATATGTACCTGTCGTTTGCGGACGCGCTGGTCACGCTCCGTCGACTCTCAGGATCGCCGTATTACAGGCCCCACAAAGTGGAGTTCATACCGTTCTACGCTGAACAGAGCGAGCAGATGATGCGGTTCTTTCGCCGTCAACTGTCGTACGATGTGGAAACCGACGCCTATACCTGGAAATACGGTCCCGAGAGCCGCTGGCCGGAATTGATGGAGGATGTAGGGCATGCCTTCATCGACATTCAGGCGGCGCTTCAGGGGGTACAAAGCGGGCTGAGTTTCGACCCGAGAGATCTTGCGAGGATGGCCAATACGTTTGTACGCCATGTCTGGAATGGAAGTCTGGAAGCGCCGCAATTCAAGTATTATATAGGCGGCCCGCCCGATAAGCTCGACGCGGAACGGGGCTTCAGGGGGTGGGGTTTTCTCTACCTGGCCGGTTACGACTACGAGATCTGGGAATCGATGGCCGCGTACTTCGAAGCGCAGGTTTCAATGCAGGGCGCACCGTCGCATATTGCGGCTACGGCAGCGATGCTTGCCATATCCACGCAGGCGCACGACAGGTGGCCGCCCGGCGCGCCGCTGCATGTGGAAGTGGAACTAAGCGGACGGGACGCGCGGATTTCGTGGCGCCGTCCGGAAACCGATGCCGACGGCACGGCGCTTACCGGGCTTAGAGGATACATCGTACACAGGGCACCCGGGCCGGATGGGCCCTTCGACCGGCTGAATGAGGTCCCCCTGGCCACAACGCGATTCGTGGATCGAGGCGCGGCATCCGGGCCCTTTTGCTATCGGATCACGGCCGTGGACTACCGGCGCCCCCCTAATGAGGGTCCGCCTTCCGCGACCGTGACTAATTCGAACAGTCTTCCCTATCCTGGGCCCTGATGCCAGTCAGCGCAATGGGCGGTCGGTCCGGGAATTCCGCGTTTCATCTGTCGGATAGTTTTCCGGGGACAGACGGCCAAATCTATACCCTGATCCGTACCTCTGCCCCCCCCAACAACGATTGCGAGATCAGTAAATTATCCTATATTTGCATATTCATATCTTATATCGGGGAAATTTATTGTGATTTCGGATAAAATCGCATCGCGAACTGGCAGTTCGCGGTACGGATAACCTCACCTCACGGTTTTCGGTATCCAGGATATTTGAAAAGAAATCAGCATACCTGCCGTCACGGTTCGACAGCCTTCGGAGGGAGCAAGAAAATGGAAAAGCGGGTTACATCGGGCTTGGAAATGGTTCGGGACACCGCCCCGGATGAAAATTTCCAGGACAAATCGGATGGGCATCCTGCAGACGATGGTGTGTCCCGGGCTTTGACCGCGTTGCGTTGTTCTCAGGATGTGACGCAGGCCGAACTTGCGAAACGGGCGGGTTGTACACAGAGTAAGATCTCGAGAATCGAGAACAGCCCGAACGATCGGCTCAAATTGGAAGATCTGACGATATACGCACGGGCATTCAATATGCGAGTCTCCATTGATTTCGGACATTCGTCGACCGTTGCGGACGCCATCGGAGGCCTGGCGCGCCAGATCAGGAACGGTCTCGGCGAAGTGGCAGATAGGGTGCGGCACGAAGAGACCACGGACGAAGGTACGAAGAAGCCTTACGAAGCATTCCTGTTCGATATGCTCGATCTATTCATGGATAACCTTGAGGGGCTTCGGGCGCGCCAAAACGGCTCGCGGGATTCGGGAGAGACGACGAGGGCGGGCAACGGCAGACCGATGGATACGATAGGTCGGAGCGAAACGTTTAACCCTGAGAGACGGAAGAACGGCTCTACAGGAATCAGAATACACACGCCTATCGACATCGGTGAAGGCAACGGCAGGACTGAATCCCCATCCCGCCAGTGAAGACGCCTGTCTGCCGTTTCGCCAATGTTCTGAGTAGGCCTTGAGGCTTGCGAAGCGTCCGCGCAAATGTGTTTGCCGCGTTTCTGCGTTTGGGCAATCGAATAGACGGGAGATTCTTCGCTGCGCTCAGAATGACATGCTTTGCAATTACCATCGTGAAGATGTATCCGTCATACGTCGGCGTAAACCGTTATGCAGAGGAAGCCGATGTGAGGGTGGGGCAGACATTCCTGTCTGCCGCTTCGCTCAGAATGACATCGGGCCGATCATTATTCGCAAAGTGCGGAATTCATTCGACGTTTTTATCACTCCCCCCTTGAGGGGGAGTCGCAGAAGCCGAGCCGGCCCCCGGAGCACATGCCTGGATCCTGTCGATGGGTCGAAGGCGCTGCCCTGAGCCTGTCGAAGGGGCAGGCGACGGCTGATGCGGTGGGGGGCGCCTGTTCATTCCTCAACGAAGAGGAAAGAAAGTGACCACCAGACTCCTTAAAGCACTGTTTGTCGTCACGAGCCTCTGCGCTTGCGGAAGCGATTCAGTGATGATGCCGGACCTTCAACGGGGTCTCCACGAGGTTGGAAATTTGACTCGCCCCCGGAATCTGCATGTCGCGGCACTATTGCAGAATGGCAAGGTCCTGATTGCCGGCGGCAACGCGGCACTACCTCCTGCCGGAGGAGGTATTGTGGAGCAGGATCTTCTTGTCAGCGCGGAGATTTTCGATCCTGAAACCGGCATCTCAACGCGAACCGGAAACATGAACGCCAGTCGCAGCAAAGACCACGGAATATTGCTTCCCGACGGTCGGGTTCTGATTATATCCAGCTTTTCTCCTAGACACCCCATTGAGATGTACTATCCTCATTCCGGCGGATTCGACGCCGTTGCAGACGCGCCCTTTACATTCGGGACCAGATCTGCCACCCTGTTGCCTAACGGAGAGGTCCTTTTAATCGGCGCGTCACCCGCTGGTGGACGATGGCGCGTTTTCGATCCCACTGCAGGCACATTGTCCGACGCAATTGCGATGGACCATCCCGGATATGGCCATACGGCGACTTTGTTGAAGGCCGGCCGCGTGCTGATCGTTGGAGGAAAACTTTTCGGAGGGGAATGGTTGCCGGGACGGAATTTCATCTATGATCCCTCGACCGAAGCCTTTTCAGAAGCGGGCAGCCTGCAGGTCGACCGCATACTCCATAGGGCGGTGCTCCTTCAGGACGGCAGGGTAATGATCGTCGGCGGCTACAGGCGAGACGGGCGTCGCGCACAGACGCCCGAGATTTACAACCCCGAAACAAACACCTTCTCGCCCGCCGGAACTTCCGTAATGGATCCCTTGGCCGCCCTGCTGCTGCCGTCCGGCAGGGTGTTTTTCATCCACCGGGACAACGGCAATATCGCACTGTACAATCCGGACACCCAGGTATTTTCGCCTACGGGACACAGCATAGGACCGTGGCGATCCGGGTTGACGGTTACGCTCCTCGATGACGGCCGCGTCCTTATCGCCGGCGGATTGAAGACGACGGATGGCGGTCATTCTCCTGAGTCGATTACGGAACAGATTTTCATTTTCAC
>CAXXJS010000038.1:0-23578 GCA_963662665.2 Candidatus Latescibacterota bacterium
CAGTTCTACAAGTTCGGCTTTGGTATGCTCCTGCAGGTAGGTCCGCAAGGTAGTATCCCGGGATTGCCCGGTTTCGATGCTATCGGAAAGTGTCTCATCAGGCTCCTCGTCCGGGTCATCAACGTCGAATTCCAGCGGCTCCTTATCGTTTTCCGTGATTGCGTCCAACTCGTCTAGGAGCGGGTCGTTTGCTTTAACCCGGCCGACAGCGGTTCTCTTTTTTGCCATTTCCAGATATTCCACAATGACGGCCACCGCGTGTTTGAACGTCGTCCAGTAGGGACAGGTACATTCGCCTGTAAGGTCCTTGTCTCCCTCAATACTCACCCTTGTGGCATAGAGGTGGCTGCCCGCCACCCAGGCGACCAGGGCGCCCTCTTCGTCGCGTTGCAATTCCCGAACGGCCCCTTTTCTCTGATAGGACCGACCCCGCGCAACGATGCGGCTGCCCGCCCATTCCTCCAGATCGTCCCACGTCAGTTCCGAAAAAGGATCAATGGGCTCTTCGTGTTCGGTCATGTTCTTTCGGGGAGCCATTTGGATCAGGTAATCCTTTCAAAAAACGGCACTTATATACTTATCCTGACAGGTTGACAATTGCTGTACTCGGCATTGAAATTCTTCCTCGGCCTACCTCGGCTCGTACTCATTTCCTTCCACAATATTTCAACATTGCGGCTTGACAGGATTAATTCTATCCGGTACTTTTGCAGAGAAGACATCCAATTGACAATCACGGGAGTACGCAAATGAACGGAGAAAACACCTCATGGAGTAATGTTCTCAAGATGAATACACCTACTATTGTTGCACTTGCGGCTATTTTCATCACTATGTTCAGTCTCAAAGCCGATATTCATAGTCTCAAAGCCGATATTCGAGAACTCAGACAGGATATCGACCGAAAACTTGAAAGAATAGATGCCCGCCTGGATTCCTTCGGAGAACGCATCACCGCAAACAAGACAAGGCTCGACACCCTGGATTAACCCGATCTCCCGTAACACCATCAACAGCCTGCCCGAATCCCAAATCGGCAGGCTTTGTTATTCCTCTTCCGTTCGCCTCCTCTTCCTGTCCTTCAGAATCCGCTCAGTACGCTCCTGTAAACTGCCAGAATCGACTCTCTCGCCCCTCTCAGTGTTCCTCTGGTGTCCCTGACTCATTGACAAGCTTCTGAATCGTCTCAGGAGTGCTACTGTCAAACTCCTCCTCCCACAAACTGATCGTCTGATCATCAGGGAATGTCTTCAACGGGCCATAGGTCCCATCCGCCTGACGATACAAGGCACCGGATCCAAACGCGTCAGAGCCCGGAAGAACGCTTAACAGGACGATCATCAACGTACGCTTAAGAACCATTAACACCCGGCAGTGCCCTTACAGACTTGCCGAGAAGGCCCGCAATGTCGACACCTTCCTTATACCGAGAAGTCGGAAGGACTCGGAAAACGAAGTCCGCCCTCCCAGCGTACTGGTCACCAAGGCGCCACCAAACCGCCGACCTACACGCGCCTTGAGCGTTGGATGGAAACTGCCGCCGCTTGCCGGTTCGATGTTCCTTATTCGATCCAATTCCCGGCCGTAGGCTGACCCAAGCTCTTCACGGTCCAGTGCACCGACGTCGTGAAGCCGGCGAAGTACGACCAACGTGCTGACTTTGAACTCGCGAGCCAGGCGATTGAGCTGATTTGGTAGTTCCTCGCTCTCACGGTAACGCTCACGCAAGGACGCAAGCGGCACAAGAAGCTCGGCGGCGACACGGTTGCACCACGCCTCTACTTCGTGGACAGGCACGGAAACCACGTCTGCATTGGAAAGGGCCGACTCGCCGAGCCAGATGTGGCCGAGTTCGTGAGCCAACGTAAACATCTGAGCCGCCTTCGTGTCGGCGCCGTTAATAAAGACCAGCGGTGCATGATCGTCGCTCAGGGCGAAGCCCCGAAACTCTGCGGGGTCAAGCCTGCGATGGGTGTTGTTACCAACGATCCCGCTTGTCATTACCAATACGCCCAGCGCATCGGCCTGCTCAATAAAGCGCCTCAGCGCCTCGGTCCAGGTACGTAGATTGTGCCGCTCCTCGATATCGAATCCCAGTTCGGCCCTAATCTTTCCCGCAGTGGACTCAACATCGCTGTGAGTTGTAGCGGACCCGACAAACGCCAGCGGATCTTCTCCCTCGATGCGTGCATAGTCGCGGTACCAATCCTGGCGCTGCAAACAGAGATAGATTGTATCCAACAGTTCCACACTGGGCCGTCCGACGAACTCATTGCTGATCGTTCGCATGTCAGGTATAGGGACCGGTTCATCAAGCGGCTCCGAAAGGAAGAAAGAACCGATAGGCGCATGGGTGGCGCGGGCGAGTTTTTCCAGTTGCTTAAGCGTTGGCCGCTTTTCACCGCTTTCCCACTCAGGATACTTGGGAAATCGCTTCACGAGAGTATCCACATGAATGCCCGCCCGCTCTCGCGCCCAGCGAAATAACTCCGGTTTGACATTGACCCGCAGTGTCATTGGAGACTCCTTAATACCTGAATGGCTACAGCCCGGACGGCGAGGGCTTCGATATGCTCCGACACCTGCTTGACCGTCTCCTCCCGCCAAGCACAAAACGCAACGTCGCACCCCTCCTTTTCCAGACCCTTTGCCGTTGCGAGACCGATCCCGCGGTTCCCACCCGTCACAAGTACGACTTTTGTCACGGATCGCCCTAATCAGGCCACCCATGATCGGCATAATGGAGCCACCTGGAAGTGGCGATTTGGGGGTTTCGGAAGGGGCATGTAATTAGTGTTTTTCAGCCTCCTTTCCAAGGTGTTTTTTTGGTGATTGTGGTAAGGGTTTAGGTGCGCGGAAGCTCTCGCCTTCCAGGATGACGCGATAGGCGCCGTGTCTGAGGCGGTCGCAGGCGGCTTCCAGGCGCCGGGTGCCGTAGCGTTCGGAAAGTCGGATGATGCCTTGCGCCGCGCGGAGGTTGTCCAGCACGCGATTGGAGAAGAGGGTCTTGATGAGGCCGTGGCAGTCGCCGTGAACCTTCACCTTGGCCCAGGCCGCCTGCTCAGGTGGAGTGGCGGGTAACGGTTTGAGGAACCCGCGCTCGGTCTGTGCGAACCGTGTCAGCGGCCGTTCGTGGGTGGTGCCGTGAATGAGGTTGCCGGCCACCCCCTGGATCCAGTCCTGGAACTGTCGATTGGCATCGCTTATGTCACGGAACTGGCGCAGGGGCACAAAGGTGCGCTTGTCATACTTCACGGCAGCCACCACGCGCCCCTTCTTCTTCGGGTCTCGCACGGGGCACGGTGAGATGGTGAAGCCATAGCCTTCCGCACACTCGCCGTAGGCGCGCTGTACCTCCGGATCGTGGTAACAGGCCCTGGTGATGGCGTTTTTATGGTTGTCGATGACTACGCGTGCCGGCACGCCGCCGAAGAACTCGAAGGCGCTTCGATGGCAGGAAAGCCACGTCTCGACCTTTTGATCCGGTACGATCTCGGCATACTGGTGGCGAGACCAGGCCAGCACCATCACGAAGATCCACGTCGCGATGGTCTGGTCTGTGAAGACGTCCTCTATCGTGGGACCCCGCCCAAAGTCCACCTGCGCCACGTCGCCCGGATCGAAGTCCAACACGGTCGTGACGTCGGGATGAGCGTCTTTGAGCTGTTGGAGAAAACGACGGATGGAAGAATACGAGCCGGCATAGCCGTAGGTGTCCACCAACGCCTGGTGGATGACCGTACCCCGGATACCCTGACGCCACCAGGCCGTCACCTTATCCTGGTAGGGTAGCACCGACGACGCCGACTGAGGTCGTAAGGAAGGAACCTGCAGAACCTGCGCGAGGGTCGCATCATCGGGCAATACGCTGGAAGCCTCCAGCCATCCCTCACGGCCAGCGACTTCACGAAGCGCCTGCCTGTGTGTGTCCGCATGCAGACAGGCGCCGGCCTTCTGACGACCCATCAACCCTGAACGGGCGATCGCACGATCCGACTCGCCCAAACGCATACGCGTCAATACCTGGCGATACTCATACATCTCGAACCTCCGGTTTGCCATGTTCTTCCCTCCTGATTGTCGGGGAGACACTCAGAAGGTAGATACGTTGCCGGAAAGTCCGAAACCTCAATCGCATCCGAGGTGGCCTGATTAGGCCGATCCCGCATTGGCCGCATTTGGGCGATCATTAACAAACAAGCTGTGCGGTATACACGTCCGGCAACAATCATAAGCGCATATCGGACAGTACCACCGTCAAACGGGAATTGATGTCCCCTTCGGTGCCCAACACTCGCGCCAGATAAGAAAGTGCCAGACCGTACCCGCACCCGAGTCGGCCCAGCCATACAGCAAGCCGCAGGTAGCTTTCTGGTTCGTCCGCATCGCCGAAGCCGCCCGCTGCCAATGGCAAGACCAAACTAACCGCCGTCGGATGGTTGTACGCTGCCAGCCCGTCCTTTGCCTCGTTGGCCCACCAGCTACGGTCCTCATTGAACCGGAACTCATCCGGCAGGCACTTCCATACGGCGTCCATCTGTTCGTACGCCGCGCGCAGCTCTGTTGTCATCACGTGCACGCCGTCGGCGCTGATTTCGCACTTGGTGATCGCTACCGCATGGAGGCACACTTTGCGCAGACGGAAGACCCAGTCTGGCTCGTCCGCCTTGACCCTTCGCTTCGGGGCGTCGATGTCGATGTGGATTCGAGTGAGTTCGCGAAGCATGTCGCGAGACTTCTCGCACCGTCCTCGCTGCACCTCAGTCGGTTCGAGCGCTTCCATCCATTCCTCTCGTCGCGGCGGCTTGGGCGGCGCCAATTAGCGCCTTGGACGACTCCCGTAGGTCGCTGAGTTGTGCCAGCGCAGGTTCTACCCACTGGTCCCATTGATCACCCGTGTCTCCGGGGACCGGGCACAACGCTACAGCAGCGTTCATGTGAGCCACCTGCTCCACGAGGTAGGACATCAAGCCCATGAACGCGAATTCGTCATCAACCTTGTCGATGGATATGACGCCACCTCGCCACGAAAGCCCCCTCCAATCCGCCGTCTTGCCGTGGCTGAAGTGCTCGCTCAAGTAGCCGTACCATGCGCGGCCTCCAGCGAGGTGCGCCACCTTGTCTGCTTGATTGAGGCGCCACGATTTCTGCCTCTTCGGCGTCCCTGCCCCGAATTCTTTCGCTACGGCGGCTTCCGCCTTCGTCGCCATCTTACGCAATTCCTTGGCGCTGATTCGGCCTTTGGTTCTGTTACGTAACGTTTGATAGAAGTCCGCGTTCGTTCGGGTCCCCAACATCGCGGTGGCTTTCTCCATCGGCATGAGTACATCCGGCGCAATGAACAGAGTACGAAATCTGAACACAAGCTGTCCGGCACATTCAAGTACCGGCCTCATCTGCACCGCAAGCGAGTGCAAGTTGCCGCTCTCGTTAGCTCGGAGGACGGCATTCGTGTGTATCCGCGCCTTGCGAAGCAGCAGTGCGCCTTCGATCCGTATCGCCGCAGTTGGATCTGCATTGATGTCGATTTCCGCTGTGGACTCACGCCAACCGCCGCTAACGTTCAGCCGCCGTTCGATCTTGCATGTCGTCTCGATCGTGTTCGTCAGCAGCTTTGCCATGCCCGCTCGACATCTGGCAACGTCAGTTCTCAACGGATTGTTGCTCATTTTATTGCTCCTGTAACGGTCGACAGCATGCGCCCCGACGCCTACAGCGGCGTTCGCTTGAGTGTCCAGAACGAACCCGTGATACCCGGTGCCATCGCCGGTTTGATTCGTCCTCTCAGTCGATCAGAGCTTCATTCAGCCTCAGACACTTTTCCTCGTTCAGAACCTCAAAGCGCATCACCTTGCTCCGCATGTTTATCACAAACTCGGCCAAATCGGCCTCGCGGACCACGAAAAACAGATCCAATTGGCAAGCAACATCTCAGCAGCAAGGTTTCGATTCAAGCAAAGAACACGCTTGCGGTTCATGGTCTCGCGGCCAATGCTGTTCCTGTATGGGCTCTACGTACAAAAGGGTCTGTCGCTCTTGCCGACAAACCCTCTCGTGCAGCATTATTTAATGGCTATATTACACTCAGAAACTCGCCCCGGTCAATACCCGCCTGCGTAAGTATACCTCTAATTGTTCCACGCGCCAGTCGTTGATGCACAGGAACAACCGCCACTTTGCTTCTGATCGGATCGGGACGCTTAAGCACAACATGGCTTCCACTCTGTCGTACAAAAACAAAACCGAGTTTTTCGAGTGCTGCAATAACGTCATTGCCGGACTTGTCCGAAGGCAATTTAGGCAATCTTGAACTCCGTCACCGTAGCCCCGGTTTCTTCAAGGTAAAGAGTCGTGGCCTCCTTGAGGTTTTCCAACGCTTCCTTCGGGGAAGTGCCCTGGCTTACCGTACCCAATGCCGGACAATCGGCAACGTACAAATCATCCTCTTTTGTAATCACCGCGGTCAAGTTTCTCGCAGCCATTGGATCCTCCTGGAGAATCATCCGTCGTACCACAATCTACGATATTAAAGAAGCGGGGCGGGCGCTAATGACTGAATCCAGACCTGATAGCGAATATATCAAACCTGCCAATATTGTGCAATTGCTTTTCTGCAATCGGGCAAAAATCGAGGATGAATCCAAGCCGCAGCGCCTGTCCGGCGAGTTTCGGTGTGGTCTCTTCACGTCTCCCCTCTTTTTGCCGGAAGCAGTGAATAGTTGACAACTGTGCACTTGCTACAGCCGAACGGAACTTGCCTAAACGGGGACGCTGAGCTTTTCGAAGTGCCCGCGTTTCGGTGCCTCTTTCACCCTTCGCCGGCCCTTCGACAAGCTCAGGGTGACGGGTCAATGGTGTATAACAATGTATACGATAGGCTGCTCCCTGAGATACCTATCTTTAGACTCTTACAGTAAGACTTCAACGCAGGATGCGTGCAGGTTTAGTCAGGCTGTTTGCATAATGTAAGGGATTGAAATCCCCCCACCGCATCAGCCGTCGCCGCCCCTTCGACAAGCTCAGGGGCCGGGCTCGGCTTCTGCGACTCCCCCTCACGGGGGGAGTGATTGAACTCTCAAACGGGCTCGCCCGATAATTGCCGACATTTGGTTGCGGTTAAGCGTTGCGAACCCGCGCCGGGCAACCGGTATCCGGGAGGTGTCGCAAAATGCGACAGTTGCGCATTTTCCGGTTTCCCTTTGTGTCTTTGTGTCTTCGTGTGAGCTGACTTTGTCTGGCTTGGCTGAGGGGTCTCCAAAAAGCGGGGAGCCGTGAGCCGGGAGACGGGAGAAGACGTCCTTGCCCGATTGGTTCTTCCTTTATGCAATCGGCAAGAAGCGAAACCGCACGGGGCAGGCAATCTCTCCCCTCCCTCCCGGGAGCGAGGGCATCCCGCCCTTGTAGCGCTTCGATTGGATTTGTAGGGGCAGCCCTCGTGGCTGCCCTGCTCGGCCATTAGCTTTTTTCTAAGCGCTTCTCGAAAAATGTCCTTACGTCCGCGAGTTGCTTCGCGTAGAAGACGGCGTCTTCGTTGCCGCGGGAATCGAGCGCGGCAACCGCAGTATCGAATTCCGATTCGCCGGTTTCGTTGTCGCCCGAGAGGATTTTCGTCAGCCCGACGTAGCCTTCGAGCATGGTCTGCTGATCGGGATTGCCGCCGGCCGAAGCGCTGTAGTCGCTGGCCGACCCAAATACCGACAGCGCCTCCATGTACGACCCCTCGGCGATCAGATGGGCGCCAAGAAACCAGTACGTAAAGGCGAGTTGAGCGTCAGTCGGTTCCAGTTCATGCAGTTGCCGGACGCTGTACCGTGCGAAGGCGGTTCCGTGCCGCATCTGCTCGGGCGAAATTTCAACGCCCGGTTCGTCCCAGCCGATCCACGTGAAGGACGCGGCGTTGGTTGCCATCCTCTTGGCGGCGAATCGGAGCTCCCTCGCGGCGGCGGCGTCAATGCCGTCGCCCGCGCACGCCTTAAAAAGGCAATAGTGGATGCCTGCATTCGCGAAGTGTATCACCTGCTCCGTAGAATTCGCTTTCCAATAACAGTCGAGCAGGAGGTTTTCAAAGACCTTGACCACTTTCAACTCATCCGCAAGTCCGAGCACAAATTCGCTGGCGGCGTAGAGGTCCTTCTCTGCGGCCAGAGATTGGACCGTCTCGAAAATCTCCTCGCGCGTCACGGGATCCCGCCTTTGCATGCAATCACAGTCAATCATTCCCTGAACGACAGCCCATCACTTAGTCACTCTTAATTACGGTCAGAAAATCATCCACGGTCATCGTGTTCAGGACGTCCGCAGGCGTCAGTCCGCCCTTCCGGCCAACGCCCAGGCCGTACTTCATCTGCTCCAACCCCTCGACGCTGTGGGCATCCGTGTTGATTGCAATCTTCACGCCCTTTTCCCTGGCGTATCCGATATGCCGCCAGTCCATATCCAGCCGTCGCGGATTGGCGTTCAGCTCTATGGACGTATTGGCCTCGGCCGCGGCGTCGATGACGGCGCGGTGGTCCAGCGGGTAACCCTCGCGCGAAAGCAGCAATCGACCCGTGGGATGCCCGAGGATGTCCACGTGGGGATTCTGCACCGCCCGTACGATCCGATCGGTCGCTTCAGCCTCAATCATGCCGAACCTGGAATGCACGGACGCCACGACAACGTCGAACTCCGACAGGAATTCATCCTCGAAATCCAGCCGCCCGTCGCCCAGAATATCTACCTCGATTCCCTTCAACACCCGGATGCCATCGAGTTCGGCGTTCACGCTGTCGATTTCCTCCCACTGGGCGCGGACCCGGTCCTCGGTGAGACCGTTCGCATAGGCTGCCGCCTTGCTGTGGTCGCATATCCCGATGTATCCGTAACCCAGTTGGGCCGCTGCGCTCGCCATTTCCATCACGTCCGCCCTGCCGTCGCTGTGCCGGGTGTGCACGTGCAGCGTCCCTCGCAGGTCCGCGCGTGACACCAGCGCTGGCAGCGCCCCTGCCTCCGCCAGTCGAATCTCGCCTCCTCCCTCACGAAGTTCCGGAGGGATTTCGGACAGACCCAGCACTTCGAACAGCGCGGGCTCGTCGGCACACGGGATTCGACGTTCGCCGTCGAATAGACCGTTCTCGTCCAACTTCAGTCCCAATTCGGACGCTTTGGCGCGCACTTGCGCGACGTGCGCCTCGCTGCCCGTAACGTGATGCAGTGCGGTCGCAAACGCTTCCTCCGCCACGAGCCACAGGTTCACACGCATGCCGGACTGCAACATTACACTCAACCGCGTCTCACCCTTTTCCACAACTTCGTCCACTTCTCCGTACCGTACCAGTGCGTCGGCCAGTCCGTCCGGATCCTTCGTGCTGGCGACAAGTTCCAGTTCCTTATGCGTTTCGCTACGGCGCCTTACGCTTCCGGCCACGGCGAGCCGTTCAACGCCTGCCTGGTCGTCCAGAAACGCCCGAACCCCCTCCGCCCCTTCGCGAGCGTTATTGCACAGAAATTGCCCCCGGTGCTTCTGCATGTATTGAATTCCGTGGGCGATCCGTTCGGCGGTCTTCCGGCCGAATCCGCTCATCGCCTCCAGATCGCCGGAGTCGCAGGCTCTGGAGAGCGCATCAATGTCCACGATGCCCAGTTCTTCATAAATCGCTCGCACTCTCTTGGCGCCGAGACCCGGTATTTCGGTCATTTCCATCAAACCTTCGGGGACGGACGACTTCAATTCCTCCAGTCCTGGCAGACAGCCGGTCTCCACGAGTTCGCCGATCCGCCCCGAGAGTCCCTTCCCGATGCCCCGGACCGAGTCCAGCTTGCCCTCGGACGCCAGCGCCGCCACCGGTTCCCCGAGGGAATCGATTGCCCGGGCGGCGTTGGCGTACGCGCGGATGCGAAAACCGCCCTCGCCGTTCAACTCCATCAACATCGCCATCTCTTCCAGAATTTCCGAAACCTCCCGGTTGTCCATAACGCCTCCGTGTTCAGCTTGCAGGCTTGCTCATGGGGTGCAGCCGCTCGCGCTTGGGAACTCACCAGAAATTCTAAAACAGCTTCCTGACGGCGCCCCGCTGCTTCCCGGCGGGACAGTCTACTCCGGCGCCGCTACCCGGGTACTTCCCACGTCATCCAGCAGGCGGTTGTTCTTCTGGATATAGATAGGCGTGAGGGCAAATGCGATCATATTCACCAGAAGGCTCAGGATCGCAAGGACCTCGTGCAGGATTTGATAAAACGTCCGGCCCCCTTCGCCGCCGCTCCACAGCAGGTCAGCGTGCGCGCCGCCGCCGATCATCGCGGCAACCATGATCAGCAGAATACCGAACGTCAGCAGGTAGAAAAAACTGCCTTTAAACGCGCGGGCGCGGGCCAGAAACTCCGGATCCAGACCACGCTCCCGAACCTCGGCCTTGATGGCCGAACCCGTACCCATAAAGTAAAACATCGTTGTCGTCTGCGTGAGGACGGTCAGAAACGCGGCCAGCAGCCCTACTTTCAAATGGGCGCCCACCGAAACCGCCATCCAGTCGAAGCGGGAGGCGTAACCCATGCCGAAGCTGACCAGCAACAGTGGAATATTCACAACGAGCATGCCCAGAATGGCCGCCTGCATCGTCGTCGATTTAACGCCTTCTGAAGCACCTGGCCGTTCTGACCCGGTTCCCACCATAGACCTCCCGCCTGTAGATCCAGCGTAGAATGCACGTGGCCGCGACGCACCGAAACCGGTGCAAACCTCTCCTGTTTTCAGTGGACATTTGGGTTGCAGGCTTTATTTTCTAGACCGTTCGAAGGAATATAGAAAGAGAAGGCAACGCCGTCAACTTCCACGCCAGACGCCTCAGGATACCACCCCATGGCGGAAAAGCTGAATGTCGCAATTGCCGGACTGGGACGGGCCGGCTGGTCCAGGCATTTCAACGACCTCAAGGATGCGCCCGATTTCCAACTCGTCGCCGTTATCGACCCGTTGCCCGATCGTCTCGAGGAGGCGGCCGCTCTTTCCGGCTGCCGGACCTACGCGACCGCGAGCGCTTTCTGGAGGAAAGAACGACCCGACGTACTGGTTGTCGCCACGCCCACAAGGCTGCACGAATCGCACGCCCGTCGAGCGCTCCGCGAAGGCTGTCACGTGATCCTCGAAAAGCCGATGACCACCACCCTCAAGTCGGCCGACCGAATTATCAGCGAAGCGCAACAGCAGGGCCGCCGAGTGCTCGTCTACCAGCCGCATCGCCTTTCCGCTGAAACGCAAACGCTCAAAGGGATACTCAATAGCGGGATTCTCGGCCCAGTCTACCTCATCCGCCGGTCGCTGACACGTTACATGCGCCGAAACGACTGGCAAAGCCTGCGCAAACACGGCGGCGGCATGCTCAACAACTACGGCGCCCACTACCTCGACCAGTTGCTCTACCTTTCCGACGGCACGCCCGTTGTCGACGTCCGATGCAATCTCTGGGCTATTGCGACGCGCGGAGACGCGGACGACGTGGTTAAAGTCTGGCTGAAGACCGGGGGCAATCAACTCCTTGATCTGGAAATCAACCACGCGGCTGCACTGCCCGTTGCACCATGGCACATTTGCGGGCGTTACGGAACCCTCGTACAGTCGGAGAATGCCTTCCATATCCGACGTTACAACCCCGATCAGGCACCGGAACTGGAAGTGTTCGATGGCGCGGCGCCGGGGCGCAGTTACGACAACCATGATCGGCTGCCGTGGCAGGAAGAGACGGTGCCGATTCGTACTGAAGCACAACTCGACTTTTACACGAACATCCACGAGACGATTGCGGGAAATGCCGAACCACACGTTAAAACACACGAATCCCGTGAATTGATCCGGGTCATCGAACAATGCCGGAAACGGTCTGTTTTCTGAAAGGAGAACGATGCGCAAATCCTCCCGTGCTTTTCTCGAAGCCATGCTCAATGCGCCCGGCCCATCCGGGTACGAAGGCCCCGTACGTGAAGTCTGGACGGCGGAAACGAAGAAATATGCGGACAAAGTCACGGTTGACGCGCACGGCAACGCGATTGCGGTCCATAACCCCAAGGGCAGCCCGCGAATCATGCTGGCCGGACACATGGATGAATTGGGGTTCCAGGTCAACCATATTGACGACAACGGGTTTATCTACGTCAATACCATTGGCGGCTTCGACACCGGCATCGTCCCGGGCAGGAAGGTTCGCATTCACACCTCATCAGGGGCAATTCCCGGTGTTTTCGGCAAGAAGCCGATCCATCTGATGACGGCGGAAGACAGAAAGAAAACGCCCGGGGTCCACGAACTCTGGATCGACATCGGCGCGGGAGACAACAAGGAGGCCGGAAAGGTCGTCGACGTCGGCGACCCGATCACCTACGATCCCAATTTCGAAATCGTCCGCGGAGATCTGGCCGTCTCCCGCGCTTTCGACAACAAAATGGGCGCCTACGTGGCGGCGGAAACCCTTCGCTGCGTTGCCCGGTCCGGTAAAACGTCCAGGGCGGCCGTGTTCGCCGTTGCCACCGTCCAGGAAGAAATCGGCCTGAGGGGCGCGAAAACGAGCGCTTACGGTATAGATCCCGACCTCGGTATCGGCCTGGACGTTGCTTGCGCCACGGATCACCCCGACGTCGACAAACGTCGTGACGGGGATCTGAAAGTGGGGGCCGGCCCCGTCATCGCTCGTGGAGCCAACATCAATCCGGTTGTCTTCAAGCGCCTCGTGGCTGCGGCGCAAAAGGCCGATGTGCCGTTTCAGATCGAAGCTGCATCCGGCGGAACCGGGACGGACGCGAACGCCATCCAGCTCACACGCGCCGGCGTGGCCACGGGCCTTGTCAGCGTGGCGCTGCGTTATATGCACACGCCGGTGGAGATTCTCTCGTTGAAGGACCTGGACCGAACCGTGGCCCTGCTCACCGAATTCATCCTGGCAATTTCGCCGAAGACCCGATTCATACCGTAACGTACCGCAAAGGCGGAGACACAATGAAACTTTCCTGCACGTCGGTCATGCTTCCTCGCTGGAACCTGGACCGCACCTTCGACAAGCTGGCCGAACACGGGTACGACGGCGTTGAACTGCGCTGTCGTTACAACCCCGCGGACGATGCCGAGGACCCCTCGTTCTGGGGCCGTCACCTGTCCGACGTCAGCCCGGACAACATCATTCAGAAGGCCGAAGCGATCCGGGCGGCCGAGAGACGGACCGGCATCAAGGTGATCGCCCTGGCCCCGAACGTGACGTTGGAAGATACCGAAGTCGTGGAGAAACTGTTCCTGGGCGCCGCCGCGCTTAACCCGGACAACCCGCCCATGATCCGCATCGGCGCGCCGAGGCACGACCGGACGCAGCCCTTCTGGCCCCAGTTTCTCAATTCGCGAGCAGGTTTTGCCAACCTCGTCGAAACCGCCCGGGAGTTCAACGTCAAGATCCTCTACGAGATTCACGTGGGCACCGTCGCCGTCACCTGCTCACGCGCCATCGAACTGCTGCGCGACCTGGACCCGGACCGAATCGGCGCCATTTACGACGTTCCGAACATGCTGCGCGTGGGCCTGGAAGACACCAGGATGGGCATGGAACTGCTCGGTCCCTATCTCGCACATTGCCACGTCGGCAACGGCAGACCCGTGGTCACCGGGCGCGACGATACCGGCGCCCAGGTCTGGGATTGGGACTTCGCCGACATCCGGGAGGGTATCGCCGACATCGGCCAGATCGTCCGTGATTTCAAAGACGTCGGCTATTCCGGATACCTTTCGCTGGAAGACTTCGGGCCCGGCGACGACGATGCCAAGGTCGGCGAACAGGGAGCGTATCTGAGACGGTTGCTTGGGAAGCTGTCTTAAAACCCCCAACGGTCTTCGCCCGGCTGCAAAAGCGCCGGTCTGCGTTGGTCGAATCCACCCTTATCTTTAGATAGGGGCGGATTCTCCCGCCTTGACCAACACTTTTTCGCTCGCGCTCGGGAACTCACCGGGAGTTTTAAGACAACTTCCAGGGCCTGATCGCCATGCGAGACTTAAGTTGCGTCCGATAAGAGGTTTATGCCCGCTAACCATAGCGCGAGGAGCGCCATTTATGTCGCAGCATCAGTCCGGTAAACGCCCCATCCGGGTGGGCATCATCGGCGTGGGCCGTGGGCAGAGCTTCGCCCGTGGCGCAACCGACGCCGTAGGTATGGAACTCGTGGCGCTTTGCGATATCTGGAAGGAGAAGCTCGAACAGGTAGGTCGGGAATACGGGGTGGCCACGTACACGGACTACGACCGTTTCCTCGAACATGAAATGGACGCTGTCATCCTGGCGAACTACAGCCACGAACACGCGCCCTTCGCCATCAAGGCGCTGCAGGCGGAAAAACACGTGATGAGCGAAACCGCAGCGTGCAAGACGCTTGCCGAGGGTGTCGCCCTCTGCCGGGCGGTGGAAGCCAGCGGCCGGATCTATATGTTCGCTGAAAACTACCCGTTCTCCTCGGCCAACCAGGAGTTGCGCCGCCTCTACCGCAGTGGAGAAATCGGAAACGTCACGTACGCCGAAGGGGAATACAACCACGCCGCCGAGGAAAACTGGCGCCTGGGCATCTCACCGGGCCTGGATCACTGGCGCAACTGGATCCCGCCCACCTACTACTGCAGCCACGCGCTCGCGCCGCTGATGTGCATCACCGGTACCATGCCCGTCTCCGTCAACGCGCTGTCGATCGTTGAAGAGCCCACCCAGTCTCCCCACCGCGTGCGCGTGGGCGATCAGGGCGGTCTGATCCTGGTCCGGATGGACAACGGCGCCGTCTTTCGGATTCTGGGCCTGCAGCTCAGTTCCATCCATCGGGTACGCTATGAAATTCACGGCGAGCGCGGCCTTATCGCCACCGCGGAACCCAACCACTGGGGTTGCGTCCGCGTACACCACGAAGATTGGCTGCGCAGCAAGGACCAGTCACTGGACCGCACCTACACGGCGGATTGGCCCGAATTCGGCGATCTCGCACGAAATGCCGGCCACGGAGGCGGGGACTTCTGGACTAATTTTCACTTCGCCCGCGCCGTCCGATCAGGCCGCCAACCCTATCTGAACGTGTACCGGGGCGTCGGCATGGCCGCCGTAGGCGTGCAGGCCTGGCGGTCCTGTCTCGAAAGCGGCGCTCCGTTTCCGATTCCCGATTTCCGGCGGAAAACGGCATGCAGGCCCTACGTGGAGGACCACTGGTCGCCCTACCCGGAGGACGCCGGCCACGGCCAGCCGCCCCCCAGCACGCGGGGCTACGTGGAACCCGGACCCGACGCCATCCAATCCGCCCGTGAGCGCTGGCGGGGGCTCGGGTACGACGGCTGAGGCGGCAGGGCAGTTCCGGGCGCCCGCCCGGCCAACCGGACCGCTCAGTATCCGTGTTTACAGGCGTTATTGCCCGCATCGGCTCCCTGTTTCCAGTGACCCTTCAAGCTGACCGGAATGGGCTTGACTTGCCCGAAATACGAACATAGGTTGATGTCGCCGAACGGTGACGACCGGCTTCCCGTCCCACACTCTCTCTCACGCTGCCATATCCGATATGTCCGGACGCAAATCAGACGTTGTCATCACGGATTTCATCTCAACTCCCGATCTCGAGAGGGAAATACTCCGGGACGTTGCCGACGTCCGGGTTCTGAACGCGACACAGGAAGACGAACTCGCGGGCAGGATCGAAACCGCCGACGCCATTATTCCCTACCACTATATCGTCATTTCCGCGCTGACCCTGAACCGCCTCATTAATTGCAAAGTCATCGCCCGGGGCGGCGTCGGATTCGACAATGTAGATGTGGCCCGCGCCCGTGAACTGGGCATTCCGGTCTGCAACGTACCGGACTACGGAACCGAAGACGTGGCCGATGCTGCCGTGGGCATGGCGGTCTCCATGATCCGTGGCGTCCCGTTCCTCAACTCGCGCCTGCGCGCATCCAGGGGACCCTGGTCGCCCTCCCAGGCGGCGCCCCTGCAACGCATTCGCGGCAGCGTATTTGCCATCGTCGGCCTGGGGCGCATCGGCACAGCCGCCGCCCTGCGCGCAAAGGCGCTGGGCATGGACGTGTGCTTCTACGATCCGTACAAACCGGACGGATACGCCAAGGCCCTTGGAATACGTCGCGCGGAAACCCTGGAGGAAACCCTCGCCCAGGCCTTCGCGCTCAGCATCCACTGTCCGCTTTCCAACGAGACCCGCCACCTGGTCAACGCCGAAGCCATCGCGCTCATGCCTGAAGGTTCATACCTGGTGAACACTGCCCGTGGCGCAATCGTAGACACGTCGGCGATCCCGGAGGCCGTCGCATCCGGCCGTCTGGCCGGGGCGGGGATCGACGTATTCGAATGGGAACAACTCAAGGAAGACGATCCGCTTATCGTCGCCTGGCGGAATCCCGACCACCCCGCGCACCATCGGGTGCTTCTAACGCCGCACTCCGCATTCTACTCGGAGCAGAGCCTTACTGACCTGCGTACCAGTACCGCCGAAACCTGCAGAAAGGCCCTGCTCGGCCAGCCGCTCAGAAACATCGTCAACCCTCCGGCAATCGCAGGATTGTAGCCATTAATCCGCAGGGTTTCACGCATCGCCCATTTCTGAAGGCCGGCACTCCATGCCATCCGATCAGAACATCCTGCTGCTCTCAGACGGCCCCGGCGGAACCATCGGTGCCGATCTCGACATTCTGTATCCCGGCAAGGTCACACGCCTGGACATTACGAGCGAATCCTGCGATCCAGGCGTTCTCGACCGGTATGAATTCCTGATCACCGTGGTGAACGACGGCCGAAACCTGAGGATGCTGGACTACAACGCCGTTACTGCATTCGCCGAATCCGGAGGGCAGGTTGTCTCCTGCCTCTTCGAATACGCGCGCAACCGCGGCCTCAATTTCAGCAAGACCCACGTGCACGACCGCATCCGTCCCGAGATGCGAATCGAGATCGAAAACGACGTGACCCGGGGCTATTCCGTCGGCGACACCGTGTGGTGGTACGGAACCGTCACGAGCGCTCCCGATCAAAGCTATGCCAACCAGATGTTCCAACGTCAGATCCTGGACCTGGAGACTTCCGACGACGTCGCCGTTCTGGGCATATCCAATCTGAACAGCGGCGCCGTTTTGCTGGAAGAAAGCGTTGGCGATGGCCGGATTGTGGCCATGGACCTGGTATCGCCGGTGCGTCCGTGGTACAATTCCTGGGGGAGCACGAACAAATATCTTTTCCTGGGCAACGTCGTCAACAACGCCGTCCGTTACGGCAAGCACTATCCGGAACGCCTTTCCTACGATGGATTTGTCGATCTGATGTTCGACACCGTGGAAGGGTATCCGGAACTCCACCTGGAGGATGAAGGACGTTCCAGTGACGGCAGACCGGTCTATTCCCTGAACGTCGGCGAAGAATCCAACCCCACAATGTACTTCGGCGCCGCCATACATGGCTGGGAATGGGAGAACGCGTACGGCCTCCTGCGCCTTGCGGAAATCCTGTGCCAGAGTCCGAACGTGGAAGGATTGGAAACCCGCAAACTGCATTTCAAGATGCTGCCGGTGCAGAACCCCGGGGGGTTCGACCGCTTCACCCGCCAGAATTCCCGGGGCGTTGACTTGAACCGCAACTTTGACTGCCACTGGGGTGACTTCCACTACACGCAGGACGTGCGGATGCCATGGGACTACAATTACATGGGTACGGAACCCGCCTCCGAACGCGAGACGCGGATCATCCAGCGCATCATCGACCGATGCCGGCCGCTCTGCGTGATCGATTTCCATACGGCCGACTACATTATGATGCTGTCCCATAAGGGCGACGGGGAACTGCTTTCAGCCATTCACACCGATATCCGGGACCGCCTGAAGAACCGTTACCTGACTCAGAAGCCATACGCCGGCGCGTATCAGCAGGTCAACATGGATCGCATCACCAATTTCCGTCCACCCGAACCCTATTGCATTTCCTATGCGGCCGAACGCGGCGTCCCTGCTGCCTTCCTCATCGAAATGTCGGGCAATCGCGACGACGTACACGCCCTCGTCATGAACACGGACACGGTTGTCGAAGTCTGCCTTGCAGCCGTGAAACAATGTCTGTTCAAAGGAGACCCACCGTGATAATCACCGATATCGACCTCTTCGAAGTGGAAATCCCGCCGATTCCGCCCATTGCCAGATACCATCCCAAAATCTATTCAATCACACTGTGTCGCGTCCATACCGACGGCGGCATCGAGGGAGTCGGCGAATGCCAGGGCGAGCCCGCCCGATTCGCGGAAAAAGCCGCAGCGCTCACCGGGCAGGATCCCCTTTCCCTGGATCCCTTCGAACAGCCCGATCCCTTCACATGCGCGCTCCTGGACGTCGCCGGACAGGCCTACGGCATCCCCGTCTGGCGCTTTTTTGGGGAGAAGGTCCGCGACCGCATCCCCGTCTCCTACTGGTCCTGCGCCATGCAGCCCGAAGAGACCGCCGCCGAAGCCGAGATTGGCGCGAAACTGGGTTTCACCAACCACAAACTCAAGGCGCGGCCCTGGAACATCGTGGAAACCATCGGGCTCATCAAGGAGGCCGCGGGGCCCGAATACACCGTTGGCGTAGATCCGAACACCGCGTTTCAGCGCCCGAGCGTTGCGGCGCGTCTTGCGGGTGAACTGGAACCGTTCGGAACGGTCGCCAACTTCGAGGATCCCGTGCGCAAAAACAACCTGGACTGGTATCGCCTCCTGCGTGAAAAAACACATATACCAATCGCGTTGCACCTGGGCGCTCCGGAAGCTGTGCTGAACGCGCTGAAGGCCGAATGCATCGACTACGTCAACCTGGGGGGACCGGCTCAGCAGGTGAAGAAATCCGCCGCCCTCGCGGAAGCCGACGACGTCCCCTGCTGGGTGCAGATGGGCGGCCTTTGCCTGGGCGTCCTCGCCGCGTATTCCGTGCATGTCCAGGCAACCATACCCAATGCCACGCTGCCATGCGACGAACTGCCGTTCACCAGAGTGGCCGACGTTGTAAACGGCGCACTTGTCGTTGAGGACGGGCACTTCATTCTGCCCGAATCGCCCGGGCTCGGCGTGAAGCTGGATCTGGCCACGGTGGAAAAGTACCGCACCGGCTGAACTTCAGCCGCATTCGGAGGAAAACCATGCTCCAACTCGCACAAACCGTCCTGGCGCTGTACGGTCTCCTGCTGATCGCCGGCGGCATTATGGGCAAGCTCAAATCGGACAGTTCGGTTTCGCTCGCCGCGGGCGGCATCAGCGGTCTGGTCGCGCTCTACGCGTTTTGGACCGGACGGACCGATCCCGCAACGGGGCTGCTCATTGGCCTGATGCTATCCCTGCTGCTTACCGGTATTTCACTGAGTCGCTTCATCAGGACCCGAAAGCTGATGCCGGCGGGCGTGTTGCTCATAGCCAGCATCGTCACGGCGGCCCTCATGTCGTATTCACGAAATCAACTCGGCATGACGGGTTCCGTCTGAACCGGGAGGACCACACCCATGAAGATCACCGACGTCCGGGTGCGGGAAGTCTCGGTTCCACGGATCTACACCACCTATGCAGCGGACCCGCAGGGGCTCCAGCCCGGTGAAGATCTCAGCCGGTCCAGATACCAGATCCTCGAGTTCTTCACGGACGGGAACCACGTCGGGCTGGGCGAAGTCCCGGACATCGCCGACCGGATGAATCCGCTCCAGGCCGGCGATTTGCGCAATCTCCTGCTGCGGGTATTGAGAGACGGCGACGTCGCCGATCGAAACCATCTGTGCGCCCGTGTCGCGGCGGAACTGCCGGCTGACGTTCATCCCGAACTCAGGGGTCTCACCCGGTTCGGCGTGGAGATCGCTCTGCTCGACCTCGCCGGAAAGCAATACGGCGCCCCCGTTTTCGAACTCCTGGGCGGGCGCCGTCACGAACGCGTTGACGTCTGTTGGGTGGCCTATATGCGGCGGGGCGTCTCACTGCAGGAAGAGCTCGACGCGCTTGAAGAAGAAATCATAACAATGGTCTCCCGTGGACTCCGGGCTTTCAAGCTGAAAGTCGGAGAGGACCTTTCACGCGATCTGGACCGTATCGCGCGTCTTCGCAAGGTAGCGGGTCCCGACGTCTACCTCAAAGTCGACGCCAGCGGCGCGTGGGAGGAGGACGAGGCCGTGGAAAAAATCCGGGACATGGCCGCCGCCGGCATCGATGCCTGCGAGACGCCGGTAGTCGCCGTGAACCGCGCTGTCGCCAACGACAATCCCGAATGGATCAACGAAAATGCAGAGGAAGCGGCCTGCTCGCTGGCCCGCGTCCGGAAACAGACCCCCGTTCAGATCATCGAACACGTGGCCGATATGGACGATGGTTTCTCAACGGCGCTCATACGCCACCGGGCCGTGGACGTCATTAACGTCATCCCCTCCCAGGCCGGCGGTATCCTGCGCAGCCAACGTCTGATCCATACCGCACAGGCGGCAGGGGTCCCCGCGCTGCTGGGAAGCACGGTGGAGATGGGTCCCGGCACCGCCGCGTTTGTCCACCTTGCCGTTGCTTCCGATAACGTAACGGTTCCATCGGACCTGGTCGGGCCGGCCCTCCTGGTGGATGATATCTGCACGACGCCGTTCAGGTACCGGAGCGGCACGCTCCAACCCTTCGATGGACCCGGCCTCGGCGTTGAATTGGACGAACAGAAAATGAGGCGATGGGCAGTCTGAGATCGCGGGCAATGTCTATGACGATTCAGATTCCCGGACGTCGAGACCCAACCCCTCGTCTTCACAGAGCTTTCTCAATTTGCGTATCGCACCGCCCACCCGCCGGCCCCCGCGCGTAATACCGAACAGGTGCTGGCTGACCACGCGGCGGGAGATCCCCATAATCTCGGCGATTTCCCGTTGCGTCTTTCCGTGGCGGAAATACAGAAACGTCGCCTCTTTCTGTTTCTCCGTGAGGCAATGCGGTACCGCCTCCAGAATCCGGAGAGCCAGGTCCGCAATCCGGTCCTCCCACACGTACCGCAGGCGTCGATCATCGCCGGACTCGAACCAGAGGCCGTCTTCGTCGGAAATCTTCTCCAGCTCGCATTGATTCAGCCGTACTTCCCAGAAATCGGAGTTGTACATGTAATCGATCATCTCCTCCGTGTCAGGATCAACCACGCCTTCAGGCACGAAAAAAACCGCGGGAACTAAGCCTACCCGCGGCTCCGGAGGGACAATCGAGTTGCAAGAAACGGCTGTGATTCCGTCAAATACGCCCGGGAGGCGGATAGGTTACGAGGAAGTTTCCGGTCAGCCTCATTTTTCGCCTCCCTTCTGCAAAAACGTAAAAAGGGTGAACACGTCAAGCGCCATCAGGCACAATCACGGGCTCCTGCAATATACACAATTGCGGATGCACTATTCAACGCTAAACGTCGTCCGGCGCGCTTTCCATTCCTGACTTTCGCCTTCTCAACGCGTCCCACCAGTCCATCAGTTCCCGGACCCGCTGTTCGTATCCCCGATCGGAGGGACGATAATAGGCCCGGCCCTCCAGATTTTCCGGCAAATGGCTCTGCGCCACGTACCCGTCCGGATCGTCGTGCGCGTATTGGTATCCCCGCCCGTATCCCAATTCCTGCATCAGGCTCGTCGGTGCATTTCTGAGGTGTACCGGAACGGGCAGATTCGGCTGTTCGATGACGTCCTTCCGGGCTTCGCCGTAGGCCCTGTAAACCGAATTGCTCTTGGCTGCGGTGGCCAGATACACGGCCGCGTGTGCAATGGCCAGATCGCCTTCGGGGCTTCCCAGAAAATCGTAAGCGTCTTTGGCGGCCAGCGCAATGGATAGCGCCCGGGGATCCGCGTTTCCGATATCCTCCGACGCAAATCGGACCATCCGACGCAGGATATAGTGCGGGTGTTCGCCCGATTCCATCATTCGGGCCAGCCAGTATAGCGACGCATGCGGATCGCTGTCCCTCAGGCTCTTGTGCAGCGCAGAAATCAGATTATAGTGTTCCTCGCCGCTCTTGTCGTACAGAAACGCCTTGCTTCCCATAGCCGCCTTGACAGACTCCGCCGTCAACCGGCTACCCGTCCCCGCGGATGCCGCGGCCATTTCCAGGACATTCAGCGCACGGCGGGCGTCTCCCTCCGCCGCAGCGGCTATCGTCTCAAGCGCATCCGGGTGGGCGGTAACGTCCGGCAGCCCGCGCCCGTCGCCGGCAAGCGCGGCGTCCAGGATTTCGCAAATTTCCGGAACGTCCAGCAGATTCAACACAAACACCTGTGTCCGTGAAAGCAGCGCCGCGTTCACCTCAAAGGAAGGATTCTCGGTCGTTGCCCCTATCAGATTGATGGTGCCGTCTTCGACGTGCGGCAGGAACGCGTCCTGTTGCGCCCGGTTGAAACGGTGAATCTCATCGATGAACAGGGTGGTCCGCCTCCCCAACCGGCGTTCCCCTTTTGCGCGCGCGACAATCTCCCTGACCTCCTTCACTCCGGAAGTGACCGCGCTGAACGCTACAAACCGGCTCTTCGTCAACCCGGCCACGAGCCGCGCCAGCGTGGTCTTGCCCGAACCCGGCGGGCCCCAGAAGATCATCGAAGGCGCCCGGTCGCCTTCGATCAACTTGCGAAACGGAGCGTCCGGCGCCGTGAGGTGATCCTGCCCATGCACCTCATCCAGGCAGCGCGGCCTCATCCGGTCCGCAAGCGGCGCCTCCGGTTCCAGCGCGGCGAACAGGTTATCCCCAACCATACCGTCTCCCTGGACCGGCCGACAGCGATTTCAACTTTCGCACCAGGACCCGCTCGTTCACACGGAATGCGAATAATTCTTCGCCGTTTACGTACACCACCGGGACCCGCTCGTTGTACGACGCGTATCGTTCCGGATCGTCGTCGACGTCGACGGTCTCGAAACGAAACATGACATGCTTGCCCGCCGACTCGATACGCCCTTTCGCAACGTCGCACAGGTGGCAGTCGTCTCTGGAATAAAGCCTGACCACGGGGAGATTATCGTCCATTGGGAATTACCGCGGGCGAGCCACTTCGACGGGGTGTGAAAACCGGCGGAAGGTATGGTGCGACAGACGACGCAAGCCGCCGAAAAGTTAACGTGAAACCCGGCACCGGTCAAGCGGAAAGGGGCGCCGATCCCGGCACTGATTTCCCTTGTCACCGTTCCGATAAACCCTATCTTTAATCGCCCCGACCCACCGGGAAACGCCGTGAAACGATCCGCAAGCGGGTGTTCCCGTTCAGAGGGCGGATCTGCCAACATCAATGCGTATCGGAATCCGAAAGGACCCCTGATATGGGCGAGGCGGAAATTCGCGACTGCTACGGGTGGGCGGAAATCGACCCGGACGAACCGGTAACCGCCGGCGCCACAGGTACCTGGCGAATCATCTATCACGCGGGCAGATACGGCGTGGACGACGGCGGCGTCATAAAGATCGCATGGCGCGACGTAAGCGATTGGCAGGCGCCCCAGTTCGACGATCCGGCCGCGCCCGGTTTCGCCTCCGTTGACACCACGGGACCCTCGTCGCTCCGCCCGGCCTTCGAAAAGCAGCGCTACGTGCGACCCTGGCGCTTATGTGTCA
>CAXXJS010000039.1:0-21212 GCA_963662665.2 Candidatus Latescibacterota bacterium
GATGTGACTCGACAGGTTCTGATGAACCATGCAGCTCTCATTTCAGCCTCGCTGGACACAGTCTATCGCCAGGCGGACGAGTTGACGTACGAGGCAGCGGGCAACCAGGCCGGGGAAGGCATAGTGTTACCTGGCGTACTAAAGCTGAACCTGCCGCCCGGCGCCTACAGGCTGGAGGTGAAGTCGCAGGACCGTCTGAGAGGGCAAATGGGTATCTATCAGCAGCAGGTCATGGTGGAGCCCTATGGCGAAGACGGCTTGCAGATCAGCGACCTGGAACTGGCCTGGCAGGTTGGCGAAGTCAGAAAATCCGGAAAGTTCAAAAAGGGAGACCTATATGTAGTCCCGATGCCCTCCCGAACTTACAAGATGGGCCAGAGCGTATTCGTCTATTACGAAATCTACAACTTGAGCAGGAATGAGTTCGGACAGACGAATTACAACGTCTCCTACACGATCACATCCAGGGAAACACCGGGCACCGTGAGCAACATCTCCCGACTGTTCCGGTGGGAAGCCGGCAAGAGAGAAGAACTGGCCGTTACGTACGAACAGCAGGGTGATGCTGACCAGGAAGTAGAATACGTGGAATTGGCGCTGGATGAACAGGTTCCGGGCCGATACTCGCTGAAGGTTTCGATCAACGATATGAACAGCGGCGAGCGGGCGGAGAAAGACGTGGTCTTCGTCATTTCGCTATAGACTTCCCTGCGTGCCGAAATATCGCGAGAAAACCTTCCCTCCGAGCTTGGCGGTATATTGGACGGAGAGGAAGAGACATAAGGCCGCCGCTCAATCCCGAAAGCCCCAGACCCGCACCGCCTCCAAGACCGGAAACAACGCCACCGTCACCGCCCGGGCCACGAGAAAATAGATAACAAAGAAGCCGAGGCTTTCGCCTCGGCTTCTTTGTGCCTGTCACTTTCTCTTCTTACCGACGCTGATTTGAAAGACAGTCTTAGGCCTGCGTGTCGAGGCCCCTGCCTGGTGTCTCGTCCGGATCGCGCCGGCTCACAACGATCACGCAGCATCTGTTCGCGTTATCTTCGATGCTTTCGGGTTTCCGTCTCTACCTTAGCCATATATTTTTCCATCCTCGGATGATCTCCAATACATTTTATCAACGCTGTACCTTCTCGTACGGAAAAGGCTACCCGATACTGATCGTTCAAACGATACTTCTTGACATTTCCCACTTGCGCGATGTTTTTCCCGGTCCTGGGTACCTGACCGAGCCGGAGATCCCTAAACAACTCTTCGAGGCGTTTTTTTATATGATTTGGTAACTCTTTTTTACGTCCTTTCTGACATCGTTGTTGTGATACTGGATCTTTTGTACCGCTGGGAGAAACAATCCAGCCACACCTATCTCCACATATCGGCTATTGCCTTGTCTACGGAAATGGACTTCCCCGTGGCGAGCTGATTTTCCCGATGTAAAATCAACAGGGTCCAGCTAACCTCCTGGAGGAGGGCGCCATAGGCTTCAATATTCTCATCCACCGCTTTGAATTTATCGTAAATTCCGGGGTGGTTCTCCTTAATTTTCACTCCAAGATCCATCCAAGTTTCTCTGCGCACTGACTTACCGGCTTCATCCAGGCCAGCAATAGCCTTTTCCACGTCACCTTCGCGGCACATAGATTTGTAATTTCCCGGGTTCTGTTCAAGCAGCTTCAAAAACTCACGCCAATCAGACATGGCATTTAAAACTGCATCATTAGTATTTTCGAAATTTCGGTAAATCTCGCCTAAAACTGAGGAGCGCGACAATGCATCCATGTTTTCACGCGCTGAACGATCTATCAGAGACGACACTTCTCCGGCAACCGGCACATCCATGACAGCTACGCCCATGTCTTACTCCATGCGGTTTGTATTGCACATCCATCTTCCCGCGACCCCGACTACCCGTGGCGCACTTGCAACAAGCGCTCTGAAAAGTATTGCTGAGAACATAGACCAAGTCAACTCAATTGATGTGGTTGTCCGATAGGCAACGGGGTTCTATCCTAAATTCGCATAATATCGCCACTTTTTCGTAGAGCCACAGAAACGAGTCCGCGGCGCCCAACGACCGCCAAGGCAAGTCGCTTAAGGGAAAGTCCGACCCGTACATCGCGCGGGTTTACGGAATGATCTCCTCTTCCCGGAGAAAGCGTTCGACTTCGGCCCAGAAGGCCGGCCAGTCTGGAGGGCAGTTGTTATGCCCTGCCTCGTAGGTGATGAGACTGCCGCGCCCCGACGCCTCACGCAGCGCGACGCCGTGGCTGTACGGGATCAGATTATCCCGCGTGCCATGCGCGATGAGAACCGGTCCCGCGTAGTTCCTCAATGTCTTCAGATTGTCAAACGGGTCGCGGGCGAAGAACGGGGGGACGAAGAATTTCTCCGCGGCCATGGCGTTGACGCTCTTGAAGGTGGAAATCAGCACCAGCGCCACGGGCGGGCGTTCGGCCGCGAGCGCGCACACCACGCCCCCACCGAGCGAGCGCCCCATGAATACGATCCGATCCGTGTCAACGTCGTCTCGTCCGGCCAGTGTGTCGTACGCGGCCACAAAGACTTCGGTGACGCTGGCCTGGGTTGGCGACCCCTCGGACCGTCCGTAACCGGGGTATTCCACGAGCAGGACGGCGAATCCCAGACGTCTTAGAGCCGTCATTTCGCCGACCCAGTGGTCGATGAGTTCAGCGTTGCCGTGGGCGACGACGACCGCCGGAGCAGGGCCTGTCTCGGCTTCGGGCCGGAGCAGCCAGGTTTCCGTTCGACCGGCGCGCGTTTCCAGCCAGATGCGTTCGATTCCCGGCACATCCGTAGTGGCGCTGGGCGGGATCCGGACCAGGTGTCGCGGAAATATGAAGCGGCGCTGTGCGAAGAAAAGGACGGCGCCGTAGAAGACGTAGAGCGCCAGGCCGCCGAGGAGGATCCGGATCAGGACTTGGAGTTTGGTATCCATATTTTCACAAAGGCGAAAAAGGCCCCGGAGGGAAATTCACCGGGGCTTTTATAGTTGGGCGCTAGAATCGTTGTGTGCGTCAGCAGGTGACGTCCTTGCCCTCGCTGCCGAATACGGCCAGCCGTTCTTGCGAAGTGCTTGCCTTCACGCGTGCCGGGAAATAGTGGAGTTGGAGGGCGCGGCGTCGATGGGGCGTGTTGTTGGCGGGCGTGCCGTGATGGATCAGGCCGGACCAGATAAGGCAGCCGCCGGGCTTGAGCGGGACCGCCACAACGCGGTCTCGGACCACGTGCGTATCGCAAAGCTGCCAGTCGCGACGCTTGAAATGAACCACGGGACCCCGCAGATGCGTGCCGGGTATCACCCTCATGCATCCGTTTTCGGGCGTGGCGCTGTCCAGGGAAATCCACATGCTTACGATGGGGGTGCCCATCGGCAGATTGAAATAGGCGTGGTCCTGGTGCCAGGGTTTTTCACGTCCAACCAGCGGCGGTTTGAGGATGGCCTGGTGGGAATAGAGCGCCGGTTCCTCGCCGATGATCCGCCCCATGATATCCAGGATTTTCGGGTGTTCGGCCACAGCGGTCAGGCGGTGGTCGTAACCCATGAAATACTGGAGCTTGCGAACGGCGTCCCACCGTTCGTCGTCCGAAAGCGCATGCAGGGTGTCCTTGTAGCTTGACTCGAACTGAACGCCCTTGAATTCCGGATTCATGCCCTTGATGAGATCCATGAGGCCATTCAACATGCCGTCGACCTCGGCGCTCTTGAAGGCATTCCTGACGGCCAGATAGCCGTTGCGGTGAAAGAAATCCACGTCCGCATCGGTGGCGGCATCCAGGCTTTCGATTCCTTCGTCGATTTCGTGGAATTCGTACAGGTCCTCGGTGTAGCCGCCGTCGTTAACGTAGTTGTCGAAGGCGGCCCTTTCAGCGGTCTGTTCCATCGGTGTTTCCCCCTGGCGGAATCCGGTGTTCAGGCCACGGAACATCGGTCTGCAATTGGAATTGGACCGTCCTGCTCACCGTTTGTTCGGTCTTCAGGATGCATACATCGTCATATTCAAACCTAAACCAGGCGGGCTATTCTGTCAACCCAAAACGGGATCACGGGGTAACCTCTTGCGTTCGCCCTCCGCTGACCTTATCTTCACGGTCCGCAGCTGTCAGCTTTAAGCAAAACCGCAAACCGAACAGCAAAACCCTAGCGCGGCTTCGCTATGCTCAGCCGCAACCAAACAGGTGGCAATGATCGGGCGAGCCCGGGGCGGGGTGGTCCGGATAGTCGGGCAACCACAAGGGTTGCCCCTACAAATGTGACGTAAGCGCAAGGGTTGAGGGTGGTAGGGTGGTCCTCTCACCTCTCACCTCTCACCTGTTACATCTTACGCTCTTATTGGAGGTTTCACAATGGAGACACGCACGCTTGGCACGACGGACATGGAAGTCACCCGCCTGGGGTTCGGCGGCGCCAGGATCGGACTTGAAGACGTTGATCCCGGCCGGGTGGGGAGACTGCTCAACCGGGTGCTGGATGACGGGATCACGTTGATCGATACGGCGGCGTGCTATCACAACAGCGAGGAACTGATCGGCCGGTACATCGGTGGGCGGCGGGATGAATACGTGCTGGCCACGAAGTGCGGACACGTGACCGGGGACGCTGCCGGGGAACCGTGGTCGAGCGATGTGATCGAGGAAAGCATCGACCGGTCGTTGCAGCGCCTGAAGACGGATTACGTCGACCTGGTCCAGCTCCACACCTGCTCGGCCGACGTGCTCAGGACGGGAGAAGCCGTGGACGCGGTGATGCGGGCGAAGGAGGCGGGCAAGACTCGGTACGTGGGATACAGCGGCGACGGAGAAGATGCGCTGGTGGCGATCCGGATGGGGGTATTCAGCACCCTCCAGACCTCGTTCAACCTGGTGGACCAGAAAGGACGCTCGAACGTGCTGCCGGAGGCACAGGCGGCGGGGATGGGCGTGATTGCCAAGAGACCGATTGCGAACGGGGCGATCGGGCAGTCGGCGTCGCCGTACGGTTACGCCGATTCCTACTGGGAACGCGCGCAACAGCTTGCGATTCCGGATGGCGCCCCCGGGGATCCCATAGAACTTTCGCTACGTTTCACGCTTTCGCAGGGTGCCATCGATACGGCCATCGTGGGAACGACGAATCCGGATCACGCCAGGGATAACCTGGCACTGACGGCGAACGGACCGCTCGACGACGAGGTACTGGATGCATTCTACGGACAGTTCGATGCGCTCGGCGCGGAGTGGAACTCGTTGACGTGAAGCGCGCCTGAAGGTCGCCTCAACGCAATCCCGGACGCCTTCTAACGGCGATCCCAGCGGCTGGGATTGATACCGGAGGCTTCGCTTGCCATGTCGGCGGGTTTGTTACCGCCCTGGAAGTCCCAGTGGCGGGTGTTGGGATCGGCAAACAGGGGACGGACGGATTCGGGCAGGGCATTGAGGTCGGCTTCGTCCCAGGCCGGTACTTCTGCAACAGGCCCCGCCCAGGCGGGGCGGTAGGCGATGGCCAGCATTTCACGGGCATGGGCGCCGGTGTTCGGGAAGTTCCCGTGGAAGACTTTGTGGTTGATCAGTACGGCGCCGCCGGATTTGACGGGGACCATTACCTGTTCGGGATGGTCCCCGTAGCGTTTATAGGGGTTGGCGTCGGCGTGCATGGACAGATGAGAGCGGGGTATAACGCGGAAGGGAGAGACGTCACGCGTGAGGTCGTCCAGGTAATAGAGCACCCTCACCATGAACGGTACGCTGCCGCCGTAGCCGAAGATCCGGGAGCCGTAGGGCTGGCCATCGGTGTGGAGACTGATGCCGGGATGGCCGGGTTCGGAGCGGGCGTACGTGCAGGACATAAAGATGGTCTCGCCGCCGAAGAGTTCGTTCAGGAAGGCAAGGGTGGGAGGATGGGCGATGAGGTCGGTGATGGGACCGCCCGTGAACTGCAGGTTCGGACAGACCTGCTGGTGGACGCTGTAGTCCACAGCGCGGGTCTCCAGCCTGGCGGTCTCGGCCTTTAGCGCGCCCACGTGCCCGGGCCGAAGCAGATCGGGCAGGACGAGGTATCCGTCGAATTCTATCTGGCGAATGCGTTCGCCCAGCGTGAGTCTGGACCAGTCGCGGTCGTCCACCCGGACGGCGTCCATGCCGGGCCTTTCCGATTGGATTGGAAAACAAACCGGGGCGGCGATGTTCGTTCTGCCCCCGCGTGACTCGGGAGCAAAACCGAACGCGATTCAGACCCGGTACTTCTCGACTTTGGATTCGTCGACTTCCACGCCAAGGCCGGGGCCGAGAGGAACTTTCAACTGTCCGTTTTCGAACCTGAACGGTTCGGCGAGAACGTCGTCGATCAGACCGTGGTAACAGGTGTCGTTGGGACCGGAGAAGTTGGGCGTAGAAGCGGCCAAATGAGTAATCGCGGCAGTTTTGAGGCCCAGGTCGTGCGAACAGTGCATCAGGCACGGGACCTCCCACGGCTCGGCCGCGTCGGCAATTTTTCTCACGCGAAGCAACGCGCCGGCGGCGGGGGTATCCGGCATCAGGGAGTCGGCGCAGCCTGCTTCCAGGAAGGGCCGGATGCTGTCGGGCAGGGCCACGCCTCCGTTCACGAGGACGTGAGTGCCCACTTCCTCCCGCACCCGCGCCAGCGTTTCCACGTGTTCGGTGTGACACGGGTCTTCAAAGTGCCCGACGCCCAGATCCGCCATTTTCCTCATAATCTCCACCGTCTCTTCCGGCGGGTAACCGCCGTTCGCATCCGGACGGAATACGGCTTCGTCGCCGATTTCCTTACAGGCCGCTTCGGCGATGGCCAGGTCCTGCGCGGGGTCGTTGCCGGCTTTCGTCTTGATAACGCGGAATCCCCACCGGTCGATGTACTCACGGGCCGTGGCGGCGGACTGTTCGGGTTCCTTCAGGCCCAGGCACGCGGTGAAGTCAACTTCCGTACGTACGATGCCACCCATCAGGCGGCAGACGGGCAGCCCGGCGTGCTTGCCGAGGAGGTCCCAGAGCGCTATTTCGACCCCTGACATCGGGCCCCTGGGAATGCCCGCACTATCCATGAGGCCAATTGCCTTTTCGATGTCGGAAACGTGGACGCCTGACAGGACCGCGTTCGGGTCCGTTTCGAAGCCGCCGGTGCCCTCGCCCCAGCCAATCAGACCCGAATCGGATTCGATTCTGACGATAAGGCCGGTTCCACCCAGCGTGCCGCCTCCGGCGCCGCGACCCACGTACGGCCCGACGGGCGCCGCGTAGGGGATGCTGACCGTGGTCGCGGTGATGTTTTTGATGATCATTGCACAAATCCTTTTCGACGGGGACGCGAAATTCCAGGGTGCGCGGAACGGCCTGACGTCTGCGTGTAGCGATCAGAAAGAAACCTCAAGGGCTACATCTTCGCAATGCCTTTGTTGTTACCCGATCCCGGCATGTGCGCATCGCCTCGTGTCGCTCAGACCGTCACTCGCACGACGTACCGGTTGCAGCCATATGCGTCTTGATCTTGCCGGTCATCTCTTCCGCCGGATTCTTACGTGTCAGGGTCTCCACAACTGCTTTCTTTTCGGGATCGATGACCAGTACGAGGCCCGTCCTGTTGTTGGCTTTGAAAGGCTCCTCGATACCCAGGGCGGCGGCCAGCAGGCGGGACTGAGAGGTGCGTTTCGCGTCGGTCACGTCCATTTCAAGAAAAAGTACCGGCTTGTCCGCAAGCGACGTCCGGACCTCCTCGAGGACGGGTATAAGGGCCGTGCAGGCGCCGCACCAGTCGGCGTGTACCTTCACGACGTAGAGGGCCGGGTCGTCATCGCCCGGAACTTCGACGGTACCTGCAAAACCGGACCCGGAAACAAGAATCAGGGAAAGGGCTGCCAGGGTAAACGTGCTTCGGATGCGCATGAACCAACTCCTTTGAGACGGATTGGAAACGGACCGGGCCGGCGGCCCAACGACTGGGCGCGCGACCGCGTCGAATCGGGGATTCTGGGAGGAAGCGCAACGCAGTAATTCGGCCACAAGGGCCGGCCGCAGCCCGGATGGACTTTTTCAAAGGGCTGCTAAGTATAGACGACCGTTGTGGCCCGCTGGTTCCGTGAATCGAAACGATAAGCCCCAGGAGTCAGTCGCGCGCTCCACTCTTCGCGCCGTCGCGAACCGGCGCTTGATATTATCGGGTCCAGTGTTATATTTTCCGTGGGCAGACCTGCGGCTGCCCCCCGGCCTGACGAACTATATTGTCACAATTGCCGCGTGAGCCGTCGTCGACTTTCAGGGAGTGAAGAGATATGGGCATTGTAATGGGGCACCATCACGGATTTACGGTATCGGACCTGGAACGTTCGGTTGCGTTCTACCGGGACCTGCTCGGGATGGAACTGGTGCGGATATCCGAGCGGAAGGATCTGCCCTCATACGACAGGATTCTGGGTTACGATCAGGTCCACTTGATGATTGCGATTCTGCGGCATCCCGTGAACGAATTCATACTGGAACTCGTTCAGTACGTTCATCCCGAAGTCGAAGCGCGGCCCCAGGAAAACCGGTTTCTGGGCGCATCCCACGTGGCTTTCGAGGTAGACGACGTGGATGATCTGCATGCGCGGCTGAAGGTCGCCGGTTTCGGGTCGATCAATCCACCAACGGACGTGGACCGCGACGGGGTGGTGGTTGCCCGTGCGATGTATGCGCTGGACCCTGATGGAATCAGCATTGAGATGTTCCAGGAATTCGAGGACGTGATCAGGAGATGAATGGGGCGTGGTCGCCTCCCGTCTCCCCACCTTTACTATTTTGATATCCTGACCAGTTCCTGCGGCCCGTCCGGATTCGCCATGCGTACGGCATGCCCCAGATTGAGCTCCCGGATCCGGGCGATTTTCTTTTCGATTGTCTCCGGGTCGCGGTCGTAAAAGCCCAGGATCAGCCGCCCGTCGTCGTTCACGTTTTCATAGGCGCGTTCGAGCAGGTCGATCCGGTCCTGCCGGTCGAACCCGTAATTGTCCCAGACGGCCCAGTAGATGAAATCGTACTTTCCGGGAAGACCGTGAGCGTCGATTTCGCCCAGCCGCTCCACGGGAAGCCGGGCGAAATGATCTTGCTGTGAGGGAAAGAATCTGGGGATGTCCCGACCCCTGCCCGCGCTGGAGTCGATGCCAAACGGTGTGATCGCGTGATTGGACCATTCCTGGAGACAACGCAGCAGGAAACCGTTGGCGCAGCCGATGTCCAGCATGGTACCCGGCCGATGGATTTCGTGTGCAATGAACGATCTTGCCCGCCTCCATGTTTCGAAGGACGGTCCGTCGACGCAGCTTCCGTTCATGGCGAACCTGAGAAGGCCGGGGTCAGAATTCAGGCTGCTCAGGTCGATGGTGTCGTTCATGTCATCGTCGTTGGCGATTGGTGGTCTGGTTTCCGGAACAGAACCGCTGGCTTTGCTCGACTTCTGGTATTCCGATATTTCGAATCTATCGCGGATCGTACGTATCGGACCCCTTTGTTGGAAGCGGCACGGCCCAGATGTTGCGGTAGGCTACCCGGTCGCCGTGGTCCTGAAGACGCAGTGGACCAGCGGTTTCAATCGTCATGCCGGAGGCGGAACCGGTGGGGCCTGAGATCTGCACGTTATTCTGGATAACGATGCCGTTCTGCAGCACGGTGGCGCGGGCGTGTTCAGACACCTCCCCCGCCTCGTTCAGGCGGGGCGCTCGGAAGCAGATATCGTACGTCTGCCATTCCATTGCCGGTCTGCAGGCGTTCACCAGAGGGGCGGACTCAAGGTAGAAAGCGCCGCAGTCGCCGGTACCCGGTATATTTACGTGCGAGGAGTCCAGAACCTGAATCTCGTAGAGGCCCTGCAGGAACACCCCGCTGTTGCCTTTGGCCTGCCCGGTAGCTTCAGGCATGTCCGGGCAACGGAATTCCAGGTGGAGATAGAAATCGGTCAGCGGCTCGGTGTGGATGATATCACCGGTCCGTGGCGCGACCTGGAGGATGCCGTCTTCCACGGCCCAGCCGGGTTCGCCGCCGTCCCTTGCGGTCCAATTGCTCAGGTCCCTGCCGTTGAAAAGGATAAATGCGTTGGTGGGCGCCGCCAGTTGCAGAGTGTCCATCGACAAGTCCTTTCTTTTAGTCGGGTCCGGACGCGCAGGGCGTCGGAATGTGTATGCCGCGGCCGTTATAGAATAATGCCGCCCGGCACGCCGCACAAGGCGGATTTTTGTAGGCAGGAGTAACGAAGACGCCTTTGTGGCGTATGCCCGCGGGCGTCATTCGGGTGTTATGATCGGAAGCACCAGAAACCGTCTAGAGACACGCACACGACAGACGATGGGAGGATGAACCGTGGAACACGTCGTCATCTACAGGGAAAAGGGACGATACGCCGGATGGCCGGCGAACTATGGGATCTGGTCCTGGGGAGACGAAATTGTAGTGGGCTTCACGCTGGGGTATCACAAGTCGGACGGCGGATTTCACCGGCGCGACCGTGACCGGCCGTTCGAGACCATGCAGGCGCGCAGCCCGGACGGAGGCCGGACCTGGACGGTTGAACCGATGCCGATCGCCTCTCCGGAAGGTAAGGGGGTATCGGCGAACGAGCACGTGAATCGCTCCCTGGAGATAGAAGTGGCGGCCGCGCTGCCCACGGGTCACGCCGAGGGGATCGACTTCAGCCACCCGGATTTTGCGCTGATGTGCGCCCGGACGGGCCTCTCGGCGGGCGCTCGGTCCTGGTTCTATACGTCGGCCGACCGGTGCCGGTCCTGGGACGGGCCGTTCGGTCTGCCCATGTTCGGGCTGCCGGGCATCGCGGCGCGGACGGACTATCTGATAGATGGAAAGGAGTCCTGCACGTTATTCCTGACATCGGCCAAGTCCAACGGGCGCGAGGGCAGGGTGTTCTGCGCCCGCACTGGGGACGGCGGGAGGTCGTTCGCGTTTCTGTCCTGGATTGGAGAAGAGCCCGAGGGCTTCGCCATCATGCCGGCCGGCGTCCGGCTTCCGGACGGCCGCATCCTGGTGTCCGTGCGGTGCCGGGGAGGCGACGCGAGCAGGGACGGCAACTGGATCGACCTGTACGGTTCTGACGACAACGCGGCGAGTTGGCGCTATGTCAACCGGCCGGTGGCCGAAACCGGGACCGGGGGCAACCCGCCCGCGATGGTGCTGCTTGCCGACGGGCGTCTGTGCCTGGTATACGGATTTCGGGACGCACCCTCTGGACTGCGGGCGGTGTTGAGTGAAGACGAGGGCTCGACATGGTCCGAACCCGTGGTCCTGCGGGCCGACGGAGGCGACCACGACGTGGGCTATCCGCGGGCTGTGCAGCGGAACGACGGTAAGGTCGTATCGGTGTATTATTACGACGACGAACCGGACGGCGAACGCTATATCGCGGCTACGATCTGGTAGCATAGTCCTTCAGGAAAGCCGGATTCGAAAATCTTCTACCTTTGAGGATTCCGTAATGCCGTGTCATTGTACGGGCTTGACATTGCGGATGAAGGGCTTATTTTGAATGGACATTCCAGGGAATCACTAACTCATTCGGAGGAGAGCAAATGGCGGATCTGCACAATTCATGGCAACGGGACTTCGACGTTTACGACCGTTTGGAGACGCTTGGGATCGATCTCGGGTCCAGGGAGGACGCGTGTCCTGCGCCCCAGGGAAGGCGGATTTGCATGGCCACCTTTACCCCTTCCGGGCTGGTGTTCACATCGGGTACAGGAGGCGGCGTCGGGGCGGTCACGAACGACGATACGGACGTGGAAGCCGGTTTCGAGGCAGGCAGGGAGGCGGGCATCTCGCACGTTGTAACGCTGCATTGGGCGCTGGACCCGTTCGGTACGCTCAACGACGTGTGGTATTGCGTGAAGTGCATTGGCATGGTGAATTCCGCCGGCGGTGGATCATTTTCCAAGTCGCCCCAGGTCGTGGACGGGTATAGCACGGTCTTTCACGACGTGTTCGGCGGCCCGGGATCCCAGTTCGCGGAAAGCGGCATGGACGCCTCGCTGTCGGGTTGGCACGCCCGGAGTGCGGTGGCGGGATTCGATCTGCCCGGCCACTGCAAGATCGAACCGGAGATGATTGTGCAGATCGATCCGGAACTGGCGCTGCGGGTTATCCGGGAACGCGGCCCGCACGTATAGGGACGTCACAGAAGAACGATCCGGAAAAGGGGGCGAGAGATCTCGCCCCCTTTTCTATATGCGGGTGTAGCTCAGGGGCGACGCATGCGTCGCCCCTGAGCTCGGTAACGATCCTCATCCCCGGGTTCGACGGTGTCTTCCGACGTGGACACGTTCAGCCGGTCTGCCCGATCCTTTAATTGCTCCATGATGGCGCCCGGAACGTCGAACCCCTCACGCAGACGTTGCTGGCGGGTTCGGTGTTCGAAGTCGCCGGGCACGAGGACCTCGTCGAAACCGGGGGCCGGGGGGATGGCCTTGATATTGTCCAGGAAGGCGCGAATGCCGCGCTGATAGGGCGCCAGCGGCGTAAAAGCGCTGACGCGCATCACCTGCATGAAGGCGCCTGAAAGTGTACCTTGCTCCACTTCCGGAACGCCCGAAAGGCCGCTCAGCAGGCAGGTCAACAGCAAGAGACCGGAGCCCTTGTGCGCCCCGAACGGCAGGAGATATCCGCCGTCGTAGAAGTCCAGGGGGTCGGTACTGGGTCTGCCGTGTTTGTCCAGGATATATCCTTCCGGAATCGACGACTTCTCGGCGCGGGCCACCTGGAGTTTGCCTTCGGCCACGACGCTCGTTGCAAAGTCCAGAATGAACGGAGCGGCGTCGCCGGTGGGGACGCCCACGGCGATGGGGTTGGTTCCCAGAGGGCCGCGGGTTGCGCCGTACGGCGCGACGGCGTCCACGGTCCCCACGCCGATGGTGATGATGGCGATACAGCCGGCGCGGGCAGCGATCTCCGCGTACTCGCCGAGCCGTCCGAAGTGGCCGACCCGTCTGAAGCTGATGCAGCAGACTCCCGACCGCGTGGCGCCCTCTATGGCAAGGTCGGTGGCTTTTCGTGCGGTGTAGATGCCCATCCCGTTATGTCCGTCAACAATCAGGGCATTCGTACCCTGCTGAACAACCTCGGGTTCTGCGGCCGGCACGATGGCGCCGCCGGCGATGCCGTCCAGATAGGTTGGAATGCGAAGCACGCCGTGGGAATCGTGGCCGGAGAGGTTGGAGTTGACCAGGATTTCGGAAACGGTTTCCGCAACGTGGCGCGGGGCGCCGGCAGCCGTCAACAGGTTGCGGGAAATAGCGTGCATATGCGCGGGACCGAAACGGACGGCGGTGGACATGAGTAGCGCTCCGGAAAGGGCATTCGTTTGTGGGGCCGAACAGCAAGGGAGATATTGGAATCGCTCGAGGGTTCTGCCACAAGGCGAAATGCGTGCGTGACGTCCAGCCAATTTACCAAATCGGACGGCCGGTATCCAATAGAAGAAAGGCGGGCTCGAACAGAAGCGACAAGTTTTCAGTCTTCAGCAGTCAGCAAGAATCAAAGTCGAAGATCAAATTCAACGTCCACATCTCCCCAAATTCCCTGCCTCCGGCGGGTTCCTTGAAACCGGGGAGAGGGGGAGCAACACCAGATGTTGCGGGCTTTAACCACGGGCGCTATATTGGTGCCGTACATCCTGCCCTACGACGGCAGGGTGGCGTTTTCTGCGCTGATGACGGACAAATCTCCATTGCGCGGTCAGGAGGATCTTAATGAAAATTCTGGTGACCGGCGCGGCGGGTCAGGTGGGGTGCCGGCTGGTACGTCAGCTTCTGGACCTGAACCTGGAAGTCCGGGGTACCGTATTGCCGGACGATCCATGTCTTAGCCGGCTCGATGGCCTGGACGTGGAACTTGTGGCCGGAGACTTGACGGACGGGAATTTTGTAAAGCGAGCGGTCTCGGGAACGGATGCCGTGGCCCACACGGCCAACCTGGTTGGACCTTACTTCGAGGTCAACACGCAGATAAACCTGGAAGTGTCGCGGGCGTGCGGGCAGTTCGCGGACAACCTGGAACGCTATGTCTACGTGAGTTCGTCCGGTGTTTTTCCGAACAATGGCGAAAACATCGCCTGCGCCTACCATCCCGTGGACGAATTGCATCCGAAGCGGCCCGACAACGAGTATTCACTCTCCAAGTACATCGGTGAACTGATGGCCGAGCGGGTGTCCCGGGAGACCGGGCTTCAAATTTCCATAGTACGGCCCAGCCACGTGCTTTCGGGACGGACGATCTTCGATCAATTTACGGTTGGACGGGTATGCACGATTCTGAAGGCGGGACAGGTCGGGCCCCGTACGGAAATGTACATGGCCGACGGAACCGAACTGTGGCACGACGTCGAGTCGCACGCCGAAAGCCCTGAGCAACCGTGCGCCGTCCGGGACGAATCCGGGCGGCCATGGTACTACCAGCCAAATGACGCAAGGGATATCGCGCATTGCATTGTGTGCGCCTTGCGGTCTCCGGATGCCGTTGGAGAGTCGTTCAACGGCGGCGCCCCGTCCCCCTTCACGTTCCCGGAAGGCGCCCGGCTACTTGGAGAAATCACAGGGCGGGAACCCCTGGAAGTGACGGTACCGGTGCGCTGGATGTACGATCACGACATCACGAAAGCAAAGACGCTGATCGGTTACCGGCCAAAGGGAGACCTGGAGACGATGATGGCGTCGGCTGCAGCCTTTGAAGCGGGCGAGCCCGACTTCCGGTGGTGAGACTCGGCAATCGGGTGATATCGATGCCCCGCGGCGGGACTCGACGAGCCCGGGCGTCCGACGCGGCCGTACGTGTAGTCGATCAGGATGCCTGCGCGGGCGCGCCGAGGAGAATGAGGTTACGGTTGGTGATGCGCTGGTCGATCGCCGTGATCTTGTAGGCCCCGTACCGTCCGGCGATCACACCCGCCGCAGCCGTGTACCTCGCGTAGTCGTCAAGATGATTGATGCGACGCAGGTAGATCCGGTCCCGGATGCAGCAGGGCATGGCCGCGAAACACGCGTTCGCCGCGCCGGCCATCTCCAGCGCGTCCCGGGTGCCTTCGTTGCAGGCGTGGATGCAGATGACGTAAGACCGCGGGCCCAGTTTCACGTCCTTGAAGTCAGATTCGATATACTCGACGTTCTCCATGGGCACACCCTGCTCGCGCACGATCTCCAGATAGTTATCGAAGGCCGGCCGGCGTTCCAGGTCCACGCAGACCACACGCAGTTCGCGAAAGCGCCAGGCCAGCAGGATGCCCAGTAGACCGTGACCGCAAGCCAGGTCGAAAATCGTCTCCACGTTGCCCGCGCGCCACTGTTCATAGATGGCCTGACCGATGCGTTTGTATGCTTCGAAGGTTTCAAACAGTTCCTTCACGCGCAGATATCTGGGGTGTCGGTCCACAATTCCCGAAATAAAAGCTGAAAGGGATTCGCTGCGGCCGGTTTCCGCCACGTACGTAAGGATAAGCTCCAGCCGTTCTCCGTCCAGGTCGCGTACCATCACGTTGGGATCCATCGGAAAACGGTCCAGCATGTCGGGTTGCCACAAGCCGTTGTATTTCTCTTTCGCCATAACGTAGTCCGGGCAACGGGATTCAGGTTCTTTCAGGACGGACAAATATAGCCAATCCGTTCGAAAGACGCAAAACGGGCGGAATCGGACCAGCGCGGTCGCGCCACGCCCCCTACCTGGATGCCCTGCCGCTGATTCAGCGGGTGGTGAGAGCATACGGCGCGCAGCGCTGCATGTGGGAATCCGACAGCGGCGGACCCATCGAAATGGAGAACCCCATAACAGATTTTCCGGCCGCCGTGGCGTTAATCAGGAACCACGCGAGCTTCCTCAGCCCGGCCGAGAAGGACGCCATTCCATGGGGGACGGCGCAACGCTTTTTCTTCCGGAATCTGACTTGATCGCACGATACGGAGATCATTGAACTTGAACCCTGAGCCGCTCCCTTAGCAGTCCGTTGAAGGGTCGGCGAAGGACGTCCGCAGCGAAACGCGCATATTGCCTGGCTCGGCACAGGCAGCGCAGGAAACACAGCGAGACGTTTCACACGCATCTGGCGGGAGGACTGGCTTTGAAGCCCTTTGAGGATTCAACAGACATCGCGGGAAACGCGCCGCTACTGCGAGCGCGCATGCATGAGGACGGTTACCTCTTCATCCGGGGGCTGTTGCCCGGAGAGATCCTGGAAGCACTGCGACGGGCGTTCCTCGAGGTCGCCCTGGAAGCCGGATGGGTCAATACCGACACGCCGACGGTAGAGGCCGTCGCGGATCTCGACGGCTTCTGCGTCGAGCCCGAGCCTGCTTACATGGACGTCTACGCCAAAATGTACGGGCTGGAAGCGTTTCATGCGCTTCAGCACCACCCGAACATCGTTACCCTTCTCGAACGAATGGCCGGCGAAGCGATTCTTCCGCATGCGCGCATCATCGCGAGAACCATCTTCCCTCAACGGGAGGCGTATACGACGCCCGCCCATCAGGACTTCATTCCCATCCAGGGAACAGCTGAAACGTACACCGCCTGGATCCCGCTGGCCGATCTGCCGTCCAGGATGGGCGGCCTGCAGGTCGCCGCAGGATCTCATCGCAGGGGCGTGTACGACTTCAAGCCAGCCATGGGGGCCGGCGGTATCGAGATCACCGACCCGCTCGAAGGCGCATGGGTCAGCGGTCCGTTCGAGCAGGGCGACGTCCTCTTCTTCCACAGCATGCTCGTTCACAAGGGCCTTCCGAACCGGTCCGACCGTCTTCGCATGTCCATCGACGCTCGATATCAGAGGATTAGCGATCCCATTGCGCCGGGGAGCATTCTTCCCCACAGCCAGCCGAACACGTGGGAGAAAATCTATAGAGGCTGGGAAGACGAATCGCTGAAGTACTACTGGGAGAATTACGACCTGGAAGTGGTCGAGTACGACAACAGTTACCACGACAGGCGCGACCGGATGGCCTTCGACATGGCCGAGCAGGGAGACGAAACAGCCGTTTCTGCGCTACAGCGCATCATTGCGCGGCACAATGACCCGGCCATGCGGGAAAGGGCGGCCGAATTGCTGGCGCGATTCGAGGGAACCTGAGTCCTTTTCCGGTCGGGGAACGACCGAAGGGTCCTATCCCCTTCAGACATTCTGACCGGCCGGGAACCTCAGGTACGATTGCCATAGACCCCGTCCAGGTCTTGCGAAGTCTCCTGGAGCATCTGCAGGAATGCCATGAACTCGCTGCCGTATGCGATCAGCCTCGCGCCCATGTCATGCAACTCTTGAACATGCTCCGCGGAAGCCGCCGGACATCCCCACGCCACACCCCGTTCGCCCGCGACGTCCGCGACCTTCCGGATGGCTTCGTCAAGTGTGTATCCCGGTTTCAGCCTGTCGATCCTCAAAGCGAGGTCGCCCGGTCCGATAAACAGGCCGTCGACACCCGCCGTGGATGCGATCGCGTCCAGGTTTTCCAGGGCCAGGGGCGTTTCGATTTGAACGACGAGGAAGGTCTGGCGGTTGGCATCGTCCACATATGTTTCCCCGCCTGATACATAGAAGTCGGCATCGAGCCCGGCCGCGTCCTGGCCGCGGTCGCCAACCGGCGGAAACTTCACGGCGTCAACCAGCATCCGCGCCTTTTCCGGCGTGGACACGTGCGGAATCATCAGTCCCGTCGCGCCGTCTTCCAGATATCGATACAGCCTTGTCCTCTCCGTCGTCGGCGGGCGGAACATGCAGTCGATGTCGAACAGGTGGAAGTAGGCGAGCATTGACTGGATTTCCCGGTCTGTAAAACACCGATGCTCCCCGTCCAGCCAGATACAGTCGTAGCCCGCGTTTGCGGCCATCCGGATGTACGCGGGTATGAAATGACCGAGTCCGCAAATCCGGGCCGGCTCGCCATCGCGTATTTTCGCAAGCAGTTTACTCTTACGCATATTTGTGACTCCTGGAGAAAGGATTGACGCTATCCGGACCCCGTGATTCGGGCCCTGTACAATGGGGACCAGAAATTGGCTTGGGATGTGCATCCTGGAAGGTTATACCATACGGGATACGCGACAGGAACACCAGCATCTTCTGACGCGGATCGGCGGACATTCCGGAGACAGGAATTCCTCACACAGAGACACGAAGGGACACAAAGGTAAAGCCGGAAACAGCGACAAAGCCGGCAACCACAAGGGTTGCCCCTACAAACCCACAAATAGTCGCGGGTGAAGTGGGCGACCGGCCGGTCGCCCCTACCAAAGCCGTGCATCCGGGTATCGGCATCGCCTGGCCATATCGCGAACGTCCGGGACATGGTGAAGTCCTCTCCCGGCTACCCTCTTACCTCTAACCGAATCTGGCTGACAGCTTCTTTTCAAATCATAACGATCGGAGAAACCTATGGCCAAATATCGAGCCGGAGTAATCGGTCTGGGCTGGATGGGCATGCTCTACGATCTGGCAACCCGCATCCCCGACCTGTTCGACGTCGACGACGTGGACCGTCCGACGCCCGAACTGGACGTCCATCGCCGGTTCTACCACCACGACCATCCGGGCACCGAAGGGAATCCGACCACTTATGCGGAGGCGCTGCACACCCGTCCCGAGGTGGAACTGGTGGCTGCAGCCGACCGGGATCCGAAACGGCTCGCGGCGTTCACCGAACGCTACGGCATCGAGGCAACCTACACGGATGCCGAAGAAATGCTGCGCGCCGAGCGTCCGGATATCGTGGCCATCGCCACGAATACGAAAGGACGCGCCGACCTGACCTGTCTGGCCGTGGCCTACGGCGCACGCGGCATCGTTACCGACAAGCCGATGTGCCACACGCTCGAGGAGGCGGACCGCATGGTTTCAACCTGTGCTGATGCGGGCGTCCCGCTCAGTTGTGGCGCGATCACGACGACCCATCCCTCTTTCGGTAAAGCCAGGGAACTGGTACAAAGCGGGGCCATTGGGGACATCCGGTCGATCGAGGCCGACTCGCCGTTCGCCCAGCACCAGAACTGGTCGTACTTCCTGGATAGCGCGCCTGCCTGGGTGTCGGGAATCGGAGACCTGCCCCGCCGGGGAGCGGGCACCGACGAGTTCGACGGACCCGGAGGAAGCGACGAGTTCAGGGGCCAGGGAATCATGGTCACGGCGGACCGGACGGTCGTACACTTTCGGGCGGGAGCACCGGGGGTCCGGCTGGAAGGGAGCACGGGAGAGATCGAGTTCGTAGCCCACCGCCTATGGCGCCTGAGACGGCAGTTGGAGACGACCGGTAACGTTCGGGTCGAGATGCCGTGGCCGGAGCCGCAGTTTGTGTATCCCTACGGCGCGGTCTACTCGCTGAACGACGTGATCGACTGCATGGAAGGCCGTCTGGACGAGCCCAAGAACTCGGGTCGGCGGATTGCCGTCGCCCTGGAAGTCGAGATCGCGCTGAAGCTCTCTTCGGCGCGAGACGGAGAGCGCGTGGCGCTTCCACTTGAGGATCGATCTCTCGGGCTGAATTACGACTGGTTCCGTTAGAGAAAATGAACTGCGTTCCAGATCCCGTGGCCGTGGCGGGGCCCTACGCCCACGGGACCGGAAGAACAAACTCGCCGGCAAGGCCCTCGAGCGACGATACCGCTTTCGCACTGACGGGAATGCCGTTCTCCCGATAGTCGGCCTCTTTCTCCCAGGCCCTCTGCCCCGGCAGACCCGCATTGGGGAGACCGGACAACGGCTGCATTTTCGCGGTCTCGCCCATCAGGTAGTCCATGTCCGCCTTGAAGGCGTTGGGAGAGGTGAAGCGGCTCACGTCCAGCGCCATATGAAATCCGGACTGGTCGGCGCCCTTGAACTTCGTGGCACGACGGTCGAATTCAGGGAGCATCTGCCCCCCCAGGGTCCCCGAGAGGATGTTGGCCACGTGAGACATGCCGATGGCCTTCACGAATACCGCCGGATTCCTGCGGACGTCCTCGTCGTCCGCCACGAAATGGCTGGCATAATCGAGCAGGAAGTTGGGCCGACCGGGGCCCGCGGGCATCCCGAATGCCAGCGGCGGGCTGCCCTGGATAGAACCGCGGATGCTGTTGGCGCGGTTGTAGGACGGCGCGGCGCTCCGTCCTGAGAGGCTGATGCCGATAAGGTCCTCCTTCTGGGCCATCCGCACGTACTTCCCCGAGCTGCCCAGATGGTCGTGATAGACAGTCGTGACCACGCCGACGCCCAGTTCTTTGGCCCTGGCAATGGCCATCCGCATCGCTTGTGTGGCAACGATCATCCCCAGGCCGCCGTCCCCGTTGAGCGCGGCGGTTGCGGGGCCTTCGTGGAGGACCCGGATGGTCGGATCCGGATTGGCGCGTCCTTCCTGGAATGAGCGGACGTAGCGCTCCACCTGCATCACGCCGTGGCTGACCACGCCCCGCAGTTCGGTGTCTACGAGCAGATCGGCGATCAGCCGGGCGTGCTCCGGGGGCAGAGGGACGGCCTCGTAGATCTCGCGTACAAGGCGGCGCATGTCTTCGACGGGAACGCGAATTCCGTCTTTGGGTGGGACGTTCATGGATTGTCTCCTTGATTGGTGATGAACCCGGCCATGGCAGCCCGTTGAAAACGTCCATCCGGGCTGCGGCCGGCCCTTGCGGTAGAAATACTGCGTTGCGCTCCCTCACCTGCAGAGCGACTTTATCAACGGACTGTCAGGAAATATGGGACCCTCTTCGCAACTGACGCAAGTACGGTTGGGACAGACCGATCTCCCGGTCACGCGCTACTGCCAGGGCACGGCCTTCCGCCACCTGGAGGGGAACGCACGCAATCCCCGGGCGGAGCGGGTGCTGCGGCATTGCCTGGACGCGGGCGTCAACTTCTTCGACTCCGCACAGGAGTACGGATGGGGCGCCTCGGAGGAACTGCTCGGAAGTGTGCTGGCGGGCCGCCGGGACAGCGCCGTCATCTGCACGAAGGTGCCGCCGACACATCCTCCCGCACGCGATGGAGGCGCGAGTGGTCCGGCGAGATTCACCCGGGAGTTCCTGACACGGCAGCTCGAGAGGTCGTTGAAGCGTATGCGCACCGATTTCGTCGACATGTATCTGCTGCACTCGCCGGACGAGAGGACCCCCGCTGCGGAGATCTGTGAATCAATGGATCGTCTCATCCGGGCCGGAAAAACGCGTTTCTGGGGCCTGTCAAATCACGACGCGGCATTCGTGGCGGCTTGCTGTGCGTT
>CAXXJS010000040.1:0-429573 GCA_963662665.2 Candidatus Latescibacterota bacterium
TCGAGTGAGAGCAAAAGCGCTATTGTCAGCTTGATACTATCGGTCGTCGGTTGTAACAAAGAGTAGATTTTCTCAGTGTCGATTTTCTCAGTGAGGTTTACGTCCCCCACTGCCCATTCGTTTACTCCAAGGTCCAACTCGGTCAGGTTAATTGCAAACTCAAGTCCGGTCAGATCGCGAATATTCCTGTTCGTCGCCTCAAGACGCATCAGGGTCGCCATGTCGGCCCTCGTGATTTGCTCGTACGCCTTGCCCAGACTGTCTTCAATAACAGCACGCAGATTCTCGTCCGGAATGGCGACTGCTGTTGCCCCACCATTTCCGCCCGATGACGGCGGGGCACCGCCGAAGCTTTGCGCAAAGATCAGAAAGTCCGGAAACCCGATCTCTCCGTCGCTGTTGAGGTCATACCTGGCATCGTAATTCCCATCGCCCTGGCGCAAGCCGAATACGCTTGCAAAGATCAGGAAATCGGAGAAACCGACCGTACCGTCACCATCGAAGTCGGGCGACGGGGCGGTGTTATGCGAAATATTACCTTCCAATAGAAGTTTGGCCGCGGCAATGGTTGTGTCCTCCGGCGAACTTGCGCTCGTCGAGGCTTCGCCACTCGTCCCGCCACCCGCAGCGTAACCGGCGGCAAGTTCCAGGAACCTTTCGGCGTTCGCATTGGCGCCGGCGGATACCGGAACTGCAGGAGCCAGGACTGGAATGGATGTAATTAAGAAGCACATTATCGAAGACATAACCGAATCCCTCCAAAACAAGACTCGCAGTTCCGTTCCGTTACGCCAACAGAGAAAGCAAAGGTGTGAAAAGGAGCCCATGAGTCCCACCGGTACGGGTCCGCGGCAACCATCGGTAACCCGTTCGCGCACAGTCGTTTCGTTTCGTGCGAATTGGACAGTTCGATCGTTTTTGCCCGCAACCTGACCCCGGAACGCCCGACCGGCTGTCAAACTTCGATGGAAGAGAACATGGGAAAACGTGGAAGGGCAGGCCCGGCATTACCTCAGCACCGGAAGAAAGAAACGGGAAGGTGGGCAAGAGTGGGGAATCTTCTTTGAGATGCCTGGGGGGATTTACGTCGGTCGTGTGTCGTTCCAGTCGACACGGCGCGGTCCGTCGGGCAGATGCCGAAGTCAGCACCGGCCTCCTGGCTATTTGCAAGAGTACCATGTCGTCTCCCTTCCCTTCGCCTGCGACAACCAGCGCGAAACCCGCGGACGAACGCCAGTATTTGCTATCCGCAGCGGCGCGCCAAACGTGAGCGAACCAAAGGAGAATAGCGGTATCCAAATTCGGACCCCGGTTTCAGCGATGTCTCAAGATGAAGACAGAGTGGCTTCAGCCTTTCAACGACTTACAGTCATGAAACTCAGTATAATTGACCGGGTACTCAAACTCCTTTCTCACGAAATATCCAAACCGATTCATGCGCCGACGGGCTTGAATTCGCTGAAGTGATCAGCAATCGACGATAACAGGTGACACCTGCCCCGTATTCTGACTATACAGTGCCCGAAGGTTAACTTGACTAATATACTAATATAGATTCAATAACGCGTGTATCCAATTGAGTGTCAACGGCTAAGGTTTGTCCTGACGTCCTGGACTTGTCCCAGTTTCCAATTTCTGCGATATTTCGTCGGGCTGTTACCGTATTTCTCTTTAAAAACCTTGCTGAAGGTCGATAGTGAACCGAAGCCACACAGATATGCGATTTCCGAAATGGAGGCCGTGGTATTCTTCAGTGCGTCTTCACCCTTAGCCACGCGGACGTTCCGCAGACTCCTGCTGAATGACTCGCCCAGATGTTTCTTGAACAACGCATACCCGTAGGACTTGGAGAACCTGAAATAACGTACGACGTCTTCAAATCTTAAATTGGGATTGCTGTGGTTGTCTTCGAGAAACGACTCCAGGCGGCTCTTCCACAGATCCTGTAAAGGCATATATTTTCTGATGTTTGCCAGGAAAACATCTTTATCGATCGGCTTGTCAAATACACTCATGGTGAACGGCTTGTTCACTCTCTCTCCCAGTTCAAGGGTACCCAGGCTTGTCACCAGCAGCACTGACGTCCGGATTTCCTCTTCCTTCACGCCCTCCAGAAGCGCTATCCCATCCTTATCCTCAACGTATACCTCGACCACGGCCAGGTCGATCTTTTCTCTTCTGAGCATTTCAAGGGCCGTCGGCCCGTCTTCCGCAGTGACGATTTCATAAGGTTCGTCTTTCAGGAATCCTGCAAGCTCCGACGTAACCTCCGGGTCACGGTCTACGATTAATATTTTCCGATTTTCCATTACGTTAGATCCCCCTCAACGTTCAGAGTTGCCCGTCTTTTCACCATACGAATATGCCACGCGCAAGCCCTGGGGATTCTCCGGACTATGGCGCTCCGAAGCGGGTCATTGCGGTGCACACTAAGAATATCTGTGACGGAAATGCGATGTCAAGAACGCAAGTTTGTTCTGGAGTACTAAATTTGTCCCAGTTTCCAATTTCTGCGATACGTGGTGGGATTTCTTCCGAATTTCGCCTTGAAAACCTTGCTGAACGTCGATAAAGATGCGAACCCGCACATGTAAGCGATTTCTGAAATCGAAGCAGATGTGTGCCTCAGCGCTTCCTCCGCATTTGCAAGACGAATGTTCCGGAGCCGAACGCTGAATGATTCACCCAGATGCTGCTTGAACATCCGATATCCGTAAGTCCTGGAGAACCTGAAATGGCGCTCAACGTCCTCAAATCTCAACTCCGGATTGTTGTAGTTGTTTTCCAGGAATGAATCCAGGCGTCGCTTCCAGGAGTCCTGCGGCTGCAAAGTTCTATTTACATTCGCCAGGAATGAATCTCTCTCAATCGGCTTATCAAGCGCGCCTATCGAATAGGCTCTATGCACGTGCTTTCCCGACGTTGACGTTCTCACGCTTGTTACGAGCAGCATCTCCGTCCGGATTTCCGCCGCCCTTACCCCCTTCAGCAGCGTTGTCCCATCCTGTTCCTTTACACACGCCTCGACCACTGCGACGTCGATGTCTTTCTTTCTCAACATTTCGAGTCCTTCTCCACCGTTTTCCGCGGTTACAATCTCAAAGGGTTCGTCCTGAAGAAATCCGACGATTTCCGACGTTGCAACCGACTTACGATCTACCATCAATATTTTACGCTTATTCATGGTTCCAGTCCTTGTCGAGAATATGGGCTGCCTGTATCCACGGCGCACAGACGCACCTGGCACGCACAGTTCGAGGGTTCCGGATTACGGCGGTCTACAGCCGGCCGTTACATCGCACGTTCTTGTCGCACGCGCCGGAAAGGGAAATGAATACAGGTCTGACGGAAGATGGCTCGGGAGAGGATCTGGCTTGATCGCCTGCAGAACTACCGGGAGATGGAGCGAATCGACTGATCTGCGAATGAAGCGACCGCGAGGAAACGGCAAACACGGGGCCCGGCACACTGGCGGTGCTGAGCGCGAAGGCGGGAAATTTGGGAGAAAATGCCATAATCAATTATGCGAACTGTTCAGTAAATTGGTGTGACGTCTGGTGTCGTACCGTTCGCGAGGACTTGTCTCGAAATCTCGCAGGTTCGGCATCCAATTTACATAATCATTTGTTTTTACATCGTTTAAAATCAGTTCGCGTTATCGATCCTGGCGATTCCCTCTCGTTTACGGTTCAAAATGGGTTGATTCGATACCTTGCTGAAGGAATCCGGGGCAAGCTACGCCATCTAACCCCGCACGTCTTTGATTTCCTCCAACTATTGCGCTTCACACGCTCTTGCCCTGCCTGAAGTTCCAAATAAAATCCGTACTGGATGATAAGTGTTTAAATAATCGAAACTTATAATTTTCGAGTATTTGCGCAACTGTCATTGACTGTCTGAGTCACCGTTGTCGCGAACGATGCATCATCATTACAAAGCGCGTACAAAAAAACTCCGTTACGCAGTAGCCGCCCCCCGGAGTAAATATGCACCCTGAACGATTTTACCGATTCTCAAAATCCGGCCACCCGATCAGTGACCCTTCATTTCGATCCGCCTCATCGGTACACGATCAATCGCTCCTTCTCCCGCACACGTTTCCGGCCGTCATCCGCTGTAACGGTATATAGATACACACCGTTGGCCAGCAGGTGCCCGTCGGCATCCCGGCCGTTCCATCGAACCTGATTGTACCCCGCCCGCCCCGGAACGCCTTCCAGATTCCGAATCAGTCGCCCCGAAACGGTATAGATGCGAATGACCACTTCAGCCGGGCGGGACAGAATATACGTAAAGTTCGTGGCCCCTGCCGCCGGATTGGGTACGTTCAGCACCCGCTCTATTGCGAGGTCCGACGAAACCTGAAATGCCATGGATTTTTGAGCAGGGCCGTTGCCCAGTTGGTCGGTCCCGGAAACCGTAAGTTGATATCGTCCGTCTTTCAGGCGCACAGACCAGGTGAACCGCAACGTGGTCGACTCCTCTTTCCGGTCAGCTACCCGATCCGAATCCAGTCCATCGGAAATTTCATCACCTGGTCCTGTCAGGACGAGCCGCACCGATCCGGCGTCGATGCCGCTCGAATCTCGAAATACGACCGAGAACGTGGGCGTCGACGGAAGATAGTCATCCGCCCGGACCTCTCCCGCCGCGTCCATTGCGGCCAGTTCCAGTTCGGGTCCCACCCGATCATCGCTCGGATGGACCTCGACGGCATCTTCGGAGGTCGCCTCTCTCACGTAAAAACCACGGTTACCCGAGATATCCTCAACCCGGGCCGTAACGACGTTCGTCCCCGCAAATCTCGCGGTATTCCAGACGAATGACACAGACGCCGTTTCACCTGCCGGGGTTCCTTCGGGAACCGGCGCGCGCCCAATCAGCCGGCCGTCTTCGGACGCGCCGCTGTAAAATGCCACGACACTGCCGGGAACCAGATCCAGAGGTCCCCTGTTCCGAACCTGAACCGTCAGCCGTACGGGTTCCAGTTCATCAACTTCGAGGGGCGCCGCCTGCAGCCGGGACAGGACGAGATCGGACTGCGGCCGGTATCGTACCTGCCAACCCGTAAGTCCGGCGGACGGTCCCAGCGCCTCTCCGGTCAGCCGAACCCGAATCCGGATACGATTTGCCTTCAAGTCGCCGAGGTTGATCTCGCCGTCGGGCGCCAGCCCGGTCCATTCCGCGAGCGGGGTGAACCCGCCGGACCGTTCCGCACCAAGAATATCCACTTCCACCCGCCCACCCGACGTCTCTCGAACGTCCAGAGTCAGACCGTGCCATGCTCCTGCCGGACCGATCGGCTCCGACGTCAATATCCCGTAGGGCGGCAGCGTTTTTCCCGCGTACCTGAAAATCCTTGGGCCGTTGAGCTGACCCAGCCAGACCTTGTTGTTGATCCAATCGTACTGCCCGGACAAAATATCGGTCTCAGATTGATCGCTGTCATATTCTTCGACGAACTTCCCGGTCCGGGCGTCCACAACCCGCACCCGGTGGGTCAGCCCGGTTCCGAATTCAATCAGATAGAGATACCGCCCGTCCGCAATGACCCCGTCCGTAAAGAGATAGGCAAAACCGGTCTCGGTCGGCGCCACGGTAAATTCTCGTACCACGCGCCAATCCTGTGCCGGATCGAACACGCGCACCGACCAGCCCGCTCTCTGCACGCCGTCCACCGCCGCCGCCAGATTATAAATATATTCTCCATCCGACGTGATCAGCGAGTGCCCTCTGGATACAAACCCCGTCCGGAAGTCCATCAGCCCCTCCGGCACCCGCACGCGATCCACCACCCCGGTTGCGGGCGCTATTCGCACCAGTTCCCGTCCCCGGCCGTCGTCGGCATAGATAAACCCGTCGCTGTGATAGGTTGCCGAAACCCCACGAACTGCCGTATCCGAGAGCGTGCCGTGATTCTGTCCCGCCCGGGTGCCCCTGAACCCGGTCCCGATCCGCTCGAATATATCTGTGCCCGGATAAACCGCCGTTGGAGAATAGAAGCGATTGACGTACAGATAGGCGCCATCAGTACACAACACGCCCGTCCCCCGGACGCCTTCGGCCGCGAACGCCTCCTCCCGAGTGTCGGCGTTCAAACGCACCGGCGGCGGATCGACCACCCGTGAAATCGCGCCTTCAGCCAGGCGTACGTCGGTGGCGGCGCCCCGCCTGAGGGCGTTGGCGGCGCGCTGGGTCCACACGACCTCCAGCGCGGGTGGGTTGGGCCGAGCCGTGAACTCCATGGTTGCCGACCACGCCCCGAACTCCTCGCCGTCCCGCAATCGAGACCGCCAGAAGTAGGTTCCGGGCGCCACTTCCTGCAGCTTCCACAACACCAGCCCGGCGCCCCCCGCAACGGGTCCGGAACGGATCAGACCCGGACCGTCGAACGCCGGCGAATCACTTACCTCAAACTCGCCGTGGACTTCCTGGACGCCCATGCCCGGGCGCACCGCCAACAGCACGCCCGAAGCCGGCACGACCTGGCTTTGCCGCGGCATCGTGGGCACGGCCAAAAGACTCCCGACCACGTCCAACTCGACCTCCACGGAGTTGTTGGCTTCATCCAACTCCGGAATCTCATCGTCCGGATCCACCGTCAGCGACAGCAGGTGCCGGCCGGCGCGACCCGCCAACCGCCACATCACCGCGGTGCTGTCCGACTGGCCGAAAGGGGGGAAAACGCCCGCAAAAAGCGTATCCACGTTACCCCGGTCCAGATTCCGATCCAACAGGAAGACCTCGGGGCCGGTCCGCGGCGCGATTCCGATGTTCTCGATCCGGATCGCGATCCGAACCGAGTCTTCGACGGTCAAGTGATCCGTGCGCTCGACGTTCAGGCTTCCCGGGTCCAGTGAGAAGTCCGGGTTGGGCAAGATGGCAAGCGCCTGTGCGGGGTCTCCAAACAGATGCATGCCGAGGGTAAGCGTTTCCAGATTGGGAAATCGTGTATCCAGCGCCGCCTTGGCCACGGCCAGACCGGCGCCGAATTGACTGACGCCGTCTCTGAAAAACGCGGCAAACAGACGGTCGTTCAGGAAATCGTTGACAATAACCGCCGCAAGCGTTGACGCCGATATATACGCGATCGAGCCGCCATCCGGCTTCTTGGTCATTTCCTCCGCAAGGGACGTGAACCTCGGATCCGAGAATTGCCCGTTGAGGCAGGACAAGGCGATTACAATCGGCAACCGGTCCGCATTGGCGATCTGACCCATATAGTGATAGTTGCGCTGTTGATATGTCCCCCTCAGGAACCCGGCCATGCTAGAAACGCTTCCGTGCCCCAGGAAATTTACAAGCAACCGACCTTCGTTGATTTGCCGGATTACCTCGCCCGTATCCTCATTGGGTTCAACTCCGGCATCCCTGTCGTTATAGACCCTGAATGACTCAAGGCCGAGCGGCTCGGTATAGTTCTCCAACAGCCGGTCGCTGGGGGCGGTAAAGATCGAAAGCGGATCGTAGTTTGCCATAAACAGCACACGGTCCCGCCACCGGTCATGCGGCGCCTGGTCGTACGACGTGATTTTCCGGACCACGGCGGCGGCCTCCCGCCGGGTCACCACCGATATCCGACCCACGAAAATATCCTGGAACAGGTCCTCGTCCGAGCCGGCCACAGCGCCGAAATAGTGGTCCGTGAACGCCAGCCCCCTGACAACGGACTGAAAGGGCAGCGCCGGCACGTATGCCCTTCGCCCCAGTTCGGCCTGATCGAAGTGGTCTCTGTAGTCGAAACTGTCACGGCCGAACAACAGAAGGTAGGTCGGCCGCGGCGCCCAGTTTTCAAAGGCATAGCGAGTGAATCGGCGGATGGCTTGCGGCTCGAATTGCCCGAAGGAGAACGCATCGTAGATCGCCGAAACGTCCACGACCCGTACCTGCAGCCCCTGACTTCGGCGGTGTTCCGCCAGGCGCTCCGCCGCTTCGCGAAACTGTGGATGCACGACAATCACATAGTCCGCACCCGCCTGTCCGAACTCCGGGACCTCTGCTGCCTCCGCGGCAGGCGCCCGCCGGACGGCCTCCGAATCCGTGGCGATAAAACGCCCGTGCACGGCCGGTAGTTCGAATAGAGCCTGAAATCCCGTACCCCCCGGCGTCACCTGAACGTGTTGGATCTTCCGCGCTCCGAAGACGTCATAAATTGACACATCGGCCGTACGAAAGCCGTCGATCGAAATGGTCCGGCCGTCGCCGGTTTCGTCCGGCTCGAATTCCAGCGTGCCATCTACACATTCAAACCGCCGGGCATATGCGATTTCCACCCAGTTGAGCAACACGTGCTCAATGTAGTCGGCAGGAAAATCGGACGCGCCCGGCGTCGCCAGTGTCACCTGATTCATGTCGCCCAGTTCCGAAACAGGTACTGTCCCTTCGGCAACGAACGCACGCTTTCCATCCCATCGGTCGTCAGCCACAATGGTGCCGTTCGAAAGCCGCACAACCGTCCGATGATCGGGTTCAAACTGTCGTCTGAAGGTCAGTCCGTGCATGCCCACCCGTATTCGTGCCGTCGCTCCCGCGGCCCGGTCCAATCCCGGCAGTGTGACAGGTACGGTCACGGGAAAGCCAGCCACGTTCTGCAAATTCGTACCCGGCCTGCCGGGCGACCCGGTTCGCCCCCAGTACCAGTGATCTCGATCTGCGTCAGGCGCGTGTCCAAGCGGATCATATAGCGAATCGACCTCCGCGTGCGTCCTGTGTGTAAACCGAAGCATCTGTGGGTATCCATTCCGGGGCGACCCGTCCACTGCCTCAAATCGCCGGCCGGGTCTGCCGTCAAGCGAGAGCCAGTACACGTGTTCACGTCCGAACTCACTTTCGAAGTCCCGATCCGGCGCGCGTCTATACTCTCCGTAGAAGATCGCGCCCTCGCCCTCGCCCAACACGCCATCTCCATTGTCCTGCACGTCCACGGGCACCTCTTCGCCATTCAGAAACACTTTCAATCGCTCCAGGTCGCCAGCCTGAAGCGCAATGCCCGCATCCGCAAACCAACTCGCGTCCAGCCGATACAGACCGTCCTCCCTTATCCGGATCTTATGGTAATCGGCCGTCGGATCAAGGCCCTCGGCAACACGGAGCTTCCGCAACCCATCGCGCTGTCGGGCCTGCCCCCGCCAGGGCGCGGCCTGCTCTGCGTTCAGCAGCGATTGCCGATAGAATTCTTCGAATCTGCCGCCTTCCCCTTCACGCGTCGGCAGAAACCCGAGGGAGCGCTCGTCACGCACAAAGCTCACGCGCACCCGCAGCCTGCGGGCGATACGCAGTTGTTGCCGCGCCGGATTGTACTGCACCGGGCACAGAGCAATTCCCGCCACGCGCTGATCGCGCATGACGCCGATCCGGGTGACCTCTGCCGGCTGCGCCGGATACAGCCCGTCATGTGCGTAAAAGCCCGCGTCCGGCTCGTAGACCTCCGCCTGTGTGGGGTATGCCTCCCGGCCCGCCGGCCAGGACCGCGGCACCGGCAACAGCAGCACGCCGGAATGATCCTCGTACTCTGCCTCCACCACCGTAACCGCCAGCCGCGTACCGTAAGGCACACCCAGAAGCGCGCCTCGCACCGGCACTGCCGGACGTCCGGGTTCGGGCAACCACGTACCCCCAGGTAACACGACCTGATCGTACGCGACACCCTCAAGATGGACCGTGCGTAGCTGATAGTCCAATCCATCAACCTCGATCTCGACGCCATCCGCACCTGTCCACACGAGTCGCGGCTCACTTCCGTAAACTTCGGGCGCCCGCACCTGGATCATCAGCACTAGAACGCAAACTTGAAAAAGACGAACAACCATGGATACGCTTCCTACTTGCTTTCGCGCTTCAATTCCCTGATGCCACCCCTGTCAAGGACCACCACGCGGCTGCCGCGCACCGGCTCGAGTACAACCTCTGCCTGTCGAGGACCTTGAATCCGTACTTCGCCCCACGTCCTTTTTTTAGTCCCCGGCAGCAGCCGCTTGCCGTCCGACGCATAGAACGTCCTGGCGTCATCCTGGCCATGCACGGAGAAATAACCGCCATTCCCTATGTCGATCCGCCAGTGCATCGGACCCAGGCGCGCAACTTCGCACTCTATTCCGCGCGGGTCCGTAAGCCAGCAATGATTCACGGTAACCGCCGACGCTTCGCCCGCTGTACGGACCGCCAGGGCACTGCCGAGCCCAAACGCGAACAACGGTATTTCACCAAGGCTGCCCGACGGGCTCAGGGCCGAAGGTACATTTAACACATACACCGTTCCACTGCTGTCTTTCGTTCGCGACGCCAACGAATCCAGGACGTTTTCGCTGACGACCGAAGCCTCACGCCAGAACAGACCCTCTCGAACAAGCACCACGCCGTAATAACCGATCAGCATTGCCAGAAGCGCGTTTCTGCACCACAGGACCACCGGTCGGTTCGGCCGCCACGCCGTCCAGATATTCGCAATCGCAACGCAGAAGAATACCGAAGGCAGATAGAGATACCACCGGTGAACCCTTCCCAGAACGGGCACCAGGCCGGCCACGGTCATTGCACCCAGATACAATGTGTCCCGCAGCACCCTGCGTGGACGGCCGGACACCCAGAATACGGCGCCGGTCGCCAAAACCAGAACGGCGCCGAAGAGGCGGAAATCCGTCATTCCAATCTTCGCTCCCGACTTGAGAACGTCCAGACCAAGTCCGAGCGCCGAAAGGTCCCGATCCGGAATTCCGGAAAACACCCCGCCAAGTACAATCCAACGGGCGCAAAGGTAGATTCCCACACTCACGGCACAGCACGCCAGAGCCCGCCGGGCGGCCGTGGAGCGGAGCGTCCCGTCATATAGAAAAAAAATCAGCAGCACGCCCGGGAGAGACAGCGCCATCTCTTTCGAAAAAAGCGCCAGGAGAGAACACAGGCTTCCACACGCCAGTAGTCCCCAGGACTGACGGTCCCGGCAGGCCAGGAACAAGAGCAGCGCCGACAGGTAAAACAGCGTACAGGCGGAATCCGTACGGCCAACGATCCAGAAAATGGCATCCGCGTGGACGGGCAGCACCAGAAAGAGAAACAGCGCCACCCAGGCGGCCAATGCCCCGCCCGGCATCCGCCGGGCCAGCCAATAGACCAGAATGCCGCAAGAAAGATGAATCAGCACATTGCCAACGTGATGTATTGCGGAATCGTATGCCACGAACAGAAACGCCGCGTACAACGACAGGGTGACAACCGGACGATAATATCCCCCGGCGCCCGTGAGCCCGGTCCAACTGGAGGTTAGTACGGATTGAATTCCCTCCGCACACAAGCGGACGTGATTCCAGTCGTCGTCGAGCAATGACACACCCGAAGACAGCCAGACAAGCAGAACGCCGATCAACCCGAACAGCAGACAACCTGTTCCCGTCCAGATGATGGTACCGTGGTCCCGCAAGCCGACCCCGCAATAAAAAAAAACCGGCGTTCGGCCAGCCCCCACCTTTAGCAGTCCGTTGATAAAGTCGCTCTGCAGGCGAGGTTGGGAGTCCCGTCCCGGATGGACTTTTTCAACGGGCCGTTAGAGCCAGAGGTTTCGGACGGTCCAACGCCAGTTGAATGACTTTCATTTTTTGGAACGCGGATCGTGTGCCCGCAAGTAAGCTCAGACCTTCACCACGACCCGCGAACATCAGCGCCAGGCAGGCAGCTCTCGGTGTTCCGCCACGGAACACTAAGATTCGAAATATTCGATTATACGCCGGAGGGTGTTATCGAGGCTCATTTTCGGCTCGTAGTCCACGAACGACCGGATTTTGGAGAGATCCGGCACCCGATAGTTCAGGTCTTCGTACGATCCCTTGGCAAATGCCTTGTCGTAAGGAACGAATTCAATGGGCGCGTCACTTTCAGTGAGCGCCTTGACCTTATGCGCCAGATTGACGATGCTGGTTTCGTTGGTATTGACATTGCCGCCCAGATTGAAAATTTCACCTGGCGTTTCGGGATGTTCTGCCAGCGCGACCAGACCGTCCAGAGCATCTTCGACGTCGGTAAAGCAGCGCCGTTGTTCTCCATCGCCGTACACGGTAATCGGGTGACCCAGGAGCGCCTGCTTGACCATTCGCGGCACAACCATGCCGTAGTCGCCGGTCTGCCTCGGGCCGATTACGTTGAAGAACCTCACGATCAGCATAGGCAGCTTCTTCTCCCGCCAATAGGACAGGCCCAACATCTCGTCCACTGCCTTTGTTGTGGAATAGATCCAGCGGTCGACGGTAATGGGACCGAGCAGGCGATCGTCGTTTTCCTGGAAAGAAACCTTCCCGTTCTTCTTGCCGTACACCTCCGAAGTGGACGCGAGCATCACGCGCTTCTTGGTTTTATTGGCGAGTTCCAGGACAATTTCAGTGCCCCGGATATTGGTTGTGAGGGAATGCAGCGGATTGTCGATGATGTAATTCACGCCCACCGCCGCGGCCAGGTGATAGATCATATCGCACCAGTCCACCAGAGGTCGCAGCGTTTCAGACTCGAGAATCGTGCCGACTTTAATGTTGAACCGGGGGTTGGACTCCAGGTGGTGGATATTGTTGTAATCGCCGGTGGAGAGATCGTCTAAAACGGAAACCTCATCTCCACGTCTCAAATGCCGTTCGGCCAGATGTGATCCTATAAACCCCGCTCCGCCAGTGATCAACACCTTCATGCGTACGTCCCTTCCCAGCAGTCGCCCGGAGATCCGCCCCCGGTCCGCTTGTTTTCGGATAACTTATGATAGAGGTGGCTGAAATCCCTCGCCAATCGCGCCAACCCGTATGATTCAACGATTCTTCGCCGTTCTTCAGCGGAAATTCTCCGCCGCTCCCGTAACACCCGCTGAATCCCGCAAGCAAGCGCTGCGGAGTCGCCAGGCGCAACCATCAGGCCAATCCGTTCGCTCCGGAGGAAGTCGGGTACGCCGCCCACCCGGGTCGCAACCGCATAACATCCCGATGCGGCCGATTCCAGTAACGCAACCGGCAACCCCTCGTGACGTGACGACAGCACGGATAGATCCAGTGCGCCGTAAATTCGCGCCATATCACTTCGGAAGCCCGTAAACCGTACCAGGTGCTCCAGTTTTCGTGTACGCACAATGGCTTCAAGTTCGGCACGCAGTTCCCCGTCTCCAACAACGACAAACCGGACATCCGACAGGGCCTCGGCCACCGTTTCGGCGGCGGCCAGAAAAATATCGACGCCCTTGATCGGAACCAGCCGCGCCACAATCCCGACAAGCCGTGCCGAAGCGTCGAACCCCAGTTCCTCGCGGAAACCCGCGTCGCCCCGCCGCTGGTTTAAGAACGGCTCCAGATCAACGCCCAGCGGAATCGTGCGAATACGGAAAGGGGCCGCGATACGATCTCCCAGCAGTTCATTCCGTTGCCTGTCCGAGACGGCAACAAGCACGTCCGTGCGACGGGCAAGGAGCCTCTCAACGAGTACAACGAGGCGAGTCTTCCATGCTGAGAAATAACCCTTGAAGACCAGTCCGTGAAACGTATGCAGCGTTACCGGAACCCCGGCCAGCCAGGCTGCGACCCTGCCGAGCACACCCGCTTTCGACTTGTGGGTGTGGACAATTTCGGGGCGTATACGCCTTAACAACCGATATAACGCGACGAACGCCCTCAGATCCCGAATGGGTACAATCGCCCGGCTGAACCCGTGCACCTCCAGAGGTTGAATCCCCGAGCGCCGGATCACGTCTTCCATCTCGGCTTCGCCGGGCGCCACCTGACCCTTGACCACAAGCGAGCGACAACCCCGGGATTCCAACGCCCTGGAGAGGAAGAGCAGATAGGGCGTTGGGCCGCCAACGTTTAGACGATCAATAATCTGGACCAGACGAATCGACGGTTGCTCGCAAGAAAGATCCGCAGGCAAACCGACGTCGCATGTGGAATCATTACGATCGGACTGGATAAACGGGCTCCGACGCCGGAATCAGTATTTCAAATATAAACACCCTGGGGAAAACCGGCAACGTAAAAGTTATTCTGTAAGTTCAGGTGAACCGTATAGATACGTGGGCAGGACTCAGGCGATGAACAGATTTATCCTGAAGGATGCACACTTACCTGCGAGATGGAAAATCCCATAGGGCCGCCTGCGCCCCTGCCGGTGAGGACCGGTTCATCGCCACCTGGAAGCGCGCGGACCCCGGTCCTCTCCCTCGAAATCGAACCAGGATCGACTACGCATACTCAAGCATCCGCCCGGGCTACCGAACTGAGGATCCGCAACAGGCGCCGGCTGCTTCGCGCCAGCGAATAACACGCTTGCATCTTTGCGCGCCCGGCCTCGCCCATTCGACGCCGAAGCGCCCGATCCTGAATCAGCCGTTCCAGACAGGATACCCACTCGCCGTGGGATTCTGCGCAGAAACCGTTGACGCCGTCTTCTACGATTTCGCTGTTAATACCCACCGGGCTGCTTACGGCCGGGATTCCCATTGAGAGGTATTGCAAAAGCTTATACCCTCCCTTTCCCCGTGTCCACGGATCGTCAGGCAAGGGCATCAGACCGATATCGAAGCTGCGCAGGTCCCCGACTTCGGTTTCCATAGACCAGGGGCGCCACTCCACCGGCACGGCATCCGTATCGAAACCGCCCTCGCCGACCAGGCAAAGCCGCAAATGAGGGTGCCGGGCGCCTAATTCGGCAAGAGGCCCGCGGATCAGTTCCAGATAGCGAGCGGACGTGTAGCTGCCGATCCAACCCAGAACCAGGTCGCCGCAGTCTTCCGCCTTCCTTCCGGGAGAATACCGCTTTGTGTCGATCGGCCCCGTGATAATCGACACTTTGGGACAGTACCGTTTGGCATACGCGGCTGTGTACGTATTTTCGACGATGACCCGGGACGCAGCCCGGAGCATTTTTGCCAGCCCCCGCGAGTGGTGCCGCGCGCGGAGCCGCGCCAGCCAGTTTTCATCGGGCGCCTCGGTGGTAAAAATCGCGTCGTCGAAATCGAATACGACCTTTCGTGAAAACACTCGCAGCAGCCTGGCAATGGGCGCACAGAAAAATACCCGCTGCACAAACACGACGTGGTACCGGGGCGCGGAAAGGAGGGTGAGCAACCCCACTCCGAGCGAACGCCACCACACCCAGATATAGTGGATCAGACGCCCGAACCCTCTCCTTGAATTTGTCCAGGTGGTTATCCGATCGGGCAATACCACCGCCACGTCGGCCCGCACGCCATTGGCTTTGAGGGACGGCAGGTAGTCGAACACGCGTGTGCGGCTGGCGGCAAACCGGGGTCCGGTCAGCGCGACGAAAAAGACGTTCAAGCCTGGAAAGCTCCTTCAATATAAACACGGGATTCCGGTGAATCAATGGAAAACACCGCATTGCGGGGAACCCGCAATCAGATTGCAAGCCACGACGCCGGAGACTCGCGACCGAGAAGATTGAATAACTTTCGATTTTCTTCGCGATAGAACTCATATAAATGACGAAGTACGGATTCGCCGGGAAGGAAATCGCTCTCCGGCAGGACGCGTCCCAGAACGCTCGTCACCGGGGACAAGACAGGGAAATAGTAGCGGGCGACAAGGTGCAATTTGCAAACGTCGAACCGATTGACCCGCTGCGCCGTTCCTGAAAAACGAAACGAGTCGTCAATATCCAGAAATGAACAGGCCTTTTTCAGTCCCTCACGCGGGTGTTGCACAATATCCTCTTCGAAGAAAAGGACCTGAATCTGATCCCGACTGAAAAGGTCCAGATAGGCGGTGAGCAACGTGAAGAACCGGCCCGCCTCCAACACCCCGAACCCGTCCAGAAGGGCTGCCTTCCTGCCTGCCAGCAAATCGTCCATCCGATGCAGCGGTGAAATCCGACGGGTACGTATAAGATGCTTGACCGCGGAAACAGCCCGGTCTACCGGATTCTTGAGGGTAACGATCAGTTTGGCGTCGGGCAGATGTCTGTGAATATGACGGTGTACATCGGGCAAGTGTCCTTCACCGCCCCGCCCGTCCGCCCAGAAATAGTCCGGCGTTTTTTCACCCACTCTCCTGATGTTTTCCGCCCCCGCAAAATGGCCTGCGTACCATTCGATTCCCTTTTCGTAATTTCCGGCCTTATCGAAGAAATGTATCTCCTGATCGGGCATGAACACGTCGGGATGCTGGCGCAGCATGGCGGCCAGCCACGTCGTCCCGCATTTCTGGGCGCCGATAATCAGAAAATTCGGCAATCGAGCCATACGCGCGTCCTAATGTTCTTTCCCGAAAATGTGTTGGCTTGACTCGTGACAGAATCTTAACAGCCAGTTGAAAGGGTCCAACCGGCCTCGCCTGCAGAGCAACTTACTCAATGGACTGCTAACGTCGGATCAGACCCGCCAGACGCATGGCCTCCGCGGCGGTCTCTCTGGCAAGGAAGCGGAATGCGAGCGCGTAAACGAGCACGCCTGCAAACACGCAGGACGCGATCAACGCTGAATCGGACAACAGGCCAACCACCAGCCATTTGTAACCGGCGACCACGCCCGACATCAATGCACTGCTTAACGCAGCGGGATGCAACGCGCTGAAGTATTTTCCATAGGTTATGCGGGCAAGACGGTTCACAACGCCCTGCGATACCAGGGTAAGGACCAACACGCCGAGGCTCACCGCCAACGCGGCGCCGGAAATCCCCCGGGTAATCCCGAACCCCAGGGCCGCCAGCATCAGGATGGCGCCGCCGATATTCAAGATAAGCGCCAGGCCGGTACGACCAAGGGCGGAAAAGACCAACCCGGAGGGAGACGCGATAGCCCGCAGCGCCCCGGCCGAACAGAGTAGCTGGAGTACGATTGCCGCGGGCGCCATCTCCGGCTTGAAAAGCAATGTCACTCCTGGATGCGCCAGAAGGAAAAATCCCGCCATAATCGGAAACACGAGTACGGCGACGTATTTCACGGTGACGAGATACGCCCGGCCGAGCCGGACGACGTCATCCTGAAGGGCGGAGAAAGCCGGGAAGGTGACCTTTGAAATGGCCTGAACCACACGGACTTGCGGAAATGCGATAAGCCGGTAGGCGAGTCCGTAGTAGCCCAGCGCCTCCATCCCCAGAAACCTGCCTATAAGCAGATAGTCCAGGTTCTGCTGGACGTAACCCACCATCCTTGAACCCGTCCACTTGCCGCCGAACGCCAGCAAAACCCTTGCATCGTCAAGTCTGAAGGAACGGTTGGCATGTACGGGGCAGAAAATCCACGGGCCCAGGCCCAGGACCGCATGGCGAACCACATAAGCCCAGACGAGACTCCACACCTCGTATCCCCACACGGCCAGCAACGCCATCGTGAGTCCGCTTGCAGCAGCCGCGCAAACATCCAGAATTGCCAGCTGACCGAAACGGAACGTACGCTCCATCTGTGCGCGGGAAACGGTCCCGAAACCCGTGAATACCAGCCCCAGAGCCATTGCCGGAAGAACAGCGGAAACCTGAGGGTCATCAAAAAAAAATCCGCCCCAGAACCGGGCGGTCAGATACAGAAGGGCGGCCAGCGAGCAGGAAACACACAGACCCGTCCAGAACGCTGCCGCCAGATGCGCCTCGCGCGCATCCCGCTTCTGAATCAGTGCCCGCCCCAACCCCATTTCGGCGGCCAGTATTCCGACTCCGACAATTGTGGCTGCGGCAACCTCGGTTCCAAACGCCCTGGACGGTTCGCTCAGGTGCCGCACCGCCAATCCCAGGGCACCCAACTGAATCAGATAGCCGACACCCTGCGCCAGGCCGGTCCACGAGAAACCCCGGACGGTTGTCCGACGCAGGTCGGTCATCCGGCCTCTCCTTATCAGCCAGTTGAATGAGTCCAACCGCAATTTTTCCAACGGACTGCTATGCGGTCTCCACGCGGGCCAACCGCACGCCGGCCCATACCGCCGATGAGATCACACAAGCCAGGATGGTAACGCAAACCGCCGGCGGCGCCACGGCCGCAACGATTCCAAATAAAGCCAGCAGTCCACCCGCAAGATGAATACGACGAACCGCACCCCGCACGGAATACCCCATTCCGACCAGCCGCTGCGCCACGTGGTCGCGGCTGGCCCTCATCACGGGCAAACCCTTCTTCTTCCTGACGATACAGAGAAACACGGCTTCGAAACAAGGGATGCCCAGCACGAGTATCGCGCAGAGTTCACCCTGAATTCCTGGCGTCGCCCTGGAGACCTCCACACACATCGCACCAAGCACAAATCCTGCAAACAGGCTGCCGGCATCGCCCATATAGACCCGTGCCGGATGGGCATTGTAAACCAGAAATCCCAGGAAGCCTCCGGCCAGGCTGGCGCCTAGAATCACGACCGGCGCCGCACCGCCTACCAACCCCAGGCCCGCCAGGCCGATCGAAGCGATGGCGCCCGCACCTGCGGACAAGCCATCCATCATGTCGAGCACGTTGAACGCGTTACACATCCAAACCAGCCACAGTCCAGTAAGCACGGCGTCGAACACGGTACTGCCCGTTGTGTCGAACCGGAACCCGCTTCCGACGGTAATGGCAACCGTAAAGATTTGAAACGCAAGCTTTTGAAAAGGCAAAAGCGGCCACTTGTCGTCGACGAAGCCAATGACGCCCATTCCAAGCGCGCCGATCCACAGGCCAACGGGAAACGACAAGGGCGCAAAGGGAAGCAGCAGCAGCGTGGCGATCGCAATGGCCACGCCGCCTATGGCAGGAACCGACTCCGCCTTGTTCTCGCCGCCCGCATTCAACCACGAGGCGCGCAACGCGGCGGCCCGAAGAAGAGGTGTTAACAGAAGAGCGCTTCCGAAACCGAACGCGAGAAACAGGGCGGAGGACAACACTGTGGACTCTCTTCACTTGACCGGACGTCAGGTTTGATGTTCCGTTCCGGTACACATCACGGATTGTGAGTTTTCCTGCAATTGGGTTGAAAGCTCCGTACCGCCTCGATTACCTGGGTCACGTCTTTGTCGGTCATACCGGGGTAAAGCGGCAGCGTCACCATCTCGCCCCATACCGACTCGGTTACCGGCAGCGAGCAACGATACGGTTCGTGGATCGGATAAAGATGATTCGGATAATAGTGCACGCTGGAATCGACGTCCCGCGAGTGCAGATGGGCAACCAGATTGTCCCTGTCCGCCACCCGCGGCACATAGGCATGGAAAGCGCTGCGGGCATACGGCGCAATCCCGGGCGTCCTAAGCCAGGTCAGATCGGCAAAGGCCTTATTGTACTGCAGGACGATTTCCTGCCGCTGGGCGTTGGCCGAGTCCAGCCTTGCCAGTTGTACCAACCCGATGGCCGCGTTCAAATCGTTCATATAGAACTTGTGCCCCACCTCGGTCACTTCGTACATCCAGCGCTTCTCCCGGGGACCGGCCGTGAACCTGTCCCACGTACCCTGCGGGATGCCCATCCAGCTCAGCCGCTTCAGACGCTGTGCCAGCAGCGCGTCGTTGGTGGTCATCATACCGCCGTCGCAGGTTGTCAGGTTTTTCTGCGCCTGGAAACTGAAACACCCGATCGTTCCCAAACCTCCTGCCATCCGGCCTTTGTACCTGGCGCCGCACGCGTGGGCGGCGTCCTCGACAACTGGAATTTTTCGGGACGCGGCGATCTCCAGTATCGGGTCCATGTCGCATGGGTGGCCGCTGTGATGCACAACCATGATTGCGGCCGTTCTTTCCGAAACCCGCTCGGCCACGCAATCAGGATCCAGGTTCAGCGTGGCGGGATCGATGTCGCAAAAGACGGGAATTGCCCCGTTCTGCAGGATCGCATGGTTGGTAGCGACGAAGGTCATGGACGTGGTAATGACCTCGCGGCCCTCCACTCCCAACACCTTAAGCGCCAACAGCAGCGCCGACGAGCATGAATTGACGCTCACTGCATATGATGTTCCGATATACTCGGCGAACCGCTTTTCGAAAGCCGCGGCCCTGGTGCCTGCCCCCACCCATCCGGATAGCATCACTTCCCGGACAGCCTCCACCTCCTCTTCGTCGAAACAGGCCCGCCAGATGGGAATCATGAAATCTCCTTCGGACCCGAACACCCGTGTGAAGCGCCAACGCGGGCCCGACCTTCAATTCCGTGTGTTAAGACCCGTTGATACGCCCTCAGCCTTATCCCGGCTTCCCGCCGGAATCCGGGCAATAAAAACAGACCTCCCCAGAGCAGCATTCTCAAAACCATCTCCGGAAACGTCAGTATCGCCAGCAGCCGACCGGCATGATTTCCCAGGTGTTTTTTCATCACATAAATATGACTCGCCATTCCTTCCACCAGCATCCGTTCCAGCGCCTGCTTCGAACTCTCACCGCCCGCATGGAACGCGCAAGCCTCCGGCAGATAGGCCACGGTCCAACCCGCCCCACCAAGCCTCAGGCAGAGATCGACGTCTTCATAGTACATAAATATGGCGTCATCCATGCCGCCAACCGCACCGTAAGCACTGCGACGCACAAGGAAACAGGCTCCCGTCACCCAGCCGACGGACGTGGGCCCACCGGAGAACCGGCAGCCGAATTTAAGAAATGGAAAAACAAGATGCAACAGGAATTTACGGCAAATCTCGCCCGCCAGACGAGGCGCTTTACCGCAGGATAGTTGCGCTCGTCCCCGCCGGTCCACAAGCTTTGGCCCCGCCAGGCCGACACGGTCATTGGCTTCAATGTAGTCCAACATGCGCTCGACCGAATCAGGCCCTACGGTCACATCCGGATTCATGGCCAGAATATACTGACCGGTGGAAACTTCCACGCCCCGGTTGACGCCTCGGCCGAAACCGAAGTTCCCTCCCATTTCCACGAGCCTCACCCGGTCGCCGAAGGCGTCCAGCCCGTTCGGACTGCCATCCGACGAAGCGTTGTCCACAACCACCACGTCCAGCGGCAACCGCTCTCTTACTTCAAGGAGGGACGCGACGCACCGTAAAAGGTCCTCACCCGCGTTCCAGTTCACCACCACCGCCGTCACGGCCGGTTTCATCTTCCACTCCATCCATACGGGCCAGAATGCCAAGAAAACACGCATGCCAGAATATCAGCCGGTTGCCCATCATCGTGTTGTCGGTCAGTATATACACGAGCAGTGCGGCGTACACCGCGAGAAACGCAACGCAAAACCCCTTTACGTGCGGGTCGTCGGTCCGTCGAAACATGCCGTAGGCGATCCGCAGCCCCCTGGCGAATATCCACAAGAAGGCGATCACGCCCAGAATCCCCATTCGCATCATGATCGTCAGATAGGTATTGTCCACGCCTCCGGACGTAAATACATAGGGCTGGGAATACTCGTCGACTCTCAGATAGGAAATCGTGGCGCCGTGTCCTCCGCCCAACACGGGGCGCTGCCAGATCTTCTCCAGGGCCAGTGCATAGGCCAGAAGACGCCCCTGAATTTCCAGGTCTCCCTCCGCTACGGTGCGCCGCAAACGACGGGTCGCCGTGTCCTCAACACCCGCGCCGGTAAATTCCTGGAAATAATAGCCCAGGCCGACAAGCAGCAAGGGTATCAGCATCAATATCAGCAACCGCCGTCCACGATGCCTCCCCCTTTCCAGCATGACCAGACCGCCCACGCAGAAAAGCCCGAACAACAGGCTGCCCCACATCGCGCGACCCATCGTAACCACCAGCGCAAGACCGATGGGAACCAGAAGAAGACCGCCCAGCAGGCGCCGCATGGGCGACGTGTCGTACAAAAAAGCCGCCGCAAGAACCAGCACGCCCATTGGCAGCAGCAGCCCCTCCCGCCGGGCCACGCGGTAGAATGCCCCGGCAAAAGACAGATCGACGGCATGCACGAATTCAATCAGGTACTCCACGCCGACAACGGCCGCCGAGACGACAAGCACAGCCAGAAACGCCCCGCGCCTGCGCAGGTCGAAAAATCCCGTTGCGACGAAGAACAGGACGTAGTACAGCGGATATCGTATATCCCGCATCATCTGCCTGACGTCCTGCCCGTAAAACAGACCCAGCGCTATCGATGCCACGACCAGACCCAGAAAAACCAGCACCGGGCGGTCCAGCCGGGTGCGGCGCCAGCTCAGCCTGCGTTCCTGCAGCCAGGTGACAAGCGCCACACCCCATACGACCAGAAACAGCGCCTCGCAGAAATGCAGGTTCCCGGGTAACATGAGGTGTTCTTCATAAAACTCGGAGGAGATTGCGGAAGCGATAAAACAAAGGTACAAGAGCGCGGACGTGACCGATGACATCAGGGCGATCCCGGAAACGACAACCAGGCTCACCGTGATCACCGGTATGACCTCGCCAAAATGCCAGGAAGGAAGCGCGATCAGCGCGAGTTGCGCAAGGCACACGGCAGTTATCAACCACCGTCCATCCATTCGGGCCGTCGAAACGCCCGTTTCCATTGCCATCGGTCGTCTGTCCCGTTCAGGAACTGTATCAGAAGAAATTGAGGTCCAGCGTCACGCGCCAGTCGTGGGTACTCCCGTCCATACGGGTTCCGACCGGGTTGTTCGAACGCGTCAGCCGGTAGTTTGCAGTGAGAACCAGATTACGGACCGGTTCGAAGACAAGGTCCGCCCCGATGCCCGTGCGTTTCTGCACCGTACCACTCATGAAGTCTCGTACTGCGGCGTCCGTGGGACGCCGTCCCAGTTGCGCGTCTCCGCCCACGTTTGTCACCGTACCGTCGGAATTTTCGACATTCTCGCCATGGCGCGTCCTGTCGAGGCTCAGTGAGGCCGATAAGGATGGCGACAGCCTGTGCGTCAACCGGGTCCAGATCCGTTCTGAATTCGGCCCGGTCGGATACCCGAGAAGCGCGTCGAAGTGTGTGAAGGCATTGATGTTGAACCTGTGTGAATACACGAACGGCTCGATATGCAGGAACTCGACACGAATATCTGTATCCTCCAGCCCGACCGGATCCACCCAGAACACCCCGGCCTGAGCCGCGAGCTTGTTGGAAAAATCCCCCGGGCTGAACTTTCTCAAGTCATCCATAAATACCGCAACGTAGGTCTGCATGCCCGGGACAGGCCGGACGGAAAGATCCACACCCACAGCCAGATTATCCTTATCACCAACCGACATCTGAGCGGCCGTAAGTACCGAAACCGGAGACGCGTACAAAAACTCGAAATCCCGATCTCCGAATATCACGGCCTCCTGGAATCCCAGCCGGGCGCGGGGAGAGAGATCGACCTCCACACGGTGAGCCGCAATCGCCTTGGCCCGGAGAAACGTACGGCGGTACCCGTTGTCAACCAGTGTGCGGGAAGGGTCGATCAGATCCGAACCGGCCTGGAGAAATCCCAGAATGTGGCTGAAACGCACGCGCCCGAACGCCGCCCGGACCCGCGCCATCCCGAAAGACGGCGCAAAAGGTGACAACATCAGATTTCCACTTCTGCCCGGCCCCCAGTCCACACTTCCCTTTGCCGCATCCGCGTCGAACCAGCGCGTTGCCCACACCAGTTGATAGGTAGCTTCCCGAAAGTCCGCGGCTTTGTCCTTGAATTGCACCAGTTCGATCGGCCTGGCGAGGACGTCCGCCCGGGTCAGACGTTGCCGTGTGCTCCATTCACGAGCTTCGAAGTGCCGCGCGCGAAACCCGAAACGGTCTCCCAATACGCCGCGGACAACTGCGCCTATATGCGTCTGCGAGACCGACTCTTTCTCCCGGACCTGACCCCGAATCAGAATCAGCCGCTGGCGGAAGACCGCTTCGAGTTGGACAGATGCAGCCGAATCCTGCCACGAAAAAAGCGCGCCCGCCAGCCGTTCAAGGGCGCCGCTTGCGGCCGGGACAGGCGTGTGGCCCAACCGCGCGACCTCCGTGCGGAACTCGGCTAAATGCCTCCGGAGGATTCCCTGTTCGGTGCCGGACATGGCGGCCTGCGCTTTTGCCTTCTGCAGAACCTGAAGCAGCAGCCGGGCGACCTTCAGCCGGGTGTACGGTCTGATCTGCGGCGCCGCGGCGTCCAGCCATCCGCGGGCGTCATACCGGTCGAGTGCCCGGTAAACCCCGTGTGCAAGAGGCACTTCGGGGGTATTGTCATCCGCGTGGGCAGTCAGCCACGGCGATAGAACAGCCAGCAACAGGAATACCGATCTCACAGCGTCGTATCCGGCGAAAACAGATCTCTTTCGTAGTTTGATATTCGGAGGGCGTCAATCCGGTTGGGACGATAACCGGCAGACACAACGATCTCAGCGCCCGACGGGCAGAAGAAGCGTGCATATTCTGTTTCTCCGGGCCGGACGAGAAACCGCCCAATTATACCATAACACCGTGAATTGTCAAGCAGACGGCCTGCCGCGCGCAGGCGGATGCACGAGTTCCCGAAATCCCTTGACTTTGGGGATTCAACCTGCTATTATTCGCATCCTGAATCCGGAATCACACCCGTTGTCCGTCTCAATTATACGCGACATGCAGCGGACGCCCCACCCGATGTTACAGACATTCAAACCTGCTTCCGAATGCGCGGACTGCAAGCTGTGCGAACGAGGGCATCAGGGCGTGCCTGCCAACGGGGCGCAGGATATTGCACACCTCGTCCGGGAAGTAATCGGCAGGATCCGGAACGGAAACGACGGCCTCCTTGAACTTCCTGTCGGCGTATCCGCAAGACATTGTCATCTGAACCGCGACGCGATGGACATCCTGTTCGGGACCGGTTCGGAACTCAATCTCTACAGAGACCTCTATCAGCCCGGCGCGTACGCGGCGGAAGAATGCGTTTCTGTGATCGGACCTCGATTGCGCGCTATTGAGCGTGTCCGGATACTTGGACCCGCCAGGGACTACAATCAGGTTGAATTGGCCCGTACGGACGCCATCTTTCTCGGTCTCGATCCCCCTGTCCGGGACTCGGGCGACTTGCGAGGCGCCCAGCGGGTCACTTTTGTGGGGCCAAAAGGATCTCTTACCGTTCCGGCCGCCATCCGCGCCGCCAGGCACCTCCACCTCCGGCCCGTCGACGTTGCCGAGATGGGACTTGGCGGACGCAGCGCCGTTCGCGCCCGCGTGACCGGCGAAAAGGGACTCACTTTTGAGAATGTAAGGCTTAAAATCGACCCCGGATATCTGCCTGAACTCCACCTGGACACCGACGACGCCAACGCCGCCGACGTTGTCTGCGGAGCCAGGGCATATATCGAACCCTGAGCCGTTGAATGACTCGACCTCGCCTGCAGAGCGACTTTTTCAACGGACTGATAGGAGCCGTACTGGTTCATCCCGTCCGTTCCGCCAATGCCCGGATCTTCGTCCTGGTTGTGCTCCTGACGCCCCCGGCCGTTGCCTGTTTCCACCGGGTGCAGATGGACGATCCGTATATCACGTACCGATATGCGAGAAATCTGGCGGAAGGAACGGGGTTTATCTACAACGCCGGCGAACGGGTACTTGGAACGACGACACCGCTTTACGCCGTGCTCCTGTCTCTGCCCGGCCGGGTTACGGGAGACTTTCCGCTCATCAGCACGCTTTTCAGCGGCGCCGCGCTTGGGGCGCTGGGATTGCTGATCGGACGGATCCTCGTTCAGTTCAATGAACCTGCGGCTGGTTTCGTCGCCGCGTTTCTCGTGGTTCTTAATCCGTACCTGGGCGATGTTCTCGGCTTTGAGTTGAATCTGTTCCAGGCACTTGTCTTCGGCGCCTACGCCGCGTACTTTTCGAACCGGCCGAACCTGGCGGCACTGCTGCTCGGGCTTGCCACGCTCACCCGCGGTGACGGACTTGTACCGGCCGGACTGATTCTGGGCCATCACCTGTGGATTCATCGCCGACGCGCCTGGCGCCCGCTCCTGGTCTTTGCCGTCGTTGTCGGGGTATGGTCGGTCTATGCAACGTGGAGCTACGGATCGCCCTTTCCGAATACACTGGCGGCAAAGCGGGCCATGGGCGAAAGCGGACTCTGGCGATCGCTATGGCACGGCGTCTTCTATACGGGCGGGCGTTACCTGGAATTGTCACCTTTGTTCCTCTGGTTTGCGCTACCGGCGTTCCTGGGCGCCAGAAGGATGTTCGGTCCGGACAGACGCATTCTGCTTATCGCGGGCTGGCCGGTATTCATCTTTCTCGGTTACTGGGCGATGGGCGTGCCTGCCGCGTACAACTATTATGCCGGGCTCGTCCCGCTCCTGATGATCCTGACCGCCCTGGGTACGGTCTCACTGACCGGTTGGGTCGTGGGGAAGTGGCCGGCCTTGCACGGAAATGAAGTCCGGATAACCGCAATGCTGTGCATCCCGTTGCTTCTTGCCGTACTCACCCCCACCGTCAGACAGCTGGGGACGGAGCCCCAACCGAGGTACACGATCTACAAAAAGGCTGGCGAGTGGCTTTCCGAAAACACACCGGCAACGGCTTCTGTCGGAATGGTCGAAATCGGCATCGTGGGTTTTTACAGCAAAAGGTATATTGTGGACGTCTGTGGTCTGGTCACCCCCTCTGTCGGCCCCCACCTGGCAGCGGGTGACGTTGCCTGGCCCGTCCGCACGTACCGGCCTGATTTTATGTTGTTACACGACCCCCTTTGGACTTCGCTGGAAGAACCGATCGCGTCGGCGCCATGGTTCAGGGAATCTTATGAACGCATCCGGACCTTCGACGGACCCCGGCCCTACCGGCTGGCAGTGTACGGGAAGAAATGAAATCGGCTCTCGTTGAAAAAACAGGTGGGCGCCATACCCGCCGCGCTTTGGTCGAAAACATTAAACAGGAGGAATCTCGACATGGGTGAAGCCCTTGGCTTGATCGAAACCAGAGGTCTGGTGGCGATGATTGAGGCGACCGACGCCATGGTGAAAGCGGCCAATGTACAGCTGGTCAACTGGGAAAAAATCGGGGCGGGCTACGTGACCGCCATCGTCCGGGGCGACGTTGCGGCCGTCAAAGCCGCAACCGAGGCGGGCGCCGCTGCCGCCGGCAAGATTGGCGAACTCATTTCGGTCCATGTCATTCCACGCCCGCACGGCAGCCTTGAAGACGTGCTGCCTATTGGTAAATCGTCCTGAAGCAATGAGCATCCACGATGATTCTGGGTAAAGTGGTGGGGACGGTTGTCGCCACCCAGAAAGACAGTGGGCTTGTGGGGTTCAAGCTTCAGGTCGTGCAGACTCTGGACGTTCAGACCCTGGAGCCCGGAAGTCGTTTTCCTTGTTGCCGTCGACGCCGTCGGCGCGGGAAACGGCGAAGTCGTCCTGTGCACAAGCGGCAGTTCAGCGCGGATGACCGGCATGACAGAAGACCGTCCGGTCGACGCGGTCGTCGTTGCCATCGTCGATTCCGTTGAAATGGAAGGTGCGACGACCTACCGCAAACACCCCTGATATATAACCGTTCATGGCCGCGCTCCGACCGGGCACGGAGGTTCGGCTCGCCTCGCGGCGTGCGCGACCCCGCAATTCCGGTGTACCGGCTTCGTGTCCAGTCCGGTTTTCCTCTACCTCTTGAAAACATGAACATCAGCGAAGCACAAATCAGATCCGTCGTTGAGGAAGTCGTCCGCACCCTTGCGCCAAAAGGGCAGGCCCCCGCGGTCGTATCGTCCCCGCCCCGGCCGGCTGGCGACGGGGACGACGGCATCTTCGAACGCCTTGACAGCGCTGTCGATGCGGCTGGCCGGGCTCAGCGCGAACTGGAAGCCCTTTCGCTCGAAGTACGGCGCAAAATCATCGAGGCCATTCGACAGGCGGCGCTGGACCACGCCAAGGGTCTCGCGCAGATGACCATCGACGAGACAGGAATGGGCCGAATTGCCCACAAGATCCGGAAATTCGACGTGGTCGCCCGGCTCACCCCTGGAGTAGAAGACCTGGAACCGGTTGCCTGGACGGGAGACCGCGGGCTGACCGTCGTTGAACTGGCGCCCTTTGGCGTCGTTGCCGCCGTCACACCCTCAACACATCCGGTTCCAACAACCGTAAACAATGCAATCAGCCTTATCGCCGCGGGAAACAGCGCCGTGTTCGCGCCGCACCCCGCCGCCAAAAGAGTCTCCCAGTCGGGCATCCAGATCCTGAATCGGGCGATCGTCGACGCGGGAGGACCCCCCAAACCTGTTGACCGCCGTCCAGGAACCGGATATCCGAACCGCTCAGGATCTGTTCGTTCATCCGAAAATCGACCTCATACTGGTCACGGGCGGAGGCGGGGTTGTAAAAGCCGCCATGCAGGCGCCGAAACGGGCGATCGCCGCGGGTCCTGGAAATCCACCGGTGGTGGTCGACGAAACCGCTGACCTCGACACGGCCGCGGCGGGAATCGTGGAAGGCGGCGCCTTCGACAACAATATTCTCTGCATCGGCGAGAAGGAAATCTTCGTCGTCGAATCCGTTGCCGACGAACTCAGGCATTCTCTGCTGGCCAGGGGATGCGTGGAACTGGACCGTGGCCAGATCGACGGCCTCACGCGGCAAGTATTCACCGAAGACGAGAATGGGGAACAGAACGTCAACCGCGAATTCGTGGGCCGCAACCCGCATGTGCTGGCCGAAAGCATAGGCCTGAACGTACCCCCTGAAACCGAATTGCTGATCGGAGAGGTGGACGCTGCGCATCCCTTCACTCAGAACGAGCAGATGATGCCCTTCATTCCGTTCGTCCGGGTACCCGACGTCAACACCGGGATCGAAAGGGCCGTGGAGGCCGAACACGGTTATCACCACACAGCCGTCATGCACTCCCGGAACGTCGAAAACATGACCAATATGGCGAGGGCCTGCCGCTGCAGTCTATTTATTAAGAACGGCCCGTCCACGGCCGGCGTGGGCGCCGGAGGCGAAGGGTACACCTCGTTCTCTATCGCCACGCCCACCGGCGAAGGTTGCACGTCTGCCAGAACCTTCACCCGTCAACGCCGCTGTACGCTGGTCGACTATTTCAGGATCGTCTGACGGCCGGCAACGAACGGCCTGACGGGACGCTCTGTTTCGATCCACTCTCAATGCCCTGGTTCCCATGCAACTCGGTCTCGTCATCGGAAAAGTCGTAGCCACAAGGAAAGATCCGTCGCTGACAGGTACCCGGCTGCTTGTTATACGGCCTCTGGACCACCGTCGGAACGATCTCGGTGAGGCGTTGGTGGCCGCCGACGTCGTCAGCGCAGGCCAGGGCGAGACCATCTACTGGGTAGGCGCAAGGGAAGCGCCCAATGCGCTGCCCGAAAAGTACGGGCCGGTCGACGCGGCCATCGTCGGCATTGCCGACCGGATCGATATCGGTAACGAATAACGCCTGAAGCCGCCTGCGGTTGTCCGGTTTTTTCTTCAAAACCCGGTGCCCAATGATTCTCGCCCGTGTACTCGGCAGCGTCGTTTCGACACTAAAGCATCCGGCCTACGAAACCGCCAAACTCATGGTGGTTCAACCTGTTCAGCCGAACGGCGACGACGAAGGCGACACCCTGCTTGCCATCGATACCGCCGGCGCGGGCGCCGGCGAAACCGTCCTCGTCCTCCGGCAGGGCGTTGCGGCCGCGCAGGTTCTGGGGGGTGGATCGGCCACCCATTCGTTCCGTAATCGTAGGCATCGTGGATCAGGTCTTGTGTGAGCCAGAGACGTAAAGCAGTGCGCCCAACCACTTCCTGCACCCTTTGAATCGGTCTCCAAATCATGACACTCCATCAGGCAAAGCTGAACATCGTGGAAGCCGGACGCAGGCTCTACGATAAAGGATATATCGTCTCGAGCGACGGCAATATCTCCGCCCGTTTCGATGAAGGCCGACTGATCGTAACACCCAGCGGGTTGTGCAAAGGTACGATGTCCGTAGAGGATCTGTGCGTCTGCGATATGGAAGGCAGGAAGATAAGCGGCCGGCTGAACCCTTCATCCGAAATCGGCATGCATCTGTTTCTCTACCGGGAGAGGCCCGACGTCAAGGCGGTTGTCCATGCGCATCCGCCCACGGCCACCGGATTCTCCGTTGCCGGAATGCCGCTCACCGACTGCGTACTGCCCGAAGTCGTGATCACACTCGGATCGATCCCCACCGCGGACTACGGCACGCCGGGCGGACCGGAGATTTCAGAGCCAATTCGAGAATTCGTTAAGGACTACGACGCCTATCTGCTGGAAAACCACGGCGCAACCACCGTTGGTTCCGACGTCATGAACGCATATTTCAAAATGGAGACCCTGGAGCATTTTGCCCGAATCCTGTTTGTCGCGCGTCAGTTGGGCGGCGCAAATGTACTGAATCAGGAACAGGTCGACAAACTCGTCCAGATCCGCCAGCGCCTGGGCATCCGGGGTCCGGAACCCGCGTGCGTCATTGGTAAGGCGCCAACCAGGCCCAGCACCTCAACTTCGCAAATCCCAACGCTTCGCACACGCAGCGCTTCGACTCCCTCCGACGGACTTCCACCGCCGGAAGACGATCTCGTCACGGAAATCACCCGCCAGGTGATGCAGGAACTCCACAGCCAGAATCTCGAATAGCGCACGTCACCCGACTCCCGCCGACCATGAAAATCCTCGTCGCCAACGTTGGCAGTACGTCATTCAAGTACAAACTCTTCAATATGACGGACGAGGCGGTGCTCGCCGAAGGACGCCTCGAGCGTATCGGCGGCACCGAGTGCCCCGTTGAACATCGCGTTGGCGGGTCGGAAACCCGATCCACCTGCGCGTTGCCGGATTATCCCTCTGCGATCCGGAACGTGATGGATGCCCTCAGCGGGACGGACGGGATCCGGGGGGCCTCGGACCTTGATGCCGTGGGATTCAAGACCGTCCACCTGCGGGGAGAACCCGGGACCTACATGCTGGACGACGGGATTCTCGAGCGCATGGCCGACTACAACGAACTTGCGCCAGCGCACAACCCGCCGTACATCCAGGCCGTCCGTATCTTTCAGGAGTTGTACCCCGGCCTACCGCTGGTCGGACTCTTCGAACCGGCCTTCCACACCACCATCCCGGACTATGCGTATACCTACAGCGTGCCCTTCGCCTGGTACGAAACCTACGGCGTACGCAAATACGGCTTCCACGGCGCCTCCCACCGTTACATTTCCGAAAGGGCGCCCAGACTCCTCAACCGCCCTTCACAGGGGTTGAACCTGATTTCCTGCCACCTGGGAGGCAGCGCATCTCTGTGCGCCGTCAAGAACGGCAGGTCAATAGACACCACGATGGGATTTTCCGCCCAGGACGGCATTATCCACGGTAGCAGGAACGGCGCCATAGACCCTTTCGTCGTTCCTTTTATCATGGACCGCGAAAACCTCTCCACGGACGAGATCAGGCGCATTCTCACTACGGAAAGCGGTCTGCTCGGTATCTCCGGCATCAGCGGCGACGTTCGCGACCTGGAAGCGGCCGCCACTGCCGGCAATCGAAGGGCAAAGCTGGCCATCGAGACTTTCTGTTACGGTGTGAAGACGGCCATCGGCGCGATGGCTGCGGCGCTTGGAGGGGTCGATGCGCTTGCCTTCGCCGGCGGCATCGGCGAACGCGGCGACCACGTTCGGCGCCGCATCTGCCATGGTCTTGAATTCCTCGGCATTCAGCTGGACGCCGAAAAAAACCGCTCCGGGCCCCCGGAACGGCTGATTTCCACTCCAGGTAGCGTCGTGGAGACCCTGATTGTGACCACGAACGAAGAAATCATCGTCGCCCGCGAAACCGCGGCCTTCCTCGGACGTCCGTCGTAGCGCGCAGATCCCCGATCCCATGATATCCCTGCTCAGCACGCTGTTTCTCCTGATCTCCGAACCCCTGCCCGCCTTCGATAGGGCGCTCTGGACCGCCTTTCCCAACATGAACTCGGTTACGTCCCTGGCGGAAGGCAGCCAGTATATCTACGTGGGCACCCTGAGCGGTATCCGGCGTTACGACATTTACGGCGAACGCTGGCACAGGCCTCTAACCGTCCTGGACGGCCTTCCCGACAACCGCATTCGCGCGCTGGCCTACGATTCCCATTCCGGTGAACTCTGGATGGACACGCCATCCGGCGCGGCCCGCTGGCTCACCCGGCTCGAGACCGTTTCTTTTTTCGGCGACAACCCTCCACCGCGTCGTCCTCCAGCGCCGATACCACCCGTCTATCTGCCCTTTGGACACTTCCTGCAGGACGGCTGGATCCGGGGTCCGCGAAGGGCATATCCAATAACGGCCACGCTAATGGATACCTGGCAGACACTGTGGATAGGCACCGGCGGGCTGGGCGTCGGCAAGGCAGACATGACGGACCGACAACTCGAATTCCACCCATTCGGCCCTCTGGACGAAAACGTCACGGCCATGGCCAGAGACGGAGACAGCATCTGGTTCGGGGGCAAGGGGGTCTATGGGATAAGGGAACAGGGAATTACGCGGTACAATCTTTCAACCCGGACGTGGGAGTACTTCGAGCCGGAGGACATCATGGGTCTGGACGAGGCCCGCATTTCCACCATTTTTACGGACGGCACCGCTGTCTGGTTCGGCGCCTGGAACGGCCTGATCCGATATGCCCGTCACACGGATCAATGGATGACCTATCCTATGCCAAACCGTCGAGGGGTCACCGCCCTGGCAAGGGCGAATTCCCGGCTCTGGATCGGCACACAGGCCGGACTGGCCGTGTTCGATACGCAGGCCGACACGATTCGTTGGGTAGACGGCAGTGAGGGTTTTTCCATTCAGGCCATGGCCGTGGGCGCAGGCCACGTCTGGGCAGGCACCCATTCAGGCCTTTTTCGCTGTCCCGTGGACGATGTATCCTGGACGCCCGTCCGAAGCCCCGGCGGTCTCACGTCCGGCGCCATCAACGGATTGGCCACCTGCAACGCAGAGGTGTGGGCAACCGTTGAATCGCCGTCGGCGCTCATTCATCTGGCCGCGGCCGACACGGTATGGCAACGTTACGCGCTGCCCGAGATCCACGGCAACCTACGCGTTGCGATTGCTGCCGATACCAGCCGTGTATGGCTGGGAACCGACCTGGGCGCGTTCCACTTCAACGTTTCCACCCGTCTCTGGACGCGTTATACCCGCACCAACGGCCTGATCGACGACCGCACGCAGGCCGTACTCCTCCAGGACGACTACGTCTGGTTCGGCACGGAAAAGGGTGTGAGTCGATATAACTGGTCGCAAGACTTTTTTAGATAATTTATTGTTATTTACTGATTTAATGTCGAGTGTGTCTCGCCTCTGCCAAAAAAAACGTGACACAAACGGTCATTTTCCTTATCTTTAGTTTCGGTATAAAATGTAACCAAAACGCTTGCCCGTTCCTATACCGAATGGTCCTGATGAACATTCCCCTTCTTCATCTGCTCAGTTGAACGAAAGCGGCCAATCCGAGTGTATCCGTCCGACCGGAATGGCCGCTGAATTGTTTGTGTATTTCGATTTCCGGGACCCCCGATGGCAAAAAACGCGTTAGGTCTGATCGAAACTCGCGGATTCACCGGCGTCGTTGAAGCGGCAGACGCGGCAGTCAAAGCCGCCGCCGTCGAACTAGCGGCCGTCGAAAAGATAGAGGGCGGTCTGGTATCCATTCGGATCCTGGGCGACGTTGGCGCCGTGCAAGCCGCTGTACAGGCGGCCGCTGAGGCCGCAGAGCAAGTCGGCCAACTGGTATCCCAGCACGTCATTCCCAACCCTCATGACGAACTGGTAGAGGTATTTGAACTGAACGGGCCGCAACCCTCGTCACCCCGGGATCCCAACCTCGGCGGTCAATCGGTTGTACAACTCCGACGCCTGGCCAGACAGACGCCCGGCCTTTCCATCAAGGGGCGTGAAATTTCCCGTGCCACCCGGCAGCAACTAATCCAGGCGCTCCTCAGCGCGGATGCCAACACCGACCAGTAACGTCGAAGGAGACCGGGATGGATACAGATACGCTTTGGGAACGCATTAAGAAAGGGATCATCGACAGTGCTGCAACGGCGGCCCACAAGGCCGAGCACCTCGGGAGAATCGGTCGCGCCAGGCTCGATATCGCGGGAACCCGCCATGCCATTCACGAAGCGTTTGCCGAACTGGGTGGCGCGGTCTATGCCCGTTTGTCCGAAGGTAGCGACGCCGGCGTCGCTCTAACGGACGACGTGCAGGATCTGGTGCGGAGAATCAACGAACTGGAAAGCCTGCTGCAGGAGCGGGAAATCCGCCTGAAGCGTCTGAAGGCCGGCAACAACCAGGAAGAAGAGAAGGCCGCAGAAGCGGAGACCTGACCTCTTTGGACCTATCGGCATGACACCGCAACCGAACCGTGTCCGCCGGACTGTGTTCCTTGGCGTCCTCTTCCTGTTTTGCGTCCGGACTGCCTGGACCGCCAGTTCGGATGGGTCATTCGCCGATGTCGCCAGGCTCGTCAGGCCCGTGGTCGTCAGCATCTCCGCGAACAGCGCTTACGGCAGGGAGATCTCCCGTTCCGGGCTGCGCCAGGGCCCTTCGGCGTTGCGTTACGGATCCGGCTTTGTCCTGGACGATATCGGGCATATCCTGACGAGCAACCACGTTATAGAAGGCGCCATACGTATTCAGGTCGGATTTTCCGATGGCACGGAATATGCCGCTGAAATCGTCGGACAGGATCCCGACACCGACCTCGCGCTCCTGAGGCTTCTTTCGGCAGCCCCGATCGATCGTTCACGTATTGCACGGCTTGGCACCTCCGATTCCGTGAGGGTCGGCGACTGGGTCATGGCCGTCGGCAGTCCGTTCGGCTTTCATCATACGGTCAGCGTCGGTGTAATCAGCGCCAAAGGGCGTCATCTGGAAAGAATCCAGGGCGATATCCCGGCACCGCCCTTTCAAGATTTCTTGCAGACGGACGCGTCCATCAATCCCGGCAACAGCGGCGGGCCTCTGGTGAATCGCGCCGGGCGGGTCGTGGGCGTAAACACCGCGTACAATCCCGCCGGATCCGGCATCGGGTTCGCCATCCCGATCAACGTTGCCGGAAGGGTTGCGGCGCAACTGCGTCAACACGGGGAAGTCATCCGGGGATATCTGGGTATCCATCCCCAGGATGTTACGTCCGATCTTGCCGACGCGCTGGAACTGGACTCGACATCCGGCATACTGATCGGGGAAGTTCAGTCGGACAGCCCGGCGGGGCGAAGCGGCCTCAAGAGAGGCGACATCATCAGGACACTCGATGACGAAGCCGTCATCGATGCTGAAGGTTTCCAGAACAGGATTACCAGGTACCGTCCAGGGGAATCCGTTGCGCTTTCCGTCCTTCGCGACGGGATGCCGTTGAGGATTTCCTGCACGCTCGGCCGGCGGCGGAAGCAGCCGAGGCCACCCGGCCGGATTCAAACCAACATTTCAAATTGGCCCGGGCTTGAGGTCAAGAATCGCTCAGATTGGGAAAGCGGCCGCCTGCAAGCGTCCAGAACCGGACCCGGCGTTGTGGTACACTACGTGGCGCCAGGAAGTCCGGCGGAAAAAAAAGAAATCGAACGCGGCGATGCGATCCTTGAAATCGACGGTGTTGCCATCTCAAGCGTCCGAGACTACCACAAGATGGTAGAAAAGATCCGGGGGGCCGTCAGGCCCGGCCTCTTTCTGATCTTGAAAAAGGACGATGGCAACACGCGATTCATTGCCCTCCGACCGGGACATTGATCCCTCTTCAGCCAGACGCTGAAGTTCATCCGGCCGTCTGAAAGGAGGCCAATCCTTATGTAACGTATTCCAGCTCTTCAGTATCCACATCGTGAAAAGCAAGGTTCGCTAAGGACAGTCTGAATCCCCTTCGAGAAACTCAGTCGTTTCTCCCGAACTGATTTCTCGGCTCACAGTCCGGCTCCGAGAGACCCCGGCCAACTGAACCGACCTTCCCCGGTGCAACGAAAGGCTGACGTGTGTCCAAGCTAGCCAAAAGGCCCTACGCGCGCGAAGATGAATCCTTAGATCAGTACCTTCAGGAAATCGGCGAAGTCGATCTTCTCACGGCAAATGAAGAAATCACCCTCGCCAAGAGAATCAAGAAGGGCGACCAGGATGCCCTCGAAAAGTTGACCAAAGCCAACCTGAGATTTGTTGTCAGCGTTGCCAAACAATACCAGAATCAGGGTCTCTCAATGGGAGACCTGATCAACGAGGGAAATCTGGGCCTCATAAAAGCTGCCAAACGCTTTGACGAGACAAAGGGCTTCAAGTTTATCTCCTATGCCGTCTGGTGGATCAGGCAGGCCATCCTCCAGGCTCTTGCCGAGCAATCCAGAATTGTACGGTTGCCCCTGAACCGGGTGGGCGCCCTGCACAAGATCGGCAAGGCATCCAGCGGGCTGGAGCAGGAATACGGACGAGAGCCCAGCCCCAGCGAAATTGCCGACGAACTTGAAATGAGCGACTACGAGGTGATGGATACGCTCAAGATCTCCAGCCGACACCTTTCGCTTGACGCCCCGTTCAGCGAGAGTGAAGACAATAGTCTGCTGGACATCCTCGAAGATCAGTTGCAGCCGCCGCCCGACGAATCGCTTATAGACGATTCACTTCACCGCGAAGTCGAGAAAGCGCTGGCAACCCTTACTCCCAGGGAAGCCGAAGTGATCAGCCTTTACTTTGGCATCAACCGGGAGCATCCGCTCACCCTGGAGGAAATCGGAGAACGTTTCGGATTAACCCGCGAGCGGGTCCGCCAGATCAAGGAAAAAGCCATTCACAGGCTGCGCCACAACTCCAGAAGCCGCCCCCTCAAGGCGTATCTTCATTGAAGATGCCGCACCGACAAAGCCACAGCCAACGTTACCCGATGGCTGTGGCCTTTTTTTGTCCTGGCGACTGAGACGATCTCGCCCGCCGGCACTTGACGGAACCACGCGAAACATATACATTTGGAAACCCTGCGACGCCCTGCAAACCGTTCAACAACCTCATTCACCGAAAGGATTCAGACCCATGTCGAACAGTAAATCGATAAAGTCGCTGCTGGTTGTCGTCGCTTTCCTGCTGATTGCCAACCTGATCCGGCCCCTCTGGACCCCGGGCACGGCCCATGCCCAGGATGAGGGGGCAGCCGCCAACCTCGCCATAACCGGCGCAGGTACGAGCGCCTGGATCATTAAGGACAGTAACCTTTACTACGCAATCTACGAAAAGCAGTACGAGTCCATCCGCGTTTACGGTCCCGAAGAACTGCCGGAAGAGTGATCACCGCCATGGGTCTTCAAACAGTATCTCCAATGCGCCGGTATTGTCGCCCCGAGTCCCCTCCGAACCACATAGCCTGAGGCATTCATGAGGACCTTCCGGGAACAGAACCGGCTCATTGGCGCCCTGATTTTTCTGATCACGTGTTTCGTCTACGTCCGAACCGTTGCGCCAACGGTCACGTTCTGGGACACCGGTGAATTCATCGCCGCTTCGTACATCCTTGGCGTTCCGCATCCGCCCGGCGCGCCGTTTCATACCCTGCTGGGCCGCATCTTCACGCTCTTCGCGAACCCCGAAAACGTCGCCTTCAGCGTGAACCTGATTTCGGTGCTTGCCAGCGCCACAACGGCCCTCCTGCTCTACTTCTGCAGCGTCCGTCTGCTCACCCGGTGGCTCAATCCAGGCCGCATTTCCGACCGCATCGCCATCCTGACCGGCGGCGCGGTCGCGGCTCTTTCCGTCGCGTTCTCCACGTCCTTCTGGGCAAATGCCACCGAGGCCGAAGTCTATTCGCTGTCCATGCTGTTCACCGTCCTCGCATTCTACCTGGCCCTGCGCTGGGACGGCGCCCCTGAAGACAGGTATCGCGACCGCCGGCTCGTATTCATCGTTTACCTCTTCTTTCTGGGCGCGGGCGTGCATCTTCAGTGCCTGCTCACCGTGCCCGGAATTCTAATCCTGGTCTTCTCAGATCTGCTCAGGGACCGGTCAGTTTCCGTGCAGGCGGCCGTTGTCATCGGACTTACGTTATTTCCCTTTCTCTGCATCATCTCTCCTTTTGAGGTCACCGTTGTTCTGGCACTTGCCATACTTGCAGTACTCCTGGCACTTCGTCCGGCCTGGCGTCATCCCGCGTTCTGGCTGTGCGCCCTCGGGATGATCGCCCTCGGATATTCCACGTACGTCATGCTCTACATCCGTTCGGGCCTGGATCCCTTCGTGGATATGAACAATCCCGAGACCCTCGAGAATTTCAAGGCCTTCCTCACCCGCCAGCAATACGGCGTCCATTCCATTTTTCCCCGCCGGGGTGATTTCTGGGACTTTCAGTTCAACATCCACGTCAAATATTTCCTCCAGCAATTCCCATTTTACGATCAGGGGCTCGTCGGCCGCTTCTTCTCGGAAACACTGCCCGGGTTCACGGAACGATTTTCCATCGGCGCGATGCTGTCCGGGACGTTCCGCAGGGCCGTGGCCACGATGGACGGCAACCGGGAAACCATCGCGTATTCGGTTGTGCCAATTCTCCTGGGAATCGTCGGAGCGATCAGTCACTTCCGCAGAGACTGGAAGCGATTTGCCAGCGTATTCTCCATGTTTCTGCTCATGGGGCTCGGACTGGTCCTGTATCTGAATATGCCGGACCCCGAACCCCGCGAGCGGGAGTACATCTTTCTTGGCGCGTACACATTCTTCGGGCTGTGGATCGGCGTCGGAGCCGCTGCCCTCATTGTCGCCGTTGCGCGCGGTCACGCCGCGGTTCCCGCGGCCGCACTGGTCGCGGCGCTGTCCTTGACGGTGCCGGCAGGCCTCCTCCAGAAGAACTACCACGAGCGAGACCGTAGCGGAGACTTCATTGCGCACGACTATGCCCGGAACATTCTGGACTCCTGCGAGCCCAACGCCATCCTCTTCACCAACGGAGACAACGACACCTACCCGTTGTGGTTTCTCCAATACGTCAAGGGCGTCCGGCGGGACGTCCGGGTGGTCAACCTCAGCCTGCTCAAAACCACATGGTACGTCAGACAACTGCGCGACCTGGATCCGAGACTGCCTATTTCTATGACGGATGCAGACATCGATGAACGGGTCGTTGCCCGCCCCTGGCCCAACCGGTTTGACTTCCAGCTCGCCGACAGTACGATTATCGTCAAGGCCGAAGACATCCCCCTCACCGAATTTCCCGTTGGTAACCGGCGCGTGAACATCCTGGAATCTCACACCTACATGATCTGGTACCTGGTTGAACACATTGACTGGCAGCGCCCGATATATTTCGCGGTTACCGTACCCGAACGCAACATGGGCGGTCTCCGGTCCTATCTCTCGATGGAAGGCATGGTTTACCGTCTTGTCAGACAGCGGGCCCCCGGACAGTTCGACGCCGGATTGACCTCCCGGCATCTGCTTGACAATTACCGCTATACTGGAATTTCCGACGAGACCGTGTACAAGGACCCCGTAGCCCGGCGCCTCATCAGCAATTACCTGGTTATCTTCGAAGGCCTGGTGCGGGCGTTGCATCTTCAGGACAGTCCGTCCGAAGCCCTTCGTGTCATCCGGGTCGCGGAGAACACGATTCCTCCCGAATCGGTGGGGGCTGACGTATGGTACTCGCTGATGCACAGCAGTTACCGGCAGCTTGCGGTCAGCTTTCTTCGCGCGGGTAAAAGAGACAGTGCGATCCTCTGCCTCGAGGAACTGATCCGCATCAATCCGAACGAGGAAGAGCGAAAGCGCATTCGCGCGGATATTCAGTTCCTTGTCCCAGCCGTAAAAACCCGTTCCGAAGATGAAGCGGTGGGAGATTCAATGGGCAACTAACCGAAGACATTCGCGCCACAATAGAGACGGGCCGCCTGCAAGATTCAGGCGGCCCTTTCCCGTGACCAATCTTATTGCTCGTTTTCAAATAGCCCGGCGGCCCGTCCTGAATCCCCGGCTGTGCCAGCGCATCACGACGTAACCGGCAATAAACCCGCCGACGTGGGCAAACCAGGCCACCCCGCCGCCCACGCCGCCCGAGTCGGCCGAAGCGTTTACCAGCTGGATAATAAACCAGATGCCCAGAACCAGCAGGGCGGGCACCCGCACGATCTGGATAAAGAACAGCAAGAAAACAAAGACATGCACACGCGCGCCGGGAAAGCGGGCAAGGTAGGCCCCAAGGATTCCTGCAATCGCTCCGCTGGCGCCCACCATGGGTATGGTCGAATCCGGATCCGAGAGAATATGGCCAAGCGCGGCCGCCACACCACAAAGAACGTAGAACAGCAAGAACCGCAACCGCCCCAGCGTATCTTCTACGTTATTGCCGAAAATCCAGAGATAGAGCATGTTTCCGCCGAGATGCATCCAGCCGCCGTGCATGAACATCGACGTAAGGAACGTGAGATAGAGTGGAATCGGCGTTGGCGAAATGGCATCCACGCCATGGGCGACTTCAAATGGAATCAGACCCATCCGAAGCGTAAATACGTCGAAGCCAATGGATCCCAGGGCAATAGAATAAAAAAAGACTCCCACGTTCAGCAGGAGGATGCTTAGCGTCAATACCGGGGCGCGGCGTGTCGGATTGTCATCTTTGATGGGGAGTATCATCTGCTTATCGTACCGAGAACGATCGCACCGTCCGGGTCCGGTTGCCGCAGGCATCCGTTACGGTTACCTCCACCTTGTAACTTCCGCGCGTGAGCGGCTGCCTGGGCCGGGCCGTCACCTGAGCCGCTTCGGGGTCATATTCCGCGATCAACCGTTTTCCGTTCAGCCGGACGAGTATATCCTCCTCTCGCCGGATGCCCGAACCGTAGTCGCTAATCCCGGCGACAATTACCGGCCGTGTCTTTGAGACTTTTGCGCCCGACGCCGGCCGCAGGATTCTTACGCGCGGAGGGGTCTCGTCCAGCAATAGCGCGTAGGTGGAAAAACTCGGAACCGCGGCCGCCAGGGCCCGGCGCTCAGGAACGGCGCGGTTGCCGACAAAAACCCAGCTTCCCCCCCTGGTTAACCGATAGATGCCCAATCGTTCCGGGCGGCTGAAGTCAGCCGGGTATCGAAGGACGATTTCGGCCTTGCGCCGGAACGGTACGTCCTCCGGTGCAAACCGGTAACGCGATCCGACCAGGGGCAGGCCCTTCGCTCCCTTCCCTGGAGTGGTCTCGATCCGTCCGAAGAACGGCCTGTAGACTTCGCCGGCCGCGAAGCGGGCCAGCGCCATGCCGTCCTTCGAACGCACGACCCCGCCCGACGGGCGTACCGGCGTCTGGACCAGGCGAACCGACAGGCGCCCCGTATTGCCCTTCAGATCGACCGCGGAGAGGACTGCGCTTATTTCGCCGGTCACTGCCGGATCGAAGTGGACGACGGTTTCGTATCGGGAATGTTTCTGCTGAACGACTTCCTGTGTCGTTTCTCTGTTCGAAGGCCACCGCACGGAAACCCGCGGCGGCGCCGACAACAGCCGGGTGGAAACGATCTTCAATACGGCAAAGTCGGGATAGTAGCGCACCGTGCATTCCAGCAGGTCTCCCCGGGTTTCGGTCTCGGCCGCCGCAAGCGGCGCACACGTCTGAAAACCCTCCGACCCGAAGCTGTCCCGGCAGCGTACCCTGTAAACCGCATTGGGGGCATGGATGCATTCCACGTCAATCCGGCCGGACGCATCCGCATCCACACCGCGTACCAGACGCCAGGAGCGGCCGCCGTTCAAAGACTGTTCCACGAAGACCTTCTGTAAATTCCCGTCAAGTACCCTTGCACGCACCCGAGCCGAACGGCCGTTCAATTCGGCGCGGGCGCCCAGTACGCGTGGGACTGAATTGACAATCAACTCGAGATCCGCGCGCGATCGGTTGCCGGCCGCGTCTTCAATCACCACCCGGATACGATTTCTGCCGGGATCCAGCGCGACGCCGCGGCCCGAAGGCGGAATTCCCGCATACAGGACGCCGTCTCCAACCCTATACTTCCCGTACATTGGAAGTTGATTGCCGACAGACCGGTACAAGTTGTGATATATGCCGGCCCCGCGTGTCTTCAGAGTGAAATTCCGGTCCAGTTCGACCTGGTTGACCTGATCGTACCCGAAAATCGTGTATTTGGTTTCGAAAACTTCCCGGTCGTTTACGAATAGCCTCAAGCGGTACGGTGCGAAACGGTTACTAAGCACGGTGGCGTCGGCCCGGTCGTACGTCTTCACGCTCACGCCGATGCGCCCTGCGATCATTGGAACGCTTTTCGCAACGTAGCGCTTCAGTTTGGGTCGCCACTGCACGCCGAACGTCGCGGGTTCCATCTCATCCGAAACCCGCGATTCCGCGTCCAGGGGAATCAGAGCCAGGGACTGTATGGTAGGCGCAACGGTGTCCTTCACCTCGAATCCGTGGAGCAACCCGTTGATCGGCCGCTGATTCTTGTCGCGAATCTCAAAATGCAGATGCGGTACCCCGCTGCCGGTGCTTCCGGAATATCCTACGGTCTCACCACGTTCAACCTGAATCCGGTCTGGCTTGAAGAAGAGATTGACGCTATAATAGCCCCTTCGGGCCTGTTCGGCTTCGACAACGTCCCGAACCTCGGGCGCAAACCCAGAAAGATGCGCATAGACCGCGGTTCGACCGTCTTTCAGTTTGATATAGATCACCTTTCCATATCCCCAGGGCGAGGTACGCACGCGCCAGACGTACCCGTCGTCCACGGCCAGCACCGGGTAACCTTCCTTCCCCCACGTCTTGAAATCCAGCCCCGCGTGGAAGCGTCGCGGCCGATACTCTCCAAAGGAAGAGTTAAGCGCGGGTGGGGCCGCCATTGGCCAATGGTAATCTCCGGCATTCGCAATGCCGGAATCCGCAAGGAAAAGCAACCATATCAACAGGATCGCACGCATCGTTGTCGGACCTCCCCGCCCCACGTCGTGAGCGATTGTTTCTTCAGGATCAGCTGCGACTCAGTATAGGTATTTTGTCCTCCGGGGTCAAGCACGCACCGGCTTTTTCGCACGAACAGAAAAAACTTGCCTGCAAACGCCCCTTCCTATAATTTAATTGTGTTACTATCGAAAAATCCCGGGCCGGAGTTTTCACGTCCGGCCGTTGTCCGGGGCGGTCGCCGCCCTTGACTGCTGCCTTCTTGTCATCCACCGGAGGGTGTTCATCGCATGCTTAAAAACCTGCGCAACGTGGTCCTGATCAAAGCCATGATGTGGATCGTGGCCATTTCCTTTGTGGCGTTGATGGTCTTCGACTGGGGCGCCGGCGGTATGACCTGCGCCGGACCGGGCGATACCGTAGGTGTCATCAACGGTCACAAGATCAGCCACCAGCAGTTCGTCGAAGCCCTCCGTGACGCCGCACGTCAGGCCAAAACCCGGAACAATGCCGACCCGGAGGAGAGCCAGCTCATCCGCCAGATCTGGGACCAGATGGTCGCCCAGATCCTCTACGCCCAGCAGATCGAAGAACACGACATCGCGGTCTCCGATGCGGAGGTCAACTTTATCAACCGGAATCAGCCGGTTGAGTGGGTGCGGAATCAGGAAGTCTTTCAGACCGAAGGCAATTTCGATTCGGAAAAATACGGCAGGTTCCTGGACGATCCCGGCACGTACGCAAGTCCCGAAAGGAGGCAGTTCGTACTCAGCGCCGAATACGCCGTCCGACAGGCCGTGCTTATCAGCAAGCTCCAGGAGATGGTCGCGGGAGGGGTGAGGATCACGTCGGCGGAGATCAGGGAAGCATTCGTGCGGCAGAAAGAGAAAGTCCGCGTTGCCTACGCGGTCATCGAAGCGTATTCGATTGCCGACTCACTGGTCTCCGTTTCGGACGACCGGATCAAGGCCTATTACGACGGCCACCTGGACGAGTTTCATCGGGAAGCGGCAGTCAATGCTTCCTTTGTCGCCTTCGACAAGAAATCTTCTGCGGCCGATGAAGCCAGTGGCGAAGCCGAAATCCGGGAATTGCTCGCGGAGGTCCGAGCCGGCGGGGACTTCGCCGCGCTGGCCGCAAACAACTCAGACGATCCCGGCAGTGCGGAACGGGGCGGAGATCTGGGGTTCTTCGGGCGTGGACGGATGGTCAAGCCCTTCGAGGAAACGGCCTTCTCTCTCGAACCGGGTGAAATTTCAGAACCCTTACGGACCCAGTTCGGATGGCATATCCTCAAGGTTGAAGACCGCAAAGGCGAGGGCGATGAGCTCCAGGTCCGCGCCAGGCACATTCTGCTGAAAATCCGGCCGGGCAGAGACACGCTGGACAGCCTCCGCCTCGAAGCAGAACGCTTCCAGGAACGAGCGGAAGAGTCGGATTTCCTGACGGCGGTGGCCGAACAGAACCTTCAGGCAAAAGAAACCGGTTTCATTACGGCCGGCGGCTTCTTCCCCTTGTTGGGCAATCGGACGTCCGGCCTGGTCAATTCCTTCCTCGGCGCTTCACCGGGCAGGATTTCAAACGCTTACGAAACCGATCAGGGCATCTATGTCTTCGTTCTTGTGGCCGCGCGCAAGGCCGGTCCGCAGCCACTGGACGAGGTCTACGATCGGATTTCGACCAAACTCAAGAATATGGAGAAAGTCAGCGTTGCGGCGGCGCGAATTGCTCCATTGCTTGAGGACGTCCGGTCCGGAGAAAGCCTCAGAAACGCGGCGCGCGATCGCAATATCCGCTTCGCAGAGTCCAAATTCTTCAGCCGCGAGGAATTCGTTCAGGGCGTTGGCCGCGGGAATGAATTTACCGGCAGAGCCTTCCGCCTTGATGAGGGAACAACCAGCGACGTGGTCACCACGGACCGGGGCGCGTACGTGCTGCAGTTGTTGGAGAAAGAGCCGATTGACGAAGTCGAATTCAATGCGGAAGGGCCGAAACTGGTCCAGCGGCTCCGCGCGGAAAAACAGAACGAAGTCCTGGCGGCCTGGTTCAGCGATCTCAAAGAACAGGCTGAAATCATCGACAACCGGCATCTCTTCTACCCGAACTTTTAAGCCGTGCCCGGGCGAACCCGCGCGCTCCTGATCCGCCGCCCGACCGCACAAGGATGACTCGCGTGGCCGTAATTACCGTCTCGCGGCAACTCGGCAGTATTGGAGACCTGGTCGCTCGCCGGGCGTCGGAGGTCCTCAACTACGACTTCGTGGACAAGCACCTCATCACGGAAGTCGCGAGAGAAGCCAATGTGCCCGAATCCGAAGTCGAGAAGTTCGACGAACAAACACAAAGCGCGGTCAAACGCTTCATTCACAGCCTGATCGTGCCGTCGCGTTCAGTTCCCACTCCCCCCGCCATGCTTTGGGGATTGGAGTTTCCCTACGAAGTATCGGCCGCTCTCCCGGCCGGCGACGCGACAGTCAACGAGGAAAAACACTTCCTGGACCAGCGGGACTATCTCAGATTTCTTCAGGCCGCCATCGACCGCCTCCGGAAACGGGACAGGATAATCATTGTGGGGAGAGGGGGCCAGGCTATCCTTCGGGATGTCCCGAATACGTTGCATATCCGTACCGTGGCTCCCCTGGAGAAACGCATCCAGGTCGTTGTGGAACGGCTGAACCTGGGCACCACGGAAGAGGCGAAAGGACTGATTCAGAAAAGCGACAGACGCCGGGCCGCCTACCTCAAGAACAACTACAACATCAACTGGGACGATCCGTCCCAGTATCATTTCGTCCTGAACACCGGCCGGACATGCCTCGAATCCGCCGCCCGCATCATTCAACAGTCCGTAGACGCCCTCGGTTTTGCCTGAAAGCGTCCACGGATGTCCAGCGCCTCCCTCGTCTGATCAGCCGGACCGGACCAGACTCCATCAACGGCCTCCGAAACGTATCGGGAGACCGTTTTTTTCTTGCCCGCCTCCGGAAGCGCCCGCGCTTTGTCCTTGACTTGCCCTCTCACATCGTACATTTCTACCACGGTCGCCTTCCGCCAGGAGGACGGGTTCACCGCTGCCATAATTTCTAAAACGTCTATCGTCCGAGGTTTCGATCCATGCCCCCTGAAATCAGCCGAACGAGAATGCGTTCCATCTCCAACAAGGACCTCTTCGCCGCGATCAACCTGAAGGGGACCGACCTGAAGCCCGTCCGGAAGGCGGTGAAGTCCGGAAAATGGAAGCAGGCGTCCTCAGCATGGGGAAATTACTTTTCCGCGCGGAAAGAGCCCCTTAATATGGTCGCGCCAACCGGCGACAAACCGGACCCGGACCGCGTTCGGGAGGCCGAACGCGTTGTCGCACACGAGATCCGGGGCTGGCACGACCTGACGTACAAGTTCGGAAAAACAGTCGACTTCAATGCAAATTGGGGGCGCTCGGGCATCTACGGTACCCACTACTGGGGATGGTCCGAGTGCCTGCGGGTCGCGTTCGGACAAACCGGCGACCCCCGCTTTGTGGAATGTTTCGACGATCTGTTCAACCAGTGGTACGAGCAGCGCAACGACATTGACAACCCCGCCGGACACGACGTCATTTTCTATGAACTCGGGCTGGGGGGCCGCACACCCCGGTTCATTGATCACTATTTCGCGTATCGGTCCACCGGCATTCTCAGGCCCGTCACCCATCGACGCATGTTGAAATCCATTCTGGGCGCAGGACGCTGGCTCTATCTCCTTGAAAAAGACGAAGGCTATCGCAGCGGAAACTGGCAGATGTGCGGCTCGTGGGCGCTCGTCTACGCGGGCGGCCTGTTCCCGGAGTTCAAGGAGGCACGACGCTGGGTCAAGATCGGCATTGAACGCCTTTTGGAACACGTCGACAGGGACTTTTACGCGGACGGCTGCCACCACGAACGTGCCTCCGGCTATGGCGCGTGGTGCACCCGCATCAGCGAGGATCTCCTTACGTTCTCGGACAGGATCCCGTACATCAAGATGGAAACCGACCTGCGCGCCCGCATCGTGCGGATGTACGACTGGGTCCTATCCACCACCTCCCCACTGGGCGAGTCCCAGGGATTCAACGACGGAGGCATCGGGCCGCAGGAAGGCATATTGCGGCGGGCTGCCGAACTTACCGGAGACGGCCGATATCTCTGGCCCGTGCGCGACAGGATCGAATCCGGTTCCCGAATCCGGCCGAAGAAACCCGACTACACGTCCATCGACAGAAGGCCGTCGGGCTTTGCCGTCATGCGTTCGGACTGGAATAAGGATGCCCGATATCTGATTGTCAACTATGGTCCATGGGGCGGCGGCCATACCCATAACGACCTGCTCGATTTCGAGCTCTACGCCCACGGTGAACCGCTGGCCGTAGAGGCCAGCCGCTGGGGCCCCTACGACAACCCGCTCGATCAGTACTTCCGTTCTCCACAGGCCCACAACCAGCTTGTGGTCAATGACGCGCCGATGGACCGCGTCCATCACCGCGGCGAGGACGTCGCCTGGGCGACCGGAGAAACGCTGGACTATTTTTCCGCAAACCACCGCGCTTATGAAGGTCAATACGCCACCCGCGTCGAGCGGCGCATCACATTTCTGAAACCCGACTATTTCCTCGTATCCGACGCCGTTTTTGAAGGTCCCCAGCACCACGCCTACACCTGGTACCTCCACGCGCCCGTCAGGTGGAAAGGCAGCCGAAGCCGTATGCTCACCACCGGACGGCCGGGGTTGCAGGTCGTCCCCGCAATGCCCTCGGAGATTCACTACGTCCGTCGCGGAACCTCCTATGAGGAAAGGGACGGCGCACCCGGAAGATACCCCAACCGTTACTGGTTGGGTCTGCAGAAATGGGTCCGGGGCGAAGGCGCGAATGCCGTTGTGTACGACGTCGCGCTCGTTCCGTTCAAAACGGAACCCGATGACGTCAACGTGTCCCGGCGCACAGCCGTCGCCAACGGAAAAACTTGCCGACCGGAAATCGCCAGAGGGATCCGGATCCGCCGCGGCAACAAGGTCGATCTTGTCGTATACGGCGTGGACGGCGGGACCATCGGATGCGACGGTCTCTCATTCACCGGAACGGTCTGCATTCTCTCCTTTCAGGATGAGCGTCCCGTCCGGGTCGCAGTCCTTGGCGGCGGCGACGTCGCCTACAAAGGCAGGCCGCTGATTCGCGGGAACCGCGAAGGTCTCACCGAACGGAAACTGCAGGCGCCATCGGATACCTGACGGCGAGCCCGAATGGATGACGCCCGCCGTATAACGACACCGGGCATTCCCATGTTCAGACTGATCCAGCTGATCCATCCCAACGAGGGGCGGCGCATCGCCGTTGTCGACGGCGACCGTTGCCGACTGATCGACGGACACACGTCGGTTCACGGCATCGCAAGCTTCGTTCTGCAATCCGGCGAATCTCTGTGCGCGATAGTCGAAAGAACACTTGGAAGGAACTTCCAGGACTACGACGCCATCTACCACGGCCGGTCCGATTGGAAGCTCCTGCCCGCGTACGATCACCCCGGTGAACCCACCCGCTGCCTGGTGGCCGGCACCGGTCTGACCCACCGTGCCAGCGTCGACAACCGACAGGCCATGCACGAACAGGACGGCGTCGGCGAGACGCAGGTTACCGACAGCATGCGAATGTACCAATGGGGTCTGCGAGGAGGCAGGCCGGAGACGGGAAACGTCGGCGTACCGCCGGAGTGGTTCTACAAGGGAACCGGCGCCATCCTTCGCGCACACGGCGAACCCCTGGACGTGCCGTCCTTCGCTGGCGACGGCGGCGAAGAACCCGAACTCGCCGGGGCGTATATTATCGATTCGGAGGGCAACCCCAGGCGCATCGGCCTCGCCATTGGAAATGAATTCTCGGACCACGTCACCGAAAAGAAAAACTACCTGTATCTGGCGCCATCCAAGCTTCGGACGTGCTCCCTCGGCCCCGAACTCATTCTCGATCCGGATTTCGGGAATGTCAGTGGCGAAGTCGCAATTGAACGAAACGGAAGCGTCGTCTGGGCCGGAACCATCGCGACGGGCGAGTCCAACATGGCGCACAGTCTGGCCAACCTCGAGCACCACCACTTCAAGTACCCGCAGCACCGCCGTCCCGAAGACGCGCACGTCTTCTTCTTCGGCGCGGATGCGTTCAGTTTCGGCGCTGGTGTCGAACTTGAAGACGGAGACATCATGGCCGTCTCATGGAACGGCTTCGGCAGACCGTTGAAGAATCCCCTCCGGATTGAACAAGGCGAAGAAACCACCGTCCGGGTCGATCCGCTATGACAATCGCCTGCCTTTCATCACATCCCGAAAACACCAGGTTAGCGGGCGCGATCCCGAAACCGATCACTGCCTGAAGGACAATAGCGATGATCATCGACGTACACACCCACGTCTTCCGGGATCCTCAGGACTTTACTGAGCAGTTTCGCCGCCAGGCCATGCGCGCCAGGGGCGACGCGGAAATTGACCTCACGGCCAGCTATGAAGACTACCGGCGGCAGGCTGGCGAACCCGTACAAACGATTGTCTTCGGCGGCAAGGCCAGGCTGAGCGGTATATGGGTGGACGACCACTACGTTGCGGAAACGGTAGCCCGGAACCCGGAAACGCTCATCGGCTTCCTGTCGGTCGATCCCACCCAGGAGGGCTGGCAGGACGAGTTGAGAGAAGGTCACCAGAATCTCGGCCTTAAAGGAATAAAATTACTCTCCATGTACGCGGGATTCAGGCCGGACGACACATCGCTCGATCCGCTCTGGCTTTATGCCCGGGAACACGGCCTGCCCGTTCTCCTGCATACAGGTACCACCTTCGTTTCCCAGGCGCCCCTGGAATGTACCCTTCCCCGCCACCTGGATCCGGTCGCCATTCGCTTTCCGGATGTAAAGATCATCCTGGCGCACCTGGGGCATCCCTACGAAGGCGAGTGCGTTGCCGTTATCCGAAAACACCCCAACGTCTATGCCGACGTCAGCGCCCTGCACTACCGCCCGTTCCAACTCTACCACAGCCTGATGCTCGTCCAGGAATACGGCGTCTGGGACAAACTGCTCTTCGGCACGGACTACCCCTTTACCACCGTCGACGCATCGCTGGCCGGCCTTCGCAGCCTGAACGGTATGCTCGAAGGGACCGCACTGCCCCGCCTGGACGCGGACGGAATCGATTCGGTGATTTACAGGGACAGTCTATCGATCCTGAACCTTGAGTAACCCGATGCACATCGACGCACACATGCACGTCAACTACCAGGGCATGGATGCCGGGAGCCTCGTTTCCGAAATGGATGCCTTTGGCATCGACGTCACGTGGCTGCTCACGTGGTACCTTCCGCCGGAACCGGAATCACCGCGATACGGCGGCGGATTCAGCCCGCTCAACTACAGGCCGGACGGCACCCACGCCGGGGCGACTCTCGATCACATTCTAGGGGCGCGCGACAGATATCCCGGCCGTTTCATCGCCGGGTACTGCCCGTGTCCCTACGAGGGACAGGCCGCCGACCTTTTTGAAACCGCGTGGCGGATGCATGGCGTGAGGGTCTGCGGTGAATGGAGCTATCGCCTCCTGCTGGACGATCCTCGAAGCATCCAGCTGTTCCGTCGCGCGGGTGAACTCGGCGCGCCCGTTGTGCTCCACCTGGACGTGCCCTACCTGCCCGATAAGAAAGGAAATCCAACGTATCAGACCAGTTGGTGCGGAGGGGACATCAGAAACCTGGAACGCGCGATGCAGGCTTGTCCCGACACCGTCTTTGTCGGTCATGCCCCCGGTTTCTGGCGACACATCAGCGGCGACGCGGTGACTTCAGCGGAAGCATATCCGCCCGGTCCAGTCGCCCCCGGCGGCGAACTCCATGCCCTTTTCGACGACTATCCCAACCTTTACGCGGACCTTTCGTCCGGGTCCGGCCTGAACGCCCTCAGCCGCGACCCCGAGCACGCCCGGGACTTCCTTATCCATCGTGCCGACAGACTGCTCTATGGACGCGATAACAAGGGCAACGACCTGCAGGAGTTCCTACCGACCCTCGACCTGCCCGCGGAGGTCCTGGAGAAGATTTACTACAAGAACGCGATCAGACTCGTGCCCACCGATGGAAGGGAAAACAAAATGGCCGCCCTGTAACAAGGGCGGCCACTTACGTTCGAAGATTTAACCTTGATTCGCAATTCTTCGGGGAAGTAAAACCGAATATATGCAAGTAGATAAAGGCGATTTAACTTCTGATTACCAGGATACACCAGGTCACTGGACGTGGACTGAAAAAACGTCCTTTTTAACGACCGTTACGCCCCGTTTCAGGGGTTTTCGTCGCGTTGCCGAATTGCTGTTTTTTTTAAATTGAGGTTAACTCTCGCCGGATGTCCCTGAACTGAACCTGGACGGGCGGCAACCGTGTGTGCCGCCCGTTCACGTCCATGCCGCACGTCCCCGCGTGTCCAGATCCAACCTGGGTCCGCGCTCGGGCAGGGGAACGTGTGTCCGGTAGGATTCGGCGATTTCGGCCGCAGTTGCCGGAACCAGAGCGCAGCCCTGCTTTTCACATATTTCCTTCGCAGCCGCAACCACGCCCAGCATCGTCTCCCTCCGAAAGTCTTCCGCGTTTCCGTAATCGAAAATATTGTGCGTCAGCGCTTTCAGGTACTTGACGGGAACGTCGCTTCCGGCCTCGATCTGTCGTTTCACGTTCTTGTTAATGGTATACCAGTGGTTTTTTGCGTCTACGAGTTCAATCCGCAAATCCTGAGGGTGCGCACCGCCCCACATCCGCGAGTCCACGTCCACCGTGGGCGGAATATCCACAAAATCCACGTCTCCGGACAGGGACCGATTGTACCGGTGCGGGTAGTGGATATCCAGCGGCGAACCGCCCCACACGCAGGCGCATTGCGGCAGGTTTCGCGTTGGCATCGTTACCGTGCCGTGCGTGAACCCCAGCACCTCCAGCGCGGGAAAGGTATGGTCGTTGGCCGAAAAATAACCGGGTGTGAATACGGCGGGCGGGCGGCCCATTGAATCGGCGAACTGATCCGCGGCCTCCTTCAGAATCCCAACCTGGTCCTCGAACCCGTACACGCCCAGGAATTCTTCGTAACCCTGTTCCGCCGGGTGGACGTGCAGGCCCACCTCGTGGCCTTCGGACTCGAGTTCTCGATACACGCCCGAATGCACCTTCATGTCTGAAGGGATTACGACAAACGTCCCCTTCGCGCCTGTCTGCGAGAAGATTTCGCCCAATCCCCGTATTGACCGCTCGCCCAGCGCCGGGTCGTTGATACTGCGCTGCGTGGATTCGCAATCGATCTGAACGTTGAAAAAAATCTCCGCCACGGGCCTCCACCTCCTTGCTCACTTTTGAGCGCAACGCGAGATCAGCCGACCTCCACCCGGTGCTCGAACGCGTTGACCTCCAGGTACTCGCGCTCGACCGAATCGTCCTTGTTGCGAAATACCGAGAGACGCAGCGGCGAGGACGTCCTGCCCGCCAGCGTACACCGCGCCGTCGCACTATCCGCAGATACCTGCTCGATCCAGGTCCCCTCCTTGCCCTGCAGATAGTGACCGATTTCATCGTGGCTGGCGTAGATCTTCTCGTAGCCGGCCGTCATCTCCCGGGTTCGACCGAGAATCCGGTCCCATTCATCCATCGTAATCGCGTCGAACTTCTGCTCATGGGTGACGATCTCCGCGTAGAATCCGGCACGGAGCCCATGCCGGATCTGCAGGGCCGCGTTGCCCGCCGCCTTTTCGACGTCTGTCCTTTCGTTCTCGCGCAGATAGGGGGTGCATCCCGTCAGGAAATCCTCAGAGTGCCGGGCCAGCATCGCCGCAAACGCGAAGAAATCGGGGTCGTCTGGCAGATAGTCGTAGTAACAGGTCTGCAATCCGTACGGCCGGAAACCGTCCTGCATGCACATATCGGCCTTGTGCAGCCCCGTCTGCAGGGCCGGACAGAAAAACCGGTGACCTCGCGCTTTCAGAAAGGGAAGCGCCCGCACCCCGTATTCCCCCCAGTGGAATCGAAGCGTCGCACCCGGGTAAGCCCCGACCCGCTTCCAGAACGCGTCCGCAAAGGCGAAGTTGGACTCCAATTCTTCCTGGGAACACTCACCCTTGCCGAAATTGTAGATCAACAGCCGATAATAGTCCAGCGCATGGCTGTTGTAGTGGATTTCCCCACTCTGCATTCCGGTCCTGATTTTTGGAAACAACCGTTCCGGAACGTTCGCGATAAACAGGGAAGGCATCGGTTTGTACCCATGGCGACTCGCGATATCCGCGTACGCGAAATCGTGACGCCCTTCGCAGTCGTCCCAGGACATGGTCACGAACGGCGGAATCATATTGGCGGCAAACGGCTTGCGGGCCGTCCACGTGATCGATCGCCAGAACAGATCGTCCATTCCGCGGGCATGGCCGAAGAACGCGTTCCGCCACACCCTGGAATTCAACGTGAATTGCACGGCGCGACCCGCTCCCCACTTTGTGGCGAACACCAGGGGGTAGTTGCGCGGTTCGAACGCGCTCCACGGCGCCAGGTGCCGGATATAGATCAACTGTTCCTTTCCCAGAATCCCGTCGGCGAGCGGAACCACGGAATCGCCCCACTTTTCGGCGGCAATCGCCGTTACCATCCGGTCGAACGTATGAAACTCCCCTGGGGACTGCAATTGCGTGATATAGTGTTGCCGTTCCTGCATCCGAACCGTATCGGTCGCGTACGGATGGGGGTTGATCCGGTCGAACCCGAATATTTCCAGGAGGGGACCCTCATAGTTTCTCAGGTCGTAGTCAAAATTGACCAGCCCGGCGCCATTGCGAACCGTGTCCGCGATCAGACCCGTCTCGGAAAGTGTCAACGACGCGCCCAACCCATTCTGCGCCAGAAGGATGCCAGCGCACTGTTCCAGTGACTCCGGCGTCGGCCGTTCCTCGGCCAGATCCAGCAACCGAAAGGGCATACCGAAATGCGCCAGCGCCGCAAGGACCGTTTCATCCACGATCACCCGCTCCCAGTACGGCCCGCCGCTGTCGATAACCACCAGCAACGCGCCGTTACCTGTACTGGTATGCCGCTCTCGCTGCACACGCCCGCTTCCTGAAGCCATCGTTTTCTCCGTCGTATGGTACCTGTATCCGCATCCCGGTCCGCGTCAGACCTTGATTTCCCAGAGGTATCCGCTGCGGTAGGGGCTGTCGTTTTCGCCGGCGTAGATCGTCCCGTCCGGCGTGACGGCCACGTCGTGTACCTGCCAGCAGTCGGCGTCGCCGTCCGACACGGGTCCCAGCAGGTCCCATGACTCCGAGTCCGCGTCGAACCGGATCACCTCACACTTCCCATCCCGCCCCGTCACGCCCCAGGCGGCCCCGTCGGGCCCGGGCTGCAGCGTTGTCAGCCGGCTGCGCCGGTCCGCCACGGGCGTACCCAGGTACGTGCCCATCCCGGTTTCAATATCGATCCGGTATATCGACCCGTTTGCGCCGCTGGCGTACATTCGGCCCGCGCCCAGATTGAAAATACCCTCCACCTTCTCATATCCATAGCTGCCGTCCGGACTGGGCAGACCGGCGTCGAAATACTCGATCCTGTCCGTTTCGGGGTCGAACTTGCACAGCCGGTTGCGGTCCACGCCCGAGAAATTCTGCCACGCACGCGTCACGCTCCAGCCGCACCACACGCACCCGTCCTCATCCAGTTCGAGGTTCTCGCCCTGAGCCATTTCCATCCCGCTGCTGATGGGCCCCAGGTCGTCCGATCGCCCGTCGGCAAGATTGAACCGGAACATCCGCTCCGGCGTAAACGTCATCCCGTAAATCACGCCGCGTTCCTGATCCAGGCAGATCGACTGGATGTACATATGCGGCATGGGAATCCCGACTTTCTGTATTTCGCCCGTAGCCGGATTGTATTTTACTATGGCTCCGCCCGGCGCCTCCCAGTACCGATCGATATCGTGCAGGAGCGCGATTGCCCCGTACAGACAGCCGTCTTTCTCCCACCTTACCAGCGACCTGTGGAACTTGGCATCGAACGGATTCGCAACTTTGGCGTAACCCAGATCCACGAACTCGCCGGTGGAACGGTCGTAGGCGCGGAATATGTCGGCGTTAAAGGAGGTAATTCCCAGATATACACGGTCGTCATCCGCGTTGTGGTACACACTGTCCATGCTTATCCAGCCCTTGCGCCAGGCCGAATCCGCCCGGAAATCGTCATATTCCCAGCGGTCCTCGATCTCCTCGTCCCACTGTTTGCCGTAGTCCACGTCCTGCAACCTGAGAGCCTTGACCTGCATCTGATTCTCCTTTCATGTTCAAGGTAAAGGTGTCACGGAGTCCAGCGTCGCCCCACGTGCGCCTATACTGCCTCGCTGATTTTGTTCAGCGCCTTGAAGAATTCGTCAAACACCTCCACGATGGCCGCCGCGATCTCGTGCTCCTTACCCTCTTCCCACTCGTCAGGCGTCAACCGTGCGAATGCCTTTGTTCCCTCCACCTCCGACGGAGACAGAAGATCACCCTTCAGTTCGTCCAGGATCGTTACAGGATCGTCCACCGTCTCGCCTGTCCTGATCTTCCAGAACGTGCGAAAGGGCGTACGGAAGAAACTGTTGCCGATGCGCCCGAGTTCGTTCTGAATCAGCCATGTGGTATCGAAATGGGCCGGGGCGTGGCCGTAGAAGTGAAGACGGCCCTTCATCAGGCGTGAGAACTTGGCATTGTCGAAAATCACCAGCGCCGGGTCCACCGGAATATCCTGCAGCGCGGCTTTCCAGGCGCCGATATCCGTGCCCGCCTGCCCGGGTATCAGGGTTACCGCATCCCTCAACCGGGCGAGGATGGCGCCCAGCGCTTCTTCCAATATATCCTCAAGCGTCGTAACGTGGGGCTCCTCGTACCACTTCGGAATCTCGTAATGGGCGTGCAGAATCTCCCTGATCAGGTCCCAGCAGCGCAGATGCGGAAAGTGCCGTTCCGCGATCTCGAATGCATCCAGCTTTCCGCAGATGTCCCGCTTCTCCAGAATGCAGACGGCCGAATGGACGGGCGGATTGAAATAATGCATAATCCGGCTGTGCAGGGGATACTTGTTTTCGTGGACGCCAAGGTTGATCGCGGGATCGATCGTGCGGTTGTAACGCCCGTAATACAGACAGAACTTTTTCAGATGGAAGTACTCGTCCTTTTCGTCCCAGGGTCTCCGGGCGAGCGTGTCCAGGGCCGCGCCGAGTCTTTTCTTATCTTCGGTCCGGTAGTACGTCCACTGGTGGTATTCCGGATAGTAGTTCCGCTCCGACGTCAGTTCGGACCAGGTCAGATTCACACCGGGCAGGTGCTCGAAGTTTCGCGCCCAACAGGGGTATTTCTCGCAGAGCCTCAGGTGCGTCTCTCCCATCACGGTGGACAGTTGGCACCAGTCGTCCACCGTCATGCCGTCGTTCACGATAAACCGCGTATCGAAATCGCTCATGCCCGGCAGAAGGTCCCGGAACATCCACTTACCCGCGATCGCCTCGATCTTGTCGCAGTGGTAACGGCACGCTTCGTAGTACGTCCGGATGTAATCCGCAAAGTCGTTCTCCGGCCGGGGTGCGAACTTCATCGCTCCTCCTTCCTGGCATAGAATTTCACGCCACCATTGCCAGTTCGGCTTCCTGGTTCCGGTCCAGGGACAACACGACGGCCGAACACCGGCGCCCCTCCACTTCGAGCGCAATAATGGGCTGCTCGCGGCCGTCCAGAAGCACGCGCGAGACCTCCCCGCCTCCCTCGGCAATCAGTGTCAGACCTGCTATCGGCTCAACGGCCGTCAGCCTGGCAACCGTCCGTTCCGGGCCGGAACTCAGCAGTTCAACCCGCAACGCGTCCCGCGCCTGTACGAAGCAGGACCACTCCTGCAGGCTGCCGGTTTCGATACCCATCGCCGCCAGCGACGCGTAGACGATATTTGCCGCCTCGAACGTGCGGCGCGGATCGCCTTTAGGCCGGATCAGATAACAGGGGTGGAAGGTCCCGATATGGGGTACGTGCCAGCGATCGCGGGACTCGACCACCCACCGTACAGCCGCCTCGGCGTACTCCACCTGATCGAGCCCCAGCGTGCCGACGCCCGGCTCGGTGATGCTTTGCGAATCGTCGAAGGTGCAGGGCTGCAGAAACAGATCCAGCAGCCCCTCATCCGGATCGAAATAACGCATGGGCATGGCGGATGGCAGCGAGAACGGTCCGAAGTCGTACCGGTTCATTCTCGGATCGTGGCCGCAGAAGTGAAACGGCATCAGCCAGCCGTGGTCCACCAGTATCGAGGCGGTCCTGGCGCCCGTCCACTGGCAACCGTGGATCACGACGTCGGTCACCGGCAGTCCCACTTCGTCGGTAAAGCGACGCGCCTGAGCTTCCATCTCATCGCGGATGCGTTCGTGTACCCCGTCGTCGAGTTCATTCAAGCGGCGGTTGTACGTAAGTGGAAATATGTCCACTTCTATCGACATGAAGTGGCCCCGGTCCTGCCACTCCCGGATCAACTTGCCCGCGTACCGGCTCACCGGCGCCCGGAAGAAATTGTGCTTGTGCCCGTATTGCTCCGCCAGTTCAATCCCTACCGGAGCGCCCTCCTCCCCGCAGCCGTCCGACTTGAAAAACACGGCCACCCGCCGCGCATCGGGCATGTGCCAGACGCGAGGCACAATGCCGCAGTCGTGCAAGTCCAGCAGCAACTCCCGGACCAGGTCCTGGTGTATGTCGGCCAGCGGGTGCTGCCGCGAGTGCCGCTCGGCAATCCCAATCAGTCCGAAGATATGCCTCGGGCCTCGCAGCGGAAGCATTTCCGACTGCTGTTCCAGCGCCCAGGTGCCGTGTCTCAACCGCAGCACCGCCCCAACCACGTCGTAAGCCAACACGCACGCCCGGCCCAGTTCGACCCGTTTCCGGACAATGGCCGGACCGCTGCGCTTGCCCAGGTCGTCGATCAGCGCGGCCAGTTCCTCGCCACCACACGCGACACTGAGCGCGGTATCCTGCGGGCAGTACAACGGCTCCGGCGGTACCGTAAGTCCGGCGGCCGGATGGACCACAATCCGTCCATCCGATACCACGTCCGGCTCGTTTGCCGAAGGCTCTGACGCCGCTTCCTTGTTGGGGTCCATTTTCTGGGTTGACACCACGACCCGACGCTCCACCCCCAGCCTGGCCGCCAGGTCCCCGCCCGGCATTACCGCAAGCAATCTCCCGCCACGGCGCACATAGTCAATCAGGATTCCGGCGGCATGCTTTCCAATTGCCCCCCGAAGCGTCAACACCACGGCCGCATCCTGCAGGCGAGACGGCGCCACCTCGTTTTGCGGGAGGACCTCGAAATGAAACAGACCCTCGGCCTTCAGGATCTCGGGCGCGAAATCGTGCTCGAGGTTCTCATCGGGCTTGACTACAAGGATCTTCTTCATGGATACTGCACCAATGAGGACACGCAACGGAGTGGGCCCGGCGTGCGACTGCTACGCTATTCGGATTGACGCCCCCCCCACCGCATCAGCCGTCGCCTTCCCCTTCGACAGGCTCAGGGAACAGGCTCGGCTTCTGCAACTCCCCCTCAAGCGGGGAGTGACGTCGATGGGCGCCGCTTGACTACATTTCGCAAACCAACATCAAATGTAGACTCCTTGGGATTCCCAACGCAGTCGAAAACCGCTTACTGAAGCGTGGTCATTGCTTGCGTTGAGCCTGTCGAAACGGCTTGTCGAAATGCCGCGCTTCGCGGTCCTGCGCCGACCCTTCGACAAGCTCAGGGAGCGGCACAGGCTGCTCGCGTCTATCTGTGAACGCTGACGCCATGAGAGGCAGCGTCCTCAACCCAACTCGACCTCGCGGTTCTCCGCCGCGGAGCGATAGATCGCGTCCAGCAGCGCGTTGGTTTTCGCCGCCTCGCCAAGCGGGCATACCGGCTGGCGCCCCTCCCGGACCGCGTCGACGAAATCCTGGACGACCGGGCCGTGCACGTTGTCGGCCGGGGTCAGATCAAGCGTATCGACCTGCCGGCCGACGGTTTTGACCACCTCTCCCGAATCGTAGGGATGCCAGTACACCTTCGCCTCGGTCCCGACGACCTCAAACTCGTGCCGCCACGTTTTCGAACTCCAGCTGAACGACGCCGTGACCAACGCGCCGTTCTCAAGTTTCATGACGATGCTCGCACAATCCTCCACGTCCCATTTCTGCACGAGGTTCTCACACCGGGCGTACACCGAAACCGGCATCCCCAAAAGCCCGATCATCACATCGAACATGTGCGTGCCCATATCGCTGATCGGCCCGCCTCCCGATCTCTCCCGGAAGACGCGCCAGCGTTTCGGATCGTCGGCCGCCGGGCTGAACCAGGAAAAGTAGACGATGCGTACAAGGACGACCTGGCCGAATTCACCGTTCCGAATCATCTCCTGCGCCTGGAGATACGCCGGGAACAGCCGCCGGAAATACGAACACCCGGCCAGCCTGTCGCTGCGCCCGGCCGCAGAAACGGCTCTCGCGCATTCCTCGCCGGTCACGCCCAAAGGCTTCTCCACCAGCACGTGCTTATCGGCTTCCAGGGCCTTAACCGCGTGGGGCACGTGGAGCCATACGGGGGTTGCAACGTAGACCGCGTCCGCGGACGTTTTCTCCAGGGCTTCATCCAAATCGGCGAAAACCTCGTTCAGTTGGTATTCGGACGCCAGCGCCCGGGCGTTTTCCTCCAGCATATCGCAAACCGCCACCAATTCCGAATTCCCGGCGCCTGCAAGGGCCGCGGCTACCCGCTTCCGGGCAATATCCCCGGCGCCCACCAGGAGCCATTTCACGTTATCCATTTTACCTCCTGCGTATAGTCTCGAGGCGACCCGGAAACCGGTCACCTTGCATCCGCCGGTTCATCCCCTCGCGCTGCATCACATTCCTTGCCTGCGTTTCACCACCCCCGAACGTCCCCTATTCCCTTGCCCTTTTTTGAAAAGCGGGGAGAGGGTAGAGGGTAGACGGGAGAAGACGTCCTTGCCCGATTGGTTCTTCTTTTGTGCCACCGGCAAGAAATGAAACCGAACGGGGCAGGCGATTTCTACCCTCTTCCGTCTAACGTCTACCCGCCTTTAGGAGACCTACCCCCTGTCCTCCTTCCTGAAGGAAGGAGGGAACTGACATTGATTGTCATACGTCTGTTTTTCTCCCCCTTTCCTTTAGGAGAGGGGGCCGTGGGGAGAGGTCCCCGCGTCCGCGGCCGTAGTGGATTGGCATCACCAGACCGTATCGCAGACCGGATTTAGCTCACCGCCGGGAGCCGATAGCTGTTCCTGCCGCTTCCGGCCGGCCGAATTCAGGCAATTTGCTGACTGGACAGAATGCTATCGGAGTTCAGAAATCGTCTGCTTGATCGCCCACGCAATATAGGCCAGGTCCTCCCTGGTCGTGCCCGGAAACACGGGCGTACTGACGACCTGTTCACAGACCCCGGCCGCGATTGGGCATCCATCGCCGTTATAACCCAATTCCTGAAGCGCGTCCCAGGACCACAGCGGCGGGTAGTGCGTCGCCGTTCCCACCTGAAATCGATCCTTCAGGTGGGCGACGAACGCTTCCGTGGTGAACCCCACGGCCTCGGTATCCAGCCGGATCACGTGCAGATGGCTCCCGTGATCGGGGCCGTGTCCTGCCGGGAGGATGACCTCCTCCACGTCGGCCAGCAGCGCATTGAGACGGAGCATCCGGTCCCTTCGATCCTGAGTCACTCGGTCTATCTTGGCCAGCTGGGTAAGTCCCACCGCGTATTGGGGCTTGGTCATCCGGTAGTTGAACCCGACCCTTACCACCCGTGTACCGCTTCCCCCGTAGACGTATCCGAAGGTCTTCAACTGCCGGACCTGCTCCGCGAATTCCTCGTCGTCCGTGGTAACCGCGCCTCCCTCGCCCAGGCACGTCATGTTCTTGTTGCTCTGAAAGCTGTAACACGAGGCCTTTCCCCGGCCGCCAACGGGTTCGCCATTGTACCTGGTGCCAACCGCGTGCGCCGCGTCGTAAATCACCGGAACGCCCGTCTCCTCCGAAATCAGGTCGAACGCGTCCAGGTCACAGGCGAGGCCGGCAAAGTGCACAGGAATGATCGCCCGGGTGCGCGGCGTGATTCTTTCCCTTACCTTCTTCGGGTCCAGATTCAGACTCGCCGGGTCGATATCGGCAAGTACCACGCGAGCGCCCCTGGCAATTGCCGTCCCGGCAGTGCAGACAAAGGTAAGAGGGGTCGTGATTACCTCGTCGCCCGCACCGACGTCCAGCGCCATCATGCAGCAGTCCAGTCCCGTACCGCAGGAATTGACCGCAATCGCCTTACTCGCGCCCTCGTGCGCGGCGAACGCATTCTGAAAATCGTTCTCTTCGGGAAGCGGGAAAAACGTCCCCTCCTCGTCCGCGACGTCCGTCAACATCCGGCTGACCGCCTCGACGTCGTCCTGCTCGTAAACCCCGCCCATCGAACCGAAGGGCACCTCTCGAATTTCCATAAATCGGGCGCGTGAACTCCTTCGTGAAGCAGGAGAAAAACGCGCTCTGCCTCCTTTCCGAGTCATCAGAATCGCACGGATTTCCCCGTGCCTCAGCGGTGTCTCTTCACGTTCTTCAAGTTAATATCCGGTCACCCTCTGTCAAGCGCAAAGACGCCTGACGACCGCATCGGAACAGGGCATACCGTCCCATCAAGTCAATACCACTTGTGGACGACGTGTCCCCGGTTCGGAAACCAGATCGCGTCCACCAGCATCCCCGCCGTCACGGCGAGGATGTATCCCACGAGCATCCCCAGGAAGAAAGGCATCGACCGCCGGTAGAACGCCACCCCGCCTGTCTTCAGCATGATCAGCTTCGCCAGCCACGCCACAAGCAGTGTGGACCCCATGCGTCGCGCTGCCGGGATTCCGGAAAGCGCAAAGCCGATCGGGTGAACCGGCCACCTGGCGAACCGGTAGCGCATCATATTCACAACGACCATAGTCCCGGCGCCGATCAGCAGAAACCAGTAATCGATCGCCTCCATGCTCGCCGGGTTCAGTATCTCGTTTACGGTCATTCCGTACTGCCATTCGCCTTCGTAGATGATCAGCCAGTTGGGCCGGAAATTATACGCGCCTACGTTGTATCCCAACCAGATCGTGTACAGGGTCGAACTGACCACCCCTACGACAAATGCCGCGAACACCCCCCAGAAGAGCCGGTGTTTGTCCTTTCCCACAAAATCACCCAGCCTGTTGATCTGCGCAACCATCGGCATGATAAAGCTCCTGGGGTGGCTGACCGTGAACGACAGCAGGCCGAAGGTTGCGCGCGTGGACGCAGTCAGGGCCCCCGCGCCGCCAAAAAGCGCACCGGAGAGTTCCCAGGCGGACGCGGGCGGCTGGATATAGATGATTCCCGAATCGGCCACGACCTTGGCCACGAAGATATAGGCGATGAACATCGTTGGAATCAGCAGGGCGATCATCCCGGCCTGTACACCCAATTGCCCCAGAAATGCCGAGACGTATACGCAGCTTGCCAGAAGGCCGATCAGCGCTGCCCGGTAGGAGAGTAACTCTCGACCGACGCCGGGCGAAGACCCGCGCGCCCGAAGCGCGCTCCGGACGACTTCGCGCAGGTGGTGCCGGGAAATCCAGATCCACCAGAGCACCAGCGACACGAACGCTCCGGCCGCCTGCCACTTGTAGGTCGTGGTGGTATAGGGCCCGGCCCCGTAGTGAGGCGACGTGGCGACGATCCCTATCCGATTCAACGCGCCCGCCTCGATCATATACACGAAATCGAAAAACCAGATGCTGAAAAGCACATCGAGGCTGGCGAAATAGGAAAAGCAGATGACGGGCGTACTCAGGAAGATGAAAAAGGGAGGATATTCTTTGGGAAGGAGATCCCAGATGAAGCGACCGGTTGCCGTGGGAAATGCGGGGACCATCGGGTAGAACCACGCGATCATATTCCACCAGAAGACGATGGATGTCAGCGCGAATCCAGCCCAGAACACCTTGCCCTTCATGAACTCCGGCAGCCACCGCCTTCCGGTCCCCGCCCGCGACGTTATTTCCAGAACTGGAGCCAGCGCCGGATATACCAGTTTTTCATGGTCCGCCCACTGGCGGTGCAGAAGGACCGAAATACAGATACACGCGAAGCCCAGTACGAAAACAAGGGAGAGCCACCAGATCAGCGGAAGACCCCAGACGTCCCACGGAACGGACGTCCTGCCCGGCAATCCTTCATAGAACCAGGACATTGCACGGCTATCGTTCGTGGGGACCAGCCACCCGGGCAGGTGCGGATGAAGATACTCCGCCCAGCGGTTCTCCGGCGTTGCGAAATAATGCGGGGACGCCATCATACCCACCAGGTACCCGCTGACCCCGTAGTTGGGCCCGATGGCGCTGATGACCCCCATGCAGAAGACCGTGATCCATTCCGATGGCGACAGGACGAACGCGGTCCCGAACCTCCGGGCGAGTACGGCGCAGGCCAGAATCGATACCAGGCACAGCAGCAGGACGCCCATGGGAATCTGGGCGACCATCATGTACGACCCTTTCTGAATGTAACGGGCCGTACACGCCAGCAGGCTCATAGCCACCGCGATACACATGCCGATCACGATCGACCGGAGCGTCACACGCGCTTCACGCTGTTTCTCGCCTCTCACGATGCGTTACTCATGGCCTTCCTTTGCGGCCGCCACGTCTCGTCAATCGACGGTTCCGGGCGCGAGCGGATTGAGCCACACAACGGCCCTTGAGCCCCAGTCGGTGGACATAATGTCGATGTACCGGTCGCCGTCGAGGTCCGCCAGACGGACGATATTCGGCCAGTTGAGATCTGCGCCGTCGCCAAGACGCGTGGCCTCCCACAATGTCCCGTCTCCCCTGACGTTCCGAAATACGTAGACCCCGTTTCCCCCATCGGAAGGCGCTACAATATCGAGCGATCCGTCCCGATCCACGTCACCGACGTCGAAGGAATAGGCATGGCCCAGGCCGCCCGCGATCTCGTGAAATTTCCAATCCATCCCGGGACCAAGCCGCTCTCGCCATGCCAGATACCCGTTTCTCAGACTGGTCTCAATGCAATCCAGGTCGCCATCCGCGTCGAGGTCCGCGAATCGCGCGTGTACCTGTGAAACGGGTTTGTCGGAAAAGCGGCCCACCCATCGTCGCACCGAATCGGGAGACGCCGCACGGATGGAATCGCGCTTCCATTCGGTTCCCTTGCCATCGGCATTGATCAGCAGGAAAGGCCGGGATGCGTGTTCGGACGCGCACACCAGATCCACGTCTCCGTCCTTGTCCACGTCACCGGCGTCCACGCCGATCAGAGGGGGCAGGTCCACGCGAATCGGCACTTCCTCCCAGGGCGTCGATCCGCGGATTTTCTGACGAAACCACCCCACTTTGTCGCCTGACTCCGATATGGAGGTGACCACGATGTCATCGAGATTGTCTCCGTCGACGTCCGCAACCACGGCCCTGACCGGAAGCTCGAGCAGTTTCGAACGAAGGCTGAGCTTATGCCAGTCTTCGCCGTTGGAAGTCTCGTATATTACGGTCTCGCCCGACAGATAGCAGGGGACGACAATGGCCGTATTTCCGCCGGCGGTGCGACGTACCACAACGGCGTCTTTCGGCGTAACCTGCCGATCGTCCAGCGGATGGATACGAAACGCCAGTCCTGAATCGGGTTGGTCGGCCACGTTCTCCAGCCAGTAGACCATGCCGTATTCACGATCCCCACCCGGGTTCCGTTCCCCTCCCGATTGAAAGGCGACCACGAGGTCCAGGTCGGCATCCCCGTCAAAGTCGGCCGCGTGGATGCCGTAGGAATTGGTCCCGGAAAGGGTTCCGCTTTCGGCCTCCCGGAGGTCGATAACCCGCCACCTCGCGGCCGCATCGGCGCCCAATCCCCGGACGTTGGGACTGAGTGCCAATATTTCAGGAGGAACCTGGGCTGCAGCGGGTTTGGCGACGGCGCAAGCAAAGACCGCGACCATTCCCACGAAAAATGCCCGGAAGCCGAAGTACGACATTATCGCCTCCCGGGCATCTTCGTATTGTGGATGCGCCCGCCGATTCCGCCCAAATCCGCCGGCATCTGTCCGGAAGTCCGATCCACGCCCGGTCGGAAGTCAGGAACCGTCACGACCCTGCTGCCTTCCTCGATCGAATCTACGGCCAGCACCGCCGGGGCCATCGAATCCATCACTCTGTAAACGTCGAACGCGAGTGCCTTGCCTCCCAGGATCGCGTCCCGAAAATACATGTGCACATAGTAGTCGGCATCGCCGTGCCCGCTGTCCCGCGCCTCCGGGGGCGCGTCGGTCCGGCGGTACTGCCAGTCGACCTCCATCCAATCGTTCATCTGTGTGTCCGCAAGCCACAATTTCGGCTTCTCTTTTCCGGACCGCCGCCATTCCACGCTTCCCTTCGTCCCGATCATCTGCCACCAGTGGTGGTCTCCGCTCGGCCTGGGCTGGTTGAACCCGTTCAGCATCCGGATCAACGTATCTTTCTCCGTCTTCATCAGCGCCACCTGGATATCGGCGTTGAGCATTTCCGGCGTCGTATAGCTCGGTGGCGTGGTGCTCATTGCCGTCACCTCCATCACGCGGTCGTCGAGGATCTTCAGCAGAATACTCAGGTCGTACGAAGCCGAGATAATGTAGGGCAGATAATGCGGGCTTGCGGGTTCGGCCTCCGGGTGGTCGGAAAGCGCCTCAACCGGATACTGCTTGCCCGTGTTGAAATCCTGAAACCACTGATGGGTGCCGTAGTAACCCAGATACTGACCCTCGGCGTAAGTGATTTTTCCCAGCATCCCGTCGTCCACCAGTGTCTTCCAACCGTCCACGAACCCCCAGAACCGCGTCTGCTCCGCCAGGCTGTAGACCAGCCCTGTACGCTCCACGTTCGTTACGATACGCCAGCACTCCTCCATCGTATAGGCCGCCGGCACCTCGCTGTTGACGTGCTTGCCTGCCTCCAGCGCCTCGGCGGCCATGGTTCCCTGCTCCAGTTGCCTCACCACCAGCGCCACCGCGTCCATGCCCTCGTACGCCAGGAAATCATAATAGTTGCCGAATACGCGCACGTCGTCGCGATAGGCAATCTCCGCCAGCGCCCGCTCCTGCAGCGGCTCGATCCAGTCGTAGATCGCCGTGATCCGGTAACCGGGGGCGCTCTGAAGCAGCCGGATCCAGTGCAGCCCGCGGTGGCCCAGCCCGGCAACGCCGATTCTGATCTCGTCCATGGTCTTCCCCATTCGTGTTGACGTTCACGCTTGCTCAGATTCTTTCATCGGAGATGGAAACCACGTTACAATGGAAACCGCTCACAGCCCAGCGCCTGCGCCATCGCCCGGATGTGCGACGGACCCGCGCCGCAGCACGCGCCGATGAAGTTGATCCCCTCGGCCTTCGCCTTCAACGCGTATTGGGCCATCTCGCTGCCCGATACGATCATCGACTCGCGAATCGCCGAATTGTTGGGGCCGGCATTCCGATAGCCCTGAGGCTGATAGGCGATGGGGATATCCACCGCCTCCCGCATCGCCAGGACCCCCGGCCACATGGTCATCGAATCGCCGGAGCAGACCAGGCCGACGATATCCGCGCCCTCGTCCGCCAGGACCCTCGCGCATTCCGCCGGCGTGGCGCCGTCCTGTGTCCGGCTGCTCGAGCCCATCAGCACCATCGCGGGCACGTCGATTTTCTTGCACCGCGACAGACACAGCCGGGCTTCGTCCAGCCGCGCGAACGTTTCCGGCACGAGAAGCCCGGCGCCCGCGTCCACCATCCAGGAGATGTGCTCGTCCCACTCCGCGCAGGCCCGCTCGCGGGCCTGCGCATTGTCTGGCCTGTATATGTACGGCCCCGTCCAGGACCCTGCTGCCGTCTGGTTCAGGCACCCGGCGACCAGGGCTTCACCGCCGGAAGCCTCCAGGGCCAGCCGGATTGCCGTACGGGAAATCTCCTCGAGGCGCGCGCCCTCGCGGCTCGGGCGGTCGCCCGGTCTGTAGCGGCGTTCGAGTTGCGACCGGCTCGTCCACCACGTCTGCGCCTGCAGCACATGGGACCCGGCGCGGAAGAAATCCTGATGGATCTGACGCAGCGCGTCGGGATCTTCCAGGATCATCGCCGGGGTATCGTACCCCCGCCACCTCGCCTCGATGATCATCCCCCCGTCGCTGAGAACGACGCCCTCATCCAGCATATTCAATATGTCCCTGCCCATCCTGGCCCTCCTGTACAAGAATCGTCCCCAAGTTCCAATACAACGTCCGACGCCGCTTAGCAGCAGTCCCCTCGTTGCTTATTATCGCGGCCGGAGTTCGATGTACTTCCGCTCGCAGTCCAATGCCTGCGCAATCGAACGGAGGAGTCGCACGACCACCCCGTCCGATCCGCCCAGAAAACGGATATCGTGCGCAATCGCCTTTAGCGCGTACTGACCCAGCTCCATCCCGTAGACGTGCATGGCTTCCCGCATGTTCTTCCAGTGCGGCCTGTTGGTGCGATACCCGTTCGGCAGAAAGGCGATCGGCACGTCCACCGCGTCCCGCATTTCCAGCACCACGGGCCACAGGTCTTCCGGCTCCCGCATGCCGCCCCCACCCACGACGTCCGCGCCGTCGCCGGCCAGGACACGCGCGCATTCGGCAGGCGCGACACCGTCGGCGGTCACTTCGTCCTCTCGAAGCCCGGGCTTGTTCAACCGCCCCTCCGGCAGTGCGACGTCCATCGATACCACAACCGGCAACGCGCTGTTCTTGCAGCAAGCCAGCGCCAGGCGCGCCTCGTCAAGCCGGTTGAATGATTCGCAGACGAGCAGATCCACGCCCGCGTCTGCCAGTGTTCCAACCTGTTCCTCCCACTCTGTCCGGGCGCGATCCGCGGATCCCGGGTCGTCAGCCTGAAAGGCCCCCGTTGGCGCCAGCGTCCCCGCCACGAGCGCCTCCCCTCCGGCCGCACCCTTCGCCAGCGCCACGGCCCTCCGGTTCAACTCGCCGACCGCGTCCCCTTTTCTCCGTTCGCCAAGCCCGGTTCGCGTACACCGGCCCGTTAGGGACCGGATCACGCCGGCGCCTGCCCGGAAGAAATCCTGGTGGACCAGCCGCACCGCATCCGGGAAGTCCTCCAGTACCCACGGCGCCGGATATCCCCGCAGCCTCAGTTCCTCAACGTTTCCACCGTCTCCCAGCACAAACCCTTCCTCAAGGGCACCAAGAACGGACTCATCCATAAAACCGCTCCTCTCCTTTAACCATCTCATAAAACGCGTCAGAAAACCGGGTAGAGGGTAGACGTTAGACGGTAGAAGAAATCCTTGCTCTGCATCCTACTCTTCCCTGCCTCCGGCACGAAAAGAAACCTCACAAGGCAGGCAATCTCTCCCCTCTCCCGTCTTACGTCTCACCCGGTGGTCGGACGGCCGGGGGGAGGGGTGCCGTCGCTGCATCAATGCCAGCTGTGTACCCTGTGCCCCGCGTGCGGGAACCAGATCGCATCCACAACCGAGCCCGCGATCACCGCCAGGATGTATCCCGTCAGGACCCCGATAAAGAAGGGCAGCGATCGCCTATAGAATGCCGTGCCGCCAATCCTGAGCATAAGGAATTTTATCAGCCACGCGACCAGGAGGGTGAGACTCTCCAGTCTGGTGAATATCGTGCCCGAAAGCGCGAACCCCACCGGGTGCAGTCGCCACCGGGGCAGCCGGTATCGCATCAGGTTCAGGGCCGTCATCACAACGACGCCCGCGAAGAACAGCCAGTATTCCACGGCCAGGATCGGACGGGGGTTGCGCAGCGCGTCCACCGCCAGGGTGTAGTTCCATTCACCCTCGTGAAGAATCAACCAATTCGGTTGAAAATTGTACCCACCCATGGTGTAGGCCAGCCACACCGTATGGAGCGTCGAAACAACCGTGCCGACCATAAATGAACCGAAGACCCCCCAGAAAAGGCGCCGCTTGCCTTCCGGGATAAAATCGCCAAGACGGTTCACCTGCGCGATCACCGGCAGCGCGAAACTCCTGGGGTGGTTAACCGTGAACGGCAGGAGGCTGGAGGCGGCGTTTGTGGAAGGACCCAGCCTGTGCGCCCCGCCCAGCGCGAACAGCGCGTAGTCCCAGGCCACCGCCGGCGGATCCACGTAGACGAGCCCGGAGTCGGCCACCACCTTCGCCACGCCCACGTACGTGATAAACATGGCCGGCGTCAGAACCAGAATCATAGCCGGCTCGATTCCGATCTGCGCGAGCCATGCCACAATGTACACGCAGCAGACAATCAGCCCGATCACGGCCGCACGATAGGATATCCACTCCCTGCTGTCATCCAGCGCGGACCCGCCCGGGCGAACCGCCTTCCGGAAGACCTCGCGCAGGTGCCCCCTGGAAATCCAGAGCCACCAGATGACCAGCGCCGCGAAGGCGCCGGCCGTCTGGAACTTGTAGCTCGTCAGGTTGTACGGGCCGGCGCCGTAGTGCGGGGACGTTGCCACCACGCCCAGTCGATTCAGAAGGCCGGCTTCAATCATATACAGGACGTCGAAGAACCAGATGCTGAAGAGCACTTCGAGATTGGCGAAATACGAAAAGCAAATGACGAATATGCTCAGATAGACGCAGAACGGGGGATAGTGTTTGGGCAGGAGATCCCACACGTATTGCATCCGGGTGTTCATCACCTTCGGAAAGGCGGGATAGAACCAGTGCACCATATTCAGCCAGAGAATCCCCGACGTCAGCCCGAACCCCGCCCAGAACGCCTTTCCTTTCATAAATTCCGGCAGCACCCGCGCCCCGGACCCGCTCCGGTTCGCCATCTCCAGTACCGGCGTCAGTGCCGGGTACACCAGCTTTTCGTGGTCCGCCCACTGGCGATGCAGGATCACCGACACGCAGACGCAGGCGAACCCAAGGACGGCGATGAAGCCGAACCACCACAACAACGGCCCCCACCAATCGTGCCAGGGAAGGGACATCCCGTTCGGGAGCCCTTCGAAGAACATGGTGATGGAATGCCGTTCGTCCGTTGATATCAGCCAGCCGGGGAGATGCGGGTGCAGATATTCCGACCACCGGTTCTCGGGCGTGGCGAAGTAGTAGGGAGCCACCAGCTGGCTGACGAGATATCCACTGATTCCGTAGGTGGGGCCCATGGCGCTTATCAGGGCCATGCCGAAAATTGTGATCCACTCCGCCGGAGCCAACACGAAACGCCGGCCGAACCATCGGGCAAGCGCGGCGCAGATCAGAATAGCCAGCAGAAAGAGCAGAAGGTCGCCCATCGGGATCAGGCTGATGGCCATGTACGACCCACGCTGGACGTAACGCATCGTATTGGCAAGCAGATTGACGGCTACGGACAGCCCGAGCCCGAATACGACCGCGCGAGTCGTTACGCCCGGGCTCGCGCGACGCCGGTTCCGCGGTTCTGCCGTGCCGCCGTTGGCCATGAGTCCCCCATGCGGTCACATTCAGAGCAGCCCCACGCCGCCCGGGTCCGCCGGGGCCTGCCCCGCAGCCCGATCCCGGTTCGGGCGAAAGTCGGGAACCCGCATCAACCGGCTCCCCTCCTGTATCGAGTCTATCGCCCGTACCGCCGCGGCAACCGTATCCATGGCCCGGTACACGTCAAATGCCAGCGGTTTCCCTTTGAGGACGGCGTCTCGAAAGTGCATATGCACGTAGGAGTCCGCGTCGCCGTGGCCGCTGCCGCGCGCCTCAGGCGGCGCATCCGTGCGTTCATAGCGCCAATCCACCTCCGTCCAGTCGTTCATCTGTGAATCCGCAAACCAGACTTTCGGCAATTCGCGGCGCGAACGCCGCCACTCCAGGCTCCCCTTCGTGCCAATCATCTGCCACCAGTGGTGATCTCCATGCGGGCGCGGCTGTGTATGACCATCCAACATGCGAATCAACGTATCCTTTTCGGTCTTCATCAGCGCCACCTGCACGTCCGGCTTTCCGATTTGCGGATGCGCGTAGCTGGGCCTTTTTGTGCTCATCGCCGTTACTTCCGCCACGCGGTCGTCCAGGATCTTCAACAGGATGCTCAGATCGTACGAGGCGGCTATGATGGGCGGGGTGTCGTGGGGAAACGTGGGCCTGGCCTCCGGATGGTCGGACAACTCCTCGATGGAATATTGTTTCCCCGTGCCGTAGTCCTGGAAAAACTGGTGTGTGCCGTAATACCCGACGTATTGACCCTCAGCGTAGGTGATTTTGCCCAGCCTGCCGTCGTCTACCAGGCGCTTCCATCCATCCACGAACCCCCAGAAACGCGTCTGCTCGGCGAGGCCGTAGACCAACCCCGTACGCTCCACGTTGGTTACGATGCGCCAGCACTCCTCCATCCTGAACGCGCCCGGCACCTCGCTGTTCACGTGCTTGCCCGCCTCCAGCGCCTCCGCCGCCATGCGTCCCACCTCACGCTGCCTCACCACAAGCCCCACCGCGTCCATTCCCCGGTACGCCAGGAATTCCTCATAGTTGCCGAACGCCGCCACGTCGTCCCGATAGGAAATCTCGGCAAGGGCTCGTTCCTGCAACGGTTCGATCCAGTCGTAGACCGCCGTAATCCGGTAACCTGGAATTTTCTGGAGCAGCCTTATCCAATGCAGCCCCCGGCCGCCCAGGCCCGCGATCCCAATGCGTATTTCTTCCATGTTCGCCCTTCCGGAACCCGTTTGCAAACTTCAATCGAGTTGAAAACGGATGTAGATAAACATGCGCACCTCAACAGCCTCCTGGTTCTGGTACCCGGGGAGATACCGGAAACCCGACAGGGCGTCCAGAGATGCTTTGTGAAACTGCTCGTGCCCTTTTTTTACCACGCCGTCTTTGACCCGGCCGTCCTTACCCACGGTAAACTCCATCAGGACGACACCTTCCAGTCCCGCACGCCGGGCCTCTTCAGGATACGCCGGATCCACCTGTTTGAGCAGTCTGGGTTTTCGTTCCACCAAACGCGACGGGTAGACCACTTCCCCGTCCACTTCCTCATCCCGAAACGGGGCCGGGACCAGGGAGTCCGAGGGCGCAGAAAGGCGTATCGATACCGCGTCGAAGTCGAGCTCGGCGGTTGCGGCAACCTTCATCTCTTCGGGCAGCAGGTCGCGACTATCGGTTTCGAGGGGCACCGGCGGCCGTACAAGAGGCGGGACCCTCATGCCCTGTCGGGTTTCCGGTACCTCTGTAACCTGGATCAGTATCGGATGTTTCACGGAGGCTGGCGTGCGGAGCCTGAAAGCCGGGAAAGTAAAGGCGACGGCCGCGTGAAGGGCGAGCGAAATCCCGACGCACAGGGGGAAGACCTTTCGATACTTCGCCTTCAAGTCCGCTTCGGGACGCCTGGTGCGGATGACATTTCCGGTTATCCAGGGTCTGGGAGGCAGCTCCTGTGGCATCGTACCCTCCACGCTGCCTGAACGGCCGGCGTACATGGGCTCATCGCGCGTTCAGGGTGCGCGCCGCGAATCAATGCCGATTATCGGGGTGCTTTTCTCACCCAGAACAGCCCTTCCTTGGTCGCCTGATGACCACTGTTTACGTCCTTTACGGTCATGCGGACCCTGCGGCGCCCCGGGGCTGCCTCCCCGATGTCAAGCGCCACATAGTCTGAAACCGACGGCTCGGCGCCCGTTTGTTCGTACCTCACGGTAACCGCCGATTCCGACCGTCCCAGGACCCTCGTCTTCACGCGTGAAAGGCTGGCCCCGCTCTCGTCGGTGCTGTAAACCTCATAGGCCACCTCGTAGCGCGTGGCGCCAAAATCGTCCTGCGCGAGGTTGTAGATTTCGAAAAAGACGAATACGTGCTGGCCCGCGTTGAATACATGCGAAGGAAGCGGTGTGATGTTCCATTTTCCGCGGACGAACCGGGGGTCCGATCCGGGCATTGCCACCTCCACCCGCCGGGCAACGAACAGATCGCTCAGCTTCAGCCGTTCGCCTGAGTAGTCTTCCACGGACAGCTTTTGCGAATAAGCCTGGAGGCGATTCGTATTGTGGCGCTGAACCTGCACGGCCAGTTCGTATTCCCCCGGCAGAACATCCAGGAGGTCCACCCTGTCCAGTAACGCCCGGTCACGCCGCCGCCCCGAAACCGGCACGTCCAGATCCAGCTGTAAGGCCAACACCTTTTTGTATCGGCCGTCCATGAGCGCCACCCGCCGATTGACCACTACGTCATTGTCCGTGTCCGTGGGAAGAGCGACGTTCTCAATGGGAATGCCCACGTTTACCTGGACCTCGGTGCCATCGTTTTTCCCACGGAAAGTGACCACGTCGTAGCTGAAGTCGAGGGGCTCGAAAGCCGTCAGGCTGAATCGCTCCGGCTCCTCTCTGGATACAGCAGCGATCCGTGTTGATGGTGCGAGTTCCGCGAGCCGCTGCATCAGGCGCACGTAGGCCATCTGACCCACGTGAGGGTCCTTATCGAGGTTCTTGAGATCCTGGCTGCTCACGCCCGGCACCGGCGCATAGTCGTATACACCTGAGTTCCGTTCATCCGTGAACGCGACTTCCAGACCCTTTCCCACGTCCGCGTACACCCAGACCTCCCAGGGTACCGACGCCCAGTTGTGCCCCGTCGTAACCGGCTTCCATCCGCTCAACCCGATGGCAAATTCAGGATCCAGATCGATGCCCGCCTGTATGGGAGAATCTTCGAGGTCCACCAGTTCCTGCGGCGCCGCAGCCGGATTGCCTCCAGCGCCCGGGTCGGCCTGATCGGGCGCAAACACCGCGAGGCCGAGTTCGTCGATTACGGCCGACTGCAAGTCGCGCCGGACGTCTTCGCTGGGTTCCAGAAAGGAACCCAGATCGGTACGAATGGGAAATACGGGCCCAACGAAGCTGATGCCCACGCCCTGGGCGCCATAGAGCTGGTAGGCCATATTGTCCTGAACGCGTTCAACGGCGGGAGGAACCTTCGGATTAGGCTGCAGCGAAGAGGACCGGTAGTCCGGCGCCCCGTACCGGATGTACACCTCTCCTCGCCGGTCCCAGGGCCACTTCAGCGTTCCGTACTTCGTTCGGGCATACCAGACCCGTCGATTGTGCTCCACCCGTCGCATCGCTCCCCGTGACGCCTTGAACGGGTCGTGGCGGAGCCAGAAGCGCTGCAGAAATGCCGTCCGCTTTTCGGGGGGTGTATTGCGATAGGCTTCGATTTCCCGGGGCAAGCCCACCAGCGACACATCCTGGTAAAGCGCCTGCTCTTCGGGATCGAGGCTTTCGATGTAGATCTCGAACGCGCGCAGCGCGCCTTCGTAATTGCCCCTCGCCATCAACGCTTGCGCCAATAGCGGCAGCGCGAGGTCGTTGGTCATCAGGGAAGCAAGTGTTTCGACCTCTTTGAATTTTTCCTTCTCCAGCAACTCTCCGGCAAATGCCAGCGCCGCCGCCTGGTCCGCCGGCTTCAGTTCCAAGTATTTTTCGAAGTAAACCATGGCGCCCTGCACGTTGCCCTCCTCCCGGTGGGCCTCGGCCAGCAACAGGTGGGCGGGCGCTATCCGGGCGTCGTATTGAAGCGCACGGTCCGCGGACTGTCTCGCCCCCGGGCGCCCGGTTTCCTGATAGACGCGGGCAAGCAGATAGTGCGCCCGGGCATACGTGGAATCGGCACGCAGCGCGGCTTCCAGATGGGGCAAGGCGTCCGCCGCGTTACCTTCCAGTTCGAGGGCTACCCTGCCCAGACCGCAGTGCGCCGCGGCCAGTTCCGGGTCGAATTCCACCGCCCGTTCGAACGCGGTGCGCGCGCTGTCCGCCGCACCTGCTATCAGATGCGCCCGTCCGACCTGCTCGAGAGCCCGGGGCATATAGGTGTACGACCACGTATACGTGGAGTCGGCACGCAGCGCGGCTTCCAGATGGGGCAAGGCGCCCGCCGCGTCACCTTCCAGTTCGAGGGCTACCCTGCCCAGACCGCAGTGCGCCGTGGCCAGTTTCGGATCGAACCCCACGGCGCGTTCAAATGCCGACCGCGCTTCGCGAGCCATCCCCACCCGCAGATAGAGCATGCCGACCCGGTTCAGAACGAGTCCGGCGTGGTCCGGATGGTCGACAAGCGCCCGTTCCAACGCTTTCGCGGCCGCCACTACCGCCGGCACGTCACGGGCTTTCAGTCCCCTCGCGTACACGGCATCCAGTTCAGACCAGGGCGTTCCGGCAGCCGGCGCGTTTGCCGGCCATTGCCCGGCGACAATCAGCGCGCCGCAAAGGAAAAGGCGCGCAAGCAGCCACCGCGGATCACCCATACGCCGTCATCTCCTCGGGAAACAGAACACTGGTGTCCTGTCCTAAAAATATCTCACCATTCGACCGCCGATTCATCCCGTCTCGCTACGTTGGGCCGACCTGCCCAGGTCGGAGGTGCCTTGCGAGCCGGTCGACTCGACGGCCAAATTTAGGCAACTTATTTCTGGGACAGAACACTAGGCGGCCCTGTCGCGTTAACCAAAGCCGCCTAGCGGTTTGACTCGAACTGCGCTTCCTTGCGATCAGAACGACCCTGTCACGGAAAACCGCAGGGTCGCACCATTGTCGGGGAACTTGTCGAACTTCACGTAGGCAAAATCCGCCTGTACGTGATGAATGCCGCGCTGCAGCCGGACGCCTGCACCGGCAGTGACGTCCTGCACGTCGTAGCCCAGCTTGTAGCCGGCCCGAAGCGCGACGATGTTCCGCAGCCAGAGCTCCGCCCCCGCGTGCATCCGACGCTCGACGCTCACGCTGTAGAGCGCCTCGATCGCTCCAGTCAGGGAGACGTCGTCACCCCGCTCCCCGTAGACCTCCGCCGCGGTCGCCATACTGAAGAAAACAGGCATCTTCCCCTTGATGGCTTCGTCGGTCAGGAGCACCAGGTCCTTTCCGAAGTTGCGCAGCGACATGCCGATACGCAGACTTCGGTATCCGGTATGGTAGAAGGTACCGACCGCCAGGTCGAAGACGCGGTAGTCGTAGCCCCTGTCCAGTTTTTCCTCGATAACCCGCGCCTGGAACCCCACGGAGAAGCGCTCCGTAAACTGCCTGGCATAGACTCCGCCAACCGCCCAGCTTCCGGTGTCCAGGATCCGGCCCGTCCCCTCCGGACTGAATATGGTAGTTTCCTCGATATCGCCTGTGTCGAACGCCACCAGGCTGACTGCCAGAGCGCCGTAGTCGGTATTGACGCCGATCGCCGCAGAGTTCAATTGGGAATCAAGGAGCCACCTGGTGTTTGTGAACGCAAACTGCAGCCGGTTGCGGGTCATGGCCGTGAGCCCGCCAGGATTCCAGAAAACGGAATTGATGTCGTCCGCCACGGCAACGTAAGCGTCTCCCATCCCTGCGGCGCGTGCGCTCTGGGATATTTCGAGGAAAGCCGCGTAGGTCTCGCCCACCGGGGTCTGGTTGGAAATTTCGGCCAACGCCGGGGCGCCGAGAACGAGGACGCCCACAAGCGCCGTAAAGCCGATCCGATAAATGCGCCTCATGGCGACCTCCTTAGCGAATGATGACCAGCTTTGCGCCCTTCACCTCGCCCTGGGATTCGGATAACAGGGACTCGACGGTGACAAAATAGACGCCGAAGGTCAGCTGCGTGATATGCGTTCTGTTGAACTGGAAGAAGGCCGCCTCACCCTCTGTCTGCGAATCGTGGTCTACCTCGCCCACCAGGTCGCCGGCCACGGAGAAGATCCGGATCTTGGCCTTTCTGGGCACGTTCAGGATGCGGATCTTGGTTGAGCCCTCGTACGTGTGCGGCGACTCGGGGATATAGGGGTTCGGCACAATGAGAATGTCCTTTTCCAGCCGGTCCGCAGTTGCGGTGGGTACCTGAACCGGGCTGTCTGGCGCCGACCCCGTAGGGGGCAGATAGTAGGTGGAAACGTCTCCGATGCCGGACTCGAAGGCCCGGACCCCGCCCTCCACGGTGGCGCCGGTAACCCGGCTGGCGAATCCGGTGTTGGCGCTACCCTGGTAGGAACGCACGGCATAATAGTACTGGAATCCCGCGAGCGACTCCGTGTCTTCGTACTGATATTCCGCCGAGCCGTTCGCCGGTACGTCCTGGATCATTTTCCAGATGCCGGGCTGGGTCTCGGACTGGTACACCCGGTAGCCCGCCACGTCTGACTGCCCGGTATCCGGGTTGATCGACTTCTCGGGGTCGCCCTTCCAGGTGATCAGATTGCGGGCATTCTCGGAGGACGTCACCGTCGCGTCCACGTCGGGGGGCTGATTGGGCAGGTCGTAACCCAGCGCGTAGGCCTCCCTGGCCTTTTGCAGGTGGTTGAGCAGGTTGGTGAACGCGGCCCCGTTCTCCTCCTTCTTGAGTTCGCTGGTGTCGCCCGACTTCTGGTAAGCCCGGAAATTCTCCGTAACCGGGGCGGCCGCAACGTAGGCGAATACGAATTTCACCTTCTGGCCGGGCGCCAGGTCGTAAGGGCCGTAGGTTTCCGCCGGGGTATAGGCGCCGGAGATTCCGTGCCGTCCCTCCCATTCCCACGAGGGGATCGGCATATACGGCATGGGGCCGACAGGGACCTCGGGAATCGGAAGCAACGGCACACCGAGGTTGGGGTTGCCGGACCCCCGGCTCGGGCGCTCCAGGAGCGGCTCGTTGAAGTAGGACGGGTCCGGCGTGCTGACGAGCATCTGGTACAGCGTTTCGTGGTTCATCTCATTCGGGTTCGGTTCGTCCGTGAGGAACCCGATGGCGTCCGACGCGCTGGACGGATATCTATACAGAAAATGGAAGAAATTGTACGCGAACGGCTGCTCCGGTACCTTCGGCGCCTCGTAGGTCTCAGGATCGCCCGCGAACCCGTCCGTCGGGTCCACGTCCAAGGGGGCCTTGCCGATCCAGGCCGGCGAGGTGACGTCTCCAACGCCGGTCAGGCTGGGGAAGGTGCACTGAGCGCACCTGTGTTCGGAGCGGTACGGGTCTCCGATATCGTCGGACAGCGGCCCTGTAAGGCAGAAGTTGTCCCAGTCGTACTGGTAGGTCAGCCGCAGGCCGCGGGCGGAGGCCGGACCGTCGTAATTCGGCGCCTCGGTATACTTGATCTTGTCGTCCTGGGAATTGTCCAGGGGTCCGAAATTACTGCTGCAGCCGTCTCCCGTGCCGTAGTCGGAATAGTAGGCCCTGTAACTGGTACGGGAGACGCCCGCGGAAGACGTCATGAACCGGTGATGGAACGAAAAATAGACATTGCTGAGATTGTGGCCGCCGCCCGCAAGATCGGCCGCCCGGTCGCCGTCCGTATCGCCGGTGTTCTCGAATACCCACTCCGTGATCACGAAGTCGTCGTAGTCCGGGTGGTTCCAGGCAAAGGCCGCCTTCTCACCGGTGATGCCCAGCCCGGTGGTCCACTTGCTCAGAACGATGTCTTCCGGAAAGTTGTCCGCGGAAACGTCGTTGTACTGGCCGATGCGGTAGTTCAGAATCTCCCTGGGTTCCAGCGCGTCCAGTTCAACACCGGTGCCGGGCCACCAGTTGCCCATGGAACGCCCCGAATTGGGGCTGACCACGTCGTTGCCCAACCCGGCGTACTTGCCCTTGAAGTCCACGCCGGGATCCACCGCCATCGCCACCACGTCTTCGCTTTCCTCCATCGCCGAGATGAGCGGGTCGGCCCAACTCACCTTCGCCTCGCCGTTCAATTTCGTGGCGATCCACCATCCGTGCCCACGCCCGTTGTGCGACGTGAGATCCACGTGCATGCTGCCGGCGCTGCGCTGTTCCCCGTAGTAGGCCGAAAAGTCGTTCGTTCCGCCGCCGCCCCAGCTGATCAGCGCAAACCCCGGATAGGCCAGGTCCAGGTAAAGACCGGCATAGTTCCCTTCGACCGGCCGCGCGCCCTCCGCACCGGTGCTTAGAAAACTGTGCCAGAGGGTGCCGCGCGCAAGGTGCCGGGGCGTGAGCGACTCACCGGCCAGGTTGGAGACGGTCGCCCTCTGACCCTCGGCCGGAATCCAGAACACGCCTGCGATCAATAGCGCGCCAATCAATATGAATATGCGTCTCATGAAATTTCTCCCTGCCTGTTTGTGCCGGGACGGCCGGGCCGCCCCGGCATCGTATCTATTCCTAGAAGCCGATCCGCACGCCCGCGTTCACGTATCTCGGCGTTCCGCCGCGCCTGAAGTTCGAGTCGCCGTACTTCAGATAGTTGGTGTCGTTCGGCGTGGGCTTCTTCAGGCCCCATCGGACGTAATTGGACCCCGAAGACGGGTCGTAAAAGGTGTTGAAGAGGTTGAATACCTCCACGTACATCGTTGGGGTGGTTGTACCAATCCGGAACGACTTCTGGAAGTTCAGGTCCGTCCGAACGAAAACCGGCCGGTTCCGGGCAGTCTGTACGCTCGTTCCCGGAAGGGTGATCTGGAATTGCTGCCCGTTGTCCAGCCGCCAGACCACGTTGGCCTGGATGCCGCCCAGAATCTTTGCGCCGCCCACGTCTCCGCCCGGCCCCCAGTCCATTGGCGTGGACCAGAGGAACTGGAAGGAGGCATTCGTGGTTGGCGGCTGCCCGCGGAACGCGTCCACCTGGCGCCAGACGTCCGCGAACCAGAGGTTCTGCATCTCCTGCTTCTCGGATTCGCTCAGGCCGGGATATTCATGCCAGGGACGTATCGCATCGATCCGGTTTGTTCCCCACGCCCCGACGAACGTCGTCCCCTCCTGTTGCTTTTTCCGGATCACTTCGTTCGCCCTGTGGCCGATCGTCCGGATTTCTTCGTCGGTCAGACGGACAATTTCGTCGTTCGCATCGACCGTGAAGTATTTCGAACTGGCAATGTAGTTGGAGTCGGGGTACGTCCAGACCTGAAGCTGGGATCCGCCCGACCAGTTGAAGAGCGCCCAACTCACGTCCAGCCCAACCCGGAAGGAGAAATTGTGGGAGAAGGCCTTGGTGAAACCGACTTCGATTCCCTTGGTTTCGAGGCGGGCGTTCGGACCCCTGTGGCCCACGTAGGCGAGGGTCTGGATGGGATCCTGGAACCGGTGCACGCCACCGGAACCGACCCGCTCGGTCCGGCGGTAGTAGGTGGACAACTCCACCACGAAATCGCTGATGAAGTTCCACTCGCCGGTCACCTCGAACTCGGCGGTGTTCGGCAACCCGCCCGGATCCTGGTAACCGCCGTCCAGTCGCCACTGACCGCCGCCGATCCAGTTCAGATCGAACCAGACGTCATCCAGTTCGGGGTGGTTCTCGGCGTCGGAAGTGGTCCAGGGCTCCAGCCACAGCAGGGAAAATTGCGGTGGCTTGTAGTACACGCCGTATGAGTACCGCACGGTGGACCGATCTGTGATCGGATGGGACAGGCCGATCCGCGGCGACAGGCTCGTCATCGGCCGGGTCTTCGCCAGCGGCACCCGCCCCGTGCGCCAGGCCTTATAGGTTCTCCAGCCCGGCAATGCCTTCATAAAGCCGGACAACGTCCGCTCGGGCCCGCCCCAGAAGCTGTCGAAGCGCAGGCCGGCGTGCAACACCAGGCCCTGGAACTCCAGCTTCTCGTCCACGTACGCCGCCAGCCGGTTCACCGTATACCGCTTGCCCGGTTCGCTGTTCCCGGCCATGATCTTGATCGTGGCGTTGGTCGCGCTGGACCGGTTGTAGTCCCAGTTGAGGTTGTTCATATTCTGGAACACGAACCCGGCCTTGAACAGATTCCGCCGCGTAAGCTGTCCGGTGAAGTCGTACCGGAGGTTGTACCTCTGGTTGTCTTCCACCACGATGCGCCTGCGGTCCCTGTCTATATTGAATTGACCCAGTTTGTCCCGTCGCCAGGACGTCGTCGTGGAAGGTACGTCTTCGCCCGGATCGGTCTTCGTACCGTAGTATCCCACCTGGAATTCGTGGAACATCCGGGGGTTGATGCTCTGCGTTCCCGTTACGTAGAAAATCCGGTTGACCCGGTTCTGCTGGTACCCTGTCGTGCCGTTGATGAGGAAGAGGTTGCCCCCCACCGACCTGTTGGCGTCTCCAAAGAACGTCGGCTCGTTGGACTGGTTGAAGCCCACCTTGACCTTGAGGTTGGGCGACGGGGTAAAGCTGACTTTTCCGAAGATGCTATGCTGCCGCAGCCCCGTCAGCGTGGGCGCGGGCAGATTCTGTTTGGAGCGGCTGGTCTTCCCGCTCACCACAAAGGTGGCGTTCTCGCCAAGCGGGCCGGTGACCCAGCCTTCCACGAAGTGCCCGACGGAACCCTCGTAGTCCTGCTTGACGTGGATCTGCTGTCCGGTTTCCGGATCTTGCTCGTTCACCCATTCCGGATTGTTCCACTGCAGCCGGTCGCGCCAGTACCCGTTCGCCCCGCCCCGCTGCCCCGGCGTGGCTTCGTACACGTTCGGACCGCGGTGCCGTTTCCCCGGCAATTCCACCCGAAGGTCCAGGCCGCCGCGGTAAATCCGCGAGCCCTCCCGGCTGATGATGTTTACCACACCCGCGGGCGACGACGCCTGCGAGGCATCCGCCCCGCCCCTGACCAGCCCCATCTCCCCGACGGCGGTTACCGGCAGGTTCGAGTACTGCCTGGGGGCCGTCTGCTGGGACGTATCCAGGTTCATCAATTCAATGCCGTCGAAGGTCCAGGTCTGCGCCGCGCGCATCGAATAATAGCTCATGTGACGGATGCGCACGCCGTTGCCCGGGCTGTCGTTCACGTTCGTGCCCACGGCGTACTGCAGGTGCTCCCGGATCCCTCTGATGATGGGTACCTGTTCGATTTCCTGCGAGGATATCTTCGCCTCGCTTGAAGTCCGGTCCACCTCCACCAGCGGCCGTTCGGCCCTTACCACGATCTCGGCGGCCTCCAGCGCCGATTCCCGGAGCGTGAAATCGGACACCGTTGTCAGGCCCGCCGCCACCCTGACCCGCTCCCGCACCACCGCCTCGTAACCCACTATCGATGCCTTCAGGGTGTATAACCCGGGCTCGACACCGATAATGACGTAATAGCCTTCGCTGTCGGACGTCGCTCCGAATCGCGTCCCGTCGACCACCACGTTGGCTCCCGGCAAGGCGCCGCCGTCCGGGTCGGTCACCTGTCCTGTAATCTTGCCGTAAAAGGTCTGGGACTGCGCCGGCCCCGCCAGCAGGCATAACGCCGCAATTGCGCCCAAAATCGTTAGTCCACGCTTCATACGCCAACTCCTTCGCTGAAGAACCCATCGACCATTCCACCGGTCAACGCCAGGAAACGGGCGCCGCCGGATCGGATATGCGGATGGAAAGCTCAGTGTACGGTCAAACCCTCGAATTCGCCTTGTATAGTGATCCTCTCCATAGGCAGTCGTCCTCATTGAAAAACCGGTTAGAGTGGATTCAAGCAATCCTCAATGTCCCGTCACGGAAATACGTTGTCTATCACTCACCTGCGCCGAAGTCTCCGGCGAAACCGATAAAGTCCTGAAAGTCTACGGTTCCATCTCCGTTCAGGTCGAATATCGGATTGAATTCTGCTTCTCCCCGGGTGCTGCCGAATGCCGCAGCGAAGCTTGAGAAGTCCGCAAAATCGACTTTCCCGTCTGCGTTGAAGTCGGACCGGATTCGCGATTGCACCGGAACGCTGCTGAAGATTCCAGGGTTACTGAGGGACAGCAACCGGCCCGGCGCCGGGTCGCCGGGCTGCCATGAACCCACAGGATCCCCGAGTTCCATTCCATTCGTGAATCCGTCCCTGTCCGAGTCGAGCTGCGCCAGGCTGGGGCCCCACGTCACGTTTCCGGAATAACCGGCCTGGGACAGGAACCCTCTCTTTACGGTAACGCCGAAGGAATTCAGCGGTCCGCCGCCGCTTGTGTACGTGTGGCAACTCGCGCAGATCCCGTCGCCCTCGTTTATGGCTTCATGCGTGGTCTCGGAAAGCGGAATATCCAACCTGGTGGTTGTTCTGCCCCGGTCGACGTGGCATGTGCGGCAGCGGGCCGCGCCGGCGTTTGGGACCTGAAACACCCGTTTGGGCCGCGCCTCGGCGCCCCAGCGGACCAGAATTACGACGAGAAGAATGGCAGATGCGATCCGGGAGTTCATTTAACGTATGAAGTACTTGATTCCGACCATCAGGTTGAAACTGAAAATCGGAAACGTCTTCTTCAGGTCCCAGTCTTCGTAGGGCCTCAATTCGCCCATCGATACGTTCCACCGGACCCTGAAGTCCACCAGAAATTGATCGGACGTCCGGCGGTAGAAACCCAGCCCCGTGTTGATGGACAGCGCCATGTCCTCGTCCACCGTGGTTTCCACCATGCCCTGGGAATCCGTCCTGATCTGTTCGCCCACCTGCCCCGGCCAGATCAGACCCGAAACCTCGTGTGTATACTTGAGAAAGCCGATACCGGCCGCGACGTAGGGAACGCTCTGCCCGGCCTCGTCGGGCTTGAACGTGCGCAAACCGTTGACCACGATGCCTCCGATCCACATACTGGCCTCGGCGCCCGGGCTTTTTACCGAGGAACCGTTTGCCGCGCCCAGGCCGTTGTGCCAGGTGAACGACCGGTCGGACAATCCGGCGTCGGCAAGTGGCGAGTACGTCACTTCGACTTCCGTCATCGTTCTGTCGGACACCTGATACGTCAACTGCCCTACGAACGCCGGCGAGATATTGTACCAACCCTTGAGCGGCCCCGCCGGCCGCAACATGGATCCGTGGACGCCAAGCGCATAGCGCATCTCCTGTGCGTACGGTGCGGACGTGATGCCGAGTCCGAACAGAATAAACGCGCCCAGGACCGGGACGAGCGCCAATCTGAGAATGCCCGTTTCTCTCATAACTTCGGACCTCCTTTACGAACTGCGGCCGTGTTTGACCCGTATGACTGAACTCATAAGGAAGGATTCCAATGTTGATAAGTCGCCTCAGGAATCCGTGGTCGGCCATCCATGATTCGGACCACCAATACTCAATATAAGTCTCGTTTCGAAAAAAACAAAAAGAAAATTGACTACCTTTTATTAGTCGGATTTCAGTGGCATGAAATGCGTCTCCGCCTCACGCGGCCATTTGCGTCGCACGCCCGGAAACCTCGCCAGCCGGACATTTTTTGTTTGTTACGTCCTGGCGTCCGGAAGTATCTTTCGCAAGGGTCCGGTGTCCTGTCCCGGGAAATATCCAACCATCCGGCAGCCCGTTGCCAGGACAGCACACTCGGCAAGCCCGGAGGTTTGAAACGCAGGAAAGGACGGATCTGATGAAGCGTCCCGAGGCGTACGTCCGGAAAACGCTTCTATTCATTACGGCGTTCTGCGCTGCTGCACTGTGCTTCGACTTGAACGTTGAGGCAACGGGAATGCCGCCGGCCGCACGGAAGGCGCTCGAGGCCGGATTGGCGCATGCCGGCGCCGGCCGGCTGGGAGAAGCTTCGCGGGAATTGGCCCGCGCGGCGGAATTGGCGCCGGAATGGGCGGAGATCTGGCACAACTTCGGCATCCTGAGCGCTCAGATGGGCAGACTGGAGAGCGCTTCGGAAATGCTGGAACGCGCCGCCGGCCTTGAACCGGATTACCGGCACACGCACGTTGTCCTGGGAGCCGTCTACCAGCGAATGGGCCGACTGGCGAAGGCCGAGCGCGCATATCTGCGCGCGGCCCACCTGGCGCCCGACCTGCCGGACGCCCACCGCGCCCTGGGACTCCTCGCAGTTGCACGTAACGACCTCGCCGCCGCGGCGGCGGCGTTCCGGCGCGCGGTGGAACTGGCGCCCGGCAGCGCGGAACTTCGGTACAGGCTGGGCGCGGTCGAGTTGAAGAGAGGCAACGGGACGGAAGGGGAGGCCGCCCTGAAACGCGCGGTGGCCCTGAAACCAGACCTTCTGCCTGCCTGGCTGGAACTGGCGGCCCACTACAAGCGCCGTCGTCACCTGAACAGGGCGCTTGAAACCTACCGACTCGCCGTGTCCCTGGACCCCGGTTCGTCGACCGCTTGGCAGGGGCTGGGAGACGTTGAAGCCGCTACGGACAACCCGTCCGCGGCCGCCGACGCCTTCCGCAGGGCCGAGGAGGCGGACGCCTCGAACGTAGACGCGCCGTTTCTGCTGGGCCGGGCGCTACTCCTGCTCGGACGTGCGAAAGAGGCCGTCCCCGCGTTTCACCGGGCCATCCGGCTGGCGCCCGACTTTGCGGACGCGCGGTCGGCGCTTGCGGAGGCATACGCCGTTCTCGGGGAGGATCTGAAAGCCGTAGATTCGTACCGTGAGGCCGTCCGGTACGCGCCCGCGCATACAGGCGCCCATTTCGGCATTGGCGACGTTCTGCTGAGGCTGGGCCGCCTGCCGGAAGCCGAAGCGGCATTCCGGCGTGCAATCGCGCTGGATGCGGAGCATGCCCGGGCACGCTACGGCCTGGGACGCGCCTGCATCCTTCAGGGACGTACGGAAGAAGGAAGACGGGAACTGGAGGAATTCGAGCGGCTGTCCAGAGAAGGGCACAGGCTGGATGTTCTGGAGCGGGCCGTACTCCGTCGCCCCGAAGACCCCGAATTACACGATCGCATCGGGCGGATCTACGCTTCCCGGGGCCGTATCAGAGAGGCCGCCGCCGCGTTCGGCCGGGCCGCGGCGCGGGACAGTACGTTTACGGGGGCGCACGTCCGGCTGGCCGCGGCGGCAGCGGAAGCCGGCGACCTGGATACCGCCGAGCGGGCGCTGAAACGGGCAATACGGCTCTCCCCGTCGCCGGGCCACTTTCTGGCCCTGGGCGCACTCTACGAGCGCCGGCGGCGGTGGCGGGAGGCTGCGGCCGCGTTCGAGGAGGCGATTCGACGGGACGCGCACATTCTTGCGGCCCACAGGTCGCTGGCCGCGCTCTACAAGCGGTCGGGGCGCATCGATGAGGCCCGGCAGGCGCTGCGGCGCGTCCTGGCGCTCGATCCGTCGGATGGAGACGCCGCCGCGGACCTCTCGCGACTTGAAAAAGACTGAACGGCTCCGCCGGACGAGGCCGGCGCCCGATTCCGGAATCGACGCCGGTCATCCCTCGGGCGGCGTGAGCCGGCCGTAGAAGACCTCGTTGCTGTTTTGTTGGGACGGCCCCGTCCAGTAACAGTCCACAAATGGCTCATGGGTTCCGCCCGCACGCGTAGTGTTCGTAAAAAAGTGCCACAGCCTCGACGGCATTTCCAGCCGTACGGGTTCGCTGATCCGGTCCCACCGGCCGGCTTCGCCGGCCGCGTACCACACGCCCTCCGCGTTGCCCCGCCCTCCTCGGGTGAGGAAATAGTGAAACCGCCCGTCCGGGTCCTGGTAGACCCGGCCGCCATTGAAATTGCCAATGCGGAAGTGACTGAACGGCCCGCCAGGATCCCCCACCGCGTGAAAGAGAAAGCTGTTTCCCGGATCCTGGCCCCTCCCCGCCCATACAGTCGTGGCGGGCTGCCGGTTTTCGTAGTACGTCAGGTGTACCCGCCCCTGCATATCCATCATCAGGTCCTGATGATCGGTCGTCCCTCTGGCCCTCCCGTCGAACGTATCCGACACATCGCTGATCACCGTCATTCGCCAGTCATCCGGGGTTTTGAACACGTCCGGGCAGTAGTAATAGTAAGCCTTCAGAACGGGGTAGATGCCGCGGGGTGTCTCTACGGAACTGATGGCGCCGGTCTCCGGGTCCCTCAGCTTCACCGTCTGGTTGGGATACTGCCCGCCCTCCACAAAATAGTCGTCGCTGGAAATCGCATGCGCCTCGGAGCCGTTGAGGACCACGAAGTTGTAGCCGCGGTTCTGCTCGTGCTTCACGCTACCGGAGGCCATTGGGCGATAGCCGTTCTCCGGGTCCAGCACGTACCACGACATGGTTGGCAGCCCGCCGGCAACGAAGATCCGGCCCGAGGCGTCGATTGACGCGCCGAAACGGCTGTCGGCCGTGGCGTATTCCTGAATTGTGAATCTTTCAACCTGGCCGGGGGGGTCGAAGATGGCGTGGTAACTCGCGTTTGCGCCCGCAATCACGTGCAACCGTCCCGTGCCGTCCACGATCAGGTTGCCGTTCTGCGGCACGGGAGGCATCGGAGGGCTGGCCTCCCACCGCCCGTCGCCCTCGCGCCTGAACACCACCAGCGACATATCGTCCCTCCAGCTGAGCGCATAGACGTCGTCGCCCGCGCGGACGATGTTGGACTGGTTGTATCCCCAGCAGCTCGCGCCGCTGCCGCCTGTCTGCAAATACCCCGCCGTGTCCGTAATCATCTCCACGTGGAAACACGGCGCTTCCCGCGGTCCGTAAGTCACGTGGACCCGTTCCTGTTTCATCCGGTTCCTCCTTCCGTAAGAAAACACGCGACGCGATGTCCGGGCTCGATCTGCTTGAGTTCAGGCGACTCCTCGCTGCACCGGTCGATGCGGTAAGGGCATCGCGGATGAAACGCACAACCCGTCGGTGGATCCATGGGACTGGGTACCTCCCCCTCAAGGATAATCCGCTTCGTTGGCGCCTCCGGATCCAGCCTGGGCGCCGACGCCAGCAGAATCTGCGTGTACGGATGCCGCGGCGATCCATACAGCGCTTCTGTCGGCCCTGTCTCCACCAACCGCCCCAGGTACATCACGCCCACCACGTCCGACAGGTGTTCCACGACTCTCAGATCGTGCGAAATGAACAGGTACGCCAGGCCGAAGCGGTCCTGCAGAGATTCCAGAAGGTTCAGAATCTGGGCCTGGATGGAAAGATCCAGTGAGGAAACCGGCTCGTCGCATATCACGAAACCCGGTTTCAACGCCAGCGCCCGGGCGATCGCAACGCGCTGCTGCTGCCCGCCGGAGAACTCGTGCGGAAACGTGTCCGCCAATCGCCGCCCCACGCCAACCAGGTCAAGCAGCCGGCCAACCTCGTCCTCCCGTTCCCGCTTTGTGCCCACCCCGTGGATCTTCAGTGCGTCCCCCACGATGGCGCCCACGCTCATCATCGGGTTCAGGGACGCCAGCGGGTCCTGAAAGACAATCTGCATCTGCCGCCGCAGCGCACGCAGTTCCCTGCCGGAGAGCGAGCGCACGTCCCGGCCTTCGAAATAAACACGTCCCGCGGTGGGCTCGTACAGCCGGAGGACCGCGCGGGCAAGGGTCGACTTGCCGCTGCCGCTTTCCCCGACCAGGCCGAAGGTCTGGTTCCGGTGGATCCGGAACGTCACCCCGTCCACCGCCTTCACCACGTCCCGGCCCTGGTAGAAATACATCTTCAGGTCCACAACCCGCAACAACGGTTCCGACATAGCCCCGCCCGTGAATGCATCGTCGTTCCGGTATGGAGATCGGGAATAGGTATTGAAACCCAAATAGACGCGACGTATATTGGACTTGCAGCCTCGTGCGTTCTGATTTGTTCCCGGCATCCCCCGCACGACGTCGAAAAGTAGGCCCGGGTACCCCGGGACGCAAGCACAATCAGGGCCTCCGAACCCTGCGGACACACCGGGAGCGACGCGACCGCGTACACACAGCGGATCGATACTGAAAGGATCGTCTCATGGCCGTAGACATCACGCTGGCGAACGAAATCCGGGTACCGCGCCGTGGAGAGTGGCTGTGCAGGGGACTGCCGTTCGCGGAGGGATCTTTGACGGATTCCGCGAGGCTGACCCTGAAAGACGAGACCGGCCAGGTCCTGCCTCTCGCTTCGGAAGCATTGGCCCGATGGCCGGACGGGTCCCTGAAGTGGGTGCTGCTTCAGTTTCCGGTACACTTCGACCGCAATGGTCGGAAGCATTATGCGCTGACGTGGGCGGAGGACTCGCGGGAACCCGATACCGGTCCCCGGATTACCATTTCGGAGACCGAGGCGGGAATCGAGGTTGACAACGGCGTTCTGCGATTTGTACTTCCCGCTTCCGGAAAGGCGTTTCTGGTGGAGTGCAACAGGAGAGACAGGGCGTGTATCCGGACGGTAAGCGCACAGATCGAAGACGAAGCGGGCGTTGCATTCTCGAGCCGGCTCGAGGGAGAACCCCGCATTGAGAGAAACACCGGGAAGATGCTGGTTGTGAGCAGGAAGGGCACGCACCGTGACGAGGCCGGTCGGAAGCTGTTTTCACTCGTTTTCCGGGTTACGGTATTCGCCGGTGCGGAGGACCTGGAGGTGGAGTACCAGTTCATCCACGATGAGCCCTACCGGGAAGTTCCCGAACGGCTGAAACTGGCCCAGGGTATCGGTACGCCGAGCGTGGACCTGGAAAGTCCACGCCTGCGACAGCTGCGGGCAGTGCGGCTTGTTGTGGAACACGCTATCGGCGACGCCGACGAATTCGCAACCTGTCCCATTGCCACGGTTGGGAACCAGGGCCTGATCACGTCGGCCCGACCGATTCGGGGTCTGTTGACCGACGCCCCGCGTACGGCCATGTATGACGCCATGATCGACGCCGACGTGGACGACGGCGAGACACAGATCGGCCGGTCGCACGGGTGGATTTCCGCGGGGGACGGCGAAGGCGGGGTCGCGGCCTCGGTCCGGAAGTTCGTCCAGCAGTGGCCCAAGGGGTTTTCCGCGGACGCCGGCAGAATCGTTCTGGACCTATGGCCCGAGGCGGCGGGGCCACTGGCGATTTTCCAGGGACAGGCCAAATCGCATCAGGTCAAGCTGCGGGCGTACACCGGCAAAGCCGCCCCGGCGCGGCTGGCGGACTGGCACTTCGCGTATCAGTTTCCCGTTGTCTTCTCGTCTCCGGACTGGTTTATCGACTCCGGCGCGGTCGGGCCCGTGTTCCGGTATCAGCCGGAAAAATACAGGGGAATCGAACAGAAGTTCCGCCTGGAATTCGAGCAATTCCTGGGATACGACCGGCGGCTGGGGATGATGGACTACGGCGACTACGAGCAGCTGATGAGCGCATCCTGGGGACGCGCGGATTTCATGGCCAATTGTGAGCACGATTTCGGCCAGACCGTGTACCTCCAGCTTGTACGCACCGGCAATTACCTCTATCTCGACGCCTTCGAATCCGCGATCCGGCACGTGATGGACCTTGACGTCATCCACTTCGACGATCACTTCGACGAACAGGGCGGATGGACCTCCCATGGCGCCTTTCACGTGGGGGCGGACGGGAAGCCAAACTGCCACCTCTCTCACATGTGGGCGGAGGGATTTCTGTCGTACTACTATTATTGCGGGTATACTCCGGCGTTGGAATCCGCGCGCGGCGTGGCGGATCTGATCTGCAGGAAGGTGGCGGCGGGCGGCGGAAGGCGGGGGGCGCGGGACCGTGGATGGCCGTTGATCGCGCTGTGCAGCGTCTATCGGGCTACGGGGGAAAAGCGGTACGCGAAGGCCGCGAAGACGATTGCGGCTTCTTTTTCCGAGGGACCGGACCCGCTGGAACCCAACGGCGGCTGCAGCGGCGGCTGGGGCCCCATCCCCTACCAGCAGGCGGTGATGGGCAGCATTGCCGCAACCGGGCTGGCATACCACTACCAGACCTTCGGCAGTTCCCCCAGCAGGGATTCGTTCCTGAGGTTGTGCGACTTTCTGGCAAGCGAGGACGTTCGCACGCCGGAAGGGCTCTACCTGTCCATGCCGGGAAACGAGACGCCGATGAGCTACATCGGTTTTTCCGCCCTCCGGGAAAGTATCGGTTACGCGTGGGAAATCACCGGTGACGAGAAGTACGTGCACGCCGGTCTGCGGGACATCGAAATGAACATGATTTCCACCTTCCCGTCCGTAGGGCATTTCGACAAGACGAGATTCGGGTACGAGGTCGTCCGCGCGACAGGCGACTCCATCAGCGTCATCTGGCGCGACCTGCTTCGATTTTTCGACTACGCGGACCGGGCGGGGCTACTGCGCGACTTCTGACCAACTCCGTTCCCCCTTTACGCGTCATGGTGCCAGCAACTGACGGAATGGTCGTCTGATATCCGGGTGATTCCGGGGTCCTCTTCGCGGCACACGTCCGTCGCGCGGGGGCAGCGCGGGTGGAAGCGACAACCGGACGGCGGCCGGGTCATGTCAGGCGGTTGCCCGGGGATGGTATCCAGACGCCCCCGGACCATCTTCGCGTTTTCCAGCAGCCCGATGGAGTACGGGTGCCGAGGCGCATCCAGCAAGACGCGCGTTGGCGCAATTTCCGCCACCCTTCCCGCGTACATGACGACGATCCGGTCGCTGAACTCCACGGCCAGACCGAAATCGTGCGTAATCAGCACGGTGGACATTCCGTAGGCCGACTTCATCCTGTTCATCAGATCCATGATCTGCGCCTGCGTCGTGACGTCCAGCGCCGTGGTGGGTTCGTCGGCGATCATCAGCTTCGGCTCGCAACTCAGCGCCATCGCGATCATTACCCGCTGCTTCATCCCTCCGGAGAGTTCGAACGGGTAGTTCCGGTAACGCGACGCCGGCGCCGGAATGCCCACCTCTTCCAGGAGCGAGACCGCGCGTTCGTACGATCGCTTCCGATCGGCGCGCCCGTGCCACTGAATCGGTTCGGCAATCTGCGGTCCGCTGCGCATCGTGGGATTGAGGGACGTCTGGGGGTTCTGGAAAATGAACCCAATGTCGTTTCCGCGCACTTCCTGAAGCGCTTTCTCGCCCAGTTCAAGCAGGTTTCGCCCCTCGAAGAGCACCCTCCCGGCTTCGATCCTGCCCCGCCCTCCAACGAGTTTTACAACCGACAGCATGCTCACGCTCTTGCCGCTGCCGCTCTCCCCCACAATACCCACGCTCTCCCGCCTGCGCACCGCGTAGGATATCCCGTCTACCGCCCGCACCACGCCGTCGCGGCGGTAGAAATAGGTCGTGAGATTCCGGATATCGAGGAGAATGGACAAGGGTACACCTCGCACGGCCCGTCGGACTTACTCCTTTGGATTGAACGCGTCGTTCAACCCGTCACCCATATAGGTAAAAGAGAGCAGCGCAACCGCAAACGTGGCGGCCGGCCACGTCAGCTGATAGGGAAATCCACGGAAATTCAGACTTCCCACCTGGATCAGGACCCCCCAGCTCGGCCGGGGAGGCATCACGCCCAGCCCGAGAAGACTCAACGCCGACTCGGTCATCATCAGGCCGGGTACCATAAACGCGATCGCGACAATCAGCGGACCCAATGAATTCGGCAGGACGTAACGCCGGATCACGTATGGATGGGTTGCTCCCAGCGCCCGCGCCGACTCCACGTATTCAAGGTTTTTTATTGATAACACCTGCGCGCGCATCAACCTGGCGAACCCAACCCAGCTGGTTGCCGCGATGGCGATGAAAATCGTAACGATGCCTCTGCCGAGCACCGACACGAGGATGATGCTGAACAGAAACCCGGGGAAGGCATACATCACGTCCGTAAACCGCATCAACACGTTGTCCACAACACCGCCCGCGTACCCCGCGACCGCGCCGACCAGGCCACCGATCGCCACCGAAATCACCGTGGCCCCGAACGCAACGGCCAGGGCCGTCTGAAGGCTGAAGATCAGGCGGCTGAAGATATCCCGTCCCACCTCGTCCGTCCCGGCGATATGCCGCCAGGACGGCGGCTGGTACGCGTTGTCCAGGTCGATCTGGTTATACCCGTACGGCGCGATGTAATCCGCCAGGGCTGCCGCCAGAACCATCGCAACCACAAACCCCAGGCTCAGCACCGCCAGACGGTTCGACGCGAATCGCTGCCAGACGGCGCCCCAGTACGAAATCCGCGGCGCGGGCGACGACTCACCTGCATCGGACATCTGACTGCCGACCGAATTCAACGCAGCCACGCGTTATCTCCTCCTGTATAATCATCCCTTGTTCTGCCGGTAATTCGTGTCCTGTCCTAAAAATATCTCACCATTCAAACGCCGATTCATCCCGTCTCGCTACGTTGCCTTCACTCACCGACCTTGCACAGGTCGTCTGCGCTCAGACGCCTTGCGAGCCGGGCGACTCGTCGTTTTTATTCAGGCAACCTATTTTCGGGACAGAACACCCGCCCGTATGCGCGGATCGATCAGCGCGTACCCGATATCCACCAGCAGATTCATCAGCATAATCAGAAAGCCGAAAAAGAGCGTGGAAGTAATGATCATCGGGTAATCCCGGGTCCCCGCGGCGGCCACGAACAGCTTGCCCAGGCCGGGAATATTGAAAATCTCCTCGATAAAGGCGGTGCTGACCATCAGATTGGCGAACTGCGGACCGGTAATGGTCAGCAGGGGGATCAGCGAGTTCCGCAACGCATGGAGAAACACCGCCTTGTTCCGGTCGCCCCCTTTTGAGAAGACCGTCCGGACGTAGTCTTCTCCCATTTCCTTGATGAGACTCACCCGGACGTACCGGGCGATACCGGCAACGGGCTGGAAGACCATCGCCAGCACGGGAAGCACCGCGTACTCCCACGTTCCCCATCCCGACGTGGGAAACAACTGAAGCGTCACGGCGAAGAAGACGATCACCAGCAGGGCGATGACGTAAGACGGGATGCAGATGCCCAGCATCGAAACAAACATGGTCGCGCGGTCGATCCACGTATTCCGGTACAGCGCCGCCCCGATGCCCATGGGAATGCCGATCAGAAGCGCGAGAATCATCGGCGAGAAGGCAAGAACGAACGTCCGTGGAAAGGCCCTCGTCATCATCTCCTGTATGGTCGTATCCGGGTAGCGGAACGACGGCCCGAAATCCAGGGCGGCCGCATGCCGCAAATAGATCAGAATCTGTTTCCAGACGGGCGTATTTTCCCCGTAGCGCTCCTCCCATAGCATGAGGGTCTGGCTCTTTTCCTCGAACTGACTCAGCCGGCTGCCCGTTACCTGCTGGTTCATCAGCCGTTCGATATTGAAGAAATCGCCGGGCGCGGCGTGCATCAGGTAGAACGTGATAACCAGAATGGCGATGAGGCTCAGGACAATCTGGCCGACACGACGAAAGAAGAACATCATCATAACGACTCTCCATCCCGGGGCGGGTCCGACAACAACCGCTGCCGGGTGTCGTCAATGTCGATCCACTTCAGGTACATGGGATTCGCCCACCAGTAGGCGCAGAATTTCAACCCCTTCACGTAGGGCTTGACCAGGGCCGTGGCGTTGGCGACGTGAAGCGGAAAATCCCAGCTGAATGCCTGCACCAGGCGGTGCACTTCGCGGTTGATCTCAGCCTGCCGGGCCGGGTCCGTAGCGTAGTGCGCTTCCTGGCGCATCTCCTCCAGGCGCCAGCGAAGGTCGCTGGTGTGCGACCACTGAAAATGGTATTGTCCGACCTGGAGGAGCGTGACATTGAGCGCTTTCCAGCACCAATCCAGGTTCGCGTCCGGTTCGTGCGCCGCCCGCAGGATCTCGTCCGCCGATTGCTGCCAGCCGCTCGTCGCCTCCTCCGCCTGCCGCCGCAGGTGGGGACCGTGTCTTCCGTTTGCGAAAAGCGCCATTACCGAGTCCGCGTACGCCCCGACCCGGCGGCGTAAGGGTTGAAAGTCGTCGACATTTTCAACCTCTTCGAACTGAGTCATACCCGACCTGATCTGCAGGATCCTGCGTTGTCCCTCCCACCAGGCGCCGTAGATGCCAGGGTCGTCCGTCCATTGTACGTTTTCGATCCACTGCGTGCCGTAGATGGGATTGGGCCACGGCGCCCCGGACGCCGCAAAGCACATCCCGGCATACCCGGAAGGATTCAGGGAAACCCGCTTGTCGGCATACACCCCCAGTTCCTGATTGTCGATCCTGAACCGGATGCCCAGGTTCTCTTCCAGCATGGCGGCGATTACCACGAACTGCGACACCATCTCGGGCGCCAGGTACGACGGGACCAGAATCACCGATTCGGGGAAGCCCTCTCCGCCCGGATATCCCGCCTCGGTCAGCAGGCGCCGGGCTTCGTCCAGGTCGAATCTCAGCCCCAGTTCCGGGTCCCAATCCGGCATCGCGGGGGTGGAGAGCATATGCATCGGCGTCTCACGCCCGAGGAAGATCGTCTCCACAATCCGGCGCTTGTCGAAGCCGAGCGCAATCGCCCGCCGGACGCGGGCATCCCAGTAGACCGGATGCTTCGAGAACAGGAATCTTACGTAGGAGAGTCCGCTCGTCGGCGTCCATACCAGTTCGCCGCTCAGTACGGGATGGTTTTTCGCGTAGTAGATATCGGCGATCGTCGGCAGCAGTGCGAAGTCGATCTCTCCGCTCTGGTAACCCTCCAGGGGTCTGCCCGCGAACCGGCTGTTTATCCGCTCCAGATTGCCCCGGTGAAGGTTGTACCGTGGATTCGGCTCCAGGATGATATGGGAATTGAGTTCCCACTCCACGATCCTGTACGGCCCGTTTCCCTGGTAGTTGGGCAGCTTGTGCCACGCGTCTCCGTACTCTTCCAGTGAGCCCCGGTGAATCGGAAACATGCTTCCCGTGACCATCGCGTTCAAAAACGCCGGGTACGGTCTCGCCAGACGGAAGCGCAGCGTGAAGTCGTCCGGCACGTCCACGCCGACCTCCTCCTCGCGTGCGGCCCCGTTCCTGAAATCCATCGCCTTGACCACGTACTGCAACGGCGTATCCCAGAGCCATTTGCTCTCGCGCCCGGGTTCCATCTGATAGATGAACGCGGCCCTGTAGTCCCTCGCGGTGACGGACGTACCGTCGTACCAGCGGTTGTCCCGGCGCAGAACGAACGTATAGGTGAGTCCGTCTTCCGAGACCTCCCAGCGCTTTGCCTGTGCCGGAATCAACGCTCCTTCCGGATCCAGTTGAACCAGACCTTCTTTCGTGCCCAGCGTGATCTGTGCGTACATCCCCCCCGTGTACAGATAGCTGTTCAACGTGCTCACGGGCGGCCCGATGTACCGGATCTCGCGCAGCCGTCCGGCCTGCGCCGACGTAACGAAAAGCACAGCGACAAGGATTCCGCACGCGAAGCCCCCCGGCCACCCCGTGCTCCCGCGTGTCATGGACCGGACTCCCCTTCTCTTACAACGATCTCCCGATTGGCGCCTATGCTCCCCACTCTGTCCACCGTACCTCCGGGCCATCGAACCCTTACCGAATCGACGGTTGTGTACTGACCTAGCCCGAAATGGAGTCGGAAATCGTTCTGGGACAAATAACTGGACCCACTCCGGACCTCGCGGACCTGCCGTCGGCCACCGGCCCATACCGTCACGCGCGCGCCGATTCCGTTCCGGTTGGACGAACGCGCGGCGCCGTTTGAAAGTCCCGGATGCTCCCCGGCGGATCCGATCAGTTTCACCCGCAGCCATCGGTTCCGGTTGCCAACCTCGTTTCTGAGGAGCCGCGCCGCGCCGTTCACCGTAAGAATGAATACGTCCACGTCGCCGTCGTTGTCGTAGTCCCCGAAGGCGGTACCGCGGCTGGCGCCCGGCGTGGACAGGTCGTCCTTCGCTTCGCCCGTCACGTCGACGAACCGCCCCTCTCCCGTGTTACGGAGCAGGATGGCGGGTTGCCGGTAAACACTTCCCACCAGGTCTGCGTTGTCGAGTACGTGGCCATGCGCCATCAGAAGATCGGGCCAACCGTCATTGTTGTAATCCAGAAAGCCGATTCCCCACCCAACGTGGGGTATCGTGGGCGTTCTGACCCCGGATATCGACGAAATTTCCGTAAATAGCCCGCCGCCCTCATTGCGGTACAACCCGGCGCCTTCCAGTCGAAAATTGGTTACGGCCAGGTCCGGACGACCGTCCCGGTTGAAATCGCCGAAGTCCGCGCCCATGCTGGACTGCAGGTCGCCCGTTCCGCTGTAGGCCACCCCCGACAGAAGGCCCCTCGCCTCGAAACTCCCGTCGCCTCGATTCAGGTAGAGAAAATTGGGGGTCATATCGTTGGCCACGAAGATATCCACGGTCCCGTTGCCGTCGACGTCTCCGCACGACGTCCCCATTCCCTTGCCGTTGGGATTGAAGACGCCGGCCCGCTCTGTCACGTCCGTGAACGTCCCGTTGCCGTTGTTGCGATACAGGCGATCCGCCGCCCCCTTGAAGTTGTCGGGATGCGGGTAGAACCTGGCGTCCTCCGCGGGACTCGCGGAACGGGAAGCGTAGGGCCTTAACCGCGACTGTGTCGAGGAGATCGAGTAGGCAACGTAGTTTGCCACGTAGAGGTCCAGGAATCCATCCGCGTTGTAGTCCAGGAAAGCGCATCCCACGCTCCACGTTGAATCCCCGGCGACGCCGGCCGCGCCGGCAACGTCCCTGAACGTGCCGTCTCCGTTGTTCCGGAACAGGCTGTTCGGCCCGTAGCACGTCACGTAGAGGTCGTTGTGCGCGTCATTGTCGAAGTCGCCCACGCAAACGCCCATACCGTAGGCTGTTTCGCCCACTCCCGCGAACCGCGTCACGTCCGAGAACGCGCCCGCGCCGGCATTCCGGTATAGCCGGTTTACAGGGCGCGGCCCTGCATATCCGGGCAACGCCCCGCCGTTGACGGCGAATATGTCCAGTCGACCGTCATTGTTATAGTCCAGAAACGCGACCCCGGACCCCATCGTTTCCACGAAATATTTCTTGCCCGTCCCTCCGTTGACGTGCCGGAAGTCGATGCCCGATGCCGCCGTCACGTCGACGAAGCGCGGCGAATCCGCCCACAGCGCTCCGCCCCGAAGGATCGAGAGAAGAAATATCCCGAAAACAACGTGATTCATTCCGTAACTTCCCGCCTCACCGGCTGCTGAGCAGGGTATGGACCGCCCGTTTGAACACGTGAATCGCGCGCCTGGCGGCGCCGTGCGGACCGGCCGTGGCGACGTTGATCTCATAGAATACGCTGGGGATTCCAAGCCTCCGGGCCATCTGATAGCACATTGTATTCTCACGATGCACGTTGGCCGCACCGTGCGTGGACATGCCATGGGTCTCCAGCCGCATCGTATCGCAAAGGGCCTGGTACAAACGGGCGCGATCGGGATGCTCAATGACGGGGTCGACCACCTCGTACCATCCGTCGTAAGGGTATTCTCCGTTTTCCCGCCAGCCCACGAAGGCATGGATATTCATCCACATCGCCGGCCGGTCCTTTACTAGCTTGTCCCACAGCAGGCGACTCTCGTGGGCTTCGGGCGCCTCCGCTTCCGGGTCGTCGCCGAATGCCCGGTACATGTCCAGCCCCTCGGCATTGAACGCGTTCCTGCCCCTTACGTTTCCATCGGGATTGACCGCCGGCAGGACCTCCACCTGTACCTGCTCCCGAAGGGCGACGGCATCGGGCACGAGAGACGTGATGAAATCTGCAATGCCCAGCATTCCCCAGGTGCCGGAGAATTCGATCGCGTGTTGTCCGGCCACGCACAGAATCCCCGGCTTGCCGGGCGTGCCGGCCCGGACGCCGGTGATGTCCCGGCCTTGCACCGACGTGCCGATGGTAAAGGCCTCACACCGGTCCCCTCGTTCATCCGCCAGCTTTCGGAGTGCGTCCCGGGTATCGCTGTAGGGCGCGGGCCATGCGTTCGTGACCCGAATCGTCTCGTTCGCCTTCAGATTCAGGCGGACCAACAGAGGTTCTTCCGAATTCCGGACCCGTTCGCGGTCGAGCGGCTTGAAGCGGCCCTCTCCCCGAGACTCGACCCACACCGTGGTCGGAAGACTGACCACGAATCCCTCGGGACCAAATCGCGAGTCCGGCCACACTTCCACGGTCACAACCGATGCGGGCCCGTCATTCCGGACGTCAAAGCAGAAGTAGTAACAGTACGTGGCCTTGTCCCCGATGACCTCGAGCCGAAACCGGTCGATTGCGATCTGCCGGATATGCTTCGCGTTACCGCATTCGAAATCAGCCGAGATTGAAGTCATCCAGGATCTCCCCTGAACGCGCATGGATGACACGCGTTCGTGTGATGGACGGCATCAGAAATATCCGGTTCCCACGGGCGGCCGGGCGTACGCCACCTCGATGCGGCTGGGAACCCCTGTACCGTTCATCGAATTCACGCCCCTGCATTCCAGGGACTGAATTCCCTCCCGCATCGGCCAGTCGAAACGCTCCCCACAGAGATTCCAGACCCCGTCGTCGACGCGGTATTCGTAGTGGTCGAAAAACGGCATACAGTGTGAAAGCGTGACCGCCAGCCTGGCTTCCTCCTCGTCCCACGAAGGCCGGGTGGAAATGTGCACCAGATTCACCGCCCAGTACAAATCCGGTAGATTGGAGGTCCATCGAACCGGGCCAAGCGGTCTGAAATGACTCACGAACGTGGGCAGACACCTGCGGTCCACCCATTCCCAGGTCAGGCGATCCGTCAGGACACGGACCCGGGCATAGTAGTCCATCACCCTGTTTCGCAGAAACCTCGCGAACAACTGGCGGTTGACGTCCGCGTCATAGTCTTGCCGGCAGGTGGGGTCCCGGAGGGCGAGCCGGACGTGCCTGGCGTCGGGAACGACGAATTCGGGCTGATCCTGCACCATTTCAACCTCATCCGCGGCGCCGTCCAGCCACGCTTCCCGGATCTCCAGCGCGTTCAGCGGCGTACCGTCCCGTTCGTAGTGGACGTTGATGTCCGGGTCCATCATCACCCACTTCCGGTGTTCGTTGGACCAGACCTCCGCAACCGCGTGTCCCACGTTCCATATATTGTAGTCCCGTGGCGCCTCGCAATCTTCAATGGAGACCGCCACCCTCCGCGCGGGCCAGCCCAGCGCGGTTGCCGAATCCACGAACACCCGGGCGTAGGAACCGCAGAAGAAACGTTCCCCCATGCTCACGGCTTCCAGAATTCCCAGGCCATCGTCAACTTCCGGGCCGTTGTACCAGAGCCCGTGGTCCCACTGTTCGCGGACCCATCGCTTCAGCGCCAGAAACCCCTCGAATTCCGTTTTGCAGCCTGCCACGACGTCCGCCAGCCCGTAGGCTTCCCTGAGGCGCGCAATTCTCGGCGCATGCGGGTCCCCGTAATCGTGGCAGGTATAGTCCCCGGTGAAGTCCGGGACGTCATAGGAGACAACGCGGAACTCACCAGGACACCTCTGACTCATGAGGTCCTCCCGATTTACCCGGTTCGCACCGGCTTCCCGAGCGCCTCGGCCATCGCGCGGACGTGGGACGGACCGGCGCCGCAACAGCAACCCACGAAGTTGATCCCTTCCGCCCTGGCCTTCAGCGCGAACGCCGCCATATCGTCGGGGGTGACGCCATTGCGATGCCGGCGGACGGCATAGCCGACGTTTTCGGTATCCTCCATCTGCCTGAATCCCTTCGGCTGGCAGGCGATCGGTACATCCACCGCTTCCCGCATCTCGAGCGCCGTCGGCAGCATCTGTTCCGGGTCCCCGATACAGACGGTCCCCACGATGTCCGCGCCGTCGTCCACGAGGGCGCGGGCGCACTCCGCCGCGGTGGCGCCGTCCCGTGTCGCCTTATTGCTGCCGATGCCCACGAGCGCCATCGTCGGCAGGCCGGTTTTCTTACAGCTTTCCACGCACAGCCGCATCTCGTCCAGGCGGGAGAACGTCTCCGGGATCAGGAAGTCGGCGCCGGCGTCGACGAGAATTGCGATCTGTTCTTCCCATTCGGCCTGCGCGCGTGCGCCCGACGAAGGATCCTCCGGATTGTAAACCTGGTCTCCCAGACGGGAACCGGTCATCGTGGATACGAGACAGCCGCCTACCGGCGTCTCCCAGTCCGATCCCTCCTTGGCCGCCCGAATCCCGGTCCTGTTGATCTCGTCCACGCGGTCTCCCCATCCGTATTTCTCCTCCAGCTGAGCACCCGAGGTAAACCACGTCAGCGCCTGGAGCACCTCGGCACCCGAATTGTAGAAGTCCCGGTGGATCTGCTGAAGCACATCCGGGTGGGAGCCGATGATGCCGGGCACATCGTAACCTCTCCAGTTCGCCTCCAGGAACATCCCCCCGTCACCAAGGACGATCCCGTCGTTCAACATATCCATCAGATTCCGCGCCATATCACTTTCTCCTCTCTATCGAAGCTGGTAAGGTCCGGCCCGATCCGGCATCGCCGTCGGTTTCCCGATCGCCTCGGCCATCGCCCGGATATGGTACGGCAGGGCCCCGCAGCATGCACCGATGAAGCCGACGCCCATATCCCAGGCATCCCGGGCGTAGTCGGCCATCTCGCGCCGGGGTTGGTGCCGGAGCTCGAAATGAACGCTTGAGCCCGACGCGATCTCCCGCGTATACTCCGCGCCGTTTTCCAGCACGTACGCGAGGGGTTGAGCGCAGATGGGCACGTTTACCGCACTCATCATCTTGCCGAGGATATCCCTGTACATATACCAGGGCCGCCCGCAATTCACGCCCACCACGTCGGCGCCCTGGTCCACGAGCCGTTTCACCGCCTCGTCCGGCAGATACCGGTCGGCGGTATATTCGCCGGATTTGTACTCCAGCGTTACGACGGCGGGAATTCCGGCGCTCTTGATATAGGGCAGTCCCAGCGACGCCTCCTCGACGGAATAAAAGGTCTCCACGATAAACAGGTCCACCCCCGCCGCGGTCTGCTGTCCCACGCGCCGCTCGAAGAACGCCTGCGCATCGCGCCTTTCCGTAGCGGAGATCGGCGATCGCCTCTGGTACGGCCCGATGCCGACCGGGCTGAGCGTACCCGCCACGAACCGGTCCTGTCCGGCGGCCTCTCTCGCAAGCTCGACCGCGGTACGGTGGAGTTCGTCATCCCGTTCCATCCTGCCCACGCCCCAGGCCATGGCCTGCAGCACCTCGGCGCCCGCAAGCGCGAATTCCCTGTGCAACTGGAGCAGACCCTCAGGGTGATCCAGTACAGCCCACGGTACGCCTTTGGCGAAACTGCCAAGGCATCGCCGTTCAAGCTCCAGATAATAACCGCCGTCGCCAAGTACCGGCCCCTCGTTCAGACGATCCAGAAAACCCGATGCCATTGCAATACCTCCTGTTGGGGTCGCTCAACCCGGAAACTCGCCGGCGTTTCGTTTCACCGAGGGTCTGAAATCCGGCACTTCCAGACAGGCGCTGCCCTGCTCCACGGACTGAACGGCCACAATGGCCGGCGCCGTGAGTTCGGCCGACCGGTATACGTTCAGCGGCGGGTCCGAATCGTCCTGGATGGCGTCCAGAAAGGACGAGAGGGCGAAATAGTCCATATTCCCGTGTCCGCTTCCCCGGGCTTCCTCGGGAAGGTCTTCCGGAGAATACTTCCACTCCATCGCCCGCATGGATTCCTCTCCGGAACTCTCCAGCCACATCTTCGGCGTATCCACGCCCCGAGATGCGCCGTAGATCTCCGCGGATCGGGCGGTCTCCACCTTCCCTGTGGTCCCCTCCAGGTGCCACCAGTGGTGATCGCGGGGCGTCGCGTACGTAAACCCGGCAGCCATCCGGACGATCGTATCGTTTTCCGTGTGCATCATCGCCACCTCGATATCCGATGCGGGGATCCCTTCGTAATAGTAGCTCTTGGGACGTGTGGCCATGCACGTCACCCGCGTCACCCGGTCCTGCAGAACCGACAGGATGGGACCAAGATCTGTGGCCATGTAAAGGATCGGGTGAGGAAACCAGTTCCACATTCTGCTCTTCGCGGCCCCTGGATGAGTGGGGGCTTCGTCCAGATGGACACGCTCGCCCGTCTTGGAATCGACCCAGAACCGGTCCGGCGTCATCCCGTGAAGATACTGCCCTTCGGCGAAGATCACGTGGCCGAGTTGGCCATGTCGGACCAGTTTTCGCCATGCCTTCACAAACGGGTGGTACATCACCTGCTCGGCCATCTGGAACTTCAGCCCGCTCCGCTCCACCGCCACCACCACCCGCCACAGATCGTCCATATCGTACGTCAGCGACACCTCGCAGCACGCGTGTTTTCCTGCCTCGATGGCCCGGCAGATCAGGTCCGGCTGATCGTGAGGCGCCGTGACGATCGCCACCGCGTCGATATCCGCCTTCGCCAGCATCTCTCCGTAGTCTGTAAAGCACGCGATATCCGGATCGCCGGCCTCCCGGTACGCCTGCCCAACCAGGGCGTCGATTTTGTCGCAAAGCGCCGTCACGCGGCACGTCTTGATTCGCAGCAGGTTCTTCATCCATGACAGCCTGCCGCGGGGTCCCAGCCCTGCGATTCCGATCCGAACCGGTTTCTGTTTGGGCATCAGAGGCCTCATTCCCGTTACGTTGAGCTTTTTGCTTACCGCTCCCGTACAGCCTTTATCGGCGCTTTGGAGCTGCGTTCAATGTAGAAACAGGTGTCCGCTTTCCCGTTACCTTTCTTTTCCCTTTTAGATTCTCCCCCAACCACTTAACGTCCCCAATTTCCCTGCCCTTTTTCTTTCTCGCCAAAGAAAAAGGGCCAAAAAGAACGGCGCCGCTCAGACGCCGCGGGGCTGTTTTTCCGTGAACCAACTCAGTGGCACAGACGAGCGACCGCGGCCTGAGTACCCAATTGGACTCACGCTGCTTCTGAGCTGTACGGATTAACACGGAAAAACCCCCATCTCCGCCACCGGGCGGGTGATGGGAAAAACCGTGCGATCGGGCGCGACCTACCCCCTGACCCCCTTCCCAAGGGAAGGGGGGAACTGTCATCAACTGAAGACATCTCGCTTTGCTCCCCCTCTCCCTTGGGAGAGGGGGTTGGGGGGAGAGGTCCAGCTTTTTGCCGACGACTGATCGCTCTGTTTGAGGGGGCCGGGGGAGAGGTCCCGGGATCGAGGGCATCCTGCCCTCGACGCGCCCCGTCCGGTCCTTCCGTTTCACGGCGTTGATGTCGATGGGTTCGGTCTTGATTCAAGCTGATGGCTGAAAGCTGATAGCTGTTCTTTGCTGCTCTTCAAAGAGAAACGGCAGCCGGAAATCAGGCTGCCAGGTCTGTGTGTTACGTTCCAAGGATCAATGGTGATCGTGCCTGGAGGAGACATTGGGATCGGGATCTTTACTTGCTCCGACGAACCGCATCAGTTCGCGTCTCTCTCTGACTTTTCGGGGATTTATACTAATGGATACGAGGCGCCTGCGCCTGTCGAGGTCGAGATACACGCCCCGGGTTGCCGAAACTCGTTCGTGGACGTCGCCGTTTCCCTCACCGATCTTTACGGTCGCCTTCGATTTGAACGATCCAGGTGACTTGCCGATGCCTGTTCTGATGAGACCCTTCAGTTTTTCGTAATTTACCTCTTCAGGCAGATTATCGTCCATGATCAGCGCGGCGCAATGTTGAAGTGCTTTGATTGCTTCCCGTGCCGTGACCGAACCGGTTTCCATCTTCTTCAGTATTTCGGCTAATCCGGCGCGATGTAAGGCAATCTCCTTTTCGGATAGACCGAGCTGTAACTCCTTTCTGCCTCGTCGAGGAGAAGGATCGGGCAGAAGCTCCGCTACACCAGGCAGATATTCGCGGAAGCCTTTCGGGTCCTCACGGTACCTGGCGTGAAGCAGTTCGATGAGTTTTCTTTCGTGGATGCTCATCTGATCCGCGCGTTTCTCAACGTGATCGTCGTACCGGTGGTGAAGACCGTCAATTCTCGTGTAAGTTGCGGGTCAGCGATTTACGGGCAAATTTAAGGATGTCACCGGCATATCGCAGGCCCTGCTCGCTCTGCCTGGGCGAACCAGTCCCTCCATCGCTGCGCCATCCTGCTTACTCCAACCCTGTTTAATTCTAAACGCGCATACCACTAAATCCGGCGGTCATTTCGCCCCGAATTCCGTTACTTTGGATGACCATGTTGCGGAAAAACTAAAATATCCCTAATTCCAAACTTAAGCAAGGGGAAATGACCATCCATAGCCGTAAGCAGAGGCATGAATGCGCATCGACCCAACTGGCTATCGTGACCTGCCTGGCGCTCATCGACACATAAAGCATTGACGGCGGTTAGACAGATATTTAACTTTAACCTCGATTCCACGTTTTTCCGGTGTGTTCCCTCGGATATGATCAGGAAGGATAAAGGAAGAAGGAAAAACGAAGAAGGAAGAAGGAAAAATCGTGTAATTGATGGGCTGAATGAGGTGTTTGCGGAATGAAGGAAAAAGGTAGAAGCAAGAAGGAAGAAGTGGCTGATCTTCGGACTCGGACGAAGGAGTTTGCACTGGGGATTATTCGCCTGTATTCAGGTCTTCCCAGGCGGACGGAGGCTCAAGTAATTGGTAGGCAGATGATTCGCTCCGGAACGTCGGTGGGGGCAAATTACCGTGAGGCATATCGCGCGCGGAGTAAAGCGGAGTTCATCGCAAAGGCTGGCGAATGTTTAAAGGAGATTGAAGAAACCGGCTATTGGCTCGAGCTGCTCGTCGACTCAGGAATCGTCTCCGAGGAGCGACTTGCAAGCCTGACAAATGAATGCAGTGAATTGACCGCGATTTTCGTCGCTTCAATTCGGACGGCAAAAAGCAACCAATAGAGAAGGAAGAACGAACAAGGAAGAAGGAGGAACGAGAAAGGAGGAAGGAAAACGAGAAAAGAAAAAGCAGAAGGAGGAACGAGGAAGGAAAAAGGGAAAACCGCGTGATGTAGTATAGATGATATGGGCGTTTTTCCTGCTTTTATTTCTTCCTTCTGCATTCTTACTTCTTCATTTTGTCTTCTTCCTTCTGCATTCTTCCTTCTTCCTTCATGTTCCAGTAATCGGCAGGCAGATGATTCGTTCCGGAACGTCGGTGGGGGCAAATTACCGTGAGGCATATCGCGCGCGGAGTAAAGCGGAGTTCATCGCAAAGGCTGGCGAATGTTTGAAGGAGATTGAAGAAACCGGTTATTGGCTCGAGCTGCTCGTCGACTCAGGAATCGTCTCCGAGGAGCGACTTGCAAGCCTGACAATTGAATGCAGTGAATTGACCGCGATTTTCGTCGCTTCAATTCGGACGGCGAAGAGCAACCAATAGAGAAGGAAGAAGGAAAAACGAAGAAGGAAAAAGGGAAAACCGCGTGATGTAGTATAGATGATATGGGCGTTTTTCCTGCTTTTATTTCTTCCTTCTGCATTCTTCCTTCTTCGTTCAGATTGAATACGGGCGACAGGCTACGCGCTTGTCCTGCTCTTATTTCTGCCTTCTTCCTTTTTCCTTTTTCCTTCAAATCACGGCTGAAGGTTGCTCTTGCTGCCATACGCATAACCCCGATGGACGATCTCATCGGGGTTTTTCTGTGTCGCACAACGCGACGGATTCGTCGCGAAATGCGTCACTTTGCGATCCGGGCTGAATTGACCAACAACGTCGATTTTCATATATTGGTTTTCCGGCTAATTGACTCCGTTCAAGGAAGTTTGCTTGAAGTCTTCTCTAAATGGCGCTATGAGGATTATATCCAACATAGGTACGGACCGAGTCGTTGATCTCATTCAACCACTCCTGCGGCCCGGAAATCACATTGACGTCGCTTCCGAAGCGTTGTCCCTCCACGCGTTCGGCGAACTCGCGAAAAACCTTTCACGACTGGCGAAGACGCGCCTTGTCCTCCCGCCTGCCGACGCGGATCTTTCCCTCTTTGGCGCAGAAGCGGACAGAGCCGCCCGCAACAGGTTACAGGGCCGCTGGCTGGCAGAAGGTTGCGCGGAGTGGATCAAAAACGCCGTCGAAGTACGACGCGCCAACCGCGCCGTCCCGCAGGGCGCGATCGTTCTGCGCAACGGCGACGGGATTCCACAACAGGCCCTGATCGGCTCGTTTTCGTTTTCCACGGACGGACTTGGCCTGGCTCCCGGGAATCCCCTCAACCTGATTCAGGCATCCGAGACACCCGAAGAAAGCGAGCTTCTTTGCGAATGGTTCGATAGACAATGGTCTTCGATGGACGCGGACGAAGTCGCTAAGACCGGTGTGGTGGACCTGCTGCGTACTCTTTCGTCAGAACGCGACCCACACAGCATCTACGCGCTAATGCTGTATCACCTCTTCCGGAATAAGGGTGAGGAACTGGACGAAGAGCAGGTTGTCAATGCGGCCACGGGTATCCGTAATACCGCAGTGTGGAAGAAGCTCTTCAAATTCCAACGCGACGGCGTTGTCGGCGCCATCGAAAAACTCGATCGCTTTGGCGGTTGTATCATTGCTGACAGTGTCGGACTTGGAAAAACGTTCGAGGCGCTGGCAATCATCAAGTATCATGAGTTGCGCAATGACAGAGCTCTGGTTCTCTGCCCCAAACGACTTCGCGATAACTGGAGCCTTTATCGGGCGAATGACCGCCGCAACTTCCTGGCCGACGACCGTTTCAACTACGATATCCTCAACCATACGGACCTGTCGCGCGAAGTCGGCTTATCGGGCGATATCGACCTCGCGCACGTGAACTGGGGCAATTACGACCTCGTCGTCATTGACGAGTCCCACAATTTCAGGAACAAGCGCACGCCGCGGCAGGGTGGTGAGACGCGTTATGATCGTCTGATGCGGCGAGTCATTCGCGAAGGTGTGAAAACACGTGTGCTCATGCTTACCGCAACGCCGGTCAACAACCGAATGGCGGATTTGCGCAATCAGATCGCCTTTGCAACCGAGGGCAACGACACCGCCCTGGCCGATGAGGGCATCGAGAGCATCGACGCAACCACCCGACTGGCGCAGAGGCAGTTTAATCGTTGGCTTGACCTCGACGAATGTGAGCGCACGCCGATGCAGCTCGTGGAGATGCTGGGGTTCGACTATTTCACGTTGCTGGACCGGCTCACCATCGCCCGATCCCGCCGCCACATCGAAAAGTACTACGGAACACTGGAGACAGGGCGTTTTCCGGAGCGTCTGAAGCCGATAAACGTCAAGCCGGACGTGGACCTGGCCGGCGTATTCCCCTCCATCCGGGAAATCAACCTTGAAATCCGCCGGCTGAACCTTGCGGCCTATGCACCCCTACGCTACGTATTACCTCACAAACGGCCGGCGTACGACGAAAAGTACAGCACTAGACTCCAAAGCGGCGACGGCTTTTTCCATCAGGTGGACCGCGAAGAAAGCCTGGTCCAACTCTTGCGGGTCAACGCATTGAAACGCATGGAGAGTTCCGTAGCCTCCTTTACACTTACCGTCCAACGCCAACTGGCAGACGTGGAAGCGATTCTTGAGCGGATTGAGAAGAAGGATGACGAACTGGAAGAACGCGAAATTGCCGATATCGACATCGAAGATCCTGCATTCGAGAGTCTGCTGGTGGGGCGTAAGGTCAAGGTGCTGCTCAACGACGTTGACCGAATTCGCTGGCGGCAGGACCTCATCGAAGATCGGAATCGGCTCGCTACGCTCCACGCAGCGGCACGACAGGTTACGGCGTCACGCGACGCCAAACTCGCCGAACTGAGGGCGATAATCGAATCCAAGTGCCGCGATCCCATCAACCCAGACAACAGGAAAACAATCGTCTTCACAGCCTTCGCAGATACGGCAAGATACCTTTACAGGGAACTCGCGACCTGGGCTCGGGATACGCTTGGCGTGGACTCCGCACTCGTTACCGGAACGGGAGGAAACCAGACGACGCTGCCACTTCGAAAGGACTTGGCCACTATCCTGACCGCTTTTGCACCTCGGACCAAGGAGCGTCCCGACGATCTCGCGGACGAAGGCGATCTCGATTTGCTAATCGCGACGGATTGCATTTCCGAAGGCCAGAACCTCCAGGATTGCGACTGGCTCATCAACTATGACATCCACTGGAATCCGGTACGCATTATCCAGCGCTTCGGGCGAATCGACCGGATCGGATCGCCAAACGATCGCATTCAACTGGTTAATTTCTGGCCGAACATGGAGCTCGAGGAGTACCTCCGACTCGAGCAGCGGGTAAGCGGGCGTATGGTTTTGCTCGACATTTCCGCAACAGGCGAAGAGAATCTAATAGAGCAACAGTCCGGTGATCAGATGAACGACCTGGAATACCGGCGCAGGCAACTCCTCAAACTGCAGGACGCCGTCATCGACCTGGAAGACTTGTCATCCGGCGTTTCTATTGCCGACCTTACCCTGACAGACTTCAGAATCGACCTGGCCGACTACCTTCGGGACGCTAAGGAAGACCTTGAGATGATGCCACCTGGCGTTCATGCAGTTACAACCACCACCGACACTGACATACCTCCAGGCATCATCTTTTGCCTGCGAGCTGAGGACGCCGCCGCAACACGACCGCTCGAATCGGGCTATCCGCTTGCGCCCCATTATTTGGTCCACGTCAGTGATGACGGCACTGAACTCATGCCCTTCACGCAGGCGAAACAGATCCTCGACCGGCTGAAGCGAGTTTGTATGGGTCGCGACCTGCCGGATCTGGACGCGTGTGCACGTTTTCGCACGGCAACGCGAGCCAACGAAGACATGCGCGAGCCGCAACGGCTTCTGGCTGCAGCTATTGGTTCGATCGTTGGGAAGAGCGAAGAACGCGCGGTCGCCAGCTTGTTCTCCCCCGGCGGAACCCAGGGTACGGTTAGTGAATTCGCGGGGATCAACGACTTCGAGGTCGTCGCCTTTCTCGTGATTCTGGATGGAGAGGATTGATGGCGACCTTCGATACCCTGGCGGCGCTGGCTCTGCCGGAAGGGGCGCTTGTAAATAAGCGAGTACCAAAGTCGCTTTTGATCGACAACGGCGCGCCCACCGCCGCCGACCGGCGACGCATCCGTGAAGGAATCGAGGAACTCCGATGGGTAGCGGCACTAAAACCAACGACCATCGGCGTGGCCGAATTCCGCGACGGCACCCGCGAATATCTCGAGATCGCCGTTCTGAATCTTATCCTTCGGCCCGGGGCGGATGCCGCCAGACTTGCCGAACTGGTCCATCGGGCCGTACCTTATCCGATACTTCTGGTTGTTACAAATGGCGACACTCCTGATATCTCACTGGTACACAAGCGATGGTCACAAGCCGAAGCCGGCAAAACGGTGATCGACGGAGACATAATAACCTCAGGCGATCTGGATGGCGGCTCGGATGAATCGACGACCGCGTTTCGCGGTTCGCTCGCGCTCGACCGCCAACGCCGCACCACACTCCACGACCTTTATCAGGGTTGGATCGATACAGTGGAGGCCCTGAACGCTGCGCGGGTCACCGGCGAATTTACGATGCCCACCTCCTCTACCGCCGCCGCGGAGCGCTCAGCGGCGGTGCGAGACTATTGGCAACTCGAAACCAGAATCGCCGAACTGCACGGTGAGGCCAAAAAGGAAAGGCAAATCGCCAAGAAAGTCGAGATTAACCTGGAACTGGCACGTCTACGGGAAAAACGCAGCGCCGTACGTGCAAGGTTGTAGAACGGCCCCACCTGACCTGCCAAGAGAAGCGGCGAATTCAGGATCTCGGGTGACGTGCGTCATTGAGAACTCAAATTGCTTCTTTCGCTTTATGTACCACATTCGCAATTGGACCAGACGCAGTACAGGACACTTCATGGCTAATCCCAAACACGTCGAATGGCTGCGCGAAGATGTTGAGGAATGGAATGAACGACGTAAACAAAGTGACTTTGACCCGGATTTGGAAGGCGCCAATATTCCCGAAGAGTTTGGAAAAGGCGGCAGGGTCGAAAATCCAGGGGCTGTAATCCGGCAGAAGCTTTTGGGAAAAAGCGACGATCGTGTCAATCTCTCCAGTATTGATCTAAGCGGCGCCAATCTTCGTAATGCCATTCTTACGGACGTCAACCTTTCAGGCGCGAATCTTCGATGCTCAGATCTTAAGGGATGCGAGCTTAACGGTGCCATCCTCAATAACGCGGACCTTGATTTCGCAGACGTCCGCGGCACGGAATTCGGGTTTTGTGCGCAGCTACGAGGAGCCAAAATTTCCGGTGGACAACTGCATTCCGTGGAATTCGAAGACACGTCAATGTGTGGGACCGACTTTAGTCAAGCTGACCTAACTGATGCGATACTCGCCAACCGCAATTTCGCCGGCGCGGAGTTCAGGTACGCAAAACTCGAGGGAGCGAATCTATTCTGTACACAACCGTGGAAGGCTGCCATCTTTTCTGCAGGAAGCAATTACGCAGAACCACGCCTCGTCAATGAGACCGGTAAGATTGTGGACAGCGTCCAGAGCTTTATTGAAGAATGCGCGGCAATAAGGAGCGAATTCTCGGATCGAGTCTTGTACTTTCGTGGCGAACCTGAAGTATTCCCGGATCTACGCCCCTCCATTGTGCGAATGGAAAAAGGGAAGTATTCACATCTACAATCTGAAGCCAAGATGATAGTCGACCTAATGACGCGACGGCCTGACGAATTCGACCAATTCAATTCGGCACTCTCGCACTGGGTTCTCGCTAGACATCATGGACTTCCCACACGCCTGCTCGACGTAACTCGGAATCCACTAGTCGCATTGTTTCACGCGTGTAGCCGAAAATCTGAAGAATCTGCCGAGAAATCAGGACGGATGCATGTCTTCGGGGTGCCCGAAGACCTGATAAAACCGTTCAATAGCGACACGATAAGTGTAATTGCGAATTTTGCTAAACTCGCGTGCATCGAACAAAAGCAACTGCTTGGCAAGAAAAAGGAAGATTCGCCGGATGATGTCGATCCTGGTGGTCCGGAGTGGGCGGGGTCTTATTCTAACGCGCTAATGCGCCTTTATCATTTAATTCGTCAAGAGAAACCTCACTTTCAGGAAAGAATCGACCCACGAGATTTCTTTCGGGTATTCGTGGTTGAACCCCAGCAATCATTTGAGAGAATCCGGGCCCAATCCGGTGCGTTTCTTATTTCCGCGTTTCATGAGTCGTTCGAGCCGAAGAAGATTATAGAATGCAACGACGGAACTCCAATTTACGATTACTGTGTACTCGAGGTGCCTCAGGATTGCAAACGACGAATAATAGAGGATCTTAGCCTTTTGAACATTACACCCGAGGCATTGTATCCTGGCCTGGACGAAACAGCACGTGCAGTCGCACAGCGATAAGCTCAGGAATAACCCGCGGCAGGGAAGGAACGATTGTTTTCCAAAAGCGCATTGCTGAAGCGCGCTACCTTAGAAATCGTCTATTGAAGAGGAAAAATGCATGAGACAGATCGCCAATGGAGACCCAGAATCTCGCTCGGCTGACGTAATTGCCGAGAATGTCGACCAGATAAAGGCGCTGTTTCCCGAGGCAGTAACCGAAGGCAAGATCGACTTCGATATACTCAGGCAGCTTCTTGGTTCAGAGGTCGATGAACGCGAGGAGAAATATGGCCTTAACTGGTATGGCAAACGTCAGGCACGGCAACTCGCTCTGACGCCATCGACTGGAACCCTACGCCCATGCCCGAAAGAGAGCGTCGATTGGGATACAACACAGAACCTGATGATCGAGGGCGACAACCTCGAGGTGCTTAAGATCCTGCAGAAGAGCTTCGCCGGAAAGGTAAAGCTGATTTATATCGATCCGCCGTACAATACTGGAAAGGAATTCGTATACCCTGACGATTACCGTGACAACATGCAGAACTACCTCGAAATGACGGGCCAATTGGACAGCGAACGACGAATTCTATCTTCGAATACCGAGGCGACCGGGCGTTTTCATACTGCATGGTTAAACATGATGTACCCGCGTTTAAAGATCGCGAGAAACCTACTCTGCGCTAGTGGTGCGATCTTTGTAAGTATTGACGAGAATGAGATTCCAAACCTCCGACTAATATGCGATGAGATTTTTGGAGAGGAATGTTTCGTTGCCGTGCTGACCATACTCTGCAATCCGAAGGGGCGTTCTCAGGACAAATATTTCGCGACAAACCACGAATATGCATTGGTCTACAGCAAGAGTCAGCTACCGAAGGGATCTTTCTCCGTCGCGAAGAGTGTCAAACAGATAGATAGTGAGTACCGTGAAGAAGATAACTTAGGTAAGTACCGCCTGCTCGAACTTAGAAATACTCACCGTGAATTCGGGAAACACAACCGTCCCAATCTCCACTACCCGCTATACTTGGACGACGTCGGGCGGGTGTTTCTTGAAAGAGGCAGCGGCCGAGTAATGGTTCTGCCCTTGTGGAATGATGGTTTTGAGGGTTGCTGGACCTGGGGTCGATCGAAAGCAAAGGAACAGAGATCGTTGTTAATTGGACGTAAGGTCGGAGGACAGTGGAAGGTCTATCGCAAGAGTTACGCTAGCGGTGTCAATCAAATGCTAAAAACCATCCTAACGGACAACTCCTACTTTACGGAACGCGGCCAACGGGAGTTTAACGAGCTTTTCGATACGAAAGGGAAGCTATTCCAATCACCGAAATCCCCGTACCTAATTGCGCAGTTTTTGCAAACCGCGACGATGGACCGCGATTTAATCCTAGGAGTCTGCGCCGCAGGAAAATTCATTTCAATGGACATGTAGTTGTAGGTATAATGGGTCGTGTAGTTGGTATATGTCAAGGGTATCGTTGTGTGTTATGTCAGGGGAGGGAGCGATCCATGCCGACAACGTTTCGACCGTATCACCCGGACCAGATATTGCTGTTGGCGCCGGATCTTCGGGAGTGGGTGCCTGAAGGTCATCTGTCGCACCAGGTGAGCGATCTGGTGGATTCCCTGGATCTGGGGTCGTTCTACGCGCCCTATGAAGGCGATGGTCGTCGCAACGCGCCATATGATCCATCGATGATGTTGAAGGTATTGATCTATGGGTACGCGACGGGAGTGTATTCGTCTCGAGCGATCGCTGGGAAGCTGGAGGAGGACGTGGCGTTTCGTATGTTGGCGGCGGGCAATTTCCCACAACACCGGACGATCTGCGAGTTTCGGCGTCGTCACCTGGAAGATTTCGGGCGTTTGTTCGTGGAGGTGGTTGGTGTGGCACGGGAGATGGGCCTGGTACGTTTCGGGACGTTATCTTTAGACGGCACGAAGGTACGAGCGAAGGCCAGCAAGCGCAAGGCCATGAGTTACGAGCGGATGTTGAAGGAACAGGCTCGTCTGGAGAAAGAGATCGGGGCGTTGCTTTCGGGTGCTGTGTCGATTGATGCCGAGGAGGATGCACGTTACGGCGTGGATGTTCGTGGCGACGAGTTGCCGGTCGAGTTGCAGCGCAGGCAGGCTCGTCTGGCGGCGATCAGGGCGGCGAGGGAGCGTCTGGAAGCATCGCAACGAGCCGTCGACGATGCGCGCGGGCGCAAACCGGGTCAGAAGCGCAACCCGAAGGGCGGGCGGCCTTACAAAAGAGCCTATGGCGAGCCCGACCCGAAGGCTCAGAGCAACTTCACGGACCCCGAGTCTCGGATCATGAAGACGAGCGCGGAGGGGTTCCAGCAGTGCTACAACGCGCAGACGGTGGTGGACGCCGAGCGTCAGATCATCGTGGCTGTGCATCTGGGGTCACAGGCCACCGATCAGGGCTTTATGCTCCCCTTGCTGGATGGTGTGCAAGAGACATTCGGGGTCAAGCCGGACGCGGTTCTGGCGGATGCGGGCTACTGCAACGAGGAGGACCTGGCCACGCTTGAGGAGCGTGGCATTGATGGTTACGTGGCGCTGGGGCGGGAGGGCAAGGAAAAGGTGGACGTCGATTCGGAGACGCTTCCGGCGACCCATCGCATGGGCGAGAAGCTCACCAGCCCGGAAGGTCGGGGCCTGTATGCGAAGCGCAAGTGGCTCTCGGAGGCGCCCAACGGATGGATCAAGGAGGTATTGGGCTTCCGGCGCTTCAGCTTCCGGGGGCTGGAAAAGGTGCGTGCCGAGTGGGATCTGGTCTGCCTCGCGTTGAACGTCAAGCGGATGGCAGCGTTGTCGATGTGTTGAAGCATGGGTTCGGGTGTCCTGTCCTTATGGACTCGACATACGGGAAACCACGATCCCTGGAATCTCGCCCTCAACACGCCTGCCTGCAACGATCACCGTACCCAAAACTCATCATACCACTCCCAACATAACGACCAACCCGACTCACGGACACACCTCGCCCTTTGTAAAAACTCCTGCGGCGCAGACTCCTAGATTTCTTTGCAGGTTCAGGAACAACGGGACAGTCTGTTATGGCTCAGAATGCAACAGACGGCGGAAATCGTCGGTACATTCTAGTGCAGTTGCCGGAGCCGCTCTACGATTGCAACGAAAACTTGATGGACGTGTTTGAGCATTACGAACACCACGGAACACCACACACTATTGCAGAACTGACTAAAGAACGCTTGCGTCGGGCCGGTGACAGAATTAAAGATGATTACGCGAGGTTTTCGGGGGATATTGGGTTCCGCGTCTTCAAATTAGATACCTCAAACTTCCGTGCATGGGAGCCGGAAAGCGACGATCTGGAACATACTCTACTCGACAGCATCGACCACATTAAGCCGGATCGAAGTGAAGATGACATTCTCTATGAGCTTCTATTAAAACTTGGACTCGACGTGTGCGTTCCGATCGAGACTCGTACTATTGTTGGCAAGGCCGTTCGCTCCGTCGGTGCAGGTACGTTAATGGCGTGCCTTGACGAGACGATCGCCCGCGAGGACATCGACGCACTAGCCCTCGGTATCGTCGAGTGGTACAAAGAGCTCTCGCCAGCGGGCGGCAGCACTGTTTTCTTCCGCGACAGTGCATTTGCCGACGACGTCGCCAAGACGAATCTTACTGCTATCCTTAAGCAGCACGGTCTAGGGAATGTGCGAAGTTTGTAACCAACGTTGAATATTTCGAGGAATTGAATGTCTCGGGAGTAACGACCAATGGGCCATGAAAGAGTCGATTCCTTGCCGCGGACGGTAAGATGGCGAAATATCGTTGCTGACATCGCGGGGTTGGAAAGTGGCGGGGACGCGACCATTTCTGACATCGCCGAACGAACTCTAACGAATGTACGGACGAGATATAACGGTATCTACAAGGATTCAGGTGTACACGCCGCGTTCGTCTACCTCCTGTCGTTAGCCACGTTTCGCCATAATCGACCTGAAGCTCGTCATGCAGTTGGAATCGACCTTGACGAAAATCCATCGTACTTCCGAATTGCCGCACAGCTCAATACTTGGGTGTCTAGCCATATCGGTTCAAGTGAGTACGGCGAGATAGCAAGGCGCGCCGGTGGCGACGCTATTGTCCGTTGGACTCAGCGAATGACGAAACAGGACGATCTCTTTGACGATCCTGCCCGTGCCCAAAGGGTATGGGACGCCGCATCTGACGCGGAAGGATTCTGCGAGATTGCGAGAATCTTTTTCGCCAAGTTCACTGAACGGTACTTGCTCTATTTCCTCGAACGTGAGGCATCGGCAGAATCCCCTTCTCTTGACGCCCGAGAGCAGTTTTCCGAGCAACTAAGTATTCACGTTGATAAGATTTCGAGGCACGCGTACGAGACGTCAAAAATTGGCCAATCATTCGCCGCCGGTTGGTTTAACAATCACGCACGATACAATCATCCTTCGGACGAAGAGGTCGAACAGTTTCTATCTCTCTCGTTCGGGAAACTCCAGGAGGAACTGTATCGGGAGGCTTCTCTGTGAACGCGTCCCGACCAGTGTTAGTTCTTGCTAACGGTGCCACGGATCCCGACAATGGGGCTCACCCGCTAATACTGGACTACAAGCCTGACGATGCTGGGCGACTAATGCATATCGGCCTGCCGTCTTTCATTGGTAATTTGTTTCACATTCCCGACCGTACACTCGACTTGCTCGAAATTGCAGCCTATGTATTTACAGCAGATCGTTTGCTGCACCGGGGCCAATCAAATGCGGTCGAGTATCACAGTTGGTCCCGATCGATTGAGTTTCATGTTCGAGTACGTGATTTCGACTTTTGGAACACCGATTCAGTTAAGCAAGCACTATCAGATGTCCTTTTGTTTATGACGGGAGACGCCTTAATCACATTCCACTTCCAACCTGGACACTGTACTCCTCCGACGGGTCTATTTGACAGTAGTGAGTTTTCGCTAAAAGGCTTGGCCGAAGCAACGGTTACATTATTCTCTGGTGGAATAGATTCGCTTTCAGGAGCATTGGATCGCTTGAACGAAACAGACTCCAAAGTGCTTCTGGTTACCCATCAGTCGGGGGTAGCAAACATGCGCACACAACAAGCACTTGTCCGTAGGTTGCAACAAGAATTCCCACGAAGAACCCAACATTATCGATTCAGATGTACTCTTCGCGGCCAGCGCGCTGTCGAAGAGACACAGCGATCCCGTTCATTCTTATACACATCTATAGGATATGCAATAGCATCAGCGTGGAAAAACGATCATATGTTCATTTACGAGAACGGTGTTACAAGTATCAACCTCAGCAGGCGAGAGGATCTAGCGAATGCAAGAGCAAGTCGTACGACCCATCCTCGAACCATCTGGCTGCTTGAAATGCTATTTGGTCTTCTTCATGAATCTGAATTCAGAATCCATCTCCCATATCTTACCCTCACAAAACGAGACGTCGTAAAACGTCTTTCCAACAACGCCCCAAACTTGCTATCGAGTACTGTTTCGTGTACTCGCACATTTAAGACCGAGGGCCAATCGACGCACTGTGGATCATGTTTCCAGTGCATCGATAGACGAATCGCAACCTACGCGGCGGGTGTTAATCAGCTTGACCACCAGGGTTTGTACTCACGCGATATTGTCCATAACCCGATCGAGGACCGTGCTGCTAGGACGATTACCGTAGACTATCTCAGGCAAGCAAGACGTTTCACCGAATGGAACTTGGCGAAATTCGAACACTATTACCTCAGCGAGATAGCCGAATTAATCGGTTGTTTACGAGTCGGAGACACAGAGGAACAGCAAATTGAGATGGTGTGGGGCCTGTTACAGAATCACGGGGAACATGTGCGTGAAGGTGTACAAAATATGTTAGTGAACCGGTGTGATCCGTTAGAGCCGCTTACTGACAATTCCCTACTGGCGTTGGTAACGTCTGGAGAGCATACAAAACCAGAGGTCCTTCGACTTGCACAATCATTAGTGCAGATCTTGGAATCGAGCGTGGGCGAGATGTTCCGCCGTGACCGCCCCCAAGACGAGAATGATCTAAACACGAAACTCGCCGCATTGCTTCGAACCCACGAGCCACGGCTTACGAGTGAGCATCCTACGGAATCGTTCGCTTGCGCTGGCGTGGTTCCTGATCACGAATTGCATTCCTCAAGTTTATTGTTGGAAGCAAAATACATTAGAAAGTCAACCTCACCCTCAAAGGCTGCGGAAGGTATCGCTGCGGATTTGACTAAGTTTCCGGCGAACTGCTTCATTCTCTTTATCGTTTACGATCCAGACCACGCCATTAAATCTGATTATCAGTACCGTATGGACATTGAGACTCATGGTAGAAATGTGGTGGTCATTGTGCGATAGGCACCGAGCGGATTGAAGCCTGCTGCGTAAGGAGTATGTACAATTGCCAGGCGCGAGGTTCGAGATAGGAAAGTTTGTACTTCCACTCCCAACTCCGGGTGATCAATACGGCCTTTAGTCCCTCTCGTTGCCGAAAAATTGTCGATTTCGGTCCAAAGTTACCCGCACTTTACACTGGTTTCATCGATTGCAAGGTTCACCGCGATCTGCCATGCCGGAACCATTAACCAACGCCAAAGAGAGTTATGACAGATAGTGCGTATTACTATCCGGCACCGTATTGGGCAATGAGGGAAGGAGGGTGGATTAAGTCGCTCCTTCTGTTCTTCGACGAAGTCGCAATCTTGCTGCCGGACTACATGTATGGACGTCATGTACAAGCGGATCCTACCCTTGCCGGTCCACTTGAGGATCTCGGATTATTAAAGGTGCTCGAACCAAACAATTGGGTCGATGCGGAGGCCACGAATCAGCTTGCAGAAATTGTCGTTGACCTGCTTACAAATGGCGCATTCGATGACCTTCCAAAGGCAGTATATTTCGCGGAATTGTCGCAGTCAAGAATTGGTTACGGTGCCGACGTCAACTTGGCAAGTTTTCTGGTTGCGGAACTCAGGACAAGAGGACTTGCGCGCACGAGCGAGGACGGAGTTTCAATTCCCCTTCATCCCGCTGTCCGAACGACCATACTCGTCATTCTCGCACAGCTCTCTCGGGTAACCGGAGCCAAGCGCGGGATGATCGTACATCCAACAACGAACTATGCTGAAGCTGTTCGTGACCTAGTCGAGACGTTGTCAAGAGATCGCATGCCATCGCGCGAAAACGTAATCAAGCTTGATCTTGAACCCGTAACATTTGATTTGGAGACGATTCCACTTGACGACGTCCTACAGTTCCGCACTGAACACAAAGATGCGCACCGAACATATATGCGTAATCTCAGAGGCTTCATGGCTGAACTCGCCGAGCTCGAAGACACCAAGGTACGAGAAGCTATACTTTTAGAGCGCCGTCAAGAAATCGCTGACGCAGCCCACGAAATCCAGCGGTCTACGCGAAGGGAACTCGGCAAGGATTTGGGCTCGTGGTCGTTAGGTATTGCGGGCGGTTTTTGGTCATTGGCCTCTGGCGACCCAATCGGCCTAGCACTCACCGCAACTGGCCTCATTTCCGGAATCGTGTCCAGATCTCCGAAGCAAGTCGGCGCGTATTCCTACTTGTTCGAAGCGAGTAACACTTTTGCGAGATAGCGGGTTTTCAGCATCCAAAAAACCGGAAAATCTAAAGAGCTTAGAAGAGATTTACGTCTACGTTAGAATCCGGCACAAACGACGAGGCCCTGTCTGACACGACCGCCCGTGGGAGGGTCATTACTATCGAGTTCAATGTCTTGGACGCTTCCGTACCTTGAGACATGAAATTAGCCTTACCCAATGTCTCCGACGCCATGATGCTGATCGCGTGCCTCGACGAGACGATCGCGCGGAAGGATGTCGAACCGCTGGCCCTCGGTATCGTCGAGTGGCACACAGGGCTCTCGCCCGCCCGAGACAGCACTTTGTTTTTCGCGACAGTGCAGTTGCCGACGACGTCGCCAAGACAAATCTTGCCGCTCTCCTAAAACAGCACGCTCTGGAGAATGTGCGCAGTCTGTAGGACGATCCATTATCCGGCCGTAACCGATTCTCCACGAGTCTCATTTTCGGTGAGCGAGTTCGTTCTAGTACCCTTTGACGGCTAAAGCACGGCGTAGTCTGGATACAGCTTTCTCAGTTTGATGCGAGCATCGTCGGTCGTGAACCGCCAATGGACGGCCTTGCTATTGTTGTTGCGATCATTCGTCCAAGCGGAAGTCTGCTCTTTGAGTGAATCGATATCGGGGATGCGCTGCTTCAAGCATTGGTTGCTCAAGACACTCAGTTCGATCTCGGCGATGTTGAGCCAACTCCCGTGTTTGGGCGTGTAGTGGATTTCGAGACGCCTGGCCAGACGGCGAGCTTCTTCGGGTGAGAACGCCTCGTAGAGTGCCGCGGGCGTGTGCGTGTTGAGGTTATCACACACCAGGACGACGGTTTCGGCTTCACGGTAGTCCGTATCCAGAAGCTCCTTGATCTCCTGGGCCCAGTCCAGTGCGGTCTTGCGTTGTCTTACACGGACCTTGCGCCAGCACGAAAGCGGTTCAGTGAACATGAAGTTCACGGCGGTTCCGTTACGTTCATACTCGTAGTCGTAGCGTTCAGGTTTGCCCGGACGTGTAGTGACCGGAACACGCGTCTCCTTGACCAACTGAACCGGGTGTTCGTCCATATTGACAACGGGCCTCAGGGCGTCGTACGGCCGCTGATAGACATCCAGGATATCCTCCATCGCGGCGACAAACGCGGCGTTTTGCTTGGGCGGAATCACCCAGCACGTTCTCAGGTGAGGCCTAAGTTTGTTTTTTTAAGCGTTCGCTGCACCGTCCGGTATGAGATGCTATCGACGATCTCCAGGGCTACGAGCTCATCGGCCAAAAGCTTCAGCGTCCACCGCTTACGTCCCGTTGGAGGTTCACTGCAAGCCAACGCGATCAATCGGGCTTCCTTAGCACCATCCAGCTTTCTTTCGGTGGGAGGATGGGCGCGCTTCTTTCGCTCAAGGGCCGAATCCAGGCCCTCCAACACAAAACGCTTCCGGATGCCCTCAACCGTAGACCGATTGCACGAAAAGGCCTCCGTGATCTGCCGATCCAGCCAGGCCGGACCCTCTGCATCGGCCTTGAGAAGCACATGCGCGTGCCTGATTCGGTACGCTTGCGTCTTGCCTTTGCTTACCAGATCCTGCAGCCGTTCCCGTTCTTCGGGACTCAGACGTACGACGTATTTCTTCGGCATGCCGATGGCTCCTTCGTCTTCAGGGGAGACATCGAACTATAAGCACGCCCAGTCTTAGAAGTCAATAGGTACTAGTGGCGATGAACATGCTGCCCTTGCTAAGGTGTGTGAGAAATATTATGACACGTTTCTGAAGACAGATTTTCACATTTTTCTTGCGACGCCCAGCAATTCCATCAATTCGCCCCGAATCCGTGGGTGGTTAACGGGGTCTTCCCAATCCCTTCTGACGTTCAGGGTCTTCTATTCTAATCGGCTATGAAACTTCATTTTGAACCAAATCTCGAATTCCAGCTTCAAGCGATTGATGCCGTCTGTGACCTTTTTCGCGGGCAAGAAATCTGCCGAACCGACTTTACGGTCACGAGGGAAGCGGTGGGGTCCCAGGAACGTCTTGGATTTGACCAGAGCGATCTCGGCATTGGCAACCGGCTGACCCTTCTGGATGATGAGATCCTGGAAAACCTCCGCGCCATCCAGCTTCGGAACGGACTGCCTCCAACAGACCATTTGGACTCTGGTGATTTCACTGTGGAGATGGAGACCGGCACAGGAAAGACGTATGTGTATAGCCGTACCATTTTCGAACTGAACAAGCGTTACGGGTTTACCAAATTTGTAATTGTCGTGCCATCAATCGCTATCAAAGAGGGTGTCTACAAGTCGCTCCAGATTACCGAGGAACACTTCAAAGCACTTTACTCAGGCGCGCCATTCGACTATTTCCTCTACGATTCAGCCAAACTTGGCCAGGTGCGAAATTTTGCAACCAGTCCACAAATTCAAATCATGGTTGTGACCGTCGGCGCCATCAACAAGAAGGATGTCAACAATCTATACAAGGAAAGCGAGAAGACGGGTGGCGAAAGGCCTATCGATCTTATCAAAGCGACCAATCCGATTTTGATCGTCGATGAGCCTCAAAGCGTAGACGGAGGTTTGCGAGGTCGGGGCAAAGAGGCACTTAGCGCCATGAATCCTCTCTGCACGTTTCGCTACTCTGCAACGCACGTCGACCGACATCACATGGTGTATCGACTCGATGCAGTCGACGCATACGAGCAAAAACTGGTGAAGCAGATCGAAGTGGCAGCCGCCACAGTCGAAAACGCGCACAACAGGCCCTATGTCCGGCTGATTTCAACGAGCAACCGTAGCAGAACGGTGAGTGCCAGGGTCGAACTCGATGTTGAAACGCCCACCGGAGTTCGACGTCGGGAAGTCAACGTGCTTGATGGTGACGATCTCGAACAAACAACACGACGCGCTGTGTATCGAAATTGTCGGATCGGTACGATCTGCGCCGGGAGGGGTAACGAACTGGTTGAGCTGAGAGTACCCGGCGACGAGGAATACCTGCGTCCCGGTGAATCCTGGGGCGACGTGGACGTACTTGCCGTTCAACGAGAAATGATACGCCGTACCATCCGGGAACACCTCGACAAGGAGCGACGTCTCAGGCCACAGGGCATAAAGGTGCTCAGCCTGTTTTTTATTGACGCGGTAGATCGGTACCGTGCGTACGATGAAGACGGGAATGCAGTCAAAGGCGTGTATGCCGAAATATTCGAGGAGGAGTATCGCCGTTTCGCAAAACATCCGGATTACCGCACGTTATTCGGAGAGGTCGATCTCGATAGAGCCTCGGACGAAGTCCACAACGGCTACTTCTCGATCGATAGGAAGGGCGGCTGGACGGATACTGCGGAGAACAATCAGACCAACCGTGACAACGCCGAGCGTGCGTACAATTTGATTATGAGAGAGAAGGAGCAACTGTTGAGCCTCGACACACCGCTCAAGTTCATATTCTCCCATTCCGCATTACGGGAAGGATGGGACAACCCCAATGTATTCCAGATTTGCGCTCTGCGCGACATACGGACAGAACAAGAAAGGCGCCAATCCATTGGACGGGGACTACGCCTTTGCGTTAACCAGGACGGCGAGCGGCTACGCGGTTTCGATATCAACACGCTGACGGTCGTAGCGATGGAAAGCTACGAGGAATTCGCGGAGAACCTGCAACACGAAATCGAGAAGGATACAGGGATACGCTTCGGAATCGTCACTTCCCACGAATTCGCGTCGATTCCGGTTATTGACAAGGACGGCGAGATTACCGCGCTTGGGATTGACGCGTCGGAGGAATTGTGGGAACATCTGAAGGAAGCTGGATATATCGACGCAACTGGTCGCATACAGGACTCGCTCCGCAAGGCGCTGAAAGAGGATACGTTCCTCGTACCAGAACTTTATGCTAAACAACAGACTGAGATCTCCAAAGTGCTACGTAAGCTCGCGGGGCGTCTCGACATCAAAGACGCAAACGAACGTCGGTCGGTGCGAACCCGGCAGGCTGTTTTCCAAAGCGCCGAATTCAAGTCGCTCTGGGACCGGATAAAATACAAGACAACCTATCGAGTTGTGTTTGACAACGAAAACCTGATTAACCAGTGCATCGATGCGCTTCAGAAAGCACCTGCAATCCCAAGTACAAGGCTCCAGTGGCGGAAGGCCGATATCGCTATCGGAAAGGCCGGGGTCGAAGCCACTGAGAGACAAGGTGCCGCGACGGTTACGTTGAACGAGGCAGACATTGAGCTGCCCGATATACTCACAGACCTCCAGGATAGAACGCAGCTCACACGGAGGAGCATCCACCGAATCTTGTGCGAAAGCGGACGGCTTGAAGAATTCAAGCGCAACCCTCAGCAGTTTATCGATCTGGCCGATCAGGCTATAAACCGCTGTAAAAGGAAAGTTTTAGTCGACGGAATCAAGTACCAGCGCCTGGGCGACGATCATTACTACGCACAGGAACTGTTCCAAAACGAAGAGTTGACGGGCTACTTGAAGAACATGCTTGATGCAACAAAGTCAGTCTACGACAAGGTCGTTTACGAATCCGGCGTGGAAGCTCAATTCGCCGATGATCTTGAGAACAACACGGCTGTTAAGGTGTATGCCAAGTTACCGGGGTGGTTCGAAGTGCCTACGCCTCTCGGTGGGTACAATCCCGACTGGGCAGTATTGATCGATTCCGAAGAAGGAGAGCGGTTGTATTTTGTCGTGGAAACGAAGGGAAGCCTGTTCACCGATGACATTCGAGACGCCGAGAGTGGCAAGATTAAGTGCGGCAAAGCGCACTTTAATGCGCTCAAGGTAGGCGAATCGCCGGTTCGATACGAAGTGGCGACCAGTTTCAGCGACTTGCCTACATCTGCAGGTTGATGATCCAAAAGGCATCTGCAAACGAGTGGCCAGCGACTCAAAAAGCGTTACCGAAAGCGCAAATGTCGGCGATTCGCCGAACCAAAAAGCAACACGAAGTGCCGGCGTAGTGTCAAGCCACGGCGGCATTGAGGTGATCCCGATAAAATTCGCCGACTCGGCCAATTTACCGGGGCGAGTAGTGCAAATGAGAGAAAACATCCAATGTCTGACAGTAACAATCAGGATGTGAAATGGAACGCGGAATTCATGATGGACAACGCACGGTCGTTGCAGCGTGTTGTGCAGGACATCGAACGAGATACGAAGCAGTCTTTGGAATCGGATCTGCTCCTTTTCAAAGGACAACTACTGGCGGGTCCAATCCTATTGTCATTGGCGGCGGAAATCGCACTGAAGGCACTGCTGTGTTGGGAGAAAAACAAAACCCCTATCCAGACCCATGACTTGCTGAAGTTGTTCATGTCGCTGGAAGAGAGCACACAAGAGTTACTGGAAGCAAGAATGCGGAAGGTAAGCCCATACTCGATACGTGCAGACCAGCCGGGCATGCAAAACCTGAATCCCGACGTTCAAGAGATGTTTTCAGCAAAGATGCATCCCCTGCGCGACGTTTTATGTTCTCACCGTGACTCGCACACACATTATAGGTACCTCTACGAGAAGCATGGAGGCCGGTTCGAAATTGGTGAAATCAATCATGCACTAAACGTGATATTTGACGTCTACTACGAGAGGCGTCGTGATTCGCCTTGACGATGTGATGAATTGCTGGCTGCAGCCATTGGTAGATCTATTACCGTTCGCTGTCTCGCCGTCTCACGCTCGGTATCCAACAACCCTTCACGCATATCCAGTCTATAATGCAAATCGAGAAACTCCGAAACGCAATCCCATCGGGGTCTCTTGTCGTTCCAGCGACGAAATCACAAGCATCCGCGACCTGTCAAGCAAACGGCCAGCGACGTAAATCCCACCACCACCGTCGCCGGGCCCTTCGACCCTTCGACAGGCTCAGGGCAACGCATGCTCAGGGACCGGCTCGGCTTCTGCGACTCCTCCTCACGGGGGGAGTGATTAGACCGTCAAACGGGCCCGCGCCTTGTTTTCTAACTGTCAAGCTGCGCCTGTCTGCTGAATGCTGGCGCACACGCGACCTGTGCCGCGAACACGGAGTGGCAGAGCCGCTGATCGAAGTGTCAGACTCGTGGGTGACGACGACCTTCAGGCGTCCGATAACCAAGTCTGAGGAGGAAGCTGGGGACAGGTCGGCACCAGGTCGGCACCAAGTCGGCACCAGGTCACCGCACAAGTTACCGCACAAGTTACCGCTCAGGTTGTATGGCATTGCAGGCTACCCCGCTTTGCGAAGGAGATTATGGAGTTTCTTGGATTGAAACACCGGAAGACGTTCCGGGTAAACTACCTCCAGCCGCTAATGGAAGCCGGATGGCTGGAGATGACCATACCGGACAAGCCGACCAGCAGCAAACAGAAATATCGGCTCACGGACAAGGGACGGCAACTCCTGGCGGAATTGCGAGAGGACGATGTCTGAAGACGGCGCATGGAACGAGACACTGGTTGATGATAAAGTGACCTATCACATCGAACTGGATGGGCGGCTCTTACTCGTTGAAAACGTCCCGGCTCGACTCAATGTCGAGACAGGCGAGAAGTACTTCTCACTGGAGACCGTTGAGCGCTTGCAGCGAGTCGTGTGGGAGAGATGCCGTCCTGTTCGAACCATTGAGACCCCTGTGTATGGGTATGCCTCCCTCGCCTGAAGGTACCGGCATCCGGCGTATCCGGGACCTGTGCCGCGAACACGGAGTGGCAGAGCCGCTGATCGACGTGTCCGAGTCGTGGGTGACAACTATGTTCGAAAGGCCAACCTCACCGGTGGGAATCCGCCGAGGGGCTAAGGCAAGAGTCAAGGCAAGAGTCAAGGCAGAAATCGAGGGCAAAGGGCATAGAACAACGAATTCTATCGATACTCCGACACACTCCCAGGTCCAGATCCGAGATCTCGATCGGTTTGGGCCACAGATCCGTATCGGGCCGGCTCAATCAGGCGATTCGCCTCTTGATGGAAGACAAGCTGATCGAATACACAATTCCAGAAAAACCCAACAGTCGGTTGCAGAAATACAGACTCACCGAAGCAGGCAAGAGTCGACTGGCAGAATTGGAAGAAGGGCGATCATGAAACCCATCACCTCACACCTGACCAAAAGCGGATTTGATTCACTACGAAAGTCGCGAAAGTGCGCGAAATATACGGATGGAAAAATCGTCCACAGCCATTGGCGAAATGTATCCTTCACACTGTAGCTCGAATGTTATGCAGAGGAGGCCGAGAGGCTGGCCAAGCGTCCGCGCACAGGTTCGTCTTCAAAGGGCCTGTGCTACACGTCCAATAGAGAAGACGGGAGATTCTTCGACTCCGCTCAGAATGACATGCGTTGCGATAACCATTGGCGAACCGATGAGCCCACACCTTCGGCGAAACTGTCATCCAGAGGAGGCCGAGAGGCTGGCCAAGCGTCCGCGCACAGGTTCGTCTTCAATGGGCATGTGCTGCACGTCCAATCGAGTAGACGGGAGATTCTTCAACCCCGCTCAGAATGACATGCGTTGCGATAACCATTGGCGAACCGATGAGCCCACACCTTCGGCGAAACTGTCATCCCGAGGAGGCCGAAAGGCTGGCCAAGCGTCCGCGCACAGGTTCGTCTTCAAAGGGCATGTGCTACACGTCCAATAGAGAAGACGGGAGATTCTTCGACTCCGCTCAGAATGACATGCGTTGCGATAACCATTGGCGAACCGATGAGCCCACACCTTCGGCGAAACTGTCATCCAGAGGAGGCCGAGAGGCTGGCCAAGCGTCCGCGCACAGGTTCGTCTTCAATGGGCATGTGCTACACGTCCAATCGAGAAGACGGGAGATTCTTCGACTCCGCTCAGAATGACATGCGTTGCGATAACCATTGGCGAACCGCTGAGCCCACACCTTCGGCGAAACTGTCATCCAGAGGAGGCCGAAAGGCTGGCCAAGCGTCCGCGCACAGGTTCGTCTTCAAAGGGCATGTGCTACACGCCCAATCGAGAAGACGGGAGATTCTTCGACTCCGCTCAGAATGACATGCGTTGCGATAACCATTGGCGAACCGCTGAGCCCACGCCTTCGGCGAAACTGTCATCCAGAGGAGGCCGCCATGCCGACGGAGGATCTACTGCAGCATCGGATCATCCCCGTGCGATTTGCACGTTTCGATACCTGAGCGGCAGCACGTCAACGGCAGCCGAATAACCCTCCCTGCCGATGAGATCCTTGAAGACCTCCGCGATACCCGGCCTGGAGTCCGTGCTGGTACGGAAGGTCGCCTCCAGGCGAAAAACGATAAGTGGAATCGTAAATGACGCCCGGTCCTGATCCGACCTCTGCTGTCACACTTACAGGTTCCGTTGCTCAACGCGAGACTCCGAAACACGGTCGTTTCGGGGTCTTTTGCAATTCCAGTGGCGAAATCATAGGAATCCTGGATCTGTCTTGCAGACGGCCAGCGACGTAAATCCCCCCACCGCTTCAGCCGTCCTGCCTGCCGCGCTCCGCTTGGCCCAGGCAGGCGCCGGGCCCTTCGACAAGCTCAGGGACCGACTCGGCTTCTGCGACTCCCCCTCAGGGGGGAGTGATTGCGCGAAAGCCGGTGTTTTCATTCGATCGCCTTAACGCCCGTCCCGGTAAATGTTCCGTTAACAGTCCGTTGAAAAAGTCGCTCTGCAGGCGAGGCCGAGACATTGTGGTCGAAGACAAGGCGCGCGACCGCGTCGAATCGAGGATTCGGCGAGGGAGCGCAACGCAGTATTTCGGCCACAAGGGCCGGACGCAGCCCGGATGGACTTTTACAACGGGCTGTAAAGGTTTCGTTGATGCGGTTGTCAGGAAGAGAGGGAAGCCCATGGATATCGCGGGGATTCGCGGCCAGATGCCGGGCCTTAAACACGGCGTTTACCTTAACACCGCTGGAATCGGTCAGTCGCCGGTCAGTGTGAACAAGGCGGTCGCCGAGGGCTATCAGCAGTTGCGCAGCGGCAGCGTCAGTACGAGCTGTCAATGATCGGTGTAAAGGCGCCACCCATGATCGGCTTAAAGGCGCCAGTGAGCGAGGGTCAAAAAGGGGGTCTCAGACGGGACATGTAATTAGGGTTTGGTGACCTCCTTTGCAAGGGTGATTTTGTGTGGTGTATGTAGGGGACGCGGAGACCGATAGCTGTTTCCGTCGAGGATGATACGGTAGGCGGCGTGTCGCAGTCGGTCGAGTGTTGCAGCGCCGAGGAGTCGATTGGAGAAGGCGTTACCCCACTCGTTGAAGTCGAGGTTGGAGGTGACGATAGTGGCAGCGCGTTCATAGCGTTCGGCGATGAGGTCATGGAAGTCGTCCTCGTGCGGCGGGCTAAGGGGTCGGAGTCCGAAGTCATCGATGACGAGGAGGGGGACCTTGGCCAGGGCGTGGAAACGGCGATCGAAGGTATGGGTGGCTCTGGCGGCGTGCAGGTGTCCCAACAGTTTGGTTTGTGTGTAGAAGAGCACATCGTAGCCGTTGCGGACGGCGCAGTGACCTAAGGCCTGGGCGATGTGGCTTTTGCCAGTGCCGCAGGGTCCGGCGATGAGGACAGCGACCTTCTCGTGGATGAAGTGGCAGGACGCCAGTTCCTGGATTTGCGCCTGATTGATCTTGGGATTGAAGGAGAAGTCAAAGCCTTCGAGGGTTTTTTCGTTTCTGAAGCCTGCGCGACGTACTCTGAGGGCGAACTTTTTCTGTTCGCGTCTTGCGACTTCGTCCTGGATGAGTAAGGCGAGGAACTCAGCATAGGACAACTGTTTTTCGGTGGCCTCGCGGTTTCTTGTCGGCAGGGATTCGACGATGCCGGACAAACGCAGTTGTTTGAGCAAGGGCGCCAGCTCAGGCATGGGGTTCATGGCCGTGTCTCCTTGGAATGGGCAGCGTTGTCTATGTGATGGAACAGATCGGTTGTCTCTCTGCAAAAAAGCCCAGCGCCTTTATAGACGTCAGGCAGCTTATCGGGCGTGTTTGGTGTGTCGGGCTGCTGGTCGAGTCCCCGATCCAGGATGGTTTTGACGGTGCGATACAGGGGACTGTCGAAAGCCAATGCGCGGGCGCAGGCGGCTTCCAGGCGTGCGGGGCCATAGCGTTTTTCCATCCCGATGACCCCTTGTGCCGCGCGTAGCTTGTCGAGGACCCTGTCTGCAAAGAGGCACTCGATGAGCTCCCGGCAGGCCGGCCCGATGCGTTTGGCCTGTTTCAAGCACCATTGCGGATCTCGCATCTTGTAGGCCCTGGCGTCGGGTGGCAGATGGTCATCCACAGTGGAACGGGCGCCGGGATTGTGCAGACGGGAATGGGCGGCCACCAGTTGTTGATCCTTGTAGATCCGGACCGTGGTTGGTCCTGCCCGCAGCCAGAGGTCGCGGCGCACGAGGCTAAAAGGCACACTGTAGCGGCACTTTTCGAACTGCACGTGGCAGTCGCCGTGTACTTTGACGGGGGTCCAGGACGCTTCTTCAGGGGGGATATCGGGCAAAGGCGTGAGGAGATGACGCTCGGTTTGCGCAAAGCGGTTCAGCGGCTTTTCCTGCGTGGTGCCGTGGATGCGGTTGCCGGCGATGGAGAGCACCCATTCTCGAAGTTGTGCATTGGCGTCGGCCACGCTTCGGAAGTCGCGTAGTGGCAGGAAGTTTCTCTTCACATATTTGACGCCGGCCTCGACGCGTCCCTTCTTCTTGGGGTCTCGTGGGGGACACGGTGAGATGAGAAAGCCATAGCCTTCGGCGCAGGCGGCGTAAGCACGCTGCACGCCCGGATCGTAATAACACGCGCGGGTGATGGCGCTCTTGGGGTTATCGATCATCACCCTTTTGGGAACACCAGCGAAGAACTCGAAGGCGTGGCGGTGGCAAAGCAACCACGTCGCGACCTTCTGGTCGGTGACGAACGCCGCGTATTGGTGACGACTCCAGGCCAGGACCATGACAAAGACCCAGGTCGAGCAGACCTGGCCCGTATGCACGTCCTGGATGCGTGGACCGGCGCCAAAGTCCACCTGCGCAACATCGCCCGGAGAGAAACCCAGAACCGTCGTGACCCGCGGATGGGTCTGTTCCAACCCCTGCAGAAAACGGCGGATGGACGAGTAACTGCCGGAAAATCCGTACTTGCAAACAAGCGCCTGGTGGATCGTCGTACCCTGGATGCCCTGTCGCCACCAGCGGGTGACTTCCTCCCGATACGGGAGCACCAGGGAAACAGCCGCACGGGTCGAAGCCAACTCCAACACTTTCGCAAGCGTGGCTTCCTCAGGCACGGGATTGCATAGGTCCAGAAAACCGTGACGAGCAGCAAGGCGGCGCAGTTGACCCACTTTCTTGCGACCCATCAATCCGGCTTCGGCAATCGCGCGGTCGGACTGTCCCAACCGCATGCGGACAATCACGTGTCGGTATTCGTGCATCTCGAACCTCCGGTTTGACATCTTGTATCCCTCCTGACTTGTGCGAATAGTTATCCACTGTGTCGTCAGAAGGTAAACAACGATGAACGGAATGCCCGAGACCCCTTTTCCGGTTACCTCACATGGCGCTATTACGGCGATCCTCGCGTGGCGCCATTATGGCGATCCTCACGTGGCGCCATTATGGCGATCCCCAAATGGCTCCATATGCCCGATCACTAACACGAGCGACTGGTACAACGCGATGGCCGAGGCCGAGGACGAAGTGCCGGCAAAAATCGCCGCCTTCTTCGGTGCCGATGCAGGGGAAATCGCGTTGACGATGAGCACCGGCGAAGGGTACGGCATGGTGCTCGGCGGGCTGCGGTGGCAACCGGGAGACAAGGTTCTCATTACCAATCAGGAACATCCGGTACCCCTTCAGGCCGCCCAGGGCCTGGCGGACCGTGAAGGGGCGATCGTCAAGGTGGTCGAGATCGACCAGGATAAGGACCTTTTTCTCGCCCGACTGGAGCAAACGATCACCCCGCGTACCCGGCTGATCTGTTTCAGCCATGTCACGACGGATTGGGGGACCCGGTTGCCCGCCCGCGAGATCTGCGGGCTGGCGCGGTCCCGCGGCATTCTCACGCTCTGGGATGGCTGCCAGGCCGTCGGGCAGTTTCCGGTGGACCTGCATGAAACAGGCTGCGACTTCTACGCCACCAATTGCTACAAATGGATGCTCTCGCCGATGGGTACTGGATTTCTCTACGTCAGGAAAGACGCGCAGCAAGTCTTGAAGCCGCTGCGGCAACCGCACGCTCCCGATGGTACTGCCCGGCAGTACGAGACGGGAACGCCGGCGGTCGCGCTCTACCTGGGTCTCGGCGCGGGTCTCGATTTTCTGGCCGGCATCGGCGGGCCGCGGGCCATCGCCACGGAGGCGGGACGAAAAGCGGAATCGCTGCGCGAACGCTTCGACGCCATTCCCGGCGTGCGGGTCATCGGCTCACGCCGCGCCGAAACCCGGACCGGCATCGTCGCTTTCGCTGTCGAGGGCATGGAAGGGAACGAAGTATCTGACGCACTCCGGAACCGCTGGCAAATCGCCCAACGGGCTACCAACATCAACGAACCATCCGGTGTGCGGATTTCGGTGGCGTTCTACACCAGCAATTCGGAGCTGGATACGCTGGTCGAAGCGGTCACGATCCTGGCGGGCGAGAATGGGAATCGGTAACAGGTAAAACGCTGATTCCTTTCACCTTTGCGGTAAGTCGGCACGCCGCGTCGTGGTCAGCCGGAGGAGCCGGAGACGGTCTTGTATTGTGCTTCCTCTTTTCCACGCCACAACACCCCAATGATAAGACCCCGGATTCCAATTTCCCCTCGTCCCAACCATCCGACACCCTGGTCGCACGTTGCTTCACGAGTTCCAGGTTCATGTTCGCAGCCTTGTTCAACCCGGCTGACAAAATTGCTTCTTGATCTATTCACGCCTTTCCTGTAGATTGTCACGTCGCTCTCATTCGACAAATAGACGCTCTGTTAACCGTCAATTGGCCGCTAACGTATCCGACAAATGGACGCCAACCGTTCCCTGTTTCCCCGCTCGTTGGAACCCGTCATCCGGGAGGCCCTGGCCGACACGCCGGTGGTCTGCCTGCTCGGACCGCGGCAGTGCGGGAAAACAACGCTCGTGCAGCAACTTGCGCCGAACCGTGCATACGTCAGCCTGGATGAGCATAACTACCATCAGACCGCCCTGGCGGATCCCGCCGGTTTCGTCGCCAGCCTGCCGGATGCGGTCACATTGGACGAGGTGCAACGGGCGCCTGAACTGCTCCCCGCCATCAAGCTTGCCGTGGACCAGGACCGCCGTCCCGGTCGTTTCGTGCTCACCGGCTCGGCCAATCTGTTGCTGGTGCCGTCCGTAACTGAATCCCTGACCGGCCGGATGGAAATTGCGCAGTTGCATCCATTGACGGAATCCGAAAAAGCGCGCGCGCCGGGTCGCTTCCTCAGCGACCTGCTGAACGGCGCGATCAAGCCGGGCATCCGGCCCGAGGCGGCGCCCGAAGAGCCGTCGCTGCCGGAGCGGCTGGTCGCCGGCGGCTATCCCGAGCCGCTGACGCGCCCGCCCGTCCGCTCCCGGCAATGGCACAGGCAGTATCTGCGCAGCATCATCGATCGGGACGTGCAGGACGTGGCGCGGGTGAGAGATGCACGCGAACTGGCTCGCCTGTTGGAGCTGTTGGCCCTTCGTAGCGCCGGAATATTGAACACCAGCAATCTGGCCAATACCCTCGGCCTGCACCGGTCGACAGTCGATACCTACGTCGCCGTGCTCGAGCGGCTCTTTCTGGTGCGACGCCTTCCCGCGTGGCACCGCAACCCGGCCAAGCGGCTCATCAGAACACCCAAGGTCCATCTCCTCGATACCGGACTGGCTGCAACCCTCGCCAACCTGACCGCGTACGACTGGCTCGGCAGGAGGGACCGCATGGGACATCTGTTGGAGTCCTTTGTGGTGCAGCAACTCATTGCACAGGCCGCCTGGACGGAACCGGATTTGCGTTTCTGGCACTATCGCGACAAGGATCGCGTGGAAGTCGATATAGTCATTACCCGGGGCCGGAAGACATGGGGTATTGAAGTCAAAGCCTCCCGTGCGCTCACCCCCGGAGACGGAAATGGGCTCGTCAGGCTCGCAGATCGTTGCGGCGAGGATTTCGAGTCCGGTGTGCTTCTCTACGCCGGCCGCGATCGCCTCCCGCTTGCCGACGAGCGAATTCTCGCGGTGCCGTTGAGCGAATTGTGGGAGCGGTAGGGCCTGCAAGCACACAGCACTGCTCGGCCCGGCTGATCGACACGTCTCTTGATTGCGGGGACCATATCTTGTAGATTACACGTCGCAGATATTCAGCAAACAGACAGGCCTTTAACCGACAATTAGACGCTCTACTAATCGACAAACGGACGCCATTTCAACCGACAATTGGACGATAGCCGTTCCGCGGGCTGCGAAAGCTGACGATTGCCCGTTATTGAAGGCTCGATGTTCGCTTCATACGTTTGAGGCGACGGTCCAGCGACTGTACCGCAAACTGCCAGTTCGCGGTACCGGATCAAGCACTTCATCGTTGATTCACGCCATGCCACGTTGCAGGGGCGTCCCTTGTGGGCGCCCGTCCACATGAAATCAAGGAGTTGGCTGACGGCTGTACGCTCACTGCTGATTGCTTACCTATGGAGTCCTCTATGAAATATGTCCCCGACCTCCGTCCGCACGCCCTGATCGTACTGGGCGCAGTCTTGTTTCTGTCCGCCCTGCCCGGCAATGCGAGCCCCGCGGACGGATCCCCGTTGACCCTCGAGGCGGCCCTGAGGCAGGCCCTGGCCAACAACCGGCAGTTGGCGGCAGCCGGATTCGCCGCTGAAAAAGCGAACTGGGACCGCAGGAACGCGTGGTCGCAATTCGCGCCAAGGGTGAGCTTCAATACGGAGGTGACGCGGATTGACGAACAGACGCTGGCGGAGCGGGACTTTTCCAGGTACTTTCCACCCGAGATCCCCGTACCGCGGGTGGCGTTCCGGACCTCGTACTATTCGTCGTTCCAGGCGCACCTCCCGATCTTCGACGCGGAGTTGATCAACGGCGTTGCCGTCGCGACCACCGGACAGGCCGCGGCCGAACGGACTCGAGAGGCCATCCGCGATCGAATCCTCTATCAGGTCACTTTCGGGTACCTGGAGGTGCTGAAACGCCGCGCGACGCTCGAACTTCAGCGGGAATTCCTCGTCCTGACCGGCCTGAACGTAGAGAAAGCCGAGAGGATGCACCGCGCAGGGAGATATTCGAAGCTGGACCTGCTGCGGTGGCAGGTGGAACACCAGCAGCAGAAGAGCAGCGTGGCCGCGGGCGAGTCTGCCTTGCGCGATGCAACGGTTCGTCTGCGCAGGCTGCTCAACCTTCGTACGCTGGACTCGGATGCGCTGGCGGACGTCGTCCCGGGCGTTCTCAACGCGGAGGCCGCGCGGCTGGCGAATCTGTCTGAAGGTGAAATCCGGCGGCTGGCGGGCGTAGAGAACCGGACGCTGGTTGCAGGGAACGCGGTGCTGGCAGCGGCGGAACGGGACCGGGAACGCAGCCGCCTGGTCTACCGGGGGCAGTACTCGAGTTACCTGCCCGACGTCTCTCTCAGCTACTCGACGGCCTGGCGCAGAAACGATACGCCGGCGCTGGACGACTACAGACCCTCGACGATCATGCTCAATATGTCGGTTCCGCTGTTTACCGGATTCCGTAACCTCTCGCGCCTGAAATCGGCGCAGTTCAGCTATCTGGCACAGGATTCACGCTTTTCCGATCTGGTAGACGAAACCCGGCAGTCGCTAGGTGAGACGGTCAACCGGATCGTCAACCTGAAAAATCAGCGCGAACTGATCTCGACCAGTCTTGCTTACAATGAAAACAACTATCGGATCGTCTCCCGGGAAAAGACACTGGGGCGGGCATCGAATCTGGACGTCATCGATGCGAAGCTGAATCTGCAGAACGCCCGATTGCTGGAGATCACAACGCGATTCGACCTCACCTCAACGGCGGTCGAATTTCACTTCCTGATGGGCAGCCTCGACGGACTGTTCGAGGAAATGGTGGAGTCAGAATGAAACACGGGAATGCAGCAACCATCGCCGCGCTCGCGCTCTGTACCTGCGTGCTGTCGTGCGGGCCGCGGGAGGACGCCGATACGGGCGGGCGGGCCGACCAGGGCGTGGATACGCTCCGGGCCGTACCCGTCGAAGCCAGGGTCGTGCGACGGAAACGCGTGGAGGAGTCGGTCGAAGTCGCGGGCGTTATTCAGCCGCACGGCGCGGTGGACGTGGTCGCCGAGACCGGCGGGCGCCTGACGGACGTCAGGGCCGAGGTCGGCGGGCGGGTATCGGCGGGGGACACCCTGGCCGTTATCGACGACCGCGTGGCCCGGAGCCGCCTGGAACATGCCATAGCGCAGGTCCTATCCTCGGAAAATAAACTGAATATCGCGCGATTGAATTTCGAAAGCGACCGGCAGCTTCTGGATTCCGGTGACATCTCCAGGCTGGCGTTCGAGACGTCCCGGTTTGCCGTCAAGTCCGCGGAGGCCGAATTGAAATCGAACCAGGCCGAACTGAGTCGTGCGCAAAAAGGGTTTGAAGACACCCGGCTGATGAGCCCGATCGACGGATGGGTATCCAGAAAGCACGTCGAGCCTGGAGCGATGATATCCACCGGCGCACCGGCCTATCGGGTTGTCAATCTGACAACCATGAAGATCGCCCTGGGAATCCCCCAATCGGCCATCGGCCGCATCCAGGCAGGCGGCCCCGTACGCATTGCCGTATCGGCGCTGGGTCACCGGGGGTTCGATGGTTACGTCCGCTACGTCTCCCCGCAGGCCGAAGAGGAAACCGGAGCGTTTCCCGTTGAAGTCCACGTGGCCAACACGACCGATACGTCGATCCGCGGGGGAATGTCGGCCCGCTGCCGTGTGATGCTGGGCGGATCGAGTCCTCAGATCGTTGTTCCCGGCAACACGGTCCTCGCACGAAACGGCAAAGAGCATGTCTATCGGATCCGGAAGGGCATCGCGCGCCTCACCGAGGTAACAACCCGCGAAACGTTTGGCTCGCGGGTTTCGGTGGAAACCGGGCTCGCGGAGGGGGACACGATTGTCGTTGGTGGCATGCTGCGTCTGGGCGTGGAAACTCCCGTGACGATTCGCGCCTTTCGGTGAGTCGAACGGACAGCGTAAGGATCCGGCACATGAGGCATTCCTGATATGTCGATAGCGAAATTCTCGGTACGAAACCCGGTATTGGTGAACCTGGTCATGGTGGGTCTGCTCTGCTTCGGCGGCATCAGTCTCTTCAGCATGCCTCAGGAGATGAACCCGCAGATCGACTTCAACTGGGTGATTGTCTCGATCCCGTACCCGGGCGCCAGTCCTGAAGAGGTGGAGAGCCTGATTGTCGTCCCCATCGAAGCGGAAATCCACGACCTGAACAAGATCGATGAGTTGCAGTCCACGGCAGACGCGGGCCTGGCCCTGTTCCTCGTCAAGTTCGAAGACATGTCGGAGTCCGAATTCAGGGAGATCTACACGGACCTCAAGGGGCGTATCGACCGGGTAGCGCTCCCGGAAGCGGCAGAGGACCCGGAGGTGGACGACTTCGACAGCGGCGATTTTCTGCCCGTCCTCACAGTCAACATGGCATTCACGATACCGGAGGAAAATGCCCAGATTGTTGCCGACGATCTCGAGGATGACCTGAAAAACATATCGGGCGTCGCCAGGGTGCAGGTTGCGGGCCTTCCTGAGCGGGAAATCTGGGTCGAGGTCGATCCCTCCCGGCTGGCTGCCCGCGGCCTGACGGTTCTGGACGTGGTCCGGGCGATGCAGGCGAGAAATCTGAACGTGTCCGGAGGCACCCTCACCTACCGTGCGAAGGAGTACGCCATCCGGTCCCTGGCGGAATTCCGGAGCGTGGAGGAGATTCGCGAGACAATCGTCCGGACGGCTCCCCGGGGGGAGACCGTCAGAATCAGTGACGTCGCCAGGGTCCAGGACCGTCGCGAAGAGCCCCAGGTCCTCTCCCGGCTGAACGGCAATCCGTCCATCACATTCTCTCTATCGAAGACAACCGACGCGAATACGAACGACATGATCCTGGCCGTCAAGGAAACGATCCGCAACTACGAGGACCGCGTACCGGACGGTATCAGCTTCAGCTTTACCGACGACAATTCCGTCTACATCAACCGGGTGATCGCGGCGCTTCGGAACAACGCGGTCACGGGCATGGTGCTTATTTCACTCGTACTCTGGCTTTTCCTGGGATCCTGGAACGCCTTTCTGGCAACGCTCGGGATACCCATTTCATTCTTCATCACCTTCATTCTTCTAAACGTTTTTGGCTATACCATTAACGGGAGTACGCTGTTCGCGATGGTGATGGTACTGGGCATCATTGTGGATGACGCCATCATCGTGATCGAGAACTGTCACCGTTACCGGCTGCAGGGCCACAGCGCCGGCGAGGCCGCCATCCTGGGCGCGGGCGAAGTGACAACGCCGATCCTCAGTTCCGTAGGCACCAACATTGCCGCCTTCCTTCCCTTGATCCTGTTGCCGGGCGTGATGGGAAAGTTCATGCGGATCATCCCGTTGACCTTCGCGCTGGCGCTGGCCGCTTCCCTGTTCGAGGCGTTCGTCCTTCTGCCTTCGCACTACGCCGAATGGACCCGGCGGTCCAAAGCCCACAAGAGAGGCGAACAGCCGTTTTTCAGAAAACTCCGCAGAATCTACGGTCGAATGCTCATCCGCACGCTGCGGCGGCGCTACTGGGTTATCGGCGCCCTGGTCGGCGTGCTTGTCGGCGCCGTGATGATCCTCGGCCAGCTCCCCATCGACATCTATGCCGACGATGAACTGGACGCGTTCAAGGTGCTCATCAAGTTCCCCGAAGGAACCAGCCTGCACGAGTCGGACCGCGTCACCCGCGCCTATGAGGCCGAGGCCCTCCGGCTTTCTGATGAGGACGTCGAGGGCGTCGTCGTGAACGTCGGTCTCCTGCAGAGCAACAACGAGTGGCTGACGCGGAAGAGCGTCTCCCAGGTCCTTGTACAGCTCAAGCCCAGAGAGAAACGCGTGAGAATGTCGGACGAACTGATCGACATGCTCCGGGAGCGCACGGAGCACATCGAGGGACCCGCTTCGGTCGTCTTCGAGGCATTTGCCGGAGGGCCGCCCGAAGGCAAACCGATTTCCGTGAAGGTTCAAGGTCGTTATCTCGACCAGATGAAGGAAGCGGCGCTTGTGCTTCAGGACTCGCTGCGCCGGATCCCGGGCACGCTGGAAGTGACCGACGACTTCCCGCCCGGCAAGGAAGCGATCCGGATCGAAGTGGACGAAGTCAGAGCGGCGCTGTACGGTTTCTCGGCGCAGGACGTGGCCATGAACGTTCGGTACGCGTTCGACGGAGTCAGGGCCACGACGTTCAGGGATGGAGACGAAGAGGTGGGCGTCATCGTACAGTACGACAGAGCAAACCGGTCGACCGTAGAAGACGTGCTGAACGTACAGGTGACGAACTCAAGCGGGGCGACGGTCGCACTGCGAGACATGGTCACCTTCTCAATCGGTCCGGGACGCACGAAGATCAAGCGCTTCGACCGGAGGCGGACCATCATCGTCACCGGCGAGATTGACGAAGCAATATTGACATTGGATCAGATCAACGGCAGAATGCTCGAGATCTTCCCATCGATCGAAGCTCAGTATTCAGGCATAAGCTTCCATATCGGCGGGGAGTTTACGGATTTCCTGGAAGCGTTCGATAACGTCGTGGCACTGTTCATCGTCAGTCTGATTCTGATGTTTCTGATCCTGGGAACCCAATTCAATTCCTACGCTCAACCACTGGTGATCCTGACTTCCGTACCCTTCGCGATCATCGGTGCGCTGCTCGGTCTGTTGATTTCGGGCAACCCGTTCAGCCTGACTTCGGTTTTCGGATTCGTCGCCCTGGCGGGAATTGTCGTCAACGACGCCATTGTGATGGTGGCTTTCATGAACAGACGGCGACGCGCCGGCGGGTCCGTGACGAACATCTGGCGGAGCATTGTGAACGCGGGGCGGCTGCGACTGCGACCGATCATCCTGACTTCCGTGACGACGATATCGGGCCTGCTGCCGATGGCGATCGGCCTCGGCGGAAAATCGGGCCTATGGTCGCCGCTTGCGAACGTGATCCTTTTTGGATTGCTCGTTTCAACCGTCCTGACGTTATTTGTCATCCCGTGCTTCATGGCGGCCCTGGACGATATCAAACGCGAGCGCAAAAAGGCGCGCCTGCGGGAGCCCGCGAAGTCTCCAGGGACAATGGCTCACCGATGACCACCGGCGCGTGATACACGCAAAGGAGACTGTATGCCACTGACCGAAGCGGAACTGAGACAATACGAGGAACAGGGCGCCGTCACTGTAGACAGCCCTTTTACAACCGCCCAACTCGACCGGGCGGAAGCCGCGTGGGACCGGCTGACGGAAAGCGGCCGGCCGCATTACGAAGAACCGGACTACCTTGACGTCTTCCAGCACCCGTTCTTCGAGGAAGTGGCCATGGATGTATTGCGCGCGGACGCCGTACATCTGTGGTGGGGCGTGTCCCCCCATGGGCGATCTCCATCGAATGCGCCATTCGGAAGCGTACGCGACCAGTGGGGCGGCGGATGCCATACCGACATTCAGGCCACGTGGGACGATTTCCAGGCCACGCCCCGGAGAATGCGTGCGGAGCTCTGGTTCTGGCTCAATGACGTGCCGGCGCATCGCGGCGCAATGCGCGTGATTCCCGGCAGTCACCGCCCGATTATGGAATACTGGAACCGCGTCCTCACCCCGGAGCACAAGGCCATGCTTCCTCGCGTCCACGGCGTGCGCCCGCGTCCGGCGGAAGGCGCGGGGTCCTACCCGGAACACGTTCCCGACCTGACGGATACCCCCTGGCTGGAGCAGGATCCGGCGCCCATGGTGGCCCGCCGGGGGCAGATGCTGGTCCTGTGCAGTTCCGGCCTGCACTCGGCCTGGCAGAACGAGGACTCGGTGCCACGCAAGGCGATGCTATCCGCCTGGGCCGCTTCGGGCGTTTCCTGCGGACTTCCGAAGGGCCAGCGCGACGCGCTGATGGATTTCTTTCCCCGGCTGCGCCGGAGACTGCGGCCCGACCGGGCGCACATCGTTCCGGAGGACTTCGATTGGCTCTTTGAGAGCAACTACGAGCCGAAGTGGCCCGAGACGTTCATCGGGACATAAGTACGGGCTGCTCAGCCGTATTTTGACGCAGAGCAAACAGAGCGTCACCTGGAGGAAGCACAATGCAGGCGATGGATCGCAATCGATTCCTGGAAGAGGGCTACCTTGTCGTAAAGGAAGCCATTCCCCGGGAAAAACTGCAGGACGTCCGACGAGCCTGCGAAACGCTCGTGGACCGGCAACGCGAACACTGGAAGGCCATGCGAAAGGAAGGAGACCCGCCGGGCGGCGAGTGGGAGTCCGGCCCGCAACCCCGTCTGATGCTCAACCGGCCGCCGCTGGTCAACGGAATCAGCGAGGAGACGGCGCCTGCCGCGGAGGTGTGGCTCGAGCCGCAATATCCAGGGCCTCAGCTCACAGCTTCTGGGCGTAGCCGACGCGTCGGTAACCGAAATGATGATGATGTGCAATCCGGTTCGGGACCACGGCCCCGCCAAGTGGCATCGCGACCACCACCCCATCGACACCGCCCCCCTCCAGGGGTATATCGACGACATCCTCGAAGGGGGACCCCGTTACGTCCAATGGAACATACCGCTTTACGACGACAACGTCCTGGTGGTGGTTCCGGGCAGCCACGTGCGGTTCAACACGAAAGAGGAAAACGAGTACCTGCTTGCCGATCCGTGCCAGCCATTGCCGAACGGCGTCCGGACCCACCTGGAAGCTGGAGACGGCGTGGTCTACATCCTCCCGCTTCTCCACTGGGGCAGCAATTACAGCCCCAGGTTGAGACGGACCATACACGGCGGATTTTCCACGCACACGTCGATCGACGATCTCTCTTTCGCGGATCACCTTTCGACGGGAACGGCAGCCGCGTTCGGGCGATGGAATGACCGGACCCGGGAAATGAAGGGACACTCGGAGAAAGCGCTCAGGGCGGTTGTGGAATGCGACGGAGAGGCGTACATCGGGGCGCTGAACGGGCTTCATCCGGACAGGGGCGAAAAGGGAAGGTTGCTCTCCACCGTCTTTCTATGCAAGGCGGCTCTGGCGATCCGGCTTGCGAAGAACCCGCCATTTCCCGACGTTCCGGAAGAACTTTCCCGACGGCTGCGGGGCGCACACCCGATCACCCTGAGCTGGGGTCCCGATTTTGCCGGGCGATTCAGCGCATCGGAGGGGGAGATATTGTGGAAGCGGTTCGAGCCGCTGGACAGGCTGCTCCGGTCTGACGCGGAGCATTTCGTACCGGGATTTCAGTCAGGACCGATGAAATACCACTTCAACGAGATGCCGGAGAATTATACGACCTCGGACTTCATCGCGGGATGGGGTTCGCAACCGGAAGCGTGACACTAAAACACGAAGATGTCCTTGAGACCGACCTCGCTGACGGAACCGTAGTTTTCCAGCGCCGGGAGGTCGATTTTATCTTTGTCACCCACTATGGAGATCAGTTTAACTCTGTTCTTCAGGTTCCGGCCGTAGAACGCCAGCATGTCGTCCATTCCGGCGGCCTGGATTCTCTCGAAACGCGACTTTCGTGGATCCACGGGAACGCCCAGCCGTTCCCAGGAACGTACGGATCCCAGGACCCGCCGAAAGCTGATTTTGTTTGTGCGATATCTGTTCAGTATAGACGTGCGGGCTTCTTCAAACCGCTCGGGCGTGACCGGCATGTTATCCATCAGGTCGATAAACGCCTGGACGGCTTCGATCGTCTTGTCGGGCTGGCAGGCGATGGATCCCGACATGAGGTTCTGGTCTCCCTTCCGGTCGCCATTGAAATAGCGCGCCCATGCCGAGTAGGCCAGCGCGCGGGCTTCCCGCAGTTCCTGGAAGACGATTCCGCTCATCCCGCCGCCGAAATAGCTGTTATAGAGCTCGGCGGCGGGAACGGAAGCCTCATTGAAATCTTTATCGCCGAATTCTATATATACGAGCGCCTGCGCAAGCGGTTTGTGGAAGAACCGAATCTCGGTTTGCTCCGGAGTCCGCGCCTTGTAGAACCGGTACGGCGGCGGGTCCTCAAGGGCTCCCGGGACTGGACGGAGTTTTTTCAGGACTGCCAGGACCTGTTGTAAAGGCAGGGAGCCGGTATAGGCGATCGTGTGTTTGTATCTGAACAGACCGCGGACCAGCCCATGGAGTTCCTCAAGCGTGAGTTCCCGCAGGGCTTCGTTGGGCAACGTGCGCAGATAGCGGGAGTCCTTACCGTATCTGTTGAACAGAACAACACCGCCCTGAATGGTACGGTGGTTCTTTTTCGCGTCTTCGCGCTCTGCAAGAACGATCTTCACGAGTTCATCCAAAGTAGATTTGTCCGCGGATGGATTGTTGACAAGCTCCGCCATAAGGGCAAGCGAAGGCTCGATGTTTTCATCCAGCCCGGAGATGGTTACGCTTGTTTCGTTGTTACCGGCAGACATGGAAAACTCGGTACCGAGCTTGTACCACTCCTTCTTGAGGGCGTCCGAGGCGTGACGTCCGGTTCCGGACTTGTCGAGCAACCGGGCGGCCATTCCCATCCTGTTGTTCTGGTTGTTGCCCATGTCCACTGTGAAGGTCAGGGAGAAGAGGTCGTTGATGGGGTTCCGGGAGTAGTAGAGCCGGACGTCATCGTGGTAATCGGCAATCTGGTAGTCTTTGCCCGGATCGACAAAGGAAGGTTCGATTTCCTCGGCCGGCATGGCCAGCACATTGCCGGCGAAAACAGACTGGCGAGTGGCGTCGATGTTGATCTTGTCGATCCGGGGCTTCTGAATCCTGGGAATCTCGTGCTGTTCATCGATCCGGTATCCCGCGACGTAATCGCCTGCGAAATACTCCCGCGCGACACGGATGACATCGTCTTTGGTGACCCGTTCCAGACGGGCGATCTCACCGGTTGTATGCTTCCAGTCCTGGAGTGCAAGGAACGAATTCCGCATCCGGCGCACGCGGGCGTTGTCCGATTCCATCTCTCGTTTTTCGTTCTTCTTGAAGTCGGTGACGATGGCGGGCAGTATCCAGTCTTCAAACCGGCCGCTCCTGATAATCTCAAGCTGATCGATCAGCAGTTGTTCCACTTCTTCAAGGGTCTGATCCTTCTTTGGAATGCCCCAGAGATACTGTGCGCCGCCGTCGTTGTACAGTGAGGGATACGAACCCGACCGCCGGACCTTCTGTTTCTGATTGAGATTCAGATTGATCAGACCGGCGGTGGCGTTGTCCAGAATCATATCCAGGAGTCTGAGCGCGTCCGCGTCCTGATGATTCCTGGATGCCGTCCTGAACGCCAGAAGCACGTATTCCTCACCCTGGAACCCCACCTGCACCCTCTCGGCGCCGCTGAGGGGCGCCTCCTTCCAGTCGGGCAACTGCGGCAGAGGTCCGGGCTCCCACGCCGAGAAGTGCTCGTCGATCAGTTTTATGGTTTCGTCGATCCGGATGTCCCCCGAAATGACGATGGCCATGTTGTTCGGCACGTAGTAGGTATTGTAGAACCAATACATGTTTTTCAGCGATGGATTCTTCAGGTGTTCCACTTTCCCGATCGTGGTCTGCTGGCCGTAGGGATGCTTCTTGAAGAGCAAATCGGCGACGGCGTATATGATTGCCCGGTCTTTGTTGTCCATGGACCGGTTTTTCTCTTCATAGACCGTTTCCAGTTCGGACTGAAAGAGCCGGAAGACGGCGTTCCGGAAGCGTTCGGATTCGATTGCCGCCCAGTGGCGCAGCCGGTTGGCGGGCAGATTGATTCTGTAGACGGTCTCTTCGTGCCAGGTATGCGCGTTCAGCCCGGTACCGCCCATGGCCTTGTAGAGTTTGTCGATTTCATTGGGAATGGCGTACTGCGCGGCAAGCTGGGATTCCTTGTTGATCTCGGCGTAGATGGCTTTCCGTTTTTCCGGATCGGTTTCGCTGAAATGCTCCTCGTAGAGACGGGTGATATTGTCGAGGTGCGCTTTCTCCTTCCCGTAATCCAGGGAGCCGATGCTCTTCGTGCCCTTGAACAGCATATGTTCAAGGTAGTGCGCCAGTCCGGTGGATTCTGCCGGGTCGTGCTTACTGCCCGCCCGAACGATGATCTCCGCGTAAAACCGGGGTGTCTGACGGTTTTCCGTGAGATAGACCGTGAGGCCGTTGTCCAGGCGGAAGATATGCACCGCCATCGGGTCGTCGGCGCCCGGTTCGTGAATACGTGTATATGCGCCGTCTGCGCTGGCAGCGAAAATGTTCAGAAGGGCGATGAAGAGCAGTGTGAACGACGCACATCGCAACCTATGCATTGGATGAATCTCCCTCTTGTTTGAATTACACTTCGCTACAAACGGATCTGAATCCTACTGAAGTTCCGCGGCCTGCGCCACCACCTTTCGGAAAGCCTCCGCGTGCTCCCGGATTACCTCGGGGCGATAGTGTTTGAACCACGGGATGGAAAAGAGACGCTCCGACATACGTTCCGTCTGCGGCAAACTCCCCTCGCCCTGGCGAACGTCGGCGTCGGAATGCGCGACCCGCGTGGGTTCGCCGTGCCCGTAAACGTCGGCATCGTTCAATACCGGGTGTAGATGCATCAGCAGATTGCCACCCGCCCCGCATGAAGTCCCTTCGGCCCTCACCGCATCGCAGAACTTCCGCAACGGCAGGCCCCCGAGTTCTTCGGGTACGTAGATTCCGTGCGCGGCATACCAACCACCCATTGTGCTTCCGGAGCCTTTCGGAGGCCTGTGGGCGCGCAGCCCCGGCGCACCTTCGAGCAGGTCCCAGAAATAATTCATCGCCCTGTCAATCTCTTCCATCCGTTCCTGATAATGCTTGAGCTGGACCCGCCCCACGGCAGACGAAAGCTGATGCATCCTGTATTTGAATCCGCCCAGAGGCAAGCCTGCGAATTTCTTCAACTCGGGATTATCGATCTGTCCGGTGCGCTCGTAGTGGCCAAACGCAACCGCGCGTTCATAGATATCTTTATCGTCGGTGACCAGCATTCCCGCTTCGCCGATGGCCAGCGACTTTCCTGCCATGCACGACATTGCGCCCACGTGGCCGATCCCGCCCGTGAGTGTTCCACGGTATTTCGCGCCGTGCGCGTGGGAGACGTCTTCGATCACCTTGATTCCGCGGGCGTTGGCGATTTCCATGATTGCATCCATATCGGTTGGATGGCCGAAATAGTGGACCGCCACAATCGCCTTGGTTCTGTCTGTAATCTTCCGTTCGACGTCTGCCGGATCGAGTGTGATCGTATCCGGGTCGATATCGGCGTATACAATGGTCGCGCCGAGATTCATCGCCTGCAGGACGGATGCCCAGAACGTCATGCTCTGACAGATGATTTCATCCCCTACACCCACGCCGCAACCGAACATCGCCGAATGGATGGACGACGTACCCGTATTGTGGGCAAGCGCGTACTTCGTGCCGAACCAGTCGGCAAATTCCTTTTCAAACTGCACCGTCACGTCCGTGCCGGACATGGCCCCGCGCCGCAACACCTCCAACGCGGCCTCTTCGTCCTCCTCAGTGATAATCGGCCAGGTGAACATATCTCGCGGATCGGTCTTCACCGCCCTTGAGCCACCCAGAATTGCCAGCTTGTCCATCGTCGAACCTCCTCGGGAGCGTTCCACCCCCGTGTTCAAGTCAATCGAGGGAAATTCCTGGTTTTCCATACACCGCGACAACCGGTTTTATAGCAAAAAAATAACAATTCCGCAAGCGAAATATCCGGCAATCAACCTTCTGCGATTCCCCTTGATTTTTTGCCGCGTTTTCTGAAATTTACGTCTGGTGTCCCGTCGCGGAACACCAGGGCGCATTGAACTTCACGATCGGTTTCCATGTCTGTTCTCATCACCGGCATTTCGGGAAGAATTGGCGCCAACCTCGCCGGAACGCTGGTTAAACAGGGGCATTCCGTCCGCGGCCTCGTCTGGCCTCGAGACCCCCGCACCGACAAGCTGAACGGGCTGGACGTGGAGCTTGTCTCCGGCAGCCTCACGAATCCCGCAGACGTACAAAAAGCCGTAAAGGGCGTCGGGGCGGTCTACCATCTTGGCGCGGCATTTCAGGGAGGCGGACCCTTTTCCGAATCCGACTATTTCGAAATCAACGTGCGGGGCACCTTCAGCATGCTCGAAGCCGCCAGAGCACAGGACCCGCCGCCAAGGTTCATCTACGCGGGCACCGACGCCGTTTACAGCAAGTATATCCCCGGCGGACTGACCGAACCGATCCGGGAAGACCGAACACCCCGCCGTACCCGAGGATGGTACGCCCTCTCCAAGTCCCTTGGAGAAGAACTCTGTACAGGATACTGGCTCACCTACGGGCTGCCCGCCGTGGTCCTTCGATTCTGCATGGTCTTTGGCGCTGGCGAAATTCTGGACTTTCCGCAATTTCGACTGAGCGGCTTGAAGGGCCGTCCCGAATTCAAGGACCCGGGGCAGGGAACAGAGCGCCTGGTGGTACTCAGGGACGAGAAGGGCAGACCCTACAAAAAACACGTCGCCGACGTGCGGGATATCGTCCAGGGCTGCCAACTGGCATTGTGCGCCGAGGACGTTTCCGGCGAAACGATTCAGCTCGCCGGTCCCGCGCCATTCGCCTGGGATGAAGCCGTCCCCCATCTTTCGGAACGTCTGGGCGTCCCGTATATCGAAACCGTCCTGCAGGGCGAACCCACGTTCTATGAGTTCGACCTGTCCAAAGCCCGGAGGCTCCTGGGTTTCAAACCCGGGTACACTATCCGTCGGATGATCGATGACGCCCTCGCCTACAGACGAGGGGACGACATCGGCGTCCTGCCAACGGATTGAAGCCACGGGACCCTGCTGATACCAGGACGGCATCCGCCTCGTGGAAAGGGGAAGTCATGCCCTCGGAACGCCCATTCTGGCCCGATGACAAACAGGGAGCCGTTAGTCTGACGTTCGATGACGGCCTCGAAACGCAATTGGACCATGCGATACCCTGCCTGGACGACTCTGACCTGAAGGGGACGTTCTACGTCAACCCCGGCCGGTCCAAATCCTGGGAATCGCAGGTTCCCCGCTGGCAACAGGCCTGCAGGCACGGGCATGAACTCGGCAATCACACCTCTATGCATCCGTGTTCGTGCAACTTCGGATTTCGTACCGACGGCTACTGTCTGGAAAACCTGGGACTGGCTGACGTCGAGCGGACCATCGACGAAGCCACGGAAGACCTGAACCGCCTGTTTCCCGAACAACACGGCGACCGGACTTTCTGTTATCCCTGCTACCAGACGTACGTGGGGGCCGGCGAACACCGGCAATCCTACGTGCCACTCGTGGCCCGCCGCTTCAAGGCCGCCCGGGGCTGGGGCGAACGCGCCAACCATCCGAAACGGATCGACCTGGCCTACACCTGGTCGCTGGCCGTAGACGGACACTCGGGAAGAGAGATCGTCGCGTACATCGAGAACGCCGTCAATGACGGCCTGTGGGCCATCATCTGCATGCACGGCATCGGAGGACAGCATCTTTCCATTTCAACGGCTTCATTGAGGGAAGTCGCTCGTTACCTGAATGGTAACCGAAACCGGATCTGGACCGCCACGATGATCGACGTTGCCGACTACATTATCCGGCATCGTCCCCGGCAGGATGGCTGAAGGGGCTTTTGCCGGGCGGACGTTTCCTGGTCGTAAAACCCGAAACACGAGGATTCACCATGATCGTACAGACGCATCTCATCGGCTGCGCCAAGGCCGATCTGGACACACCGGCGCTCCTGGTGGATCTGCCCACGCTGGAACGCAATACCGGGAAGATGGCAGAGACCATCATCCGCGACGCGGGCGTCGGGTGGCGGCCCCACACCAAGGGCATGAAGACCCCCGCGCTCGCCCACAGGCTGCTGGACGCGGGCGCTATAGGGATAACCTGCGCCAAACTCGGCGAGGCCGAAGTCATGGCCGCAGGCGGCGTTAAAGACATTCTCATTGCCAACCAGATCGTCGGTCACCGAAAGATCGCCCGCCTGGTCAACCTCCGCAGACAGGCCGACGTTATGGTCTGCGTGGACGACGGAAGCAACGTCCGCCAACTCGACCGCGCCGCCGCTGATAAAGGCGTCCGCATCCGGGTGCTGATTGAAGTCAACGTGGGCATGAACCGTGCGGGGGTTGAGCCGGGTGAACCGGTTCTATCGCTCGCGCAGACCATTGCCGGCTGCCCGGGCCTTCAATTCTCAGGTTTGATGACCTGGGAAGCGCACACCCTCGCCATTGAGGACATTGACGAAAAGCGGCGGCTTATCGCCCAATCCCTGTCCAAACTCACGACCAGCGCGGACCTGTGCCGGCGCAACGGTTTCCGCGTGGACATCGTCAGTTGCGGCGGCACCGGAACCTATTGGATCAGCGCATTCCATCCGGGCATCACCGAGATCGAAGCCGGCGGCGGCATCTTTGGCGATATCCGGTACCGCACCGTTTTCGGCGTTGAACACGAATACGCCCTGACGGTCCTTTCCACGGTTACCAGCCGCCCCACGCCCACCCGCATCATCTGCGACGCAGGGAAGAAGACCATGAGCTGCGACGCCGCCGTTCCGGAGCCGATCGGCATCCCCAACGTCACATTGGTGGCCCTGTCGGCCGAACACGGCAAGATTGAACTGGGCGCGCCCGCGGAGACGCCGCGGGTTGGCGAGACCATTGAATTCGTGGCCGGCTACTCGGACACGACGGTTGTGCTTCACGACGAACTCTACGGAATCCGCGACAACGTCGTTGAAGCCGTCTGGCCGCTCCCGGCTCGCGGTCGCCTGCAATGACAACGCCCGTTTGGCAATCCTTGATCGCGATGCATGCAACCGTATTGCGCGGTCGACGGCTTTGGCGAAAAGACGCCGGATCCGGTTGGCCGAAGGTCCTGTGATTCCCGAATTCTCAGCCGGCCGGCGCCGACGAGCGGGGACGGCGACCTGTCGATCGTATCCTTCTCGCCCGACGTTGTAAATGCCTCTGAAAACACCCAATTTTGTATTGACGATTTCCCCATGGATCATTATAATAAGTGCTCTTTGCGAAGGAACCGAACGCGATCATCCGGGCTTCAAGGGGTATTAAATGGACATACCGATTCACGACGTGTTACTTGTAGGGGGCGGCGCCGCGGGCTTGCGCGCCGCTATCGCGGCGGCTGAAGCCAATTCCGATCTGGACGTTGCCGTTGTCTCCAAAGTCTACCCCATGCGCAGCCACACCGTCTCGGCCGAGGGTGGGGCGGCGGCCGTCATGCGCGAATACGACAATCTGGATCTACACTCCTTCGACACAATCAGAGGCAGCGATTACCTGGCCGACCAGGACGTCGTGGAAGCCTTTGTAAAGGAAGCGCAGGACGAAGCCATACTACTGGAACACTGGGGCTGCCCGTGGAGTCGGGATGCGGACGGCCGCGTCAGCGTGCGGGCTTTCGGCGGCATGAGCGTAAAGCGCACGCTTTACGCGGCCGACAAGACCGGCTTCCACATGTTGCACGCCCTGTTTCAGACTTCCCTGAAATACAACGCGGTTAAACGGTACGACGAGTGGTTTGTCAGCTCCCTTCTGGTAGACGACGGAAGGGTCTGCGGCGTAGCCGCGCTTGACATGCGCTCGGGCGCCATCCACGCCATTGGCGCGAAATCCGTAATCATCTGCACCGGTGGAGGCGGCAAGATCTTCCCGTTTACCACCAACGCCTCAATCAAAAACGGCGACGGCATGGCCCTGGCCTACCGCATCGGGTGCCCGTTGAAAGACATGGAGTTCGTCCAGTACCATCCCACCGGCCTGCCCGGAACGGGTATCCTGATGACGGAAGCCTCACGAGGGGAAGGCGGCTATCTGATCAATAACAAGGGTGAGCGCTACCTGAGCGAATACATCCCCGGAAAAATGGAACTGGGCCCGCGCGATATCCTGTCCCGGGCCTTTGTGTACGAAATGCGCGAGGGCCGGGCCTTCGAGGGTCCCTACGGCAACTACGTCCAACTGGACCTGAGACACCTGGGCGAAAAAGTGATAGACGAAAAGCTGCCTTTTGTCCGGGAACTCACCAGGAACTACGTTGGGATCGATCCCGTCCTGGAGCCGATCCCCGTCCGTCCCGTCGTCCACTACATGATGGGCGGCGTCCATACGGATATAGACGGCGCAACGCCCATTCCCGGCCTTTACGCTGCCGGCGAAGCGGCATGCGTCAGCCTCAATGGCGCCAACAGGCTTGGCTCCAATTCCCTGACCGAATGCCTGGTGTTCGGAGCGCGTGCGGGTAAAGTCGCCGCGGAATATGCCGGACGAACGGAGGCTGCCGGGCAAGACACGCTCGAGAACCTCACCCGTGACGAGCGCCGGCGCATCCAACGGGACTACCTGCAGCCTCGCAACGGCAAGGAGCGGGTGGCGAACATCCGTACCGAAATGCAGCAGGCGATGGAACGGGGCGCCGGAATCTTCCGCGATGAAGAAACATTGAGAGAAACCTGCGAAGCCCTGAAGCAACTCCAGGAGCGCTTCCGAAACGTGGGCCTGGATGACACGTCACGTGTGTTCAACACCGAACTCACGGCGGCGCTGGAACTGGGATTCATGCTGGACGCGGCGGAAGCGCTCGCACACGCCGCCCTGCAGCGCAGGGAGTCCAGGGGATCTCATTCCCGCTCGGACTTCGAGACCCGAAACGATGAGGAATATCTGACCCACTCGTTGACCTACAGGACGGAAGCCGGTCCGCACACCGACTACCTTCCCGTAACGATCACCCGCTGGCAGCCCGAAGAACGCAAATACTGAAACCGGGATTCAAGCGCGCAAGATCCGACACCCCGGTTCCGAATCCTCCGCAAGGGGAATTTCATGAGTAATGGCAAGAAGATCACCGTAACCGTTACCCGCTACCGTCCCGAACAGGAAGAAGAGCCCCTCGAACAGTCTTACGAAGTCGATTTTCAAGACGACTGGGTGGTGCTGGATGCGCTCAATCACATAAAGGACCATATCGACGGATCGCTCTCCTTTCGCTGGTCATGCCGGATGGGCGTCTGCGGAAGTTGCGGCATGATGGTCAACGGTGAGCCAAAACTCTCGTGCGCCGCCTTTCTGCGCGACTATTACCCGGGCGAGGTCCGGGTGGAACCATTGCACAACTTCCCGATCGTACGAGACCTGATTATCGACATGTCCGATTTCATGGATAAACTCAAGGCGGTGCAGCCCTGGATCATCCGGGACGAGGAAAAGCCCGTATCGGAAGGGGAATACCTGCAGACACCCGAAGAACTCAAGGAATACAAGCAGTTCAGTATGTGCATCAATTGTATGCTTTGCTATGCCGCCTGTCCCGTATACGGGCTTGAGACCGAGTTCATCGGCCCCGCCGCCATCGCCCTGGGCCATCGGTACAATCTGGACTCGCGGGACGAAGGACAGGAGCGGCGTCAACACGTGATTGCAAGCAGCGAAGGTATCTGGGAATGCACCTATATTGGCGAGTGCTCCGTGGTCTGTCCCAAAGACGTGGACCCCGCAGCCGCGATCCAGCGGAATAAGGTGGCCACAACGGGCGGCTGGGTCAAATCAATACTCCTGCCCTGGGGGAAGAAGTGAGATGACGTCCGAACACGAACACAAGGCCTATGTACGTCGTGTACCCATCACCTGGTGGCTGCATAACCGCCGGTACTTCCTGTTCATGATCAGGGAATCGACCAGTGTGTTCATCGCCCTGTTTGTTCTGGTATACCTGTACCAGCTTTTCCTGATCTCCAAAGGCGCGGAAGTTCACGATCCGTTTCAGGAATCGCTCCGGTCCGTACCATTTGTCGTGTGTTATGCCATCGTTTTTCTGTTCGCGCTTTACCACAGCATCACATGGCTGGGCCTGGTATCCAAAATCCAGATCATCCGGATCGGCCGTCTCACGGTACCGCCCTTTCTGGTGGGACTGGGCGCCTACATTTCCTGGATCGTCGCGTCGGCCGTCGTCGCCTGCCTGTTTCTGGCTTTGAAGTAGGGGGAATCCGTGTACAAGGAAGACAGAACCGAACCCTTCTGGTGGGGCATGTTCTCGCTGGGCGGCGTGGTTGCCGCACTGCTGATTCCCGTCCACGTCTTTTTCATCGGGCTGGCCGTGCCGCTCGGCCTGATCGACAAGAGCCTGCTCGAATACAGCCGGATGAAATCCCTGCTTGCGAATCCGCTCGTTAAAGTCTACCTGTTTGTTCTCATTGTCCCTCCGCTTTTTCACGCCGCCCACCGCATTCGTTTCTCGCTACACGAAATGGGCATCCGGAAATTGTTGTTTTCGCTGGATATCCTCTGCTACGGCGGCGCCCTCCTCGGTACGGTGGTTGCACTCTACGTTCTATGGGTTATCTGAAGCGCGGCTTGAATACGGCCTGAACTCACGGGCCGGGTAATCCGTACGCTTCGAATATCGGGATCGCCTATGAAACCGGCATCGTTCAACCCTTCATCTGCCGCCGTATGGAAGGTGCTGCTTTGGTGCAGCGTCCTTACAGTTCTGTCGCCAACTACCCGGGCGGAGGGCAACGCTCCGGAAAGTGTCTACCTGCAAGTGCGCCCTTCCGTTGTCGTCTTCGACGTCGAGAGAAGAGACGGTTCAAGAGTACGGGGAATGGGCTTTCTGGCCATCGACAACCGGATTGCGGTTACAACCTGGAAACTCGTCGAAGACGCCATTCATGTTGTCGCCAGATTCGAATCCGGCGAGGAGTTCGGAGTTTCGGGCATTATCGACAAGGACGAGAAACGAAACGTTGCGCTGGTTAGAATCAAGGTCTTCGGCAGGCCGCTGCTTGAACTGAACGCACAGGATCCGGCCGAAGGCAAAGAGGCCTATATCGTGGAGTCGGTGGAGGGGGAAGCATTTCGCCTCGTCGGCGGCCGGATGAGTCCGGCCGAAATGGTCGACGGGGTGCGTGTCTATCCCCTTCGTGGGGCGCTGTCCGTTGGCAGCCACGGAGGACCGCTGGTCGACGAATCCGGTCGCGTTACAGGCATCGTATCGGTTCAATCGCACAAGGGTGGGGTTTCAGGCCGTGCCATCTCGTCGGTATATGCCCTTGGCCTGGATCATACGTTGCCTACACGGCCCTGGAAGGATGCCGCCGCGCGCCCGGCCCGTCCCGAATCGCCTGAGCCGGAGCCCGCCACCGCGCCGGAACTGGACCCCAGCGCCATCAGGTTCCACTTTTACCGGGCCGACGAACAGCGTTTCAGCGACGTCAACCGCAATCTTTGGACGGAATCCATCCTCTGGTGGGCGGGCAAGATCCGGGAAAAATGCGTTGGCAACCCACCCGTTGTCAACGCCGAAGACATGGGCGTTGACGTCGTTGCGATTCCAGCTACCAAAGCCCGATTCACAACCCGGACGACGGGATGGGCATCCTGGGTTCTGGGTAAGACCAGATTGAAGGAATTCATCGGCAAGACCCCGCGTACCCGGGACTTTCACATCGGGGTTTTCAAGGAAGTCAGGTACAGGCCTTCACCGGAGGAGGATTCATTCCCGGTTGCCGGGGTGCACGTCCCACCCAACGTCCTCGCGCTGTACTTCAAAGCCACCCGGATCGAGGAAGACGAGCGGGCTCACTTTATAGGCTATCTCTTTGGCCTGGACGGCAGCGACGGCGGGGTCATGTCCTCAAGATATCCCCGCGGCCCCGGCTCTCCTCCAACCTACGGCAACATGACCGAGTGGCCGGCCCACTGGTGCGGGAAAATCACGGAATATCTGAATCAATAATCCGGTCATCGAAGAAGAAACGAAAGGCCCGGCAGACTTCCTGCCGGGCCTTTCGCATATACTCAAACTGCCATTCAATTGCGATTGGTAACGTGGACACCGCACCCGGTCGCCGTTACCCGCCCGGCCCCGTCATCTTCTCCGGCCGGACCGCGGCATCGAACGTCTCCCCATCCATCAGTCCCAGCGCCGCCGCCGATTCCCGAAGCGTCAGATTTTCGTCGAACGCATTCTTGGCCACCCTTGCCGCGTTGTCGTATCCAATCTGAGGATTCAGCGCCGTGACAAGCATGAGGGATCGCTCCAGGTGATTCCGGATATTCTCCCGGTTCGGTTCAATACCCACCGCGCAGTGATCGTTGAACGCCTCGCAGGCATCGGCCAACAACCGGACGGACTGCAGCAGATTGTAAACGATCAGCGGCTTGAACACGTTCAGTTCGAAATTCCCCGATGAACCGCCCACTGCAATCGCCGTATCGTTCCCGATCACCTGCGCGGCCACCATGGTCATCGCTTCGCACTGGGTTGGGTTCACCTTGCCGGGCATTATTGAACTTCCCGGCTCGTTGGCCGGGAGCGTCAACTCGCCGATGCCACAGCGCGGCCCCGAAGCCAGCCAACGGGCGTCGTTGGCTATTTTCATCAGCGAGCACGCCAACGTTTTCAGAGCGCCACTGGATTCCACCATTGCGTCGTGGGCCGCCAGTGACTCGAACTTGTTGGCGGCCGAAACAAACGGATGGCCGGCCAGTTCAGCAATCCGTTCGGCGGCCCGATCAGCGAATTCCGGATGTGTATTCAACCCGGTACCAACCGCGGTGCCGCCAAGCGCGAGTTCATTGAGATTCGAAAGGCATCGCTCAACACGCTCAAGGCCCTTCGTCAATTGGGTCACGTACCCCGAAAACTCCTGGCTGAGCGTCAGTGGAACGGCATCCATCAGATGGGTGCGACCAATCTTGATGATACCCTCAAAATCGTCCGCTTTTGCGGCCAGCGTATCCCGCAGCTTACCGACCATTGGAATCAGACGCCTGTGGATCTCACTAACTGCCGCAATATGCATTGCCGCCGGAAACGTGTCGTTTGAAGACTGCGCCATATTGACATCGTCGTTCGGGTGAATCGGATCTTTGCCGCCCATCCGTCCGCCGGCAATCTGAATGGCCCTGTTGGATATCACTTCGTTGGCGTTCATATTCGTCTGCGTGCCGCTTCCCGTCTGCCAGATACTCAGAGGAAAATGATCGTCCAGCTCGCCGGCGATGACTTCATCGGCCGCCTGCACGATAAGATCGGCCTTCTCCGACGAGAGCTTTCCCAGTTCCCGATTCACGAGCGCGGCCGCCTTTTTCAGAATGCCAAACGCTCTGATCAACTCCCGGGGCATGCGTTCTTCGCCAATATCAAAATGAATCAGCGCCCGGGCCGTCTGGGCGCCGTAGTACCGGTCGTCCGGAACCTGGATTTCGCCCATCGTGTCCGATTCAATCCTGAATCCCTCCATACTCTCTTTCTCCTCTGAAAAAACGCGTCAATGCAAGTTCGAAGGTTTCCTGACAACTCAAGATACAAAAACAAAACACCCCCGGCAACCACATCCGGCAATTTGAAGGTTGTCGTCGAAAAATATTATGGTGTATATTATTATCTTGCTTTTAAAATTAATCCTTCTTATCTTTAAGACTTCCTTGACCGCTGCATCGCGCAGGATACTCGACACCGCAAGTTCATTTCTGTCAGCCTTTCGTTCCGAACACTGCTTCAGCGGGAGAAAACGCTCGATAGATATTTTCCGAAGGAGGCACTCGCGTGTTGATCCAGAGCCTGAAAATTTTCTGTGACCTCATCGATACCCAGAGTTTTTCAAAGACGGCCGTCCTGAATGGCGTTACGCAGTCGGCCGTGAGCCAGCAAATCAAGAGTATTGAACATCGCCAGGGCAAACCGCTGCTTGAGCGCCACAAGCGCAAGATCGGCCTTACCAAGGAGGGAGAGGTATTCTACAAGGGCGCCGGCGATATTGTAAAGCGCTACGACGAGATGTTACAGCGCGTCGCGGCTCTGGACGGCGTCGTTTCAGGCACCGTACGTCTTTCGTCCATTTACAGTGTGGGCATGCGTGAACTCGGACCGTACCTCAAGACGTTTCTCAAAGCCTATCCCAGGGTCAATTTCCGGCTGGACTACAACCACACACCCCGGATCTACGACGACGTCGCCAGCGGCGAAATCGACTTCGGCGTGGTCGCATTTCCCAGACCCCACCGCAACACAAAGATTATTCCTTTCTCCGAAGACAATATGGTCGTGGCCTGTCCGCCCATGCATCCGCTCGCGGCCCGAAATCACATGGCGGTCAACGATATCGGCAGTCATCCGCTGATCCTCTTCTCCCAGGAGACCCACACCCGCCACGCACTCGACCAATTCTTCCGAAAACATCGCATCCAACCCAACATTGTGATGGAATTCGACCATATCGATACCATCAAAGATGCCGTCGAAGTGGACCTCGGCATCTCGATCCTTCCCGAACACTCGGTTGATCTGGAACACAAGGAAGGCAGCTTGAAAGTACTGACCATCAAGGACGACGTCCTCACCAGACCGCTTGGCATCCTGCACAAACGCGGTCGCAGCCTTTCGGTGGCCGCCCGGAAACTCCTCGACGTACTCACAAACGGGAAAGCTCCGGCCGGCGAGCCATCGTAGTCGCCCAACGCCGGAAACGCGCCGTCGATTGGCGGGAAGACGTCAAACGCGCCTGGACGATCGGGCCGATTACAGATCTTCCATCCCGAAAAAGACGACCGGACGCGGCTGTACCGCCGGATCGAAGGAGGTTCCGAACCGTCATTTTCTCTGGCTATTGCCGGCGGCCATCTCCTGCACCAGAAACCGAAGAAAACGGACACCCGTGCGGAATGAAGGCGCCTTCGATTCCCCACCCACCCGGTTTCCCTCCCAGGTTGGAATTTCCTCGATTCGCATCCGTTGTTTCATCGCCCGGATCGTCATCTCGTACTCGATTGTATACCCCGTCGATCCGGGATCGAGCTTCAGAAATGCGCCTCGCGTGATTCCTCGAAATCCGTTGATTGTATCCGTCACGTACGATCCCCGGTTCCAGACCTGATTGGCGATCCACGTAAACACCTGGTTCGTCCACTTTCTAAGCGGCAGAGAATCGTCGTCCTCTTCGTTCCGGGATGCCGTGAGGAAACGGGACGCAATCGCCATGTCGGCGCCGTCGTCGATGGCAGCGAAGAGCCGGGGAATATCGTTCGGATCTTCATTTCCGTCCGGGCTGAAGAAAACAAGGTCCTCTCCGCGCGATGCCCGGACCGCTGTGCGAAACGCCTCGCCACGTCCCGGTCGCTCCTGGCTTACCAACCGGATGTGATGCGATGCCAGGACGTCCCTCGTGCCGTCCGTTGACCCGCCGTCCACGGCGAGCACTTCATCGGCCATCCCGGACAGATCCACACCGGTTGAGAACAGCCAGCGAACGCCCTCGACCTCGTTAAGCGTCAGCAGAACGATAGTGCGTGTGCCCATAGGATACCCTGAACCCGGATCATGACTGCGCCTGCCCGTCCCTGAAGAAACGCCCGAAGAGTTCGACGATCCGATCCAGGTCGGTCAATCTGAGGTCCTGGTGGCAACCGATATAGAATCCACTTCTGTTGATCCACCCGGCAACGGGATAGTCCGTCTCCCTGATTCCCAGCAGGCGCTGGTAGAGAGGCTGATTGGTCAGCGGAAGCATCTCTCGCGTCTCGACCCGGTTCTGCTCCAGAAAATTCACGAATGTGTCCTTTTTCCGGTCCCTAAGGACAATCGGATACATCATGAATGAATGTTCACATTCCGGACGAACCCGCGGAAGCTGCAAAACCGCTCCGTGTTCGGACAACCTCCGGGTCAGATAGTCGGCGTTATTTCGCCGGGCGGCGATCATGTCCGACCCGACCTCGAGCTGCGCCAGCCCCAGAGCGGCCTCCATCTCGGTTAACCGGAAGCTATAGCCAAGACTTACGAAAGAAAACCGACGGGCGACGATTCTACGAAGTTCCTCGGGCGACTTCCGGTCGTCGTCGTCTATATTCAGGTACGTCGAATCCCTGCCGTGGTTGATCAGCGATCTCAGCTTTTTCGCGTAATCGGGATGGTCGGTCGTATTCAAACCGCCCACTCCGGTGGTCAGCAGGTGCGCCGCATAGGTGGAAAAACACCCGATTTCCCCCAGACTTCCCACGCTCCGGCCCTTGTATCCGGCGAACATGGTCTCGGCCGAATCTTCAATGACTTTAAGACCGTACCGCCCCGCAAGATCGAGGATAGGATCCATGTCGCACGGTTGTCCGAAGACATGGACAGGAATGATCGCCCTTGTACGGGACGTGATTGAGGCCTCGATCTTTCCGGGGTCCATATCATAGTGGACCGGATCGACGTCCACCAGCACCGGACGCATCCGTCCGTGAAATACGATATTCGCCGTTCCGGCGAAGGTCACCGCGGGCAGGATGACCTCGTCTCCATCGTCCCACCCGTGCAATTCCTTCAGCGCGGCCAGAGCCACCAGAAGAGCGCTCGTTCCGCTGTTGCTCATCACACCGAACCGACAGCCGTGCGCACGGGCGAAGCCGGCTTCGAACGCCTGTGTCATCGGACCGTACGACAGCCGGTTGCTTTCGAGGACCTTGTTTACCAGCGCTCTGGCGCGGCGACTGACGTTCATCGTGCCAACGCCGATCACCGGCGGCCGGATTTCACGGTCTTCGGACACCTCCAACCTGCCTCCTGGTGTTCTTCCGGTCGAGGATTTGTACGGGCCTACTGCTTCTCGTACCACGAAATCATACGCCGAAGCCCTTCATCCAGGGAGGTTGTGGCTTCGAATCCAAAATGCCGCTTCGCCCGCGTCACATCCACGCATCGCCTCGGTTGGCCGTTCGGCCTGTTCCGGTCCCAGCGAACCCGGCCGGCAAATCCCGCGACATGACGGATCTTCCCGGCGAGATCCCGGATGGAGATCTCCTCTCCGGATCCCAGGTTGACCGGCTCTGACAGATCATATGATTCCGAAGCAAGCAATATGCCCTCTGCCGCGTCCTCGACGTACAGAAACTCGCGCGTGGGGGAGCCGTCTCCCCAGAGCGTGACGTGGTCGTGCCCGAGATTCCGGGCGTCCACGAACTTTCGCACCATTGACGCGAGTCCATGGGATGTCTCAGGATCGAGGTTTTCTCCCGGTCCGTAGAGGTTGGTCATCAGCAGGTGAATCGCGTTGTAGCCGTATTCGGCGCGGTAGGCCTGGCTCTGCACGAGCATCATCTTTTTGGCCAGACCATAAGGCGCGTTTGTCTCTTCAGGATAGCCGTCCCAGAGATCTTCTTCTTTGAAGGGTACCGGCGTGGACCCTGGATAGGCGCACACCGATCCGATACCTACAAACTTCGGCGTCCCAAACCTGCGGGCCTGCTCAAGCAGATGGGCGCCCATTACCAGATTATCGTAAAAAAAACGGCCCGGATACCGCTGATTGGCGCCAATGCCGCCAACGGAACCGGCCAGATGAATGATCAGGTGAGGCCGCGCGGCCTCGTACAGGCGACGTACGGCTGTCTGCTCCCGCAAGTCGTGGTCCCGGCTGCGCGGCGCGAATATCGAACGGCAACCCCGTTTGCGCAGTTTCCGAACCACGTACCGGCCCAGAAAACCGGCGCCGCCGGTAACCGCAACCCGTTTGTCGGTCCAGAACCCCATTTGTATGGCCTCACGTTCTTGCGTGCTGGTGTTCCAATCCAACGCAAAGGTATGTGGATTCGCGCCAGGGGTCAAGCCAAAAGCGGAAAAAGGAGGCCGTCCGGAGGGTTGGGCCCGGAAGGATGACGGGGCGGCTCTCAAGGGCGGGTTCAGCGAGTGCTCAGGTTTCGCGCATCAACTTCCCGGCGGCATTGTACGGATCGTCTTCCCCCGCGCGGATCCTGGCCGCGGCCCGATCCAGGCATTCACCCGACAGCGCCGCGTCCAATCGGTGGGCCAGCCGCACCTCCACCCGCTCCCGCAATTCGCGCCGCATCTGCCGTTCGCGCAATCCTGCCAACCTCTCCTCGGTATTCAGATGGCGCAGGTACTCTTGAAGCGCATCGAAGAGTTTCTCCACGCCCCCGCCGTCGGTAGCGACAGTACGAACCAGCCGCCCTTCCCAACCATCGACTTCGCCCCGCGCGTGAAGGGTTTCTCTCAGTTCTGCCGCCAATCCGCCCGAACCGGGACGGTCGGACTTATTCAGTGCGATGACGTCCGCGATTTCCATCACACCGGCCTTCAGCACCTGGATCTCATCGCCCGACTCGGGTACCAGGGCCAGCACAACCGCATCGACGCAGTGAGTCACGTCCACTTCGGTCTGACCGACCCCGGCAGTTTCCACGAGGACCACGTCCTTTCCCATGGCTTCCATCACCCGAATCGCGTCCCTCGCCGCCCCGCACAGCCCGCCTGGAAGACCCTCGTTCGCCATGCTTCGAATAAACACCAACGGGTCGCCCGACAGTCCCTGCATCCGGATGCGGTCACCCAGGAGCGCGCCGCCGGAAAACGGACTGGCAATATCCACGGCAAGTATGCCTACGGCATTTCCATTTTCGCGAAAGCGCTCCGCGAGACAACCGGCGAGCGTACTTTTTCCCGCTCCGGGCGGACCGGTGATGCCGATCCGGTAGGCGCCGCCGGTTGAAGGATACAGGGCGGCGAGCAGTTTCGTCGAATCGGATTCCCGCCGCTCGATGAGCGAAATGGCCCGCGCGGCGGCGCGGTTGTCACCCGCGAGGACCCGGGCGGCCAGATCTTTCATTTCACGGCTTCCCGAAGTCGTGCGACGATGTCGCCCGTGTGCGTGCCCGGACCCCAGAAGAATGCCAGACCTCCGGCCTTGAGCGCCTCCCGGTCGGCCGGCGTAACGATGCCGCCGCCAACCACTAGGATGTCATCTGCACCCCGCGCCCGAAGGAGATCCATCACCTTTGGGAAGATCGTCAGATGGGCCCCCGAAAGAGAGCTGATACCCAGCACGTCCACGTCTTCCTGGATCGCGGTGTTCACCACCTCATCCGCCGTGCGGTGCAGGCCCGTATAGATGACTTCCATCCCAGCGTCCCGCAGCGCGCGCGCCACGACCTTGGCGCCCCGGTCGTGACCGTCCAGACCGACCTTTGCAATCAATACACGTATCTTGCGACCGGACACCTCAGCCTCCCGAATTGATCGTATCCGCGCCTTTTCACGGCGCACTTTCGAACTGGGGCCAATTGCCGGACGTTTTCGCTATCGGCCTGATTTTCCTGCCTGCAAGTCAATTCGTACAAGGCCGGTTGCGAACCGTCGACACAGTTCTTATATTAACCTGCGATCTCTACGCCCCCGCCCCGGCGGGGCGCCATCTACGAGACTCAAACCACACTCAAGAATCCGATGTATGGCAGAAAGGCCGGATAATGGCGGCGCCTGAATACCTTGTCCCCGATGACGTCTCAAATTTCAACAGGAACGGATACGTCCTGGTAGAGAACCTCTTCAGCGAAGACGAAGTCCGCATTCTGCTCAACGCGGTGGAAACAGGCGCGCGTGTGGCAAAGAACACCCGTGCGACCTCCGACGCATCCGGAATGACGTCCAGGCTGGCTATCTGGCACGAACTGGGAGACGACATCTGGACCGCGGTTTCCACCTGTCCCCGCATTGTCAATAATATCCGCATTCTTCTGGGCGAAGAGGTCGCCTTCTTCCACGGCAAAGTGATGTTCAAAGACGCCCACGAGGGCGGCGCGTGGGAGTGGCACCAGGACTACGGATACTGGTACAATCAGGGGTTCGTCTTTCCCCGGATGATCAGCGCGTTTATCGCGCTGGACGACTGCAAGCGGGAAAACGGCTGCCTGCGGGTCCTTCGCGGGTCCCATCACCTCGGGCGGCTGGACCACGTCAGGGTCGGCACCCAGACCGGAACCGATCCCGCAAGGATTGCGGGTATCGAACCTCTGTTGGAATGCGTCTGCTGCGAGATGTCGCCCGGCTCCGTCCTCTTCTTTCACTGCAATCTTCTGCACGCCTCAACGCCCAATACGTCCACCCGCCATCGGCGGTCGTTCATCATCTGTTACAACGCCCTGGGCAACCCCCAACTCGTTGAGAAGAAAACCGCCGACCAATACCCCTGTCCGGTGGGGCCGGACGACGCCATCTCCCGGTACGGACCCGTGCCCGGATGACCGTAAACAGCGTTTCCGGCTGACGCATGTACCATCAACGAAGATCCCTATCCGCTCAACACCTCCAGTTCACGGTCCCGCCCGGAAAGCGGCAACTCGGCCCACCCGGCGTTCCCGGCATGCGAGACGTGAAAACCCACAATTGCTTCAAGCGTCCGCACGGCTTCCGACGCCGCGTAAGGGAACGGGTTGTCTCCGTCCAGCCAATCCACAATCTCACCCACCGCCACATCCATCGAAGAAGAACCCCGAGGATCCGGCCAGGGGTCCCGCCGACCGTCCCGGTAGTCCAGCACCACGTCTCTGCCGTCAAGCACGGCGGAGCCCTCCGTACCGTGGATGGAGATCAGCGGCGGCAGCGTCCCATAATCCGCGGCGTCTACCGTGCAGATCAGTCCGTGCTCAAGGCGCAGCATGCCCCAGCCGCCCGGGTCGCGGAACTGCGCGCCGCGGCAGTCCGGCTTTCCCGACGGATCCAGCGTACCCGACACCGCCTCGACGGCCCGTCCCGTTAACATCTGGATGGTATCGATGAAATGCGTACCCACGTTGCCCAGCCGGCCCGAACCCCACTGCATGGACGCGGACGTCAGGGCTCCCAGCGCGCCGTCGGCTATGAGGTCCCGCAGGCGCCGGGCGTTGGACTGAAATCGCCGGTTGTGGTTCACAACGAGGAGCGTACCTGCGTCGTTGCACGCCTTCAGCATCCTCTCGGCGTCCGCAACCCGGGTCGCGACGGGTTTTTCGCAATAGACGGCGAGAACGCCCTGCTTTGCGCATGCGACCGTGATGTCGGCATGAACGGGCGCATAGGTGGCCACGCTTACAATATCGAGCGACTCCTCGGCCAGCATCTCGCGCCAATCGGCGTACGCAGGCACGCCGGTGCGTGCACTAAAGCGCTCCCTTCGCCCCGTGTCCCTGCTGGACCCGGACGCGACAGCCACCCGGGGATGCCCACGCAACGCATCGACGTGGGTCCCGTCCAGGTCGCTCACCATCTGTCCTATTGCGTCGCCCGACACCTGGTCCGCGCCGCCGATATAGCCCAGACCCACAATCCCGGCGCGATAGGTTTCATCTGCCATGACTTATCCTCTTCCGGTTTTACGATGGGGGATTCGACGTCCTGTTCTCGTCTTGCCACCCGAATTGCGCAGCCGGGCGTTTGTCGTTCGGTTGGGCTCGGTCCGATCGGGTTTTCGTTACCCGTCCAACGCCACGGCCCGCCAGAGATACCAGCTTGCCACCGACCGGTACGGCCGCCAGATCTCGCCGTGTTCCAGAAGCTCCGCCGGCTCGGGAAGCCCGCTTAACCCGTAAGTGAGCTTAAAGCCCTTTCTTACGCCCAGGTCCTTGACCGGCAGGACGTCCGCCCGGCCCAGATCGAAGATCAGCATCATCTGCACGGTCCACTCACCCACCCCCCGGACACGCGTGAAACGACTGATGATCTCGTCGTCTGACATCCCGTTCAGCCGCCGCCCCGGCGGGACCTCGCCTTTGAGCGTCTTTTCAGCAAGGTCTTTTATGGCCGCCACCTTGGCCCGGGACATCCCCGCACCGCGAAACGCTTCGTCGGGTAACGCCAGCACATGTTCCGGCTCAGGATGCGTGCTTTGAGGAAACAGATCTAGAACCCGGCCGTAAATCGTCCCGGCGGCCTTCCCGGAAAGCTGCTGGTAGACAATCGAGCGCATCAACGCACGAAACGGATGGTACGGCGCCTGCGCTTCCAGGAGGCATGGACCCGCGCGTTCAATCAAACGTCCCATCGCGGCGTCCACCTTCGAAAGCGCCGCAACGGCTTCTTCCGGATCGTATGTCAATCCATTCTCGATGGACGCCTCCGCGTTGCATCGCAATTAACCCGCGGCCTGGTTTTCGCCCCCTGATGCAGCGGCCAGAGCCACCGCGCCCAGCAGGCCCGAATTGCCTTTCAGCCTGGCGGGAATGATTTTCAGATGCGGTCTGTGCACCGGCATCAGAAACCGGTCCGTCTGTTTTCGCAGCGGTTCCAGCAACACCCTGCCGGCTTTCGCCACGCTGCCGCCTATCACAATGGCTTCCGGCGCCAGCGCGTTCATTGCGGCCGCCACGCCCATGCCCAGATACCGGCACGTCTCATTTACGAGTTCCAGAGCGAGCCCGTCGCCGGTCCGCGCGGTATCGAAAACCGCTTTGGCCGTCACCGGACCATTCGCAGTCCCAAGGATCCCGCCGGCCCTCCGAGGCTGTTTGCGCACTGCCTCATCCCCGCGTCGACCGATGGCCGTGCCGGAAGAAAGCGCTTCGAGACATCCCCGATTGCCGCAGTCGCAAAGCGGGCCGTCGGGAAGCACAGGTACGTGGCCGAGTTCGCCCGCGTTGCCGTTGGCGCCCCGGTAAATCTCCCCGTCGATGATGATTCCAGCGCCGATACCCGTGCCGATATTGTAATAGATCAGTTGGCTGCAGCCCCGTCCCGCGCCGAACGTCAATTCGCCCAGCGCGCCCGCGTTGGCATCGTTATCCACAATTGCCGGTATCCCGAGGTCCCGTTGGATTGTCTCGGGAATGGCCAGATTGTCCCAACCCGCCACGTGTGTTGAATTGACGATCCGCTGGCAAGCGAAATCCACGGGACCGCCGAAACTGATTCCGCACGCGGTCACCGCTTCCGGGGATGACGCAATCAACCGGCGCCCGACCATCAGTACCCGTTCAATCATCCATTGGGCGCCGCCGGAGCGATCCGTGGAACCGGTTGTCCGCTCCAGGATACGACCGTCCCGCGTTCCCAGCGCAAGGGTGTAATTGGTGCCTCCAATATCGACCGCAAGGATCATGGACGCCGCCTCAGTCCGCCAGCCCGCGTTCGCGCAGATAGTCCAGCGACTGTTCGACCCGTCGTTCCACGTCGCGCCGCGAAAGCGATTCGCCCTGGATGCCTTCCAGTTCGAGCGTGTAGGGTCCGTTGCGTCCGTGACCGGCGAAGATCTCGAATATAGAAGGAAAATCCACGATCCCCTCGCCAAGCGCGGGGAAGTGCCAGGTCTGAAAGGCGCCGTTCGTATCCTTCAGATGCACGGCGGCCACCGCGTCGGACACCCTTCGAAACTGCTCGACCGCATCCACGCCCTCGTTGTAATAGTGGACGTTGGCCGTATCGAAATTGATGCGGATGTTGGGATGATTCACCCCGCGCATCGTCTGCAGCGCCACGTCGGCGTTCGTTATCAGATCCGGATGCGTTTCCATGGCAACGACAATCCCCCGTTCTGCCGCGGCGTCACCGATGTCCTGCAGCCGTCCGTAGACGAAATCCCGGTCTATGCCTCCGGTCTTTACGCTCGTGAACACCACGCCGACCCCCATCTCCGCCACCGTACTCAGCGAGTGCTCGAACCGCTGGACCGCGTCGTCGGCATGCATCTCACAGCGAATGATGAGACTTGACGCGCGCAGTCCGAACCGGTCCAGTTCAAGCTGAACCGCTTCTCTCTCCTCGCGCTCGGGACAGGGAATTTCCACGTTGTTCAGACCGATCCGGGCAAGATGTTCGAACGCGCCGTCCCGATACTGTCTGTAGCTGTTCAGGTTGCACGCAATCAGGTTTACCATTGTTCCTCCTTGTGACGGCTATCCGTACCGTACCCACCGGATCATTTCCGACAACGTGGCCCGTTTGCCACGCATCAGGATCCCGATCCGGTAGATCCGCGCGGCCGCCCACATCACCCCTGCAATGGTCCCCATCAGAATCAGGACCGACGCCGCGATTTCGATCCACGGAGGGGTGAGGACGTTCACCCTGACAATCATGATCATTGGCGCGAAAAACGGAATCAGGGACATCACCACGGACGGGGCGGCGCTGGGCTGCCGGGTGATAAACGTCATTGCAAGCAGCGAGAGGACCATTGGCACGATAACGAGGATTTGCAGGTGCTGCGCGTCCTGTTCGGTGTCGCAGATAGCGCCGATAATTGCGTAGAGCGTGGCATACAGAAAATAACCCAGGACGAAATAGACGCCGAAGTAGACCACCATACCCGTTTCGATCGCAAAGGGCAGGTTGGGCCCGAACGCCATCCTGCCGTACGCCGTGGCCAGCAGACCCACGCCGATCCAGACCGTGACCTGGACCAGGCTGGCGGCGCCGATACCCAGAATCTTGCCGGCCATCATCTGCAACGGATCGACCGACGAAAGCATCACCTCCACCATGCGGGTGGACTTCTCTTCCAAAACCCCGCGCATAACCATGATGCCATAAATGATGGTTACCATGTAAAGCAACATGGCGAACGCGAACGAAGTGAAATATTCCCGGGCAAATCCGCTCTTCTTTTCCTTCCCACCTACGATTTTCACCGTGTTCATCTGCACCCGCCGGGTCCATTTTCGCACCGATTCCGGGTCCAGCCCCCGTTGCGCGAGCCTGTGGGCAACCACGATCTGACTCAACGCGCTTCGCAATCGCCCGACCTGGCGCATATCGCTCACGTTCTTCCCGTATAAACCGGCCTCGCCCTTCTCGAAGACGTCCGGAGGCACAATCAGGTAGGCGTCCAGCTTTCCGGTGTTGATCTCGGACGTAAGTTGCCGGCGCGTGATTTCCAGATCGGGACCGGGCCGCACGTCCTGCAACAGATATTCGAGCCGGCCATCCTTGAGCCGTTCGTCCAGGCGGGAATCGAGCGGCCGGTACAGGATCCCGGTCTGGTCGACCACGGCAACACGCTTCTGTTTACCCACGTCGACCCGCGCCAATAGTACCGGAACCAGAATGCTGGCGACGACAAACACCGGCACGAGGAAGAGACCGATAAGGAAACTCTTCTTGCGGACAATCTCTGTGAATTCCCGGCGGACGATCTTCAGTGTTTTATTCATCCTGGCCTTCTCCGGAATCTTCGCCGCCAACCGCCATCAAAAAGATATCTCTGAGGGACGGCTCCGAGACTTCGAACCGGTGGATCCGGGCCGCGGAAAGCGCCTGCCTCAGCAATTCGCCGGGGTCCGCGCCCGTCTGAAGTTCGACCTCCACGTGATTCCCGCGATGTTCCGCATGCCGAACCAGGTTCCTATCCTTGAGAAAATCGTCCCTCCCCTCAAAAGCAATGCGCAACCGGTTCCTTGTATATTGGGACTTCAATTCAGGTACCGTTCCTTCCAGAACCTTCCGACCGCGGTTGATCAGACAGATCCGGTCGCAAAGCGCTTCCGCGTCCTCCATCTGATGCGTGGAAAAAATGAGAATCTTGCCCTCAGACGTCAGGGTCTGCATGATTTCCTTCAGGACGGCCACGTTGATCGGATCCAGCCCGCTGAAAGGCTCGTCGAGAATCAGGAGATCGGGGTCGTGAATGACGGTCACGATGAATTGCAGCTTTTGCTGCATACCCTTGGAAAGCTGATCCACGCGCCGGTTCGACCACTCCGAGAGACCCATCCGTTCGAGCCATTCTCCCGCGCGGCCCGCCGCTTCCGACCGGGTGAGCGACTTGATCTCCCCGAGAAACACCAGCAGGTCCATAACCCGCATTTTGGGATACAGCCCTCGTTCTTCGGGCAGATAGCCAATCCGGTCCTTCGACAGTCCCGTTCCACCGTTGCCGTAATCGATGGTACCCGAATCCGGCCCGTAAATCCCCAGGATCGTACGAATTGTCGTGGTCTTGCCTGCACCGTTGGGACCCAGCAGACCGAAGACCTCACCGGCGGCGACGTCCAGGTCCAACCCGTCCACCGCCGTGACGCCGTCGAATGTTTTCGTGACCTGCTGGAGCAGAATCCTGCGCATATGGTTCTCCCGTTACTGATCCGGACGGTTATGCGAAGTGCGGGCCGGCCGTTACCGGGGGCTGAACGTCCGCCCGGAACAGGGTTAAAATACGTGCAGCGGGAAGGGCGCGCAACAGGACTTTCCCTGCCGCTGAATGACACGCCTGCGCCGCCGCGATGCGACCGGCACGGTAGCGAGATCTTTTAAGAATAAGAAAAGACGCCGGCCGTACTGGGTACGATCGACGTCTTTCGGGAGGGATGTAGCATGGTTGTATCCGCTTAGACGCACTCCGGGCGGTAAGGTTTCAGTTTTCCGCAAACGTCAATTAATCTGTGTATATGGGCTTACCACTTGAACGGGTCGTTGCGAGAAACAGCCAATAGTCGCCGCGCGTTTTCCTGCGACCTGCGGCAGGGGTGCCGTGTTTTTGGAATTGACATTGTGTGAATTACAGTTTACAATTGTATTGTGGAGATCAAGATTTATCAAAATCCCAATGGCATCGAACCTTTTGCAGAATGGCTTTCTCCTATCAAGGACAAAGTGACGGTTGCCAGAATCCGAAGTCGTTTGAGGCGAGTGGAAGAGACTGGCAATTTAGGTGATTATCGCTCAGTGGGAGATGGTGTCTTTGAATTTCGGCTCCAGTTTGGCGCCGGATACCGGGTTTATTTCGGCAGAATAGCAGACGACGCCATTTTGCTGTTACGAGGAGGTAGAAAGGGTTCGCAAAGTCGAGATATTGAAAAGGCAAAAGCAGACTGGAAGCAGCATAATTCAAGGGACTACGAATGAGTGCCTATAGAAATTTCAGGGACTATCATATTGAGCAGCTACGGAACCCGGAGGACGCGAAGATCTATCTTACCGTTGCGCTTGATGATTATGAAAAAAACGGGGACATTGAAGCGTTCTTGCTGGCAGTCAGAGACGTAGCAGAGGCGCAGGGGGGCATGTCCAGGTTGGCCGCGCGGGTCAGCCTGACCCGAGAGGGACTTTACAAAGCGCTTTCAAAAAATGGGAATCCGCAGCTCAACACGATGGGCGAAATTTTGCATGGATTGGGATTCAGGCTTTCGATAGAAGCACGAGAAAACTGACTAAAACTTCACAACCCAATACAAGGGTAAGTCAACAAGAGCAATCCCCAAGTCCATCTATACGGAAATATGGGTAGCGGCATTGCTCACGGCGCTTTGCTGACATCGGCTTCGCGTGAGAATCGGATACCATCCCTGTAAAAACAAAGCACCCGCTTTCGCGGGTGCCATTTTTGTTATTGAGGAGTCCATCCCCGGCGATACCATAGCAGGGCAGACCTGATCTTGACGTTTTTATGAAAATTGACTATATTGTCGTCAAATTACTGCGAAAAATGACGAGAGCATAGTCAAATGACAATTCCACGACTATTTGACGCCCCCCGGAAGAGCTTTTTTCTCCTGGGACCTCGGGGCGCTGGAAAAAGCACCTGGCTGCGATTGACGTTTCCGGATGCGCACGTCGTCAATCTTCTGGCCGAGGATACGTACCAGCGCCTGCTTGCGAATCCGGGTCTCCTTGCTGCGGAACTGCAGGCCGTGCCGGATGGCCGGTGGGTGGTCATGGATGAAATACAAAGATTGCCGGCGCTGCTTAACGAAGTACACCGTTTTATCGAAGAACGCAGTCTGCGCTTTGTATTGTGCGGGTCCAGTGCGAGAAAACTCAAACGGGCGGGCGTCAACCTCCTCGCCGGCCGCGCCCTGAATCGCGCGATGCATCCCTTTACTCCCGAGGAGTTGGGAGAACGGTTCGCGCTTGACGACGCCTTACAACACGGACTGCTGCCCATCGTATGGGATTCGGAAGACAGAGCAGAGACACTGGCTGCCTATACGCAGATGTATCTTAAAGAGGAGATACAAGCCGAGGCGCTTGTGCGCAATTTACCAGGATTTGCGCGCTTTCTCCCCGTTGCGGCGCTCTTTCACGGCCAAACCGTTAACGTGACCAACATCGCAAGGGAAGCTCAGGTTGCACGTACCACGGTGACCGGATATATGCAGATCCTGGAGGAAACGCTCCTGGGCTTTCAACTTCCTGCATACGAGACGCGATTGCGGGTGCGCGAACGAAAGTTGCCCAAGTGGTATTGGTGTGACCCCGGTCTGGTACGGTCGATGAAAAGGGTGACGACGCCTCCCTCGCCGGAGGAACGAGGCGCTCTATTCGAGGGCCTGATTGCTCAGTTGATTCGGGCGTACACGGACTACCGTAATCTGTGCGATGACTGCTTCTATTGGTCGACCGCTGCGCAAACGCGAACTGAGGTCGACTTCCTGCTCAAACGGGCCGGAGAATTCGTGGCAGTCGAAGTCAAATCCGGCCGGACGTTTGCGGAATCCTGGTGCAAGGGTATGAGGGCCCTGGCCGCGCTGCCGGGGCTTTGCCGCCGGCTTGTGGTCTATCCCGAAGGACCTGAATTACGTACCACGGACGGTATCGAAATCCTTCCGTTTTCGCAATTCTCCAGCCTGTTGGCCGCCGATGCTCTTTGGCCGTGAGGGAATACGCTAAGGTACACACGGCGCTTTGCTGACATCGGATTCGCGTGAGAATCCGCTACCATCCCCGCAATAAAAACGGCACCCGCTTTCGCGGGTGCCTTTATTTTTCTGGTGCCGAAGGTGGGAGTCGAACCCACACGGGCTTGCGCCCACTGGATTTTGAGTCCAGCGCGTCTACCAGTTCCACCACTTCGGCGCCATTGAATCCGGGATCGGAAAATATCTCAATCTGCGCTCAAGCTGTCAAGAGGAAACAGGTGTTCGACAACGTATCATTCGTCGCAGGAAGAACGGCCTCATGTGCCGCCGGTCAGGTCTCGCCAGGATCAATCTCCTGCGGCATCATTAGGATGCCGCAGGAGATCCTTCGTCAGCCTGGCGGCTTCCGATCCGCCACGGGCGGCCCCAGAATCTCATTGTAGATGATCGCCTTGCGGACCGTTTTCGGTTTGAAATCGAGCTTGATCCGCCGTCGACGGGTCCTGCGGTGAAGCGCCGCGGCCGGCGGTTGGACGTCCGGCGAACCATCCCGCTCGCCTTCCGCAGCGGATCCAGCCCCGTCGCCGCTTGTCATCCCGCCAGGGTGCGCTTCCTCCGGCGGGTCGAAACCGGCCGGCCGATATTCATCCCCCGTGGAGGCTTCACTCACCGGGCGCGCGCCCCTGACTTCCCGAAATTCGACCCCACCCTCTGGCTCGTCCACGGGGCGGGCACCCCGAATCTCACGAAACTCCTTTCCCCTGTTCGCCTCACTCACCTGGCGTTTGCCTCTTACCTCCCTGAATTCCTCTCCCATGGGCGTCGGCCCGAACGGGTGCGGTTCCGGGAGGGCCTCATCTTCCCAGGCTTCGACGTCCTGCCCGCCCATCGGGGGCAGGGCAAGATCGTCTTCCTGTGGCTCCCGGCGCCGCCGTGCCTCCAGGATCTTGTTGATCACCGAAGAGATTACACTCAGCGCGATCACCAGGATGATGGTGAGTTCGAAACTCATGATTTAGGTTTCTCCCCGATCCGTATCATTTTCCGTACTCTCAGGGGTTTCGGCGATTCCCTCTCGCATTGAGGTATCGGCCTGGATATTCTGCATCCGGTAATAATCCATCACGCCCAGATTGCCGCTTCGGAACGCTTCGGCCATCGCGCGGGGCACCTCGGCTTCCGCCTCCACGACCCGGGCCCGCATCTCCACGACTCTCGCGCTCATCTCCTGCTCATGCGCCACGGCCATCGCACGCCGCTCTTCCGCCTTCGCCCGTGCGATCTTCAGATCGGCCTCTGCCTGGTCCGTCTGGAGTTTCGCGCCGATATTGTCTCCCACGTCGACGTCGGCGATATCAATCGAGAGGATTTCATACGCCGTGCCCGAATCCAACCCTTTCCCCAACACGGTCTTTGAAATCAGATCCGGATTCTCCAGCACGGCCTTGTGTGTATCCGAGGAACCGATTGTTGTCACGATCCCTTCGCCGACCCGCGCGACGATCGTCTCCTCGCCGGCGCCGCCGACCAACCGGTCGATGTTGGCGCGCACGGTGACCCTGGACGTCGCCTTTACCTGGATGCCGTCTTTGGCCACGGCCGTGACCATCGGGGTGGAAATCACTTTGGGATTGACGCTGACCTGCACGGCCTCCAGCACGTTACGGCCGGCAAGGTCGATGGCCGCGGCGCGCTCCGTGGTGAGATTGATCCCGGCTTTGTCCGCCGCAATCAGGGCAGTGATCACGTTCTCCACCTGCCCTCCCGACAAAAAATGCGCTTCCAGGAAGGAAGTTGGGATCTTCAGCCCGGCCTTGGTTGCGCTGATCTGAGCTCCCAGGATAAGTCGCGGGGAAACGCGGCGCAGGCGCATCCCCACCAGTTCGCCGATACCGATCCGGACGCGGGCCGCAAGCGCCGAGATCCACAGCCCGAACGGAATAAAATAAAAGAATAGAAACAGTGCGACGACTAGTGCGACAACACCAAACAACAGCGCAATTCCTTCGAACATATCACGGCTCCTTGTTTTCTCAGACGGTTGAACCGGTCCGGCTCAAACGAGGGTCCCGTTAACGGGCGTCCTCGGCCTTACGTACCACAATCCGGTTGCCTTCAACCTCGACCACCCTGATCGGGCTGTCCTTTTCGATAAATTCGCCATCGGGCGCCACGTTGACCCGACGCCCGTCGATCAGGCCGGTACCCGATGGCCGCAGCGGCGTGCAGGCCACACCCTCTTTGCCGGTTAGCGCGTCATGACTTCCCGTGGCTATGTATCCTGCTTCGGTACGTTCGTCTGCGTTTAGCACCAGCCATTTCCACAACACAACGGTAATTGCGACGACAAACACGACCAATATAGCAATTACTTCGATCATAAAACGGCGCCTGACCAATTTCAATCAGCTGCGATGCCCCCTGCCGAATGACACTCACCAAGCGGCCCGTTGAAAAAGTCCATCCGGACTGCTAACCCGTTTCCCCGGTCTTACGTACCACAATCCGGTTGCCTTCGACCTCGACCACCGTAATCGGGCTGTCCTTTTCGATAAATTCGCCATCGGCCGCCACGTTGACCCGACGCCCGTCGATCAGGCCGGTACCCGATGGCCGCAGCGGCGTAAACGCGACGCCCTCCTTTCCCACGAGTGCGTCGTGTTGACCGGTGGCTATATAACCTGCGTCACTGCGTTCTTCTTCATGTAGCACAAGCCATTTCCACGCAGACGTGCGGGGCAGCATTTTCAACATCACGCAGGCGATCACAACCGTGGATATAAATGCCAGAAGCAGCGGCCGGGCGCCAACGCCAACGGACTGCCACGTCCACAGTTCCGGGCGCCCCATGAGGCTCAGAAAGAGACCGGCAAACATCAGGATGACTCCCGGGATCGCCAGCACCCCGAATCCGACAACGAAAAACAGATCGGCGAGCACAAGGATCAACCCGACGAGAAAAAGCAGAACTTCCGTCCAGTCAGCAAGGTTCACCAGAAGATGACTGCCAAAAAACAGACCCAGGCAGATCAGGCCCAACGTGCCCCCGACGCCCCAACCCGGGCTCTGGATCTCGAAGATCAGGCCCAGAAATCCGAGAGACATGAGCAGCGACGCCACGTAGGGGTGCGTCAGCCATCGCACGACCTGCTCGGACCAGTTCACCGACAGGTGGGAGACGGGTTTCCCGTTCAAGCCATAATGTGACAGCACGGCCTGGAGTTTTTCAGCCTCGCCCGTCTCCGAAATCCGGTATTCCGCGATCTTTTTCGCAACCGCTTCGGTCGTTGTGAGCGTAAGCAGCTTACCCTTGGGCGCGAGGTCCTCGATATCCACGTCTTCGTCGACCATTGCCTCAGCAAGCTCAGGCGGGCGGCCCGTCTTCTCGGCCGTTGCCTTCATCTCGTTGCGAAAATACGAAATCACCTTTTCACTGGCCTTTTTCCCCTGCATATCGACTGCCGTCGCGGCGCCGATCGTTCCTCCGTCAACCATGACGATATGCCTTGTGGCCAGTGAAATCAACGCACCGGCCGATATTGCACGCGGGTTGATGAAGGCAATGGTTTTTACGTCGCTGTAGAGAATTGCGTCCCGGACGACCAGGGCCGCGTCGAGCGCGCCGCCGGGCGTGTCAATTTCAAAAATCACCGCAGACGCGCCTTCTGACTCCGCGTCGTCCATCACCCGCGAGACAAACGCCGCAAGCCCTCGCTCAATGGTCCCCTTGATCGGCACGACGTAGACAGAGCCTTCCGCGCGGCACAGGGCCGGCAGGAGCAGAACGAGAGCCAGAACCGGAAGGGAAACACGCATGTCGAGAAACTCCCCGGGGTGTCGGGAATTATACGGCATTAACCTCATTGTCAGTGTACCGCATTCACCCCCTGTTGTCAATGGCTTTCAAACCAACTGCCAGGGTAAGCGGGGCCGCGATCAACGGCGTTTTCCGGCTTGACATCAACGCCGCATCCTTGTATTTTTGACTTGAAAAGAACAGGTGGCGGCGTAGCTCAGTTGGCAGAGCAGTGGAATCATAATCCATGGGTCGGGGGTTCAAGTCCCTCCGCCGCTACCAATTGAAACTCCGGCGGTAGAAGCGGCGTTTGCGCTTGAGGCGCGAACGCCGCTTCTATGTGGCATTGACTTCATGCCGGATAAAGGGATGTGAACAGGGGTATCCCTCCGTCGCCCACATCGTCCTTTCGGCCGGGCACACGATGATCCCGCTATCCGTATGCAAACCGGCCTGCCCGTGCTGGCAGATGCCCACCGGGTCGGCGTGGGTCCGGTACATTTCGGCCAGGCCTTCGAAGCTTCGCGCCACGTCCCCTTCCATCCGCGACACCAAATCGATTCGCGCGTGGCTGTTGTCCAGATACGGCAATGCCGGATCGTCCTTCCCCACCAGTTCTTTCCCTATACAATGGTTGGTCTCCCACACCGCGCCCCCGGACACGGACGGGCGCCTGACTGTCTGTCCCGCCACGTGTTTTTCCAGAATCGCCACGTCTCCGGTCGCGTCGCCCATCAGCACGCTCATGCCGTGCATCGGGACCTCGAATCCGGCGCACAAGGCTGCGGCATCTTCGACGGTGCGACACCGTTCCGCCAGCAATGGCAAGAGAAACAGCACAGGAACGCCGCCGTGACGGCGCTCACATCCGGTCAATCCCGTCATGCCGAACCCGAACCCGGCCTCGTTGACCGCCGCCGACGTCCAGATCGTTCCTACGAAGTGCAACTGGACGGAACGCAGTTTGCCCGAAGGCGCCGTCTGATGAATCGCGTTGGCCCCCAGTTCTCTTTTTCCCAGGTCGTCGGATTTACCCAGCCACGCCCGGCCTGCCTCATCGGCAAACCCGAATACGCTGCACGCGGGCGTTGTGAATTCATCCAGATCGAAGACGAGATTGAGCTCTAACACGTCGTCGAACGGCAGCCCGGCGCCGGTGGCAATCCCCTCTATCTCCCGGATCCTATCGGGAAACAGACTGCCGATCCGCCGCCTCCACATGTCGATTTTTTGCTTCCGCGCGTCCGGTCCCAACCCCGGGCGCCAACCACCCTCCCCGTCGGCAAAGTCCTCCCTGTATCGATCGATCAAACCTGCGATGCGATCCGATGCGGCGCGCCCGTGGGCAATGCCTCGGGCCCACGCGTCACCTTCGGTCCGGAAATAAAACATAAACACCTCGTTGCCTGATCACAGGTTTCTGCAACCGCGCGGGTCTCGCCCTATTTCCCCATCGCCTGCGCCATTGCACGCACGTGTTCAGGGCCGGCGCCGCAGCAGGATCCCAGATACCGGACGTCCGCCGCTACAGCGTCCCTCGCAAACCGTTCGAATTGCGCGACCGTGGCCGCGGGCCGGTCCCACCAGGAATGCCAGGCAGATGGCTGGCAACAAACCGGCACGTTTACTGACCTGCGCATACGGATTGCGAATTCAAGCATCGCCGAGGGCGGGCAGATGCAGTTCAGACCCACCACGTCGGCGCCGGCATCCGCAAGCTGTCTGGCGCATTCTTCCGGCGAAAACCCGTCGAAAGTCTCCCCGTATCCGTTTCCCTCCATGCTCACCGTAACCACCAGCGGGAGTCGGGATCCTCTGGCCAGTTCCAGCGCCAGGAGCGCCTCGTCCAGCCAGGAGAACGTCTCCAGGATCAGAAAATCAACGCCACCGTCGCAGATCCAGGGAAGCTGCTCGTCCAGCCACGCGCGCGTTCGGTCCCGCTTCGCGGCGTCCGAGGGATCGTAATCCATAAGGCTGATGGTGGGGCTGTTCAGATTGCCGGCAACCAGCGCATCGTCGCCCGCCACCTCTTTGGCAATACGACACGCCGTGATATTGATTTCCTTCGCACAGTCCCCGAACCCTTCCGGCTTCAGCATATTGGACGTGCCGAAGAACGTGAGCGTCTGAAGGACTTCGGCCCCGGCGTCCTTGAACTCCCGCGTCAGCCTGCGCACCTCCTCGGGATGAGTCGCCACCACCTGGGGCGTCATGGCGCCCGTTCTCACGAAACCCCGGAGCCGCAGCCCCATCAGGTATCCGCCGTCGCCCAATACGAAGCCCTTTTCCAGACGCTGTAACAGACCCTCTGGCATAGATCAACTCCGTCAACTTGCCGAACTTCCTGTTCCGTCCCGTGCTTCCTTCAACAGCGCAATCGCTCCCTCGCGGATTTGTGCCTCGGATTCCATCTCCAGGGGCGCGAACAACACCTCGCCGTCGCCTTCCGCGCGTGCGTGCGCCGTTGGCAGATACCCGACCTCGGGGCAAGGGTTGCACAACAGCAGAACCCGGTTGAACGCGGCGGCTTCTCGAATGGCAAACGCGGTCTCCACAAACGGCTCGCCGGGAATATGGATCAACGCGCTGTTGCCGAATACGACAGCACAATAGTCGAACGAACAGGAGGTCTCTTCCCGGTACGTCTGCGCCAGCCAGTATTCGTAACGCGCGAGCCCCTCCGCCTCGGGGGGGTTCGCATGCCACTCCTCCCGGGCCGTATCCACTGCCGCCACGGGCTGCCTTTCGATCCGCTCGGTTCGTTTGAAAATCCCCAATTCCACGTCCGCCCGCGGCGCAAGCCCGTCATAAACGTCCATTACCGTTCTCGCGAGCGATCTGCCGATGCGACCGCAGGGATCGTCCGTTTCGCGCACAGGATGCACATTGCCCAGCGCGCCCTGGATGAAAAGACTGTCGATTCCCTTTTCGGCAAGTTCCCCGCATACCACACCGGGGTAGTCCGCCGAAACGTTCCCGCGCAAATCCCACAAGGCGAGTGCATGACACCCGAAATTCGCCAGCACGATCGGCCGCCTGCCGTCGCGGTCGAAGCGCACGACGCCCACCTGGGGATCCACAGCGTCATAGACAAGATCGTCTGGCGGCCTTGGAAATTCGGTCAGGGAGACCATCCGCAGATTGCCGTGTTCATCGTGGGCCCTTCGGTTGTATTGCAGCCCGTTTTCCGCCGAACCCGCGCCAACCGCCACGTGAGCCGGAGAGACATCGTGCCTGGCCATGCGTACGGCCTCTGCGGCCGCACGCGCGTAGTGCGCCTCGTTCCCGAACTCCTTTAGCGCCTCCGTGGGCTGATTCACGTAGAACTGGAACAGTGTGGGCCCCGTGCCCATATGGCTTGCGCCCGGGAGGATCCAGGCAGGGTCCACGTCTGTCTCCGCCAGGTCCGCAGACATCTTGTCGAAACAGATATCGTCGAACAGAAACATATCCGCCGCCAGAAACGTGACCTGCCGGTCGCCCTGGCGCACGTGCAGCGCCCGAAAGAAGAGGGGATCGTAGATTTCGAATGACTCGTGCGGCGCGGGTGTTATATCCACCCGGCCGAAACCGGCCAGAATCTGCCGGCTTGCGTTCGATTCTCCCATGAAAGGCGTCCCTGGGGTTAATACGGCGCGCTTCGTGTCGCCCTGTCCGGAGCCGGGACTCCATATTCCAAATCTGCGGCGGGCCCACTGTAGACGCCCCATCATAATACTGCCATCCGTGACTGTCAAGTCGTGATCGGCAGGGTTGAGCGGCCGGGCCTGCTGCCTGGTATTAAGTGCTTGACATATGCGCCTGGCGGCGGCTATTTATCTGAAAAACACAAGCGAGGAACGGCGGGATCCAGTGTTCTGTCCCGGAAACAAGTTGCCTGAATTCAACCGCCGAGTCGCCCGGCTCGCAAGGCGCCACCGACCTGCGTAAGGTCGGCGAGCGAGGGGAACGCAGCGAGACGGGATGAAACGGCGGTTGAATGGTGAGGAATTCTTGACGACCGTTACGCCCCGTTTCAGGGGGTTTGGTCTCGTTGCCGTGTTGCTGTTTTTTTTGGATTGGGGCTTATGATTGAATATTTAACCGCAGTTACCCCGGCGGCGTGGCCGGCGACGGGCATATTCCTCTTATTGCTCGTCGGCATGCCGCGACGGGGCAATGCGTCGGGTGCGCGCGTCTACTATACCGATAACCGGCTGGACGTGGTCCGGCGCAATCTGGAGCACTATGAGTGGGCACGGGAGCATCGCTCTGCCATCATGAACAAAGCGGAGCATTGGGCTGGCTACAACGACGGGAAGCTGCGCACGCTCGTTTCGCCGCCCAGGGTACCGCGGGGATATCAGGTACATAACGACGGGTGTCCCGTACACGGCGTGAAGGTCCACGAACAGGGACTTTACAGGTGGATTATAGATTTCGACAGTCCCTACAAGATAACGTGTCCAGTGGGCGGAGAGTCGTATCCATCGAACGATTTCGAGGCTTTTCTGGCCACCGGCATGGAAGACAGGTCCTTGCTGACCGGCCCGTACGCCGACGACGGCTGGGGATGGCATCGTCCTGGAGACCCGGTGCCGGCCAACTACTGGTTTGTGGCCTACTACGCCCACTGGAGTATGATGCGGTTTCTGATGGAGGCAATCGAAGTCCTGGGACAGGCGACCGTGCTTGCTGACGATGACGACAATGCGAGAGAGTACGCCCACAAATGTGCGCTTCTGCTATGGCAACTTGCGGAGCATTATCCGGACTACAAGTACGAACGACAGTCGCGGGAATCGAAGGAGCACAATCCCGAATACACCGGCAAGTTATTCAATATGATCTGGGCAACGCGCCCCCCTCATACGTGCGCGATCGCGTACGATGCGGTGCGCCCCTTTCTGAACGCCGACGTGGAACTCCAGGGCATCTCTGGCAATACAGGCGCGGAGATTGACTCGAAGATCCGCGAGCGGCTGCTCCTCGAGGCCGCCAGGTGCATTTTGGACGCGCCAGGCGGGCGAATCAGGGGTAACTACGGGATGCATCAGAAGGCGCTGCTGACGCTGGCGCAGGTACTGGCGACCTCCGAGGGTCGCCCGCGCAGCGAAGAAATGGTTCAGTACGTTCTGGCCAACCCGAACCCCACCCGCGATACCGATATGGGTTTGCGGGATGCGCTTGAAAACCTGGTGTACCGCGACGGAATGCCGCATGAGTCGCTCTCATACAATCGAATCTGGGTGCACGACTTAACGGAACTGGCCGCCCTGATGGTGGATACGGGCGTGAATCTGTTTGAGCACCCGCGGTACGGGAAACTGGTCACATGGGCGTTTGACGTCTGCATTGCGGGGAAGTTCACCCCCTCCACCGGAGATTCCGGCGATATGTTCGCGCACGGAGGCGCCTGGGAGCCTGCCGTATGCCAGCTCGCGCTTCCGCATGTCAGCGATGCCCGCCTCGCGTGGGTGCTGAAGACGCAGCCGGGGGTCCGACAGGACCTCTTCAGCAGCCCGGTAGAGGAGCGGCTTTCGGAACTGCCTGAAGGCGAAGCGCCCGAGATCGGTCTGCGGTCGTTCCATTTTCCGGCGTATGGAATGGCCAACCTGCAGTGCGGCGATGAAACGAACCGGTCGGCCGTTTCGTTCTTTTATGGTGACCACCAGGCCCACCGGCATTTCGACCAGTTGAACATCCTGTTCTTTTCGTACGAAAACGCGCTGCTGACCGATATCGGGTACCCGGAACAGACGGACGCCTTCAACCACAGGCTCGCGGGTTTTTTCACCAATACGGTCGCGCACAATACAGTTGTCGTTGATGAAGTCAGGCAGGGACGCGGACCCGGGCGGCTGCACGGGCTGGTTGGAGAGGGTTTCGCCCAGGTTGTGGATGCGTCCTGCGATGGCGCCTATGAGGGGAAGGTCGAGCTCTACCGGCGGGCCAATATGCTTGTTGAGTCGTCTCCGGGATGCCACTACCTTTTCGACGTATTCTACGTGAACGGTGGCAGGCAGCACGACTACGTGCTTCACGGAAATCAGGCGGAATTCGCCTGCCGGCCGGCGCTGGGACCCGTTCGGGAGACAGGGACGCTGGCGGGTGAGGACGTTCCATACGAGCAGTTCTACGACGATCCCGAATTGAAGGACAAGCGATTGTCCAGTGTGCCCTACAGAGGATACCGGGGCAGCGGCTACCAGTTTCTTTACAACGTGCAGACCGGGAATCTGAACGCTGAGGGGATTGCCGACTGGCGGCTTACGGAACCCCTGGAGGGTCAGCCGGAACGTCCGTGGCAGGGCATTGGACTTCGAGCGCATTTAATGGGAAAGAACGAGGAACTCTTCGCGTGCGAAGGACCGGTGCAGAAATACGAATACCTGCCCGAAAGCGTGAAGTTCCTCGTACGCCGGCGAACCGGCCCCAATCTGTCCAGCCTGTTCGCCACGGTGTTCGAACCCTATAAGGACAAGACATGGATCCGAAGTGCGACGCGGATCGAACTGACGCCGGACGGGTTAGGGGCGGCCGCGGTCCGGTTGGACCTGGAAGACGGCAGCGTGCATTATCTGTTCCACGCCCTGGACGCGAACCGGGCATATTCAATGGAGAACGGAATCAGTGTATCAGGACAGATGGCGTTTCTGGCCATAAACGAACGGGGACGTCCCGCCCGGGCGATGCTGTTCAACGGGAGAATGCTGGCAATGGACGGTTTGCGGCTGGAGGGAAACGGTATGCGCCGCAGCCGGATCGCGTCCGTGGATTACCCGCGGGGGACAATCTGGCTTACGGACGCCGTGATCGAGGATACACTCCGGCCCGGACAGGCAATTCCGGTGGTTTCGGATGGATTCTCGGACAGCCTGACACTGTCTGAAGTGATTGACCGGCGGAGATTTTCTATCGGGGACGAAGATGTGAACGTGGCCGGCGGACCGGTGTTGGATACAAGAGCAGACCGCCTTCTCACGAGCGCGTCCAATCCGCACGCGCGTGAGGGAATGACCCTGTTGAACGCCCGGGGCGAACCACAGGGACGGCTGGCCGGCAAGGTGGACGGCGGGTGGCGGATCGACCGCGAGGGCAGGGCGCCGCTGACAATGGAAGACTTTCCAGTGGCCGACGGCGACGCCGGACCCCGGTATTCTGTCGCGATGGTCGGCGCAGGCGATTGGCTGGAGATTCCGGACCTGGTGCTATATTCAGACGGCGACGGTTCTTGATGGCAGGCCGGCAGAGGACGACCACCGCGCTCAACGAGGTCCGCCGGAAGGGCGTTGCATGGTTGATGAGACACCTGAATGCAGACGGCTCTGTAGGAGATCCGGCCGAAGGTTTCCACGTTTACAGGGCACCGTGGACGTTTTCGATTGTTGGCGAATCCGGTGCGGCCGCCGGGGTCTGCGACTGGATCCGGCGGGAGATGTTGACCGGGGAGGGGAGAATCGAAGGGCCGTATCGCGTATTCAACGACGCGTACGCCTATCGGAATGCCACACTGATTGTGGGTGCGCATCTCGCTCGGCAGTATGATCTGAGCTATGGGTTGATGCCTGATTTACTTTCCTGGCAGGACAGCGCTTCAGGCGGTTTTCGCAACGACCGCAGGTTGGACGGCGGCATGAGCGACCGCATGGATATTCCTTACGCGTGCGGTCCCGGATTGGCGTGCCTGGCGACCGGTCGCCTGGATATCGCGCGATCGGTTTACCGGTTCCTGCGGCGGATTTACTGTGCGCAGACGGATTTGCCCGAACGGTTCCACTATGCCTGGGCGTGCGGAAAAGGTGGTGTGATTACCGATTTTCCGGATGCCGATGGCTTCTGGCACGTGGTGGAGAACCGGGTGGACCGGCCGCAGCGCTGGACCATTGGCGGCATCGCGGCCGGGTTCCTTTGCCGGCTTTACCTCGCGGACCCGCGCCCTGAATACCTGGCGCTTGCGCGGCGTTATCAGGCCTTCTCGATGGCGGCCACGGACGCGCAGTTCAAGTATGCCCAGGTCTGCAAGAGCAGTTGGGGAAGTTCTCTCCTGTATCAGCTTACCGGCGAACGTGCGTACCTGGACTGGACCTGCCGCATGGGCGATTGGTACACACAGACCCAGAATCCGCAAGGGTGCTGGTTCTGGCCGGGATACGATACATTGGGCTCGCGTATCGAACTGACGCTGGAATTCGTCATGCACGTGGACACGCTGATCGGCGGCCTGGCGTCCCGGACGTAAGAAGGAGGCGAATTGCGCGTGCTTGTGACCGGAGCAACGGGCCGGATCGGACGGCGCCTGGTACGTGCGCTGGCCGAGGCAGGGCATACCGTCCGGGCGCTTGTTTTGCCTCGGGACCAACGGGCGGCGGGTCTGGCGCCGGACGTTGAAGTCGTTTTCGGACGGCTCGAAGAACCTGCCTCGCTCGAACCCGCGGTTGACGGCGCGGAGGCCGTTTTTCACCTCGCGGGCGCTCTGACGTCACGAGGCTGCAGTGAGGAAGAATTCGTCCGGGTGAACGTCCAGGGCACGTTCAATCTGTTGAAGACCGTGCGCGACCGGACGGCATCGCTCCTGCACTTTGTCTACGCCAGCAGCGATGCCGTCTATTTCGAGAGATCGGATGCGGACGCCAGGTACCTGCCCGTGGACGAAGACTATCCCCTGCTGGCGGGATCGGTTTACGGCGCCAGCAAGATTGGCGCGGAGGAACTCTGCCTGAGTTTCCACCGCGGCTTCGGGGTTCCCGCGACGGTCCTGCGATTTGGCGCAACGGCAGATGCCATGGAGCTTGTCAATCCGGAGAGCGTGTTCGCTCGCTGGCTGTTTCTGCGCGCTGCGATTGATCACACCAGGGTAATGACGACGGCGAACGGCGCGCAATCGAAGACGCGAGCGGCTCTGGAATCGTTGCAATCCGGTGGAGAACAGCTTGTCGTCTACGCCGATTGCGACGGCAACCCCGAGGTCCGGCAGTGGGCGGACGCGCGCGATATCGCCGCGGGATGCATCCGCGTCCTGGGGACGGCGGCGGCGGTGGGACAGACTTTCAATCTGGGGGGGTGCGAACCGCATTGTGCGGAGGAGTTCATTGTGTTTCTGGCAGAACGCCTGGAATTGCCGCATGTAAAGGCCTGCATTCGCACCGCGCGACGGCCCTGGTATATCACCAGCGACAGGGCGGCACGCGTGCTGGGCTATGAAGCCCGGTACACAGTGTACGATATGGTGGAGGACGCAATTCGGATGCGGGAGACGCCGGCATGAACCTTGCGTGCTGTGTATGGGCCATAGGGGGCTCCGAAAACGCGATCCCGGCGCGTGCGGCCGCATTGGGGTTCGAGTGGATCGACGTAAGGCCGTTCGCTTTTTCTTCGGACACAGCGCGGCGGAAACTCCGGGAGCGCGGGCTTTCGGTTTCCTGTGTCGCGGCATCGTTCGGAATGCCGGAAGACGCAAGACTGAGCAGTCCCGACCGGGACTCCCGAACGGGAGCCGCGTCCTATCTCGATAGGACGCTGGCCTATGGCGCCGCTCTGGGCGCGTCCGCCGCCTACGTCGTTCCGGATGAAGACCCGTCGTCTCTGGACAGATATGCGGAGGAATTGAAGAAGCTGGCGGAACGGGGAGACGAAATGGGAGTGCGAGTATGCGTGGAACATTTCCCGGGTTCCGCGCTGCCCACGGCATTTGGGACGATCGCGTTCCTGCGGGAAGTCGGGCATCCCAACCTGTTCCTGCTGCTTGATATCGGCCACGCGCAGATGTCCGGGGAAGATCCGGCAGCGGTGATTTCGGACGCGGGGCCCCTGCTCGGTTACGTCCATCTGGACGACAACGACGGATCGCGCGACTTGCATCTGGGTTTGACTGACGGAATTCTGACCGAAGCGGTGCTGGTCGATTGCATTGCCGCGTTGAGGAATATCGCATACAGGGGGAATCTGAGTCTGGAACTACACCCCGGATTGCCGGATCCTCTCGACGCGCTCAGGCGAAGCCGAAAGATTGCGCTTCGCGCAATGCATTAGTGAACCACGCGACCGGCCCGGACGATTTCGGCTCCTGCCGAAATTCTGTCTTGCCAGTGGTAACTGAATCGAATAAACGAAATCATGGGCCGTCGAATCAGGCTTGAGGAGGCCGGGATGCGAACCGACAGTGACAGCGTCTACCTGTATCGAGTCGATATCAAGGGAAACGAGGCGCCATTCGAGGCATACAGGGACCTTGCCCTTGAGGCGCTGCGGCGCGTGGACCTCGCGCTGCCCGAAGAGGGAACAGTACTGCTCAAGCCGAATGCAACGGTCCTGTTTCCCGCAAAGAAACGAATTGTAACCCATCCGGGCTTTCTGGCGGGCATGGCCGACGCGCTCGTGGAGAAAGGCGTGGACGCCGGCAGACTGGTGGTTGCGGACGGACAATCCGGCGAACAGCCTGATAATGGAAATACCTGGAAGGGCGCCGGGTACACGATGATGGCGGACAGCAGAAAACTGACGTTGACCCCGTTGAACGACCGCCCCGGCCGAAACGTCCCGGTGCCGGGCGGTGTGGTATTCGAAGCCTATCCGATTTATCGGGACGTGACGGACTGCGCGTTCTTTTTCAATGTGCCGCTGGCGAAGTGCCACAACCTGGGATGTACGACCCTGGCAATCAAGAACCTGATGGGAGTCCTGGCGCGGCCGGAGCGGCATTTGTGTCATATACAGGACGTCGACAAGCCGCACGAAAACGGGATCTGGCGTCTCACGGAGAGTGGCTTGAGTCTGTTCGAAGATCGTTTTTACCACAAATTGTGCGACCTGGTGGCCGCCCTGCGTTCACTGAACATTCCGCGTCTTTGTATGGTGGACGGGTTGGTAGGAAGAGATGGCACCGCGTTCAACGAGGGCGAGAATTACCCGCTGGGGTGGACCCTGATTGGCGAGAACGAGGTCCACGTCGATGCCGTTGCGACGTTTCTTATGGGGCTCGATCCCGGGACAACGCCCTACCTGAAATTCGCCGCCTCGCGCGGACTGGGCAGCAACCGGGTGGAAGAGATCGAAGTCGTTGATCTGGCCGGCGGCGAACCGATGGATATGCATGCGCTGGAGGCGGTGCGTTCAAGTGAGACGTTGATGCCGATCGCCCGTTTCGAAGGCGGCTATTACGATCGGTACCGGGCCGACGGTTCTGTTGTGCCCTGGCGGATTGACGATGTAAACAGGCAGCGAGGTGCAGACGGCCTGGATGCTATTGCGGTGTCGTGATCCGGCTCACCTGTTGATTTGAATGGAGATTGGGATGAACCGGACCACTGAAGCGTCCGAATTCCGCATGCCGCCGGGCGAGATCGCGACGATTCTGGATGCGCCAGCCACGCCGGACATCAGCGTCGACCCCAAAGGGCGGTGGATACTCGTTCTCGCGAAACCGAGCCTACCCCCCATCTCGGAATTGGCCCGACCGGAGTTGCGCCTGGCGGGCCTGCGCATCGATCCTGGCGCCAACGGGCTCAGCCGGTCGGGTTACTATACGGGACTGACGCTATTGCGGATTGCCGACGGATTGCAGCGCCCGGTGACGGGTCTGCCGAAAGACGGACGCATCGGGTCGCCGCAATGGGCGCCGGACGGGCGCCGTCTTGCTTTTACCGTTCGTGACGGATCGGGGATCAGGCTGTGGTGGGCCGGCGTGGACTCAGGTGAGGCGCGGCAGGTGTCCGATATCCGATTGAACGGCATCTTCGGCGCGCCGTTCGCCTGGATTCCGTCCGGACCGGACCGCATCCCTTCGCTGATCGTCCGGGCGGTTCCGGATGAACGGGGTGAAGTCCCCCGGGCGCCCCGGGTTCCACGGGGTCCCGAGATCCGGGAAAATACGGGCCAACCGGCGCCGTCGCGAACCTATCAGGACCTGTTGCAGGGAGCGCACGACGAAACGCTATTCAAATACTATGCGACCTCCAGGCTGGTTGTGATTGCATTGGGTGGAAGTGAGCGGGACGTGGGCGCCCCGGGAATTATCCGCCGGGCGGAGCCGGCGCCGGGAGGCGCCCATCTGCTGGTGGAGACCCTCCACCGGCCATATTCGTACCTGGTGCCGCACTATAGGTTTCCGGTTCGGGTTGAAGTATGGAATATGGACGGCCGGTTGATTCGCGAACTGGTGGATGCGCCCCTGGCGGAAAATGTACCCATCGCGTTCGATGCCGTACCCGAGGGACCGCGCTCGTTCGGTTGGCGTAACGACGCGGAGGCGACGGTGTGCTGGGTGGAGGCGCAGGATGGCGGCGACCCGGCCGTACAGACGGACGTGCGGGATCGCGTGTACGCGCTATCCGAACCCTTCGATCGCGCACCCGCGTTGTTACAGTCTCTCGAGATGCGGTACGCCGGATTGACGTGGGGCGACGGCGCGATGGCGCTGGTGACCGAACGCTGGTGGCAGACACGCCGGACCAGGACCTGGCGGTTTGCCCCGGACGCGGTATCCGATGACCGCAAACTGCTTGTCGACCGGTCGTGGGAAGACCGGTACGGCGATCCGGGAACGCCGCTGCTGACGTCAAATCCCGCGGGGCGGCGGGTGTTGCTGACGGGTGGCGGCGGCAGGCATCTTTTCCTGGCGGGCGGCGGGGCATCTCCGGAGGGGGATTTCCCGTTCCTGGACAGGCTCGACCTGAATACGAAATCGACGGAGCGGATCTGGCAGTGCGAACCGCCGTACTATGAACAACCCGTCAGCCTGAATACGAAATCGACGGAGCGGATCTGGCAGTGCGAACCGCCGTACTATGAACAACCCGTCAGATTGATCGATAAGGCCGATGGCGTGCTGTTGACGTTGCGCGAATCGGCCCAGAGCCCGCCAAACGTGTTCTTGAGGGCGCTCAAGACCGGAGACATCCGGCAACTGACCGCACTTCCCCACCCGGCGCCGCAACTGTCGAAAGTGCGAAAGGAAATCATCCGGTACCGGCGGGCAGACGGGGTTGGCCTGAACGGCACCCTTTATCTGCCTCCGGGGTATTCCGAGGAGCAGGGTCCGCTGCCCTTGCTGATGTGGGCGTACCCTCGCGAGTTCAGGAGCGCCGATGCCGCCGCGCAAGTCACCGGCTCTCCGCATCGATTTACACGCGTGACCTGGACAACGCCCCTGCCCTGGTTGACGCAGGGATATGCGGTCCTGGACGGACCCACGATGCCAGTTGTGGGAGTAGACGGCGCGGAAGCCAACGATTCGTACATAACGCAGCTCGTATCCAGCGCCGAGGCGGCGGTGGAGGAAGTCGTGCGCCGGGGGATTGCGGACCGGAAACGCATTGCGATCGGAGGACATTCCTATCGCGGTTTTATGACGGCAAACCTCCTGGCGCATTGCAATCTGTTTGCGGCGGGCATCGCCAGGAGCGGCGCATACAACCGTACCCTGACGCCTTTCGGATTCCAATCGGAGGAACGCACGTTCTGGCAGGCGCCGGAGGTCTATTTTGCGATGTCCTCATTCATGCACGCCGACAAAATCAAGTCGCCGTTGCTGTTGATTCACGGCCAGGCCGACAACAATTCCGGAACGTTTCCCATGCAGAGCGAGCGGCTATACAACGCACTCAAGGGTCACGGCGCGACAACCAGACTCGTGATGCTTCCCCACGAGAGCCACGGCTATAGCGCGCGTGAATCGGTCATGCATGTGTTCTGGGAAATGACGGAATGGCTGGCACGCCACCTGTGAGTGACCACGAGAGCACCTCGATGGAGGGTTGACGGGAATGGCAAGAAATGCGCGGACGGCGAAGGGATCTTCGAATCAGGACCCGGCGCGGGTCATCCGGGAACTCCGGTCGTTACTCGGCGACAGAATAAGGACGGACGCGGATACCCGGGAAACCCACGCGGGGGACGCTTCGTACCATAGGCCCATGTTGCCCGATGTCGTGGTCTTCCCCGCGTCCAACGAGGAAGTGTCGAGGATTGTGAAACTCTGTGCACGGTATCGGACGCCGGTGGTGCCGTACGGGACCGGAACCGCCGTGGAAGGCGGCATCGTCGCAGTACGGGGCGGCGTCTGCATCGATCTGAGCCGTATGAGACGTATCTTGAGGATTGGCAAAGCCGACCTGGACGCAACGGTAGAGGCCGGCGTCACCAGAAAACAGCTTAACCGGCATTTGGCTGATACGAAAACAGGCCTGTACTTCCCCGTGGATCCCGGTGCGGATGCCTCGCTCGGCGGCATGGCGGCAACACGGGCGTCAGGAAGTTCCGCGGTGGGCTACGGAACGATGCGGGAGAACGTTCTGGGACTGACGGTCATACTGGCAGACGGGCGTGTCATCCACGCTGGCGGACGCGCGAGGAAATCGTCGGCGGGTTACGATCTTGCGCATTTGTTCGTCGGATCGGAAGGCACTCTTGGTGTCATAACGGAAGTAACTCTGAAACTGTCGAAGGTACCTGCGGCCGTGTCTGCGGCGGTTTGTGCGTTTCCGGACATTTCGACGGCTGTGAATGTCGTAATTGAAATCATGTCGGCAGGGATATCCATGGCCCGGATCGAGCTTCTTGACGAGATTCAGATGGGTGCGATCAATGCCTATTCAGCCTTTGATTACCGGGCGTCGCCAACCCTGTTTTTCGAGTTTCACGGATCCGAGACGTCCGTTGAAGAGCGCGTGGCGGCGGTCAGGCGGATTGCCGGAAAGAATGGCAGTGAAGATATCCGATGGGCGACCGGCCAGAAGGAACGCGACCGGCTTTGGCAGGCGCGGTACGACGCCTATTACGCGTCGCGGACCATGCGGCCGGGCTCGGTGGGATACGTAACGGATGTGTGTGTTCCGGTTTCAAGGCTTGCGGATTGTATCCTGAGAACCAAAGAAGAATTGAAGTCTACGGACCTGATCGCGCCCTTGTTCGGTCATGTTGGCGACGGGAATTTCCACGTTGTTTTCCTGATTGATCCGAATCGCCCCGAAGAGCTTGCCGAGGCGCGGCAATTCGGCGAGCGGATTGTAAACCTGGCCCTGGAGATGGGAGGAACGTGTACGGGTGAACACGGGATCGGAATGGGCAAACTGGCGGCGCTGGAGCATGAACACGGCGAAGGGGTAGAGGTCATGCGTGCAATCAAGGTAGCGCTGGACCCGTACGATATCATGAATCCGGGAAAGGTCGTGGAGACACAAACTTGAAGTAGACCGGAAGAGAATCTGAAGAATTAAATATTTATTCTTGACATTTGGATATTATTCGTGTATTTTGGAATAATATCCTATTTTTTTTGGAATAAATCCCCATGGGCACAAAACAGAAACGACAACGGCGGATTCTCGACTTCATCGCAGCCGGTGAAATTGGGACCCAAAAGGCGTTAAGCGACGCGCTGCGCGCAGCGGGAATATCGGCCACACAGTCCACGCTCTCGAAGGATTTAAGGCAACTTGGCATTGTAAAGTCACCGGACGGCGCCGGTGGTTTTCGCTATCAGGCGCCGGTCGTAGAGGCCCAACCGTATGCCGGTCGGCCGGATCTGCTTGCACGGGAGCTGAGAGATTTCGTCGTCGAATTCGGCGGGGCCGGGCATACGCTCGTACTGAAAACGATTACCGGACACGCGCAGGGCGTGTGCGAAGCTATCGACCGGGCGGGATGGACCGAGGTTGTGGGTACGATTGCGGGAGAAAATACGATATTCATCCTGTGCCAATCCGTGGTAAAACGAGAACTGCTGAAGGAGCGGATTCTTGAAATTTCCCAATGATCGGGCCGGGACAGTCAGTCGCTTGGCAGGCGATGCGGCAATCCGGAGTACAGCAAGGTCGAAAGGACCGCGAGCGAAGCACGGAGCGCGGCCTCGGCCCCCCGTTTCGGAACCTCCTAACAGTCCGTTGGAAAAGTCGCTCTGCAGGCGAGGCATGGTGTCCCGTCGCGGAAATATGTCACCATTCATCCGCCGATTCATCCCGTCTGGCGGCGTTGCCTTCACTCGGTGACCTTGTGCAGGTCGCCTCGCTCAGGCGTCTTGCCAGCCGGCCGACTCGGCGGTCGAATTTCGGCAATCTATTTCCGCGACAGAACACTGCCATTGTGGTCGAAGACAAGGCGCGCGACCGCGTCGAATCGGGGGATTCGGGAAGGGAGCGCAACGCAGGTGTTCGGCCACAAGGGCCGGACGCAGCCCGGATGGACTGTTTCAACGGGCTGCTAAGCAAGAGGGCATACCCGGACCCGTGGGAGGATTCGCGTGGTTTTGAACGTTGGCATTTACGGCGATACCGGGATGGTCGGCCAGGAGATAGAACGGGTACTGGCGCATCACGATAGGGCTGAGATCGAATTCCGGCAGAATTCCAGGCGCCGCCAGGGCGTCCTGAACGAGTGTGACGTGGTTTTTCTGGCCACCAGAGACCCTGAGTCAATGCAGTTCGCGCCGCAGGCGCTGGACGCAGGCGCGAGAGTCATCGATATGAGCGGCGCTTTCCGGTTGCCGAGGCGGCTGTTCGAAGCCGGCTATGGGCTGGACCACCTGGCGCCGGAGTATCTTGAAGAGGCGGTTTACGGAATGCCCGCGCTGTTTGCCAGTCGGATTGCCGATGCGCGGCTGGTCGGTAATCCGGGTTGCTATCCAACCGGCGTTATTCTGGCGCTGAATCCATTGAGGGGCATGGTCCAGGGTGAAGCAACGGTCGTGGCGACGTCGGGGAATTCGGGCGCCCGCAGGGAGGTGGAAGAGGAGCCCGACGAGGTCACCTACAGTTACGGCCGGCGGCACAAACACGTGCCGGAGATGGAGTTTTATTCCGGTTTTCGGGTGAACTTCACGCCCATCGTTCTGCGCTCCGTATTCGCGGGCATCAATGCCAACATACGAATCGAACTGGCCGACAGCTTTAAAGCGCTGCCTGCGCATGAAGCCGGCAGCCAGCTGGTCGAGGCGATCGGGCATGCGTATACCAACGAGGACCTTGTCTGTCCGGTGGAGGACAGAGAAGACAAACAGTGGGGTACGCGCGACGTGGTGGGGACGCACAAGCTGGCGATCAAGGTGGGCGTGGACGAGGGGTTCGCCTATATCTGCGCCATGGAAGACAATCTGGGCAAGGGCGCGGCCAGCCAGGCGGTGGAGAACATGAACCTGATGTTCGGACTGCCCAGACTCTACGGAATTGACGGCGTTTACAGTACGGGTTGAACCGCCGGCCGATACGTACGGCCCGAAGGCGCCTGGTAACGCGGGAATTTGCGATGGAGCAATTCATTCAGAAAGCCGCCACGCTGGTGGAGGCGTTTCCGTACATCCGCTCGTTTCGGGACAAGATCGTCGTTGTGAAATACGGGGGCAGTACACAGCCTGACGACGGCGGATCCGATACGATCCTCGCGGATTTGGTCTTCATGGAAACGGTGGGAATGAGGCCGGTGGTCGTGCATGGCGGCGGCAGGGAAATCAGCAGACGCCTGCAGGAAGCCGGGTTGGAGTCGAAGTGGATAAACGGGCTGCGAGTTACAGACGCCAAATCGATGCAGGTGGTTGAAGACACGCTGTTCGGGCTGGTGAACAGACGAATTGTCGAGGGAATCCGGGCGCTGGACGGTTGCGCGTACGGGATGTCCGCGAAGGAAGCCGGCGTGATGCATGTGCGCAGACACTATGCGCTGTCCGCTTCCGATGGTAAGCAGGTGGATATCGGGTTTGTGGGCGACGTACACCGGGTGAACCCGGAACCGGTTCGACGCGCGTGCGGTAAAGGAACAATTCCGGTAATCGCGCCAATCGGCCTGGGTCCCGACGGCAGGAGTTACAACGTGAACGCGGACACGGCCGCCGGTGAAATCGCACGAACGCTTCAGGCGGAGAAGCTGGTTTTTTTGACAGACGTAAATGGCATTTTGAGAGACAGCGCCGATCCGGAATCCCGGATTTCTACGTTGCACGTAAACGACGTAAAGGGCCTGATTCACGACGGCACGGCAAAGGGAGGGATGATTCCAAAGCTTCAGGCCTGTGTACGTTCGGTGAGAGGGGGCGTGAATAAGACTCACATTATAGATGGACGGGTTCCACACGCGCTGCTGCTCGAAGTCTTCACTCGTGAAGGGATCGGTACCGAGATTGTTCAATAAGGGGAATGCGTGAATTGCGTCGTTTTCAGGCAACCCAGCCAACCGGGGAGTGGATGATGAATACGAAAGCCATAATCGATCTTGAGCAAACCTACATTCTTCAGACTTATGGACGACCCGACTTTGTTCTGGAACGGGGAGACGGGGTGCATCTCTTCGACACCGACGGAAAACGGTATCTGGATTTCGTGAGCGGCTTGTCCGTGAATGCGCTGGGATACAACAACCCGGCCATTAGCGATGCAATGACGGAGCAGGCGCGAAAGCTGATCCACGTTTCGAACCTGTACCATACGATTCCCGCGCCTCAGTTGGCCAGAATGCTGTGCGAGCGTTCATTTGCAGATCGTGTATTCTTCTGCAATAGCGGAACGGAGTCCTGGGAAGCCGCTCTGAAGTTTGCGCGGAAGTGGGGGTACAGGAATTTCGAGGACCGCGCGAAGTATAAGTTCATTGCCATGAACAATTCGTTTCACGGACGCACAATGGGGTCGGTTTCCACCACGGGACAGCCGAAGTATCACAAGGGTTTCGGACCTATGTTGCCCGGAATTTCATTCGCGGAATTCAACGATCTCGAGTCGGTGGAGCGACTGGTCGACGCGGAAACCGTGGCGGTGATTCTGGAGCCCCTCCAGGCCGAGGGCGGGATACATTCGGCAGACCCGTCGTTCCTGGAAGGACTGCGACTGTTGTGCGATGAGATGAAGATGCTGCTGGTCTTCGACGAGATTCAGTCGGGACTCGGCCGGACCGGATCCCTGTTCTGTTACGAACACTATGGGGTGACGCCGGACATCATGACGCTTGCGAAGCCGCTCGCCGGCGGACTTCCGATAGGGGCGACGCTGATGAGCCAGGCTGTTGCCGACGCCGTGGAAGCGAGCGACCACGCGGCTACGTTCGGGGCGCATCCGGTCAGTTGCGCCGTGGGCGTCGAGGTCTTCAAGAAACTCTCGGATCCGGGATTCATCGCGGCCGTAAGGGCGAAAGGCGACCATCTTAAAGGCCGGCTCAACGCGCTGAAAGACAAGTATCCGGACAAGATCACGGAGGTTCGAGGCATGGGGTTGATCGCAGGGGCGGTGTTGGCCGACGTTCCGGCCGCGGACGTAATGGGCGAGTTCCGTGAGCGGGGAATCCTGGTGTGCGCAGCCGGACCCGACGTGGTTCGATTTCTGCCGCCCCTGGTGATTGAACAGGCAAATATCGACCACGTCCTGGACGTGTTTGAGGAAATCCTGAACGGCTAGTTGGCGGACGATGGGAAAGGAGCGTCTGTAATGAAATTGGCGGACATTAGGGGTAAGCGGATTGCGCTGGCGGCTTCCGGCGGGCTTGACAGTTGCACGGTTACGCGCTGGATGGCCGACCAGGGTGTCGAGGTGGTGAGCATCACGGCGGATATCGGGCAGCCGGACGAGGACGATATCGAGGACGTCGGCCGTCGGATGCTGGCCTGCGGCGCCGTGGAATCGGTTATCCTGGACCTGAAGGCGGATCTGGCCGAAGAGGCAATCACCATGCTCCTCGCCAATGCCGTCTACGAGGGCGGGTACTGGAACACAACCGCCCTTGCCCGTCACGTGACCACGCAGGGGATCCTCAAGGAGATGCAGGCGCGCGATATCGACGTACTCGCGCACGGCGCCACGGGCCGCGGGAACGACCAGGTGCGTATCCAGCTTGTCGCCAATATGCTTTCCCCCGCCGTAGAGGTTTACGCGCCCTGGCGGGACGACGCGTTCCTGGAGCACTTCGGCGGAAGGCGGGAAATGATCGCCTACTGCCAGGCACGGAACCTCCCGGTTTCCGCGACGCAGGACAAACCGTATTCGACGGATGCGAATCTTCTGGGGCTTACCCACGAGGCCGGAAAGCTCGAAGACCTGGACGTGGCGGCAGACTTTATAGAGCCCGGAATGGGCGTTTTTCCGCGGAACGGACCCGACCGCCCGGAGAAGTTTTCCGTGACACTGGAGGCGGGTCGCCCCGTACTGATTAACGGGGAACCCGTAGACGCCGTGTCCGCGATCGCCACGGCAAACGAGGTCGCAGGGCGCCATGGCGTGGGCATTGGTATCCACACGGTCGAAAACCGTTTTGTGGGCATCAAGTCACGGGGCGTGTACGAGAGCCCGGGGCTCGCCTTGCTGGGCGTCTGCTACCAGTTCCTGTTGCAGCAGGTGCTGGACCGGAGGGCGCGGCGATTCTACGATACGCTTTCATCCGCGCTTGCCGAACAGATTTATCAGGGGTACTATTTCGACCTTTCGTCGCAAATGATGCGCGCCGCCATCCAACCGGTAAAGACGTTGGCCGCAGGATCGGTGACGGTCTCGGTTTACAAGGGAACGACAACCTATCAATCCTCCTCAGCCGTGGCGCATTCGCTGTATTCCTCCGAACTGTCCTCGATGGAAGCGATCGGGGACTACGACCATCGGGATTCGCAGGGATTTCTGAATGTCTTGAGTGTCAGCGCAAGGGCCTTGAATGCGTCGGGACAGGTGGATGAAGGGCAGCAGGAGAACTGAGCGTACCGAAGACGAACGTTGTCGCGGAGAATTCGATGGATGGATCTGCAGAAAAATCCTGGTCGGGGCGGTTTGACAAGCCATCGGACAGACTCATGGAACAATTCAACGCGTCCGTCGGGTTCGACAGACGGCTGTACAGGGTGGATATCGCCGGAAGCCGGGCGCAGGCGAAAGCGCTCGCGAAGATTGGCATATTGAGCGCAAACGAACTGGATTGTGTCCTGAAGGGCCTGGAACAGGTGGAATTGGAGGCCGCCGAAGGACGCCTTGCACTGGGCGAACACCTGGAAGATATCCATATGGCCGTAGAGGCGCGGCTGATCGAGATCGTGGGCGAGGTGGGCGGCAAGCTCCATACAGGGCGCAGCCGGAACGATCAGGTAGCGCTTGACGAGCGGCTGTATCTGCGGGAGGCGACACGGGACACAGTTACCGGAATCGACCGGCTTCAGGCTGTTCTCATTGATTCCGCCAACCGGCACATCGACGTATTGATGCCGGGTTATACCCATCTGCAGCAGGGACAGCCCGTGCGCCTGTCACACTATACGATGGCGTTGTTCTGGATGCTGGAACGAGACCGGGGACGGTTCGCGGCGTGCCTGGAACGGGCGGATGCCATGCCGCTCGGATCGGGAGCATTTGCGGGCAGCGCCTATCCGATCGATCGGAAATTCCTTGCGATGGAACTGGGATTTTCGCGAATAACCGAAAACAGCATCGACGCCGTAAGCGACCGTGACTATCTGCTGGAGTATATGTCCGCCGGCGCAATAATGATGGGACACCTGAGCCGGTTCTGCGAGGATCTGATCGTGTGGTCATCGTCCGAGTTTCAGTTTGTCGAACTGGACGACGCGTACAGCACGGGATCGAGCATGATGCCGCAGAAAAAAAACCCGGATTCTCTGGAACTGATCCGAGGAAAGACGGGTCGGGTGTACGGCAATCTGATGTCGCTCCTGACGGTGATGAAGGGATTGCCGCTCACGTATTCGAAAGATCTGCAGGAGGACAAGGAAGCCTTTTTTGATACCGTCGATACAATAAATCAGGTGCTGGCGGTGTTTACCGGCGCGTGGGAAACGATGAAGGTCCGGACCGGGCGAATGCGTGAAGCGCTCGACGGCGCCGTAATGGCAACGGATCTCGCGGATTATCTGGTGCGGAAGGGGATGCCGTTTCGGGACACCCACAGAATTGTGGGCAGGTTGGTCCGGAAGGCGTTGTCGCAGGGGCGGCGCCTGGACGAACTGGATCTGGAGACACTCCGGTCCCAGTCCGATCTGATAGGTGCTGATGTAGGTGAATCGCTTTGCGCAAAGGCCAGTGTCAACCGGCGGGAACTGGACGGCGGAACCGGTTACCGGGCCGTGCGGGCGCAGATCGACAGCGGGAGACAGATGCTGAGGCGGAGGTCCCGGGGAGCGGAAGCGTGAAGTCCTTCAGCGAGCGGGACGTGCGGCGTCACTACGACCTCCTGCAGCACCGTCCGGAACTTGGCCTGACGCAATTGAAAGCCATGGACGGAAACCATGTAATAGGCATCGGGTTGTTCGATAACGAGGCCGATTTCGTTTCAGAGTGCCGGCGGTACAATGGGCTGGGTACGCTGTACGTGGGTGTGAACCCGAGATCAAATCGCCTGATGGAGGATTATGGCGGATTGCAGAACCGCATGCGTACCCTGTTCATGGACGTGGTTGCGGAACGCGATATCGACTTTGTAACCGGAATGGCCGCAGGCGATCCGGAAAGGCTCGTCCAACCTCCCCGGAGATTCCTGCGCGACGCTTCTGTGTTTGCGGATTTCGAGGTTTTCTTTCCGCTCGATAAAGCGATTCCGGTATCCAGCGAATCACAGAAGAAGGTCAGGCGCCAACTGAACACCTGGTTTTATGGGCAGTCAGATACCGAAGGGATCGACCTGATGCAATTCGTCCGGGTTGTGGGAACCGCGTTGCCGGACGGTGGATGGCTGAAGCGACGGACGGCGTTCCGGAAATACCGGCCCTATATGATGGATGGTATTACGGCGGAGATCGTGGATCTGAAGGACGAACCGGGTTAGCGACGGCGGAGACGGAACTTTGGTTTCGTTGGGGCGTTTACGAGGCAGTGCTATACGTCGGCGAACACGAGGCGCGCGGGTCAACGACCCGTTTTTTTGTTGTCGTAAGGGCCTGGGCGCTTTACCTTCCGAAATCTACCCCTTGCATTGAAGTCGCGCCGGGAAGTCAACTCACATCCAGGGAGATGGTCATGTTTCGAAAATCAATCGCTTTGTTGTGCGTAAGTTGTCTGCTGTGGACCAGCCTGGTAGGCGCGGGTCACACGTGGGCGGCGGAATCCACCGGCGCAAAGGCGGAGAAGGGAGAAAGTGACGGCGAAGAACGCCCGAAAACCACCCGCACGATCGAAGCCCTGGACGACGTGGGCTGGTCCATCGTGGACCTGAGGCAGATCGAGGGGGATCTCGTGGTGCTCAGCCCGCTCGTGGGCCCGGAAATCGACCTGGTGGAGAGCCACCGGTACTCTCTCTTCCATGGGCGCAGCGTCTATAACGAAAGGGTTCCCCTGCGGTTGCTCGATATAGCTATCCCCGGCTTGCAGACAGCCACTTTTTTGAAACTTGGAGAACGCGTGATGGTGAGAATCCGATACCGGTCGGGCTCGGAGATTGCGGACAGAACCATGCCTGTAGGGGATGAGGATGCGCTCAGGCGGCTGCGTGAATACGTCGAGCATTTCGACGAAGTCCGGAAGGGCGAATATAAAATCGGATTCGAATCCAATTTACCCGAAGATGCCGAGTATCCCAAATATACCGATCGGGAGGTCTCCTTCGTAGAACGCCGTACGCGCGCCGGGATAACCCGCCGGCTTCCGGGCGGGGTGGTTCTCAAGAACGGCGAGCGGATCCAGGGACAATTGTTACCGGAATTCGATGATGGAACCATACTGGTCCAATCCGGACTCGATGCCGGCGGGTTCCGGTTGAGAATATCGATCGGGTCCTGTTCCTTCGAGGAAATCGTTCCGCAAAGCTTGGCACCGCTGTCCGAATGGGTGTCGGAGGCGCCGTGTCAGGCGCCATTATGGGTACGCTTGCCGCCTGGCAGACGGACTCTCCGGTCAAAGAGACAGCCATTCTGTTTGGCGCAATATCGGGCGGAATCGGGTTTCTCACCGGTCTGTTCCGATCGCGAGGCGGTCCTGGAAAACGGGAGTTTGTGCTGGGTCCTGTGACCGACGGTCGGGACCGCGATAAAGACGGGAAAGACGACAAGGAAAAACGTGAGCCCGGGGGGAAATAGCCCGATTACCCGCCTGGATCTCATCTGGCAGCGGCCGAAACGGTCTTGAATGTTGACGGCCGGGGTCCGATTTTCCACAGGCATGCATCAGAGAGGGGACATTGGCAAGGCTATCGTATCGGGACGCGCGACCGGAAGTTCACGAAACGGCTTATCTGGCCGCGGGGGCGGTACTGGTCGGGAATGTGTTCATTGAGGCAGAGGCGAGTATCTGGTTCAATGCCGTGTTGCGCGGCGACGAGGAGCCGATCAGGATCGGCAACGGGTCCAATATCCAGGATGGATCGGTCCTGCATACCGATCCGGGGTGCCCCTGTACCGTTGGTGAGTACGTTACGGTCGGCCACAATGCGATTCTGCACGGTTGTACCATTGGTCGCGGGGCGACAATCGGGATGGGCGCAACGGTGTTGAACCACGCACGGGTCGGCGAGGAGGCGCTTGTCGCGGCAAACGCGCTGGTGCTCGAAGGCACGGAGATTCCCGCCCGGTCGCTGGCAGCGGGCGTGCCAGCCAGAGTAAGACGGGAACTGACGGACGAGGAAGTTTCGAATTTCCGGAAGAATACGGACGGGTACATCCGGAGAAGGGAAGTCTACAAGGGTATTGATTCGAGAGATTAGCATTGATATTTTCTGCAGGCGGGCCCCGTATGTTTCAGGGCGCCCGCGATTTTTTTTTTCTAATCGCGGCTTCCCGTTTCTCAGTCGCGACCAAATGGGCCGAAGTTAACGCGCGAGCCGGTACGACGATCCAATTACTCCCCCCTTGAGGGGGAGTCGCAGAAGCCGAGCCGGTCCCCTGATCCCTGCCCGTCGCCCGGCGGAGGGCCGGCGACGGCTGATGCGGCGGGGGGATTTCGACGCCTTGCCGTTTGCATGTGAGGTCTTGCCTGAGCGCGTCAACCATCCGGGAGAAGACGCCTGAACGTGCATCCCATATCCGATATTACCGAGCGGTTTGAGCGGGGCGTCCGCGAGTTCAATGCCGGCGACTTTTATGCCGCTCACGACACGTGGGAGGACGTCTGGATGGACGTGCGGGGCCCTGAAAGGCCCTTCTTTCAAGGGATGATTCAGGTAGCCGTGGGCTATTACCATCTCACGTGTGAGAATTACGCGGGCGCTGAACACCTGTTGTCCCGGGGCATCCGAAAGCTGGAGCCGTACAGTCGCGGCCACCGGGGAGTCGATACAAAGGACGTGGTTCGAACCGCGCGGGCGGCGCTGGCGGAGGTCCTGGAGGTCCGCGCGGGTAGACGGAAGACGTACAGCTCGGAAATTGCGCCGAGTATTCGATGCGCCTGATCTCCCGGATGATGACTAACCTTGATTCGCAATTCTTCGGGGAAGCAAAACCGAATATATGCAAGTAGATAAAGGCGATTTAACTTCTGATTACCAGGATACACCAGGTCACTGGACGTGGACTGAAAAAACGTCCTTTTTAACGATCGTTACGCCCCGTTTCAGAGGTTTTCGTCGCGTTGCCGAGTTGCTGTTTTTTTCACATTAAGGCTAAAACAATAAGGGACCTCCGGCCGTTTTTCTATTTCTCTACATGAAAAATGGCCGTACGCATTGCGGACTGCAAACTGTTCAGGTCGGTCACCGATACCCTGATACGGCTGAAACCGGGTTTGAGATTGGCTATTGGCGTGTCGCGCGAAGGCCGGAACAGGACAATGTTCATTGACAAGAACGACCGGCTCCCGTAAATTGATTCAGGTCTATAAATTGTTATTATTTTGCAACGTAGCCTATGGGTCAGTCGCAAAGGCGACAAGGCGGCGCCAAAGGAGCTTTCAATGCGGTTAGAGGGAAAGGTCGCCTGGATTACGGGCGGCGGCGCGGGCATTGGCAAGGCCGCCTCCATCCGGTTCGCAAGGGAAGGCGCGAAGGTGGTTCTGCTGGAACTGGACCCGGTGCGAGGCGAGGCCGTCGTTGAGTCGATCAACCTGGCCGGCGGCGAGGCCGCGCTGGTTGTGGGCAGCGCTACGGACGAGACGGACGTGGACCGCGCGGTCGATTTAGCTATGAAAGCGTATGGCGGCCTTGATATTCTGGTAAACAATGCCTATTATTGCCATGGGACGCACGTCCTGGAGATTGATCCCGAACTATGGGACAGAAATATCGAAGGATGCCTGAAGAGCGCTTATCTGTGCAGCCGGGCGGCGCTTCCGCGGATGATCGATCGTGGTGGCGGATCCATTGTGAACATATCGTCCGTCAACGCGATCATGTCGTTTGGCGAGAGTGCGTACAGCGCGGGGAAGGCAGGCGTCATTTCGCTCACCAGGACAATGGCGGTGGATTACGGACCCGAAGGGGTTCGGGTGAACGCAATTTGCCCGGGCACCGTCATTACGGAGGGGTGGCAGCCCGCACTCGAGAAAGACCCGGAATTATTCGAACGCATCGCAGAGATCTATCCGCTCAAGCGCGTGGGCAAACCCGAGGAAATCGCGAACGTTGCGCTTTTTCTGGCCTCGGACGAGGCATCTTTCGTGACAGGCGCGGTTGTCGTGGCCGACGGCGGCGTGACGTCGGGAAATCCCGCATTTCTGGATCACGTGGAGGGTAAACTCCCGTGACCACGATGCTTCGATTGCGGGATGGGACCATTTCAGATCCGGATCTCGCGGACCTGATGGCGCATTGTGCCAACGGAGGTGGAGCGGTAGCGCCGCCGGCAATGGAAACCCTCGAAAATCTGCGCGACGACCAGATTGTGCTGGCGTACGCCGGAACGGCCCCAGTGGGTGTCGGCGTACTCACGTATACGGGCAATGACCGCAACGCGGTGCTGAGTTTCCTGGGGGTACTCCCCGAATACCGCCGCGGCGGCGTGGGCCGCCGGTTGCTGATGAAGATGGAAGCGGTTGCCGGCGGAAACGGGTGCGAATCTTTGCGTACCGGCGCGAGCATCGGCAGCGACAACGCGGCCGCAACAGGGTTCCTGGAAGGGACAGGATGGAAGCCCGAGTTCGGCGCGGGGCTGAGGATGTGGCGGGAACTTACGGATCTTCCCGAGGCGGAACCACCGGCGGGGTACCGGATCAGGACCTACGAAACCGGCGACGATGCAGCATTTGTACGGATTAAGAATGCGGCCTTTATGGTCGAAAACGGCGGCGGACGTGCGTGGACCGGGGCGGACTTCGAGAAGGAATATCTGGGCTCACCGTATTTTGAACCCGGGCGGATCCTGTTTGCTATTTGCGGCGAAGAACCGGTAGGAACGACCACAGCCTGGACGGCCATGAATCGGGGCAGGGAAGTTGGTCTGATTCACTGGGTCGCTGTGGTTCCGGAACACCGGAAAAAGGGTCTGGGATGGGTGTTGAACGTGCGGGCGCTTCACAAATTGAAAGCGTTGGGGTACGGGGAGGCGATCCTGAACACCAGCGAGTCGCTGAAATCGGCCGTTCGCCTGTACCGCCGGCTGGGTTTTGAAGTGGTAGTCCGGCGTGCCGTTTACGGCAAAGCGTTGAACGGGCCCCCCAACCCGTAGTCCAATTGTTCAACTGGCGTTCGAAGCTTGATGTCTGGCCGGGTGTGAGGATAGTAGATATGAATCGATGTCTGGTGGTTCTCTTGTTCCTCTGCCTGGGCTGCGGATCATCCGATCCCGTCGGTGTGGTCGAACCGACGCCGTATCCTTCGGGTACGATGTTGTCGGTCACCGCGTCGGACCTGAATACGTACCTCGTAAACGTTGCGCGGTCCTATGAGACTGTGAATGTGATGAATGCCGAGTTCGGGTCCATCACCCAGGGATGGAGGGGTGGCGTGGTTTCCACGTACTGGACGCGACAGTTCATGTCGAATCTGATTGTCCGCATTGAGGAGTTGCAGGAGCGGGTCAAGGGTATCAGGCCGGATGACGCCGAATTACGCCGGATTCACGCCAGCTACGAGCAGGGGCTGGCTACCTTTCACGAGGCATTTATCGCCTTTGTCGACCAGATTGACTTTCCCACGCCTGAAGGGATTGAAGGCGTAAACCTGCTGATTTTCAGAGGCAACAGGCGAATAGATGAATTCCAACTGATGTTGAGCAATCTTGCAGGAAGGCAGATTCAGTTTTAGATACTGTTCAGGACTTCTGAGACCCGGAATCACCCCTGATCCGGTGTGTCGGCGGGGAAATCGCGAATAATCCCCTATTCGATCCTGTCGGCATTCTGTCTCCCCTTACGTTTCATCGCCATGCTTTGCAATCCACATGCCAGTTGAACGCGCACGTGGACCGGGCAGCAGTCTGCCGTCATGGCAGAACGCAAGCCGATGGGACGATTCCGCCACATACAGGAATATTCGTGAGCTATCGTTCAGTATCGATCCTTCGATCGAACGCGGACCGCTCCATGCCGAAAGATTTCATTTGCGCCGCCGTCCTTGCCGCGGTCGTCCTCTGCATCCTTGGCGCGGCGTCGCCGGCCTGGTCCCAGTACCCGGACCTGGTGGCGTCTGTTTCGTCGCTGACGATAACAGAGGGATCCAGCAAAAGTTACACCATTAAGCTGGCGTCACGGCCGACCGCAACCGTCACAGTTTACGTTACAGGAACTCACGATACAGATCTTTCCGTGAAAGGCAGTCCACTGGAATTTACGACAGACAACTGGAACTCGCCGCAGACTGTGACGGTGTCAGCCGGTGAGGACAGTGACGATGCCAATGATTCGGGCACGCTCAAGCACGTCGCATTTGGGATCTGCTGCTGCGGGACCCTCAGCGGCACACTTCCTGTCACCGTGGTCGACAACGAAAGGTTCAACCTTGTGCTCTCGCCGGCCTCGCTGACTGTCGGCGAGGGAAGTAGCGCCACCTACACCGTGAAGCTGGTACTGCAGCCCGCGGGAAACGTTACCGTCTCCATCGGCGGCACATCCGGAACCGACCTATCATTGAACAGATCCGCCCTGACCTTCTCGACCGGCAATTGGAACTCCCCGCAAACGGTGAGGGTTACGGCGCGACAGGACGAGGACCGAGGCCATGACAGCGAGACGATCACACACACGGCCTCGGGCGGAGGCTACGGTTCGGCCAGCGCAAACCTCCCGGTTACCGTGACGGACGACGACGTGGCCGATCTGGTGCTGTCTCCCACCTCGTTGACTATCGAGGAAGGCCGGAGCGGCGCCTATACCGTCAGGCTAGCGGCACGACCCGATGGTGATGTAAAGTTGACCGTTGACGCTTTTTCGGGAGATAACCTTGCGCTTGACAAGTACGAACTGACGTTCACGACCAACAACTGGAATTCTCCACAGTCGGTGAGGGTCACGCCCGGGCAGGATCCGGACGGGGCGGACGAACGGGAAGGCGTTTGGCACGCAGGCTCGGGGGGCGGCTACGGGTCGGTGTTCAAGTCCATCTTCGTTGACGTGACTGACGACGACACACCGGACCTCGTGTTGTCGGAGCGTTCGCTGACCATCAACGAAGGAGAAAACACCACCTACACCGTCAAGCTGGCGATCGTGCCCACCGAAGACGTAACGGTGACCATCGGCGGCTGGTCGGGGACCGACCTTTCCTTGAACAATTCCACTCTAACGTTTGACACCAACACCTGGAATTCCCCGCAGACGGTGAGGGTCACGGCAGGTACAGACATGGACGGCATCAATGATAGCGAAACGCTCACGCACGCGGCCTCGGGGGGCGGCTACGGGTCGGTGAGCAAGAACCTTCCCGTTACCGTGACCGACAAGGACGCGCCAAATCTGTTGCTTTCGGACGGGTCGCTGACGATAGACGAAGGGGACAACAGAACCTACACGGTTCGACTGGCGACCCTCCCGACGGGAAACGTGACGGTGACCATCGACGGCACGTCAGGGACCGACCTTGACCTGGACAAAACCACGCTGACGTTCACGACCAACACCTGGAACTCCCCACAGACCGTGAGGGTAACCGCCGGACAGGACGATGACGGGGCCGAGGACACCGCCACGTTGACCCACAGGGCTTCCAGCGGCGGCTACGCAGGTGTAAGCAAGGGCCTGCCGGTTACCGTGACCGACAACGACACCCCCGACCTGCTGCTGTCGACCAATACGTTGGGCATAAACGAAAGCGAAAGCGAGACCTATACCGTCAAACTGGCCACGCAGCCCACGGGTAACGTAACGGTGACCATCGGAGGTTTCTCCGGGACCGACCTTTCGCTGAGTACGTCGAGGCTGAGTTTCAATACCAACACCTGGAACAGCCCCCGGACCGTGAGAGTGACCGCCCGCACGGACATGGACAACGTGAACGACAGCGAGACGTTAACGCACACTGCATCGGGGGCCGATTACGGGGCGGTGAGCAAAAACCTTCCCGTAACGGTGACCGACGACGACGTGCCCAATCTGCTGTTGTCCCCTGGTTCGCTGACGATCGACGAGGGACTCAACAGGACCTATACCGTCAAGCTCGCGACGCAGCCGACAGGCACGGTCACCGTGACCGTCGGCGGCTGGTCCGGTACCGACCTCTCGCTGGACAAGGACGAACTGACGTTCGGCACCGATACATGGAATTCCGCCCAGACGGTGAGGGTAACCGCCAATACGGACGACGACGGCGCCGGGGACAGCGAGACGCTCACGCACACGGCCTCGGGCGGTGGGTACGGAGCTATAAGCAAAGACCTTCCTGTTACGGTCACGGACAACGATACGCCGGATCTTCTGTTGTCGGAGCGTTCGCTGACGATCAACGAAGGCGAAAATGCCACCTACACAGTAGCGTTGGCAACGCAGCCGACGGCAACAGTAACGGTGACAATCAGCGGATGGTCCGGGACCGACCTCTCGCTGAACAATTCCACGCTGACGTTCGACAGGAACACCTGGAACTCACCGCAGACGGTCCGCGTCACGGCAGGCACGGATTCGGACGGTACGAATGACAGCGAGACGCTCACCCATACGGCTTCGGGCAGCGACTACGGGTCGATAGGCAAGACCCTACCCGTTACCGTGACGGACAAAGACGCGCCCAATCTTCTGCTCACACCCACCTCGCTTCCTGTCGATGAAGGTGAAGACGAAACCTATACCGTCGAACTGACGACGTTGCCTTCGGCCGACGTGACCGTGAGCATTCGGATAGGAACGGGGGCGCCCCTTTCCCTGGACAATCCTTCCCTGACGTTTACAACCAACACCTGGAACTCGCCGCAGACCGTCAGGGTCACCGCCAGACAGGACCCGGACGCGGCCAACAACAGCGCAACGCTGACCCATACTGCCTCGGGCGGCGACTACGGCTCGGTGAAAGGCGAACTCACCGTCAACGTGACGGACAACGACACGCCGGATCTGCTGCTGGTGCCCGTGTCGCTGGGTGTCAATGAAAGCGAGAGCGCCAACTACACAGTCGAACTGGCGACACAGCCAACGGCCAACGTGACCGTGACCATCGGCGGCTGGTCGGGGACCGACCTTTCGCTGAACAGGACCACGCTGACCTTCAGCAGAACAACATGGAATTCCGCCCAGACGGTGCGCGTCACGGCACGCTCGGACACGGACATGGACAACGACAACGAGACGCTCACGCACACGGCCTCGGGGGGCGACTACGGTTCGGTGAGCAAAGACCTCCCCGTCACCGTCACAGACAACGACGTTCCCAATCTGCTGCTGTCCCCGGGTTCGCTGACGATCGGCGAGGACGACAACGAAAACTATACCGTGAAGCTGGCGACTCAGCCCTCCGGCGACGTGACGGTGACGATCGGCGGCTGGTCCGGGACCGATCTCACCCTGGACGAGACCACCCTCACGTTCAGCAATACGACCTGGAATTCCGCGAAGACTGTGAGAGTCACTGCGGGCGATGACACGGACAAAATCGATGACAGCGAGACGCTCACCCATACGGCCTCCGGCGGCGGTTACGGAGGGGTGAGCAAAGACCTCCCCGTGACGGTTACCGACAACGATAAACCTCGCTTGATCCTTTCTCGAAATTCACTGACGATCGACGAAGGCGGGAGGGTCGCCTATACGGTCAAGCTGGCGACGCAGCCCACGGGTGACGTGACCGTGTCAATCAGCGGCACTTCGGGGACGGACCTTTCGTTGAACAATTCCAGCCTGGCGTTTGACACCAATACCTGGAACTCCCCGCAGACGGTGAGAGTTACGGCAGGACAGGACGGCGACGCATCCAATGACAGCGCGACGCTCAGGCATATGGCGTCGGGCGGCGACTACGGCGGGGTGTCCAAATACCTTTCCGTTACCGTGAGGGACGATGATGTGGGTCGGACGCGGACGTCTGTCGCCGTGCAGGTGTCGTTTGCGCAGGCAACGTACACGGCGACGGAAGGCGGCGGTGCGACGACCGTGAGCCTGTACCTTAACCAGAATCCCAGGCGTAAAGTAGTGGTCCCGCTGACGGTTACAATGAATGGCGGGGCGACACAGGACGACTACACCGGTGTGCCGGAAGGCATTACGTTCTATAGCAATCAATTAAAACAGTCGTTTGACGTCACTGCTGTCGACGACGACGTATACGATGGCGGTGAGAGCCTGACCTTCGGCTTCGGCAGATTGCCCAGCGGGGTCAGCACAGGCAAACATGCAACGTCACTGATCATCCTGCAGGACAACGACGGCGGCGTCAGAGTGTCTTTTGACCAGCCGACATACGCAGCGGAAGAGGGTGGGGCCGACGCGGTGGTGCGCGTCCGCCTGAGCAAGGATGCCACACGCGAGGTTTCGATTCCGTTGACAGCGACTTATGTAGGGGGGGCGACGGAAGAGGACTTCCGCGACGTACCGGAGCAGGTCACCTTTGGCCGTGGAGAGTCGGAAAAGAATATCAGGGTCGCCGCCGTCGACGACGATATGGATGACGACGGCGAGAGCCTGACGCTCGGCTTCGAGATGTTGCCCGACGGGTTCCGAGAAGGTGAGAATGCCGTGACCTCCGTCAATATAAGGGACAACGACGACCCGGTGGTTATCGTGTCCTTTGGCCGGCCGTCCTACGAAAGCCGGGAAGGCGGCCCTGCCGCCGTCGTCCGCGTGCAATTAAGCGCGGACCCGGAACGACGGGTGGCGATTCCATTGACGGCAACACCGGGAAATGGCGCGACAGCCGGCGACTATTCGGGCGTACCGGACAGTACTGTCTTTCTCAGCGGTCAGACGGCAAGAGATATTGTGGTAACGGCGATCGATGACAACCTGAACGACAACGGCGAAACCCTGACGCTCACCATCGGGACACCGCCCGAGAGGGTCAACGTTGGGAGCCCTTCAGCAACCGTTGTGCGCCTTGCGGACAACGACGACCCGGTGGTTATCGTGTCCTTTGGCCGGCCGTCCTACGAAAGCCGGGAAGGCGGCCCTGCCGCCGTCGTCCGCGTGCAATTAAGCGCGGACCCGGAGCGACGGGTGGCGATTCCATTGACGGCAACACCGGGAAATGGCGCGACAGCCGGCGACTATTCGGGCGTACCGGACAGTACTGTCTTTCTCAGCGGTCAGACGGCAAGAGATATTGTGGTAACGGCGATCGATGACAACCTGAACGACAACGGCGAAACCCTGACGCTCACCATCGGGACACCGCCCGAGAGGGTCAACGTTGGGAGCCCTTCAGCAACCGTTGTGCGTCTTGCGGACAACGACGACCCGGTGGTTATCGTGTCCTTTGGCCGGCCGTCCTACGAAAGCCGGGAAGGCGGCCCTGCCGCCGTCGTTCGCGTACAATTGAGCGCGGACCCGGAGCGACGGGTGGCGATTCCATTGATGGCGACACCGGAAAATGGCGCGACAGCCGGCGACTATTCGGGCGTACCGGACAGTACTGTCTTTCTCAGCGGTCAGACGGCAAGAGATATTGTGGTAACGGCGATCGATGACAACCTGAACGACAACGGCGAAACCCTGACGCTCACCATCGGGACACCGCCCGAGAGGGTCAACGTTGGGAGCCCTTCAGCAACCGTTGTGCGCCTTGCGGACAACGACTATCCTCCGGTGAGGATCTCATTTGGCGCGGCGGAATACACAGCCGAAGAGGGGGGCGAGGCGGCGAGCATAAGCTTGAGGCTGAGCGCGGATCCCGAACGCCAGGTCACCATTCCACTTGACGTGACCCCCGGCAACGGCGCCACACAGGCGGACTACAGGGTACCAACCGAACGTGACCTTCAGCAGCGGTGACACGACCAGAACGGTTGAACTGCTCGCGGTTGACGACGACGTCGACGATGACGGCGAGACCGTATCGATCGGATTGGGCACGCTCCCGCCCATGGTCAACGCAGGAGACCTGACGACAGCTACCGTTGCATTGACCGACAACGACGAACGGGGCGTGAACGTGTCCCCGACGTCGCTGTCGATTGCCGAAGGGGATACCGGCAGATATACCGTGACGATTGGAAGCGCGCCGACGGCAGCGGTTACGATCGTCGTGACGGGAATGGAGAATACGGACGTGTCGGTGGACCGGACGCGGTTGACGTTCACGGCACGGAATTGGGAAGTGCCACAGGAGGTTGAAGTACGAAGCCGGGACGACGCGGATGCCATTGCGGATCAGGTGACGTTGCGCCACACGATAAGTGGCGGGGACTACACGGCCCTGGAGGCGCCGTCGGTTGTCGTAACGGTCCTCGAAGATGAATTGCCGGCGATAACGGTGGCGGACCAGCAGGCCCCTGAAGGCGCGTTGGCGATTGTATTCGCCGTTGTAATGGACATGCCAAGCAGTGAGGAGGTTACGGTTAAATACGCGACCTCCAACGGCACGGCGGTGGCGGGGGCAGACTACACGACAACACAGGGAACACTGCGCTTTACGGCGTTGCAGACCCGTCAGACGATCCGTGTTCCCATCATCGACGACGATGTGGATGAAGATGCGGAAACGTTCACACTGACGCTGACCGAGCCGGCGAATGCGGTCCTGGCTGGCGGCGCGGCGATTGCAACGGGCACGATTGACGACAATGATGCCGCAAGTGAGGCGCTGGAGGTCCTGCTTTCGAGCGTCGGTAGAATGGTGGCAACGGATGTGATCAACGTCGTCAGCGGTCGATTCGACCAACCGATGGGAATCGAACCTTCGCTTACGCTGGGCGGGCTGCCGGTGGGATCGTATGGGGCCGGTCGCGGCGACCGGTCACGGTATGCCGCCGGATCCAGGCTCAGCAGGCCATCGACGCCCGGCGATGAGCTCTGGATACCATTGGAAACGCAGATTTCACACCCTCACGGTCTGAACGCGCCGGCGTCTTTCGAAAGCCGGTCGAGCGCATCCGGACTGTTGTACGGCAGCGACTTCGAGATGCCGCTCACGCGCACGGACAGAGTTGGGGCCTGGGTCCTGTGGGGACAGATCACCCTGACCGGTTTTTCGAGTCTTCCAAACGCCATACGCAGAATGGATGCGGATGGCTTCACCGGGTACCTCGGCATTGAATACCAGATGCGACGGAATCTGCTGGTTGGGCTTGCGTTAACGCACAGCCGGGGCGACCTCGACTACAATCACGTGAAAACCAGAAACACGCTTGTGCCCAGTGACTACGGCATCACCAGTCTCATGCCGTATGTGCACTTGCAGGTACGCCCCGGATTGGGGATCTGGGGAATGGCCGGATATGGGCGCGGCAGTTCGGATATGCAAGACCTACTAGGGTTCCACGACGCGGATTTGAGGCTGGCGATGGGCGCGACAGGCGCCAGACAGGAACTGTCCAGTTGGCATGGCATCGGTTTCGCGGTAAAGGGAGACGCTTTCTACGTTCGGACAAAATCCGACGGTACCGTGCGACTGCCGGACGTGCGGGTGGAGGCCAAGCGGGTGCGATTGATGATTGAAAGCCGGCGGACGCTTGCCTTCGACCCCGTATTGCGGTTTACCCCCAGTGTTGAAATCGGCGCGCGTTGGGACAGGGGCCATGTGGAGAAAGGCGCGGGCATCGACGTGGGCGGAGGGTTCCAACTGGCGCATGCTGACCGCGGCGTCAGTCTGTCCACACACTTGCGGTACCTGCTGATTCACCAGCAGGACGCACGCGAGGAATGGGGCCTGAGTCTGATTATGCGTATTGATCCCGGATTGGTAAGAGAGGGAATCGTCATGGATATATCACCGGTTTGGGGCGCACCCGGAGGTGGTCCGGAAGGGTTATGGCGCAGCAATTCAGGACTGGGATTCGGAAGTCCACGTGGAGCGGAGCGCGCGGCGAACGTGCGCCCGGACCGCATGCAATTCAATCTGGGATATCAACTGTTGACCCACAAGAACGACGCGTTGGTGACGCCATACGTCGGGTGGACAACGGGTGTCCACGGTTTTCAGCGCTATCGCATCGGCAGTCGGCTGTTTGCAGGAACGGCCGTGGATATGAACCTGGAAGGCATGCGTCAGTTGAGTGCGCATCGTTCGAGCGCTTATGGATTGATGCTGCGCGGACGGATGCGATGGTGAGAGAAAAACGGGGAGACGGAAGACGGAGGAAGTAAGAGGGCCGCACCGCGGCCACCGGACGATACGGACCTGCGATATCGGTGTCATGGACGTCCGTTTCTCGTAGCGGCGGTTGGCGAATCGCTCGCGTTTTTTTCCATAAAGACTTAAAAAATATATAATAATATGTAAACACACAAAGAGGATCCTTAAGGATCCTCTTTTAATTTGTGCTCGTTGACGAGCCTCGAAACCTTCACATTTTTTCTGAAGGGATGCCGAAGCGTTTACATTTTTTTGAACCGGTGCCCTGCAACATGTGTCTTACTATAGGGAACGGATGCATCCCAGGCCCGGTGGCCTGTCACGTGGCTCTTTTGTATATCAAGCCTTGTATCTTAAAGTTCCATTCAGCCGATAACCGGAAAGTTATGTTCTCGGGTTGCAAGGAGATCCAGAAATGGTACGGTTTGCGCTGGCGGTTTGCCTTGCCGCATTGAGTACGACCCGTGTCGATGCCGCACGGTCCGATCCGGCGAAGGTGGACTCGCTGCTGGCCGCTGCGGCGGATTCGCTACTCGATCGGGAACGACGCGAAGCCCTGATGAAGCGTGCGCTGAGGCATGACCGGTCCGGAAAGACGATGCACGCACTGGCGCGGTTTTACATGGCGCAGGGCACGCCGGTATCCCGACAGACGGCAGGCCACTGGCTGCTGCGGGCCGTGATGCGTGAGCGCGACCACCCGGATTATCTGGCAACCCATGCTGAACTGTTATGGCGGACGTTGCAGCGTCCGGATTCTTACAGAAAAGCGCTCCAGGTTCTGAAACTGGATCCCGACCATGTAGCTGGCCTCTTCTGGGCAGGGCGTTTCGCGGTCTGGGCCTGGGAGATGACCTATTTTACGGACAGACTCGATGACGACACCAAAGCGGCAATCGGGAGGTATTCAATCCGAGGCGGAAAAACACTGACGTTCGTCGAATATCCGGACCTCGACATCGAAAGTGGAATCGGCTACCTCACCCGCGTCATCAGCCTGGACCCCGTCCACTGGCCGTCACACCACTATCTCGGGCTTGCCTATTTCGCCGCCGACATGGCCGGGCCGCTGATCGACCTCTTCGAAGCCTATCGAAAGCGCCGGCCGGAGAATTGGAACGCCCACTTTTTCGCCGGCCTGGGTTATCAGATGAATGGCAACCTTGAAGCGGCCTATCGGGCCTACACGGACGGGCTGGACCGGATGACCGATACCGCCCGCAGGTTCATGCAGTCGCTCTTCCTGATTCGAGACCCCGGTCGGGATAAACGGGGTGAACCGCCCCCCAGCGAAGTAGAAATCCGCGAGTTCTGGCTGGAAAAGGACCCGATGTACCTGACGTCGGTCAACGAACGCCTGCTGGAACAGTGCCGACGCGTGGCCTACGCAAACCTGCGGTTCTCCGATCCCACACTCGGGCGGGAGGGCTGGCAGACCGATATGGGGCAGGTCTATATCCGGTACGGAGACCCGCGCGTCCGGTACATGGACGGCCCCGGCAGGGGCCGGAAGGACGTCTGGGACTATGGCCCGTTTACAGTGATATTCGTCCCCACGGTTACATGGGACTCCTGGCGGTTCGTAACGGCCAGACTGGGCAATAAACGCCTGAAACTCGAACAATTGGTGGAGGAGGTACCAGATATCTATCAGCATCCGCTGCAATATGATGCTCCCTGCCAGACTGCGCAGTTCCGGCATGGCGACGGCAATACGCGAATCGAAGTGTATTACGCGCTTCCGGATGAAAACGTGCGTCATACTCTGTCGGCAGACAATGGAAATGCCGGAGTGGACGCCAGGCAGGCGCTCTTTCTTTTCGATTCCGAATGGGATACGCTCCGGCACAACGTCTCAACCGTGGAGCGTTTGCCGAGGGTGGTTTATGAATCCACGGAAGAGGGCTTCCTGCTCGCCTCGGAACGCATGATCCTTGATCCGGGAACGTATTATCTGTCGTGCGAAGTCGAAGACCGGGCGACGAAGCGGGTGGGTACGTACCGGGAACGGATGCGGGTCAGATCATTCGGACAGGACACACTGGAGATCAGCAGTCTGTTGATGGCGCGCCGTATTCAGATGCGGAAGAACGCGCCATACGGCCGTGACCAGTTTGCCGTTCTTCCGAATCCGTTGCAGGTGTGTCGAAGGCAAGGGCATGCGTGGTTCTATTTCGAAATCTACAATCTTTCGCGTGAGGAATTCGGAACCACGCACTACCGCATCAGCTATCAGATGCAGTCGCTGCCGGAGGGGTCGGCGCGCACGTCGGGGGGCGACTGGACAACGGCCGTTTCGTACTCTTACCGTGGCGTGAGGGACTGGGAGCCGCGCTACCTCCGCGTGGATATGGACGGCGCATCGCCGGGTCCGAGGGCGTTTCGAGTTGTGGTGGAGGACCTGCACACCGGGCGAAGCGCCATGGCGGAAACACGTTTCAGAGTCAGATGGTAACGGAATTCACGCACTGAATTCAGTCCAGGACCTGCACAATGAACACAAACGAGGGCCAAGGCATTAACCTCGGCCCTCGTTCTTCTGTTGGGGCTCTATCTGACGTTTTCGCCTCGCCGCTCTATTCCAGGACGGCGATTTCCCCTGGCGGGATCCGCGTTTCCGTGCCATTGTGCGTCACGAGTGCCGATGCGGCGCCCGTGTTCCGCGCCCAAACGCCGCCGGTCCCGGCGGCGTTGACTTCCAGCGCACCGTCCGTCTGGATGTTCAGAATCGCTTCCTGCAAACGGGCTTCGCCTGACGTGAGGTTTCGCGCATAGGCGACGCTGTCTCCATCTACACGGGTAACGCCATCGAAGATGGGAATATTCGGGAGGTCCGAGCGATTCGCCGTGAAGGTTAACCCGCCGGCCTTTTCTCCGAAGTTCGCCACGGCAAGGTGATTGTCCGCGAGCAGGCCGACGGCGGACGGTATTGTCTGAAGGGCGACAAAGTCGATACCGGCCGTTGTTCGATGGGTACGGTCCGGGGCGATGAGCGCCGTGAGTTCGGAAATGGTCTTCCCGGCGGTTACCTGGAACGGTTGATCGACCCGGCTGAGGGTGAGGTCGTCCGCCACGGCGCGCCAGACCTGGTAGAAGTGCCGGTTGTGGTAGACTGTGTTCCCTGTACCCGTGTAGACGATGCCCATGCGGTTGTCGACGTTGAGCCACGCCGGATGATCGTAGGTCTTGACAACGTCGCTGTCCGGATCCCTGGTGACGTAACTCTTGAAGCGATCCGAACCGCCAGGCGTGTGGACGGTACGGTAACCGTTGCAGTTTCCCTTCAAGGCTTTGAAGTCTTCATTGACGATGCGCAGGAAGCCCTGGTCTACACTCTGAACGGTTATCGTCTCTTGGGCCGTGAGCCGTTCGCAAGAGAGGGAGATCCCGGAGGGAAGGCCGGCAAAGAGCACTTCCTGCCGAACCGAACGCTGTGCGCGGTCCAGGATCATGGCGGCTGCGAAGCCGTCCTGCTGTTCGTCCAGGCGAACCGAGACCAGGTCGTGGCTGTCGGGCTTGCCCTGAACGTCAATGCGGGCCATAAACGAATTTGACGCCGGCGCGACCGTATAGAGGCCGTCTTTATTCAACGGCAGCGCCATGATGTCGTTGCGCCAGGAAAGTGAAGACTGACCGGTCCGGTGCCGATGGAAGACAAAGCCGGAATGGGGATAGACCTTGACACCTTTCAGTCTGCGTTCGACCGCCGCCGCGGACTCCGGTTCGGGCCCGTCGCCGAAAATCCTGTGGAGAAAATAGGTGTGGGCGGGACTGACGATATTGTGTTCCCGGATGATCAGCGGATCCTGAGGTCCGTGCACAATTTCCGCGATCTGCCGTTCATGCATGCGCCCGCCCGCGCTTTCGGCGCGCTGTTCCAGGGTTTCGAGTGCCCGGCTCTCAAAAAAGGCCCCATCCGGATCGTCCAGAAGCAGTGCGGCCGTCGCATGCGTCAGCGTTCCGGAATCGGGCGGGATATACGGCCAGTCCATACCCTGCACGGGATGCATCGAGCCGGTCCGGTCCGTCGTACGTTTGAGCTGATCGTAAATCTCCATCCGGTTGAAGAGCGCATGTTCCGGAATCCCCACGCCGAACGTTCCGTAGATGATACCGAGCCGCCCGGTGAACATGACCGAACTGCCGGTGTAGCTGGGATGTACCATACCGTGGTTCTCGGCCATGTAGTCCGGCAGTGCGACGAACGTCTGGCCGGTCAGTTCCCTGACCGTCTGTCCGTCTGAGAAGCGTGCGTGATTCTTCGTGTCCTGCTGGGTCGTGGTGGTCGAAAACATCCACCGGCGGGCCGTTTCGGCCCAGGATTTGACGTTGGGCGAGTTGCTCAGGAAACATTCAACCGAGGCCAGGCCGCACGACGTCCAGCCGTTCTCTTCCATCTGTGTATTGGTGTAGACGCCGCTTTTCGGCGCCATGGCGCCGAACCGCTCGGCATAGTCTTCGTGCATGCGCGCGATCATACTCCACGTCTCGTCGTCAACCAGGTTGCCCAGCATCAGGGCGGTCAGGGCGACGTCGGAAAGATTCGTTCCGCACTGGCTCTCGGGGAAAAACCCCCTGCCGCGCTCGCCCCACTTCGTTCCCCATGTTCGGGGATTGCCAAGGCTTTTTTCAGGTCGGATACACTCGGTCGGACCCGTGTCGTGGGTAAAGCAGAGGTAGCGGATCCCCTTCAGCGCGAGTTCCCTCAGTTCTTCTTTCGAGCATCCTGTTCTTTTCGAATCGTATTCGGGCGAGTTCGCCAGCGCGGCAAACACGAAAGCCGGCCCGGCAGTGTCGCTGCCGTACCAGTGGGCCCCGCCGAAAAAATGCCCGCAGTTGGGACGCTCCGGCCAGTCCTCGAAATAGCTCAGGCCTACCGGCACCCAGTTCTCCAGAATGCGTTTATAACGCCTGCTCAGCGGGGTTTCCCTGTCCGGCACGGACGTCCGGCGACGGTTGGTCAGAATATCGGGGCGCATGATGTCTCCTTTTTTGATTTAGTCGCTGATCGAAGGCTTCAGAACGATAAATTAGCTGCATTGTACATCAGATCAGCAGAGTCATTCCCACCGCTCGACTATCGCTTTCACCGGCTCAAGCAGCGGTGAACCGGTAAGCACTTTCCGAAAATCTGTCCCTGTGCTTGGGATCAAGAAGGATCCTACTGTCCATACCCTCCAGAAGTGCGTACCTCTCGACTAGGCACTTAAATGCTCCGTGGTCTAGACAACTGTAGAAGAGAAGTCCCAGTTCATCACTTGACAACTGACCACGAATAAGATTGGTATAGCGATGTCTCTCCTCGAGATCTCGCAAGAAAGGATGTTGGTCGACGAACTCAACCGTATTGTAGAGATGGCGAAAGTAGTGATCGACGTTGCGATAGTGCCTGTTGGCAAATTCGCGCCAGATCTCCTCGAATTCTCTGTCGGATTCGTCGTTGGTAAATAAGTTCGACAAGTTGGCGTTCAATTGCGCAAAGCTGCCGCGGCCAGTTGAGTCTATGAATGACAATGAACCGACAATTTCATTGTGAAAACGTAAGAGTTGGAAAAAAGAATCCTCAAAATTCTGTTTTTTTAACGTTTGATCTTGAGCCTCAAGTTGCTCCTTTTGCCCCTTGATTTCCTTTCGGGTCCGCTCTAACTCGTCGCGCTGTAGCTTAAGTTCCTCTCTTTGGAGACTTAGTTCATTTTTCTGTAGGATTATCGCCCAAATTACGCCCGCAAACGCAAGACCAGCGAATAGCGCATTGATTGCTCCGAACATGTCCCCGAATTGACCTCGATGTTCTAATTCAGACATGAACAGTGTGGTTACGCACCAATAGGCGAACCATAGCAAAATCACGGCCGCAAAAATAAACCATGGGAACAAACGAGTTTTTTTAAGCCCGGGGTCTGAATTCAAGACCTCTTCTCCACAAGAATCAACAACCGTTGGGACGTGCAAACGAACGAAATTTGAGAAATGCCTCACCGCGACGATAGATGAGTCGAAGCTTTTTGCATCAATCGGTCTGCTCTTCGCCCATCATCATCCTATAGTGTTCCCCATTGCCTGTGTGACAGAATATATCCTTGAAGACCTTTAGATACGAGTCGGCCATGGCCTGGTCAGGCGAGTAGTGAGGATCATCAAAAGCCGAATGAGAGCCTTCATTGATCCAAGAAAATAACGATCTGCAAATCAGTTTTCTTTCTCCGTCGAATTTGGCACTGATTTTTTCGAAATCTACACTTCCGGTTATTTTGAAGTAGTGTTCAAGAATTCTCCTAAGAGTATTCGGCAGTGAAAGTCCGGTTTGGTCAGGCCTCGTTACTTCCCGCCAAAGCAATTCATAGGTGCTGGTTATGGGATTCGTACTGTGAGATTCAATTCGGGATGACATACCCGACTTTCTCACAGTCCAAAATGTCTCGTCTTTCCGCTTGTGTTGCTTACTTTTGCTATCGAATGAGACTTCTTTATGGAAATAGGCATTGTGAGTTAAGACTAAGACTTGCTTGATATTCCCGCCGTTCTTTTGCCGCACATCCGCAAAAAGCGCCCTAATTAGACTACTGACAACAAATAACACGTCGGAACGTGTCAATAGAAATGAGACAACGCCCGTTGGAATTTAGTGAAGTAACGGATGGCGTTCGATGGTATTCGCGGGTTGGTTAATCCACACTTCGTCCGGAACGCGTGGTGGACGAGGATGCCCCTTAACAAATCGTTCAGGGTGGTTGTGATAAGCTTTGTCCAGCACCGTTTGCCTGGCGGCTTGAACCTGCTGTGTCAGCCCATAGTGGACGGTGTCGGGGGTGAGCAATCCCAGGCCGCTGTGACGGTGCTGGGTGTTGTACCAGGGAAAGAAGGCCTGTAAATAGGTACGCGCTTCCGGCCGGTCGGTGAAGCGCTCGGGGTATGCTGGGGTGTATTTGAGCGTCTTGAATTGGCTTTCGGAATACGGGTTGTCATCGGAAACGCGGGGTCGAGAGTAGCTGGCCAGGATGTCGAGATCCATCATCAACTGCGAAAACGTCTTGGCCGCCATGGGTGCGCCACGGTCCTGGTGCAGCGTCAGTTGTCCGGGTTGAATGCCCTGCTTCTGGCACGCGCTGGCAATCAGGCGCTTTGCGTTTGTGGCGCTCTCCCTTGTGGCGACCATCCAGGCCACGACATAGCGGGAGAACAGATCCAGTACCACGTAGAGGGGATAGGTCACCCACTTGCGGGGTCCTGGCAGACGCGTGATATCCCACGTCCAGACCTGGTTGGGCGCACTGGCCATCAACCGGGGGGGTTCGAGACGTGGATGACGCCGCTGGTGTCGCCGCTGGCGCACCTCCCCTGCGTCGTGCAGTACCCGATACATCGTGCGGATCGAGCAGACATACCGTCCTTCCTCCAGCAACGTGGCGTAGACTGCCGCTGGGGCCCGGTCTGCGAAGCGATCCTCGTGCAGGATGTCCAGCACGGCAGCGCGCTCGGTTTGGGAAAGCGCACGTGGCGACGAGGGGCGCGCGCTACGAGGACCCGATCGCGATGGTTTACGCGCACGGTAGACCGAAGCACGCGCCACACCCAACGCCCGACACGCCCCCGCCAACCCGACCTTTGGGGCCAGTTGTTCTGCCGCACGCATCATACGTCGTCGTCGCTTGGCGGACGGTTCAGGGGGATGCCCAGGATCTCGGAGGCTTTTTTTTGGATCTCGAGGATCGTGTTCGCCTGCTCCAGCCGTCGACGCAAACGGGCGTTTTCCTTGCGCAGTTGCTCGTTCTCGACGGCGACCTCGTCGCGGCGATGTCCCTTGGGTCCCCGCGATTTGGATAGTGCCTTGAGCGACCCCTCACGACGCGCCCGACGCCACTGGGTCAACTGCGAGGAATACAACCCTTCGCGGCGCAGCAGCGCGCCAACTTCACCAGGGGCCCGGCAAGCCTCCGCCTCTTCCAGAATGCGAAGCTTGTACCGCGAGGTGAACCGGCGACGCTTCGCACGCGCCGGCACCTCCGGATCCGGCCTCGTGGTTGTGGAGGTCCCGCGCGGGACCTCCACAACCAGAGACCCCTTGCTACCGTTGTCTCCAACATCGACTCTTGACCTCATCTCGTGTTCTCCTCTCCGCCCTATATACGACATTAATCTCGGAGGGGGAGTTGTCTCACTCTATATTGGCACGTCGGGACGTTGCTATCAAGACTGGAGACAGGATCATCAATCACAACGACACGATCGGACGTCACACCACTCTCCGAAGGGCTGCCTTTGACTAAGTGGTAAAAATAAAGGAACGGAACGTGTCAATAGAAATGAGACAACGCCCGTTGGAATTTAGTGAAGTAACTGATGGCATTCGATGGTATTCGCGGGTTGGTTTATCCACACTTCGTCCGGAACGCTTGGCGGACGAGGATGCCCCTTAACAAATCGTTCAGGGTGTTTATGATAAGCCTGGTCCAGCACCGTTTGTCTGACGGCCTGAATCTGCTGTGTCAGCCCATAGTGGACGGTGTCGGGGGTGTGCAATCCCAGGCCGCTGTGACGGTGTTTTGTGTTGTACCAGTGAAAGAAGGCCTGCAAATAGGTGCGCGCTTCTTGCGGATCGGTGAAGCGCTCGGGGTATGATGGGGTGTATTTGAGCGTCTTGAACTGGCTTTCAGAATACGGGTTGTCATCGGAAACGCGGGGTCGAGAGTAGCTGGCCAGGATGTCGAGATCCATCAGCAACTGCGAAAACGTCTTGGCCGTCATCGGTGCGCCACGGTCCTGGTGCAGCGTCAGCTGTCCGGGTTGAATGCCCTGCTTCTGGCACGCGTTGGCAATAAGCCGCTTTGCGTTTGTGGCGCTCTCCCTTGCGGCGACCATCCAGGCCACGACATAGCGGGAGAACAGATCCAGTACGACGTAGAGGGGAAAGGTCACCCACTTGCGGGGTCCTGGCAGCCTGGTGATATCCCACGTCCAGACCTGGTTGGGCGCACTGGCCATCAACCGGGGTGGTTCGAGACGTGGATGACGCCGCTGGTGTCGCCGCTGGCGCACCTCCCCTGCGTCGTGCAGTACCCGATACATCGTGCGGATCGAGCAGACATACCGTCCTTCCTCCAGCAACGTGGCGTAGACTGCCGCTGGGGCCCGGTCTGCGAAGCGATCCTCGTGCAGGATGTCCAGCACGGCAGCGCGCTCGGTTTGGGAAAGCGCACGTGGCGACGAGGGGCGCGCGCTACGAGGACCCGATCGCGATGGTTTACGCGCACGGTAGACCGAAGCACGCGCCACACCCAACGCCCGACACGCCCCCGCCAACCCGACCTTTGGGGCCAGTTGTTCTGCCGCACGCATCATACGTCGTCGTCGCTTGGCGGACGGTTCAGGGGGATGCCCAGGATCTCGGAGGCTTTTTTTTGGATCTCGAGGATCGTGTTCGCCTGCTCCAGCCGTCGACGCAAACGGGCGTTTTCCTTGCGCAGTTGCTCGTTCTCGACGGCGACCTCGTCGCGGCGACGTCCCTTGGGTCCCCGCGATTTGGATAGTGCCTTGAGCGACCCCTCACGACGCGCCCGACGCCACTGGGTCAACTGCGAGGAATACAACCCTTCGCGACGCAGCAGCGCGCCAACTTCACCAGGAGCCCGGCAAGCCTCCGCCTCTTCCAGGATGCGAAGCTTATACCGCGCGGTGAACCGGCGACGCTTCGCACGCGCAGGCACCTCCGGATCCGGCCTCGTGGTTGTGGAGGTCCCGCGCGGGACCTCCACAACCAGAGACCCCTTGCTGCCGTTGTCTCCAACATCGACTCTTGACCTCATCTCGTGCTCTCCTCTCCGCCCAATGTACGACATTAAACTCGGAGGGGGAGTTGTCTCACTCTATATTGGCACGTAGGGGAACGCAATAAAGCTCCTCTCGCCCTCGCTGAGTGTTTCTTTTGCGTCAGACCCGTCCGGTCGTTTGATCTCGTAGAATCGATCCCTTTTGGATCTCGCCAAAACAAAACCTTCAAATCCAAATGACTTTAGGAGGGTGTTGATTGCGCCAATTGTAGGTTGAATGGTTGTCGTATGTCTCTCAAGGGCTATGATTTCTTTTTCCTTCTTCAGTTTTTCGTCCGTTTTCTTAGCAATATTTGTGTTTAAATTCCCAATCGCTTTTTCGAGGTCTCTTTTCCTTTTCATATAGGAGTTAAGTTGAACCGTTATCTGGCAATCTAGCAGGTATCGCCACACCTGATTCGTTAGATTAGATCGCTCTGCGAGGGCGTTCTGCACCAACATGTTTTGTTCCTTGATTTTTGTATTCGCCGCCACTACACACTTGTTGATATTAGCAAAAACACCACTTAGCGACTCAAGCTCCATAGAATTGCTCGGCTCCCGCCTTTTCTCTTCTATACGTTGGATATTCATTTGCAATTTGGCATCGCAGACATCGCTTAGATTCTGCATCCTAACTACGTCCAGGCATTCAGGCGGACGGTCGAGTATTGATTCTAATTCCTGCCGAAGACGCCGTGAGTCGGTTTTGTAGGCGGCTAGAAGGCTGTCAATTGCAGTAGAATCCGCCTCAAACGCTTCGTCGAAATATTCGTTAATCTGAATAATTCACAAAAAAGGTAGTTTCCTTATCCAAGTCATTGTATTATATTATGGTTACGCGAATAACCTGATAACAATGAACCGGGAGGAAACTACCGTGGCAGGTCAAGATAAACAACAAAGGATGTCTTTCGCAAGTGTTTCTGGCAAACGGGTAGAAGCCACCTTCGACGGGGGCATGCTGACCAGCGACACCGGGGCGATGCTGCTTCGAGAGGTGGAGTCCAAAATCGGCATTTTGTGTCGGATCGTTGCGGCGATAACAGATCGTCGGCATCCAAGTTACGTGGATCACCCGTCGGTGGACCTGCTGACTCAGCGTGTCTTTCAGATGGCGTGTGGGTATGAGGATGCGAACGACTGCAATACGTTGCGTAGCGACCCCGGCTTCAAGGCGGCCTGCGATCGGTTGCCGGTCACCGGTGCCAACCTGGCCAGTCAACCCACGATGAGTCGGTTCGAGAACCGGATCACCAGAGGTGACTTATATCGTATCGCGACGGCCTTTGCCGATGCGTTTATCGCCTCGTATAAGCACCCTCCCGAGGCCATTCTGTTGGATATCGATGACACGGAAGACAAGGTGTATGGAACCCAACAGTTGTCGTTATTCAATGCGTATTTCAAGGGCTATTGCTACCAACCCCTGCATATCTATGAAGGGCAAACCGGCAAGTTGATCACGACGGTCTTGCGTCCGGGCCGCCGACCCACGGGCAAAGAGATCGTGTCGATTCTAAAACGGGTGATCGCCTACCTGCGTCACGCATGGCCCGATGTCAAGATCCTGTTGCGTGGCGATTCACACTTTTCGTGTCCGGAAGTGCATACGATGTGTGACGAAAACGATGTGTTTTTTATCCTCGGACAAGGCGGAAACGCGGTGCTGCTGCGGTTGGCACAGCCCTTGATGGACCAGGCCAAAGCGCTGTATGCAGATGGGGGAAAACCTGTTCGCCTGTATCGCTGTTGGGACTATCAGGCCGGCAGCTGGTCTTCCCCACGCCGCATCATCTGCAAGGCAGAAGTCACCCCGCAAGGTCACAATATCCGATTCGTGGTCACCAACCTGAACGGCGCACAACCGTCATTCATCTACAAAACCGCTTATTGCTCACGCGGCAGGATGGAAAACTTCATCAAGAATCACAAGACCTTTCTGCATTCCGATCGCACCTCTTGCCACACCTTCCACGCCAATCACTTCCGGCTCTTTCTCCACAGCGCCGCCTATGTGTTGGTGCACGCCCTGGCCCATATCGGGTTGCGCGGCACCACGTGGACGAACGCCCAGTTTAATACGCTGCAAAACCGCATCTTGAAAGTCGCCGGGCGCGTTTGTGAACTGAAAACCAAAATCACGTTCCATCTGCCAACGGCGTTTCCACTCAAACACCTCTATCGAACTATGCTCTGCAATCTGGGAACCGCCATGCCATAACGTTTCCATCTGGACCAGGCCGCCTTCACGTCTTGATTGCTACCACCAAAAGCCATGGAGACGTCTGTGCTCTTGGCAGTCACAACAAGGTCATCCTGACGCCTCCACGCGACCCTGCTACAAAAATACACCCTGAAATCGCTTGAAAGCGCCAGTTCCGCACAGCCAGCTTTCTCCTGCGTTCTTAGACTCACTCGAAAGCTGCTTCTGCTGCACGAATCTGCAATCCCTGACGATTCATGAATAGGTCAGGTTAAGACTGTCTTCTAACGATACCTGCGTCTCCTGTTGGCAAAACGGGCAGACACGGCTCTTAGGGTCGTAATATTCGCGGCCTTGTTTGACCCAGTCACTATTACCAAGTTTCCTTATTAGACTTGAGATATCTACGTCAGATTTCCCAATAACGACCTTTTTCAAAATTGGATTGCTTTCATGGTCCAAAAGCTGTTTCCAATCCGGGCCTTGTAGACTCTCCTGCTCTTGGGGAGATTCGCTAAAGATCGTCTTAGCCTTTTGCCGTAGAGTTTCAAGTTCGACTAAATCGGCGGTATTGTTCTCCGACTCGTACATCAGCTTTGCCTTGAAATCTTCTTTGCTTCCACGATTCCCAGTAAACGCATCCTTGAATTCTGAGTCGTGGTTGTTTTTCATTTTCCAGCAATCTTCGGAAAACTGCTCTTCAAGTTCTCTCAGATCGCTGAATTTGCCTCCGCTATTCCCGCCACCGCGGAGTGTGGTTTCCAACGTCTCAATAGAGCTATTTGTATTCTGTAGTTCTCTTCTTGCGCCGGCTATCTTGTCTTCAATCTCCTTGTCCTTCTCGCCTAAAGTGAAAATCCCCTGCAAGTGTTCAGGTCGATTTACGTTTCGATCAACAAAGTCGCGGTTGTACACAAAAGCCTCGAGGTGTATACCATTTTTCCACGTCACTTCGCAGTCGAGATGATCTTCTGCATGTGGATCAGCGATAACACGAGATATCGTCGTTTTTCCTGTGGCGTTTGCACCGTATATAAAATTCACCTTTTTCAGTTCATCCAGTTCTTCCGCTGTTTGTCCAAATGTCGCCACGTTTCTGATTCGAATCTTGTTGATCATGGGAAAGGGTCTTTCGTTTCAATTGGCGACGCCGTTACCTGATGCGGTTCCGGCTGACGAGTACCTTGCGAAAGAGCGTGAGATCCGCGTCGCCACCGTAATCCCGCACTTAATGGAATAAATCAAAGGACAACAACCTACATTTAATGCCCGTTCGACGCACTGTCAAGGGGCATCGCACAGGCTACGGTCATTCCATCGTGGTAGCGGTCAACACAGGTCGGTTTATATGCGCACCGGTCTACTCCACAGCGAAAACCCGGTTACGCGATGGCAGGCTGACGATCTTCGAATAGTGGTGTACTTTCAGATCGGGATTACAGGGATCGGCGGGGGTGGGCGCTTCGATCACAAAGTCGGCGAAGTGAGGGGCGTTAAAGGCCACGAAGGCGAGCGACAGGCAGTCGACAAGGCGATCGGGGCGTTTGGAAAGATCGGGGAAGGCGAGCGGACCGGTGTCGACCTGGTAGCGGTCGTCCTCGCGGCGGGTGTTCATCGTCTTTACGGGACATTCGATCAGGGCACTGAGTCCGGTATCATCGTTTCGGATCTCCGTCTGCGAGACCAACGGCGCGAAGCGATACGTTTCCTCGCGGATGGACGCGTTCGACGGCAATTCGCGAATGCTCTCGCCCTCGACAGTGTGGAGGTCATACCCGCCGAACATCTCCCCGTATGACTGCGTTTCCCGGTACCGGTCGCTCAGACGGGCCGGACGCCGGAAGATGAGACCATACTTCGCGCTGAAGATCGGCAGGTAATCGTAGTTGTCACGTTTGAACAAGCCCCTTTCATGGAACGTATTCTCGCTCTTGCAGGAGGCGGTCTGGTAGAAATCCTCGCTGATCCCCTCCCTGTCGTCGATAACGCGGGTACGTGACTCGATCCAGAAGCGCACCTCGTTTGCCCGTCCCTTCCCAATCAGGAACGAACCGCCGTAATCGAGCGGGGTCATTTCGATTCCAACTACCCGAATCCCCATGCTATTGCTCCGTTCCCGATGCGCCCCGTAGACGCCCTGCCAGCAGGTACCGATACAGCTTAAGCGTAAGCATTTGTTCGTTCTCCTCCAGCTTGTCCAACGCAACCGGCGTCAGCACCATCGTCCGGCAGGGTTCGTCTGCAATCACCAGCGCTGCCTCCTGCTCCGAAGCATCTGCGGGCCATATCGAATCCCCGGGCCCGACTTGAAACAAGCGAGCGCCCGCCGAATCGTACCCGGTGGCCCTGCCGGAGATCAGCAATTGCAGACCGTTTTTCGGCGCATCCTGTCTTGCGAGGGCCTCGCCTGCAGAGTACTGACATTGGTTCAACCACCTTTGCAGTTCATCCGTCAGGTCTTCGAAATCTATCTGACGCTCCAGGTAGCGTTCGAGGTCATCGGCGGCGTGCTCCAGCAGAGAGGTGCGCCGCGCGTCAGCCCTGTCGGCGTCCGCCTTCCAGGCCGACAGGAGGATCTCCTCCCCGACCTCAAGGGCGCGGTCCGCATCCGGCTCGACCAGCAACCCCGCAAATACGGCAGGCGGGAGGTTGTGCTTAAATCCGGTCTGCATACCTCCGGACAATCCGCTCAGAACGACCCGAACCCCGGCAGCACTCGCCGCCTGCAGAAACCTGCACAGGACGTTCACCGCCGAGTAGTCGAAGCCGGAAACGGCGTTGAAGTCCAGTATCAGACAAACAGGACGCGAAGCGCCCTTAAGGGAATTCCTGAGATGGTCCGCGAGGGGACACACGCTGCCGAAGAAGAGGTAGCCGCGCAGCCGGTACGCCTCCGCCCGCTCACCTTCCTCCAGCAGAATGGCGCGATCCGGGACAGGACGGGCCCTGTTGCTCCTCCGTTCGCGCGCGGTGAACCGCGACTCGACCGGGTCCACGCGGCTGAGGCGGACAGCGAAGAACACGAGTGTGGCGAGCATCCCGACGCCTACACCCTCGATCATTCCGAAAGACGTAATCGCAACGAAGATCAGTAGAATGATGCCGTATTCCGACCATGGGAGCCGTCTGCGGCTTGCCACGAGGCCCTGGTCCAACAAGCCCACACCGGCAAAGACCAGGATTCCGCCGACGAGCGGCGCAGGAACGAGTTCCAGCATCGCGTCCCCAAGAAACAATGCCGCCCCGATCACCAGAGCGGCGACCACTCCGGTCAACCTTGTTGTGGCCCCAAGCAACTTGCTGCGCAAGGAGGCCGGCACGACAAGCGTCGCCACCGTGCCGCCGCCGAGACCGGCGACCATACTCGCAACGCCCGTCATCCGGAACTCCCGGTCCCAGTCCAACTCCTGATTCACTGCCAGCTCCAGGCCGGCGAAATTCATCACCACGGCGATAAACGCAACCAGAATCAGCGTCAGCATGTGGGGGGCCTGTCTGGCCATGGAGGACCATTGCACGTTTGCGAGGTCGCCCGGATACAGGGCCGGCCACAGGTTCCCGTCGGCAGTTCTGGTGAGCAGCAGGCCTTCCGCACGCGCAGCATCGCCCGAAATGCCGAGGCTGGCGAGCGCGAAGTGGTACGCGACTACGGCAAGCGCGACGCTTACCGGCAGGATCAGTGGATTCGCCCAACGCTTCATTGCGAAATACAGAGCGACCCCATACACCACACCCGGGCTCCATTTCCAGAACGTGGATGCGTCGAAGAGCGCGGGAATCGCGTGCCAGTCCGGATCGGATCCCATCAGCGACATCGCGGCAAGACATACGGCCCCACCGATTCCGGCCACGAATCCGCCCGCCACAGGATAGGGGATAAAGCGCATCAGGTTTGCGAGCCGGAAGCGCCCGATGATGAGACAGCCCGCACCGGTGACCACTGCGGTCAGAATAAGCGCAACCGACGTCGTGACGAAAAGCGCATGGCCCTCCGCATCCATCGTGGATCCGACCGCAGCCATCACGACGACCAGTACGGGAGACAATCCCGCAATTGCTCCGCGGTACCCGCCCCCGAGGGCGATGAACAGACACGCGGTGAAATTTCCGAAAAGCACCAGCCCGACGCCCTGCGAGGAATAGGGCGCCAGAGGTCCCGAGAAGATAAAGCTCGCGAAGGCGACCTGGGCAACCATCAGACCCAGACCCGCCGTGAATCCGGCCGTCAGCGCCGGAACCGCCTTCGCGGACCGCAGGTCGGCGCGAAGCTCGAACGCGAGATCTATGAGAAAGGATTTCATCGTCAATCGTCCAGGGGCAGCCTGACGGCTTCACCGGTACGGGACGAGCGGTAGGCCGCCAGGGCGATCTCCACGGCCGCCCGGCCGTCTTCTCCCGTGACCGGAGGCGGCGTGTCGTTTACGATGCATGCGATAAAGTCCCTTACCTCGTCAGCAAACGCCTTCTGCCGCGGGTCCTCCACCGACGCGTGGTCGTACACCGTTTCCCATTCCCTCGTGTCCTCACGGGCGATCTTGACCTTGTTGTAGGGATCGACCTCCATCAGCCCCTTCTCACCAATGAGTTCCGCGCCGCAACTGAAACCCCTCCAGCCGGGCGGAGGGAGGGCCTCGGAATAGATAAGGTGGGCGCTGCCGCCGTTCCGGAAGCCAATCATCACCATGTTGGACGTGATGTCTCCAGGGACCTCCGTGCGTAACGAATAGGACCGGGCGAACACATAGTCTGCTTCGCATTCGAACCACCAGCGCAATCTGTCGATATTGTGTACTCCCCACGCGATAAGGCCGCCGGGACCGTAGAGATCCAGGTCCGTGAACCACGCCCGGTTGGGATCGGGCTTGCGGTATCCCGGCGTGGCCAGCGTATCCCTGCACATGAGCAGCCTCCCGATGACGCCCTCCTGCAGAAGTCGTTTGGATAGTGCGTCGCCTTCCCAGTACCGATGGCTCTGCGCGACCATGAGTTTGCGGTCCGCACGACGCGCCGCCTGAATAATGGCGTCGCATTTATCCAGGGTCAGCTCCAGTGGCTTTTCCACGAGGGCATGTTTGCCCGCCTCGAGCGCGGCAATGGCGTGTTCGGCGTGCAGAGCGTGGGGCGTGGTCACGATAACGGCGTGGATATCGTCCCTGGCAACAAGCGACTCCAGGCTATTCTCATAGTCCAGGTCGTACAGTCCGGCAAGGCCGGGGCCAACGCCCGGAATATTGGCGGGGTCGTTCAAGGCAACGGCTTCGCCGTACTTCACGTCTCTCAGGGCGTCGATATGGGTACGCCCCATCTTCCCCGCGCCTACGATGCCCACGCGCACGCGTTCCATAGGGATCCTCTCAGGTGTCAATTGAGGCGATTCATTGGACTCATCATGTTACATAAGGCGTTTTCGTTTTGCCAGATAGTTGAACAGAACCGTATCGAAGGGACTGGCGGTGTCCAGAAGGACGTAGTCGATGAGGCTTTCACGGCATTCGCGGCCGAATTGCCCGGTAAGCGCATCCATATGCTCCCTGTAATCGGAGGCCACGTGCCAGGGTTCGGTGGTGACGGAGGCGCCGGATTCGAGGTCGACGAACCGGGTTTCACGGCCGAAATCGAGATCGCGTTCTCTGGGGTCCTGTATGTGGAAGACGATGACTTCGTGCTTTCGGTGGCGAAAGTGCTTCAGACCGGACAGCAGGGAGCGCGGGTCGTCCATCAGGTCCGACAGGACCACGATAAGGCCGCGGCGCACAATGCGTTCGGCAAGGCTGTGGAAAGTGGTGGCCAGGTCGGTGTCTTCGCCCTCGGGGTGGGTATTCTGCAGCGTTCCAAGCAGGGCGTGAAGATGCGTACCCGCCGACCTCGGCGGCAGGTAGGTGCGGATGCTTCGGTCGAATGAGACCAGGCCGACGGCGTCGCGCTGGCGCAGCATCAGGTAGGAAAGCGCGGCAGCGGTATAGGCAGCATACTGAAATTTGGTGATGCCATTGGAACCGTAGGCCATGGACGCGCTGGCGTCCAGGAGGATGTACGCCTTCAGGTTCGTTTCTTCTTCGTACTGTTTCACGTACAACCTGTCGGTTTTACCGTAGACCTTCCAGTCCACGTTGCGCAGCGGGTCACCCGGTATATACTGACGATATTCGGAGAATTCAACCGAGAATCCGTGATAGGGACTCTGGTGCAGGCCCGTGATGAATCCCTCGACCACGAGGCGGGCAACCAGATCGAGGCGGGAAAGTCGGGCGACAACTTCGGGCTGAAGATACGTGCGGAAATCGGGCATCGGGTCGGGAACTGCGGCGTCAGTCGGTTTCTTCCAGAAGGTGTTGCACCAGTTCAAGCGCCGTGACCCCCTCTGCCTCGGCGTTGAAGCTGGTGACGATACGATGGCGAAGCACCGGGACGGCGACAAATTTGACGTCGTCAACCGCAGCGGCGTACCGTCCTTCAAGGACGGCGCGGGCTTTGGCGCCCAGGATGAGAAATTGAGAAGCCCGCGGACCGGCGCCCCAGTTGACCATGCGGGAGACGAAATCCGTTGCGCCGTCGGTTCCCGGCCGGGTCTTGCGGGCGAGGCCCACTGCGTAGTCGATCACGTAGTCGGCCACCGGGACCTTTCGGATGAGACGCTGGAGTTCGACGATTTCCCGCGCGTCGAATACCGGTTCGATTTCCGCGGAGTAGGCGCTGGTTGTCGTGCGAACGATCTGTTTTTCTTCGTCTTCCGTGGGATAGTCTATCCAGAGATTAAAAATGAACCTGTCGAGCTGCGCTTCCGGCAGCGGATACGTGCCTTCCTGCTCGATCGGGTTCTGCGTGGCCAGCACAAAAAATGGTTCTTCCAACCGAAACGTATCGCCGCCGGCGGTAACCTCGTGTTCCTGCATGGCCTGGAGCAGGGCGGCCTGTGTCTTGGGCGGCGTGCGGTTTATCTCGTCCGCCAGTATAATGTTCGCAAAGAGAGGACCCTTAACGAACCGAAAGGTCTTGTGGCCGGTGCGCTGGTCTTCTTCGAGGACGTCCGTACCGGTGATATCCGAGGGCATCAGGTCGGGCGTGAACTGAATTCGGCTGAAGCTGAGGTTGAGCGCCCGGGCCAGCGTGCTGATGAGGAGCGTTTTGGCGAGGCCGGGAACCCCCACGAGCAGGCAGTGGCCGCCGCACAGGAGCGCGATCAGCAACCGGTCGACTATTTCCTTCTGTCCCACGATAATTTTGCCGATTTCTTCGGTGATACGGGCGTGGGCGGTTTTCAGTCTCTCGACGGCCTCGAGGTCGTCTGCTGGTTGTTCGGGCATGTTCGTGCATTCCTTCGCGGGGCGGACGTAACCGTTTTCGCCAAATCTCCAGGAAACCGGCTGCTGGCCGCCGGGTTTATGCTCACGTCTTCCGTTCTTGTTTTTTGGCTGCGGGGAACAAGATGTTGTTCAATATGAGGCGATAGCCCGGGGAGTTACGGCGCAGGGCGAGTTGGGTGGGCGGGTCGCCGACGAAGTGGCGATAGTCTTCCGGATCGTGCCCGGCGTAAAAGGTAAATGTGCCGCGTCCCACGTTTCCGTGGATGTATTTGACCTGGTCCGTGCCGCTGACCTCGCCCATAATGGTGATCGACTTCTTGATTCGACTTTTGCGAAACGCGGTGGTCTGCCCCAGAAATCCACGGACGACGGGCACGTGATTCTGGGTGAGCATGGCGGGCACAGGATCGAATTTGGCTGAGAATTCAAACAGGGTGAACGCATCGGCGTCGGGCCCCCGGAACTGCGCCCCGGTGGCGGGCGAGACGTCTATGTCCGCGTGTTCGTATTCGTTGGGGTCCGTAACCAGGGAAAAGTTCTCAAAGGCGACGGTTCTTGAAAAGTCCAGCCTGGCCTGTGCGTCAGGGTCAGGCGGGTCTCCGTCGTAGACGGTATCCACAATGTCGACGCCGGTGGCGGCCAGCGCAATATCAAACGTGTCCGTCGCGGAACACATGGCGAACACGAACCCGCCATTGGAGATGTATTGCTGAATTGCCAGCGCAATGGCGCCCTTTTGTGCGGAGACCTTATTGAAACCGAGGCGATTGGCAAGGCTTTCGAACTGGGTCTGCTGGCGGCGGTACCAAAGTTCGCGGCCATGGCTTCGGTAGAACTTCCCGAATTGACCCGTGAAATCTTCGTGATGCAAATGCAGCCAGTCGTACTCGGAAAGTTTCCCCGCCAGCACTTCCTCGTCCCAGAGGACGTCGTATGGAATTTCGGCGTAGGACAGCGCCAGCGTGACGGCGTCGTCCCAGGGTTGTTTGTTGGGTGGCGTATACACTGCAATCTTCGGCGCCTTATCCAGCCGGACCGGGTTCATGTTTCCGTGCTCGATCTCCGCGTAGATTCGAGCGGCCTCGGCTCCGGTGATTCGCTCGAAATCGACGTCGCGCAGACGCGCCTCCCCGGCCGCCGCTTCCACGTAGTCCATCATGAAGGCGCCGCCCCGGTAGTTGAGCAGCCACTCCACGTCGATACGGTGCTGAAGCGCCCAATAGGCCAGCCCATAGGCCTTGAGATGGTTGGTCTGCCCAAGATCCATGGGGATGAGCAGTTTGTTTGCGGCCGCATCCGAAATGGCACCGAACAGGCAAAACGTCAGCGCCAGGACGAAGACAAGGCGGACGGGAGGCGTGCGCGAAGGATACCCCGAGCGCATGTTCCCGCGTATGCCCGTGAAAGGCGGCTTTCGGTACGTCCGGCAATGTGTTTTCACCTATCCGGGCTCCCTGCGGTTGGTTTCAAGCGCCTTGAGTTTCTCTCGAAGCGCCCGAACCTGTTCCCGGGCTTCCTCCGCTTCCAGGCTGTGCGGATACGATGCCAGCACGGATTCGTATGTGTGCAGAGCGTCGAGGTATTGGCCCAGTTTCTGATCGTAGATCCTGCCTATGGTGACCATCGCCCGTGAGCACAGCGGGCTCCACGGGACGCTTGCAAGCAGGCGCCGAGACATCCGGATGGCGTCGTTGTACCTGCCGAGGCTGTCCAGAAGCGCAATCTGCGTTGCCAGGGCGCGGTCCAGAAGCCGCGACTTCGGATGGGTTTGCACAAACGTCCGGAACGCGCCAAGGGCCGCTTCAGGTTGCCGTCTGCGGACAAACCTGGACGCGGCAGCAAAGGATTGAAGCACCCGGACGTCTTCATGGTCTGCCTGCTCGAGCAGGACCGAGAGCGCCAGCGCATCGTTAAACGCGAATCGGTTGGACGCCCCCGCCAGAAGGCTGTCTATAATGGACCGTGCGGCGTCGATGTCACCGGAAAAAAAACGACACTCCGCAACGCCTAAGAGGGCCTGAGCGGCGGCGTCCTTGCCCTCCTGCTCCCGTGCAACGCGGGCGAAAACCGTTTCAGCTTCGGCAAGCCGGTCCGAAATAACCATCATATCCGCGATTTCGAAGAGCGCTTGATAACGCCAGGAAGAACGCCTCGTCGCCCCGGCGACCACGCGGAATGCACTCATTGCGGCCGCGGTATCCCGATAGGCCCGGCGCAGAAGTCGACCCAGGCGATAACCGGCCTCTTGCGCGGACAGGGTTCCCGGATATCTGCCAATCAGACTCCGGTACAGGGCCGCAGCCGTGTCGACCCGCGCCAATTCTTCGTTCGCCCTTCCCAGACCCAGCAGTGCGCCGGGCAAACGGTGGGTGGCGCCGGAGGCGGTCAGAAGCATTTGATAGGCGACGGCCGCTGTCGCGAACCGGCCGGCGTCGAAGGCTTGTCTGGCGAGACGCAGCAGTTGCGTCTTTTGGAATGAATCAAGACGTGGAAACGTCGCAAAGACCTGCAGCGCCGGGTCCTCACGACCTGCTGCGAGGGCATATTCCGTGAATAGCCGAAGAGAACGCTCATCTCGCGGATGCGCCTGGACCTCCCGACCGAGTGTGGCGAGAATCCGGTCCTGTTGATTGCCCTCCCTCGCGTAATGCCGGAAGCGTGATTCGACCGGCCCGACAGTTTGAGGTTGTTGCCGAACAAGAACCAGGTATTCAACGACAGCATCGTGATAACGCAGGAGCCGTTCCGAGATTTCAGCCATCTCCCTGGCGAACAGCCGCGGGTTTTTCAGGGCACTACGTCCCTGCAGGCAAACGGAAAGGGCCCGTGAAGGGAGGTTGTGTTTCAGGAAGCGGTTCGCAACCCTCGCAAAGGTTCCCTCATCGGCAACTTGCGTGACGATATGGTTCCAATTGGCAATTGCCTCCTGCAGTTTGCCCGTTTCGGACTGAATGTCCGCAAGCCGAAAACGGACCGACCTGTCCTGCGGTCTCTCTTTCAGATAGGACTCCAGGAGGCGGATGGCTTCGCCACGCCGGCCGGTACGGTAGAGCAGCGATTCCATACGAATGAGAATGTCCGCACGGTCCGGATACCGTTTCAAGAGTCTGCGGTAAAGCCGCAGCGCTCCCTTCAGGTCGCCGGAAGCCTGCTTCGCATCGGCCAGTTTCAGTGTTTCCCGGGCGGTGCCCGCGGTGAGGCCCACCGGCGCGATCAGCAGAATTGCCGCAAGCACCGGGAATGTGCAGGACAAAGTCCGCGTCTTCATTGGGAATCTTCACCCTTCAGTGCGTCCTGCATCAACGTTTCGAAGTAGATCCGGATGAGACGCTGGTATTCGGCGGCAAAGCCCGCATCGAGTGCCTCCCCCAGACGTCTTCGGAGCGGGTTGTCGGCTTCGCCCAGATTCGGAGGCAATGAACCCGGACCCCGGTAAGCGAGGTCCGACCCCCGCCGTGCCCGCCGTTCTTTGCTTCGGCCGCGTTCCCGAATCGATCGCTGTGCATCCAGCAGGCGCGTGAGAATCCTGCGCTGGCGTTTCAGCGTTCGGCTGCCCGCGCGCTGGTTTTTCATCTCATGAATAACAGCCTCCATCTCAGAAGCTATATTGTCGAGATCGCCCAGGAGCGCCTGTCGTCGGCTGCCCATTCCCAGGCGGACTTCCTCCAGCGCCCGTTGGATGGCTCTCTGCCGGGCGGCCATTCGGGCGAGGCCCAACTGCTGACCGTCCCCTCCCTCGGTCGGACGCGCACCGAGCATGGATTCACTCTGTGCGTTCAGCCCCTTCTGCTGATCTGCCAGTTCCTGCATACGCTGGAGCATTTCTTCAAGACCCACCGAAGAACTTGCGGCGGCGATGTCTTTAACAACCTTCCGGAGCGCCACAGCCGCTTCGTTCAGGGCGCCCATGGCGTCCTTTCCGGTACCGGTAGCCCGGGTACCGTGGCCGGACTGAATATGACCGGCAGTCTCATGGATCTTGATGAGCGCCCGGCCCAGCGCCGCGCCGGTTTCAGGCGTTACAAAATACGTCGTATGAGCGGCTGCCATCAGGTGGTCCGTCAGACGCGTCACCCCCGCCAGAATACGGGCCTGTTCGATCGCCAGCGCAGTCGGATCACTGTCCCTTGAAATGTCCCCCGCACTGCGCGCGGTCTTTTCCTGTGCCGCGGAAAGGCCAAGCAGGTTGTGCGTCAACTGATCAAGTTGCCGTGTCAGCGCTTCTTTCCGGCGACTGACGAAGCCCTGCCTCGCCGCATCGAGGTCTTTCGCGAACCTGTTGAGGTCTCCCGCTATGCGTGCGCCCCGGGATTGAGCGGACCCCGCTGCTCCCTTGAGGAGATCCCCACTGACGCGCCCCATTCTCTCCGTGATGCGCTGCGCTTCAAACCGGTCCGACAGGCGTTGCAGTTCGTTCATCGCGTTCGGGTCGCCCGTCATTTTCCGGGCAGTTTGCGCAAGTTCGTCCTCGAATAGTCCGGCCTGCCTTTCAATCGCGTCCTGCTTCCCTGCCAGGGACGACGGATCGGGTTCGTCCCGGATGTTTTCAACCACGCGCCGCTGCGCTTCGGTCAGCGCTTCCGCGGCTCGGACCAGCGCCTCAAGGGCCTGCTCCTTGCGCAGTTGTTGCAGCAGGGCGATTGTCCGCTCCAGCGCTTGTTGAAAGCCTTTCTGTTCGGCGCGAAACGCCTTCAGCGCCGTCTCCACGGCTTCAGGATCGACGCGCTGCATCGCGCTGCGGAGTTCCTCCATAGCTTCTCTCATCCCGGGCGTTTCAATTTCGGAAAGCAGTTCGTGTATCTGGTCCAGCTTTTGAAGGGTTTCCTCCCCCAGCACACCGCTCTGTTGCAATCTGTCGAGGGTTTCTTCGAGTTTCCCTTTTTCCTTCCGGAGTTGTTCAGCGGCGCCGGCGTGGTCATCGATTGCGGTTTCCAGTTCCTTACGATGCTGCCATTGCATCTGACGTTCCTTCAACAATCGGCGCGCAATCTCTTCAAGGCGTTCCCGTACTGCCTCCCCGCTCTCCTGAATGGCTGCCATCCGTTCCAGACCCTCTTCCTGCACCCGTTGCGCCTGCCGGTGAATCTCCAGCAAAGTTGGAAAGCGAATTGTGAAGGCCGGTGTTTCCGCTATGCCGGGACCGGATATGGCGTTGGCGTCATACGCGCGTAACCGGTAGACGATGCGATCGCCCGGCAGCAAGTCCAGGCTCGAAAGATCCCAGACGTGGGTCCGGGTGAGTTCTCCGGCGCCCGGGTTATCCAGGGGGACAGCGAGGTTTGACGCCCCTTCGTCATCGTTCAGGCTGTAACGGATTTCGATCCGGGCAACGCCAAAATCGTCACGGGCTTCAACGAACAGGGGAACGAGCATGTTCTCCCCAAGTTCGGTGTCTTTGCCCGGGCGGAGGAGGCGGATTTCAGGAGGATGGTCCTGAAGGGCCACAACGCGGTATTCTACAGGATTGGCGCTGGATATACCGTGTGTGTCGCGAAGAGCGACTGTATATCGCCGGTTCCGTTTAACGGCCAGGTTGACAAGAGCGAAAGTTCCGTTAATTTGCGCTGTAGACGCGATGCTGTCGTCGAAGACGATTTCAGCCGTACTCAACGGATGGCTGGATTCGACATGAAGGGTGGTCGAAGTCCCCGTAATGGCCACAATATCGCCGCCGTCCACGTCGCGGACGTCCTCCAACCCTGTATAGGCCGGATAGCGGTTGTCGTGGCTAAGCCGTACGACCACCGGCCGGGGCTTTGCGGTAACCGTATAAACCGGCGTCACCGCGTCGTTCGCTCGAAGTCGGTACTGAAACGACCGTTTTACGACGGGCATCCTGTGCGCGATCCGCGCGTTGCGGACCCTGATCTCGAGGGGAGTCCACGTGTCGTTCTCCCTTAAATGGACATGGGCATGAAGGGGCACAAGACCTGTAAGGGTCGCCGATATTGCAAAGGGTTCGCCAGCGATGATTTCAGCGCTACCGGGATGGGTGGCAATGAATGTTTCGGGCGGCCGGACGTAGGCCGTCGCAGGATGGGCAAGGCGGCGGGCGGCGGCGGTAAGCGGTCCGGGCAGGATCGTGAACGCAAGGAGGATGGCCATGCCCAGCGCGCCGCAAAGGGCGGCCATTCGCAGAGGCGGGGTGCGGGGAACCAGGGGATCCAGGTTCAGATTCGCGAGGGTTTCATCCGCCTGCATAACAGATGCTTCGATCATCCCGGGTGAAAAGTCGGCGCGGCCGTAGTGACCGGGGAGTTGCAGCGCACTGATCAGGCGTTGCTGCAGGCCTCCGAACGCCCGTTCGACCTGCAACGCGACGTCTTCCATTGAAGGTGGCAGGAAAAGCGGGCGAAAGCAGTATGCAACCGCAAGACCGAGCAGCGCGAGTCCCGCGGCGCCCGCCGCTGCCAACTTGACAGCGGGCGACAGATACAGGGCGGTTTCGAGCAGAAGCAAAACGAAAAAGCACCCCAGCGCGCAGCATAGGGTCGCTCCCGCGCCGTACAGGATCCGGGCGGCCGTTTGTCTTCTGCGAAGCCCGCTGAGCGTGCAAAGCAGACTCTGGTACGCGGTATCTGCGGATGGTCTGGCCATAAGCGTAGGAAACGCAAAGACCGAGCTGCGTTCGGCCTGTTCGATAGAGGCGCCGGACCAAGGGGGTAACGTGGGGGATCCCCTATTTCACCCCGAGCCGGCCGCGTAGTTAGTGCGTGAGCGCCCAGACAATGACGTTCGTCCCCATTTTCAAGGCGGCATCGCGCTTTTCCGGTGGATCTTCGTGAACGGCTGCATCGTTCCAACCATCCCCGAGGTCGCACTCGTAATTATAAAACACCACAAGCCGTCCTTCGTGAAAGATGCCGAAGGCCTGTGGTCTCTTGCCGTCGTGCTCGTGGATTTTCGGCAGGCCGTCCGGAAACCGGAAAGGCCTTTGAAAGACACCGAACGAGGGCGGCAGTTCCACCAGTTCCTTGTCGGGGAAGGTTCGTTTGATTTCACGGCGAAACGCTTTGTCGAGTCCGTAATCGTCATTGGCAAAAAGGAAACCGCCGCGTTCAAGGTACGCGCGGAGGCGCCTGACTTCCTCTTCGGTAAATCGGATATTTCCGTGCCCGGTGAGATAAAGAACCGGATAAGCGAAAAGGTCTTCGTCCATGATTTCCACCCGGGCTTCCTGTTCTGCCGTGTGGATCGTCGTTCGGCTCCCGATAAAGGCCAGAAGGTTCGGAATCTCAGTGGGCCCGTTGTACCAGTCTCCGCCGCCCCCGAATTTGAGCCTCGCTATCGTGAACGATGCCGGTGGATCGGAAAGCTGCGCCGGACAGCGGGCGGCGCCTGGCGTCAGGAGGCAGAACGCAACGATAGCTAAGCCCCATCGTACCGGCAATCCAACGGTATTTTTTTCCTTTTCACTCCTGTTCATCTTTTTTGAGAATAGCCCTCCGGTTCAGTGACACAGGTGCCGGACATGGGAAAGCGGGGACCCTGCGATCCCCGCTTTCCGGCGCCCAACGCCCAACCCCGGACTAAACGTGGCGCCGGTGCTCCCGGGCTCCGGCTAATCGGTGTCGATCTGAAGTATTGGTTTCGCCCGTTCCGGTTCGACCAACGAACTCTTCGCGAAACTGAATGTGCAATCAAATTCGACGTCGGCCAGACAACGCTCGTCGATAGGAAACGCGCTACACTGGCGTGGCCGGTTTTCGTAGATGCTGCAGGCGGAAAAACCATCGTCCTGCTTGATTACGAACGGGCATCGGAATAGAATCTCGCAGCAGTTGCCGCAGCGGTTGCATTCGCCCGACAGGCGCGATGCCTGCTCGGCAACATAGGATTGGCGGAAGTGGGCAAAGAAAAAACGGCGAACTTTTCCTGCGGCCTGCCTAGCCTTCAGCGACAAATTCATGTCGACTCCGCATCTCTTTCGCAGATATGCAGTCAGGGACCGTCGGGACGGTTCTCCGTAGATACACCTGGCTTTGCGCCAGCCGCCTTCGGTAGCCTGAACAGTTCACGGATTTCCTGCCACTCTCCTGTTTCCAGGAAGTTCCAACCCCACAGGATAAGCGGATACGCCAGCATCAGAAGGCACCGGGCCGCAATGCCGGATGGGCTGAGGTTTGAGACGTTTCCCGATACGACGAGGAACACGATACCGCCGGCGACCCCGATCTTCGCAAGCCGGGCGTACTCGTAGGCAACAGGATAAAACCGTCGTGTGTACAGATAGAGGAAAAGGACCATTACACCGTAAGCGGCCAGGGTACTCCAGGCCGCCCCGAGCACGCCCATACGCGGGATAAGCAGAAGGTTGAACCCCACGTTGACACCCGCGCCCAGGCCCACCACGAGGGGCAGCATGCGTGAGCGACCCTCCGCGTAGACCCCGGCCGTCAATATAATGTATATTCCGGATAGCAGGAATGCAAGGGTTACAATTGGGATGACACCCTGTGCAGGCAGATATTCGGAGGCTTTGCTTCCACATCCCAGCAGGATGAGATCCCGTGCGAAGGTGGAAAGCGCGAGCAGCAACAGGGTGGCTCCCGCCGCGAAATAGGTCGTCATCCGGGCGACAACCGTGCGGGCCTCGGTTCTGTCCGGAATGGCCAGGATACCCGGCGCCCACGCGGCGCGGAATACCCGCGTAAGCATCTGCATGGGCAGGCAGAACCTGAAGAGAATCTGAAGAATCCCGACGGGATCCTTGCCGAGGAAAAATTTCAGGAGCAACCGGTCGGAAAGGTTGATCAGAAGAAGGGCCGCGGCGGATGGTACAAAAGGCAGACCAAAGCGAAGAAGATCGCGCAGTATAGACGGCGAATAGACGGGCCGTAGTGTACTGAGTCCGATTGACACAGGACCAGAAAGGCAAAAACGGAGCTGACCAGGTTGCTCCAGAAAATAGCACGTACCCCGTGCCCTTCCCAGACGATCAGGTACACGGTGAGACCAAGCTGCAGCGTGTGCTGGACGAACCGCACGGACGCGTAGATTCCGGATCGCTGCCTCACCCTGCACAACGTTAAAAATGGCTCGGACAGGGTGTCCAGCAGCAGAATCACCGCAATTATGTGGAAGACGTCCGCGTAGGCCGTGTCATTGAGAAAAAAGACGGCCAGGTGCGCGGCGGAATTCCATACCGCGAAGGATAAAAGGACGCCCGTGACCATAAGCGTCCAGTATGCCGTGCTGAACTTGAGGCGCAGATCGGCTTCATCGCGCTCGACGGCGAGGTGGCGCACGAGCGCATGGTTCAGACCGAGGGCGTACAGGAGAACGCTGAAGCTGACAAAAGCGTACGCAAGGGCCATATCGCCGTTTTCGGATGGGGAGAGAAGCCGGGCATAGACGGGTACCAGAAGGATACCCGTGGCTTTACCGAGCATGTCGCCCATCCCGTAAACGGCAGTGTGTCTTGCGAGCGATCTGACGTGTCGGAAGCCCATGGACAAAACGGGGCCCTCCATCTTCATCGGGTTTGGACGGGTCGACAGACGTTCCTTCCCGCGGGAGAAACTGGATCGCGCATGTCGTATTCCGGTTCGCGACCGATGAGTCGGATGGCTGGAACGGTTACAACATCGATACAGGGTCTATGTCCACGTCCAGCGTCACGGCTGCGCGGCGATTTCGGCCGAATTCGCGCAGGGCCCTGCGGGCGAGAACGTTCAGGTTCCTGGACGAGGGTGTCTTGAGTATGACCTGCCAACGATAGCTCCTGCGGATCCGGGCAAGGGGCGCCTGTGCCGGTCCCATCACGTCCACGTGCGGCAATGCCATTTCGCGCAGGGCCTCGGCGCACAATCCGGCGGTTCGGGCGACATCGGGTTCATGCCTGCCTTTGAAGAGGAGCAGGGCCATGCGGCCGAAAGGAGGATAGAGCACGCTGCGTCGCCCCTCGAGTTCAAGTTCAGCGAATTTCTGAAAGTCGTGATTCCTTGCGCACCGCACGGCTTCCCCCTCCGGCAGGTGGGTCTGTATGACGACCTCGCCGGGAGAGTGCCCGCGCCCGGCCCGGCCGCTCACCTGCGTAAGCAACTGGAAAGTACGCTCTCCCGCTCTGAAGTCCGGTAGATGAATGCCGGTATCCGCCGAAATGACGCCAACCAGGGTAACGCCGGGGAAATCCAGGCCCTTGGCCACCATTTGCGTTCCAAGCAAAACATCCGCCTGGCCCAACCTGAAGGACTCCAGGATACGGTCGTGCGCCCCTTTCCTGCGTGTCGAGTCGACGTCCATGCGGAGCAGGCGCAGGTCGGGGAATTGCTCCTTGAGGGCCTCCTCCACCCGTTGCGTGCCCACACCCAGCAGCCGGAGATTAGGCCCCTCGCAGCCGTGGCATACGGAAGGCGCCGGGGTATCGAAGGCGCAATAGTGGCACACCATCCGCCGGCCCGGGGCATGGTAGGTGAGGGTGACACGGCAATTCGGACATTGTACGCTCCCGCCGCAATCCTGACATTGCACAAAGGGAGCATACCCTCTGCGGTTTTGCAGCAGGATGACCCGCTCCTTTTTCTTGAGGCGGTCCCTGAGTTTCTCCCGCAGAACCCGTGAAAAGAGGCCGCCGCTTTCTTTCCTCATATCCGCAAGGATAACCGTGGGCAGGGGGCGGGCGTCGATCCGTTCCGGCAGAGAAAGTAAATTGAACTTGTCGGTTTCGACATTGTGAAAGGACTCAAGCGCCGGTGTCGCCGAGCCCAGAATGACGGGGATATCTTCCATTTTCGCCCGCATTACCGCAACGTCCCGAGCGTTGTACCGCGGCGCCGGATCCGACTGTTTGTACGCGCCGTCGTGCTCCTCGTCCACAATGATCAGGCCGAGGTTCGATACCGGCGCAAAAACGGCGGAACGAGCACCTATGACAATGGTCCGCCGGCCCTCGCGGACGTCCCGCCAGGCATCGTAGCGTTCGCTCTCCGACAGAGCGCTGTGGATGACGGCGACCCGGTTGCCGAAATGGGATCGGAAACGGCGCACCGTTTGAGGGGTGAGCGAGATCTCGGGTACCAGGACCAGTGCGCCCATCCCGGCCTGCAGGACCCGATCGACCGCCTGAATGTAAACCAGCGTCTTGCCGCTCCCGGTAACCCCGTGCAGGAGAAAGGGACTGAATCTGGAGGGACTGAACGAACACTCGATTTCCTCTAGCGCTTTCTGCTGATGCGCGGTGGGGGTCAGCCGCTCGGGAGGAACGGGTTCCACTTCGGCGTACGGGTCCCTCCGGACTTCGCGCTCGTAGATCCTGACCAGTCTTCGGACGGACAGCGCTTTGAGGACGCCCGGCCCTATACCGGCGTGGCGAAGTGCTACCGACGGCATGGCGCCGCCGCAAGCCTGAAGACGCCTGAGACACTCCGCCTGTCGGGGCGCCCTGCGCTCGAGTGCGGGCCATTCAAGTTCGAACCACCGCGCATCAGCCACCAGACGAACCATACGCTCCTGCCTGGGCTTGACTCGAGGATCTTCAATGATCTGATGGGTTGTAAGCATACCCCTGCGAATCAGTCCGTAGACGGCACTTCGGACCGCGTTTCCCGGCAGGCGGCGCTGAAGTTGACGGAGGCTGGCCGGGCCCCCGGTTTGCAGGTGGTCCAGCACCTTTTCCTGAAATGCGGTAATCGGGCCTCGACCGCCGCCATTGAGGGTATTAATCCTGATGCGCTGTCCGCTGTGTGTGTGGATGCCGGCGGGAAGCGCGGCCGTGAGGACTTCGGACAGGGTGCAGACGTAATATCCCGCCATCCAGCGACAGAGGTCGAGGACGATTGGTGAAACGACGGGATAGGAATCGAGCAGAATACCGATTGCCTTGACGTTGTCCAGATCGGTGTGGTCTTGAAAACCGACGACAATGCCGGTTGTCCATCGGGGACCCAGAGGAACGAGCGCCCTGCTTCCGACGTGAGTTTGATGCTTGAGATCGTCGGGAACCAGGTAGGTCATTTCCCGGTCTATTGGCGTGGCGAGGGGGACAATTTGCGCGTAGTTTGAATCCATTGCGGATCAACGCACGGGTGGCGGCGCCACAGATTCAATCTCTTCAACCCAGATATTGGATCGGGAGATGAACAGGCGGTGTTTCCGGCCGTGTTTGGTGGGAACGGAAACAGGCCTGTCCTGCAGGGAGAGGGAGACAGCGGCGGGGTCTGCAATTTCCACGCGGAACCGATCGCGGGCGATCCACTTCCTCTGATCGCCCGAAATCAGCCGACTTTCAATGGTTGAGTCGCCGTCGCTGGAAACGCGTACCCGCGTATCCAGCAATGCATGAACGGTAAGGACTAACTCGTCTTCCCGGATTCCCGAGTACTGCTGCGGAAGCGAATACGCCGACACCACACGCTCGCCCGACGGCGAAGCCTCCGGGTTGTCCGGTTCCTTCGGTTCGGTATGGAGGGATTCGGCCGGCGCCGTCGCTGCCTCGTTGCGGCCTGCAGACGCAACAGGGACCGCTTCGGGTTCCAGCGTTGTTGAAGTCTCCGTACCGGACGTCGTCGATCTGCTTACGTCCCCCGACGTCTGCGCTTCCGTATCTACCGGCGCCGGCGCTGCCTCGTTGCGGCCTGCAGGCGCCACAGGGACCGCCTTGGGTTCCAGCGTTTTTGAAATCTCCCGTTCGGACGTCGTCGATCTGCTTACGTCTCCAGGCATCGGCGCTTCCATCTCTACCGGCGGCGGCGGCGGCGAATCACTCCGGAGTACCACGGCAGCGATGACAACGACCAATGCCAATACACATAGAATCGCAAGGATGGGACCCCACGACAGTGACCGGTCCCGTGTCCGGTGTACGGCGACCTGGGGCAATTCCGAGTTGGGCCTGGCTTTGTCATATCTGTCCAAAGTCTCCTCGACGTTGAGGCCGACTTCCTGCGCGTATTTTTTGAGAAAGAGGCGAACGTAAATTTCCGGAAGGACGTCGTAGTTGCCGGTTTCGATGGCGCGGAGGTACTCCGGGTTGATCCGCGTACGTTCGAACAGTTCGTCCAGGGACATACCGCTGGCTTCACGTTGGACGCGTAACTCAGATGCAAATTCACGCATTAGCGGCTCCGAAATCAATCATTCCAACGCCCGGAGGCAAACTGCAAGGGCGACTTGCCCACCATTTGTTCGAGGAGTGAGCAGAACAGCGAGAGCGGTAATCCCACAACATTGTAAAAGCAGCCCGAGATTGATTGAACAAACGCGGCCGCCATTCCCTGAACCGCATACGCGCCCGCTTTGTCCATGGGTTCCCCGGTTTTTACGTAGAATTGGATTTCTTCCGGTTTGAGCGGTCTCATGGCGACGTCCGTCACCGCCGCGTCCCGGAGAAAACGACCGGACTCCGTATCGATCAACATCAGACCGGTATGAACCTGGTGAGTCTTTCCCGATAGCCTGCTCAGCATTTGAATCGCCTCGACCTCTCCGGCGGGCTTTTCTAGAATGTCGCCGTCCAGAACAACCACGGTGTCCGCGCCAAGGACAAGCTCCCGGCGGAAACTGGCAGCAACCGTCCGCGCCTTTCGGGAAGCAATTTCACGGACATAGTCCGCAGGTGGAATCGACCTGTCCATGGTTTCCGAAACATGGCTCGGCACAACTTCAAAGGACATGCCGAGCAGACGCAGCAGTTCGGACCGCCTCGGTGATGCAGAGGCCAGGATGAGCTTTTTCATGTTTGGGAATGTTGATGCCCGGTACGACTGCGCGGCGTTAATAACCCGTGTATTTATTACGAAGTCTCAACCATGATGGTGACGGGGCCGTCGTTGTGTATTTCAACGTGCATGTTGGCGCCGAACTTCCCCGTGCTGACCGATACACCCTGGTTGCGCAGCACATCCACGAATTCGTTATAGTGTGCCTCGGCCATCCCGGGGGGAGCCGCGCTGGCGTAACCGGGACGACGACCCTTACGGGTATCGCCATACAGCGTGAACTGTGAGACAACCAGGGCCTGCCCTCTGACGTCAACGAGGGAACGATTCATCTTGCCCTGTTCATCTCCGAAGATCCGGAGTTGGGCGCATTTGCCGGCAACGTACTGGATGTCTGCGGGGGTGTCCTGCCGGCCCACGCCCAGAAGAATCAGCATACCCCGGCCGATTTCCGCGGTGAGTTGTCCGTTGATGTATACCGCGGAACGGCTGACCCGTTGTACAAGCGCTCGCACCCTGGTCCCTGGAATTCAAGATACGCCACCAATGGTGGGGTTGCATTGGAGATTTGGCGGCATTAGAAACAAAGCGGCATACCTACAGGTAATTTAGCCGATTCGCGAGGTCGAGGCAAGGGAAAGAACACGCTGCGAGAATGGAAACCGGGGGTGGGGACGGAAAGGGGAGATTCCAATGCTATCCGGCTGATTTCAAAGCCCGAAACCGCCCCGGCGATGTTCCAGTTTGATCTGGGGGAAATCCTTGATATTGAGCTTGAAATGAAAGCCCTTGTTGAAGCCGGTGGGATACCAGCTGAGCGTGGCCTGCCAGCAGTGCAGGTCTCTGTAGACGTAGAGCGTCTGTGAGATTAGCCGGGTGTTGATCAAGTCGTAGTTTATTGAATAGTTGAAGCGCCATACACGCGTGGGATTCAATGCCAGGTCCGCTTTCACCCAGGAGCGCCTGGTCGAACCGGAGCCCGGGGTGAAAGGCGCCCGATGGCTGAAATAGTGACCCAGGTTGAAATGCCAGGGTTGGGTGGCGTCGCCAAAGTCGCGGTAGACGTCGTCTTCAAAGTTAAAACCGGTACCGTGGACGGGCAGCATGGACCCCCGGTATTGGCGCCGATCGGATCGGCCTTCGGTGCGGCCGCTGAAGCGGAGGCTGGTGTTGACCGTGAGGCTGCGCAGATGAGGACGATACAGATTCAGACGATCCAGTGCATCATAGAACCTGTGGGTCATGTTGAGACGAACGTCTATCCGGCGGGCTGGCTTTATGGAGGCTGAAGTACGCAGATCACGCCATTTTCCCGTCGGATTGGTGTCGAAGTCGTACCCGGTCGATAAACTCGCCGTGGCGAAAGTGGATCGCCGTACTTTGCCGTCGGCCTCGGTTTTGATTTCGATCGTGTTATTGAGGCGCAAATTGAGTGTGCGCCTGGGGTCGTTCCAGTCCCGGCGGCCGTGGAAACCCAGGGTGGCGCCGTCCACCGTTGCGTTCTGGTAGTACCTGAAGTCTATCTGCGGCTGGAACCGGTGGCGGATTCCCCTGAGCCGTCCAACGTGAGGCTGAAAAATGCCATAGAGCGCAGTGCCCGCGGCCATACTGGCATTGTAGGATTCACGGCGCGTACGGGCGTCCCGGTTCAGACGTGAGGAGGTCTGACTGACGTTGAACCGGTGGGTGAGATCCAGCCAGCCGAAGGGTCGGTGCTGGCTGCTTGCGCCGAAGCGGGAGTTCAGGGTCAGATTGTGGGTGTTGTCGGCCTCATCCTCGTTGCGCGTGAAAACGTTCGTCAATCCGCCGGAAACGTCGTAATAGAACGCGTGGTACCAAAGAGCTTCCCGGTTCGATTCGGGTTGACCGAAAATACGTCGCCTGCCCTGGCGGAACGAAAGGCGGGGGAATCCCTGGAACCGGTTCTGATTCTCGTCGAGGTCACGGTAGTAGTTGAGATTGAGATCCATGCTTCGACGGGCTTCGGTCCAGCGCTTGTCAATGGAAAAAGACGACCGGAGTTGCCGGTTCAGGTATCGATAGAGATTGTTGGCGTTGTGAAGGTCGAAGCTGGAACTGTTGGTGAAATCACCCCTGGCCCTCATGTTGAGCGTTCGGTTCAGCCGATGCTGATGGTGGAAGTTCAAACGCCAGGCGCGGCGGGCATCGCCGGAAGGCTCTCGCCCGCGTTCATAGGAGAGGTTCATGTACCCGCTGAGTCGTTTGCGCACGGCGTAGTCGATGCCCGTGTCAAAAAGGAATCCATTGCGTTCGCGCAGGGCTGTCTTGAACGTAGCATCCCAATAGTCGCTGGGCGCCCAATAGTATCCGATGTTGCTTACGTTCACGCCGTCGCGGCTATTGCTGCCTACCCTGGGGGTTAGAATGCCGGAGCGTCTGCCCTGAGTGAGCGGAAACACGTAGAACGGGAGCCACATGACCGGGACCGGACCGATGCGAAACGTAACCGAACGGGCGATGGCTTTGTCATTCTCCACGACCTTCAGCGCCTGGCATAGAAAGTCGTAGTGGGTGTGGTCCAGGTCGCAGGAGGACATGGAAACCGTACGGGCATGAAGTTCACGGTGTCGATCCAGTAGGATCTGCTCACCCCTGTAATATCGCCTCCGATGGCGCGCCCGGCCACCCCGCACGCGGCCGCGGCCGGTCTCCAGGTTATAGACCATCGACGAACCGGTGAACCGCTCCCCGCGCCGGTTAAACTCAGGCATACCAACGGTCTTTCTTCCGGTGGAATCCTTCAGCGCTTCGGCCTCCATACGTTTTTCCTTACGATAGAGCACGATGCGTCCTGCTCGCAGTTCCACGTCTCGATATTTGAGTACGGCATTTCCCGTAAAGACGACGCGCCCCGTCGCGATATCATCCACGACTTGATCGGCCTCGTATTCGTAAAGCAGGGAGTCCGGCGCCGTCGCGTCCCGGCGGACGGGAAGCGGGCCTGGTTCTCCCTGCGCGAACGCGACATTGCCCGGGCATACCACCAGGAAGACTAACGCAGCGGAGGCGACGTGGATCGCCTTCCGGATAACAGTAGCCGTATTTACTCTTGACTTGGTCATATGTCGGCGGCGACGCCTGCTTCCGCGTATGATCGCCGGAAACGGGCGGGGAAAAGCAACTGCGCATCACTGGAAGGATCGACGGCCGAACCTGATCACGGATCTGGTGTTCTATCCCCGTTTTCACATTTCCAGGCGCTCCGAACGTGGACAACCCCATATTCAGCAACGGACAATTCCGGTTGACTTTTTTACGTTTTACGCGTTATTATAGGCGGCGTCTCCGGCGCACCGAACAGGTTGGAAATGATTTTCAGATTGAAATCTCGTGGAAATTTAACTTATTGTAATTAATGCGGAAGTGGTGGAATTGGCAGACACGTCAGATTTAGGATCTGGTGGGCAATGCCCGTGGGGGTTCGAATCCCCCCTTCCGCACCAGCGTTGATGCCGGACGGCGGGCTCCGAAAATCCGGGCCGTGCGCTGAAGTTATTCTGGTGCACGGCTTTCCTCTTGTACATGCGATCTTAGGCGAATCCGTCAGCCGGCGCTGTGGTCCCGCGCGCCTCATAACCGAAACCTGTTAGATGCGGGCCCGGGAACCCAACGGGCTGTTAGCAGTCCGTTGAAAAAGTCGCTCTGCAGGCGAGGTATGGTGTCCCGTCCCTGAAATATGTCACCATTCAGCCGCCGATTCATCCCGTCTCGCCGCGTTGCCCTCGCTCTCCGACCTTGCACAGGTCGTCTCGCTCAGGCGCCTTGCCTGCCGGGCGACTCGGCGGCTGAATTTCGGCAATCTATTTCCGGGACAGAACACTTGCCATTGTGGCCGAAGACAAGGCGCGCGACCGCGTCGAATCGGGGATTCGGGGAGGGAGCGCAACGCAGTCATTCGGCCACAAGGGCCGGACGCAGACCGGATGGACTTTTTCAACGGGCTGTTAGGGCAACTTCTGAATGAATATTCCGTTTTTCGGCAGGCGAGTCAAGCCGAATCCCGGATATATGAACACCGGGGAGCGATAATGGAGCAGCTTGCGTTCTTGACCGAGGAGACCGTCCGAGAGATCAGGCGCCGGTTTGGCACGCCCGTCTTCGTCTACGACCAGGAGACATTGGAAGCCCGCGCCAGGGATCTGTTGGACTTTCCCAATGCGTATGGATTGACCGCCCGGTACGCGATGAAGGCGTTACCCACGGCGGCTGTCGTTAGAATTCTGAACCGGGCGGGTCTGCACATCGACGCCAGCAGCGGATACGAAGTGGAGCGGGCCATACAGGCGGGCGTACCTCCGGAGCAGGTCCAGCTCACGGCGCAGCGTACGCCGCGAAATCTGGAAGCCCTGGTGAGACAGGGCGTCAGATTCAATGCCTGTTCGCTGCAACAACTGCGGAATTTTGGTGAACTGTTTCCGGGTTGTTCACTGACCGTACGAATCAACCCCGGTCTCGGTTCGGGTCACAGCAAGAAGACCAACGTGGGTGGTCCATCCGCCAGTTTCGGGATCTGGCACGAATACCTGGATGAGGTCCAGGCCATTGCAAAGGCTTGCCGATTGAGGATTACGAGCATGCATACCCACATCGGCTCCGGCAGCGATCCCGAGGTATGGGAACACTGCGCGATGATATCGCTGCGCATTGCCTCGCTGCTTCCTGAGGTGGAGGTGCTCAGCCTCGGCGGAGGGTTCAAGGTGGGGCGTATGGCTGGGGAAGCGTCTACCGACCTGAAGCGAATCGGACTGCATGTTCTGGAAGCGTTCCGAGCCTTTGGGAGCGAACGGGGGCGCAGACTTCGGCTCGAGGTGGAGCCGGGTACCTATCTGGTGGCCAATGCAGGGGCGCTGATCTGTTCCGTTATCGACTGTGTCGATACCGGCAGGAACGGGTACGATTTCCTGAAGGTGGACGCCGGTATGACCGAACTATTGCGTATCAGCCTTTACGGCGCACAGCACCCGATCGTGACCGTGCCCGCGCAGCCGGAGACGCGCCGTTTAAGGGAATACCTGATTGCCGGCCATTGCTGTGAAAGCGGGGACGTGCTGACGCCCGCGCCTGGCGATCCGGAGGGTTTGCAGCCCCGGCTGCTCGCCGAGGCGAGGATGGGCGATCTGCTTGCGGTGGGTGGGTCCGGCGCGTACTGTTCCGCGATGGCGTCCAAGAATTACAATTCGTTTCCGGAGGCCGCCGAGGTCTTACAGGCCCGGGACGGCACACTGCACCAGATTCGGAAACGACAGACGCTGCATCAGATTACGATAAATGAGGAAATGCCGGATTTTCTGGATCCCGGATAAATGACGCGCCAGCGTGGCAGTGTGGATGAATTGGACGTCGCGTTGTTCGTGTGCGCCTCGCTCCTCCAGGAAAACTCTGCTCCCTTTCCTCGTCTCACCGTATTGTGGCCAAATCTACATCCAACACGGCCGCATTGACCGGGCCCCTCCGGTCGCGAGCGCGTGGAACCCGCTCCCCGAAACCCGGATCATTCTGAGACCCGGTAGCTGTAAAGGTGGGATCCGCTGCCGAAATAGATGCGGCCATCCAGGATGTCTCCTCCAGGACCCACGGGTACCGGCGATTCCGCGAGCATCCGTATGTCATATGATTTGGGTTCCACAACGGCAATGCCCTTCGTGAAGAGGATGTATATGGCGCCGTCCGGCGCCGTGACAAATACCCTGGGGCCCTGCTGCGAGGTCGTGGGACCGAACCCGGACTCGAGTTCTTGCTGGTGGATCACCCTTCTGTCGTTGGGATCGAAGACGAAAAACCGCTTTCGATCGGCGATGCCGTAGACGACGCCCTGTGGCCCCGAGCACATATCGGTATACCCCTGCACACCCGGGAAGACCACCCCGTGCCAGTCGAGTTGCCTGGTTTTCAGGTCCATAATGTAGAGTTCTGCTTCGTCGGCCTTCTGTTCGCCGCCCGTGCCGGCGCTGGTGGTTGTACCACCCAGAAGCTTGTCGTTGGACAGGGGAACCAGGCTCATCGTGGAAAGGTCGGGCAGGACGTCGGTATGTTCGAGCAGGGTGTGCTCGCGGGTGTCCCTGTCCCAGAATAGCATGCCGCCACCGGTTAGCCCGTACCCGGGGGTGCCGGCAAGCACCACGGTTTTTCCGCCCGGATGGGCAAGCAGCATATGGGGTCGGTTGATAACTTCGTGGCATTCGTAAAGCAGTTCCGGATTGCAGCCGGTTTTGCCCCGTTCGGTGGGTATCCATGGTTTGGCGGGGTCCCATTCTTCCAGCAGACCGTGCGTATATGCACCTACAAAGAACATGTCGCCCTCTCTCGCGACGGTATTCCACTGCCCCAGGGCCGGGCGGTTGATCCAGGTGTCGGTGTCCGGATTGAAGCTGAAAAAGTGCATCGGAAAGGCGGTACCCCCGCAGATGGTGTTGTCCGGAGCTGTAGCAACGCCCATGATGTGGGCGCCTTCGCTGGTGTAGTCGAAGGAAACTTCGCGGGTCTCGCCGGAACCGGGATCCTCGACCGCGAGCGTGCGATCGACCAGGCTGCAGGCGACCATACGTTTGCCGTCTGGAAATTCGGTGTGGAACAGGCCCTGGCTGCCGGCTATGATGGTTTTTTCGCGCCGGTTCTCAATCTTGCCGATATCCGTTCTCGCACCTCGGTACAGTTGCATCCATCCGTCTTCCGAACCGCCGCTAGTGTGACCGTAGACCTTCCCGTTGAGGTCGCGGTACACAGCCGCGTGAGCCTGGGTTCGTTCGTCTTCGGCCAGGAGGGGCTCGGCGCCGCCGGTATCCGGGTCCAGGGAGATGATCTGGCTGGCCGTGCTGCCAATGCCGAAATAGACCCACCCCGTATCGTCAGCGGCGATGGCGCGAGGATACTGCCGCCAGTTCTGGTCGTAAAGGTTACCGTAGTCACGGAATTCCCCGGTGCGCGGGTTATAGGATGCCACCGCGCTGTTCGGATAGGTTCCCGACCAGATGCGGCCGTCGTCGTCCTCGGTCATGCTCATGGCCATCTGCGGAAGGGTCTTGTGGTGGAAGGTGAATGCGCGAGCCTCGGGGTCGAATTCCACAAAGTGGCTGTTGAAGTGGGTATAATACCTGTTTCTGCTGGACAGAATGGCTGCAAACGGACCGTCGCCTCCCGGTGGATAGGGCATGGGAAACTCTTCGCTCTTACCGGTTGCCGCATCGATCATCAGAAGGGCGTACCCACCCCGGTTGTCATAAAGCCAGATGAGTACAACGTTGCGGCCCTCGCCGTCTACGGTAACGGCGGTTCCCCGGTGGTTGCTGATGGGCGTCGCGACGCCGTGATGGAAAAAGCCGTTGCCCAATTCTTCGGTATTGGAACCAGACATGGGATTGCCTCCGTTGGGTTACCGTACGGAATTCGGGAGCCGGCGCCTCGGAAGAGGGGCTGGTCGATTTGAACGAATATAATATCCGGGTGGCGGGAGAAAAACCGATTTTGGAGGACGATCCCCAACAGTCCGTTGAAAAAGACCATTCGGGCTGCCAAGTCCTGAATAGGGGTCCGCGTGTACGTTTTCGGGGTTGTGGCGGGGGGCTGCCTGACGGCAAAGGGAGGGAGAGGGAATCGAAGGTCTCGTTGACGCTGTCGACCGCGAGGTCGTGGCCGAAAGGTTTTCCGTTTCCATCGGCGCGTCGGCGCAGGCGTTCCCCATAAAAATCAAGCGCTTCGGTGGGAATCGGCACCGCCGCCGGGTCGGATCTGTGTGAGCGCGAGCGTTAGCGCGGCTTCAGGATCGGCCGCAGCAAGGAGCCCGCAGGCGTACAGGACGTGATTCCGGTCCAGCAGCAACCGCGGCTTACAGGGTTTCAGCGAGAACGGATCGACCGCATCCGCGAGGGCCATCTCCAGAATTTCATCCGGCTTTCCGGACGCGGCCAGAACGCCGCCCGTACCCACGACGGCGCTGACGTCGGTGAGGTCTTTGCCGCGCTGGACGACGACCGGCCCGCCGGTCGTATGAACGGTCTCGACCGATCCGGCATGCCGGCTTACCGCAATGCGTACCGCGGCGCGGGCAAGGGCGCGGTCGACCATCCGGTCTTCGAAATCGCCAGGCAATCCTGCGACGCACCCGTGTACAGCGCGGACGATTGCTTCCACCCGTGTGGCCGGCAGGCCGGCGTCGGTGGCCACGGCCTCCAGACCTGCGGCTTCCAGCACGGATAATGCGTTGTGACGCATTCCAAGGTCGCCCTCCACTGTACGTTTGGCGTACGGTTCCGGCAACGGGTCGGCCGAAACGCTACCCAGGGTGGACTCCCCCGCGCAAATAGAATGCACATCGGTCGTCGAGCCGCCGACGTCCACCGCCACCAGCGTTCCCAGACCCGTTCGTTGACCGTCGCCGTCAGCCAGAAGCCGCGCACCTTCCAGAACGGCTGCCGGCGTGGGCATCAGAACCAGATCGAACATCCCGTTCACGCGATCGATTCCTTTAGCGTGGACGAAGTGTTTAATGAAGATTCTTCGGATTTCCTCGCGTGCGGGCTCGATATTCAGTACGCCGTATGACGGCATTACGTTCTCGGTTAACGCAACGTGCTTGCCGGCGGCTTTGAGTACATCGTTTATCCTGGCAGCGGCCGCAAGGTTTCCAGCGACCACCACCGGGCAGCGAATCGGGAGAGTTGCGAGTGTCAGCGCATTCGCGACAATGACCTCGCTGTTGCCTCCGTCCGTACCGCCTGCCAGCAAAATGATATCCGGATTGAGGCAGGCGATTCTGTCGGCGTCCGCGCGGGTCAACTCATACGCGAACGCGTCAATCAGTTTCGCTCCCGCTCCAAGCGCCGCCTGTCGGGCCGCTTCGGCGGTCAACTCGCGGACCAGGCCGACCGTAACCAGACGGAGACCGCCAGCGGCGCTGCTGCAGGCCAGTCTGTAGCGGAAACGCGGTGGCTCGCGCAAGCTTTGGCGCAGAATCCGGAGGGCCTCTTTGAACCCAACCGTTACGTCCGTTTCCACCGTGGAGGGCGCCTGGCCGGAAGCAAGAAGCCGACCGCTGCTGAGATCGACGGCTCTCAACTTGGTGTAGGTACTGCCGAAATCGATAAGCAGTGCCACCGAGGCGCTCATGGATGGCCTTTGCGAATTGCGCCCGTGCGCGCCTGGAAGTCCCGTTTGAGTGCGGAGATCACGTCGTCCGGACGCGTTCCGGGAGGAAAGGCCCGGTCGAAACCCATATTGAGAAAGCGGTTTTCCGCGTTGCACCAGTCCTGATTGCGAACGACCAGGTTGCCGCCGACATAGATCAGAATCTCTCCGACTCCCGCCTCGATACAAATCTCGCGGAAGCCGCGGCAGTCGAGTTCGGCCTGTCCGCACAGCGAGGAAACCAGGATGCCGTCGGCGTCGGTTTCCACAGCCGCGTTGACGAATTCGAAGGGAGGCGTAAGGGCCCCCAGCGACACAACGTTGAATCCCGCCTTTTCCAGGGCCGTGCTGAGGACTCGCGTGCCGACAATGTGGCGATCCGATCCAATCACGCCGGTGATCAGTGTTTTCGATTCATTGGACTGCATCGCGCGTTAAATCTCTGTCAATCGAATCCGGCTGTCAATTGAAACACCAGATACAGGAGCACCTTGATACGATGGTGTGGCGCAACGGGTTTCGGTGCATAGCCGGCAGGCGCGCCTCTCATCCGTAGCGCTGCGCCCATCGACGTACGATGCGGCTCAGGTGCCCGAGGCGGACTCGCCCCACCTGGGGGTATACGGGAAGGAACAGAAGTTGCGACAGAAGCGCTATGGCGGAGGTCGGCACCTGGCCCGGCAGATTGCGATCGGGCTCGACTACGCACAGCGACGGTGGCCACAGATGTGCGTCAAGGCCTGCATCCCAAAGCCGCCGGCACAGGTCTGCAGCGTCACCGACCCTGACGGCGAAGAGCCAGTAGGAGTGTTTCACGCTACGGCCGGGGTAGCAGAGGAACGGAACGCTGCGATGAAATGCCTGGGCTTCCGGACGGCAGCCCCTGGGCTTGCCGGCATTGGAACGCATGCGCCTCGACAACAAATTCAAGAGGGCGCCGCAGGGCTGGCGGCGGATTTTTCTGAGCAATTCCAGTCCTCTGAAACCACGCGTGGCCCGGTAGCTCACGGAATCGTGGGACATGCCCAACAGGCGGCACGCGGCGCATAGAAGGGTATATGGCCCCGGCCTGTTGAGCACGAGAACAACGCCGTATTTTGCCAGGCGCAAGAAGAACCACCCGTTGCTCTGCACGGGATAACTGCTGTGCAGCCGTCTGACGTTTTCACGAAGGACGGGATCGCCCACAAAGAGGAGGCCTCCGCCCAACGCGGAATTGTACTTGATAGGCCCGAAACTGAACATGCGCACGTCACTGTCCGGATGACCTGTGAAGCCGTCTCCCCGATGCGCCTGGGCGCAGTCTTCAAACAGCACGAGGCCGTGTCGTTTGGCGAAGCCTACAAGGGGATCCATGGGGATGCGGGCGCCGAACAAATGGGTCGCCAGCAGGGCAACCGTCCTGGGCGTAAGCCCGCTTTTCAGGCTGGCCGGATCCGGTTCAAGCGTGAGTGGATCCAGGTCAACCGGGACGGGTACGAGTCCGTGGCTCCGGATGATTTCAAGTATGTCGGGAATGGTGATGGCGGAGACCAGGATGTGCGAACCACGGGGAAACCGGGCTGCCTGGAGACAGGCATCGAAGCCGCTGCGAAGCGAAAGAAAAAACAGGGCCTCGCCGGGGGCGCTGGTGCTTGCCCGGCAGGCAGCGTGACCTTCCGCGCGCCGGTCGCCCAGGAGGCATTGGCCCATGCCGAAGAAGAGATCGCGCCAGCCGATATCCAGTCTTTTTCGAGGAATCATGGCCGATTCACTCAACTGCTGGCGCGGGCGGGCACGATCGGCCGATATGGAGGAACTGATTACGCATTGGGCGAACGTATAGTCGGATCGGGCCCGACCTTCAGGGCTCGAAGAATCGTATTTCCCCAACATCCGTGAACTTACATCATAATTCCCTCCATAATACCTATTTGCCGTAGCATCCTGCAACACATTCGTTGACTTCGAAACTGCGATGCGGGAATGCCGACGGACGTGGACGGCGACGCGGAATGATCGATGGGTAGCGGACATATCTCCTCGGACGACATTTCTTCGGCAAGCCAGAATCGCAAACGACGTCTCTGGCGGAAATTCCCGTTCAATTCTCGCCTTCAGACCGGTTCCCGGTCAGCTGGCGCCTCGTCCTGATCCGGATGAGCGCGGTGTTCGTGCGAGGCCCCTTCGCGTTTTACCATCTGATTGAACCACCACAATCCTGTGACGGCCAGGACGATACCACTTGCAAACAGCCACCACGGGAGAAACACCGGAACATCCCAATTCTCCAATGGTCCGAATAATTCCAGACGTGCTGACGTCATCGACAGAAAATTGTTCAGCGCGTGACCGAACAACGCGGGCAGCAAGGAACCTGTCTGTACGACCCACCAGGCAAATACAATACCCAATAACAGGGCTGCCGGAAATTGCCAGGGATTCATGTGTAGCACACCGAACAATACCGCCGACCAAAATATGCCACCACCCTGAGTACGGTGTGTCAACAGGCCGCCGAGAATCACACCTCTGCAGAAAACCTCCTCAGTAAGCGGCGCTTGAATGACCAGGACATAAAACGCAAAGGCATAGGGTGTGCCACGCCCCATCAGATCGCGAAATAAATCGAGCATTGCCTCGGAAATCGGAATCAGGTACTGAGTGAAGTTCCCAATGTTGAAATTAACGACGACCAAGCCGATAATGGATAGGGTAACAGGCAGACACATTTTCCAGGGAACGGTCCTGAACAGTACGACTTGCGACAGGGACCGACCGGATCGACGTTGAGCGTACAACACGAACAGCGCGAAAACGGGTAGATTTGCAACCCAACCCATATAATTGAGAAGTCTCCCAGGTTGCCCCGGGACAGCACCAAGGTGATAGAACACCAGCCCCAATGCGAACGTGACAAGCGGGACCAGGATCACCAGACAAACGGATTGCTTCAGATTCGGATACACCATGTAATCCCTCCCATTTGGACGAGGCAATAGCGGCAAACGGAACGAGCCGGATCCACGTCGAGTGTCGACATTGGCGTTACGCCGTCAGACAGAGTCCCCCGTCAGCCGCCGTTTCGACCGGCTCGCCTCTGCCTTTTGACACCAAATTGAACCAGCACATTCCAACCAGGACCAGAAAAACGCCGCAGACATGCAGCCACCACGGAAGCATCGTCCCTGTGCTGAAATCATCCAGTGATCCAAAAACCTCCAGGTGCGTGGACGTCACTATCAGAAAATTGTTCAACGCGTGTCCCACAATCGCTGGAAGCAGTGAACCGGACCGGACGACCCACCATGCGAATACGAGCCCCAGTATCAGAGCCGTGGGATATCGCCACGGGTGCAGGTGAGATATAGCGAATAGCAACGCAGACCAGACAATGGCCCGATTCCGCGTTCGGTGAGCCAACAGGCCGCCCAGTATAACGCCTCTGAAGAGGACTTCCTTTACAAGCGGCGCCTGCACCACCATGGCATAAAACGTGAACATGTACGGCGTCTCTCTTCGTGCCGACCCCCCGAACAGGTCTTGCACACTTTCGGGCACCGGTATCAGGTGCCGGAACAGATTTCCCAGGTCCGATCCAACAATTGCCAGTCCGACAACGCACACGCCGAGCGGCAGGTACAGTTGCCACGAAACGGGCTTGAGCAGCAGGATGTCGGACCACGTCCGGTCCGTTCGACGGTATGCGTACATTGCCGTCAAAATGAAACTGGCCAGTATCAAGAACTGGATTACGTAGGGACTCTTGAACAAGGGCCGGTCGAGAATGGCGCCAAGAACGCCAAACGGCAAGCCTACCACCATGCTGAACAGGAAAAACAGCACCACCAGCCAGAAGGATTGCTTTAAATTCGGATACGCCATGAATTCCCTCCCATGTAACGGATGTCAGCACTTCCAACGAACCACATGCCGGTGCGGGGGATGACTATTCGTCAATGTCCATTTGAGCGATGCTCACGACAAGACTCTCGCGCCGACCTTCACCGTAGCTGACCCGCGCAATCACCGCATTTCCCGTCTTCCGCTGAAAGCAAGACGTGCCCTTTGTTGTCAGATGCCCGGCAATCGCATCGATGGCGAAGTCGTGGTAGTCCGTCCTTCACCATCTTATGGCGGACGCGCCTGTAACGAACCGCGGTCTGTTTGCCCTCCCGACCCCGGCAAACCCCTTGCAATGAACGCATGATGAACTCTTTGACGTTGAACATCCCGGTTTGGACCGCAAATTACAGGCCAGGCTTGATATAGTAAATAACTTATTGTATATGAGCTATTTATTTTAAGAGAAGGTGACTCGAAAGCGTCCCGACGTGTAGCAAAATGCGCCGCGCTGCCTCAAGGACGATGCCGGTAGGCGCACACGGAAGGGCCATGATGTGTCGTTCATGCCTATTTGTAGCATCAGATTAAAAGGTGGCGAGAGAAAGTGATGTAATCTGCATCGCATGGCGCATCTTGCAGCGTACGGCGCCGTCGCATCAGTTCACCGAACGTCCCTGAGAGGCATAAAAAAAATCCCGCATCATCCCCTCGCCATTCGGTGATGAACTTTCCTTCGGCACCCCGATTAAAGGGTGCCGGGCAGTGTCACCACTCACGCAGCTTTGAGGATGCGGGAAGGTCCTACGTATTCGCCGGGGACAAGGGAGCTACCCCTGCCCCTGAATGTCGGCTATTGTATTCGGTAGGCTACCCGACATACGGGTCCTGCCCGAGTGGTGACAACCGAAATATAATTTCTGTGAATGACAAAAACAAGGGCAAATTTGCTTTTCTACGGAGACGGGTCGATCTGAGAGTAGCGAGGCCATAGACGCAGGCCACGTTTAACCTTGATTCGCAAGTGCGCCGTGAAAAGGCGCGGAACTTCAGTGGGTGAGAGTCCCACCCGACAGATGTTGCCACAGTCGGAAGCAATCGGAGCGGAGACGTAGGTAACGACATCTCCGAAGCCTCCGGTGTAGAGGGTCGCCAGGCGACTCGGCGAGTATGTGGGCTGAAACGTGAGTAAACGCTGAGCAGGCCTCGAAAAGGGTAATGCGGGAGCCGACCCGGCTTGCGAACGGGGAAGGCCGCCGTCGTTGGGGAAGCAGGCAACGAGAGCACCCAACGGTCCCGCCGGGGTAATGGCGGAGGCACGCATACAAGGAGATCCGACGCAACACGGGAAGCCCCAGCGGTGGTGGAGAGCCACCAACCGGAAGCCCGTGAGGGCCAGGCCGGGCCGTATGGGGTGGCGGACAGGCTCGTAGTACCTGTGATGCCGGGTAACGCCGGCGGAGGAAAGGGGCCTGACTTCGGATGTGCTTGTGAAGGGGACAACTGTCGGGAGAGTGGCGCAAGCCTATAACCTCCTCCAGAATAAGACGAGGCGACTCCAGATCAAGCTAAGGTTTCAGGTGAAGCTGTCCGGGCAGATCGGGCAGTGTGTACCTGAAGGCGATGTCCGTCGGAGAGCCGGATGCGGTAACTCCGCACGTCCGGTTCGACGAGCGGGATGTGGAAACGGAGCAGGGAGGGGCTATTGAGGCACCGCCAGACGAAAGGGGCGGGAACAGACAGGCCACTCCTAAACCACCGCGCCACATCTCGACTCTACTTCTTCGGGGAAGTAAAACCGAATATATGCAAGTAGATAAAGGCGATTTAACTTCTGATTACCAGGATACACCAGGTCACTGGACGTGGACTGAAAAAACGTCCTTTTTAACGACCGTTACGCCCCGTTTCAGGGGTTTTCGTCGCGTTGCCGAGTTGCTGTTTTTTTCACATTGAGGTTAAGAACTGTATCGCCGTGCGGGTGCGACAAAGTCACGTCAGAGAAATGATGGTTGCGTCCCGACCACTGAATTTTCGCCATGGCGGAGGGACCCGTCATCGCACCACGCCTCACATCTACTCCCGGTTCTCCTTCCCGGCTTCCTGAATCGGATACCGTATGTCCGCACGCTGCAACTCACCTTGAAGCCACTGGCTGAACAGCGTGTCGCGAATTTCGCTTATGACGCGTTCGTCCAGGGCCGCCGGATATTTCCGCTGAAGCATATACAACGCGAAACCGCCGGACGCCTTCTCAGGTCCGAAGATTTCACCTGACGAGGCCGCGAAGAGCCGTGCGGAAATCCCCCCCGGCAATTGCGCGCGACGAACGCGCCCCATATATCCGCCGGCCGGTCGGGTCCGCTCATCCTGCGAGAATTCACGGGCCAGTGCGCAAAAATCGGCCCTTTCTTCCCGCGTCTGGAGCCCGATCTCCTCAATTACCGCTCTTTCCCGGTGGAAAACCCAGCAGACCTCCGCCTCGTCGAAATCAAGCGTGTGTTGAGCGAAGTATGACTCGACCCGTCCTTCTGCGACTTTTTCAGACAGCATGCGCTCCAGCCGCCTGGCCTGGGCCTCTTCGGCCACGTCGTCCAGGGCGATCCCTCGCGAAACGAGCCATGCCTGGGTGTCTTCCACCCGTTCCAGGCGATGTCGATACCGCCAATCGTCCACGGCACGCTGGATGTCTTCGGGCGTCGCGAGAACGCCTTCCCGGACGGCAAGCTGCCGCACCAGTTCTTTGCGTGCGAATTCACCGAAAAAATCGAGTTTGTCCGCAACGCCCAGTTGACGTACGACCCGTTTGAGCGACACGTCAATGCCATTCACCCGGACCAGCGTTATTTCAAGGGCCGTGGTTGAGGATTCATCTCCCACCTGATGCCGCATCACATAACCCCCGGCTGCTCAATTGACGTTTCCACGGCGTCGTACGTTGCGGACTCATACAGCTTTCTCAAAGGACTCAACAGCATCAGCAGGACAGATTGACGGTCCGTCATGATCTCCGCTGTTCCCTTCATGCCGAACAGCAGCGGCTTCTGCTGTCCCTTTACGGCCATCGTGGTTTCTTCCAATTCAACGAGACCCTTGAAGATCGGCCCGACGCGCTCATCGATAGTGGCATCGGGCGAAAGCTGTTTCAGCCACCCTCGTTTGATGCCGAAATCCTGAAATGCAAATGCGTCATATTTCAGTTTTACTATCTGTCCGGGTTTAAGCAGACCCACGTCCTTGTTCAATACGGCGAGTTCGGCAACCATTGGCGCAGAGGCCGGCGCCACTGAAATCAACGTCTGCCCCTTGCTGATCACCTGGCCCAGGGTGTTCACCATCACCTGCGTTACGATGCCCGGCTCCGGCGCCAGAATCAGGTCCGATTCGGCTTCCAACTGGCGGTCGACCCGTTTGCGCGCCTGTTCCAGTCTCAATCGCGCGGTTTCATATGCATGTCTCATCTGCGAGGTCTCGCGCCGGTGTGCGATGCGTGCTTCGAGAATCTGCCGTTTGAGATCCTGGACTGACGCCTCGTTCTTGTAGATTTCCGACATGCGTCCCGGAAGCGCCGCCAGAGCGCTGAGGTACCGCACCCGGGCACGATTGATTTCCGCAGTACTGATCAGCTTGCGTTCATATAACTTTTTCTGCTGCATGTACTCCTGTTTCAATTGATCGATTTCAGCCTGGCGAAAGCCGATTTGCGCATCCAACTCTTCGTTTATTGCGCTCCCGCCCGCGGAGTCGGCGTGACCCACGTCCGCCCGGTAATCCTGCAAGGCATCCTGATGCGCCGCCATGAACCGCTCCAGAACAGAGAGCCGTGTCTTCAATGAGGCCATCGTTTCCCGGTTCAATTCCGTCCTCTGGGGCAACACGTGGTGAAGATCGTACCTGGCCTTCCGATACGCCATTTCCGCCTGTTCCAGTTCGCGAAGGTCTCCCCAGGTTTCCCATGATTTCAGTTTGAACAGCAACTGGCCTTCTTCGATGCGATCGCCTTCCCTGACGCCAATGTGCTCGATCTCACCGCCGCGACGGGCCTGCAGCGTTTTCACCTTGCCCAGCGGAACCAATTGGAACGGCGCCGACGCCACGACGTCCACCTTTCCCCACCACGCCCAGATCACGGCGATTCCGACAAACAGAAGCACGAGATACAGCAACGCCCGCCCCCAGAACGGCCGGAGAGATCCCACGAACGCCTGCATCTCTTCTGCGCCGCCGTCCCGTACCGGGAGTACGATCGGGGACGCTGCCCCTGGCGAGGACGTCCGGGCGGGTTCTGCCATAAGGCCGCATCCCTTTCTGGCGGAAGTTCAGACCGCCTGCAACTGCTGGCTGCACATATGAAAATAAAGACCGCGTTGAGCCATCAGTTCATCGTGCGCGCCCACATCGGCGATATGGCCCTTTTCCATGACGACAATTGTATCTGCATCCCGTACGGTGCTCAATCGATGAGCGATAACGAGCGCTGTGCGATTTTCGAGGAATAGCGCAAGATTGGATTGAATCGCACTTTCCGAGTCGGTATCAAGCGCATTTGTCGCTTCGTCGAATATCAATATTTTCGGATCGCGATACAGCGCCCGGGCGATTGCAATCCGTTGCCGTTGACCGCCGGACAGTCCGATTCCCTGTTCGCCCACCTTCGTCTCGTATCCCAAAGGCATATCGCTTACGAAATTGTGGACGCATGCCAACCCGGCTACTTCCAGCAGCCGGTCAAGATCCGCGTCGGATTCGCCCACCGCGATGTTCTCCGCAATGGTGCCGCTGAACAGAAACGAGTCCTGCATAACCATCCCCACCTGGCGTCGGAGCCAGTGAGGATCGAAATCGCGTACGTCCATCCCGTCCAGAACCACGCGACCTTCCGAGGGATCGAACAGGCGTGGAACGAGCTTTACGAGCGTGGTCTTACCCGCGCCGCTGCGGCCGACAATGGCGACTTTCCGGCCGGGTTCCAATTCCAGGTTGACGTTGTTCAACACGTAGGGTTCGTCGGAACCGACGGCGTACCGGAAGAACACCCCGTCGAACGCAAGCCGACCCTCGACCTGTTTCAGCCTCAGGCCGTGTCCTCGCTGGCGCGCATCCTCCATCCTCGAGTCGTAGACGTCATTCAGCCGATCCAATGCGACCCGGGCTTCCTGGACCTCCGGCCAAACGCCGATCAGTCCCATAATGGGTCCCATTACATTGCCGATGAGGGCATGGAACGCCATCAACTGACCCACCGACAACTCGCCCTCGATCACCAGGGAAGCGCCATACCACAATATTACGGTGGAACTCAAGAGGTTGATCATACTTCCGCCCGCGCCGAACAACATCTCCATTTTCAGCCGCCGAAACCCGATCTGAATTTCCTTCGTAAACTTGCCCTCCCACTGCCATCTCGTAACCCGCTCGACGGATTCGGCTTTCACCACGTCAATGCCATGCAGCGAATCGATCAGAACGGAAGACTGTTCCGCCCGCGCAAGGAAAGCTCGCTGGCTGAAGGACTTCAGAATAGGAGTATAGATCAGCGTCAGCCCCACGGACAGCGGCACGAATATCAACATCACGAGCGTCAATTCCCAGTTGTAGTAGAACATCAGTCCGAGATAGACGAATAGCATGACAAAGTCGAGTATCGCCGAGATGGTGGTGTCCGTAAAGAGGCGCTGAATCGTGGCGTTTTCCTTGAACCTCGTGGTCAGATCTCCGGTACGGCGCAGTGCGAAAAACCGCATGGACAGACCCAGCAGATGCCGGTAGAAACGGGACAGCATGGTCAGGCTCAACCGGGCGCTCATATACCCGATCAGATACGCGCGCAGCGTCGAGGTGCCCATTTGGAACAGCGCCACCACGACCATGCCCGCCAGCATCAGGTTCAGGAGATCCTTATCATGGTGAACCAGCACCTGGTCGACAATCGTCTGCGTAAAGATAGGCGAGGCAAGGCCGAATAGGCTGAGTACGAGGGACGCCAGCAGCACCTCGATCAGGATGGGCGCATAGGGCTTGATCAAAGGCAGGAATCGTTTGAAGGAAGACCTGGAGGGTTCATTCTCCGCAACCTGGTCCGTATATTCCAACAACAGCGCCATGTTGGTCCAGCTTTTCTCGAACTCCGGACGCTTCAACCGTCGAAGGCCCAAACCGGGATCGGCTATTCTCACCTCCTTTTTGGTGATTTCATACAACACAACGAAGTGGTTGCCTTCCCAGTGCAGTATCGCCGGCAGTCCGGTCCGCATCAGCGCTTCATAGCCCGTTCGCACGCCCCGCGTGACAAACCCCAGCGTCTCCGCCGCCTCAGCCAATGCCGCCATCGACGTACCGTCCCGAGACACGTTGCACATATCGCGCAGCCTGTTCAGTCCGATCGGCATCGTGTAATACTTGCAGATCATCCCCAGACACGCTGCGCCGCAATCGGACTGATCGTTCTGTTTCAGGAAGGGAAAACGAAACGACGTTGGCGCCGCCTGTCTAACTTCATCCGTATCGCGATCCCCGTTACCGGATGGCCGACCGTTCGTCTCAGCCAGATTGCTCCCGTCCGGCCCTCCCGCCGCGATCCGAGTTCCGGTGCGTCGCGTCGGGGAAGACAGCGACCTGTCCGATTCCTGCTCCGGGGGCAATCGCCGGGCTGCCTCGCGCAGGGACACCAATGCTGGAATTGCATAGCTGAGGCGATCGAAGTCGTCTCTTTCCAAATAATAGATAACGCAATCCCCCCGACCGCGGATCGTCCTCGGCTCGCCGCGCGAAGCATCCGTATCCTCGAAAAAATCACCCGCGACCAGCGTCAGCGCACGACCATCCTCCGAGGCTACTTCCAACTGACCCTTGCCCACCAGGCAGAACCGCCCGCGCGAGCGACCGGGTTCCGAAACGGTCGTTCCATCCGCGACGTCTGCGCGCGTCATTCGCCGTAACAGCTCTCCCCACGCGTCTCCCGGGACAGACCCTTTCAGATACCGGGTGAAGTTCCGAAAGGCGATGTTCCTGACATGGTCCTGGAGATGCGCCTTCAGTTCCGGTTCTCTCTTCAACACCTTGAAGAATTCATCCAGGGGTACCCGCAGCACACTGGAGTCCTCAACCGCGCGCACCGTCGCCCGATGCCCGTCGCCTGTAAGCAGCGCCCCTTCGCCGAAGTGATCGCCGGCGTACAGAAAGCCCAGGGTTTCCGGTTGGCCATCCGCACTCTGCTTGATCACCCTCAATCGACCCGACTGAAGAATGCAGAAGACATCACCGGTTCCCCCTTGATCGAAGACGACCGACCCGAAAGGAAACCGAACGGACTCTGACTGAACGGACTCTTCTAAAAACGGGGACAAGACGTCCATTATTTCGTTCCTGTAAGTTGTAGGACTATGCGACAGTCCGCATATAACTCGATGTCCGCCAGGAGGCCGCGCACAAATTGCCGACTATGCGTCCGGTCAGGTTCACGGGACATCCCGTCGGAGACGGCTTATCCTGCGCCCGGCGTTCTGTTTTCGTTTGCCGCTTTGAAATGCGCCAATTCCGTCAAGTATATACCATATATAGTATGCACACGTGCGTCAGCGACCGATCGCCAGGCCTGAGAACCCCGTGGCCGATGTGGTTGGGATCAAAGCCTTCAGTGTCCCATTAGCTCCTAACTGCGTCCGACTCGGCATCCGCAGGCGGATCCAGGCCCAGGGAAATCTGTTGTGTGTCGTTTGAAACCCGGTAAAACCACCACAGTCCAAGAGCAGCCAACAGCATCCCCGACGCACTCCACCACCAGGGATTGAACGCAACTTCGTTAAGGTCTCCTGAAATGTCCAAATGACGAGAATAAAAATGTATAGCGGTCACGGCGATGAGGTTGTTCAACGCGTGCCCGAACAACGCCGGCAGCAGTGACCCGGTACGGATTACCCACCAGGCCCAGACAACGCCCGATCCAACAATAGGCGCCAGTTTCCAGAGATCCAGATGCATCGCACCAAACAGAACCGCCGTCCAGATAATGGCGGAAGGCCTTGTATGATGCGCCAGCAGACCGCTCAGGATAATTCCCCTGAACAGCAACTCTTCCCCGAACGGAGCCACTATGACTGCTCCGAACAGCGCAGACATAAAGGATGTTCTGCTGAAGATCTCCAAACGATAGATCTCTTGTATCCACTCCGGCACAGGAACGATGCGAGTCACGACTTTCATCAATTCAGTATCGAGCATCCCCAGACCGACTACTGAAATTGCAACGCAGGGCCATACCCGCGAATCAAAATCCCTGTTGAACAGATGCCGTACGTATTTCCAGTCCAGATCGGCGCGGCGATACACGTAGCCCAGAATGACAACGAAATTTGCAAATAACAGAATTCCCAGCACGAAGTCGTCGTCCAGCTGCCACCCGTCAACAATGGCCACAGGAATTGCCAAAACTGCCTGAACCAGCAGGAATAAAACCAACAGCCAAATCGCCTGCCTCAGGTTCGGATATGCCATCGACGTCTTACCAGATTTCGTGGCCGGCCTTGATTGATGGCAATCAGTGCGTTCAAGCATGATCTTTCCTGGATTCGTTTCGGATCGTTAGGCGATCTCAATCTGCGGGAGATTCCCCTTCCGGCCAGATGAAACATCCTGGTTTCGATGGGTGATCCAGAACCCACAGGTAGGCGGGGAAATTCTGAACCTTGAAAATAGGTCAACTGAGTTCTTACATCGTTATCGGGCTACCCCGCAGGCGATCCGATATCGACATTAATGTATTCGTCTCCCAAAGCGTTCGGGAAACGGCAGAGCTTTGGAATCAACCAACCCCTTGAAGCGTGTTCAGATACGCATGCTTACAGTGCGGGCGTCTCCCCGGCGGGAAATATGATGAAACCCACTTCCGACGGGTGATCCTGAATCCATCTGTCATTGTCATATCTGCGAGCCCTTAATAAAACCATGACATCTCCCGCACACCCGGCGAATGTAACACTCAAGAGCAAGACCGACCAGATCGCGGGATCCCACAACAGCACCAAACCAGCAACGGGTGCGGTAACTATCATCGGCAAGACCGCGAATACCCGGAAAGCGCAGACCTTCATCGGTCTGTCGGCGTGACAGTACAGCGCCCCCAATCGCCAATTGATTCCAAAGTGCAGCGATCTTATTGGGACTCTTGCCCAAGTCAACGCGGCAAGGCCGTGAATCGCTTCGTGAGTCACAAACAGGGCGATTATACATCCAATCAATTTCCATAGATCGGCGAGCGGGAATTGCAACTCAATTGCCCAGAGAAGCAAGGCATCTACCACGACGATAGACATTCCCGAAAACCATAACATCAAAAAGGACAGGTTGTGGATATCTTCTTTGTAAAATACCACTTCGGAGACCTTTTGATTCTCGGCCGTATCTATTTCGCCCGTGCTCGCCTCAAGGAGTACGGAGAGTGCGGTCACCATTCCCGCTGCAGTTACGAAGAATTTTCCTCGGAAGATAATAAACGAGACTGCCTGAACAACCAGGACCGCCAGCAGAATGGCTAATTCGATTTGAAAGACGTATCTGAGAATCAGCATGGCAGGCAAAACGGAAAATAACCCGTACAATATAGCCGTGAGAATCCAACGACTCCACATTCCCCCTGGGAGGAAATCCTTCATCCGGGAACTCCGATCTTATGTCAATCGACTCTTTTATAGGGCAGGTGCGTGCCTCCTGATCTGTTCCTGGCATAAATCGAGAAACAGCCGGACAGCGGCTATTCGCTTTCTCCTGGCGTTTCTCCCGTCTCAATCGCGTCCGGTGCGGCTGATTTGGTGTTTTGAGAAACCCGGTAAAACCACCACAGTCCAAGAGCAGCCAGCGCCACCCCGGTTGCACTGAACCACCAGGGATTGAAAACCACGACGTTCAGGTCTTCTGCCACCTCGAAATATGGTATTTCGAAACGCAAAGCCGTCACTCCAATGAAATTGTTCAATGCGTGGCCGACCAGAGCAGGCCACAAGGATCCCGTCCGGATATACCACCAGGCGAATACGAACCCGTACAGTAGGGCCGGGGGAAATTGCCAGGGGTTCAGATGGCCCACGCCAAACAGAAATGCCGACCAGAAAATCGCCCGGTTCCTGGTATAGTGTGCCAGCAAACCGGTAAATATCGCGCCTCTGTATAGTAACTCTTCGACGGACGGTGCGACAAACACTGCACGGAATACGGCTGAGGAATAAGATGTCTTGCGCCCGAACTCCGATCCAAAAATATCCTGGATGAAATCGGTCATCGGAATTAGGCGAATCACCACTTTGTCCAATTCCAATAGAACCATCCCCAGGCCAACGATCGAAATTGCCACACAAGGCCATACGCGCCAATCAAAGTCCGTATTCACCATTTGCGATAGGTCTTTCCATGTTCGATCCGTGCGGCGGAAGACATAACGCAAGAAAACGTAATAAACCACCAGAGTTAGACCTCCAGTCAAGAGGTTTTCGTGTCGAAAACTCTCGCCAAGGATGGTCTGTACAAAGTGGATGATGAGTCCCAAGACAAATTGTGTTATCCAGAATAGTACCACTAACCAGATGGACTGCCGCAAGTTCGGATACGCCATTCGAATATCCTATCATTAGACGTCACGGACCGTTGTTTCCCGTGTGGCCGGAAACTCTAACCGGATCGTGCCTAGAGAAAAAAGCGACGCAACATTATGTTCTGGAAAAACCATTTACACTACAATCTGCCCGTTCCTCCAGCCTGCCTAATAACCTGAGAGATTGCGAGCGATAAAATGCACATAGAGCCGATTTCTCCGCAGCGGCTCCTCTCCGCCGCGCAAGGCTGAATCACTCGAATGGGGTCTGCCCGTCCGGCCAGATGAAACATCCAGGTTCTGACGGGTGATCTTTTACCCACAGGTCGCTACGATAATCCTGGACCCTAAAATACGTCAATACATCTGCTGCACTGGCCGAAAATGCTAGACAGAACAAAAAAAGTGTCCAGATGGCCGGATCCAACAAAAGCACAAGACCGGTCACCGCCGTGGTGACCCCGAGAGGCAGAAGCAAAAAGACACGAAACGCACCCATCCTTATCGGTCGCGAAAAATGGCAATAGGGGGCGAGCCATTTCCATTTGAATCCGAAACGAATCGAACTGAATGGGACGTTGCCCCACTGCAATGCGGCAAAGGCGTGTAGCGCCTCATGAAAGACGACGACCAGAATTGCGCAAGCCAGAAACATCCAGCGGTCGCGATTGGTGAAGCGGAAATCGATTTCCCATAAATTGACCATCTCGCCTACGAAAACAAGAGTAGAAGCGAACCAGAACATTACTAAGGAAAAAACGACCATATAGACTTTGTTTACGCGTACCTCAAGAATCTCGTGCCCGATCTTATCTCGATCGCGAAATCGCCCCGAATCGACCTCATCATTCGTCGGCATTTCATCCTCACGCTTCCGTGTCCGAATCAAGATTGCAACACCTGCCAGGTTTCGTGATTGTGACACTCGGATGATGGAAATCCGGAGCCGCAAAGCAGGGAAGCATTGGAGACTTCTCGAATGGCAACGGCGTCAGGACCGGTGCAGGCTCCCAAATGCGAACCCACACCGGTCGCGTCAGACACTGGCTACGGGATCTTTCCGACTTGTCGCTCTCAGAGATTCGACATCCCGTCAGCCATGCCGGACATTAGGTCGCCGGCGACGAAGTCGAGGGCGTCGCGGGCCCTGTCGTAATACCATCTAGCAGTTTCAGGTATTCCTGTCGGATTAGTAACAATATTGACGGCGAGACCAACAACAAAACCGACAAATATCGGATTCAGTCCGCCTGATATTTCGGCCATGAATTGTTCACTTAACACTTCTTGCTTCGTTGGCAGGGCCGTACTCACAGAGAATCCGTAATTGCCATTTGTCGCCAATGGAATAGCCAATCCATGAGTCATGATGTCCTCCTGAAGAGTTAATGGGACTTGCTGTTTTGCATCAAATTAACCCGAATCGTCACGTTACGGTAGCGGTGTCTATTCCCGACGGTCATTGGGTTCAAGAATCGTGTTGTACTCTTCGTCGGGATGTCAGATCCCGTGCTCCTTCGATAACCTTAGCGGTCGATCTGCGTCTGATTATCCAGGATCCACCGGACCCCAATGTAACATGGACCGACGCTCTATCACGGCCTTTCTCGGCCGCTTCGGCGAGGCCCCGGCAGGACCCGTCGCCCGACACTGAATGCAACTTGGGCAATTCTTCGTTGGATTGAATTGTGGACGATTCCATGTGGGTTCACGGAATCTTCTGAGAAGCCAACTACATCAGTAGTCGATTTCGGCAGGATAAATTACTTTCCGCCTGACAGACCCCACACTCGATTTCAGTCGTCGAAATAATCGACGATGGCCTCTACCGCCATTATGACAAGGCTCGTCCTTAAAAAACCTCCCCCAACGGGTAACAAACCAATTCCACCAGATGCATTCCTCATTTCGCGCCGCACAAGATTGGTTTCCCGACCTGGAAGTTGGGCACAGTTCGCGAAGGCCTGCACGGGTTGCAGCTGAATTCGCTCTGTCATTTCACCACGTCCTTTCTGTTTTGTTTCTGTTATGAACACGTGAGTTTTCCATCCGAACTTTATCTAAGTGCTTCAACTCCACTACAGGACCGGACCGGACGACCTGTCCGGCTCCGGCAACGTTACGCCGAAAATTTCAGCGACCAGATCTCTGATGAGGCGCCCAAGCCCGGCGTCTCCACCGGAGATTTGCGCGGTCTGCCAGGCGGTCAAGTCCTCCGTCTGAATCGGCAACCGAGACGGAATTCCGGAAGCGTCCGCAGGGCCTGATACAATTCGTCTGCTCATGTCTATCACCTCCTTTCGTCGACATCCCCGCGATATCCAGTCCGTCTCCATTATCTCTGTTCGTGTAGCTGGATCCGCATCGCTGAGATGCCTTGATGTCCGAAGCGCTTCGTATGCCTCTTTTGCGATTACGGCACACGCCCCGATCGGGCGGCTTCGGTTGCAAATATCGGCAATTACCTGTTACGCGACACCCGCTGCCGGTGACTCCGTCGACGCATTGAACTCGCAAGGATTGTGCCACTCCCCATGCCCCGACGCATAACTGTCTGGCTTGCAAACGCGGATTATTTTTGAACTGTTGTCAGGTTGCCGTGGCGCCGCTCGTTCTTGAAAAATGTGTTCCACTTCTCGTTACTAAAACGAAACGATGTTGCATTTTGGACGACGACGAATACACCGTGAAGCATTGCAAAAAAAAGACACCGGCGACAAGAGCCACCGATGTTCGATCCAATAAGAAACTTCAGATGGGAAATTTCAGCCTACGCTCGGCGGGCAATCTCGCGAAGGGTATCTGGTCAACAAAACGCAATGTCGACCAGCGAACTACCCGTTAAGAAACTTACCTTGATTCGCAATTCTTCGGGGAAGTAAAACCGAATATATGCAAGTAGATAAAGGCGATTTGACTTCGAATTACCAGGATACACCAGGTCACTGGACGTGAACTGAAAAAACGTCCTTTTTTGACGACCGTTACGCCCCGTTTCAGGGGTTTTCGTCTCGTCGCCGAGTTGCTGTTTTTTTCTAATTGAGGCTAAACATTGACTGACGCCAGATTCCGACTGAACCGGCGCCCGGCGAGGTCCGGTTCAGTTGCTCGACGTCGATTTTCGCCATTCCCGGCATCGCATCCATCACTGCCGATGGATCGCGCTCCTTCAGCTGCGGAACTGCCTGTACTAAAATGGTAAGGCCCCTCGCTCGACCGTTACGATAATACAATCAAACGTCGCGGGTTGCGTAGACGCAGTCCCGCCAGCGACATCCCGTTACTGTTGCCGAGGTTCGGGGATATCGTTAAACTTGGTAAGACTGACACAGAGCAGTCCGCATCGCATTCTTGAAATGAAGCAACGGAGCGACAGCGTCAGGTATCGCATCAGGGACCCTGTCACGCCACCACACGCAACCCGACGACATCTATGCGACGATACCGAAAATTCCTGTCACCGACGTACGTAAAATTCGTGATCACCGGCCTATCGGGCGTGTTTGTCAATCTCGGTTCGTTTCAGATGATGCTGAGTCTCGGTGTGCACGAATTGCTGGCGTCGCCGATTGCGATCGAGCTGTCGATCATCTCGAATTTCCTGCTCAACAACTACTGGACCTTCCGTTACCGCGCGCTGGCCGAAAAAAAACGCGTTCGGGGCTTGAAGTATCACTTCGTTTCGCTGCTGACCCTGTTGCTCAGCTACGGCACGTTCGTATTGCTTTCCTTCCTCTTTCCGGATGTGCCGCTGGTGATCCTGCAGGGATGCGCGATCGCACCGGCCGGCGTACTCAACTACTCCGCCAATTCTCTTTGGACGTTTCGCGAGGCGCCTCCTGAGGGTAAAGACGATGTCCGGAACGGAGCCTGATGGTTCGCGCACACGCCGGAAATGAGTCGTTCGACCCGATCCGCGACGGCATCGCGCTGGCTGCGTCCCTGGTCGCACCGCTCGTGCTGTATGTACTGACGATGCCGCGCACCGTTGTCCTGGAGGACGACGGGCTGTTTCTGATGGCTGGTGCGCACCTGGGCGTGGCCCACCCCCCCTGGATATCCGCTCTATACGCTCATTGTCTATCTCTTCACGCAATTGCCCTTCGGCAATGCCGCCTTCCTCGGCCATTTGTCCAGCGCGGTACTGGGCGCGCTTGCGTGCGGCTGCCTCTACGCGTGCGGTCGTCTGATTGGCGCCTCGTCCATTCCCGCCCTCTCCGCCTCCCTGCTGTTCGCCGCCTCGGAACACTTCTGGTCTCAGGCCATTGTCACCGAGGTCTATACGCTCAATGCGCTGCTTTTCTTCGGGCTTTACGCGCTGCTCCTGTTCGGTATCCGCCAACCTCACCGTAACGGCATCTGGATCATCGCCGCCGCGGCTTACGGATTGAACCTGGCCAATCACGTGCCGCTGACCGTGCTATCAACGCCGGGACTCGTGTTGCTGGCCTTTACCGTTCGGCGGACACTGTACAAGAAGCTCCCGATACTCTTCACCATTCTCGTGTGTTGCGCGGCATTGCCCTATGCATGGATGGTATGGCGGTCGCATCAGAACATTCTGATCAATTTCTACGGCTCGATCGATACCCTGAAGGACTTCTGGTTCTACTTCAGCCGCCAGGGGTATATCGAAGTCGATATCAGTCCCAGCGCGGGGTGGGACGACCGGTTCAAGTTCATGCAGTGGCTTGGCAACGAGTTCCTGTGGCAATTGACGCTGCCGGGATTCGCGCTCGCAGTCTTAGGCCTGGTCATCCTGTTCCGGAGGCGACAGGCCGCAATTGCCTGGTCCGGAGCGTTGGTCTTTCTCACGAACAGCATCGTGCTGATTGTACTGCTGCGCTTCGATTTTGACTTCTTCCAGGTTGCGGTTTTCCGGCCCTATTCACTGTCGTGCTACGGCATCCAGGCGTTGTGGCTGGGAATCGGTTTGCAGGTTGCTCATGCCTGGCTGGCAGGAACCGTCTCCGCCAAAACAGGCCATGGGCCGAAGTTGAAAATATGCGTGGCAACGCTCTTCGGGATCGTTCTCGTCTGGTGGTCTGTCATTTCTCACTGGCAGTCCAACGACAGAGCGGACAGCGACTTCGCAAAGCGGTATGCTGAAGTGCAACTGGACCTGTTGCCGGAAGACGCTATCCTCTTTGTCTTCGGAGATACAACCGGCCCTATCGGCTACTATCGATACGTCGAAAACCGGCGTCCTGACGTCACACTATACAATCTGCAGGGTCTGGTATACGGCAAACGCCTCTTCGGCCCCTTCCTGCCAAAAGGCAAGAGGAAAGAAGCACTCGAACAATTCATCGATTCTACCGATAAAAGGCTCTTTTTTCCAGTGGACGTCGATATCTACCCCAGCCGTCAGTTCCGGCTCTACGGCTTTCTCATGGAAGCTGTCAGGGACGGCCAACCCGGGAACATAAAGCTCAAGTACCACCCGCGCAGCGATGATTTCTTCGTTCAACTCACCGCACGACAACCGGTTGATCGCTGGGAACGCGTCCGGAGAAACGAACTGTTGTTCCATTACGGGAGATACCTGGGATTGGTTGGGTTTACGGGCGACCCGATAGGCAAGCGAATGCAGGAATCACTCCGTCTAGTTGAAGGAAGCTACGCCTCTCTGCTCGGTCTGGCCTCCGTCGTCCTGGACAACGGTAACAGCGCCAACTGGGATCAGGTATCGGCGTGGCTGGCTAAGGCTGAGAACCTGAAGCATGAAGCACTCAAGAAGAAATCGCTGGCACAGCTATACTACCTGAAGGGAAACCTGTTGCAGAAGCAGGGTCAGACGAGTGCCGCCATCAGGGCTTTCAGGATGTCACTGGACGTATATCCTCATCCCGAAAACACGTCGTCCGATGCCCTCGATCAATACCGGATTGACTTCAAGCGGGTCAAACAGCCGCCTCGATAGGTAGCATTATCCCCGCATCCCCACCTGCCGCGTATCCAATAATTCCCGCTCCTGTTGTCCCGACACGACGGTTCTTCCAGCAACATTTCGAACAGCATGCAAGGGAGTGTGCCGACCGTGGTAAGGTCTCGCGAAGCAACCGATGGTTATTGCCGGGCCTGGAGGGGAATTGCAGACTCAGAACCTCACGCGCGCACTCGTGTATTGCGCGTCTCGACGCAATTGTTGCCACTGTGGTGCAGAAGAAGATGGGAAAAAGGTCAACTGCGTTTCGCTAAGGGATGCTGCGAGGCGTTTCAGCGGAGGATCGATCGGACGGAACGGCAAGGATCGCAAGGCCAGATCGAGTATAGCGCTTCATGGGATAGCGCCCGACGCCCTGCGGCTCTTTCAGCCATGTATCCCGTCCAACTCCGGCAGAAGCCGGACGCTCTCCTGCTCATTGGGGTCGGTGCGGGTGATGACGGCGATGCAGGGTTCGGTCTCACTGGCGTTATACGGCAGGTGGGGAACGCCGGGCGGGATGTAGACGAAATCGCCGCTGTTGGCGCACATGTGTTCCTCCAGGTTGTCGCCGTACCACATTCCTGACTCGCCGCTGATGACGTATACGGCGCTCTCGTGGCCTTCGTGCAGGTGTGGCCTGGAGCGTTCGCCCGGAGGGATTGACAGCAGATGCATGCTGAGTCCCCGTGAGCCGGTGTTTTCGGCCGTGACACCCTTACGATATGTAAAGGCCTGCTTGCCGGTGAAAACGCCCTGCGAGCGAATCAGCTTGCATGTCTGAGCGGTTGGCGACGGCATTGTCCATCTCTCCCGGATATCACGACATTGTTGGCTTGATTGCCCACGTGTTTCGCGGGCATTATGTCTTCACGGCTCGACAACAGAAAACCGGCCAGTAGAACTCGAAATCGTCTTTGCCCAGGCGTCGTATCCCGAACTCGCTCCTGACACCCTGAGACGCGGCCGCGAATTCAAGATGCAACCCGTCCTGCGCCGCCACAGGCGTCCCGGACCTCTCAACCCACTCCCGAAACGTCATGTCCACCCGTGTGTTTGCGGTATGGGTTATTTCGAAGCCCGTGTCGGCCACGTCCCTGCGCCAACCGGACGGCGTTGGCGCCGTCACATGGGTGGGATCCCGTTCCACCTCCACCCGATGATGCCACGCCGCGACCTCCGGGTCTTCAGACGTCGTCGTGTCGCACAGAAGAAAGACGCCCCCCGGTCTCAACACGCGGTGGACTTCTGAAAGAAACCTGCCGATGTCCGGAAAATGGTGGGGCGCCGTCCTGCACGTGACCAGGTCGAGAGATGCGTCCGGATACGAAATATCGCACGCATCGACAATTTCGAAGCGTACGTTGTCAATGCTCCGCTCTCCAGCGATTCTGCGGGCCTGGTCCAGCATCCCCGGCGCGATGTCCGATGCAACGATTGTGTCGCAGAATCCGGCAACCGAGAATGCCGTGAAACCGGGACCCGTGGCAATATCCAGTCCCAGGGTGTAGCGTTTGAGGGACGCCCAGGCCGTGAGGATGCGCAGACTTTCTCCTGATGCGTGCGCCTCGCTCACGGCGTATCTGGCCGCCTGGCGATTGAACTGCTCTCCAGCTGAATTCAATCTCAATCCCGCAGTTGTACTTTCTTCCTCAAGTCAGACGCCGATAATCCGGCACGGTCGCCGCGACGCCGCTGGTGATGCACAAAAGGCAATCGACGCGCTATCGCACGGGTTCGGAGTACCACCCGGTACAGGCCCGTTGACGCGAAGGAAGCATGTTTCCTCTCACGGTGCCCCGAGAACCTCACGCAATCGATCACCCACGACCTCCAGATCCTCGTCCGTCAACGTGGGCACCGACACGTGGAGCGCATCTGCGGAATTCCCCAGCACGACGCTGGGCCGTCCCTCCTTCAGTTCGGCCAGGACCTGCGACAGGGATTTTCCCAGGGCCTTCCCGTCGAACCGGATCAGCAGCCCGCTGCCGAGCCCGCGTTTTTCCGTCACGTGTTCCACCTGGATGTTTGGAACTCCGTTCAGTGAGCGGAACAGTTGGACGGCCTTGCGCCGGTGATCGGCGAAACGCGCCTCGTGGTCCATTTCAAACCATTCCTTCAACGCGGCCGTCACGGCGATCACCTCCTGGCGGTCCACCTTCAGAGGGCGGCCCACGGTTCGCCGCTCCTCGGTTTCGAATCCGATAAAACCCTGCACGAAAGCTGCGTCCACCAGGTCTTTCCGTCCGCACATGATCCCCGTGGAGTTGCACGCGCCGAAATATTTCGCGCCGTATCCCACCACGTCCGCGCCCATCCGGGGGTACCGGCACATCACGTCCAGCGGGAATACCTGGGAGGCCGCATCCACAATCACCGCAACGCCGCGGTCCCTCGCGATCGCCAAAGCGTCCTCCAGAGGGACGACGCCCGCCCCGCCGCCCGGCGCAACGTAGAGAAGCCCCGCCGTCCGCCCGCTCATCGCCTCCCGCAGTTGGGCCGCGGTCGTGCCGTTCTCGTCCCCCACCTCCACCAGCTTTCCGCCGTAAACCGTCACGCAACGTTCGTACTTGTATCGCTGCCTGGACTGAATCAGAAACTCGTTCGGCATGCCGGTTGTGTCGGGCAACCGCTCCATCCTGGCGGGGTCGTTTCCCGTCATGCACGCCGCCGACCCCAGCGCGAGCACCGAGGCGCAACCGGGTGTGACCAGCGCCGCCTCCGCCCCCAGCATCCCGGCAATCACCTCGCCCGACCGCTTCAGCAGTTCCTTCATATCCACAAAATACCGGTTCGCGTCCTGCATGGCCCGGAGCACCGTGGGAGACAGGCGCGAACCACCCAGTACGGTCTGGCTTCCCATCGCATTGATTACAGGATTCACACCCAGGTCTTCGTAGATCCGGCGTCCTCTTTCGCTGTCCATACGCACCCCTTTATTGGCAGACAATCCGCAGGGAAAAGCTCGCAAGATAAGGGACTCCCTTTGCCTCTGACAACGCCGTTAAGATAGCCTTCCTACTATTGTCGATCAATTCCTTTCTGTCCACACGCAAAACAACGAAAGACGACCACAATGGCCGACCCTGTCCGCGATTGGACATCTTCACGATGGATTAACCCGATTACCCGACCGCTCAGCGACGGACGACGTCATCTCTCGCTGACGGGTTCCCATCGGCGGCCCGTCGCGCCGACGTATTCCGCCCGCGGCCGTATAATCCGATCCTGCGCCTTCTGCTCGAGTCCGTGCGCCGTCCACCCGCCAACGCGCCCCACCGCAAACGTGGGCGTGAACAACGCGGACGGCAGACCCAGCCCGTGCAGCAGCAGCGCCGTATAGTACTCCACGTTCGTCTCCAGGTTCCTACCCGGTTTGTATTCGGCCAGCAGCCGCACGGCGGCCCGCTCCACCTCCCGGGCGAGATCGTACAGCTCCCTGTCGCCTTCAGACCGGAAGAATCGGGCCGCTTCCGCTGCGAGCACGTCCGCGCGCGGATCCCTCACATTGTAAACCGCGTGGCCGAACCCCATCAGCCGTTCACCGCGTTCCAGTTTCGCCCGCAGATAAGGTTCAACGTTATCCCTGGTTCCGATCTCGAACACCATGTCCAGCGCCGGACCGGGCGCGCCGCCGTGCAGCGGTCCCTTTAGAGCGCCAAGGGCGCCCGTTACCGCCGAGGTCATGTCCGATCGCGTGGACACGATCACCCGTGCCGTAAACGTGGATGCATTCATCCCGTGATCCGTCACGGTGTTCAAATACGTTTCGATTGCGCGGTTTCGCGATGGGCCGGATTCTTCGCCGGTGAGCATGTACAGGTAATTCGCCGCATGCCCCAGGTCGCCGCGCGGCGCAATTGGCTCCGAACCGTTCAGCAACCGCCAGTACGCCGCGACCAACGTGGGAAACCGCGCCACAACCGTCAACGCACCGGTGCGTTCGTCCAAAGACGCAGGGCATCCGAGACTCAACGTACTTACGCCCATCCGAAGCGCGTCGATCACCGGCGCCCCCCCTGCCGCCGCCGCCCGAAGCAGCGAGATGGTCGCCTCGGGAAGCGGGCGGGCTATTGCCAGCGCCTCAGTGACCTCGTTCAATTGCCGGGCATCCGGAAGCCGATCGTTCCACAACAGGTGGAGCATCTCTTCGTATGATGCGTTGTGCGCCAGCGATTCGAGAGGAAACCCGCCAACGATCAGCTCCCCGGCGTCGCCATCGATCCTGCTAAGCAGGGTCTGCGCGGCGACTACGCCTTTAAGGCCGGGAACATAGCCCTTTTCCGGCATCTGAACCTCCTCCATTTGACGCGCATTCGCGCCGGGTTTGCGTACACCGTTACGTTTTTCCGGCAAATTTCGCTTGTATCCTGAATTCTATATAATTGATATATATTGTCAATCTTGATTTTAAAATCAATATATAGTATCTTTGTCATAATCGAAGAAAGGGAGTTGCGCCATGAAGAACACTCGATATCTCACCGCCAGGGAGGCTGCCGGCGAACTGAATATCGCCGTGGACAGTCTCTACGCCTACGTGAGCCGCGGACTGATCCGCTCCGAGGCAGTGGGGCGCAACCGTCGCTCTCGACGGTATTATGCCGACGACGTGCAGAAACTCAAGGCAAGAAAAAAGGGCCGTAGAGACCCGGAGACGATCGCGGAAGACGCCCTGCACGCGGGGGCGCCGGTACTCGAATCGGCCATTACACTCATCACCGACGACTGCGTCTACTACCGGGGTCGCAACGCCCTGGTCCTTGCCAGACACTGCAGCATCGAACAGGTAGCGGCGCTCATCTGGACGGGAAATCCCGAAACGGAGATTCCAGCGCCGGCCACTCCGGATGACAAGGCCTTTTCGGGGAGAATTCTTGGGGGCTTGCAACACGTTGCGGAACTGCGGCCCGTCGACGCCTTTCAGGTTCTGTTGCCCCTGGCTGCGACCGAAGATCTTTTTGCCTTTGACCTTCATGCCCGTTCGGTCGTCCGGACCGGGAGCCGCATCCTCTACCTGCTCGCAGCCCTTGCGTCCGGAGGGGAAATCACGGCCGGAGGCATTGCCCGGAACCTTCAGCGCGCATGGGCCCCGGACGACGAACACGCCGCGTTCCTCATCAACGCCGCGCTGATTCTGTGCGCCGATCACGAACTTAATGCGTCTGCCTTCACCGCGCGATGCGTAGCCTCTACCGGTGCGACACCCTATTCCGTGGTGACGGCAGCCCTCAGCGCCTTTCAGGGATACAAACACGGCGGGGCCAGCGAACAGGTCGAGGCGCTCTTCCGCGAGATGGAAACGCAACCCGATGTCCGGCAGGCCTTGCTGGCCAGGCTCAAACGGGGCGAAACGCTACCTGGTTTCGGTCACGTGATATACCGGGACGCCGACCCGCGGGGCAAACTGCTGCTCCGGTTGCTCCAGGAATCCCGCGGAGACCACCCCGATGTCCGCCTCGCGCTGACCACGGTCCGGGCCGCGGCCGAGGTCTCCAGCCTCCCGTTCAATGTCGACCTCGCGCTGGCCGCGCTCGCCCGCGTACTCAACCTGCCACCGGGTGGCGCGATGACGCTGTTCGCCCTGGGCAGAACCGTGGGCTGGATCGGTCACGCGATCGAACAGTACCGGATCGGACGGATCATCCGCCCGCGCGCCCGGTACGTGGGCGAACTCCCGGAGGAAACGGCATCGATCCGGTAAGGCATGAAAAGCGGGGATCCCTTTCCCGATGAACTCGGTGGAATCCCCAGATTGTTCGCTTCTTTAGTTGCCTATACTCTACAACCGCGGCCGGCTGCCCGTCCCGTACCCCACGAGTTCCACGTATCCCTGGCCAATTGGCTTGCCATCCGGGCCGGTGATATCCACCGCGCCCTCCCAGTAGAACATCGACTTGATCAACACGCTGCGATTCTCCTGGTCCGCCATCACGGGTCGTACCAACAACCGCAGATCCTCGCAGGGCAGCGTGATCTCCCATCGCGACGGATACACGGCATCCGTCTCGGGGCTCCTCCAGGTCTCCGTTGCGCGAATGGAAAACGCCTCAGCCCCCAGATATCCGGCGTGACCTGAAGCCGAGACGATTGTCCCGTGCGAAAAATCCACGGCGCCCGAAGTGTCCCGCAGTACGTAAAGCATCGCCTCGCGGCCGTCGTCAAGCTGCAGGCTGAACCAGTCCCACCCCACCTGATGGGCTTCGAGCTGGTTCGACCCGAACTCCTTGTCCATCCAGCTCTGGCCCGTTACCGCCAGCCGTTCGTCGCCCAGCCTGATCTCGCCCGATGTGGCAAGCCGCGTAAAGCTGTAGTACTGGCTGGCCGCATCATCTCCCCTACCCTTCTTACTGTATCCGCCCGGCCCCTGAAAGATCATTGGCTTCGCCAGTCGGGTCGATAGCGAGAATCCCATGCGCTGCCCGCTGTCGGCCATCGAGAAGTCGAACCCGGACCCGTTCCAGCGCAGCGTCCACAGACCGTCTGTACCCGCCGGCGCCCTGCTCCAGGCGATAAGCGTATCGGGATACGCGCCGAACCCGCCCAGCAGCGGCGTGACCCGGTAAACTACCTCGCTGAAGAGATGGCGTTGCGATTCGTGATCGCCGATGGCCGCGTGGCCCATAATCAGAGTGCCGGTCGCCCACTCCGACGCCAGCGAGGGGCGCTGCGGCAACAGCCCAACCCTGAAGAAGGTGAACTGGTACCCGAATCGCCGGCCGTCCTCCGACGACAGATGTCCCGTAAAATACCACCACTCCGTCTTGTATCCGTCACGCGCCCAGTGATCGTGCGGGAAGGACCACGGATAGTCCGGCCGCGCGGTCTTCCACTCCTCGGCGTGGACCACGGGGGCGAGGGCGAGCAGGCAAAAAGCAAGCGCAGCCCTTATCTTGTCATTCCAGTGACGGGCGCGCTCCATTTCCATGATCAATTTCACAATTCGTGCGATTCGTCCTCCTGGTGTTCTTCGAGATTCGTCCTTACGACAACGGTGCCCGCGATGAAGTCATGGATGGCGCGGCGCCTGCGGTTCGTGAGCAACGAGCGCCGAACCCATCAGGCATCCTCATCGATGAGTTCAGAAGTTCAAACGACCCTATTGTCCAACTCTCCATCAGACGGTCTCAAGCGACCCCCAACACTCTGTTGAGCCTGTCGTCGAGCCCCTTAATGGCGGCCTGAATCGCATAGACCTCGCGTTCCTCGAAGTATGCCTCACCCCCTTTAATCGCTTACCAAGGCCGGCACGGTGTCGAGTACCAGGTGATACCCGTCGCGGTCAACATGGAAGGGCGCCTTTGAGCGTTGCATCTTTCCATGACAGTGGATACAATTCATCTTGAACTTTCCATTACCAACCCCTCGAAGCCCTCCCGCCCGCGGCGGAAGAGTTCCCTGACGTCTTCGCGCTGCCCGTCTGTGTTGTACCGGCCCCAGGTATCGATCCATTTCAGCGAGTCGTCGATTCCATCCAGGAAATACCGGGCGGATTCATTTCGTTCTGCAGGGGGGCGGCCGCACGCGAAATAGACCGGGCTGCCGTGGGCGTAGATGGACTGCCCGAAGCTGTCGCGCCCGTCGCCCCAGAGCCGCGCGGCGATCCACCCGTCCCTGTCGACCTCCACGCGGTGGCGGATGGCGCCCTCGCGTTTGCCTTCGGCATCGTTCTCGGCGTGAATGACGCGACCGTTCATTACGATTTCCGCGCGATGGACGGGATAGAAGGAATTGAAACTGACCTCGATATCCAGCGCGCCGCCGGCGGGGAGCTGGACCGTCGCGCCCATTGGCTGATCGTTGACGGTCAGATCGATGGCGGGACCATTGGTGATGAAGGTATTGCCCGCCTTCATACCGGCAATCCAGTTTTCGTAGGAAAACGTTCCGCTGGTGTTGACGTACACGCGGTTGTTGGAGCAGACAAACCAGTCCGTTCCGGTGGACGCGGGAAGACGGATGCCGCAGTTGAGGAGCTTGTACCAGAGATCGTATTCGGGGTCCATCCAGAAGGGATCGAACAGATTGAAGGCGTCCAGCTTTCCCATCACCGCGGCAATCGGCGCCTCCATGCCCCTGCCGTTGTGGCACCAGATGACGATACCGCCCTGATCTCGGGCCTCGTCACAGCAGAAGCAAAGAGGAGGATAGTCAGGGTCGAACTGGGCGGTGAGGATGTGGCCGCGGCTGACGGGCTGGACGAGGTTCCGAATGTTGAGAAACATCACGTGTCCGTACCCGAAACCCCAGGGCGAGTTCTCGCCGTAATGGCGGTTCTCTTCGCCGATGTCCAGGACGTGATGCGCGGTGGTGAAGTCATTCATCACGCCTATGGGATACTTGTTGCTGGCGTAGGGGAGTTGCCTCCTGTCCAGGACGCTGACGACGGTCACGTTGTAGCCTTCTACGCTGCAGTCGATGGCCAACCGGTCATCCGGCCGGGTCTCCTTCTCGTCGTAGTGGATGTGGGTGTTGCCCGGGTACCAGTTATTCTCCTGTGGGAAATACCATCGATTGAGGCTGATTTCGACGTCTCTTGCGCCGTGTTCGGGCATGTCGACAACCGTGCGCAGGGGCTCGTATTCCGTCCCGCGTTCAACCAGAACGTCGGTGCGCCCGCGGCCGCCCCGGACCTCGAAGGAACCGTCGCAGAAGAAGAACGGCGTGCCCGGGCCACGCTTCAGCACGGCCTCGCGCGGATGTGCAAATCGGCCATCGGAGGTCAGCACGTGAACCTTGGCGTCGATCTGCTCGCCAGTTGCGCTGTCAATGATATGCCCGTGCAGGATGCCCATAGAGAACTCCAGGGAAAGAGTTTCAAGTTACAATGGTGCCGATCGTCCCCAACAGCCGCCGACGAATCCGCGCAGGTTCACTTCACACAGCCGGTGTCGAACGACACACACGCCACAAGGGTATCCTGACTCAGGCCGTCGCTGAGTACAATGCCACTGTGCCGGGCTACTCGCCAAACGCTTTCGCAAAGATCAGAAAATCGCCGAATCCTATGGTACCGTCCATGTCCAGATCAAACTGCGCATCAAATCCGGTGTCGCCCTGGTTCAATCCGAAATTCGCGGCAAACTGCACAAAGTCGGCAAAGTCGACGGGACCGCTGCCATCGAAGTCCGCATTGGCGGTTGGAGGGACGATGCGCGGCGCCAGATTCCACAACACAATCGTGCTGTCCACGCTTCCACTGGCGAGAGTCCTCCCGTCGGGAGAAATCGCCACGCTAATGACAGGACCTGTGTGCCCTCGCAGTGTGGCTTTCTCCTTACCACTGACCACGTCCCACAATCGAACCGTATGATCTTCACCCCCACTCGCGAGAGTACTCCCGTCCGGTGAAAATGACAAAGAACCAACGTCCCCCGCATGCCCAATTAACAGGTTTCTTCGTCGACCGCTGTCCACGTCCCACAGTCGAATCGTAGCGTCCACGCTTCCGCCGGCGAGAATCCTCCCGTCAGGTGAGAACGCCACGGACGAAATCCCACGCTGATGACCCCAGAACGTCGCCTTCTGCTGACCCCTGTCCACGTCCCACAATCGAATCACACCGTCACGTCCTCCACTGGCGAGAGTCCTCCCGTCGGGTGAGAACGTCACGTAATAAAGACTCAAACCCTGCCCGCGCAGTATGGCTCTCTCCTGACCGCTGGCCACATCCCACAACAGAATATCCACGAGGCAGACTGCGAGTGTACTTCCATCCGGAGAGTACGACAAGGAGACGGGAACACTTAAATATCCCTGTAGCGACGCCTTTTCCTTAAGGCTGGCTACGTCCCACAACCGAACGACTCCGCTGGCACTGGCCAGGGTTCTCCCATCCGGCGAGAACGACACGGCATAGACATACCAACTATTCCCCGTAAGCCTGGCCTGCTCCCGTCCACCGGCCACGTCCCACAATCGAATCGTGCGGTCCCAACTGCCACTGGCGAGTGTACTTCCCTCCGGCGAGAACGACAAGGACCAAACCCGACCGGTATGCCCTCGAAGTGTGGCGCCGCGTTCGGGAAAACCGTTGGGACTATTGTCTTGAGCGAGGCTGCTCTGTGTCGACAGGACACACACGAACAGGACGGCAATTTCGAATCTATAGCTCTTTTTCATAGGCTGACCCTTTCTTTCGACAGATTTGGACCTCTCCTCCGACACGTTCAGAAATAGCTCTCAGCTATCAGTGGTCAGCTGTCGGCCACAAACAAAAACTGAATCCGGTGACGTCGACGCCACAATGCGGGCGACCGCGACAGGCGGACCTCTCGCCCCGGCCCTTCTCCTAAGAGCGGTGAGACGTGAGACGTGAGACGGTAGAAGAAATCCTTGCCCGATCTGCTCTTCCTCAAGGCCTCCGGTCTGATCTTCTGATCTGAAAACTCACAGGGCAGGCAATCTCGCCCGGCTTTCCTCTCCCGGCCATAAGGCGACCTCGCCCACAGCCCCCCCGTCATGTCACCTTCACGCCAGACTACCCGCCGAAGGCTTGCGCAAAGTTCAGAAAATCATCGAATCCAATGGCGCCGTCGCCGTCTATATCATAACCTGTATAATACCCGACGTCGCCAAAACTCAACCCGAAATGCGCGGCAAACTGCAAAAAGTCGGCGAAGTCAACGGCGCCACTGCCATCGAAGTCCGGATTGGCGGGCTGAGGGGTTATATGCGGAGACATATTCCACAGGACAATCGTGCCGTCCCTACTCGCGCTGGCGAGAATCCTCCCGTCCGGCGAGAACAAGACGGTACCAACCGAACCCGTATGCCCTCGGAGTGTGGCCTTCTCCTTTCCGCTGGCCAGATCCCACAATCGAACCGTATGGTCTCTCCCTCCGGTGGCGAGAGTACTCCCATCCGGTGAGAACGAGAAGGACGAAACCGAGCCCTCAGGCCCTTGTAATGTTGCCTTCCTCCGTCCGGTGGCCACATCCCGCAAACGTACCGTATCGTTTCCACTGCCGCTTGCGAGAATACGCCCGTCCGGAGAGAACAACACGGTACCAACCGCACCCGCGTTATCCCAAAACGTGGCTATCTGCTGACCCGTGTCCGCGTCCCACAATCGAACCGAGGTGTCATTGCCTCCGCTGGCAAGCGTTCGCCCATCAGGTGAGAACGTCACGGTAAAAGCACTGGGCGAATGACCTCGCAGCCTGGCCTACTCCCAACGGCTGGCCACGTCCCACAAATGAATGTCTGACAGACAGGCGGCGAGCGTGCTTCCATCCGGCGAAAACGTCAAGGCAAAAAAAGCCCTCGTATGCCCGTCCAGCGGCGCCTTCTGCTGACCGCTGGCCACGTCCCACAATCGAACGTCTTCGTTGCTGCTGGCCAGGGTTTTCCCGTCCGGCGAAAACGCCACGGAATTGACAAGCCCCGTGTGCCCCGTCAGTCTGGACTTCTCCCGAAATGCGACCACGTCCCACAATCGGACCGTCGCGTCATTACTCCCACTGGCAAGGGTTCGCCCATCCGGCGAAAACGACACGGACCAAACCCCCGAGATATGGCTTCGCAGAGTGATGCGGCCTTCGTCCAAACTGATGGGATTATAGTCTTGAGCGAGGCTGTTCTGCACCAGCAGGACGAAGACATACAGGACGGCAAGACCGAATCTATTGCTCTCTTTCATAGGATACCCCTTTCCTTAGCAAATGTGGATGAATCCGCGTTTTCTCCAAAGCAACGCGCTGGTGGCCCGAACTCAATCGCGTCGTCGCAGAAGTAAAACGGCGTGCCGCGGCATGCATTAGCACCGCCTTGCGAGGATGCGCAAAGCCGCCGTCGGAACCCAGCACGTGAACCCTGGCGCCGATCTGCTCGCCGGTCGCGTCGGCGATGATATTCCCTCGCAGGATGCCCATAGAGAACTCCGGGGGCTGGTGTGTACGGTCAGATAGATTGGCTCGTGTAAGGGGCTGGCCAGGTAGAGGAAGAAGCCATATTCAACCTCAACTGTCCATACATGTCCTTATTGGAGAAACACGAATAAAGCGGATGTTCCGAGTGGCAGTATCGCGGCTTTTTAGTGTCCGATCAAACCCAACATCTACCGTTGACAAATCAATCAACAGCGGATATATTAGCATAGTCAAGTTCGACTGAATCTTATTTCCAAGCAGACTTCATCAATGAAAGAAAAAATGGAATTCGGCGATTACTTGCGTTCGCTGAGAGCGAAGGAAAACATCAGCTTACGGTCACTCTCATCTGCCGTGGGAGTCGATCCGGCTCACTTCTCACGAATCGAGGCAGGAAAAATCCTGCCATCTGAATCGCTAATCGTGCGGCTCACCCGGGTCTTGGATTGCGATCCAGAGGAAATGTTGCTACTTTCGGGCAGACTGACAAAGGTGATGAAAAAGTTCGTAGCAAATGATCCTCGATATGCAACATCTGTCCTGAATCGCGTATCTGACGTGTCCGTCGCAGAGACGGTCGTACCCTATGGTGTACCGGACTTAGTGGAATTCAGTCTTAAATTGGGCGAAGACACTCTATCTGAACGGCCTCAAGCTCAGCGAAAGGAAGCCGGACAATTCCTCACACCCGATCTGGTCGGCCGCTTTATGGCCACGCAACTCGGACCGCTACGTGACGGCGAAAGATTGCTCGATCCATCCATCGGTTCCGGTGTACTGGCATGTGCCCTCGTCGAGTGCGCGATCAATGAAGGACGCCCAATAGAACTCTGGATCGACGGATACGAAATCGACAAAGAGTTATCTGAAGTTTCCCGCGTGGCACTTGAACGGGCAGCGAGACGAGCCAAGGAAAAGGGAATTACCGTTCACGTGCAGGTGTACAATCGGGATTTTATCTTGGATTGCACCCCTTCTTCTCAGCTTGGGTTATTCCAGGCCAACGCAAAAGGTAAAGCGAGAAAGCCGTTACGTTACAACAAAATTATCGCAAATCCACCATATTTCAAACTCAATAGCGACGACACTCGCGTGAAAGCGGTAGCAGGACAGATAAACGGACATTCGAACATCTACACACTGTTCATGGCACTCTCAGCGAGAATGCTCGCGCCTGACGGATGCGCGTGTTTCATCGTGCCGCGCAGCTTCTGCTCAGGCGCTTACTTCTCCTCATTCAGGCGAGAGTTTCTAAGCCAAACGCTGCCCCTTTCACTTCACCTGTTCGAATCACGACACGAGACGTTCAGCAAAGATTCCGTCCTTCAGGAAAATGTCATCATTACATTCCGCAGGTTACAGAGCAAAAACGTACCTGAATCCGGGTTCATCAGAATCTCATCTTCGAAAAATGCTCTGGATATAGGTAAATCGAAAACCCGAACGATATCGATGAACCATTTTATTCGGGAGTACGAAAACAAGCTCAACTTCAGATTGCCGACGAGCGAGTTCGACGAACAGGTCATTGAAGTCGTGGATAGCTGGCCGGATACGTTGCAGAAATACGGTTGGGAAGTGTCAACAGGTCCGGTGGTTGCGTTCCGTGCTCGACAATATCTCGCGGATGAAGGTGCAGTTGAACAGAAAGAAGCAATCCCGCTTCTATGGATGCGCAACATCCGTCACCGAAAAGTTGAGTGGCCGGCGACGAAAGGCAATAAGCCGCAGAGCATCCTTCTCGGCGAAGCCACTCACGATCTGTCCGTTCCGGTTTCCAACTACGTCCTGCTTCGCAGGTTTAGCGCAAAAGAAGAACCGCGCCGTCTGATTGCCGCGCCCGTTCTGAGAGAACAATTTACACACAAAAGGATTGGGCTGGAGAATCATCTTAATTATATATACAAGAAAGACGGCGAACTGGATGCCGACGAGACGCTTGGACTATCAGCAATTTTCAACAGTGCACTATTGGATCGTTACTTCCGTATTTCAAATGGAAATACCCAGGTAAACGCAACGGAATTACGCGCACTGCCACTTCCTCATCGAGCAGTCATCAGACAAATTGGTGAACGGTATCGGTCTGCTGATCAATCTGAGACAGGAGTAGATATAGATGTTCTGGTATTTTCGACGTTGCGAGAATCTGGATGTATTCCAGAAGATTTCCCTACAATAGAGGAAACCCGTATGGCGACAGGACGAATACAGGAGGCTCAGGACGTCTTGGAATTTTTAGGGCTGCCTTCTGCACAACAAAACGAGATGTCGGCACTGACATTGCTCGTATTGGCGCAGCTTTCCGAAGAAACACCCTGGGCGGATGCCGAGAGTCGTAGTTTGCGTATACACGATATATTGGCAGAAATCAAGGGCAGATACAATCGCGAATATGCGGAGAACACCCGTGAGACGATTCGTAGGCAGGTCATTCATCAATTCGAGCAGGCAGGGCTTGTAGTACGAAACCCGGAAGACCTTTCCCTATCGACAAACAGCCCGCGCACCCATTATGCATTGTCTGAATCCGCGGTCCGGACCATTAACACGTACGGTACCGAAATGTGGCAACAAGCGGTTGCATCATTCAATGATGCAAAAGGCGTACTATTCGAGATTTATCGGAAACGCCGGGATCTGCACATGGTGCCATTGCGATTGCCCAGCGGCAAGGCGTACCATCTCTCGCCCGGTTCACACAACAAACTACAGGCTGCTGTTGTTGAAGAATTCGGCCCGCGATTCGCACCCGGAGCCCAGCTTCTCTACCTTGGCGATACAGAAGATAAGACGTTAATTGTGGATGAGGAGACCTTTCACGAGCTTGGTTTGCCTGCGCCAAGCCACGACAAGTTGCCCGATTTAGTTTTATTTGAAAAAATAAGGAAACGGCTGTTTCTGATTGAGGCCGTCACTTCTCACGGCCCGGTTTCTCCAAAACGCCACTTCGAACTGGAGGAGACGTTCAAAGGCTGCATTGCGAAGCGAATATACGTCAGTGCGTTTCCTGATTTCAACATCTTTAAAAATTTCATCACCGAAATCGCCTGGGAAACGGAAGTCTGGTTATCCGAAATACCTGACCATCTGATTCACTTCAACGGAGACCGATATCTGGCACCCATTTGAGACCGTCTAGAGCTCTCCCAAGTGTCTATCCAGTCCACAGGCTTTTAGATAGTAATTCGTAGAAATGTACCACCCAGCTTGTTGCAAAATATGTCGTGAGCAGACTGGTCAAACACCATTACTGACTGGGTGGACATTTCGGTGCTGGCACTGCCCCCGCTCTGGCAGCTTCGGAACTAGGCCAGATCCACTCCAGTTTCCTGTGGAGACAGCTACAAACGTCGCCTACCTTCCTCCACCGTCTTCAGTTCTTGTTCTCGCCGCCATCCTTTGCTTGCCTCGCCACACTCTCCCTCTCCGGTCAGGCATTCACCTCTCGACACTGAACCAGTACCTGGAACAGAACGATGGGACGGATGTACTCGACGTCATCCCGAGCCCTTTCTGACAACGCGGCGCGGGCGGCTACGGCCCCGTTTTCCAACATCTCCAGGCCCGTTGAGGTCCGTCGCACCCCAGAGAAATGCGGTTCCATTTGCTCGTTGTGCGCGTAGACCTTGCGTCCCTCGGTGCTCTTCACCCTCAGCGTCTGGATGGTGCCAATTACAATGCAGCACTGATAGCGGATATCGTGCGGTCGGATGTGCGTGAAATCCGCAATGTCAAATGTCCGCACCCTACCTTCAAAGGCCTCGTCCAACACCTGTCGATAAGCATGGCTGGGGCTTTTCAGCGCGTCGACGGTCTGCCTACGAATGGTATTCGTCGGTACCAGCCAAACACCAGTGGATAGTCCTTCTCAACCCACGCATTGCGCACAACGGATACGGCATGAGCGGCAAGGATGGTTTTGCCACCGCCTGTGGGAAGGCACAGGCAGACGTAGGGAACGTCCGGCAATTCTATTAACGGCACATCAGCTCCGGCGTAGCCCCCAGCCGCCCGGCCTGTTCCGGTTCTCTTGTAATCGCCTCGTAGGCGTTCTTGGGTCCGGCTACTCGCGTTTCATCAAAAAATCGGCGCAGAACGGAGAGCGTGTCGGCTTGATATCGTTTCAGCGGCATGGATCGGGTCCGTTAACTCCCTTTATGACAAGGACGAGTCTGGCAGCGTGGCGTCTTCTTCAAGGCCGAGGTCGTACAGCAGAAACCTTGCTTTGTCGATCCGTCCACCCGTCGCTTTGAGAGGCTTGCGCATTTTCAACTCTTCGATGGCCCGCTCAGCGTATCCCTCTTTCATCAGATAGACAATGGCAGCCGCGAGCTCCAAAACGGTATCCGATGCCTCCGCCATCTTCCGTAATCGTTCACGGGCATCGGTAGCCGAAAGCTCACCCAGGTTGTCCGGATCGTCATCAGACTCTTTCTGTTTGAAACTCAGATACGAGACATCGTACCGGCCGAGCTTTTCCTCGATTTCAATCCGACCTTCGGCCTGTGCGTCCTCCCATCCCTCGGCAAGCTCGAAGGAATAAGGACCGCTATAGTGATACGCAAACGAGAGCTCAAATTTCGCCCCGCAACGATCCAGAAGGTAGGCTTCTCTCTGCAGCCGTGTCTGGCCGTTCAGTTCCCGTCCATTCAGTTTTACCAAATTGACCACGACGTCTCTGGCATTCATGGATTGACCTCCTTCAAAACTTGACTGATTTCCTCTATCTGGCTTTGTTCCGGTGCGTAAACCCGCTGAATACGCTCCGCGTCACGAAGCGCAGGGACGATTGAGGACACATTGGCAATGTCCTTCGGTTCTTGATCCTCGGCGCGTGTTTTCACCAAAACTTTATTTAGTGCCGACGAATCGTCAAAATCGTACCATCTGTAGAACACGACCTCCGCGTCGTCTAATAGAAGGCTGTCATATTCCTTGTAATCGGCTCTCAATTTACGCCGGGAGCGAGTGTATAGATTGCCCTGTGGCTTGTCCCGAATGCCTATATCGAAACACTTGTAAAGCCGCCGGTCACGCAGACGGCTTGCCAACTCAGCAATGTTAGTTTGGGATGAAGAAGCAAGAGCCGCCACGGTGGCCCAAACTGAGGCATCGTCGAGCTTGAGATACGAACTCAACGAAGACGATTCGGACATAAAGAAATTTAACACTGGATCCTGTTGTACCAATTTATCCTCTCGTAGATCCTTCGTGCAGATCCTCAGCAGAGCCTCGAACATTTTCTCAGCGCACCTCGTAGTCTTGTGCATATAGACCGCTTTGTAGAGGCGGAAACGGGCTTCCAGGTACTCCTCCGCGACCTGCACACCCTTGAGATTGAGATACAGACACTGCACTTCGACCGGTCCATCCATATCAATAGTAACCGGACCGGCCTCAAGGCAATCAAGCAACCAGCTACAATCGAGATGCGCGAACTCGACTCCAGTCATCAGGCGGTCCCGCTGCAGGTAGTCGAGCCGGTCGGCGTCGAACTGACTGGAAACAATGGTGGCGTAGATGTCCTTCGGCTCTTCCTCCTTTATAAGCGCGCTGATGTCCTTCGGCAGCCTCGTGTCCACCTCTTGCAATATGCTCTTGACCTCCGTATCGCCCTGGAGGATCTCCGCACTCCAATCCTCATGGCGTTTGCCCCCGCCGGTCGCCAGAGCCGCGTGTTCGAAGACATGGCTCAATGGACCATGCCCGATATCGTGCAGTAGTGCGGCCAACAGCGCCACCCTTGTTCTATCCTCGTCAAACTCCTGGTTCTTTAGACGGCGTCTGATTACGTCAACGATTCGACGCGCAATGTGATAGACGCCGACAGCGTGTGCAAAACGGCTATGTGTCGCGCCGGGATATACCAGGTCGGAGAAACCCAAATGACGGATTCGGCGTAGGCGTTGGAACTCGGGTGTATTGAGCAAACGCCACGCGATCTGGTCCGTCTCATTTTGGGCTTTGTCGTTTCCGTCCCCGAACACAATCAGCCCATGGACCGGGTCGCGGATGCGCCATGTATTTCTATCGTTCATGCAGCCTCCGCTTGAACGCTCGCATATTTTCGTCGGTGTGACGACGATTATGAACCCCGCCCAAGCGCGAGATCCCCATTTAATTCCTGGTCTTCACGTCGTAGGTTGTCTGCTTGAAGACGATGCCCTCACGGTCGAGTGTTGACGGCGTCAAGCGCGACTGCTCGCCATTTACCGTCAGCGTACCATCGAAACCCGCATCCTTTCGCGCAATCTCTCTACGAATAATCGGCAGAGTCTTTCGGGTCAAGACATTGCCGTGGCCCGGTTGCGCGTCGCCGACGATGCCGTTTGTACAGCAGGGCAAAGGCGCGACCATCGTGCAGACCGAGGAATGGAGAGTCTCTGTTCCCGTCCCACGCACGCCCGGTCTCGCTGAAATAGACGTGGGCGGCCAGCACGGAAAATCGGATATTCGAGCAAATATGCCCTTCCTCGTCGAACACGGGCGGACCGAGGCGATAGAACCGAAACCCGCCGCCCTGCTCGCCGTCGATAACTTTCCGCAACCGCGGGACACAATGTGTCATAGCGTGCTTACCCAAAAACGATGGCAGCGGTTACACAGTCACAAACTCATTGAACTCGTCCTCCAGGGCGTTGAATTTCAGGACGGAGACATCAAAGCCGCCGCTTAGTCCATCAGGATGCGCTCGCTACCATCCACAACATTTGACAATATACGCGGTTCGGATTATTCCGGGAGATGTCGATCATTTTTCGGGTCTCTTGACCTACGCCATCATAAGCCGGCGGGACCGGCTGAACCACCCTGTCTGCATTGTCTAGCACGAATTCGTTAAGGTGAATTACTATAGTACCCGTCGGCGCGAGCAAGTCACGTAACAACTCAAGGCGGGCGTACATCATACCAAGCCAAATTGAGTGTTCGACATTGTCATCATAATGCTGAAACGCCTGACCCGTGTTAAATGGCGGGTCTATGTAAATACATTTCACTTGACCTGCATTGAACGGAAGCAGCGCCTTCAGTGCTTCCAGATTGTCCCCCTGGATGAACATGTTACCGTCGTCCAATTCGCAGGTGGAAAGGTCGGGGGCTTCTTCCAACAGCCGAAAGGGTACCCGCGCGGCAGCCTGGATGTCGGCCTCTCGTGTCAACCAGTTCAAGGGTTGGCATCAGCTATCGTCCTCCTGAATTCCCGACATCGCTTCGTCGTATTCCGCAATCCATTCTTCGGCTTCTTCCTCAGTGTAGGCCCCGGTAAAGATATGGCTGAATCCCGTCGGCAGTTCATTGCTTTCCGGCGCGATTATATGCGATTCCAGTTTCCTTCGTAACTTTTTTGCTTTTTCGTTAGACAAGCCTTCGACCAGGGAGTCCACCTCTTCTCGACTCAGTCCCCCTGCGAATACTATTCCCGACAGATCGGTTTCTTTGTCAATCTGCTGACGGATGCGATCAGCAAATGCGTCAGGGGCTATCGCACTATTGACACCTTCCAAATGGGCATGTGAGAGATCGGCCCCTTGTAATTTCACACCGCCAAGCCAGGCACCTTGCAAACATGTATGATAAAGCCTGGCGCCCTGCATCTGCGCGCTGAAAAGCTCGGCCCCATGTAGACACGCCCGGAAAAGCTGAGCCCCCTGCATGTGCGCCTCAATAAAATCAGCCGCCTGCAGGTGTGCCACTTCAAGATTAGCCCCTTGCAGACGGGCCTTACAAAAATTGGCTTTTTGCAGGTGTGCCTTATAGAAAATGGTGCCTTGCAGATACGCATTGGCCAAGACAGCCTTTTCCAAATGCGCTCCCCTGATATCTGCACCGTTCAGCCAACTTCCCTGCAAGTTGACGTGGAGACGTTTGAAAACTTCGTGCCGTTGTACGAACAACAACGTCAACAGGCTTTGTACTTCTTCCGAGGGGTTCGAACTTTGCTTTTCGCGATACGCATCTTCGCCTGTCGTCTGCCGAATATGTGCGCAAAGAATGTCCAGCACGGTCTGTCGCAACGCCTCGGTATCTTCCGCCAAATGAAACAGTTCGTATGCTCCTCCAAGGCGAACAGAGTCAGACTCATGTCCGAGGTGTTCGATGGCGTTCTTCATTCGCTCCTGACGCTGTCCCTCCTCCGTCTTAAGCACGGCGCTGGCTTGGGTATTGGCGGTTTCCTCCATCGCTTTAGCCCGTTTGTAGGACATCAGTGCTTGCAATGCGACAAGAACGCCTCCCATACCAATTCCCACGAACTTTAGTGCCTCGTGTTTTGTTTCCTCCCCTTCGGCTAATCCCAGCAACTCGAAAATCCACTGGGGCTCCCTGGACCACATTGCGATGGCGAATACCGAGATCATCACGACCAAAAGTGCAACTAATCCGGTCTGGAATATCGAAAAGAGGTTCCGCCTAATCGTATAGTGAAACTTCATCGCTTTTCCTCAGAAACGAACAGTCCGAATTCCGAAGGAACCGCCGCTTAAGCTAGATTACCGCGTCCCGGATCAATCAGATCTGGTTCTGCATCAGCCTTCGTTCTCCGACGCCTCTCCCGTCGCTTCTTCATATTCGTCGATCCATTTCTCAGCTTCTTCTTCGGCATAGGATCCTATCATGGCGCCGCTATCTTTCGGCAAATCATTGTTCGCCGGCCTGCCAACATGACTGATCATTTTCTTTCGTAACTCAACTTCCGCCTGTTGTAGCTCATCTTCCTTGTAGAGCAAACCGCCTGCTTCTTCTCTCGGAAAGTTACTCAAAAAGGAGTCGACATGCTTTTGGCACACACCTCCTTCGAAAATCACAGAAGACAAATCACTTTTTCGTTCGATCGCGTGCCTTATCTGTTGTGAGTACGATCTATCTAAATCAACCTCGCGTTGGATCCCGTGCAGCTGTGCATGCTTAAGTACGGCTCCTTGTAGCTGCACGTCCATAAGAACGGTTCCCTGCAATTGTGCCTTAGCGAGATTAACCCCTTGCATCTGTGCATACAAGAAAACTGCCCCGCGCAGCTGTGACTGGCCAAGATTAGCTCCTTGTAACCGAACTTCGTAGGTATGGACACCATTCAATTCTGCTTTTTCCAAATAAGCTCCGCGCATCTGCGTACAATAGAGCACAACACCATTTAGTTTCGCACTAGATAAATTAGCTCCCTCAAGATGCGCCTCGTACATGTGGGCTTGAGTTAAGTTCGCATATGCTAAACCGGCTCCGTTCAGCCAGCTTCCATTAAGGTTGATATGGAGTCCCTCGAATAATTCTGTCTCGCTTCCGAATAACAAATCCAATATACCTTGTACTTCCGGTGAGGGCTTAGACGTGTGCTTTTCCCTATATCCGATTTCGCCAGTCTTATGGCGAATGTGAGAGCAAAGAATATCCAATACTGTCTGTTGTAAATGTATGGCTTCATCCGCTGAAGTAGTGTCTCTCGCCAGATGAAATAGCTCGTACGCCCCTCCCAGTCGCACGGATTCGGAATCATGCCCGGAGATGTTCAATTGCGTTTTTCATGCGCTCCTGACGCTGTCCTTTTTCCACGTGTGCGACAGTATCCTCCACGGCTTGTGCTCGTCTTTGGGTAGCCAGAGCCTGAAGGGCAACTAGAATTCCACCCATAGCAATTCCAACGAATTTCAGGATTTCCGCCTTTCCGGACAGGCTCCTAGCAAGAAAGTCACGTGCTCCTCGATATTTACGGAAAACACTACACCCACAAATACCGTGAATCCTCCAACAAGCAGGAATATGAGGAGGAGTTGAAACAATAGGAAGAGGTAGTGTGTAAACTTAGCATAAAAACCCATCTCGAATTCCCTCCAATTGTTGTCAGGGTCTTTTGCCAAAAACGATGGCTTTCCGATTTCTTAACCATCAGCTCTCATCCTCCCCCGCCTCTCCCGTCGCTTCCTTGTATTCCGCAATCCACTTCTCGGCTTCTTCTTCGGTGTAGGCGCCGATAACCGCGCCGCTTTGTTCAGGAAGTTCGTAGGTCCTGCCCTTGCCGACGTGGGGCGTCAGCTTTTCCCTTAACGCGTTTGCCGTTTCGTGGTACATCCCATCCAGAACCGATTCCACCTCCTCCAACGTCAATCCGCCGCCGAAGACGGCCCCGCTCAGGTCGGTCTCCTCACCGATTGACTGCGTCACCCGCTGAGCAAAGGAATCGGGGTAATCAACGTGACTCCTCACGCCCTGAAGCTGCGCGTCATTGAGGTCCGCCCCCTGCAGATTCGCTCCCACGATAAAGGCGCCCTGCAGATGCGTCCGGGAAAGCGAGGCGCCACGCAACATCGACCGCGCAAGGTCGGCCCCCTGCAGATTCGCCCTGGAAAGGCCCGCGGCGTCGAGGCGCGCGCCGACCAGGTCCGCTCCCTGAAGCCTCGCCCAGGAGAGACCGGCCACCTGCAGATGCGCCCATGACAGGTCCGCGCCCTGGAGCTGCGCGCCCACAAGGTCCGCGCCCTGAAGCCTCGCCTCCGCAAGATTGGCTCCGCAAAGGTACGCGGTGCATAGCGTCGCACCGTTCAACCAGCTTCCCTGCAGGTCGATGCGAAGGCCTTTCCAGATTCCGTCGGGCGAGGTGAACAGCAGGTTCAGCAGGCCCTGGACCTCCTCCGATGGTGTCGACATGTACCTTCTACGATACGTGTCCTGGCCCGTGGTGCGTCGGATGTGCGCGCAAAGAATGTCCAGCGCCGGCTGGCGCAATATTTCGGTATCCTGCGCGAGGTGGAAAAGTTCGTAGGCGCCGCCCTGGCGCACCGCCGCCGAGTCGTGGCCAAGGTGTTCCACTCCGTTATGGAGGCGTTCATGCCGCCGCCCCACTTCGGCGTCTCGGCTGGCCCGCGCCTGCTCCATTGCTGCCCTGGCCTGCTCGCCCGCAGCGTCGGCCTGCGCTCTCGCGACGCCCTCCAGTTCTCGAGCGCGTTTATGGGATATCAGGGCGTTCAGGGCTACCACGATACCTGCCGAGCCGATCCCCAGGAATTTGAGTGCTTCGGAATTCCGGTATAGACCCAGAAGCGCGGATAAATAAATCCCGAAGGACGGGAATAACAGGAGGTACAACAGCGCCGCCAACGCAATGACGAGCAGGGCAACCAGAACCGTCTGCAAGATCAGAAAGTGATTCATCGGACCCTCCGGATATGGTGTCAACGTTTACAATCAGGAATCAATGGTCTGCCGGCGCCTGCAATATACGCATTGCCGCCACCGCACGTCAGATGTTACGTGCAACCTGAAATATCCCGCCACACCCCTGCTTTGGCAAACACATTCGTGCCGCCGGGCTTTCCCGATTCGCAACCTAACGATTTCACGCCAGCAGATCGTCGCGCCCCAACTCCGTCGCCGGCGTCCGGCTGGCGCGGACCGCCGGATAGAGACTTGCCAGCACGGCCGCGCCGAGTATGGCCGCAGCCTGCTGAAGGATGGGTCCCCAGGGCCAGTATACCTGAATGGTCCACCCGAAATACGCCCTGTTGATCTCAAAAACCAGGACCCCCGCCAACAGCACGCCACCCAGGAGCCCCAGACCCAACCCCAGCAATCCGAAACCGATGCCCTGGCCCAGAAACACCCGGAAGACCTGACTGCGCTTCGCGCCGATTGCGCGGTACAACGCCAACTCGGAAACCTGCTCCCGGACCAGTACAAGCAGCATCAACAATATGCCGCACACGGCAATCAGCAGACTCATCCCCTGCAGTATCCGCGTTACCAGAAACGTCTGATCGAAAATCCGGATTACTTCGTCTCTAAGCCGTCGATTGCTGCGTATTTGAAGGGGCGCCTCCGAAAACCGCGCCTTCAAACCGTCTATGACGGTGTCACCGTCCCAACCTGGCTTCAGAAAGAGTGCAGCGCCGTTGACCGGTCCGGGGCCGAAAGCAGTCTCCATTGTCTTCAGATCCATCACGACCGCGCCGCCGCCGGTATGGTAGTCATAGTACACGGCAGCCACGGGAAACCGGATCTCGCCTTCCGGCCCGGAGACGGGGACTTCGTCGCCGGTCCACTTATTGATCGCCCGGGCGAGCGTTTCCCCGACAAACACCGCTCCCTCCTCCCGCACCAGCCGGTACGCCTCATCCACGTCCCCATCCAGCAGCGGAAAGCGCGCCTCGCCGCCCGGGAGCGCCATATCCACGCCGGCAACTCCTATCTGGCGGTCGCCGGACCAGGCGGGGAACCCGCGGAGGCGGTCCAACGCCGCCACGCCCGGATGAACGAACAACGTTTCTATCAGGTCATCCTCCAGAACACCCTCGGCACCCCGCCCCCGCCACGAAGCCGGCGAAATATACACGTCCGCCCGGATCGACGCATCGATCCACACCTCAAGCGTCCGCCGGAAACTCCCGATCATCAGGGTGATGCCCACCAGCATGCTGACCGCGATGGCCAGAGAAGCCACGGCAAAAGACGTGGTGCGAATCCGAACGGCCAGTCCCCTCAGACTGTACCCCGGCCCGAATCCTCTTACCCGCACTCGCCCGCAAACCTGCCGGATTGTGAATGGCGCGCAAAGCGGCAGTCCGATCAGGAGCGCCACGCATAGCACAAACCCCGCGTGTTTCCATTCCCTACCCCACACCAGGTACCAGATTCCAGCCGCTGCAAGAATGCCCACACCCGCTGAAAGGAGCCTCAATGCCAGCGAACCCGTCCGCTCCGGAAGCGGAAACGCCGAAAGCAGGGCGCGGGTATCCCGGCGGCTCATATCCAGCGCCGGCGCCATAGCGCCCGCCAGGGCGCCGCCCATTCCAATTGCCACGCCCAACCCGTACAGCCACCGCGGCAACGCCAGGGTCGAGATCTCCTCCAGCAGGTAGAGATTGGTGAGCGTCGCGCTCACAATCTCCAGGTTCGCTTCGGCGGCCCAGTACCCCAGCGGCAACCCAAGCAGCACGCCCATCGCGCCCAGAAGCGCCACCTCCCCCAGAATCAACCCGAGGACCTGAGACCGCGTGGCGCCCAGAGAGCGCAATAGCCCGAATTCCGCTCGCCGCCGTACCAGCCCCGCCTGAGTACTGCTGTAGACCAGGAAGAGCCCCACGAACAGGCTGATGAGACTCATCGCGGTCAGATTCAGGCGAAATGCCGAAAGCAACCCCTCCGCCTGCCGGGACCGCTGCCCGGGCGTCGCCACGCGCACGCCGGGGCCAAGCCGTGTCTGCAACCGTCTCCTGACGCCCTCGGCACTGGCGCCCGGGGCAGTACGTACGTCAATCTGGTGAAGCTCACCGCTCCGCCCCAGCAGCGCCTGCGCCTGCGCGATATCCATTACCACGAGTTTCCGGCTGGCCAGCGGGCTCAGTTCCTGGAAATCCACCAGCGCCCCAACGCGCAACCGCACGCGTCGAACCCCACTGTGAACTTCGAACGTATCTCCCACGGCCCAACCGAATTGCCCCGCCAGGGCCGGCGTTACCGCGCTCCATCCATCACCCGCCAGCGCTGCCGGGACGTCGCCGCGGCCGTCCCGCCAGGGTATCCGCATCGGCGTGAAAAAATCGACCCCCAGCACCTCCAGGAAAAAACGGTCGTGGTCCGTCAGCGCAACGTCCACCCGATAGAGCGGCCAGGCCGCCGCGACCCCCTCCGAGGCCAGCACGTTGGCGTACAAACGCTCCGAAAACGCCGGCGTTCTTCCCAGCACACTTAAATCAGCCTCCCCGCTCACCGCCCGCACGGTTCCCTCGAACGCGGCCAGCGCGTTGTAGTTGACAATCTGAATGGAGAGCACCGACGCAACGCCAAGCGCCACGCCGAATACCGTCAGAAAATACAGGCTGCCTCCCCCGCGAAGTTGGGCGCCCAGCGAATTTGTGAAGTAGCGGACCAAGGGACCTGTCCTGATCTCAAAAATAACCGCGGAATACGGCGCCCGCGGCGCTGGTCACGCGGGGGCGCGAGACAGAGGCGGAAGGCTTAACAGCCCGTCGAAAAAGTCCATCCGGGCTGCGTCCGGCCCTTGTGGCCGAATGACTCGGCCTCGCCTGCAGAGCGACTTTTTCAACGGACTGTTATCTCTCCGCTGTGCAGTTCCAAGATCTCGTCGGCCAGCGACGCGAATTCCCGGCTGTGGGTCACGTATACCAGCGTTGCATCCTCACGCGCCACGAGGTCCATCATTATGTTCATCACCCGCCGCCCGTTCTCGTCGTCGAGATTACCGGTGGGTTCGTCCGCAAGCAACAAACCGGGACGGCGCAATAGCGCCCGGCAGATGGCCACCCGCTGCTGCTCGCCTCCCGACAGCTTCTGAACCGGGTCCGCGGCGCGATCGGCCAGTTCCACGCGTTCCAGCAACTCGCGGACCCGCGGCCTGTAAGTCCGCGGCTTCTCTCCGGCGATCATCGCCGGCAGCGCGACGTTATCCGCAACCGGCAGGTGCGGCATCAGATAGAAAAACTGAAATATCAGTCCGACCTCATCCCGTCTCAGCAACGTTCGCGCTTCTTCCGACAGTGCGCTCACGTCCTGCCGGCCCACGCGCACCACCCCTTCGGTGGGAACGTCGATGCCCGCTGCCAGGTGCAACAACGTGGACTTGCCGCTACCACTGCGCCCCACGACCGCCACCTTCCGGCCCGCGTCCACGACAAACGACACGTCGCGCAGCGCATACCGTGCGCCGCTGCCGGCATCGTAAGCTCTGGAAACCCTTTCAAACGAGAGCGCTGGCGCCATGTCGATTTCTCCATTCTTCAAGACCGCACGGCCGAACCACGTATAGAATCGCATGGACGGGACCGACGCTCCCGTGCACGAATGGATTGGTGTTGCGATCGGGGTCCTTTTCGCGTATCTATTTCAGCACCGATCGCGATGCGTGGCAACTCCAGGAGGCATCCCGGTGTTTTCTTTCAGTAAAAAAAAATATACGCTCACGGGCCTCGCGCGAACCTGCGGCTGAGCGGCCAAAATCAGTCCGGTCGGACTGAAGAAGCTCCTTGACCGCCTGCCTCAAAACGCCGATCCGAACCTGATGGTGGGATTTCAGACCGGAGACGACGCCGGGGTCTACCGGATGGACGATGAGACCGCCCTGGTGCTCACCGCGGACTTCATCACGCCGCCGGTGGACGATCCCTACGTTTTCGGTCAGATCGGTGCGGCCAACGCCCTCAGCGACGTCTACGCCATGGGCGGACGGCCCATCGCATGCCTGAACCTTATCGGATTTCCTTCCCGGCGCCTCGGGCCCGAGATCCTGGAAGGCATCGTCGAGGGCGCACTCAGCAAGATCACCGAAGCCGGTGCCGTCCTGGCGGGCGGACACACCACCGACGACGAGGAGCCCAAATTCGGGCTATCCGTAACCGGCGTCGTGCACCCCCAAAAATACTGGCACAACGCCGGCGCCCGTCCGGGCGATACACTCATTCTGACCAAACCCGTGGGCAGCGGGGTGCTGTTTAATGCAAACCTCAAGGGATGGGTCTCGGACGCTGCGATGCAGGAATGCCTGAGCACCACCGCCGCCCTCAACAAGACCGCGGCAGGTGTTCTGGCCGGGTTCGACGTCCACGCGGCTACCGACGTCACCGGCTTCGGTCTGGCAGGCCACGCCCTGGAAATCGCCGTTGCTTCCCGCCTCACGCTGGAGATTTCGGCCACCGACGTGCCAATAATGTCTGAGGCCATTGACATGTACGAAAGAGGCATGAGCACCGGCTCCAATGACGCCAACCGGGAACTTATCCGGGACGCAGCCCGTTTCGACGCAGCCCTTCCTGAACGATACGAGGAAATATTCGTCGACCCCCAGACCAGCGGAGGTCTCCTGGTTTCGGTACCGGCCGATCAGGGACGGCGGCTCCTGACCGCCCTGCACGACGCCGGCGAGAGCCGGGCGCGCATCATCGGGTCCGTAAGGCCGGCGGATGACGACGCGCGGATCGTCTTCGTATAAACGATGCGTCCCAACGCCATATGGCTGGCAGGCGCAAACCGCCGGCCCCAACGGCCCGGCGTCTACCGGCCGATGGCGCTCTCGGCCACCCGAAGCCCGGAACCCAGCGCCAGCACCATCTGCCCCACCTTGCCTACCGCCTGCTTCACCCCCCAGGTGGGCCGTGGCTGTCCGATCGGCGACAATTTAACGAGCACCCGATTTGGCGGGCGCTTGAGAACCAGAACGCCGAAGTGCTGGGAGAATGCGCCCTCCTTCACCATCGTCTCCACCAGACAGTCCCCATTGCGGTCGGTATAGACGGCAACCAGCTTGATCACCACGGTCACCCCGCGGTGATCCGTCCGCCACGAACCGGGCTCGAAACCCGCCGGCAATCGGGTACGGTCGTACTTTCCTTCCAACAGCATATTCGGCATCGGTCCGACCTTTTCAACGGGTTTCGGGAGGGAGGCGCGGGTATCCCTCCGCCAGACGAAATAACGAACGGGCACGCCGGCATCCAGGGCTTTCCGCTCGTACTTGGTGGGCTTCCGCCCGGGCAACCCCGGCACCGACGCCGACGGGAAGCCGGACCGCAGTAACGGCTGCGCTTCCAGCACCTCGGAAATCCACGAGGCATAACCCCCGTGATCCGTCGCAACGGTCACGGTGCCGTCCGGCTTCAGTCGCTCCGCCAGCGCCCCAATGAAGTCCGATTGGATCAGCCGTCTGCCGTGATGCCGTTCCTTGGGCCAGGGATCGGGAAAGTTGATATAAATCTGTGCGACGCTATCCACGGAAAAGAGGCGCTCGAACACAACATCCGCCCCGCCGTGAACAACCCGCACGTTTGTGGGGCCGCCCCGGTCCAACCGCCTGAATAACCTCTGGACGGACACCCAGGATCGTTCGACGCCGACGAAATTCATATCAGGACTCGCCCGGGCCCGATCTACCAGAAACTCGCCGGTGCCGAAGCCTATTTCCACGACCAGCGGCCCGGAACGGCCGAAGATCGCCGCCCAGTCCGGCGGCCAGTTCGCCGTAATCCAGGGGACCATGTGGTTCCGGATGGCTTCGCTAAGCGGCATGGCTGCCATAACACCGCTCCACACGGGGAATCAGATCCGGTGTAGAATACATACACGGGACGGACGGTCACCCGTTCTCTCTGGAATCGCGCAAAGGGCCGCGGGGCTTCATCGGCCGGTGGGCGGACGCGCCGCCCCGTTGAATTTAGTGGATAAGGGAACCCGAATCAAGCGGCGCGTCTCACCGCGCCCGACGCCGTGAAATACCGTTGACATCGTAGTTAACGGGCCGCATGTTTGGTCCCGTCTGCGGAGGCGGAATTGAAGATGAACCAAGTCTCCGCTTCAAGAAACCAGGCAGTTTCAATAGACAGTGAACGCCGCGGGAGGACAGACAACGGACCGTTCACGTCCGGGGTATTCGAAGGACAACGGTCTTCGAGAGGAGGTATTACAATGAACGTGTTGATCCTGTCGGGAGAGAATCACGGATTTGATCAGTGCACAGGGATGATCAGGGGGTTTCTGGATGCACAATCCGATCTGTCAGTGGAACTCAGCGAGAACATGGACTTGCTGGCGCGCGGGATGGACCGTTACGACGTTTGCGTGTTCGGAACGGGATTTACACGTACCGTAAGGCGAAAGGACGGTTCGATTGCCCGTGAACCGGACCTGACCCCCGCGCAGGAGGATGGCCTCTTCGGGTTCGTGGCGAGCGGGAACGGTCTGGTGGGGATTCATGGAACGGGATGGTGGATCGGCGGTCGGGCGGCGGACCTCCTGGGCGGGCATGCCAACTGGCACCCGCCGGGATTGACGTTTACCGTAAACGTGGAAGATCAGGACCACCCGGTAATGGAGGGCATCCAGGACTTTGAGGTGGACGACGAGATCTATATCTCGGCGTATGAACCTCAATTGAGAATTCTGGCGTCCGCGCAATGGCTCGGCGGAACCTTTCCGATTGCGTGGGTGAAAGCTTACGGATCGGGTCGGGTATTCTACACTGCGCTCGGCCACGGGCCGGGGACGTTTGCGCGGCCGCCGGTTCAGGCGATGCTCTGCCAGGGCGTACGGTGGGCCGCGGGTGGTTAGCCGGGGGCCGAGAAATCCACCGGGACGCGGACAGCCCGCTCGACGTTGTGTGGATCCGACCACGATTGCGTCCCGTCTCCAAAGGCTGGTTCGACAACACGGCAAATCGAACGAAGGAGGGATGAGATGCTGGACTTGGATCTATCCGGGCGGGTGGCGCTCGTAACAGGCGGCAGCGAGGGCATTGGCAAAGGGATCGCACGGAAGTTGGCTGACGAGGGATGCAGGGTTGCAATATGTGGGCGCCGGCAGGACGTTCTGACTCGCGCCGCGGAGGCCATCAGGTCGGAATCCGGCGCCGAGGTACTCCCGGTGGCGGCGGACGTCACGATTGCCGCGGACGTGGAACGGTTCGTAAACGAGGCGGCGTCCGGATTCGGCGGTATCGATATCCTGGTCAACAACGCGGGCCGTTCCGAAGCCCATCACTTCGAGGATGCGACCGAACCCGTGTGGCAGGAGGATTTCAATCTGAAGTTCTGGGCGGCGGTCCGCGGTTCAAGGCTGGCGATTCCGCACATGAAGACGCGTGGCGGGGGCAGCATCGTGAATATCACGCATCCGGGAGGCAAGGCGCCCGGGCCGGGTTCGGTCCCCACGTCGGTGAGCCGCGCCGCGGGAATCGCATTGAGCAAAGCGATGTCAAAAGACCTGGCGCAACACCGGATTCGGGTGAATACGGTCTGCCTGACAAATATCCGGTCCGCGCAGGCAAAACGGGCCTGGACGGCCTCCGGCAGCGACATGGATTTCGATGCCTGGTGTGAAGAACTGGGAAAGGACGTGCCGCTGGGGAGGATGGGCGAACCCGGAGAGGTGGCCGATCTGGTCGCGTTTCTGGTGTCCGAGCGGGGTGCCTTCATTACAGGCGCGGCAATTAACTTCGACGGCGGATCCGGGGAAACGGTTTAGCGAGGTTTAAACTGCCAGCTGATGAGCCCGCGTGAAGCAGCGGCGGCGGACGACGTGTACGACAACGACGGAGCCGATGGCCGTGGCGGCAACAATCATCAGCATTACGATTATCTGATACTTGATGGCGGTCATCGGATCCGAGCCGGCAAGGATCTGACCTGTCATCATCCCGGGAAGCGACACGAGGCCAACGGTCATGAGGGCGTTGATAGAGGGAATCATGCCGGCTTTCACCACGTCGCGCAGAATGGTGGCGGTGGCTTCCTGGTAGGTGGCGCCCAGACAAAGCGCGAGTTCAATCTGGGCCCGCTGTTTACGCAGGTCGGAGAAGAGACGTTCCAGTGCGATCGTGACGGCGTTCATGGAATTACCAATGATCATCCCGCCAAGGGGGATGAAGTACTGTGGCGTGTACCAGGGTTTGACCTGAACGATTACCCCTGTTACCAGGACGGACACGGTGGTATAGCTTGCGACCATGGAAATAAAGGTGGGCACAAAGTAGGCCACCTCCTTTTCCTTTACCCGGCCGCGAATGGCGTGGGCGGCCCAAAAGACCATCCAGACGAAGAGGATGAGAATCAGGTACGGGTTGTTGATCTGGAAGATGTACTTGAGAACGTAGCCGACGAGGAAGAGTTGGGCGAACGTACGCACCGTGCCCCATGCGAGGTCCCGTTCCAGGTTGAGCCGGAAGATAACCGAGCCGGCGCCCGCAATGAGGACGAAGACGAGACACAGCAGCAGTTGCAGCGGAGAGAACTCGATCAGGTTCAAGCGGAGACCTCCTGAAGATCGCCGTCGAGCCGGTAGCGCCGGACGCCGGCCCGATCGGGCGTGAAATCCATATGCGTGACCTGGACAACGCCTATGTTCTGTTCCAGCGCGAGTCGTTCCAGCCAGGTTTCGACCACGGATTTGGAGTCGGGGTCGAGGGCGGAAGTGGGTTCGTCGCAGAGGAGGAAGCTGGGCTCGGACAGAAGCGAACGGATCAGGGCGATCCGCTGTTTCTGGCCCACGGAAAGGGTTTCCGCGTCGTCGTCGAGATCCACGTCCTGAAGCAGGAAATCGTCCAAAAGGGCTCGGAGCCGGCCTTCGTCGGGCAGCTGCCCGTCCCCTGCGGCTTTGAACGTGAAGGACAGCGTCAGGTTGTTGCGTACGGCGCCGGCGGCCATTGCTGGTGTTTGCTGGACGTAACCGACCTTTCGCCGCAGTTCCGGGACGTGGTGGCCCGTCACGGGTTTGCCGTCCAGCAGGATGTCGCCCGAGGAGGGTTCCTGCAGCCGGTTGGGCAGCCTGAGGAGGCTGGATTTGCCGCTTCCCGAAGGTCCGTGAATAAGAATGTAATCGCCGCTTTCAACTGTGAGATTCACCCGTTGAAACAGCGGTTTTTTTTTGCCGTATCGAAGTGATAGGTTCCTGATCTCGAGGCGCATGGCTGTCCGGATTTCGGAGGATGGTTACGCATTTTCGAATATTTCGAGCACGTCGATGATACTCAGGCCGGTGTGGTATCCCGGATCCGCGTCCGCGGTGGCGGGAATGACCGGCGCGACCCGACCGGATTCGTCGCGTGTCTGATACGCCATCAGATGCAGGTCCGGTCGGACGAAGTGCCGCGTGAACGCGTTGTGGCAGGCGCAAAAGATGCCCAGCGCGTTCTCCCGCTGTACGTTGGATCGGGCGATGGAATAACAATACGCGGCGGCCCGCAGCGTCTCGGGCAGGTTCCACCACGGCATGTCGGTATTGGCGGGTGTGCGGGAGACCAGATCGAAAACCTTGCAGATACCGCCGGCACGTGGCTGGAAACCCCCGGCAAATGTATGTTCCAGCAGTGCGGACATATGGGCTTCAACGCCGGCGATTTCCTTCAGTTGTCGGGGACCCGCCAGGGCGTTAACCCTTACGGCCGAGGTGTATTTCAGCGTCAGGCCGATGAATTCGAGGACGTGGCCCGGATCGGAAAGGATCTTTCCGTTCTCCTCGAAAGGCCGTCCGTCGTCGTCCACTGCTTCCCAGAAGTCGTACTCCCGGAGCCCGGGAGCCCGCCCGTTCAGATTGACGTACGTCCGAAATTCGTGCCGAATGAGGCGCATCCCCATCTCCACGCTTTCGGGAATGCCGTGTTCGGCCAGCAGGGCCGCGGCGCCAATCTGAATCATGAATGCGCCGTGGGGGTGGCGGCCCGGTCGGGGCGCGGTGGGATTCCTGGGATCCAGAGAGATCTGATCGGTGATGAAACGGCCCCGATGAATCGAATCGTCCACGCGACGGCAGTATTCCATCGCTTCGGTTTCTGCATCCTGCAGCTCAAGGTATCGTGCTGCGGCGACCATACCCTTGGCGGCAAACAGATCGCTGAATCCGTAGCTCGATTCCTTCGTGAGCTTCAACGGCCTGGTCTCGCCATGCTCGTCCAGTGTAAACGGATTTCCCTGCGGGGACATGAAAAAGGAAAGACGACCGGCGTTTCTGGCCCGGATTTCACCCAGCTTCGCCAGCACGTCGGCCGCGATGCGTTCCAGGCGACAACGCAGTTCCAGTGCCAGGTCGTGGCGGCGCATCCAGAGACAATGCCCCGCAAGGGACTCCAGACCGCGCCCCTGGATCCAGCCATAGACCGCGTTCCGACCCTTCAGCGGATCGTTGTCGCCGAAGTCCTCTCCCGTGATGAGGTCAAGTTTGGTGTCGATGAAGGGATAGTCGGGCGTGCGTTCGTACCGGTCCGCGATGACGGCCATCACCGCGAGCAACATGGCGCGGTAGTCGGAAAGAACGGACCGGACGTCGTCGGGGACAGGACGTTCGGGCAGGAGAATTCCCCGGTACAAGACTTCTGGCATCGCGGCGCCTCCCGGAATCCGGCCCCGGTTTCCTTTCAAGGAACAGCGAATGAACGCGACAGAACCCAACGCGCTCCCTGATAGTGCTACGACCAGACGTAGATCTCGCCGTCGTCGTCTGAATAGCCGATGAAGACCGCCAGGACAATTCTGGGATCGCTGCCCGCCACTGCGGGGACCTCGTGGATGCATCGGGTATTAAAGAAGTAGAGATCGCCCGGCTCGAGGTCAACGCGGCAGCGTTCGACGTTGTTCAACCTGGCGTATTCGTGAAAAGCATTTGCGGCAACATGGGACTCAACGTCTTCCGTCCACAGGCAGCGATGCAGGATGGCCTGGGATGCAGGTCCTGCCTGGGCCGCGTTCTGGAAGCAGAGTACGCCCGCGAACTGGTGCTCGAATCGGGAGACCTCGTAATTGAAGCGTCTTTCGCGCAGCGTGACGTGGTCGATGTGCGGCTGGTAGGCGTGATGGGTGTAGTGGACGCGGAAGATGGCGGGCCCGTAAAGGCGGCCGTCCGGTTCGCGCGCCGTCACCACCCGTTTGCCCGCGGCGAGGGCAGTGAGGCTGTTGTAGATAACGTCTACCGGGTTGTCGAAGCCGTCGAATAGGTGTTCGAACAGGTCACGGGTCTGTACGGCGTGTTCGAGAAAATCCTGCTGGTCGTTACCCCTGTTTCCGAGGCTGGTGCCGATGTCGATTCGGGTGCGGGTATCGTCGGATTCCACGTCAGCCGGATCCCGCATCAGGCCCCGGTCGATGAAACGGCCGATAAGCCCCGCACAGTGGACCGGGTTGTAGGCCTGTCTCAGAAGGATGGCCGGTATCTCGGCCGTTGACAGGGCGTGGAGCGGGTTTTCGTACCTCGCGTTGACGGCTTCCAGGTCCGGACCAACCGGCAGCCATGATTCGGCGGCTGGCATATCGGTTTCCTCTCTGAAGCTGTTTTATATTCTCAGGCCAGGTCCCTGAATTCGATGTGCAGGTGTTCTCTGTGCCCGGTGAGTTGACGGTAGTCGACGCCGGCGCTGTCGAACATGCGTTTGGATGCCCTGACGGAATCGGTTTCCGCGTACTTGTCCGCCAGGTAGATCACTTCCCGAATGCCGGATTGAATGATGACTTTGGCACATTCGTTACAAGGAAAATGGGTGACGTAGATCGTACAGTTGTAAAGATTGGTGTCGATCTTGTTCAGGATCGCATTGAGTTCGGCGTGACAGATATACGGGTACTTGGTGTTGAGAAAGTCGCCTTCTCGTGCCCACGGGTATTCGTCGTCGGAACAGCCGATGGGCAGGCCATTGTAGCCGATGCCCACGATTTTCTTCTTCCCGTTGATGATACATGCGCCCACGCGGGTGTTGGGATCCTTGCTCCTCAGGGCGGATAGCAGTGCAACGCCCATGAAATATTCGTCCCAGGAGAGATAGTCTTCGCGTTTGTTCATGCCAATTCCAGGTGATGCAGAAACGCGGGTCGCGCGGGGGCGGACCGCCTGTCCCGGGGGCGGAGAGCATCTGGAGTCCCGGTACTCACATGGTTGCGCGGCTTCTCGCGAACGTCGTCAATACCCGGAGTTTAAAACGATTGACGGTTTCTTCCTCTGCTATTGAGGAGGGTGTGAACCGCAGGTTGCTCCCCGTAATAATATGCCGTTCGATAATTGAGATTGCAACGCTTTCCTCGGCCGTACCGGTATAGCTCCCATTGCAGTGAAATAACCAAGCAAAGGGCATCCGACCGACTGGCGGATGCCCTTTGCATGTTCGTACAGGAAAATGGGAGGTCAACGTCCCAGTTGATACGTAACGGCCAGCTTCAGGCGCCTGCCCTTGGGATCGTGGGTGAATCCGTCATAGGCTTGCTCGATGTTCACAAGCGGCGGCATTGTATCCAGCAGATTCATCCCGGAAAGCGCGATGTTCATCCCGTTGGGCATGTTCCACAGGAACGTCACGTCCCAGGTAACAAACGATTCGATGGTACCGAAAATACTCTTGATCTTCGAATTATCGGAACCCATCGAGCCCCGGTCCTCGTACGAAGAAATATAGTTCAGATAGCTTGCGACGCTGTAGTCCTGCCAATAATAGGTGCCCGATAACCGGCCCTTGAACTTGGGAAGCGACGTCGCAATGGGATTGCCGAAATTCAGGTAGCCGGCGGCATCCGCCTCCTCCTGAAGCACCAGGCTGCCCAGCGTCAGGGCCTTTGTCTCGTACGCCAGCGTATAGGTGCCGTCCAGGCTCGCCGCGAATCTCCCTGTTCCCCCCTGTGTTCGCGCGCCCAGATGCAAATCGAGTCCCGAGGTCTTGACCCCCGGCCAATTGACGATATCGACCTGCACCCGCTCAAGTTCGGAGGCCGCGCACGTGCCGGTACCTATCCCGTCCGGGCAGACGATGAATTGCTTCAGGGCGTCCTTGTTCGCTTCATCGGCGTACAATGCGGTAATCGCGCCGTGGGGCATGGAACCGATCACGTCGCTGAAATCGTAACTCCAGTAGTCGAGCGTCGCTTCAAATCCCGCCTCGGTGACCAGGGCGAGGCCCGCGTTGTAGGTAAACGCCCGTTCGGGCTTGAGGTCCTTGCTGCCGAATCTGTCCACCGTCTGGTAGGCGCCGGTCTCGTTGATCCACTCGAGCGTCGACAGCGGGCTTTCATTCACGTCGTCAAGCGCCGGCGTGCGGAACGTGGTCTGCACCGAGCCGCGCAGGAACAGGGACTGAGCCGGGTTTTCCACCATCTGATAGCGCCACCCGATCTTGGGGTCGAAACTGCTCGCCACGTCGTGGAATTCGTAGTTGGCGGCGAGCTGCAAGTCGAGCCGTTCTCCCAGACTCAGGGGAGTTTCGGCAAATAAGCGATGCACCGTTTGAGATTCATCGTAAGGCCGATGCACGTTCGTGAACGCGTAGGGCCCGAACCTGTCCTCCGCCGAGCAGTTGTTATCGCCCACAACCGGACAGGGGTTGATCGTCACGTCCCCTTCGTTATTCGGGTCGCCGCTGGCGTTGAACTGACGGAACTGGTAGCCAGCCGCGTAACTTGCGACGTCTTCGACCCAGGTTCCGGTCAGTGTCGCCTCAGCGACCAGTATATCGGCGGTGCTTTGCAGATCTACTTCCTGGTTGAGCCACTGCCGCAGTTCGGGGCTGTTGGCAAGGTTGGCGCGGTAAGTGGGGTTCGCCCGGGTTGCATAATTCGAGCCATGTTGATCCGTGAACTCGATGGCATTGCCGAAGGGATTGTAGTATTGGCAGTCGCCCTGGCCCGCCACCTGGCCGCTCAGCGGACCCAGCCGCATCCCGGCGAGGGAACTGCGATCCGCCTCCACGCGAACGCCGCAACGAGGCCCACCGAAGCCCCGGAAGCCGAGGAAAAGCCGTTCGATGTACACACCCGGCAGGTTGTAGTTACCCTCGGTTCGGGAATAGGTAAGACCCACGTCGAAATGCGCGTCCCTCCCGCCGAATGCCTCGAAGTCGCCATTCGCGGAGGCCGCCACCCGCCACGTGCGTGAGTCCCGATCCAGTGTGCGCCCGGGGCCCGAGTTTCCGAACGGACGACCGTTGAAATACCAGTTCTCGCCACCCTGGCACGCCTCGTAGTACGGGTCGGACGGATCGGCGCCGTAGTCCGCGCAGAATGCCCCACGGCCCGGGTGGCCCGGCGCCACCTCCATGATACTCGTGTCCGTGAGGGGGAACGGGGGATACGAAGGCGTGGTGTACCAATCGTCAATCCTGGCCAGGGCCCACAGGCCCTCGATGTGATACTCGGTACCATTGTCCAGCGTTCCGTTGAGCTCGGCGAAAGCGCGTGTATGGCTCATGTCCTCGATCAGATTCTCGTACTGCTGATAGCGGAAACGGCATGTCCAGGACTCACGGAAGCCTCCGAATTCCTCGCATCGCGGTGCGTGGATCGCGGCGGTCCACGGGGCGGGGGCCCCGATGGCGAAGGTCCCGGGATTTCCCAGGCTGGACCATCCCAGGCGCTGCCCGCCGCCGTGCCACGGTTGCAGCAGGTAATCCCTCTCGGTAGCCGGTAACGCTTGCCGTCCCCTCCATTCCGCGGAGACAACCGCGTGGGCCTTGCCGAGTTTTCCACCCCATATCGCACCGCCGTTGGTATCCCCGGCGCCCGGGAAGTATTCGTGCGCAGCGGAGACTTCGAAGCCCTCGAAGTCGCTGCGCGTGAGGAAGTTGGCCACGCCCGCCACTGCATCCGACCCATAGATGGCGGAAGCCCCCTCCTTGAGCACTTCAACCCGGTCAATGGCGATGGAGGGGATCACATTGACATCGACAAAGCGCCCGCCGATCAGGCGCGCGGGCACGTAGGTCTGGCGGCGGCTGTTGATCAATACCAGGGTGCGCGAAGCGCCCAGGCCCCGCAGGTTGACGTTCGCGATGCTCTCCGTAAGAGTGGCGGCCTGACCAGCGTTGTACCAACTGCTCCGCTCGCCGATCACGCCGTGGCTTGCGCCCAGGTTTTTGAAGAAATCGACGGCCTGCGGAGACCCCTGCTCGGCCATCTTTACGCGTCCCACCACGGCAACCGCGTAGGGAAGATTGATGGGGGATTCCTTGAAGGCCGAGCCGGTCACAACCAGTTCGTCCATGTAGAGCATGACAAGTTCCATCTGCAACGTGACGGTCAGCGTCGCTCCGGCAGCCACGTTGATCGTGCGGGTCACCGGCGGGTAGCCGATCAGGTTGGCCTTCAGTTCGTGGGCGCCCGCCGGCACGTTCTGGATGGTAAACCGGCCCTGCGCGTCGGAAACGCCAACCAGGCCCAGGATTGCGATGGACACGTCCACGCCTTCCAATGGGTCCCCGCTTTCCGAGTCGACCACGGTACCCGTTACGGTCCCGGTCGATTGTCCAACCGCCGCGGGGGCATGGAGAAGCATCGCCGCACATATCAGAAACGAAATATGCAAGCCTCGGAAACTCATGGAACTACCTCCTCTTGTGGATTCACGCGAAGTTGGATAACGTCCTGTTTATAACGCTTCGGTGACGGCATTCACAACCGCCCGTCGAATCTATCCTGGACGGGTCTCGCTCCGGAGTCCCTTCCAGAGGCAGAACGCCATTGCCAACAGGACGATGGCGAATGGTAAACCGGTTGCCAGGGAGGCGGCCTGCAACGCCTCCAGTCCGCCGCCAAGCAATAGCGCAATCGCCACCAGCCCCTCGATTGCACACCAGAAAACGCGCTGTGCAACAGGCGCGTCAACCCTGCCGCCGGCCGCGATCGTGTCGATAATGAGCGATCCGGAGTCCGACGAGGTTACGAAAAAGACGATGGTCAGTAGCATCGCGACAGATGAAAGCAATGTCGAAAACGGGAGTTTGTCAAGCATTTTGAACAATGCAATTTCAAGCTTCCACGCCTCGACGTTCGCGGTTACGCCGGTATAGCCCTCTACGATGTGCTGGTGGAATGCGGTGCCGCCAAAGGCGCCGAACCACAACAGACACAGGAACGTGGGCAACAACAACACAAAGACAACGAATTCGCGTACCGTGCGCCCCTTCGAAACGCGGGCGATAAACGTACCCACGAAAGGCGCCCATGCGAACCACCAGGCAAAATAAAACGTGGTCCAGTCCTGTACGAATCCGGTATCCTCACGCCCGATCCAGTTACTGAGGGGTACGGCCGTTGACAAATACCCGCCAATGCCGGCAACGATACTGCTGATCGCGTAACTGGATGGTCCCAACAAAATCACGGCCAGCAGCAACAGGAGCGCGAGAATAACGTTGAACTGGCTGAGACGCTTGATCCCCACGTCGATACCGGTTAACACCGATGTCAACGCGATGGACGTGATGACCACGATCAGGACCACCATCGTCGTATTGTTCGCGGGGATTCCGAACAGATAGTTGAACCCGGACGTGACCTGTTGAACGCCCAGACCGAGGGAGGTGGCAAGCCCGAACAACCCGGCAAATATGGCAAAGGTGTCGATGACGTGCCCCGGCCAGCCCCAGACGCGGTCGCCCAAAAGGGGATGGAACGCCGAGCGGATGGTCATCGGCAACCCGCGGTTGTACGCGAAGTACCCGAGAGCGAGTCCCACGACCCCGTAGATCGCCCAGCCGTGCAGCCCCCAGTGAAACGCGGTCGCCGCGATCCCCGTGATCGCGGCTTCATCCGTCCCCGGGGCGATGCCCAGAGGCGGGTTCCGGAAGTAGTAAACCGGTTCCGCCACCCCAAAAAACAGCAGACCGATCCCCACGCCGGCCGCGAAGAGCATGGCAAGCCAGGTTGAATTCGAGTATTCCGGTTTCGCGTCTGCCCCTCCCAGACGCACCCTTCCAAGCGGCGAAACGGCGATATAGAGGCAGAACAGCACGACGAGATTCGCTGAGACGATGAAAAACCAGTCGAGATTGGCAGTCAGCCACTCGCGCGTCGTCTTGAAACCTTCCGTCGCGGTTTCCCGGAAAACAAGGGAGCCAACAACAAAGGCGACGATGGTAATACCTGAAATCACGAAAACGGGCGTCAGATAGATTTCCAGACCGAACAGCCTGCGGTATTGCCGGACGTCGGCTGGCGGCTGCTGTTTTCCCTCTGCAGACATACGGTTGTATTCCTTGCGATTGTTTACAAGGCGACGTCCAACCGGGAGACGCACACCGTGCGAAATCCCGTCGGTTCGTCGTGAAGCCCTTCATTACATTAATGTAAGCCATTAGTGGCGTTCGGCAAGTCAAATAGACGGGATATCGACTGATCTTGCAGGTGGTCAGCCGGTCGTCCGGGTCTGCCAGTGTCGGCGAGCGGCGTTGTCGAACACCGTCGATGATCAGGCCTCCCGGGTCTCGCCGGCGCGTGTCAGCGCCTGTTTCATCGCGATGGGGCCGATCAACTGATTTACCGCGATAACGGCGACGATCACCGTCACAAATGCTTCTCCCCAGCCCGGAAAGCGCCGGGTGACCTCCAGCGCCAGTCCCAGGCTGACCCCGGCCTGCGTGAGGTAGGCCATCCCCGCGATACGGTTGAAGCGCGGCGGGGCGCCGCCGAGGCGCCCTCCGGTGTACGCCCCCATGTAGATGGCGGCGGCTCGGACGCCGACAAGCAAAACGGCGATGGTCCAGGTCTGCATCAGGGCGTCCAGGTTCAGGCCCGCTCCGGCAAGCGTGAAAAAGAGTACGTACACGGGAAGGCTGACGGACTCGATTGCTTCAATAAAGTGAGAACCATGGCGCGAGACGTTCTGCACGGTGAAGCCGGCCGTCACGCAGATGAGTAACGGTTCCGGGCGGATGGCAAGGTTGTGGACCTCTTTGAGGTAGCCCGCGAATCCGTGTGAGATGCTGGTCACCAACAGGGCCGTGCCCAACAGGAGAAGCGGAAGGTTCGCCCGCACGCGGTCGATGTAGAAGCCCAGAGCCAGTCCAACGACCACGCCCGCGCCGATACCGAGGAGGACTTCGACGCTCAGGGCGGCAATGAACCCGAGATCCAGGGAGGCGGCGGGGGACATCATGACCTCGCAGAAGGAGATCGCTGCCGCAAAGAGCACGATGACGAAAACATCCATTGCGACCGTGACGCCGAGTGCGGTCTCCGTGAAGGGACCCAGTGCCCGGGTTTCGTTGATAATGGCGATGGCGCTGGACGGCGACCGCGCGACGGCAAGTACCCCGAAGAGCATACCCACCGCCAGCACCTGGAGACTCGAAAAGGCGGCGGTGAACGGTAGCATTGATCGCATTAACCAGACGAACAAGGTGATGACGGTAAAAACGATGGCTGTGAGCGAAAGTATCGTCAGGAGGATGACTTTCATCCGGTCCTTCAGATCGGCAAGTCGCAGTTCGCCCCCTGCGGCCAGGGCGATGAAGGTCACCGCCAGTTCGTTCAAAAACCCCAATTGGCCAACGGCTTCCCGGGTCAGGAAACCGAGCAGGTACGGTCCCGTGAGCATCCCTACGCAAAGGTATCCCGTGATCCGCGGCAGGCGCAGCCGGGAGAGAACGTGGCCTGCCACGTAGCCTGAGAGGAGGAGGAGCCCCACGACAAGGGTGGTGTATGCGCCGGGAGCGTCTCCGGGAGGGGTGACTCCGGCCCACGCCATGAGCATGCTCAGCGCGACGAAGACGAGAATCATCCTCATCGAAAGCTTCCCAGGAGGCGCCGCGTGGAGGCTGGCGCGATGAGTTCGCTGACGATGATGCCCAGCAGGACGATGGAAATCACCGCGTCGGTGAGCTCGGAGCGGTGGATCTGGTGCAGGTTGACGACGATGGCCACCGCCATTCCGCCATGAGACAGAAGCCCCATCCCCAACCCGTTCAGCGCTCGGGATTCGGGCAGAAAGAGACGGACCGAAACAAAGCCCCCGAGGGTCTTGCCCAGGATTCGCACGAGGATATAGACCGGCACCAGCGTCAGAAGCCAGACGGATTCGATGGCCCATCCCGCGCCCACCAGGATGAGAAAGATGATGTAGATGGAGTGTTCGCCTCTCAAGAGCACATTGCGAATGCCCGCTCTGGCTCGTTCTCTTGCCATGTTCGCAATAATGACGCCCGCAATGAGATTGACAAGGAGGGGAGAAAGGCTGAGATACAGCGCGAGCCCTCCGGAGAAAGCGATGGCGCCCATAACCACCACCAACGTCTCATCGTCCTTGAGCCGATACGCGGTGAGCGCGACTACCAGCAGTCCAACGGTGAGGCCCAACCCGGCGGAAACGCCGATCCAGACAATGGTTAATGTGCCGGGATGCAAAACGGCCAGGCAGGATATGAGACCGAAGGCGGTAAGGCCGACGAGGTCGTCGATATTCGAAACGTTCGTGAGAAGCCGCATGAGGGGCCGCGCCGGAGACGGCGTATTTCGGGCAAACAGCGTCAGACCGCTGGAAGCTGTGCCCGACGCCGCGGCCGCCAGCGTGACGGCGCCGATCAGCAACAGTTCCGTTTCATGCGAGTACAGGACGCGGAACAGCAGGAAAAAGGGAACGGCGACTACAAAGACGGTAATCAGACTCTGGACAAGCGCAACGCCGAAGACCCGTCTGGGAATATGGCTCAGCCGCCTGAATTCCCATTGAACGCCAAAGAGCATGCCAATCCAGGAGAGGCCCATGCCCATGAAGGGATACAGACCGTCGAGGGTCTCCGCGTCGAGCAGGTCAAGCACGGCGGCGCCGAGCAGCAGGCCGACCACAACGTATTCTATACCGGTAAGAAAGAGATTTCTGACACCCAGTGGCAGCCGGATATGGACGAAACTGAGGCGGGAACCGACAAAGGCGATAACGACGACGAGGATGGCTGCGGAGACCAGTTTCATGGAGGCTCTCCGCTTTCCGGACCCAGACAGAAGTCGACGGGCAGCAGAAACAGCCGGCCGACGTCGTTCTGCCTGAAGTCAACGCCTGTTTCTCTGAAGAGCCGGATGAGTGGGTCGAGAAGGGTGCGTTCCTTAACGGGTGCGACGATGGCGCAGGACCGGCCCGGTCCGGCCTGTAGCAGCCCCGCGAATATGGGCACATCCTCGGAAAGGATCCGCTCCATGGCGGTCCCGTCCAGCACCGTTGCGCCGGTAATTTCCATCTCTACGAGACCGGAGAGGACTTCGTCCAGAAGGTCCTCCCGGTAAAGTGTGATAAAAAGCAGATGCATGGCTATAGCAAGTCCGCCAGAGCTTGTGGCCGCCGGACTCCGATCGGGGATTCGGCGGTCCGTTTTTCTTTATTCCGTGCCCTGCCCTGGACGCTAAAACGGCTCCTGTGTGCGAATGATTTCAATTATCTCTGCGGAAGACGCGGCCCCGAGTACCTGCCGCCGGTTCTCCTCGCGGTCAAAAATGCGGGCGGTTCGGCTCAGTACACTCAGGTAAGCCGGCAAGGACGCTTCGGAAGAAAGAATAAGGAATACAAGGTGTACGGGCTGCCCGTCCAGACTCTGAAAGTCGATGCCATTTCGTGATATTCCCAACGCCGCGACCACACCCTGGATGTCGTCCGACCGGGCGTGAGGAATCGCAACGTCCTGGTCCACGCCGCTGGTCTTGATGGCCTCCTGTTCCAGGATGAGCCCAAGCAGCGCGGTCGGGTCGGGCAGATTGACCGACCGTCCCATCATTTCGATCATTTCGCGGATGGCACCGTCCCGATCGGGACTGACAAGATTGCGTTCGATGCGGTCGGTGGACAGTGCGTCGCAGAGTTTCATAGGTCCGGTTTCCAATTTACTGAATGCCAACGGTGGTGGTGCGGCGTTGCGGATCGAATGCGACGTACGTTGCGCCGTTCTCCTCGTAAAAGGTCTGACTTCCGAAAGCGGCACGGGCGTGCACGCGGTGAACCGGCGCGCCGTCTACGGAAACAGAATTGATCTCTCTGCCGGTGAAGCACAGCGTCAACTCCGGCGTACGCACGGGCAGGTCGAGAGTGACGGAGCTGTCTTCAACAGCGAGTTCCGCCATCTCCCGCATAATGGCGTAGGTTGTAATCTCGCTGCACTTGCGCCATCGGGTACGTTCTCCTGCCGGATCGCGTTCCTTCAGCCGGCGTACCACGGTCTTGAAGGCGTTGAATCCCCGGCGGTCGGCGTCATGAAGTCCGTAAAAGCCCTGCCAGTGGCTGATGAGGACGGCGGGATCCCCCGCATCGATGAGGGCCGGCAATCGCCCGCCTTGAAGGTCGGCCGTGATGTATTTGTCCGGGTTAACTTCCCCGTAACCCGTCCACGATCCCGTCCAGTCGCCCGTGCCGGCGATAATCTCGCCCATGGCTGTTCCGGCGTTTCTGTCGGGATACCACACAGGGGTCTCAACCGCGCCATTGGACACACGTTTGAACAGGTAGGGCGTGGGGTTGCCGGTGACGCGGCGGCAGGCGGTCTCGGCACATTTCGCGTAGAAGTCGAGCGGATTCCCGAATCCGCCGGGCGAGGTGACGCCATCGGGCGTCAGGCCGACGTTGTGGAGAATTTCACAGGCGAGTGCGATGTAGTCGGTAACCAGTTCCTCCCGGTCTGTGGGCAACCGGTTCCATCCCCACTGTTCCCAGAGGTTGGGATCCACCGGCTGCAGGGTCTCGAGGTCCACCACAAATGTGTGTGTAATCATTTCCGGTGTGATGTCGTAGTTGGGTACGATGAATTCGCGGCACATATCCAGCCAGCTTTCCTGCTGGGCCTTCCCGAATAGCGGCAGACCGTGGTCGATCCGTCCGAGGGCCGCGGGACACGGCACGACGCTGAATTTACCCTTGACGCCCTCGTCGAGGCAGTATTCGGCGAATTCCCTGGTGAAGGACTCGGGGTGAACGACGGGCACGTCTTCCCAGCGGCGGTGCTGGCCGTCGATCGGGTTTCTGTCCCTCATGAAGAAGTAATTCAGATTGACCAGCAACGTGGAATCGTCGAAGATGATCGAGAGGGGCACACGGTCAAGAGGGTGCCGGGCGATTTCAACGCGCATGCGGGGCTCCTTGAGGCTCTGTCTCCGTGAGGTTTTATGGCCGGGTCTAACAGGGACCCGGTCGCAACCCTAGGCTGGCTCCGCGGCTTCGAGAACCTGTTTCAGGCGACGGGCGACAATGACTTCCTCGTCGTCTTCCATCATATAGGGCATGACTTCCACGCCGCTCCCGGTGTGAAAAAGCTCGATGCGCGGGTCGGCATTGGAGAGCTGACGTCTGGCCTCCTCCGGCGTGATGCGGACGGTTTCCCGATCCCAATTGACGGCCAGCACGGGTGCGACGTTGGACCGGCCGGGTTGACGGATGGCGGTTGTCAGGGACTGGATGTGCGCGATCGCGCCCGCGATGACTTCAAGGCGGCGCTCCCATTCTTTCCACTCCCCGGCATGGTCTCGTCTGACCCATTGTTCCACGGCCGCGAGCAGGCCCATCACCTCCTCCTTTCCCGCCTTCATCGGGCGCGCGAGCGCATGGTGCGGGGCGCCGTTCATAAAGGCGGCGTGGAGGACGTCCTTTCTGCCCAGAACCAGGCCGGACGCCTGGGGACCCCGAAGGCACTTGCCCCCGCTGTAGGCAACCACGTCCACCCCATCTGACAGATAGGGATTCGGCACGTCCGGGCGTTCGGCGGCAGCGTCGACGAAGGTCGGGACGTTGTATTTCCTGGCAATGGCGACCATGTCGGGCACAGAGATGGTGCCGCGGTCGGCCGCGTCACCGAAGATGGCGATCATGGCGGTGGATTCGTCAACGGCAGCCTCCAATTCGCGAGGGGTTTCGACCTCGACGATTTGTACGCCCACCATGCGGATGGCGTGGTCATAGACGTGCCTGTGAGAGGGCTGCGTGATGACCCGGTTCTTCATCCCCGTCGTATCCGGCAGACGTTTCATTTTAGCCGGATCCAGGCCGGCCACGCAGGCGGCCGTGACCTGGCACAGCGCCGCGGCGCAGCCGTTGGTGACCAGGCCCCATTCGCATTGCATGAGATCTGCGATCCTGGCGCCCACTTTTTCCATCAGTTCGTCCAGATGCACGTACGCCTTCGAGGCATCGTGTATTGCCCACCGGACCTCCGGCAGCATCAGGGAGCCGGAGATGATCGTATAGGTCCCCATGCAATTGATCAGGGGACGGACGCCTATGGATTCGTACGTGGGGTGGCGCGCGGACAACGTGGACATGGCCGGTTTTCCAGGGAAGGACAATGCAGGAGACGTGCGTCGTTGTTTTGGGCCCGTGCCGGGTGGCCGTTATCAAGAGTCTACAACAACACCGCCTTGATTGCAAGCCTGATATCGCCCTTGGTTTCCGGGGGCTTTCCCGCGACTCGTAACAACACGCCTTTTTCTTTTCGGCAACGAATCTGCAGGATAACGTCACGGCAACGCAGCGCAAATGTGATACCTGTAATGGATGTCTGTTGCTCTGAGGGTGTGACGCTGGAGGCTGGGTTGTGGGGTCCGCCGGCGATCGGTGCACGCATCAAGGGAATTCGTGACGTGTTCCGCGATGGCGAGAACGGACACCTGGTGGAAAGCGGTGACGCGCGGGCTTCAGCGCTGGCGGTGAAGCAATACACCGGGGGCCGAATTCTTCTTGAGCGAATATCAGAAGCGAACCACGCGAACCCGCCTTGAGGTCTGCCTATGCCAGACGCAACCGTGATCCGCACGGCTGGAGGGTACAGGGGTCGATGGTGAGGGTCAGCATGCCGGATGATTGGTCCGTTTCCAGTTCCGTCCGCGTGCCGTCTTCGTTTTCGATGAATGCGCGACGGTGCGGTGTCCGGATCGAGAGCCGGGCCGGGGTTGTGGCGCGTACCTGGAAGGCGTTCTCCGAGGCCTGTTCGATGGAGAACAGAGAGGGAATCTGCCAGGCGGCGCCGGCGTTGAAGGGGAACTCGTCCACGTCGATCCGGCCTGCGGCCGCGGACCTGATGCGGTAAGCCGTCCAGCAGTCCTGTTCGGGATCCCGGACCCGCACGAAATGGTCCGCAAGGGCATCGGGATACTGGAGGGTATCGTCGATACTGAACCCGCCTTTGTCGAAATCCACGATCTTCCCCTCAATCGAGGCAGCCTCCAGGGCCACGGCCACGTCGGGGGAAGCAAAACGGGACGCTTCCGTCAGAAAGAGCGATTGCCTGCCATCCTTGCATCGGGTGTAAACGGCCACGCGACCGGCAAACGTGACGTCGTCGTACGTGCGATCGCGCTGATCCAGCGTCTGGATAACCGTATCGTCGCCGGTCCGACGGCCGATGCGAAGCGCCACCGGACCGCTGGCGTCATTGGGAAGACAAAGCGGTTGAACGTCTCGGACGTCGGGGTTGTTCCGGAAGTGATCGATCACGGCGACATACGTGTTTCCGTTCCCGGATTCGGCCTTGCGGGCAAACAGATAGTCGTTTCGGGCGCCGATTTCAGAATGGTGCCGTTGCCCGGGGCCTTCACCCACGATGATTTCGTCCACTGGCGACACCATCCGCGCGCGCATGGTCATCCCGCAGTCGGTCCAGGACACGGTCCACCGGCCTTCCGGAACACCAGCGCGGAGTCTCTCGATATCCCCGCCGAGCACGCCCGGACGTTCCTCCAGCGGAATCGGACCGCTATCGGCGGGTGACGCGCTGATGCGGCCCTCCCCGTGGATGGCGTAGTCGTGGACGCTGCCTCCCATGACGCGGAACACGTCAACGAGGTAGGCCGGGCCCGCTCCGGAGTGAATCATCACGCAGCAGCGGCGATACGTTTCCGCCTGATCATAGGCTGCGCAGTCGGCTTCGATCACCTTCGTCGCCGGCGATGCGGCCAGAAGTTGGAGATTGCCCGGAGGCCGCCGGTCACGCGGGAGTTGCTCCTGTTCGTCAACAACCACGAGGTTGTGTTTGAGTGTGCTTCGGATACTCGCGTTCAGAGGGTGGTCTCCAATGTATCCCAGGTCGGAAAGGACTTCCACCCCCTCCACGTTCATGGCGATGTTGAGGGCATCCGGGTGGTCATGGCCTTCAGGTTGGTAGAAATTCATCAGGAAGGTGGCCGTTCCGGTGAGATCGGTCGGGAACATACCAGCGTAGCCGGCATTGAAGATCGCCAGGAGCCAGCCGGGAAAGAACCGGTCGCGTACGGGCGGCGGCGCAGCGGGTTGGAGTTCCGCGGGCCGGTTGAAGAGGGCGAACGCGTCCCCCGTATCCAGCCTGACAAATGGAGCGAAGTCGTCGCCCAGTCGCACGAGACCCAGGTTATGAATCCACGCGGGATCGGGCCAGTCTGAAGTCCCTTCTCGTGCGTCGGCGGTGTGGGGCAGGCGGCCGTCGGGCAAGGTCATAAGCGTCCGCGCCCGCAGGACGGTGTGGTAGGGGCCGCCGCGGGCATACAGGTCGAGATTGTCGTACCGGTCGCCGCCGCGATACGTCGGCGGATCGGAGTACCCGTGGGCGACTTCGGGCAGATTTCTCACGTTGGCCACAGCGTAGAGGTAATAGCTGGAGCCTTCAGCAGTGCTGCCGTCGAACTTGAAGAAACCCTTCAAGTACGGTTCAAAACCCGCCACACCCCGGTGCACGTACTCCGGGACGCCCAGGAAGCGCCCGAGAGCGACTTCGCCCTCGCGGCAACCCGCTACTTTGTTGTTGATACCCTCCCAGTGGGTGAACGTGAAGAGGCCCTCGACGAGCAGGTCTTTCACAATGCGTTCGCGTTCCTGATCTGACAGGTACAGGCGCCCCCGGCCGTCCTTTTCGTCCCAGAGCAGATCCAGTGCCTCGGCGAGCATGCAGATGAAATGTGCCTCGGACTGAACGCCGCCGCCCGACAGGCGCCCGCAGCCCCAGAACGTCTGTATGAGTCTTCCGCTCTTCATGGGTGAGCGGGCGTTCTGGTCCGGACACGGGTTGACTTCGTAACTGGCGATGTCCCTGTCCTGCGCCATGAGTTCGCAGGCGTAGAGTGGATCGCAGTCCATGTAGGTATTCCAGTAATCACGGAAGAGATAGGTGGGGTACACGGCGGCGAAGCGTTTCAGAATGGCCGCCGCCGCACGCGCATAGCGACCCTCGCCTTCCATGCGATAGAGGATAGCCAGATTGCGCGCAACCGCCGGCATGCGATGGATTTTCTGCTGCCGGACAGCGCCGGCGTACGAGGAATGGACCCGGCGCCCGGCCCAACTGAAGGCATTGCTGCCGGTAGTGAATTCAGGATCGTTCTTTTCTTCCGGACGGATGTAATAGGTGAGCGTCTGGCGTGATCGCGGCAGTTCGAGGCGTCCCTCTTCGGGAAAAGCCTCGTCGGTCATGGTGGCGTCGCAGTGGAAACAGACCAGTTTGTCGGGTTCACGGTCGATCCATCGCATGTTGTAGGTGTTGTCCGCATCACAGACCGGGCAGAACGTCCCGTAGATCTGCGCAGGGGTCAGACCCGGGACCATGTGGGCGATCCAGGCATCGGAGCGATCCGCATAGTAATCCCCCAGATCGAACAGGCCCTCGTATTGCGCTTTCGCCCAATCATGGCGCCGGATATTGGCGCGGGCGATATCGAGGTTGTCGTCCCTTACACCAAGGCATGGATGTTCCACGCGTCCGGCGCCACGGTAGTAATTCTCCTTCTCCTTTTCCAGTCGACGCCTGCATTCTCTCTCTTCGTCGCTGCTCCAGGCCGGCATATGACCTCCTTTTCGGGAACGACCGCGCGCAAACCGCAACCCGTTCGCAGGGCCGAATTGACGGAAATCAGCGGGATTCCGGATGTCCGGGTGAAACTCGTTTGATCCACATGAAGCGCTCAAAAAAACGAAAATGGAGGACGAACCCGCGTCTGTCAAGAGGAAAGAACGATTCGGGCGAATTCGATGAACCCGATGGCGTCCGGCCACGAACCCGGTACCGAAATTTGCGGATATATGGACATATCATTTTTATAAACAATATTATAAACGATATTTTGTGCGAATATTTCGAGGCGCTGGCAGCACCGGACTCCACAGTCCGGTTGCCCAGGAACAGAATGGAATACGCGGGCGGAAAATCGGACTAAAAAGGGTTGACAATTGAACAAAAAAGAATTATTATGCATCAATTGGAAGCATGAAGTAGAAGGATGAAGTTTCTGTCTCCTTAGCAGTCCTGTTGTGCGTCTGGCAAGGATCAGAAGTTCCGGTCCTTGCCCGTTTTGGTTTCATCAGGTTTCTAACGCTGAAAGGTGGTGAAGCACTGTGCCAGAAGGTCGCGTAAAGTGGTTCAACGACGCCAAGGGTTACGGCTTTATCGAAAGGGATGAGGGCGAAGATGTCTTCGTGCATTTTTCGGCTATCCAGGGCGAAGGATTCAAGTCGCTAGCCGAAGGTGAAGCGGTTTCATTTGAAGTGGTGCAGGGGCCCAAGGGCTACCAGGCTGCGGACGTCGTAAAGGTGGGGCAGTCCTGACAGACCGTTGAAGAGTTCCATTTTTCCCACATGTGACTTCTCAATCGATACGTTCGGCGGGCGTCGGTTCAAGAATCGGCGCCCTTTTTTTAAAACCACAAACAGAGTCACGCTTCATGGAAAACCATTACGACGTCATCGTAATCGGGAGCGGGCCGGGCGGCGAGGGGGCGGCGATGAAGGCGACCAAAGAGGGGAAGCGGGTCGCCGTGGTGGATGACCGGTCCCTGGTGGGCGGAAGCTGCACCCATCAGACCACCATTCCAAGCAAGACCCTGCGGCACGCCATCCAGAAGCTCGTCGATACCGGTCGATACAGCGACTCCCGATTTCAGGACCTGCTGCGGACCGCGGAGGACGTGATACGTCAGCAGGTCGACTTACGCAAGGGGTTCTACACCAGGAATTTTGTGGACGTGATCCACGGGCGCGCCGCGTTCGAAGACAGTCATGGCATTCAGGTCCGAATGGCAAACGGCGGCGTGAGACGTTATCAAGCGGACGGATTCGTCATCGCCACCGGCGCAAGACCATACCATCCGCCGGACGTGGATTTTTCCCATCCCCGCATTGTAGACAGCGATTCGCTGCTTGAGTTTCATGAACATCCAAGGACCGTGACAATCTACGGTGCGGGCATCGTCGGCTGCGAGTATGCGTCCATATTCAGGGGCTTGCAGATCAAGGTGAATCTGATCAACAGCCTGGACCGCCTGCTGGCGTTCCTGGACGACGAAATTGTGGATGCGCTGAGCTATCATCTGCGTGAACAGGGCGTACTGATCCGACACAACGAGGAGTACGAACGGGTTGTGGCGGACGGTCACGGTGTCCGCCTGCACCTCAAGTCCAAAAAGGAAATCCTCAGTGACTGCCTGTTCTGGGCGCAGGGCCGAACCGGGAACTCCGATGGGATGGGTCTCGAGGAAATCGGCATCCGGCGAGACCACAGGGGCACCGTTGTCGTAAACGGGTATTACCAGACGGCTCAGAGCCACGTCTACGCGGTGGGCGACGTGGTGGGGTACCCCAACCTCGCCAGCGCGGCATACGACCAGGGGCGTTTCGCGGCCACCCATCTGATCTTCGGAGAATGCGAGGCTCAGCTGGTCAAGGACGTCCCCACCGGGATTTACACACTACCGGAAATCAGTTCGGTGGGGCTGACAGAGCAGGAGTTGACCTCGAAAAGGATTCCCTACGAGGTTGGACACGCGTCGTTCAGACACCTTGCGCGGGCGCAGATTACGGGCAGGACCACGGGGATGCTGAAAATTCTGTTTCATCGGGAAACGCTGGAGATTCTGGGCATTCATTGTTTCGGATCGGAGGCATCGGAAATTGTCCACATCGGCCAGGCGATTATGGCGCAGAAAGGCGGGGGCAATACGTTGATGTACTTCATCAACACAACGTTCAACTATCCGACAATGGCCGAAGCATACCGGGTTGCGGCGCTTAACGGGCTGAACAGGGTGCGATAGCGTTCTGTTCCTGAAATAGGTTGCCCAAAATTCGGCCGTCCAGAAGCAGCAAACACAATTATCAACGGTCGCGGTCGCGGGACATCTCCCCCCGGCCCCCTCTCCCGGGGGAGAGGGAGAGAAAAACGAAATGACGTCAAGCGATGACAGCTCCCCCTTCCCTTGCGAAGGGGGACAGGGGGTAGGTCACGCTCGACCGCACGTTCTTTCCATTCAAGCGTCCGGTGGCAGACTGGGGAGTTTTCGGGGGCAGGACACCGCACCAGACGGCAGAGATACAAACTGTCCTGATAGACGATGGATAAGGATATTTTCGACTATGCGATCCAGTCCGAAATCTTCCCCGGCAACTCTGGACGTCATCTACGTCGACAACCACCTGCTGGTGGTCCGGAAACCCGCGGGAACCCTTGTACAGGGAGACCGCACGGGTGACGTGTCGCTTCTGGAATACGGAAAGGCGTACGTGAAGGCGGCGTTCAACAAACCGGGCGACGCCTTTCTTGGGCTTGTCCACCGGTTGGACCGGCCCACGTCCGGCGTGATGGTTTTTGCCCGGACGTCAAAAGCGGCGGCCAGGCTTTCGGAACAGTTTCGGGCCCAGACGATCGGAAAGGTCTACTGGGCGCTGGTGCAGGGAAAGACGCCCCGGGAGGGCCGCATGGCGGATGCGCTGTTGCGTTCCGGACCTTCAAGTAAGGTGTCCGACCGGGGACAGGAGGCGTCGCTCGGGTTCCGCCGATTGGGGTTCGAACGTGGAATCTCGTGGGTGGAGGTCAGACCCGGGACGGGCAGGCATCATCAGATACGGGTGCAGTTTGCGCACCGCGGGCATCCCGTACTCGGCGATTTCCGGTACGGATCGAGAATCGGATTTCCAAAGAAAAGCCTGGCGCTCCATGCGCGAACGCTTACGCTGCTGCATCCGACCCGGAAGGAGGAGATGACGTTCAGCGCGGCGCCCGAGGCGTTCTGGCCGTCGAGATTTCGGTAGTGTAAACCCTCGGGACAATAGCCACAAGAAGCACAGAAGGCACAAAACGGATATGAAGCTGTTCTAAAATTCCTGGTGCGTTGCCGAGCACGAGCGAAAAAGTGACGGTCAAGGCGGGTATGACCAACGCCGACCGGCGCTTTTGCAGCCGTGCGAAGACCGCTGGGGATTTTGATACAGATTCTCGGGCAGTGTGGTAAAGACCGCAAACCGGTCGCAGGTTTCACGGGAAATCAGCAAGCGACCAGGTCGCCAACGGCCAGGATTAAAACCGATTTTGGTCAGGTGTGAATCAATACGTTGAAAGGAGATTGTTCGTGAACCGGAACGAGCAGGAGCCGTTGAACGAGATACAGGTCGATCGGAACAACCTGTACCGCGAAGAAAACTACACGGACCTGAAGGTGGCGTCGATTCGTAGATTGGTGCCTGTTAGTCCGGACGGATCGCCCGATGCGACCCGGCGCCAGAAATTTATCGGACAGACGCATCTCATGTCCCAGGTCGGCCCGCTGCCCGTACAATGCGACATCGAGGCCGCAGACCTGGAAGAGGCGCTCCGGAAGTTTCCGCAGGCGCTGGCGCGGGCGGTAGAGGAGATGATGGAGGAGGCCAACGAGAAGCGGCGCCAGGAATCCTCCCGGATTGTGGTGCCGGGCGCAGGTGGACTGCCGGGTGGGCCGCCGTCGGGAGGTACGATTGGTCTGACGTAGGATACGACAGGCGCGAGCCGTCAGGCACATCCAGCCAACGGTTGGACGTCGATGCCGACGGAAGGGAGTCCCGCCGTGCTACTTCTGCTGCCAGGGCGCATAAAAATGCGCCCTGATTCAATTTTGCAATGGCTCCATGGCCTCTCTGAGTTCGGCCAATTCGATTTCCGTGAGTGGCTTTACGGGTTTGCGGCACGGACCCACCGGTCTGCCGGAGAGATTGGTGGCGGCCTTGACGGATGCGTTGTAAACGTGGGTCCAGAAAAAGCGGTTGGCGGGAAACATGCGCCGCCAGAGGTCACGGGCCTCGGTGAGATTACCTGAGGCGACCAAATTGTAGAGATCGACGGCTTCTTTCGGCATGGCGTTAACCGCTCCCCACACGCAACCGGGGCACCCGGCAACCAGGCTGAAGAAGGCGATGGGATCCCCGCCGTTGAGGACCCGGGCGCCAACGGCCAGGAGTTCCTGGATGCGCAGAAGGTCTGCCATGCTGTCCTTGATGTACCGGATGTTCTCGATTTTCATAAGTCGCTTGAAAAACGCCGGCGTGATATCGATTCCCGTGTGTACGGGGATGTTGTAGACCATGATGGGCGTATTTACCGCGTCGGAGACTTCTTCATAGTGGGCGTAAACGCCTTCCATGTCCGGTCCCTCGAAGTAGGGCGGCAGCACGAGCAGGCAATCCGCACCCGCGCCTTCGGCGTGCCGGGCGGATTCGATCGTCTCCGAAGTACTCACCGCGGAGGCCATGGCGACAAAGTCGGCCCTGCCGTTTATGTGTCCGGCAGCCAGTTCGGCAAGCCGTCTGCGTTCCTCCGGTCGCAGACAGGCGAACTCGCCCGTGCCGCCATTGATGAGGATGCTATGGACCCCCGCGTCGAGCATGGAGTCGATATGGTTCCTCAACGCGGATTCGTCGATCCGCTCGCCGTCGTCTGTAAACGGGGTGCATAGAGCCGCGCAGATGCCTTCGAGTTCCTTCATTCCGGTCTCCTCTATTTCATCATTCAAACCCCGCAACAGGGATCACCACCTGTGGACAAGGCGTTGCCGGGGGGTCGTTTGAAGGGCGTTTTGCGAAGGTAAGATGAAATCCCACTATCTCCAAGAACGCTTTCCGGAGGGCGACGGGATCCGCGGTTCAGCGGGCGAGAACGGCCTTGACACTTCCCGGGGAAAAATCAATATTGCGCGGAAGCGCAGGAACGGGTACACGTGCGCGTCCGGCCCGCGCGTTACCCTTCCTTACACTCCCGGCTGAAACCTGAGCGGAATCAGGGTACCGGATGTTTCGAATCCACGCCCTTGTCCCGCGGTCCGGACGTCCGGTACTGCGTTACGCATGGGCTCGAATTGTCGGTTTTTCGGAGGAGGTTGACATGTCGCAGGTGAGGGAAGTTGGCATTCCGGTTCGCGCGGTGAATCGAGCGGCGCTGTATGCGGGACGAAACGGTGCCGGCGAGCCGTGTCTGTATGCGACCATGTCGCAGCAGGCCGCGAATCTGTTTGTATTGCAAATCGATCCGGAGACGGGCAGGTTGCGTCAATTCTGGGCGGACGTCCCTGAATCCAATTATACCACGGCCGTGTATCAGGCGCGGAACGGACGCCTCTATATCGGGGCGGCGCACTCGGGGCAACTTTACTGTTTCGATCCCGCGCAGGACGACCTGGTAAATTTCGGCACCATAAACGCCGGTGCGGCGATTTTTCCATGCAGTATCGACGAGGATTCACAGGGACTGATCTGGATTTCCAGCTATGGCACGGCGGATCTGACGAGTTTCAATCCGGAAACCGGTGAATTTACCCGGTACGGACGGTTGGACGAAGTGGATATGTACGCCTACTGTCACGTGAATACGGACGATACGATCGCGTCGATGATCATGCAGACCCGGCCGCACGTGGTGGTTCTGGACCCGAAGACCGGTGAAAAAAGGACGGTAGGGCCCGTCGTCACGCGCGGCGACGGAACGCTGACTCTACACCGGGGGGCGGACGGCAACCTCTATATCGAATCGAGCGAGGGGAATTATCGCGTGGAGGGCATGAACGCCGTTCCCGTGGAAGAATCCGTTCCGGCGAAAACTGCCGCACCCGCCTTGCCGGACGGCAGCACCTTTCGGTTCGTGGACGCGGTGGAGCAGACGTGCCGGATTCTGGAGGTAACCGGCCCGGACGGCGCGGCGAAGACCTTCAATATTGAATTCGAGGCTGCCGGTACCGATATCTTCTGTCTGCACGGCGGCCCGGACGGTTGCGTGTACGGATCCAGCGTCCTGCCGGAGCGGTTGTTTAATTATAACCCCGGAACGGATGACCTGAAGGACCTGGGCATCTGTTCGACGGCCACGGGCGAGGCGTATTCAATGGCGAATCTGGACGGGAAAATCTACATCTCGTCATACCCGGGTGCCAGAATATCCATTTACGATCCTTCGCGCCCGTACCGTTTCGGAGAGGACCGGGGCGGCAATCCATGGGACATCGGGCGGGTGGACAACATATCCTACCGGCCGCGTTCCACGCTGGGAGGTCCCGGCGGGAAAGTCTGGCTGGCATCCATCCCGGACTACGGAAGGTGGGGCGGGCCGCTTTCATACTACCACCCGGAAACACAGGAGAAAAAGGCGTTCTATCGGATTGTGGGGGACGCAAGCTGTTATACGCTCGCCCATCTGGAGGCGGAGTCATTGATCGCCGTCGGCACAACCATCAGCGCAGGGAGCGGGACGCAACCCCGGGTGGACGAGGCGGTGCTTTTCCTCTTCGACTACGAAGAAGAAGAGAAAGTCTGGGAGGGTACGCCGGATCCGCCGGTGAAGATCTTCAATGCACTCGTTGCCGTTCCGGACGGGCGGCTTCTCGGGACGTTCAGCGGCAACGAACGGGGATCCGAGCTTTTCGTGTTCGACCCCGGGACGCGGGCGTTTACGGACCGGATCGCCGCGCCGGAGGGCGGCCCGGTGGATAACGGGTTGCAGCTGGGTCCCGACGGGATGATCTATGGCCTCACCCACACCCTCATCTATCGGCTGGATCCCGGTTCCCTGACATTTAACGTGATCGTGGAATTCGATGAGAAGTTGACCGGCCACGCGGCCGCCGGGCCGATCATTGGGAACGACGTATATTTCTCCTCGGGACACCGGCTTCTTGCGGCGGAGATATTGTAGCGAAGCCGGACGTAAACGTGCGGGATGAGGAAATGTACGGCCTCGTCCACGGGATGCGGACCGTGTTTTCGGCTGTACGCTGGAACTCAAAGGAGGCCATTGTGGCGGAAAAAGTCGAAAAGACCGATGACGAATGGCGGGAGATGCTCACGCCTGAACAGTACCATGTCACGAGAAGAAGCGGTACGGAGCGGGCATTTACCGGCAAATATCACGAATTCAAGGGTGAGGGGATCTACCTCTGTGTGTGTTGCGGCAACGAATTGTTCCATTCGGAAACCAAATACGATTCCTGCACGGGATGGCCGAGTTTCTGGGCGCCGACCGATGCCACAAACGTTGAAACGGAAACGGATTCGGCCTACGGAATGGTGCGCACGGAGGTGAAGTGCAGCCGGTGCGACGCGCATCTCGGACACGTGTTCGACGACGGACCCCAACCGACAGGATTGCGGTACTGCATGAACTCCGCGGCGCTGGACTTTGAGGAGAAGGATACGTAAAGAAAGGGATTGAACAGCCAGCCGCCCGGGTTAATCGCCTCACAGCGTGCGGACGGTTTGAAAACCGACCGGAAGACACCCCGTCTCTGGAGGAACCATCGATGAGTTTGAATTTCGCCATCCGAGATATCGAGTCCCAGCCTATCGTCGGCATCCGCGCCACAACCTCTATGGAAGAAATCACCCAGGTCATCGGCGCCCTTTTCGGCGAGATTATGGAGTACCTCACCAGGAACGGCGTCGCGCCGGCGGGGATGCCGTTTACCATTTACCACGAGATGGACTCTGAAAAACTGGATATGGAATGCGGGATGCCGGTGGCTTCGCCCGTTGAGGGCACCGAACGCGTTCGGCCGGGCGACTTGCCCGCCGGGAAGGTCGCGACCGTAACCCACATGGGTCCCTACGAACAGTTGGGGAAAACGTGGTCGGCATTGATGAAATGGATGGAGGAAGAGGGCCTGCAGGCGGCGGGCGCGCCCTGGGAGGTGTACGTGACGGATCCCGGCGAGGAGCCCGATCAGTCCAAATGGCGCACCGACATCTTCTTCCCCGTGCGCTGAACGGCGGCGCATGTACACGAGTTTCGGTGGAATCCCGATGGGACGATGGCGACCGGGCATAGGCCGTTGACGAACAGACGTCGGTTAATCCTGATGTAAGGAGTTGAGAATGAAATACCGCTTTGCCGAAATGATCTGGTATGAAATCAAGGAGGCCGCGGAACAGGACCGTGTTGCGGTTCTGCCGGTGGCGACGTACGAGGACCACGGTCCCCACCTTCCGGTGGATACCGACGTCGTCCTCTGTACGGAGATCTGTGAACGGGCCGTGTCGCGGATCCCGTCCGAGGCCGTCCTGGCGCCGCCGATCCCGCACGGGTACAGCCCGCACCACATGGATTTTCACGGGACGCTGACGATCACGTGGGATACCTTCATCCGATACGTCAAGGATGTCTGCTGCAGCCTCGCCCACCATGGCTTCAAGCGGATTCTGGTGGTGAACGGCCACGGAAGCAATACGTCGCCATTGGACCTGGCAACCCGGCTTTCGGTCATCGAATACGAGGGCAGGATTCTGTGCGGCGCCGTGAATCACTGGGGGCTCCGGATGGTGAAAGAGGTGGGACGCGAACTGAGGGAGTCGGACTACGGCGGGACCTCCCACGGCGGGGAGTTCGAGACGTCGCTGTATCTGGCTTTGAAGCCGGACCTGGTGGACATGAGCAAGGCGGTCGACGAACGGTCGCCCCTGTCGAACAGCTTCCAGTCCGACCTTCTCGCGGGCGGCCACCCGGAGGGGTCCAGCGCGAATTTTACGCCTTACTGGAGTACGAAGACGGCCAGCGGCGTGATGGGAGACGCGACAAAGGCCAGCCGGGAGAAGGGGGAGCAATTCCTGGAGGCGGGCATCGAGGGACTGATCGAACTGGTTCGGGAACTCAGGGCAACGGAAGTCATGGACCGGCGCGACCAGCATTAGCGGACGAAAGGGCGTTTCCGTGAAAACGCACGTGTTCACCAGCGGACGGGATGGGTACCACACCTACCGGATTCCGGCTGTGCTTGTCGCCCCGGACGGATCGTTGCTGGCCTTTTGCGAGGGCCGTCGGAACGACCGGAGCGATCACGGAGATATCGACCTTCTGGTGAAGCGCTCGGGTGACGGCGGAAACACATGGTCGGCCCAACGGGTCGTGTATAGCGAATCGGGAGAGATTACGATCGGCAATCCGTGTCCCGTGGTGGACGTTGAGACCGGCACGGTCCGGATGTTGTTCTGTAGAGATAATGTCGACGTGCTGGTCACGCACAGTTCCGATAACGGTCTCACGTGGTCCACTCCGGTAGACATCACGCGGGACGTAAAGAAAAACGCGTGGACCTGGTACGCGACGGGCCCGGGGGTGGGCATTCAGCTCCGAAACGGAGTGCGCAAAGGGCGGCTCCTGATTCCCTGCGACCACCGAAACCCGGAAGCGCATGACTGCGGTTCCCATTCCGTCTACAGCGATGACGGTGGCGCGTCCTGGCGGTTGGGCGGTTCGGTCCGGCCTGGGGCCAACGAGTGCCAGTTCGGCGAACTCGCTGACGGAACCGTGGTTATGAACACGCGAATGCAGACGCACAGCGAAGGGTATCGCGGGGTCGCGTTCAGCAGGGATGGAGGGGAGTCCTGGGACGGGTTCACACACGACCGCAACCTGCCCTGCCCCAAATGCCAGGCCAGCCTGGTTGAAGGCTCAGCCGAAGACAGCCTGTTGTTTTCGAATCCCTCGGCGCCCGCTTTGCCAAAGACCCGCGGGGGAGAGCGCGTGAACATGACCGTCCGCCTGAGCAACGACGGAGGCAGGACCTGGCCCGCGGCGAAACTGCTGCACGCGGGCCCGTCGGCGTATTCCTGCATTGTGTTGCTTTCGGGCGGCGCGGTCGGCTGCCTGTACGAAGCGGGATTGGAATCTCCGTACGAGCACATTGTTTTCGAACGTTTCCGGATGGAATGAGAAAAGGCCATGGTTGAGACGTCGACCGAATGCGGACCTGCGGTGGAGGAACGATACCGGGCGGGCAGCCCGCGTTCCGGGGCCGCTTTCGAACGCGCCAGAGCGGTCATGCCCGGCGGGGTGAAAGGGGCGTATTTCTACAACCCCTATCCGCTGACCGTCGATCGGGGCGAGGGCTGTTATATCCATGACCTGGACGGCCGGAAACTCGTGGACTTCAACAATCACCATACGGCGCAGATTCTGGGCCACAACCATCCGGCGGTCGTTGCGGCCGTGCGGGAGCAGGTTTCCAGGGGGATTGCGTTGAGCGCGCCCGCGGGCGTGGAGACGGGACTGGCCGAGGAGATGTGCAGGCGTGTGAAGTCCGTGGAAAAGATCCGGTTCTGCAATTCCGGCACGGAAGCGACCCTGCACGCCATCCGACTGGCGCGGGGCGTCACCGGAAAGACGAAAATTGCCAAGTTCGAGGGCGGATATCACGGAAGCCACGACGTGGTGGAGGTGAGTGTGGCGCCGCCGCTTGACAAGGCCGGGCCCGCGGCGGCGCCACATTCGGTTTCCACGGCGGGGGGCGCCTCGCCGAATGCCGCCGGCGAAGTGGTGGTCCTGCCGTATAACGATGAAAACGCCGTAGAGAGACTGCTCGCGCGGTACAGGAACGAACTGGCATGCGTGATATTCGATCCGCGGGCGGGAATTCTCGCGCAGCGCCCTGAGTTTGCGCAGTTCGTATGCGACATGGCGCGGCGGCACAACGTACCGGTGATATTCGACGAGATTGTGGGATTCCGGGTCGGTACCGGAGGTCTGCAGGCGCACTATGGCATCGAGCCGGATCTGACGACGTTTGGAAAGGTCATCGGCGGTGGATTTCCGGTGGGCGCCTTCGGAGGCCGGGCCGACCTGATGGATCGCTTCGACTCATCCCGGGGGCCGACAGGTTTCTTTCAAAGCGGCACGTTCAGCGGGCATCCCGTGGCCATGGCCGCGGGTCTGGCGACCATGAACCAGCTGACGCCGGACGTGTTCGCGCACCTGAACCGGCTGGGAACGCGGCTCAGGAACGGGTTGAACCACCTGTTTGCAGAGCGTGACGTGGATGCGACGGCGGTGGGCGTGGGATCGCTGTTCAGCATTCATTTTTCAGATGAAGCGATGTTGAATTACCGACACCTTGCCGGAACGGACAAGGCGGCGGCGCACCTTCTGCTTCTCGGTCTGATCGAACAGGGATATTTCCTGGGAAACGGACTGTTGATGTGCGCCGTCTCCGCGCCGATGGATGAAGGCCACGTGGATGGATTGATCGAGGCGGTTGGACGGGCGATCTGAGACTCCGGCCAGTTGTGTCCAAACGGGTTTCCGCTTTGCGCGGCGCCGTTCACTTTCGCCTGTCTGGTTGCTGCTGAACAACGGGAAGCCGCGATCGGGACGTTGTTTCAGGAGGATATTGAAATGCGATACATCGACACGCACGCCCATCTGGGGCCGTGGTTTGACGAAATCACGACGTTTTCAGCCGAGGGCTTCGTGGCAATGCAGGAACGGGCAGGCATCGAGCGCACCGTGGTCACGTCCGGGTCCGCCCTGTTTACGGAATTGATTTATGGCAATGAATGGACCATTCAACAGGCGGAGGCACTGGAACACCTGCTCGTCTGGCTCGTGCTGAATCCGTTGAAAATGGGCGAATCGCTGGAGTTGCTGGACCGTTTCAAGGACCATCCCAAGGTCGCGGGCTTCAAGATCCACCCGGTCCAGCACAAGTACCCGGCGGACATCAAGCCCACCTTCCGGCTTTTCGAAAAGCTGGAGCCGCTCGGGCTTCCGGTGCTTTCCCACGGAGAGAACGAGTCCTACGCGGCCCCGGCCCGGTTGCGGAGGCTGGCCGAAGCCTTTCCGTCCATAACGGTAATCACCGCGCATTTCGGCGCGGGTCAGCCGGGCCAGACCTACGAGGCCATCGACGCGCTCCAGGACTGCAAAACGGGAAACCTTTACACGGATATGGGTACGGCAAGGGCGATTCGCACGGGCATGATCGGTCTGGTGGTGCGAGAAGTGGGGGCGGACAGGGTGTTGTTCGGTACGGATTCGCCTCTGTACGAACCGATGGCGTTCCCCGCGCTGCTGGCCGCGGCGGATATAACTGACGACGAACGCGAACAGATCGCCTACAGGAACGCGGAGCGGCTCGTGCTGGCGCCGAAGGGATTGTCGTAGACACTGTCGACGTTGTTGAGGTCATGCGTCCGGAGGAATCGACTGATGAAACTGGATGGTCGCCGGCGGCGGCTGCTTGAACGGACATTTCTGGATTATCAGCAGACGTCGGCCTTCATGGAGCATCCGTTCATCGTCAAGAGAGCGCACGGACTTCACTATTGGGATACGGACGGCAAGCGTTATTTCGACGGTATCGGCGGCATTTTCGTGGCCTCGCTCGGACACGGGCATCCCAGGGTTCTGGAGGCCATGCGAAGGCAGGCGGAGACGCTGGGATTCTCGCCGCCAATGCACGGGCTTTCGGACGTTGCGCTGGATTTCGTCGAGAAACTGAGCGAGGTGACGCCGGAGAATCTGAATTTCATCAAGTCCTACAGCGGCGGGTCCGAAGCGGTCGAATCCGCCCTGAAGTTCACCCGGCAGTATTTCAGGCAAAACGGGCACCCGGGCAAGTACAAGTTCGTCAGCAGATACTTCGGGTATCACGGCGCCACGTTCGGCGCGATGGCGGCCAGCGGGACGGGAAAACGCAAGACGCCGTTCGAACCCCAGGCGGGCGGATTCCTGAAAGTATTCCCGCCAACCTATTACAGAGACCGTTTTGCTTCCTGGGAGGAATGCAATCGTTTCTGTGCGCAGATGTTCGAGGATGTGATCGTCAACGAAGACCCGGATACGGTGGCGGGCGTCATTCTGGAACCGATCGGCAATACCGGCGGAATCATCACACCCACCGGGGAATATTTCCGGATTATCCGTGACGTCTGCGACCGGCACAACGTAATGTTGATCTACGACGAGATCATTACGGGGTTCGGCAAAACCGGCTCGATGTTCGCCGCCCAGACGTTCGGGGTCACTCCCGACATTATCTGTGCCGGCAAGGGGATCTCGAGCGGGGCGTATCCGGTGGGCGCGATGGTGGCGCGGGAAGATATGGGAGACGTGTTTCTCGGTCCGGTGGAGGCCGACGTCAACTTTGCGCACGGGCATACGTTTGCGGCCAATCCCGTCGCCTGCGCCGTGGGAATGGCCGTGATCGACGAAATCGTGGAACAGGAGCTGGATCGCAAGGCCGGGGAACTCGGCCGATATCTGGCATCGAAGCTTGAAGGGTTGAAGGACCTGGGCGTGGTGCGCGAGGTGCGGGGACGGGGGTTGCTGCAGGGCGTGGAACTGGTGAGGGATACGAAGACTATGGCCCCGTTTCCTGAACTGGGCCGGGCGCTGAAGAGGACGACGCTGGAGAACGGGCTGCTGATCCGGATCGACCCCACGTGGTTTGCCGTGAGCCCGGCGTTGATCGTGCAGCGCGAGGACATCGACGAACTGTGCGATCTCGTCAGGAAGAGCCTGATTGAGGCGCTGGAGCAGGTTAAATCGGGAAGACCTTGAAAGGAGGCGCAGATGACGACAATGAGAACGACGGCACTCTTGTGTTTCCTGCTGCTGGCGGCACCGGAGATGATATGTGCCGGCGTAATGGAAAGGCGGTCCCGGATTGAACTCAGGATGGGACTGCGGAATCACGGTGGAACAACAGGCGCAACGACAAGCGTTGGTCCATTGGGCGTTGAAACTACCGCTGGAGCGAATGACGTTTCTTTCTCGTTGGGCTACTCGCACTGGTTGAGGGGCAACGTTGCCGGTCACGCCACGCTGGGCGTCCTGTCAGTGGAGGCGAGTTCACGCGCCGGGCCCCTGGGCGTCTCCCAGCAGGCGGCGGTTATCTGTCCCATGATTGTCGGCATGAGATACTATCCGCGCAAGCTGTCGCTCGAGACCACGTTCAGGCCCTTTCTGACTGCAGGCATAGGGCTCATCACCGGGATTCAATCCAGAAGCGACGTCGGTTTACAGGTTGTGCAGGAATCAGGCGCCATGACAACGTTCGGAAGCAGGGCCGGAGTGGGGTTCGACCTGGGGATGGGTGGATCTTTTGTGGCGATTGCAGACCTCGGATACAACCTGATGACGGACTTTTCTCACGAGATAGGCGGCCGGCGCAACTACAGCGGGCTTGAATTCGGTCTGGGGATTGGCTGGCAATTCGGGGCGCGCGCCAATCAATGAGCAGGATGCATTAAAGCACAAGTAACGCGCCGGACCGCATCAGCCGTCGCCGGCCCCTTCGACAGGCTCAGGGATCGGCTCGGCTTCTGCGACTCCCCCTCAAGGGGGGAGTGATTAAACCTTCAAACGGGCTCGCCCGATCATTGCCACCTGTTTGGTTGCGGCTGAGCATAGCGAAGCCGCGCTGGGTATTGATACTTTGAAACTGCTCCTGGTTTCCAATCCTGCTTAATCCTGTAAATCCTGATCGGTTTTTGAATTAACGAGATCCAGGAGGTCGTAATGGCGAATTACCGCGTGGCGATCATCGGCACGGGTCGCGTGGGATACCAGTTCAGTTTCGGGGATCTGCCGGACAACCACGCCGATACGTTGCGGCAACATCCAAACTGCGAACTGGTGGCGGGTGTGAACCGCGGGCGCGAAAAACTGGATATTTTCGGGAAGCGCTACGGGATAGACGCGCTTTTTCACGACTACCGTCGAATGCTGAACGAAGTCAGGCCGGATATCTGTATTGTGGCCACACATCCGGAATTGCATTGCGAAATGGTGGAAACATGCGCCGCGGCGCCCGAGACGAAGGCAATCATCTGCGAAAAACCGATGGCGCTGTCCCTGGAGGAATGCGACCGGATGATTAACGCCTGCGACAACGCGGGCATCCTGCTGCAGGTCAATCACAACCGCCGGTGGTCTCCCGAGTGGAATCTGGGACTGCGGCTGCTGCGGGACGGCGCGATTGGCAAGCTGAACCACATCTATTGCTATATGGACGGCGGCAAGCCGGACCCTTCGTGGCGAAGCGAAAACGAGGGGCCGTTTCTGCACGACTTTACCCACTACTTCGACCTGATGGATATGTACGCCGGGGAGGTGGCCTGGTTGTGCGGGATGGCGGAGCAGCGGATGCGTCCCTGGGCCGTGGAGGACTTCGGCGCGGCGATCATGAAATTCAGGAACGGTGCGACGGGTCTGGTCCATGGCGCCGAGTTGACATCCTATACGGACAATGCGTTCGAGTTGCGCGGGACGGAGGGCGTGATCCGTTTTCTCGGTGAACGGGTCCATTTCTACCGCGCGGTGGAGGACGACTACGAACCGGACAGCGGGTTTCAGTGGCATTCCCTTCAGCACACACCCGTCGACCATCCATCGCCCGCGTCTACGTACGTCGTCGCGCTGAACGAACTGGTCGATGCGCTGGAGGGCCGAGGGGAATTGCAAAGCGACGGACGGGTAGGGCTGCGATCATTGGAGATGGTAATGGCGATCTACCAGTCCCAGCTGGCGGGGAACCGGCCAGTCGATTTCCCGCTCCAGGCGCGCGGCTCGGGTGTGGCGGCCCTGCGGGATGCGGGACAGTTTGTCGATCGGCAATGAGTGTCATTCAGCAGAGAAGAGGATTGCAATGGCGGAGTCCGAAGTGCGGGGATCGTGGATCGAATACGACGTAGTCGTCCGGCGGAACGTGATGGTGCCCATGCGGGACGGCGTGAAGCTGGCGACGGACCTGTATTTCCCGGCGAAGCACGGGGCCATTGTTCCGGGCGCATTTCCCGCGGTGATCGAGCGCACGCCGTACGATAAGGAATCGAAATTCAGCGAGGGTCGGTATCTTGCGCGGAGAGGCTACGTGGCCGTCCGGCAGGACGTCCGCGGGCGGTTTGAATCCGAGGGCCTGTGGCATCCGTTTGCAAAGGAGGCGCCGGACGGGTACGATACCGTGGAGTGGGTGGCCGCGCAGCCCTGGTGCGACGGAAACGTGGGCACGATGGGCGGGTCCTACTGCGGAAGCGACCAGAGCGCGCTTGCCACCCTGAATCCGCCCCACCTGAAAGCCATGGTCGTCGCGGTGGGCACGTCGAACTATCACACCAGTTCGATGCGGCAGAACGGCGCGCTGGAATTGCGGTTCATGATCTATGCGTTCAGGATGGCAACCACAAGCAAGGAGGCGCTGGGGGATGCGACGCTGAAGGCCGCATTGGACGCTGATTTCGCGAGGGTCGGCGAGTGGCTGACGCGGACGCCCTACAGGAAGGGATCTTCCGCACTGCGGCATCTACCATCTTATGAACAGTGGGTCCTGGATCTTCTGGGAGAAGGAGATTTCAACGACTATTGGAAGCAACGCGGATACGCAATCGACCACTACTACGACGAGCACGCGGACGTGCCCACGATATATCTGGGCGGGTGGTACGACACATATACCCGCGGGACCACCGCTAATTACGTGGCGCTGTCGAAGCGGATGAAGTCCCCGCAGCATCTCTTTATGGGCCCGTGGACCCACGGCGGTTGGGGCAATTCCTTCGCGGGAGACGTGGACTTCGGGTCGGAGTCCGTCCTGGACGATTACGACGGATACCGGCTTAGCTGGTTCGACCGGTGGTTGAAGGGAATGGACAACGGCGTGGACCGCGAAAAGCCGGTACGTATATTCGTGATGGGTGGCGGCGACGGACGCAGGAACCGGGAAGGGCGACTGTCCTATATGGGGGTCTGGCGCGACGTGGAGGACTGGCCGCTGCCCGGGACGCTGTTTACGCCGTACTATCTTCACCCGGACGGCGGAATCGGAGAGGACGTACCGGTAGCTTCCGAGCCCAGTCGATACACGTTCGATCCCCGGGACCCGGTTCCCACGGTCGGCGGCAATCTGTCCGCCGGGGATCCGATTCTCGTGGCCGGTGCGTACGATCAGCGCGGCGATTCGCGTTTTTATGGATGCAGGGACAGCCTGCCGCTATCCGCCCGGAGCGACGTCCTCGTCTTTCAGACGCCCGAATTGAAGGAACCCCTGGAAGTGACCGGGCCGTTGACGATGAAATTGTGGGTATCTTCCTCCGCAGCGGATACAGACTTTACGGTGAAGCTGATCGACGTTCATCCCCCGAATGAGGATTATCCCGACGGCTTCGCTCAGAATATTACGGACAGCATCGTCAGGGGGCGTTATCGGAATTCGCGGGATAATCCGGAGTTGATGTCGCCGGGCGAAATCTACGAACTGGAGATCGTAATGTATCCAACCTCCACCGTATTCGACGCGGGCCACCGGATCAGGGTGGACGTCTCAAGCAGCAATTTCCCCAGGTTCGATGTCAATCCGAATACGGGCGGTACTTTGGGCCGGGACCGCCGGGTTGTGCTGGCGGAAAACGTGATCTATCACGACCCGGATCACCCCTCTCATATTGTCCTTCCCGTTATTCCGGAGTCCCGGCAGGAAAATGGATAACGACTCCGGGATTTCCTATCGCGATCGAAGGTCCGGACGGACGATAACGGAGCCGCTGTCTTACGCTTTTTTTCAGCGCGTGTTCCACGCTTCTTTCGTCCTGGGGCTCTTCCACCTGCTGCTGAATAATTCGGTTTTCTGCCGGTTGTATGGCTGGATGCAGGCGCGCCCGGGAAGTGTCCGGAAGATTTCCCGCTTTGTCGGCAAATACGGCATTGACCTCGAAGAGATCGAATTTCCCCTGGATCGATACAGGAGTTTCAACGGGTTCTTCACCAGGCGGCTGAAACCCGATGCCAGGCCGTTTGCCCCGGAACCCGACACGTTCCCCTGTCCCGCGGACGGCAAGGTCCTTGTCTATCAGCAACTCGAGGATGGCGCCCTGATCCCGGTAAAAGGGGCATCGGTTCCACTGCAACTCCTGCTGGATTCAGAGGACGAGGCGGGTACGTACCGCGACGGTTCGGCGCTGGTTGTGCGGCTCGCGCCATACGACTATCACCGTTTTCACTTTCCGGATTCGGGAAATGCCGGACCGGCGCGCGTGGTTGCCGGCCGTTACTACATTGTGAATCCGTTGGGCCTTGCCCGGGTGCCCGGCGTATTCTGGCGGAACAAGCGCGCGATCACCAGTTTCGATTCAGACCGGTTCGGAAGGATCGCATATCTGGAAATAGGCGGTTTTGCGGTTGGCAGCATCGTTGAGACGTACACGCCGGGCGCGGTCGACCGGGGTCAGGAGAAGGGTTATTTTCAGTTCGGCGGGTCCACGATTGTGCTGCTGTTCGAGCCGGGAACGGTTGTCTTTGACGACGACCTCACGGCAGACTCGGTGCGTGGAATTGAGGTGCACGTTCGGGCGGGCAGCGGGATCGGCAGGCGAATTCAGGATCAGTGACGCGGATCGCGTCAGCCCTGAGCTTGCGGTCCCTGAGCCTGTCGAAGATCCGGCGAAGGGACGTCGACTTGCCCCTTAAGGATAGTGAAACGCGGGCAATTCGACATTTCTGCAAGCTCAGTGCAAGCAGCGCAGGCAATGATCACGTTTCACCGAGACGGGATGAATCGGCGGGAGAATGGTGAGATATTTCCGGAACAGGACACCAGATCGGGGTGAGGCGCAATCCGGCCTCACCCCGTTTCTTCTTCCGGCCCCAGGCAGACGAATTCCCGTGGATTCGCAAAGTTTTGATTGGTGGCATCGATCCACTGCTCCGTTCGAGCGGTGGTCGAGACACGTACTTCCTCGATTTCACCCTGAAACGGCGCTCCGCCGCCTGCGAGGCGCCCGACGGAGACCGGTGTATTGCCTGACTGAACATGACCGCTTGCTTCGGTGGAAGCCACGGCCGCACCGTCAATGTAGAGCGTTACCCGTTCACCGTCGTATACGCCCGCAAGGTGATGCCGGCCGGGAGCGAGCGTCCTGTTTGCGCGCACGCTTCGGGTGCCGTCTTCCGTGTCAATGGTGAAGGTCGGTCCCGGCAGCGATGCGCAGAGGCCGCCGTTGTGACCGCATTCCGCGTATTTGAGTATGAACGAAGCGTCGTCCACCGTATCGTAGCGCAGCACCTTTCCGTGCGGTGTGTACTCGCGATCGTCGTTTTCATCGGGGTCTTCACGCCATGGTGCAAAATACACGTACCGGCCGTCGAACGCGCCCCCATTGAATCCGCCGGGGTTCGGCGGATAGGTAAAGACGCCTCCGTCGGCGGCATCCCACGCGGCCTTGTCGGTAAAGTTCATGCAGGTGTTGTAACGCAGCACGCGACAGTGGAAACCCCGTTGGGGCTCGTCGCCCTCGTAGAACGGGATGTAGTAGACGTACTGGCCGTCGAAGGCCGCGCCGTCGTAGCCCTTTGTGTGCAGGCCGGACGTTCCGGCTGCATCGTACGCTTCCCAGGCCTCGGGATCCTTGAAGTCCCCCCGAGTATCGTATCTGACGGCGTTGCTGTGTGCGTAAGGGACGTAATAGACGTAGCGGCCGTCGAAAACGGCGCCCACGCACATCCCCATGCCATGAACGCTGGCATCCAGGGCCTGCCAGGCGGCCGGATCGTCAAACCCGACGCGGGTATCGTGGCGGAGCACAATTCCGCGTTCATTGAGTGGCGAGTAATAGACATAACGTCCGTCGAACGTCGCCCCGTCGTAGTTCTTCGAATCCAGTCCGTCGGTATTCCCGGCATCGAAAATCACATAACTGTCAGGATCCTTGAAGCCGCCCCGGGTATCGTAACGGAGGGCTTTCCCCGTTTCACCGGAATCGCCCTCATATCCCGGCGAGAGGTAGATGTATCGACCGTCGTAGGCGGCGCTCTGGCAGGCCATGGTTCTCCCGACGTCGTACGCCTCCCAGCTGCCGGGATCCCGGAATTCCCCGCGCCGGTCAAATCGCAGGATGCGGCTGTGCAGGGTCACGCCGTCGGTACGCGGGACAAAATAGATATGGTCCCCGGCGTGTACGACGCCGTAATACCCTTTCGTGTTGAGGCCGTCCGTACACCCGGCGTCGTATCCCTGCCAGCTTTCAGGATCGTTGAACCCACCCCGTGAGTCGTATCGCAGAACCTGGCCGTGGCGCTCCTGTGAAGCATTGCATTGCGGCGCGAAGTAGACGTAGCGGCCGTCCGAGACTGCGCCGAAATAGCCCTTCGTGTCCAGGCCGTCGGTTTCCCCGGCATCGCAGGACTCGAACGCATCCATCGTGGATCGCAGCGACCACCTGGACACCAGCACCTGGAAGGCGTCCGTATTGACCTGGTCGCTTTGGACCCAGGCTTCAACGGTCAGGGATTCAACGCGGTCGAGCGGTTCGGACCGGATCGCGTCACCATTACATTGAACCAGCGCATAGTGCGAATCCCAGACCGGATCCGGGCATGAGACCGCGTCCGCTCCATAGCACAGGTATAGCGTCGTGTCCGCAGACAGCGAGGGAACCCTCACGCGTGCCCTCAGGGCGCCGTCTTCGGGGCAGTAGGACTCGATACGGTACGCCAGCGCGTCGCCTTCGCCGGACAGGAAGTGGATGTCGCTCCCGTCTTCCCTGAGAACATGGCCGCCCTTCCCGGTTGATTTCAGTCCGTCGTCCCGGATGACCACGAGAAGCGGAAAGTCCTGAAGATGCGGAACCTTCCCGTCAGGGTTGACGCTAAGTTGCCGGCGGATGGGTTTCCCGGCTGTTTCCATGGTATCCTCTCAGATAAGTGATAGTCGGGGCAGGTTCGAAACCTGCCCGTACGGATTGGTCATCGACATGCGCTTCGTCCCATCACGGCTCAAGCGTTACCTTGATTGAACGGTCACCCGTCGCGACGAGATCGATGCCTTCCTGGAATCTCTCGAGCGGCAGGCGATGGGTCACGATACGATCCATTGGCAGGAAAACCTTTTGGATCATATCGATCGCAACGGGATAACATCCGGGCCCCAGGTGGGCGCCGTGGATGTTGAGTTCCTTGGTGTCGCCGATGATGGTCCAGTCCGTCGTCACCGGCTCGCGAAGCACGCTGAATTCGACAAACGTGCCGAGCTTGCAGATCAGGTGCAGACCCTGTTCCACGGCGGCCGGATGCCCGGTCGCTTCGATATAAACGTCGCAGCCATACCCGTCGGTAAGGTGGCGTACTTCCCGGATGGCGTCCGTCTTACCGGGATTGAAGACCAGGTCCGCGCCACAGGCGCGCGCCACGTCCAGGCGGTCGTCGTTGAGGTCCAACGCAATTAACAGGCGGGGATTCTTGAGCCGGGCGGCTGCGACCATCCCCAGCCCCAGCGGTCCCGCGCCGGCGATGACCACGGTGTGGTCCAGTTCGATTTCGCCCCGCTGCACGGCGTGGATTGCGCACGCCAGCGGCTCGATGTACACGGCCTGTTCGGGTGGAATGCGCGAGGGAACCTTATAGTTGAGGGCGTCGGCGGGAAAACGCATGTATTCGGCCATTGCGCCAAATGTGTTCTGCCGGAAGCCGTAGATGTCGTGCCGCATACACATCCAGTACTGCCCGCGCCGGCAGTAACGGCACGCGTGACAAGGGACGATCTGTTCCGAAATCGCCGTGTCCCCGATGGCGAGTCCGTATTTCTCGCCGGCGCCCGGTCCGAGAAGAACCACCTCGCCGATGAATTCATGGCCGGGGATTACAGGGGCCTGGCAGTATCCCTCGCGCTGTTCGTCTCCCCAGAAGAGCGGGGCGCCCAGATAACATTTGAGATCGCTGGCGCAGATACCGGCCGACTTGACTCGGACGACAACCTCCTCCGGTCCCGGACGCGGCACGGGGTGTCCTTCAAGGCGGTAGTCCCCGGGTCCGTGGCAGACAACCGCCGGCATGTTCGCCGGAAGTCCGGTATGCGGTGTCAATGCAACGCTCCTTTGACGCGTAGGATCGGTGGGCTCGCCCCTTTTCGGACAACGCTGAGTCGTCCCCGGGCCGGGAAGGAGACCGCGGGTTCCTCTACAACACCAGACGGTCGAATCCGTACTTTGGTGACAACCGCGCGCGTGCCGGAGACATCAAGATAGGACGAAACAAAACGGATGGCAACCGAATCGAATGGATCGGCCGCCAGGGTTTTTTCTTGTGTCCGACTTCCCAACCTGTATACATTGCGGGTGCCTATGTACGTAATTCCTGTTTCAACCGAGAGGAGTGATTGATGGACCGTCGTGATGCGATGTGGCTGCTGGTTTTCGTTGTACTGGGCGTGGGCGGGCTGGCGGTATTTCTGAATTTCTATACCGAGGCGATTCCGTCTGCGTCGCTGGATTTCAAGTTGAGCCGCGACGAAGTACACCGCAGGGCGCAGGGCTATCTGGAGGACCAGGGATACGATCTTGCTGACTACGAGAGCTCCCAGATATTCTCAAGCAGCCAGATGCAGCAAGTTTTCCTGGAGCAGACGCTGGGTCTGGAGGAGACGAGCCGGCTGGCGAGGGAATGGCTCTCGGTCTGGTCCTGGAGCGTGCGGTGGTTCAAGCCGATGCAGAAGGAGGAACTTCGGGTGGGGCTTGATCCGGGCGGACGAATTGTCGGATTCTCCCACCGCATTCTCGAATCTGACGAAGGCGCAAGCATTGCGCAGGACGACGCCCTGATCATTGCATCCGATTTCCTGAGGGATATACAGAGGTACGACCTTGACGCCTACGAGTTGATCGACCGGTCCAGCACGGAACGCAAGGCACGTGTCGATCACAGGTTCGCCTATCGGAAGAGAGATTTCACGGTGGGCGACGACGGCCACTACCGGCTGGACGTGGTGGTTCACGGGGACCGTGTCGGACAGTTCGGCGAGTACCTGAAAGTACCGGACAGTTTCTCCCGGAGTTACCGGGAGGTACGTTCAAGGGCGAATCTGTTGACGCAGGTTTTTCTGCCGTTCTGGCTTGCGTTGGGCGTTGCCATGCTGGTGATTCTGGTGAAGAACTATCGCCGAAAGCGGTTGCACTGGCAGGCCGGGCTGATCGTCGGAACGCTCGTGGCCCTCGCGTGGCTTGCGGCAAACGTCAACGCCCTGCCACTTGCGCTGTATAATTTCGATACAACTGTTTCCTACGGCGCCTTTCTCGTGCAGCTTCTGTTCAGCGCGGTTCTGGTCGCGGCGCTTTACGGCGGAATCGTTTGCCTGGCCGGGACGGCTGGCGGGGTTCTGGAAAGGGACGTGTTGTCTGAGGGACGCGTGAGCCGGCTGGGGCGCCTTTCGCTTGGAGGGTTGTTTTCTGCCGGATTCCTGCGGTCCACGGTTGTGGGTTACGGCGCCGCCGGGGCCGTTCTTGGATACGTCGCCGTGTTCTATCTGCTGGGCGGGCGGTATTTCGACGTCTGGGTGCCCGCGGACGTCAGCGAGTACGACAACGCGTTCAGCACGGCCATTCCCTGGATTTACCCGCTGCTGGTAGGATTGTCAGCCGCGGCGGTCGAGGAGTTTTTCTTCCGTCTGCTGGCGATCCCCCTGCTGATCAGATGGTTGAAACGACCGTGGCTGGCGGTGTTGCTGCCGGCGATCGTGTGGGCGTTCCTGCATTCGAACTATCCGCATGAGCCCATATACATACGTGGCATCGAGATAACCGTCATCGGTATCGTCTTTGGCATCCTGTTCCTGCGTTTCGGGATCTGGGCGCCCATCATTGCCCACTATGCGATTAACGCCTTCATCGTGGCGTTGCCGATGGTGAAATCATCCAGCCTTTACTTCCAGGTGTCCGGTGTGCTCGTGATCGGAATCCTGCTGGTGCCGGCAATCCCCGCGGCGTTCGCGGTACTGACCGGAAGGGCCAGACCTCCGGAAGTCGACGACAACGTCGATGAGGAAGCGCCTGATGAACCGGCTGAAACGGAGGAACCGGCGCCCGCGCCGGTACGTTCGGACGTGATTCAGAAGGGACCCGATGCCTATATGCCGGATAAGAGGAGATGGATTGTCGCCGGCCTCTGCGCCGTTGCGGGAATCGCGTTGATGGTCGGATTCCGCGCGGACCGGTTCGGCGCCCGTTCGCTGAAGCTTGAGGTGACTCGGCATCAGGCCGCAAGTATCGCGGAGACCTTCAGTACCGAACTTGGATTGGACGTGTCGGATTACCGCAGGTCGATCCAGTTTCGCAGCGGGGTCGGGTCCTCCCATTACACGCATCTGATCCGAAACGCGGGGGTCGCGCATGCGGATTCGCTGATGGTGGAGAACACATCGCCGTGGTACTGGCACGTGCGATGGTTCAAACCGATGGAGAAGGAGGAGATCCAGGTCCGCGTGGACGCGTCCGGGCGCGTCGCGGGATTCAACCACGTCATACCTGAGACACGTGCAGGACCCGCGCTGGAGACGGAAGACGCTCGCGCGAAGGCGGAGGCATTCGTGACGCAGAGATTCTCCCGGTCCGTTACGAATACGGCGCAATACAAGCTGTTGGAAGCCCGTTCAGAAAAAGAAAAAGACCGGATGGACCATCATTTCGTGTGGGAGCGGATCGACAGGAAGATCGAGGATGGCGAGTTCCGGCTGAACGTACGCGTGCAGGGCGACGAGGTGGGATTCTTCAGCACGCAATACAGAGCGCCGGAGGAATTCCTTCGATCGCTCAAACAACGGGGCGCAAGGCAGGAATTGGCCTCGATCATGCCGGTTCTCCTGTTGCTGGCGACATTCATATTGGCGGGGATCTATTTCTTCCGTCAATACCGGGCAGGGGAAATCCGCTGGAAGCTGCCGATCGTCATCGGCATTGCGGTTGTCTTATTGACCCTGTTGGACGGGATCAATTCCCTGCCGACCTTCTTCCACGGTTACGATACGAGCCAGGCGATGATGACCTATCTGGGCATCCAGGGCGTCGGCCTGCTGATCGGGACACCGGTGATGGGGCTCGCAATAGCGGCGATGTTTGCGCTGATGATGGCGATGAAAAGGTCGCTCTATCCGGAGGAGATGGGCGCCGGCAGATGGCTGGGACTCCTGCGGATGAGGGAAGGCGGCCTGCGTTTCTGGGCGGGCACGCTGGCTCTGGCGGCGGCGTTTCTGCTTCTTTGGAAGGGTACGGAAAGTTTCGCAATGTACGTGAAGTACAACGGCCTGACGGAGTATCTGGAGGCGGGCGGATTCAACCTGCCGCGAGTCAATACCTATCTTCCCTTCTTCGACGCTGCGTGTGACGCGGCCCTGGAGTTGGTCAGTCCATTCGCCGTGTTGGCAATTCTGCTGGTATGGAAAACCGGCGTCAGGCGGCCCTGGTTGATTGTGGCCGGATTCGCTGTCGCCCTGTTGTCTGAGGATGCGATCGCGCCGGCCAGGAGTCTCTATCATTTCGCCGTTCTGGCCGGCCTGGAACTTTTCGCTCTCGGTGTTGTGGTTTTCCTCGTCGTCTGGCTGATCCGGTTCAATCTGATGGCCTATATTGTCGCCCTCTGGTCCAGCCAACTCATCCTGGACCCGGGAATCGCGTTCATTCAACGGACAACGGATTCCACCTATCAATGGAACGGCGTCGCAATGGTCGTGCTCGGCCTGGCGCCGCTGCTGTTCCTGCTGGCTGCCGGTCTGCGTGAGCGGCGAGCGCGGACGGATGGATAACCTGCTGCCCGCTACGCCACGTTTTTCAATTCCGCTAACAGTCCGTTGATAAAGTCGCTCTGCAGGCGAGGCCGTCGGCTGAAATGACAACCCCCCTCCGAAGGACAACGGAGGGGGGTATTTTTTGATTCTGTCCCATCCTGGAACGTCATGGCAGCGGCCGTTCCACCTCCACGCGCTTCCCGGTTTCTTCCGCCATTGTGATGGCGTCCGAGACGGCCACGGCGGTATGGTTCGGGGCCTTCAGACAACTGACGGATTGGATGCCGGTCCCGAAGACGTGGAAGAATGGCCTGCGCTACAATTCCAGCGCGTCGGCGGTGCGAATGACGAAATATTTCCTTACCGGCTGTATTACGTGCCAATGGGTCTTGAGCCCCGCTGGAAAGTGCACGGTATCGCCCGGCCCCAGGGTGTAGCTGTCGCCGCCGTCTTCTTCAATGGCGACCCTTCCCTCGAAGACGTGCGCGAACTCGTCCCAACCAAAAGTCCATTCGAACCTGCCTTCGCTGCATTGCCAGTAACCGCTTGACACCCGCTTGTCCGCGCTCTGGGTAACGATGGCGCCGCGGGCCGTTGGTTCGCCTTCATGAATCCAGTCCGGGTCGATGGGCATGTCGGGCAGATGATCCGGCATTGCGACCGTGTTCATCTTTAATTCGCTCATTGCACGCTCCTTTCCTCTATCGGAATTGAATTACAACGCCAGGATTTCCTGCCAGCGGTCCGCTTCAACCGGGATTCCCAGCACCAGGTTCTCCTCCCGGGTCCTGAACATGCGCTCGCCGGGATAGGACACCGGGTCGCTCCCTTCCAGGGGCTGCGCGGCACGAAAGTCGGCGAGGGTCTGGTCCACGATTTCACGCATCCGGTCGCCGGCGACAGCGTCGGCGTGGATGGCGATAAAGACCTGTGAGACACCGTATTCGGCTTCCTCCTGAGCGATCTGGTACGTGGAACGCCCCCCGGACAGCAGTGAGGCAACCAGATCCAGCGACATTGCGAGGCCGATCCCCTTCCAGTAACCGATAGGCAGCGGGCGGCGGGCGGCCTGGATGGCGCCGGCGTCGTACGACAGGTTTCCGCTGTCGTCGAAACCCCCGGGGACCGGAAGGCGCCGGTTTGCAAGGCGGTACACGTCGAGTTTCCCGTGGGAGTACTGGCTCATCGCCATATCCAGCAGAAAATGACGGCCTCCCGGACGGGGTATGGAGACAACCAGGGGATTGTTGCCTACCTTGCGGTCGGCGGAACCGAACGGAGGAATAAGCTGGGTGGTATTGGTCCAGCAGATACCTATGCAGCCCACGTCGGCGGCCCTCAGACCGTATGTTCCGGCCCTCATCCAGTGGTTCGTGTTTCTCAGGGCCACGCAACCCATTCCCTGTTCCTTTGCGACTTCAACGGCGCGGTCCATGCTCGCGCAGGCGTTGAGGATACCGGGGCCCAGTTTTCCGTCCCACTGTTCCAGTACGCCGAACGCGGCCGATCTTTCGGGCTCGGCGTGGAGGTCCATGCCTTCGCCTGAACGGGCGTGCCTGATAAACGGCAGGAACCGGTTGACCCCGTGGGAATAGACGCCGTCGCGCGTGGTTTCAGTGAAGATTCTTGCAAGACGTTGGGCGCGTTCGGTCGTGAAGCCGGTTTTTAGCAGGGCGCGGCTCAGTTCCGCCACCATAATGTCGAAGTGGATCCGGTGCATTTCCATCTTTCGTCTAATCCCTTTCGGTGTACCCCAGGACAACGAGCAGGCAGGGGCCGCCCGAGATCACGCCGATGCCCGCTCGTCCAGCTTCGTCGACGGCCGCCTCGCTCTCCGCGCCGGGTTGCATCCAGATGTATTCAATTCCGGAGTCCGCTGCGTCGGCCACGATCTTTTCCGTAACTTCGGGCGGAGTGATCACGGAAATGCGCGCCACGGGTTCGGGAAGTGCGGCCAGATCGGGAAATGCTCTCTGACCTTCGATTACTGCGGCACCCGGATTGATCGGATACGCCTTCAGATCGTGCTGCAAATAACACCTTAGAACCTTGTTGCCGTATTTCGAACGGTCGTTGGACGCACCAACGACGGCATATGGGCCTGTCTGCAGGAATGCATCGATTTTCTCATCGAGTGTCACGCGTTTTCTCCCTGACGGTGTGGATTCGTGAATGGCTACAGATCTTCATATCGTGGTAGAGAATGCAGAAATCGGTAGCTGCGCTCCTTACGGTCGAGGGAGTAGCAGTAGTGCGTGATGCCATTGGTAACCAGCAGATAATTCGTCCCCACGGACGTGTTATAGCGGGCGATCTGATCGAACGCTTGCTGTCTGATTTTCACGCCGGGCGCCTTGCATTCTGCCATGAGAACGGGTTCTCCCCTGCCATTGTAGACGATAACGTCGGCGCGGTGCTGCATACCCCCGTACGCAAAAGCCGATTCGACCGCGGTTCGACCCGCCGGAAACCCCAGGCCATGGACGAGGTGCTGTATCAGGTTCTGGCGGACCCATTCCTCGGGCGTGAGGCGCACGTGTTTCCGGCGAAGCGGATCGAAAATGGTCCTTTTTTCGCCGGCGGTGCGAATATCAAAGTCGTACTGGCAAGGAAAATTCAGACGTTGCATAGAAGTCGATTGCAAAGCACAGGGCAGCGGCGGCAAAAGCCCGAAAGACGGGCCTCCATCTGATTCCCGGCGACACCGGTATTCTCACCCGCGGACGCCTTTGTTCTGGCGAGAGTACCAGAGTGCCGGACGTTCCACGTGGCCGCGGATCGTGTCCAGGAATCGGGCGGCCGGACCGCCGTCGACGACCCGATGGTCGAAGGTGAGGCTCAGGGCGACCATGTCCCGGGGGACGACCCGGCCCTGGTATACCGCCGGCCTGGAGACGATCCGGCCCACGCCCAGAATGGCGCACTGCGGCAGGTTGACGATGGGCGTAAAGACGTCGATACCGTACGCCCCCAGGTTCGTAATTGTAAACGTACCCCCCAGAAGGTGCTCCGGTTGGAGGTTTCCCTCCCTGGCTTTCCGAACGAGGTCAGCGGTTTCGCTGGCGAGATCAGGCAGGTCTTTGGCGTTAACGTTGGTTATTACCGGAACCAGAAGGCCTGAATGGGTATCCACGGCGATTCCGACGTGGATCTCCTCGTGCCTGTGGATCGTTCCGTCCCTCCAGGAGGCGTTCATGTCCGGATGGCCGGCCAGGGCAACGGCCGTCAGCTTAAGAAAGAGATCGTTGTACGAGAGGAAGGGAATGTCGAGTTCCGCGCGCAGCGCAACGAAATTCGTCGCATCGGCTTCAGTGGAAAGCGTTACGGGCGCGGTCCCTGTGTGACTTTCGGTCAGGCGCCGAGCGATCGTCCGGCGGATGGCGCCCCCGGATGCGCAGGTTGTCCCTGCCGAGGCCGCAGCCCGGACGTCGCGTTCGACAATACGCCCGTTTCGACCGCTGCCTTGCAGCGTATTGCAGTCAACATCCAGTTCCTCTGCCAGACGAAGTGCACGCGGGCTGATTGGGGGCCGGTTTTTACCGGCCCGGGTTCGTTCGGCGCGAGATCGGGATGGCGTGGATTCCCCGGCTCCCGGTTCCGCTTCCCGTTCGCCTTCCGGACGGACGGGGTTCGCTACGGGAGGCTGTTCGCCAGGTCCCAGAAGGAAGGCCAGCAACGTGCCGATGGGTACGGTGTCGCCGGGTTGAGGCGAATCGGGCGGTATGTGCAAGGTACCGCTGTCGAAGGATTCAATCTCATTTATCGCTTTGTCGCTTTCAACCGTAAAGATGATTTCTCCCGCTTCAATGGTATCCCCGTCCCTTTTGAGCCATTCGACGAGGGTGCCTTCCTCCATGGTCCATCCCAGGCGGGGCATGACGATTTCAATGGGCATGGAGATCATCCTTGTGAGAGCGACAGGAAACCAACGGAAACAAACTGAATCTCCTCAGGCCGCCGTACGGAGACGTCGGCTATTCCTCCATCAGGTCGTGGATGGCCTGCGAAATGGTCTCCGGTTGAGGTATACAGGCCCCCTCGAGGGGGGCGCTGTAAGGCGTAGGCGCATGCGCGCCGTTGAGCCGACCTACCGGTGCGTCCAGATCATCGAATGCCAGGCTCTGAACCTGAGCGGCGATTTCGGCGCCGATGCCGCATGGGCCGAATGCTTCGTCCACGATCAGCAGACGCCCTGTTTTATGTACGGATTCCAGTATGGTATCCATATCCAGCGGCGCCACGGTGCGCGGGTCGATGAGTTCCACGGAGATGCCGTCCCCCGCGAGTTCGTCGCAGAGTTTCCACGTGAGGGGGACCATATTTGCCAGCGCGATTACGGTGACGTCACCGCCCTCGCGGCGGACCTCCGCCTGCCCGAATGGAATGGCGTACGGCGTTTCTGGCACAGGACCCCGATGGTTGAGGATGGATTTGTGTTCGAGGAAGAGAACGGGATCATCGCCGTCCAGGGCAGTCTTGAACAGGCCCTTGGCGTCGTACGGTGTGGCAGGCAGGGCCACGCGGAAGCCCGGCAGGTGCGCGAAAACGGGATAGTAGTTTCCGGAATGGTGGGTGGCGGCGGCGCCTCCGATTCCAACGCAACCTCGCAGAACAACGGGCATGGACAGGCGGCCGCTGCTCATGTATTGCATCTTGGCGATCTGGTTGACCATCTCTCCGAAGCCGTCCAGGATGAAGTCGATGAACATGAAGTCCACCACGGGCCGTGCGCCGGCCATGGCCGCGCCCGTGCAGAGCCCGATAAAGCCCCGCTCGCAAATCGGCGTATCGCACACACGCATGGGACCGTAGCGTTCGTAGAGTCCGGTGGTGGTGTTGAAGTTACCGCCGCGTTCGCCCACGCCTTCGCCCACAACGAAGATGGTCGGGTCCGCCGACATGGCATCGGACAGGGCTTCGCGCGCGGCTTCCGTAAACGTGATTTCACGCATGGTTCGCATCCTGTCCGCTGAAGACGTGGTCCGTTACCGTGGCCGGATCCGGCCACGGGCTCTCCCTGGCGAACTCGACGCCCTCTTCGACGGCGGATCGGACCTCGCTTTCGATTCCGTCGAGTACCTCCCGGCCGGCCATGCCGCCGCCCATCAGTTTTTCGGCCAGCAATGCGATGGGGTCCCTGGCCCTCCAGGCCTCGAGTTCTTCCCTCGTGCGGTAACCGGTATCCCGCATCCCCTCGGCATGGGGGCGGGTGCGGTAGGTCTTGCAGTCCAGCAGCGTGGGGCCGCCGCCTTCCCTGGCGCGAAGGACGGCGTCGCCGGCTTTTTCATAGACGTCGAGGACGTCGTTTCCGTCAACCGTAACGCCGGTTACGCCATAGCCTTCCGCGCGCAGGGCGATATTCGTATTTCGGGTTGCGTACTCAAAGGCGATTTCGGTGGCGTACCGGTTGTCTTCAAGGACAAAGACAACGGGCAGTTGCCAGATGGCGGCCATGTTCAGACCTTCATGGAAAGCACCGTTGTTGACGCCCCCGTCGCCAAAGAAAGCCACGCTCACCCGATCGGTTTCGAGCAATTTGAATGTATAGGCGGCGCCGGCGGCCTGAAGGATGCAGGGGCCCACAATGCCGCTGGTGCCCATCAGCCCGATTTCGGGGGAGAAAAGGTGCATGCTGCCGCCCCGCCCCCGCGCGCACCCCGTGGACTTGCCGAAGAGTTCTGCGATGAGTTCGCGTACGGGCACGCCTTTGGCGAGCGCATGGCCGTGGCCCCGATGGGTACTGAAAATCGTGTCGTCCGTACGCAAATGGGCGCAGACGCCCGCCGCGATGGCCTCCTCGCCCACGTACGTGTGGCAGGCGCCGGGGATGAGTCCGGCCTGGTACGACCTGGCAATCTGCTCCTCGGCGAGTCGGATCGTGAGCATCTGCCGGTAAAGGGAAAGGAGTTGTCCGGTTCTGGTCTCGTCTGGCATGGGGTCCCTCTGACAGGTCTGGAGGCGCTACGGGAATCGATCCCGCCTATCCGCTGGCGATCGGGCCTCCCGGATAGGTGCCGCCCGCGTTCATCGCCAGGTTGCCGCCGTCCATCGGCAACAACACGCCGGTGACCCACGCAGAGGCATCCGAGGCCAGAAAGATGGCAACGCCTACGATATCCCGCGGCTCGCCGAATCGGCCGGCGGGTATGCCGCCCAGCCAGGTATCGGCCATTCTGGGCTCGGCCCGCAGGCGTTTTTCCAGGAAATCGTTCATGACCTGCGCGGGCAGAATAGCGTTCACGCGAACGCCGCGGCCGCTCCATTCCGTGCTGAGTTCCCTCGTCATCTGGGCGACGGCGCCCATGCCGATGCTATAGGCGACGTGCCCGCGGCCGATAGCGGAAATACTGGCGAGGGAGCCGATATTGATAATGCTGCCCTTGCCCGCGGCGAGCATGCGCCTCCCGCCTTCCTGGCAGCAGCAGAAGCGGCCGATCACCAGGGATTGCAGGCTCTGCTGGAGCTCGTCAAGGGTGAGATCCTCCGGTTTTTTCACCATGGTCCCACCGGCTACGTTGCCCAGGACGTGAATGCGGCCGAATTCCCTGTCGAGGCGCTGGAACAGCCCGCGGACCTGGTCCGTATCGGAAACGTCGCACCGTACGGGGATGGCGCGGCGTCCCAGCGTTTCGATCTCGTGGGCGGTTTCCTGCGCCCCCGGTTCGTCGACGTCGGCCAGCATGAGGTCCGCGCCGGCTTCCGCAAAGCCGACGGCCATGGCCTTGCCCATTCCCCTTGCCGCGCCCGAGACGAGCGCGACGCGGTCCGTCAGGTCGAAGATTGGATGAGACATGGTCGATCTCCGTAAATATATAGGGAACAGGCGCTTACTGTTCAGATGCTGATGTTGATCCGCTATTCGCCCAGGTATGCGACTGCGTCGATCTCGACGAGGATCCTTTTGAACATATCTCCGGCGCCGACCAGCCGCCTGGTAGGCATGCGGTGCTTGTTGTTGAAATACCGCATGTAGGTGCGATTGAAATCGTCGCGGTCGCCCATGTCCAGGAGGAAGACGTTGACGCGTACAACGTCGTCGAAGGTGGCGCCCTCACTTTCCAGAACATGCTTCATGTTGTCCATCGTGAAGATGGTCTGTTCCTCGATGTTCCCACCTACGACCTCGCCGCCGTCGACAGGGCCGAAGCCGGAAAGATACAGCGTATCGCCGGCGCGGCGGGCCATGGAATAGAAGGGTTCGGGACTCACCTGTCTGGCCATGAGATCTATCTCCTGAATTGATTTGTCTGACGCCGAGGTGATGCCAGAAGCGGCGCGGGTTTTACGTTTGCGGCGGGCATTGAGATCCGGATACCGGCCCGGTCAATTCCAAGCGTGCAGCGCCTTGTCCTTTCGATGATCGAACAACGCGGGTTCGTGTTCCTTCAGCGGGAGGCGCGGGCGAACGCCGGTGTTGACGACGTTGTCCGGATGGGGCCAGCATCCGTTGAGTATGGAGACGAGGTTCTCCACGCCCGTCGTCGCCACCTCCTGGCTGGCCTGGACGGAGAGACCGGAGATGTGCGGCGTCAGAATGACGTTGTCGAGCCTTGTCAGCGCATGGTCCGGCGGAGACTCCTGTTCTCCGAAGATTTCAATGTCTTCGAAGGTGTCCAGGGCGGCGCCCGCCAGGTGACCGCGATCGAGCAGCCCGGCGAGCGCAGCTTCGTCCGTGATGGCGCCTCGGCAGGTATTGATCAAATAGGAACCGGGTTTCATTTTCTTCAGGTTCGATTCGTCCAGCAGACGATGGGTATCGGGCGCGAGCGGCAGGTGCAGAGAGACAAAGTCCGACGTTCTCAAGAGCGTGTCCAGATCCACCATTCGGACCCCCAGGGCATCGGCCTCTTCCCTCGGCGCTTGCCGATTCTTTCGGGTGGCCAGGATATTGAGGCCAAATGGTCTTGCTCGTTCTACAACGGCCTTCGCAGAGGCGCCGAATCCGATCAGTCCCAGCGTGAGGCCCGATACGCGCTGAAGCCGGAGTCCCTCGTCCCTCGCCTGCTGGTAAGCGCCTCTACAGAAATGCTTCGACATTTTCGGGATCTGCCTGGCGAGGGAGAGCAGTGAGGCCATCACGTGATCGGCCATTTCCTCGTTGCAGAAGGAAGGGACATTTGAGACGATAATACCCTCTTCGGCGGCGGTCTTGACGTCGATCTTGTCCGTGCCGTTGCCCAGCCGGGAGATGATCCGGCATTTGGACAGGCTCTTGATGACCGGTCCGGGAAGCGACGCTGAGACAACGGCAAGCGCGTCACAATCCGCGACGCAAGCAATGATATCGTCAGGTTCGTACGCGTCCACCGGAATGGGCGTAATGCCGTAATGCCTATAGAGCGCCGCCTCAGTCGGATTAATCGGAATGACCTCGGCATTGAGGCGGGCGAATCGGACGTGTCCAAAATCGGTCCTGGGCATTGGGTAAATTGCGGCAAATGGTCCGCATCCGCGTGACAGCGGTTGCGGCCTGATGTTATTTCTTGAACGGATCAGCTTCCCGTCCGGTCGTCCCGGTCTCCCTGTTTCCCTTGCAGCGCCGGCGCCTCCGGTGCAAGCAGAAGCAATCCCGATACCGACGCAAAGTGGCGATCCATCGAAACCAGCCGCAAACCGTGCTCCATGGCCTGCGCCGCAATCCAGATATCGTTCGTAGGGATTGGGGTTCCGGCGCGCCTCATACCGTTGAGGATCTCGGCATAGAACTCGGCAGTCTCCTCGCTGACGGCGCATATCTGCACGCGTGGCGTATCCAGAAATTCGGCCAGTTCATCGCGGTTCTTGCGCTCCCGGACCCCGCCTTTGAAGCCCGATAGAAGCTCTCCGATACTGATCGAACTCATCACGATTCGCGAAGCTCGCCGAAGCAGCGACACAACCGCCGGATCTGCGCGCATGGCGAGCGAGTAGATATTGGTATCGATCAGGTACTCGTTCACTGCCACAGTTCCGAATCAATGCGCCGCTCGGAGTCGATCTTCCCTTGGATTCGCGCAAACTCATCCTTGTCCCAACGTCCGAACAGATGATCCAGGTCGTGATGGATCTCGGTGAACCGGCGTGATTTGTCCAATCCGAACTGTTGTCGCAATGCGTCCAGTACCGTCTGATTCATGCTCTTTCCTTCCCGCTTCGCCACCTCCCTCAACTTGGCGGCAAGCTCGGGATCCAACCCACGCAGGGTCATGCTCTTCAGATCATCCGCCAGGGCGCACTCCCTTCTTTAAATGCAATCAATATATGATATCAACATGATACTATCATATGAGATCATAGGCGAAAAATCAAGGCTTGGTCCTCCTGCCGCATTTGAGGCAACCCACGTCGAGGAAATCCGGACCGCATTCCACGGCTCCATGGACTAGAACCCTCTATTCACCGGATCCGGCCACGCGCGTGCACCGGCCACGTCGCTTCCACCATTCCGTTGCGCGCGGCGACCATGACGTCATGTTCGTTGACGCAGGGACAGGGGTGAACGGGAAGCACCTGCACGCGCTCGCCGATTTCCGGTTTGACCGCGCATCGGGATATGTCCACGTGGCCGTGCTCTTCGGAAGCGATCCCGATCAGCGCGTCGGGATATTCGACAATATGACCCATACATTCGCCCCGGTCCGTCTTGTAGATCGACGCACTCAGCGCTTTGCTGCCCGCGTCCAGGAACATACGGTCTTCGGTGGGCCTGCTCACGACGGTCGTGATCACGCGAAGCGCGCACTGCTCCACTGTGTGTCGGCCTTCGGCAAGGTGCATGGCGCCCCCGACCGGGTATTCGCCGGCGCGGTATTCCGTGAGTTCAGGAATCTCGTGCGCGTCCAGCGCATGAGGGGTGCCGCCACCGCTTACAACGTCGCGCGGAAGGCCGGCCCGGTCGAACAGGTCAATGGTCTCCTGAATGAGCGGTCTGGAACCGGGCGGCGTGGGAAAGCCCATGAATCCCCTGAGTTCCAGGCCCGGAAGATCGTGGACGAGTTTCGCGAGCTCGGCGGCCTCCCCCGGAGTGGGAACGCCCGTGCGTTCAAATCCCATTTCCACTTCGATAAGTATGCCGATGGAAACGCCTTCGGAAGCGGCGGCGCGAGAGAGCCCCCTGACGGTGAAATCGGAGTCGGGTGCGAGGGTTATCGGCAGTTGTTTTGCCAGGGCCGTAAGCCGGTCGAGTTTCTGTGCGCCCATGATGTTATAGGGAATGAGCAGGTCGGTGTGGATGCCTCCCGCCGCCAGGACTTCGGCTTCGCCGAGCTTCTGACACGTCAGGCCTATCGCGCCATGCTTCAGCTGCATCTGGGCGACCGCCAGGGTCTTGTGAGTCTTGATATGTGGACGGAAGCCGATACCGCGTTTTCTGAAATAGCGGTGGTATCGATCCAGGTTCTCTTCAAGCGCGTCCAGATTGACAACAAGGACAGGCGTATCCAGTTCGTCGATGCGCATGCAGTGCTCCTTCGCTGGGCGTCGTCCGGTTGATTGCAGTGTCATTAAATAGCCCGGACAACGGCGCAGGTCAAGGAATTTCGCAAGCGGAGTCCGCGGGAACGCTTTTCGCTTGACATGCGGGGTCCGAGGCCCAAAGTTTAGTGTATTGAATTGAACTCATAAGCCTGCCGATCCGGGAAATGCAATCTGGAATCCGTCGCGTGAAACATGTATAGAAGACCGACCGGGTTTTGGGCGATTTTTGGTCATTGACCCGATACGGCGGGTTGGATGGCTTTGGAAACAGCGGGTCCTGCTGTGGACTCCATGCGCAAATAAACGAACACCGGTTCACGGAGACAGGTTATGAAAAACCTCATTTGGAAACGTAGCCCGCGCTGTCCGGTTCGCCTGTGTGTCTGGTTGTGGGCTCTGACTGTTTCGTCGGCGTCGCAGATACCGGCGAGTGAGCCGATAGGGAGTTCAATCCGGCCGGCGGCGCGAGATTCCCTGGTTTCTGCGTCCGAACGGCACCTGCATTCGGGAGCTTTCCAGGATGCGGCGGAAATCCTCGGGCGGCTTGTCGCGGCATTTCCGGACGATGCCAACCTCCGGACGCGCCACGGGTACACTTTGCTGAAAACGAATGATTTCAAGGCCGCCATACAGGCCTTTGAAGCCTCCAAAACGCTGGACCCGGACCGTCCGGACGTCTACGTGGGCCTCGGACTCGCAAAATTGAGAAATTCGGGAAAGGGACTGGAAGCGTTTTTCAACTTTCGTCAGGCAGTCGGCGAAGCCATGTCCGCCATTGAGATCAACGCCGCTTACGGTCCGGCCTATCGGCTTCTCGGGGAGGCCTACGGACGATTTGAAGAAGACCACGAAAAGGCCCTGGGCTATTACACGACCTACATCGAACTGGAACCCGACAACCCCGAAGGACGCTACGAATTCGGACTATCGCTGGTCCAGCTCGGGCAGTTCGACAAGATCGACGAATACATTACCCCCTTTATCGAAACGCACCCGTCGAAGACCCGGCTGCTTCCACTGGCCGGGCAGGCGCATTTCTACCTGGAACGGTTCGGCCGGGCCCTGGAGCTCTTCGAGCGGTACCTGCAGACGCTGGACCCCGCCGAGCGCGGCCTCTATACAGACATCTCACTCATCGCCTCCGCGGAGGAACTCGAAGCATACCGGTCCGCCACAGGGGAGGAAAGGGCAACCTTCCTCAACAGGTTCTGGCTAAAAAGGGATTCCGATATCCTGACCGCAATCAATGAACGGGTCATTGAGCACTATCGCCGCGTCTGGTACGCCCGGACGTTCTTCGCCACGGGCGCCAACCCATGGGACAAACGCGGTGTGGTCTACATACGCTACGGAGAACCCGATTACCGGTCCCGGTCCACGCGCAGGCAGTTTGTGCAGAATCCCAGGGTCCAGGCCGTACGGGACCGGATGGCAGTCGCCCTCTACGGCGACGAGGCCGCGTTGCTGACATTTACGGGACCCGTATTTCCGGTGCGAGCGAATCGCAGCCACCTGGAGGCCACGCTCTTCGACCGGGAGGAGAACCGGGATGCACCCGGCATGACAACGGCTGAAGACGAAATGGCCGTTGACGCCTCCCAGGTGTCGGCACAGGCGGAGCGCGAAACTAACCCCCTGGAGACGATCCGGGAAGACAGTCGTTTCGACGAGTTCGGGAATCTGAATACCCGGCTCAATTTCGGCGGGTACGCCCCGATTACGCTGGACAACGAGGTCGGAACCGTGCCATGGGAAACCTGGACGTATACGCGTATCGGAAACGGCATGGAAATTACTTTTACGGACGAAAGGGGAACAGGGGCTTTCGACTTTGCGCCGATCCCGCCTCCATCGCTGGATACGGACGTTACCCGGATGTCCCGCTTCACGGAATACGCCCCGGGCGTCGTTTTTCGAAACGCGGTCTCCCGCATGCCCGACGTCTACCGTCCCAGATTTCACCATCCCCCGTTGGACTTCTACTTCGACCTGGCCAGTTTCCGGGCGCCTGAGGGGGGGACCACATTGGAGGTCTACTATGGGATACCCGCCACACAGGTGAAGGTCGCCCGCAGGCGCGACGTCTCATATATCCAGATCAAATGCGCGATGGCCCTGGCCAACGCGGACTACAGCAAGATTCACCGGACGGATTCCAGCCGCGCCTATCGCGTCGCGAGCGACTACAGAGGATCCCACAAAGCATTCATGCCGGAGTTGCTCAAACTACAGGTTCCGCCGGGGAAATACGACCTTCAGGTTCAGATAAAGGATCTGCTTTCCGGCCATACCGGAATATACAGGCAGTCGGTGGAAGTGAAGGAATATCCCGAGGATCGGCTGCGGATCAGCGACATACAACTTGCCGCCACAATCGGCGAAACGAAGCTGCAGGAGCGATTCAAAAAGGGCGAAGTGTGGGTTGTGCCCATGCCAACCCGGAACTACAGGGGAGCCCAGCAGGTATACGCATACTACGAGATCTACAACTTGAAGAAGGACCGGTTCGGGCAGACGCGTTTCAAGGTAAAATACGTGGTGCGATACGTTTCGAAACCCATCCGCGGGGCGCTCGGATCGGTCGCATCCGGTCTCCGCTCGCTTTTCAGGAGCAAGAGACCCCAGGTTTCGGTTTCGTACGAACACGAGGGGACCGATCCGAACGAACAGGGTTACTTGGAAATCGATCTGGGAAAGGTCAAACACGGGGTGAATGTCCTTGAGGTGAATATTAAAGATCTTGTCAGCGGAAAGAGTGAGGACCGCGAAATTCGCTTTCAGTACGGTGGTTGACGGAGAGCCGCCGCGTACTTCAATCGGCAGGACGGCGACGGAAACGTCGACTTCGCGGACTTCATCGCCTTCGCCCACGCATTCGGCGCCTGAAGAAACCGGCAATTCAGGAGAAATCGGCAGTGCCAACAATTGAGTTTCCGGACGGTCGCGAGTCGTTTCGGACCCCTGGCCGCCTGGCCTGGCTCTGCATTCGCATCGCTGCCGGCGTTGCTGTCGTCGTAGTACCGTTCGGCTATGCGATCACCGGCGCCCACAAGGACGTCCTGATGGGGGCGGGTTCCGGGCTCGCGTTCGGCATCGGCCTGGGCCTTCGCATGGGGCAGCGTACCGGTCTGTCTACGGGCATCCTGATCGGTTCCGTGGCCGGGCTGATCACGGCGCTACTGGCCGGCATCATACCCCAGGACGGCACACTTTTCATCGTTCCGCCGGTCGTCGCGCTCGCCGTTGGTCTGGTCGACGGCATCTCGCCGGCGGTCCGGCATGGATATCGGCGCGCCGTCCTCGAGTCCCTCACGATGTCGGTCCTGCTCGGATTGGGTCTGCTGCCCGGACTCGGCGTCCACGGGCTGATATCTTCACTAATGGTGATCGCGCCGACTGCCCTTATTGCGGGTTCGTACGGACAGATCGCCTCCAGGCGCCCTTTCCGTCCGCCGGCATTGCTGATACTCGGGTCTCTGGCGATGTGGGCTTCTGTCGTATTTCTGGCAGCGGGGGAGTTCGAGAGGCGAACCGTCCACATATACGACGTTCCGATCAGCGCCATTCTGATCGCGACGATATATATTGTCGTGTGTATGATTATCGTACCGATCGCCACGTTCCTTACGGGGCGGGCGGCCGCGGTGTGGATTCAGCCGCGGCTTCGCGTTTACAGGCAACTCACCGAGTACCTGAGGGTAATGTGGGTCCCGATTGGCAGCTTTGCGATCGGCTATCTGACGCTGATTGTCCTGTTCGCCGGATTCTACGGCATGCTGGGACGATTCAGCCGGGACGCGTTCTCGGGTGACGGCAACGCATCCGGCATCGTCGACTGGATTGCGTTCTCTTTCTTTACCTCTCTGGCGAGGGACTACTCGGAAATCATTCCTCAGTCCCTGGCGGCGCGTGCGCTTGTCGCCGGCCACCTGGTCCTTTCGATCGGGTGGGGCCTGGTTGTATTCGCTGCCGTGATGTCTTACATCCAACCGCAGATCGAGCGGATCGCCAGGCGGGAGAAAACCGGCGACGACGACGCGACCTGACTCGCGCGCATGAAGGATGACACGGAGGACAGCAATGTTGAAATTAAAGGTGTTGCAGGTTGAGGTGAACCGCGTGCGGTTGGGGGTCGAACTGGCAGATCACGCCGGGGCCCGGATATACCGGTCGCGGCGGGCAACCGGACCCTTTGAAGAGGTCGGGGTGGCGTTCAAGGAGACGTACGACGATACGGTGCATCTGGCGCCGGGCAGGACACATTACTATCTGGCAATGGAATGGCGGGCGCCCAGTCTGTATCCGGAAACGAGCAGCCTCGGTGAAGGGACTCCGCTTAGAGTTACCGTGCCCCGCGCGCAGAAGGAACGCCGTTTCGTGCTGACGGAAAACCGGGAGGAATTTACGATCTCTATGGGTGGGTACCTGGACGAATCCAACACGGTCACGGTGGGCCCGGAGGTCTACTGTCCCGGCCCGAATTCGAGTATGCCGCCGTACGACCAGGTCTTCGAACCCAACCAGTACGTCGTCATCGAAAACCTGGGAGAGAACGACGTGGAGAACCCGTGGGTGGTTGCCAACGGGCACCGGGACTGGTGGTCGGTGGAAACGATGACAAGAGAGATCGCCGGCATCGCCGGGGGCGGCCGGCTGGACGACCGGGACAAGATGATGGCGATCTGGAAATTCGTGGTGGACGAACTCTATGACAGCCGCATCGGCCTGTCCTGGTTCGACCAGACCAGCGACCCGGTCAGACTCTTCAACGTCTACGGATTCGAGGGCTGCGTGGCCAACGCGATCACCAGCCGTCGCCTCGCCGAACAGATGGGCGTGAAGAGCCGGGAAATCTGGCTGGGCGGCACCATCGACGGATACGGGCGCGGGCGCAGTTGCGGGCACGATATCTTCGAGGCGTTCGCGGACGGGGACTGGCATTTTCTGGACACGGACCTGATGGTGTTTTTCCTCAAGCGGGACAACAGGACGGTTGCAGGATCCGAGGACTTTTCCCGGGATATCGACCTGCTGCGCCGCTCCCACCGCAATCTGGGGCTGTGTGGGCGCGATCTGCCCGAGAAGGACTATTACTACACGCCCTTCCGGGAACGCCAGTACGTCTATCCGCCCAATAAGGGCGGCGCATGGATGGACGCCACGGGGAAGATAAAGCAGACGCCTGGCGAATACCCGCCAGCGCAGACGATGGCGCTGCGGCTCCGGCCGGGGGAGAAACTCGTCCGCTATTGGGACAACGTGGGAAAGAACGTGATCAGGGGGAAACGGCTCTACCCGACCGTGAAATATTCCAACGGGAAACTGGCGTACCGGCCCGACCTTCGCGGTCCGCTTGCATTGAATGGGATGGAATCGATAATCAATGTCGCGCAGGAGACGTCGGGGAGTCGCGTTGCCCTGCATCCGGAAAAGAAAAGCGAGGTTTCGGAGGTGGTGTGGCGGGTGGCGTCTCCCTATGCAATTGCCGGGGCGCGGCTGGGCATCCGATGTCGATGCGACACGCAGGAAGACGGCCTGGAAGTGCTGTTTTCCAAGGATGGCGAAACCTGGCGGTCCTTGTGGGTCGCCATCGGACGGCGTCTGGACGCCTGCGTGAACCTGGACTGGTACCTGAACCCGGCCCTGAACGACTGGCGTGGGGAAACCGACCTCGGATGGCGGATGGGGCCCTGTTATCAGTACTACATAAAAGTGGCCATGTGGGCGGGGTCCCGGCCCCACGGGGTGGGACTGGACGCGATCCGTTTCGATACGGATATCCAGTGCGCCACGCGGTCCCTGCCTTCGCTATTCTGCGGCGAGAACAAGGTCGCGTATCGGGACGACGGCCCGGGGGATCGAAAGGTACAGGTCACGTATGGCTGGCAGGAGGAACGATTCATCCGGCCACCGGGAACGCCCGGGTTGGTTTTTCCCGAAAATGGATCCGACGTCAACAGCCTGGATTTCGAATTTCGCTGGAAGCGTCCGCGAGCGGGCAGCGGGGAAGTCGACGATTACCATATCCAGGTGAGCCGATACGCGGACTTCAGATGGTGCGTATGCCCCGCATTCGACCGATATGTAGGAAGAACCGCCTGCGCGGGCGGGACGACGTGGCAGGCGGAGTTTCCGAATCTCCTGAATCCTGACGAAACCTATTATTGGCGTGTCAGGGCGCGGAATGAAAAGGGCGTATGGGGAGACTGGAGCGAAGTGCGTTCCTTCGTGCCCCACGGACCGCGCCTTCCGATCGACCTCACGGTGAAGGGCCGGGGTAAAGTGCGAACGCTGGAATGGTCCGCGAACGTGGACGGGAACCCGGCGGTGCGTTATCGTGTTCACGGGTGCCCCGAGCCCGGCGGATTCTCCGCGACGGATGAGAACCTGCTGGGCGACGTCGAAGAGGCCCGCTGGCCGCTGAATGGCGTGGAGAAGGGCATGTCCTATCGTGTCGTGGCGGTGGACGCCGGCGGCGTCACGAGTACGCCGTCGGAATACATTACGGTGTGAGCGCAATCCAACTTTCTTGATGAAGACCGTTTCAGCGGGAATTCGGCCACAAGGGCCGGACGGAGCCCGGATGGGCTCTTTCAACGGGCTGATAAGGGAGAAACGTATGTCCGGACGCGAATACAGTGCGGTTATCGTGGGGCTGACGGGAATCGGGGCCAGACGTCCGGCGGAAGCGGAGGGTCTGCCGCTATACGGCGCGATGCCCATGTCGCATGCCTCGGCTTATTACCGGTGTCCTCAGACCCGTCTGACCGCCGTGTGCGACCTTCGCAAGGAGGCGCTGGACGGTTTCCGGGAGAATTGGAAAGACGTGTGGCCGGAGATGCACTACTACGTCGATTATCGGGAGATGCTGGAAGCCGAAAGTCCCGATCTGGTGAGCGTCGCGACGTCCGACCACGTCCACGCCGATATCGTTGTGGCCGCGGCAGAGCGCGGTACGCCCGCGATTCTTTGCGAGAAACCCCTGGCAACAACGCTCGAAGACGCCGACCGAATGATTGCCGCGGCCGAAGCAAACGGGACCATTCTTTCAGTCGACCACTCCCGCAGGTGGTACCCGCAGTACCTCAAGGCGCGTGAGATTATCAGAAGCGGGCAGATCGGACCGCTACGCACCATCGAGTGCGAGATGTTCGGCCTGCGATCGATGCTGTTTCGCAACGGGACCCACGCCCTGGATACGGTCTGCTTTTTCGCCGACGGAGACCCCCTTTGGCTGGTGGCGGACCTGGAGGACGGGTTCGAACATTTCACCGAGTATCAGGGAGGCGGAGGAAAGGATGCCGCGAGCGATCCGTATGCTTCGGCCTATATCCGGTTCGAGAACGGTGTCAGGGCTTTTTTCAACTCCTGCAAGACGGCTTTTTCCGGGTGGCGATTCGTTCTGACATGCGAAGACGGGCGTGTGGAAGCGACCGATACGTCTGCCAGGCTGATCCGCGGGACCCCGTTCGACACTTCCGAGATTGTCACAGAACACTACATGCTGCATTCCAAGGGCGCCCTGGTGGCGGAACTGGTGCATCTGCTGGAACACGGCGGAAACCCGGTGTCTCCCGCGAGGGAGGCGCGAAAGTCGCTGGAGATTATCCTGGGTATCCTGAAGTCGCACCACGCGGGCAACGCCCGGGTCGACTTTCCACTGTCCTGAGGAGGACGCCTTATGAAGATTGTCGATCCGGATGCTGTCTGGGACGTGCGCCCGTGGGGGTGTCCGGCTTTCACCGTGCAGGACTTCAACGGCGATGGAAAGAACGAAGTCCTGTTCGTGCAGAACGCGGGCGCGCATGCCAACGAAGCGTTCGATCCGCGTTTTCCTGAGGTACAGGGGTACAAGACCGGCGTGGAAGAACAGGAGCTTTTCTGTCTGACCCTTACCGACGGGGCGGGACAGATTCTATGGCAGGTGGGAGAACCGTGGGGGCTCGACAGACCGTTCTCGTGGAACGGAAGCAATTTCTGCCAGGTGGTGGATCTGGACGGGGACGGACAGGTCGAGATAATGCTCATCCACAAATCCGAGTTGATGGTGTACAAAGGGGCCACCGGTGAGTTGCGAAGCACGCACAGGCTGCCCCATTCGGGTTTTTATTACGCCCGAGCGGTCCGGACCGATCGCTCAGGCAGGTATCACATCTTCACGAAGAGCGTGACCACCTCGGCCACTCACGGCTACGGGAATCCTTCTCTCCTGCTGGACCACAACTTCAACGTGGTATGGGAGGTGGAGGTGGACGGCGCCGGCCATGGCGGCAATTACGCCGACGTGGACGGCGACGGGCTGGACGAACTCCTGATCGGCTTCAGCCTGTTCGACCACGACGGCGGCCCCCTGTGGTCGCATCCCCCCATGTCCGAAAACGATCATCTGGACGATTCTGTGATTGCCGATATAGACGACGACGGACGGCTCGAATTCGCCCTTGCCCACGACGGGCACGATGCGGTCGTACACAATTCGGACGGAACGGTGCGGTTCACCGTTCCGATGCATCATTGCCAGAACATCCTGCCGGGAAGATTCTTCGAGGACGAAACCGGGCTGCAACTGGCCTTTGTGGACAAGGCGATGGGACGTGCGGAGGAACGGGAGGCCGCAATCGTCAATTCCGGCGGCCGCGAGTTGTCCAGGCATCGGACGATGGGCTATTATTCGGTCATTTCCTGGGCGACCGATCTGGGCAGAGACAGCCTGATGCGCCTGGAATGGCCGGCCCGATCCAGCGCCGAACACCGCGTGTTGTGGGTGGACCCCACGGGAAGGGAACTCGCGCGGCTGAAAGTCAGAGTGAATTTCCACGACCGGTTTCAGAAGTTCGGTCTCGAGTCATTTCCCGCCGGGGGCCGTTATTTCGGGACGTGCCATAACTCCGCCATCGGAGACCTCGACGGAGATGGACACGACGAGTTCCTGGTAACGGATCGTGAGAAGGTATGGGTTTTCAAGAAGCCATGACGCCCGAAGCCATTCTTAACAGGGTCTGCGATTCGATCGACGTGCTGGTTGAGTTGGGAAAGCCCTACAGTGGTCTGTTTCCGTCCATGCTGGATCTGGAAACGCATCGGATGTTGACGGAACTGCCGCCGCCGATTCACGGACAGCGGATGGGCGACCGCGCTTTCCTTGGCAGCAATCTCATGCACGACCAGCACGTGCTCAAGATCATGTACACCCTGGACCGTGACGGTTACCGGGATGCAGCTGACAGGTACCTGCACCGGTTCGCGACCCATTGCACGGATACGGTTACCGGCCTGTTCCCGTGGGGGGAGCACGCGTACTGGCACCTCGTAGAGGACCGGGTGGGCGACAGCCACCGCCTGGCCGATCCCGATAAGCCGCCGGGTACGACGCTGCACGACCATCTGCGGCAGTCGCCCGTCTGGCTGTGGGAAAAGCTGTATGCGTTCAACCCCCGGTGCGTCGAGCGGTTTGCCGAAGGGCTGGACTATCACTATAAGGACGGAGCGCCCAGGGAATACATCCGGCACGCCCACGTCGAGCGCAGAGAGCGGCTGGACCGGGGACCGGAGTCCACGGATTTTCCCCGTCACGGCGGGTTTTACATTCTGGACTGGGCGTTCGCCTGCGTGAAGACGAGACGCGGGGATTTTCTGAGACAGATCCGCACCATGCTGGACTACTGGTGGCCCCACCGGGACGCGTCCGGCCTGTTGCTGTCCAAGACGAGGTGTCCTGAAGCGTCGGCGCTGATGCACAACGTGAACACCCCCCCGCAGACGGTTTCACTCGCGGCCAGCCTGCTGGAGGCCGCTGAACTGCTCAATGGAAATGCGCCGGAGCTGATCGACCTTATGCGGAGGCGAGCCGGTGTGTATATCGAAGGCTTTCTGTCGGCCCCTCACGATCCGGACGCGGGCGTCTTCGTGGCAGCATGCCGGCGTGAAACGAATGAAGTGGTGAGCACGAACCCCGTCTGGGGAAGCATCTATGGGAACTGGCCGCTGGCTTACGTGGCGCTGATCGCCCTGTGCATCTACAGGATGACGGAGGACGAACGGCTGCTGAATTGGGCGGAAAATGCCGGGCGCTGGTATCTGAAATCCCACTTCCCCGAAGGCGTACCGGTCCCGGCGATGGATGCCGGGCTGGGGCTCGAGTTGCTCGCGGACCTCTACGATCTCACCGGCGACACATTCTGGCTGGAACGCGGTCTGGAGTTGGCCCGGACGATGGTCCCCATTTATATGGACGGGGGTCTCGTGCGGGGCGCGGCGGGTATCGATTGGTACGAGTCCCAGATGGTTCCGGGGGACCTGCTGCACGGCATGGCGAGGCTGGCGTTGCTCGCCATACACGGGGATGCGTGTCCTCTGACAACGAACTATACCGCGAAGTGAGGTGATTCGTGCGTGGAAAGACGTTCAAGCTGTGGGCGGGAGGGGACGCGCACGTGGGCACGGACCTGGCGGCGGGCAATCGCCGCAGCCTGGCCGAGGCGATCATGCAGGCCGAAAAGGGCGGCGCGGACGGCGGGCCGCCGTTCGAGTGGGACATCATGCTGGATGTTGGAGACCTGTCGGGATCACAGACGCCGCCGGACGACGAGGAAGGAGAAGAGGTCGTCAGTCAGTACAGCGTGTCGACCCTTCATCCCCGCGAAGACTTCTACAATATCGTGGGCAACCACGACGCGAGCGGTCCGGGCGAGCCGCGCCAGTGGTGGTTCCGGAAATGGGTGGATCCAACCGGCGAGAATACCGGGTATTCCAACGTCCACGCCGGCAGGCGGCCGTATCCGATCGAAGGGACCTGGGAACGGTATTCGTTTCAGGTTGGGAATATCCTGTTTCTCGCGATGGGAGACCGGAACGACGGCGGGCCGCCGGTTGGGCGGGCTGCCAGAGGCGGGTTTCCGGCCGGCGCGGTGACGCCCGAGACGTTTGAATGGTGGAAAGAGAAAGTGGAAGCAAACCAGGACAAGATCATTGTGACGGCGCACCATCACATGTTGAAGAACACAACGGTGGCGTCCGGACCCTGGGAGGGCGTTGACGGCGGATATCACGGCCGGTTCGAAGACGGCGCGCCCATCGGCGCGTCCTACCTTTATTTCGTAGGGAAAACACCGGATGCCGGGGTATTCGAGTCCTACCTTGAAGCGCATCCGGGTGCGATCGACCTCTGGCTGGGCGGTCATACCCACACGAATCCGGACGACACCCACGGCGGGCGGTCTCACGTGGAGCTGAAATGGGGCGTGACCTTTGTCAACGTGGCGGCGATTTCCAGATATCATGGTAAGAGGAACATCTCGATGAGCAGGCTGCTGACGTTCACGGAAGGAACGTCGGAGGCCAATATCAGGTGCTATCTTCATATGAGCGATTACTCGGCCCAGGGTTGGTACGACAGCGCGGAACGGACGGCGCCGCTTCGGGCGGCATTCTCATATTGAAGGGCGCACCGCGCACAGGGTCGGCCGGTGGATGCACGCAGTGGCGCATTGCCGGACCCATTTAACCGATAAGGACGGCTGGTATCGGCGGGCGGAGCGAAAGATGAAGACATTCGAGATCGACGGAAGGGACAAGCGGGGACCCATCCGGCTGAAGATAGAGGTCGACAACCCCTTCGAAGGCGGCGGACGGTGGTTACGGGGCGGTCTGCATTCCCACGTGGCGCAGATGGGCGAGTCGCGCGAAGTTTGCGAGCACTACAGGAACCTGGGGTTCGATTTTCTTGCGACAACCGACTATCTCAGTATCACGCCAATGCCGGATGCAACGGAAGCCTTCGTGACCGTGCCCGGAGCAGAGGTTTTCTGCCCCGAAGGGGACGATCTGACCCACATTATCTGCCTGGGCCTGCGGCATCTGCCCCGGCCCCTGGACGGCACCCTGGAAGACGTCTCCCGCCTGGTTCGGGACACCGGGGCGCAGGGCGGGCTGGCGGTAATGGCCCACCCCGCCTGGAGCGACTATTCCTGGGAGAAAGCCTATGCCCTGGCGAGGTCCGGCGTCATCGGGCTGGAGGTGAGCAACCGGCTGACCTGGCAGATCAACGGCAAGGAGCGTTCCGAGGAACTCTGGCAGATGCTCATTAACGCCGGGGTCCGCCTGGCCGCAATTGGCGTGGACGATGCGATTGTGCTGAAGGATGCGGACGTGACGGGGCGGACCTGGACAGGAGTGCTCGTGCGGCAACCGGGGGTCGAGGGAATTCTGGAGGGAATTCGCGCACACCGGACCTACGCCAGCGAGGGGCCTGAGATTCGCGAATTCCGCATTGAGACGCGGGGAGCGGTCGTGGTGGAATGCAGCCCATGCACGGCGTGTCACATCCGGTCGAAGGGGTTCGGCGTCCGCAGCGTCCAGGCTGCGGCGCCTTCGAAACGGTTCGAGGTGGACCTGACCGTGGACGGTTACCGATTGCGGGACTGGGTATTCGCTTGTGTGGAGGACGAATGCGGGCGCCGGGCATGGACCAGCGCCATACCCGTCCGCGTTGAAAAGACAACCCTTTAACCTTGATTCGTAATTCTTCGGGGAAGTAAAACCGAATATATGCAAGTAGATAAAGGCGATTTGACTTCGGATTACCAGGATACACCAGGTCACTGGACATTAACTGAAAAAACGTCCTTTTTGACGACCGTTACGCCCCGTTTCAGGGGCTTTCGTCGCGTCGCCGAGTTGCTGTTTTTTTGAATTCGGGCGAATTTTACGGAAAGGGTAAGGATGAAAAGGACCATTCGAAGGACCGCGATGCTGCACTTTGAGAAGGCGAGCTATTCCCGGGACTACGTGAAATGGGTCGGTGAGGAGGGGTTTACGGACATCGGACTGGGGCTGAAGCCCGACGACGACAAATTCTCGGGGCAGGGATACGTCTGGGAAAAGGTGTCCCGGTTGGCGGCGTGGGCCGGGGAATTCGGGCTCGGTGTGATCGTGTTTACGGGATACATGAAATACCGTGAGACCTTCCTGCGGACCCACCCCGAACGCAGCCTGGTGTGCATCGGTGGAAGCGGTACGGCCCTGGACAGCGACAACATTGTGAGGACCCGGTGGCTGTGCCCGTTCCAACCCGAAAACAAGGCCGAGTACGTGGATCTGATTCACAAGGTGATCGGGTTGCCGTCGCTGCGGGAAATTCATCTGAACGACGAGGCGGAAATCGGATTCTCGAATGGAGACGTGGGCTGCTATTGCGACCACTGTGTTGCGGAATACGAACGCGATTCCGGCGAACCGCCGCCCCGGGAGGTCGATTGGGCATCTCCGGCCTGGTGGCGGTGGGTGCAGCACCGGATGGAGGCATGGACCGCCGTTCACGCCTATTTTCGCGAGGAAATCAAGAAGGTGCGGCCCGACGTCGTCGTGGGCATACAGCATTCGCCGAAGGTGGTGACCTTTAACGACAACCCCTGGCTGTCCGGCATCGATCTGTCGCGCGACGCGGAGGCGATGGACGTACTGTGCACCGACCCGTACCACCACATTCACTATTCCCATTTTACCTATCGTCCCATGCGCCGTATTCAGGCGGAGGCGACCCGCGCGCTGGCCGGTGCGACCGTGGGGCGTTCCCTGTTTATCTATCCCCAGGGTTTCATGCCGCCGTCCGGAAGCCTGGAACTGACGAGCAGGGACGGTTTTATGGCGGGATCCGTTCCCTTCGCGCTGGGCGCGGAGAATATCTCGCCCTATACGTTCGATCTTTGCCAGATCATTCCGGGTTACTACGACGGGCTGAAGGAGGCCTCGCGGCTGATTCCCTATTTTGAGAAGACCCGCCCCTATAGCGCCGCCACGTTGATCAAGCCTTCCCAGACGGAAATCTACGGGTATCCCGAGAAACGCTGGGGACGGGAGGTCCTGGCGATATGGCCGGACGTGATGAACCAGGTGGGTCTGCCCTGGCGATGGGTCTTCGACGGGCGGCTTACGGACGCGGAAGACGCGCTGAGCGGCCCGGTGATTCTGCCGGAGACCCACTGTCTGACGCGAGAACAGTGCGACGTACTGAACGCGCATGCGAAGGGTGGCAACGGATTGCTCCGGGTGGGCAGGACGCCGTCTGGAGACTGGTCCGGCGAAGGCGCTCTTCCGCCGCCTTCCGGCGCCGAGGCGGGGCTCTCGGAATTGACGCCGGTCGTCTCCGGTCACCCGCTGCTCGAGGGTATCGATACGCCAATAATGCTGGGATCGGCATTCCTGGAACCGGGCCTGGAGGGAGAAACGATTGCCGAAATTGACGGTCGTCCGGCGCTCATTGGGCACGAGTCCTCGGGCGGTCGGGAGGTCTGGCTGGCTGGAACGCCCCTGTTCAACTACGTGGAACCCGGCGATCACGGAGCGGTCCGGACGCCCACGGGCGGGATGACGCTGCTGAGGAACGCGCTGTCCTGGTTGTCCGCGGAAGCGCCCGCGGCCAGGCTCTGGCCCTATCCCCCCAGGAACGACTATGGAGACCTGCGCCCGTGGGACAGGCGGGACGTGCCGACGATGGAGATGTTTCCGATGCTCGGTGACGGGTGTCTCGTCTGCCTGATTTTCAACTATCTCGGTCTTGCATACGAGACCAATCTGGAGATGCGGGTACCCGAAGGTACGGCGGCCACGACGCTGGTGGATATTTTCTCCGGCGAGGATATGATGGTCTCGGCGGCGGTTGACGGGCAGATCGTCCGGATGCCCGTCAAGATGCCCGGCGACCGGGAATTCCTGGCGGTTGAACTACAATGGGAGTAACGGTTCCGCAGATGCGTGACAAGGTAGCGCAAACTGGCAGTTTGCGGCGAAGTCTTACTGTAAGCCCCAAAACCATGGAGGAACCGAGCGATGTCCGAACGAGCCGACGCGCATATTCATCTGTTCGAGGGAGGCTACCAGGAATCCTTTATGAAGCGGCTGGGCGGGCCAGTGGATGAAGCCGTCGTCTACGCATCGCTGGCGAGGGACCACGGGGTGAAGGCCGCGCTTATCGTCGGATACGCGGACGTTCCGTGGGCCGCGGAGAATACAGGATATCTGACACAGATGGCAAAACAGTACGACTGGGTCCATCCCGCTGCCTATTTCGATGCGGCCGAACCGCCGACGACGGACGAGTTGACGCGATTGCAGGCAGACGGATTCGTAGGCGTGAGCTTTTACATATTCGGACAGGAACGCGTGGACGCGCTCCTGCGCATATCGGACGAGGTCTGGAACTGGCTGGTCTCGAAGCGCTGGCTCGTAAGTGTCAATTCAAAGGGGGACGACTGGAATGCCTGGCAGGAGGTCCTCACGCGCCATCCTGAGTTGCGCCTCGTCGTGTCCCATCTGGGCCTGCCGCCGAAGCAGGCGGAAGCGCCCGGCGCTGACGGGGCGAGGTCCGCGATGGCCAGCGTACTGGCGCTTGCCGGGTTTCCGAAGACGCAGGTGAAGCTGAGCGGATTTTACGCATTGACCGATCCGGGCCACGACTATCCGCACCGCGCGGCCTGGCCGTACGTGGAGGCGTTGCTGGACGCCTACGGCGTTGAACGGCTGCTCTGGGCGTCGGATTATTCGCCCTGCCTGGACTGCCTGACGTTTCCGCAGACGTACGACCTGTTTTCGAAGATGCCGTTCCTGAACGACGCGGGCCGGGAGCGGATCGAAGGGGCCAATCTTCTGGCATTGCTCGACGAGGTCAAAGGGTAAGCCGAGCTTCATGTTGGGAAGTTTACAGAAACGGCGAATTTGCCGGCGGATTCCGAACACAGCCCCGGAGGTCTTGAAATGGGAAAACTGGGCGTTGGTATTGTGGGCATCGGACACGCGGGACGGGAACACTTCACGGCGTTTGAAGAGAATCCCGATGCCCGGGTACTGGCGGTCTGGGCGCCAAGCGTACGCAGACTGGACCTGTTCCCCGGCACGATGGACCTGTTTGCCCCCTCCTTCGAGTCGATGCTGGAACGGGACGATATCGATATCATTTCCCTGTGCAGCCCCAACTACGCGCACGCTGAACAGGCGGTGGCCGCGCTGGCAGCGGATAAACACGTGATCTGCGAGAAACCTCTGGCGACCACGCTGGAAGACTGCGAACGGATCGTGCGGATGGCCGACACGAAACCATCGCTCAAATTCATGGTGGGGCAAAGCGCCAGGTTCAATCCGATATGCAAGACCATAAAGCGCTTGTACGAAGAGGGAGAACTGGGAGAGGCCTTCTTCGCGGAGGCGGACTATCTGCACAACATCGGGAATCGGATCAAGGACTGGTGGGTCGACGACAGGAATCCGCACTTCGGACTGATGGGCGGCGGCGTCCACCCAATCGATCTCCTGCGATGGATCGTGGGAGATATCGACGAAGTATTCGCGATTTCCAACCAAAAGGTACTCACCGAATTCCCCCACGACGACGCGTACCTGATGAATTTCAGGTTCGAGAACGGGTGCTTGGGAAAGATGGCCGCATTTTTGGGATGCCAGCGTCCATACGAACTGAACCTGGCCATATATGGCACAAGAGGCACCGCGATCAACGACAGGTTGTACCTCAGCAAAGTCGAGGAACTGGAGGACTTTATCCGGCTGCCGATTACGATACTTGCCGAGCACCCCACGTTCGGGGAAGAAATGGCGCATTTCGTGGATTGTATTCTGAACGACAAAGCGCCGATGATCGACGTGCGGGACGGCGCGAAATCCGCTGCCACCTGTATAGCGGGCGCGGAGTCCATCGAGAGCGGAAAACCCGTCCACGTGAAAAATGCGTTTTGATTTTCGTTTGCTTCAGGAGAATGTGATGAAGTTATCGCTGTCCGGTCGACTGATTGAGATGACAAGACACACCTATGCGATGACCGTGGAGGAATTCCTTGCGCTTACGGTACGCGCGGGCTACGAGGCGGTACATCTGAGGGACGGGCAGATCGATCACCTCATCAGGGAAGAACTCTTCGATGAGGTCGAAGCCCTCTATGCCGGACACGGGCTCGGCTGCAGCATGCTCTGGGGACGGCTGGATTCGGCTTCGTTCGACGCGGACCTGACCCGGAAGAAACTTGCATTGCTGCCTCGCGTCGGACTGGATCAGCTGATGATCGGGTATCCCACGGATATCGAGTTGATCCGTGAATGGTGCGACCTGGCGGCCCGGCAGGATATCACGCTCGTCATTGCCTGTCACGTCAACAGCATATTCGAGGATATCATCCGCGCACGCGATTTCATCAGAAAGGTCGACCGCCCGAACCTCGGGCTGAACGTCGATCCGTTGAATATACACATGGCCGGGCAGGACTGCGGCCTGTCCACCCTCGAACAGGTGAAAGACCTGTTGTGCATTGTCAACGTACAGGGCGGCGTGTTGCACCAGGGCGATCAGACCATTCGCCGTTATTACCTGAAATCCACGCCAACGTTCCGCAGGGTGTACCTGTGCGACGAGGACCATCTCGACGTCCCTCAGTTCATATCGAACCTGAAAGCCATCGGATATGAGGGTTACGTCAACGTTCTTGAGCCGTATGCGAAGGACGAAGACCTCTCTCGCGTGGCGTTGGAAACGGCGCGCTTGCTGAAGGGGTATATCGACGGATAACGACGTCGGCCGGCTCCCGATATTGTCAGCGAAGCGGCAGGCGCGAAATTCCGCCCGAAGCAGAGACACGAAAAAACACCGGAACTGTTAACTGTTTGTGACACAGACGCGACATCAATGTAACACAGTTTCATTATTCATTAAATCCTGGCGCGGCATCGGATCATGCCCGGGCGCACGTCTCCGCACACTGCCAGGCAGGCGGCACAACCGCTCCCTCTCCGGGACCCGCACGTTCCGTAAATTTCCAATGGATTTTCTTTCGATCCCGGGCGGAAAAACTCTTGACAAAGCTAATATCATATATAAATTGCGTACATTATGGCAGGAATGACGCTATCCGTCAATTTGGAGGAATTGAAACCGGTTTCCAGGGAAACCCTGGCAGACCAGGTTGTAACAATTCTCAGACGATACATTCTGGTTGAAAAGCTGAAAAGAGGCGACAGGCTTCCGCCCGAACGGATCCTGGCCGCCAATCTGGGCGTCAGCTACCGGGTCATCCGCGAGGCGCTGGCCGTGCTCGTCGGCAAAGGCACCATATCAAGAAAGCAGGGGCGCGGCACATTTGTCAGAAACGTGGACACCGGCCATATCCAGAGCGGCCATCTCGATTTGTTTCCATCCATCTCCAGCCGCGCGGACATATACGCGTTGCGCGTTTCCGTCGAGATGGCGGCGGCCGGTATGGCGGCCGAGAATGCGACGGACAAAGACCTCGCGCATCTCAACGACATTGCCGACTTCAATGCGTCGGACCGCGACCAGGGGATGATGGCGTATGAAATCCGCTTTCATCGCGCTCTGTTGCGGGCAACGCATAACCCCACGCTGCAGCGGTTTGCCGACCTGATTGCCGAGGCATTGCGCCTCAAGGCATACGACATAAATATCCCGGTTTTCGGTGAGCGGCCGGCTGCCCAGAGTTCCGGCAGGGTCGCTATTTCGGAACATCGGCACATCGTCGATGCGCTTACGGAACGAGACGGCGCGAAGGCAACGGCAATCATGTACAAACAAATGGCCAGCGTCCGCACGCTGATCCACGCCCTGCAGGGAAAAAACGGTCACACGGACCATCAATAGAACGCCAGGAATCCGAAAATACGCATTGACTACGGATAACCATACATAAGGAGGTGATGCGCCGGGAATATTGACGGTACGTTTAACAATAAGGCACCGGAGTGTCCGGATGTCGTTCGTGACATCTGAATAATGTAAGGAGGTTGTATATGCGTAACGGTGTGTTGGTATGTATGGCAGCGGCATTGCTGTTGCTCTCGGCGGGAACGGTCTACGGCGGCGGTGTGGCCGGAAGTTGGGGCCTGGGTACGTTCCTGGATTACAACCGGTCCATCTTCAAGCTGAAGAACTGGTATGAAACCGGCCGGGGGCAGGCCGGCGTGGTGTTCACCTACGTGATGGGTCCGCGGACCAGCGTGGAAATGGAATTTCACCGCTCCATATTCGAGAACGGAGCACTCGAAGACACCCCGTTTACCTGGCCCATAGACGGCAGGGACTATACGTCACCCAACGCCGTTAGCGAGATGCGTATCAGCAGCTTTCTCGTAAACGCGGTGGTCAGACGCGGGAACAGGGGCATCCTGGTCAAAGAAAGCTATTCCACCTACGTGACCGTCGGCGCGGGATTCTACGACTACAAGACGGACGTAAGCGGCCTGATCTTTCCGGGGCAGCGCGAAGCCCCTATAGACAAAGAGCTGGTGATCGAGCCGTTCAGCGATTCGCGCACGGCGCTGGGCGCCAACGTGGGTGTGGGCGTGGAGGCGTTTGTGTTCGATAACATTTCGCTGGACGTGCGCGCGCGGTACAATCTCCTGCTGGGCGAGTTGAGGCCCATGGAAGCGTGGGGCCTCGAGGGCCAGACCTTTCCAATGCAGTTCGTGAACGCGCGCGGAGGCATCCGGTTTTACTTCAAGAAATAGCGATGAAGGCGTGAAGGCTTGTTGGATCTCGGTTGGAATGTCTTGCAAGTGTAACAAACGCCGCCAAAAGGAGGAACCATGAGCAGGCTCAGGTTTTTGACGGGCGCTTCGGTCGTGTTGATTGCCGTGTGCTTTGCCGCCAGCACGGTCATGGCAGCGACAACCGGCAAAATCGTCGGTCGCGTGACCGACGAGAAGGGGGAACCCCTGCCGGGGGCGAGCGTGGCGATAGAGGAAGCCCGGCTGGGTGGTACCACCGATGCCGACGGATTCTACGTGATCGTCTCGGTAACGCCCGGCCAGTACAAGCTAACGGCATCGATGGTGGGGTTTCACTCGGTAGTCCAGGAACAGGTGGGCGTACGGGTGGACTTCACCACAACGGTCAACTTTCAACTTCGTGAAACCGAATTGGAACTGGAAGATATGGTGGTGGTCGCCGAGAGACCGCCGGTCGATCCCGACAAGACGGACAGCCGTTACGTCGTGACCGCCGAGGAGATCGAGCGAACGCCCATTCTGAGAAATGTCACCGAGGTCCTGGAGCTTGAGCCGGGCTATGCCGTTGACGGCAGCGGCGCGATCCGGGGTTGGGTGGCAAGCCACAACGTCGTCTACGTCGACGGCGTACCCGTTTCCGGCAGGGACGGGCGCGGCATCGGCGGCGGATGGGGCGACGGCGGCGAGAGACAGTGGTACGGCGTCAACCTCAAGGCGGTGCAGGAGGTCTCGGTCATCACGGGCGGTATGAACGCCGAGTACGGAAACGCGCAGGCCGGCGTCATCCAGATTGTAACGCGCGACGGCGGCGCGCAATATCACGGCGAGGCGGAGTATCGTCTCACCCCTGCCGGAAAGAAACACTGGGGCGCGAACGCCTACGAAGCGCCGGAACTGCGCGGAAACGCGAGGTGGAACGACCCGTCCTGGACGTCCGAGGTGGACCCGGAGACGGGTAATCTGGTCCACCCGCGTACGAATTATACGGACTGGCGGGGTCACTACCTGGATGGGTTTCTGAGCGGCCCGTTGTTCGGGAACTCGTCATTCTTCGCCAGCGCCCGGCACCTGCGTGACGCCGCCGTGCTTCCCGGCCCGTGGCGAACCCGGCCGGCGAACCTGAGGACCACGGCAAAGCTGACGGTCCCGGCGGGGTCGAACATGAAGCTGCGGATCGGATGGATGTACGACTTCGCGGAAGGCATCAACAACGGACGGCTGTCCAGGTACAGCTTCCCGAACGTACTCCGGGGACCGGGACGCGACCTCTTCATTCCCGATGGTTCGGTCGCGGGCGAGGAAAAGCAGACGGACAACATGATCTATGGCGTGATCACCCATACCATCAGCCCCCGCACGTTCTACGAAGTGAGCGTATCGCGCTACGGAAGCCGAACGGACACCAGCGGCGTGGGGAATAAAACCACGGCCGTCAGGACCGACAGCGAAGGGTATTTCTACATCGGCCGGGAAGACGTCTGGGCATTCAAGGTCGGCGAACAGAACCGTTTCAGCCTGAAGGCCGACCTGTCCAGCCAGATGACCCGGGGCCACTTCGCCAAGACCGGCTTTGATTTCATGACGTTCGAGAACTGGTGGACCTGGACCGGCATGACGCCCGGTGACGCGAAGCGGGATATTCGCTACATCGGACAGCCCGAACCCGGCGAGGCCGTGACGCCCAGGCAGTTCGGCGCCTACGTCCAGGACAAGATGGAGTTCGAGGGGCTGATCGTCAACGTCGGCCTGCGCTACGACCGCTTGTGGGGTCAGGACGTACAGCTGCTGCCGTCGTTCACGTCGGGCTGGTACAACGCGATGGATACGTTCATCCAGGCGCCCACGGGGCCCATGCGGACCATTCAGGGTTGGAGCCCCAGGTTGGGTATCTCACACCCCATCACGGCCAGGTCCAGCATGCATTTCTTTTACGGCCGATACATGATGATCCCCTCCTTCCGGCAACAGTTCGGCAGCCACTGGGAGACGGCTTCAGGACCGCAGGGCATTCCGGGCGTCCCGTGGAGTCATTTCAACGCGAAAGACGAAAGCTACGGCGCCAACGTCATCAGCCCGGTCTGGGACCACGGTCACCCCACGAACAGTTTCGAAGTGGGCACAGACTGGAACTTCGTAAGCGATTATGTCTTCTCTCTGGCGGCGTTCTACAAGAGCGGCCACCTGCAGAGTACCGGCATCTGGCACGACGCCGTCGATCCTGTCACGGGCAGGACGGGCGCCATCGGGGGCACGTACGGTTCCGAGCGCACGGAAGACGTCAAGGGGTTCGAGTTCAGTATGAGGAAGGGCTTCAGCAACTATTTCGCATTCCGCGCCGCCATGAACCTGGAGTGGCTGGAAGCCATCCACTGGCTGGGCGACCTCGAGTCGGTTGCCAGCGTCCTGGTCTATCCGGACCGGAGTTTCATCGCCAGCGGCAAGTACCACAAGGAATGGCGCGCCGCGGGCGGTCGACGGGAACCTGTTCCGCTTACCGCCAGCGAGATCCAGGCGCTTGGCGACAAGGCGGAAGAGAACCTGCAAACGGTCCGGGATAATCCTGAGGCCTTTCTCACCAGCGGCGGCGCCGGACCGGTTCAGCCGGCGTGGGAAGTCGAGGGGCTGACGGACGAAGCGAGGCAATATCTTCAGGGCATCTGGTTTCAGAAGCTCTGGTTCAGTACCGGCAATATCTTCACGCGCGGGCGCCGCAGCCAGGGCAGTCTTCAGATGTTCTTCTCCACCCCGCTCGACTTCGGTCCGGGCGCAAGGTACGCGGGCGTCACGCTGTTTGGCGGCATCAACGCCAACCTGATCTACCGGATCTACACGGGCAGCAAGTTCAATTACATCAAGCTGACCGGAGCCAACACGCCGACGAGAGGGCCGTTGCATACGGAAGCCGACCTGAACCTGCAGAAGCACTTCCGCTTCGGGAATCTGAACGCCGATGTGTTCGTGGAAGTGTTCAACCTCTTCAACCAGCAGGACGCGGCGAGCGTCACCGGTACGGACTACATGTGGTGGGGGCTCCAGCAGCCCAGGCCCGACGACGCGACTTACCTCAATTACGGGGACGTTTCAGACCGATCCCGCTACATAGGCAATCCCCGGATTACGCACGTGGGAATCAGGTTGAGCTTCTGACGTGGGTGAGCCCCTCCGGAGACGGAGGGACAGAACCCCGTTGGCATCTTTGAGGAGATTAAGGTGATGAAAAAGACAATGTTACGGACGATCGCACTCCTGGTCATGTCCCAGGTGTTCGTGAGCGCCGGAAATGCGGAACTCCGGGTCCAGTCCCGCGCGAAGGTGTGGGATATTTACTGGAACTCGGGCACCCAGGGGGTGCGCGCCGCTACGCCCATGAGCTGGTACCGACCCGTGGGTATGTCCTATCCCGGCAGGTTCTGGGTGCAGTTCCCCCAGGAATTCGTGGATTACTGGGGCACCCGGCGCTGGGGCGTCCGGTCCGAGTGGGTGGTCTACTACAACGAATTATGCGGCACCATGCCCGGCTGGAACCAGTTCATCGCGACGAGAGTCGGCGGCGAGTACCACGTTTCCGAATCCAAGGCCACGCTTGAATCCGAGGACGTGGTGCCGATGGCGTACGATCCTTCGCAGGGGCCGGAGAGCAATATCGGTTACCGGAAGGTATCGCCCCTCGGCCCCGTCATGGCCAACTGGTGGGCGGGCCAGCCCGCGCCGGGGCCCGGTTCGCCGGTGGAAATCCACAACTACCGGTACAGCGAATATATGGAGGCCGACAAGGACAATTTTCCGGAGAGCATAATCGTCAGCAAATGGACCACGAAGAACGGCATCACGGTAACCAAGAAGTCTTACGCATGGAGCTATCCGGATTTCGACGACTTCCAGATTATGGAATATACGTTCGAGAACACCGGAGACTCCGACGGTGACGGCGTGGCGGACCTCGGCGGCGGCGGGCTGCAGCTGAACGATACGTTTCTGATTTTCTCCACCCGCTTCTACACCTCCCAGTGCGGCCAGGCCCACTATGCCGGGGATTCGTTCTTCCGGCGCACAATCCCGATCTCACTGGACGATTGGTACAAGTATACGGAAGCGGCCAACTTCGACGGGCCGGGCGATGCGTTGGGGCTCAAGATGTGGTACGCCTTCGACGGGGAGAATCCCGATCTGCCGGGAAACGACATCGGCAAACCGTATAGCGAGGAACGTGCGAACTCGAGCTGGCACCAATGCTGTCTCAAGCAGACGAAGATTGAGGGCGAGATGGGGGCCTTCCAGTACATCGGCGCCGCCCCGCTGGCATATACCCCCGGGTCGGTCAACGATGCCTCGACCTTTACGTTCGACACCGGCGGAGACGCGAGTTTCGTGGCGCCCCGGGTAGCGGATCAGCCCCACACGGTAAAATGGTGGGACTACCGGGACCGCACCGATTTTTCGGAACCCGGTTCCGAGAACAAGAGTTCGGAGCAAATCTACAACGAACTGACCAGTCCCGCGCCATCCATCATGGACAATCCCACCACGGTAGACGGGCTCACCGCTTCCTTCGCCTATGGGCCGTACGACCTGGCCCCCGGCGACAAGGTGAGAATTGTCTACGCTCTGGTGGCGGCCGCGCCGGTGGAGGAGAATATCTGGGGCTGGGCCAAACAGAGCCGGCAGGAAGATATGCTGTCAGACAAACCCATGAACAACCTGCTGAAACACCATAAGGCCGCCACCGACGCCTTCAGGTGGAACTACGACCTGCCCGATCCCCCACCTGACGTCAAGACAGAAACCGCTGCGTCGGTCGACGGATTCAACCTGATCAAGTGGACCGATGCAGGCGACGACGCGACCGACCCGGACTACACGGGCGCCGAGGCGCAGGATATCGTGGGCTACCGGGTCTACCGCTCGGACTATAAAATCGACGACTGGAAGCTGATGGCCGATGTTCCGCTGAAGGACCCGGAATACTATAGCGGCGGCACCTACCAGGTTGAAGACAGGAGGTCCGTTGCGGGTTTCGAGTACACCTATCGGGTGGCCGCCTACGACTCAGGCCACGACGACTGGAACGGGACCGGGATGTCCATTCCCTCCATGGAGGGCGGCAACAGCGCGCCCGAGCAGTGGGCGGGCGGCGTAATGACCAGCGTTCCCTTCGTGCCGGCCAACGCTTCGGCGGACCAGTTGGCGCGGGACGTGATCGTCGTCCCCAATCCGCATAAAGTGGACGGGGCCCACAACTACCCATCCGCGGGTCTGATACGGTTCACCAATATCCCGCAAAAGTGCACGATCCGGATCTACACCGTGGCAGGCGAGCTTGCCGCCTTAATTAATCACAACGATCCCGCCCGGGGCGAAGCCGGATGGGACCAGATCCCCCATTCGCGCGGCGGGGACGTGCCCGCCGGCGTCTACTACTGGATCGTCGAATCCCAGATGCCTGGGAGCGCGGGCCAGACACAGCGGGGCACGTTGATGATTATCAAGTAGGGGCAGATCTCTATTTCTTTTCGGCTCAGGTCCATACTGAAACTTAAGGAGATGAAGCGATGAAACGGACGTTGTGGATCGGACTGACAGTGGCGGTGATCTGCGCCCTGCTCTACCCGCGGGGGACAGATGCCCAGGACCAGCGGCGATTGTCGCGGATGGTCCTCCCTGTTCTGAAGATCGATCACGGGGCGCGAATGGCAGGTATGGGCGGTGCGTTTGTGGCCGTATCGGACAATATCGACGCCATCTTTTCGAATCCTGCGGGCCTCACGCATATCGAACGTGCCGCGTTTACGCTCGGTTACACCCGGTGGCTGATGAGCGACTACATCCTTACGGGTGGGATGGCCTACAACACGGCGTACGGCGTTCTGGGCGTTAACGTGGTCACGTTCACCCCCAAGGCATTCGAAGAGACAACTATTTTTCAGCCCACGGGGACGGGTCGCGAACCGGATATGGGTGATCTCTCGCTGGGGGTGGTCTACGCCAGAAAACTGACGGACAAACTCTCCGTCGGCTCAATGTTCCGCTGGACGCAACAAACACTCGATACAGACCGGCTGAATGCGTGGGACGTGGGCGTATCCACGTATTTCTACACCGGTTTCAGGAGCCTGCGTCTGGGCATGACCTTCGAGAATATGGGCAAGGACGTCAAGGTGATCGATGACGTCAGAAAAATGCCGGTTGCCTTCAGCACGGCCGCGGCAATGGAAATTGTCGGCGCCACCGGCGACCCGACGTATATGACGGTAACCTTCGAAAACACGTACGCCACGGATTTCGCGGATCCGCAGTACCGGTTCGGCGGCGAACTCTGGCTTCAGAACAGCTTTGCCCTCCGGGCGGGCTATAAGGCAAACTTCGACGAAGAGTCCTGGACGGTCGGGGCGGGGTTGAAATTCTCGATGCCGAACGGACGGGTCGTGCAGGCCGACGTCGCGTACAGCGATTTCGGCGTGTACCTGGATGCCCCATTGCGGTTCACGCTTAGCGGCGCGTTCTGAGTCTTCAGGAAGAGTCGTCTGTAAGAGAAATGGCGGTCCTCAGGGATTGCCATTTCTTTTTAGGTGCCGGATTTCGACAAGGGACGCGACTATAAGGTGACGAGGACTCAATCATGGCTGACGGTGCATGATTCGGTACCGCAAACTGCCAGTTTGCGGCACGGTCGATTCAGGTTCCCCGAAAAACGACGAATCATGGTTAGAGGTCTGTAGTGAATCGATTTCATAAGATCTGTCTGACGTGCGATGCAAAACAACAGGACGCCGCAGCCTTGAACTGTGGTCTCTGCGGCGGTCCGCTGGGGTTCAGATACAGCTATGACGAGGTTACGTGGGACGACCGCTTCGAGGGGACCATGTGGCGTTACTGGCCCACGCTTCCGGTCGACGGTCCGGACGGGGCTGTCACCTTGGACGAAGGCGGCACCCCCCTGCTTTCCGCACAAAGCTTCAACGGACATCGGGTCTATCTGAAGGACGAAACCCGCAACCCCACCGGGTCCCATAAGGACCGTTCGCTTTCGGTCGCAATCACACACGCGAAGGCCATCGGCGCGGATGTTTCCGTCATTGTATCAACGGGCAGCGCGGGCATCTCGAACGCGGCCCTGGCGGCCAGGGCCGGAATGCGAAGTGCGGTGGTCATGACAGAAGGAACGCCGCCGGAGCGCCTCTACCCCATGTTCGGCCTGGGCGCCGTGCTTCTCGAGGTGAGGGCGCAGATCGACCCGATTGTGGAGGGAGTCATTTCTGTATGTCGTGAACAAGGACTCTATCTGAGTACCACCAGCCGGAATTCCAATCCGTACCAATGCGAAGGAAACAAGACGATCGCGTACGAGATAGTGGAGGAACTTGGCAGGGCGCCGGACTGGGTCGTGGTTCCCGTGGGCGGCGGCGGAACGGTCTCGGGGATCTGGCGGGGATTCCGGGATTGCCAGGCGCTCGGACTCATTGACACCCTTCCCGGAATGATCGGTGTGGTGCCTCGAGACTACAATGCGCTGGAGGTGGCCGTCGAACGCGGGTTGGAACAATGGGAAGAGGTACTGTCGCTGAACTATGACGACCGGCCACCTTCGATACTTGTGAAGCTTGCCCATAGCTATCCACCCGACGGCATGGAAGCTTTGGAGACCATTCGTTCGTCGAAAGGGTTCTTTGTTTCCGTCACGGACGAGGAAGCTCTTTCGGCCCAGGAAGCCTGCGGCCGGAAGGAAGGGCTGTTCGTGGAACCTTCAACGGGCGCATGCCTGGCCGGCACAACCCGCCTGATGGATTCGGGACGTGTCGGTCCCGAGGATATCGTGGTCGCCATCGTGAGCGGCTCCGGGTACCGAGAAACGGCGTGTACCATGGTCGAGCGTCCGCTCGCAACACAGGCGATATCCATAGAGGAACTGTCCGGTACCCTATCGGGATTTGCCGGCATGGACTGAACGGTCCGGGCGCCCGGACCATTCTTTGGTCTGCGCACCGGGACAAGGACGTAGAGAAGGGCAGACAGAAATGTCTGCCCCACCTTCAAACACACTTCATCAACGGCTCGATACTGGCGAAGGAACCGACTGGATGTCACTGCATCTTGCACAATGGCGCCGTCGCGAAGAACCGATTCTGTCCGCGCTGACCACCCGGCAGAACTGGTGCCGGGTTGAACTCTACAACCCGACGGTGGTCCGCGCCGCAGACAGGTACATGATGTGGTACATCGCTCACGGTACCGCCACCCGTACAGACGATTCGGTCGTGGGCTTCGCGGAATCGGACGACGGAATCCACTGGAACGAGCACCCGGACAACCCCATCCTCACCCGCGACGATCTGCCCGCCTGCGACGCGTGGCAGACGCCCCATGTGATCTTCGACGCGGACGAGGGCCTGTACAAGATGTGGTTCATTATGTCGACCGTTGTACGGGGCGGTCCAACCTGGCTCGTGAGCTTCGAACAGCAACTGGGTTATGCCACCAGCCGCGACGGGCTGAAATGGGACGTTCATCCCGAGCCGATCTATCACAGCGGGCGACGTCCGTGCGTGATCAAAGACGGGCCGGGCGCCTACCGGATGTGGATGAACTCATCCCCAACGCCCGACGGGAGCTTCGACGACCTGGTACATCATATCTATCGCTTCGAGTCCACGGACGGCCTCAGCTGGACGCGGGACCCGGAACCCGCCGTGAGCTACAACGAAAAGCTCCGGGGAACGGTCTATCCATTCGTTATGCGGGAAGGCGACGGATACATCATGTGGTACGGGGCCTGGCCCGCCAAAGGCGAAGTGTTGATCGACGCGGGGTCCGAATCGCCGCTGGTCCGCCCCGTATTCGAGATCTACTGTTCCACGTCGTCCGACGGTCTGAATTGGACCCACCACCAGGACACCCCCGCCCTGCCGGCAACGCGCAATCCTTTAGACTACGACGGGCGGTATACTTCCACGCCGTGCGTCGTCGACGGCGGAGACCGCTATCTGATGTACTATTCCGCCAGGGACTGGGGTACCCTCTATAGAACGGGAGCCGACACGCTGGGCATCGATAAGGCCGGAATCTACCGCCACGTCGGCGTGGCCGTGTGTCCCAAGACTTGATATGTCATCCTTAGAAGCTGGTTTAATGAGGAGAACGAGTGGAAGGCTCTCAAGCCCGAAGCCGGTGGAATCGGACCGACCCGCAACAACGCGCGTCTTCGGAGCATCAACCTGCGTCTTCCCGGGACGGTCTCACGTTGCGGGCTTTCCTTATCGGACTCGGACTTTGCGTGTTTCTCGGTGTCGCGCTGACGCACAACCGGATGGTCGTCCAGGGGCCCTTCATGGGCAATTACTTTATGGACCGGGGCGTACTGTTCGTCTTCTTTGTCCTCGTTCTGGCCGTAAACCCCCTGGCGGGGGCCCTGAAGCGCCGGTTTGCGCTGGGGCGAGGCGAGTTGCTGGCCATCTACGTCATGTTGCTGTTTCTGATGCCGTCGTGGAAAATCACCAAGGCCCTGCTGGGCTTCATGACCGGCGTGACCTACTATGCCTCGCCGGAAATGCGGCACCTGGAAGCGGTGTTGCCCTATGCCCTTCCGTGGCTGTCGATCCTGGATACGGGAGCCGTACGGGGGCTGTACGACGGCCTTCCCGCCGGCGACCCGGTGCCCTGGTGGACGTGGGTGGTTCCCATGTGGAGCTGGGGGTCGTTCCTGGTCGTACTCTACGTCGTGCTCGTCTGCCTGGCCGTCCTGATGAGAAAGCAGTGGGAAGAGCACGAACGGTTTGCGTTTCCCATCATGCAGGTCCCGCTCGAGATGAGCGAGGCGGGGGCGCGAAAGGTGGGACCCCTGTTCCGCAACAGGATGATGTGGGCAGGGTTCGCGGTTCCATTTCTGATCGGATTGTTGAACGGGCTTCAGAGGTACTATTACTCTCTTCCCCGGATTCACCTGCGAACCGTGATCTGGATCTTCCGCCGGGCGATTCCCTTGCACATCGGTCTTCATTTCGCCATCCTTGGGTACTCGTATTTCGTGAATACGGACGTGAGCCTGAGCATCTGGCTGTTCAACGTCATCGCAAAATGCATCAGCGGAATTCTGGCCATCGTAGGGGCGGAAACTTACGGCGTTTCCGGCGTGGTGGGCCGGCACAGTTCGCAGGGATCGGAATTGCTGGCGATGATGGGCATGGGCTATATGCTCGGCCTGGCGGGGTACAGTCTGTGGATCGCGCGGGGGCACCTGCGTGAGGTCTGGGCCAGCGCGATGGGCCGACCGTCGCGCCTGGACGACTCGGAAGAGGTCATCCCCTATCGATCCGCGGTGGCCGGCATTGTTGCGGGAACGCTCTATCTCGGATGCTGGCTCTACCAGGCGGGCATCTCTCCTCATCTCGTCCTGCTGCTGGGCTTTTTCTGCTTTGTCGTCTTTCTGGTGCTCGCCCGGATCGTGAGCGAGACCGGATATTCCGTCACCTATTCCCCACTGAACCCGTCCGAGTTCGTGGTGTGCGCGGTGGGATCAGCGGCGTTCGGACCAACGGGGTTGACTTCTCTCGGCGTCAGTTTCGCCTGGACGATGACCCGGTTGAATACGCTGATGCCGAGGGCCTCGGGCGCGCTGCGGCTCGCACGTGAGATCGGGCGCAAGCGGGGGCTGGTGGTGGCGATGGGCGCCGCGCTGGCCGCCGGCCTGATCGCCGCGAGTTATATGACGCTTCAACTGGGGTACGAACACGGCGGCCGCAACCTGGACTACTGGTTCCGGGACGTGAACGACTGTGCGCTGCCGTTCGACGAATACATCGGTCGCAGGCTGCTCTCACCCTCGCCGATCTTCTATCCCGGATTTCTTTATACGGCGCTGGGCGCGGCCGTTGTCGTCGCTCTGATGTCGCTCCGGTCGCGGCTCCCGTGGTGGCCGCTGCACCCGGTGGCGCTGCCGGTGAGCACAATCGCCTATACGCACAACTACTTTTTCAGCGTGTTTCTCGCATGGGGAATCAAAGCGCTCGTGCTGAAGTTTGGAGGCGCCAATCTTTACAGGATGACGCGGCCGTTCTTCATGGGAATTATCCTCGGTGAGGCGGTCTGCCTGGGGATGTGGATCGTTATCGACAGCATCACCGGCAAAGTGGGCGGGATCTGGATCCTGCAACCGTGAGCATGGGGAGGGGGCGGCTTGAGTGCCGTCAGATCAAACGAAGAGGGTACCTATATGGATTCAGGAGCAGATCAAATGAAGAGCGAACTGAATCAGATGCGCGTCAACGGCTGGTGTGTCGTCAATAACGTCGTCCCTGGGGACCGGGTCGCGGCCGTGAGAGTGCGCGTTATGGATGCCGTGAATCGGCACGCGAATGCCGAAACGCTCGACGACAAGGGCATCGGGCACGTCTCCGGCTTTGTCGCCCGGGAGCAGTCTTTCGCGCCCTATGTGGCGGATTCCGGGGTCATGGGTGTCGTCCAGGGGATGCTGGGCGATCACGTCCGGATCTCTTTCACCACCGCAACGGTCAACTTTCCCGGAAACCCGCGTGGCGCGTGGCATGCCGACTGGCCCTTCAACCAGAACAACGCCGGGCATATTCCCGCACCCTATCCCGACGCGGTGATGCACCTCACCACGCTATGGATGCTCTCCCCATTCAGCGAGAAGAACGGTGGGACCCTCATTCTCCCCGGAAGCCACCGTTCGAACAACAATCCCAGCGGGGAAAACGGATTCGACCCGCTCGGCGCGATTCCCGGTGAGTGCAACGCGGAAGGCGACGCCGGAAGCGTGCTGATGCTGGACAGCCGGCTCTGGCACGCCACGGCTTCCAACCGTTCCGACGAGCCGCGCGTGTCGGTCGTGATTCGCTACGCGCCCTGGTGGCTCGATACCGGTGTCCTGATGCCCGGGTCCGAAGCGCGCGAGCGGATGCTGGAGGCGACCGGTCTCAATGCGCCTGAGGTCCCGCCTGTTCCGCAAGAGGTCTATGATACCATGCATGAAAGGGTGAAGCCCTTGTTCCGGCACTGGGTTAGACCAGAGAATTGACAAATAACCCCCACAGCCCGCCCATGGCCGGGCGCCCACAAGGGACGCCCCTACAAGGCGATCGGCAGTGACTCAGGCTGAAGGCGTTTGATCAGGTACCGCGAACTGGCAGTTCGCGGTACGGCCACGGGACCGTCACATCAGACGCATTGCGCGAACCATAGCCCTTCGATTACAGGCAATCGACACCCCTCTTTTTTCTGCGTCTTATCGAAACGTGTCAATCTTGTAGGGAGGTGCATCGAGATGGCGGAGACAGCAGCGAAAACCAGGTATACCGCACCGAATCCGGGATTCGGGTTCTCGGACGTGCCGCATACCGAATTCGACTATCCATTCCCGGCCCTGACCCTGGAACAGCGGATGCGGTTCGAGCTTTTCGGGTACACCATCGTCGAGGATCTGTTTGCTGAGCCGGAGTTGCGGTCCATAGAGGCGTCAGCCAACAAATTGAAGGCGGAAATCCTGGATGCGGCCGGCGACGTCGAGATCACGCCGCCTCCGCCGCCCAGGAAGTACGAGGACTTCAGAGACGGGGCGATCTGGCGGGCGAACCGGAGAAGGACGGATTCGGGCGACCTTCACATGGAACGTCTGGAGATCGAGAACGTGCTGGGGCTGGACCCCATCTACCTGTCGGTACTGACCAGACCCCGCGTCCTGGGGATCGCCACGGAACTGCTGGGAGGGACGTTTCGCTTCCACCAGGTCGCCGTCCGCTTCAACCGGCGTTCCGAAACCCCCGTTTTGGGATGGCACGGCGGGGTGACCCGGCACAAGGACCGGGCGGTCCGTAAGAATGGCTGGTTCCATACGCAGATCCTGGGATTGATCCTCTATCTCACAGACGTGGGCCCGGGTGACGGCGGAACCGGGATCTTTGCGGGAAGTCACAGACTCGACCTCTCATACGACGATTTGAAGCAGTACATCACGGACCATCCGGACTCCGAGTTTTTCCACCAGACCACGGCGAAGCGAGGTTCCGCGCTGCTGTTCGCCGACGGCCCGCTGATGCACCGGACCATCAACATTGAGACGGACAAGGAACGGCTGATCATGCTCTCGCGGATTGTCCATTCAGACTACGAGTTCGGCGGCATGGAGTCGCTCGGTCTGACCGACCACGTACCGCATGAGCTCATGCCGCTGTTCTATGGACGGGCGTTCACGCCCAGATATCGACCCCGCGGGGAATAGCACACGGAGGTGAAACCGGTGTCAGCGAGTTTTCCCGAAGTGCCGGCGTGGTATGCCCCCCGCATCTGTGGTGTCGACCCGACGGGACGAACGATTTCGGCCAGGGCCGGGGAGACCATTGACTTTCGTCTCGAGGTCGAGCCCTGTCAGTCACTGCCAACGCGGCAGGACTGGCGGCGCCTTTCCAGGCCCATTCTGTCTGCGGCGACGACGAAGCAGGACTGGTGCCGCGTACTCCTCTACATGCCCTGCGTGCTGAGGGCGGACGGCATCTACAAGATGTGGTACGTGGGCAGTTCCGACCACGCGCGCAACCCTTCGTACATCCATCTCGGGTACGCCACGTCGACGGACGGGTTGCAGTGGGAGCCCCATGCCAGGAATCCGATCGCCACCGACGATGCGATTCCGTGGGGCTGGCGTTTCCAGGCGCCGTACGTGCTTTACGACCTGGAGGAGAAGATTTACAGGATGTGGTTTACCGCCGTCGATGAAATCGACGCGGAGGGACGCCCGTGGTTGAACCAGCGGGTGGGGTACGGCGAGAGTCCCGACGGGATTTCATGGACGTTCCACCCGGAGCCCGTGCTGCGTACCGGGCGGCGACCGTGTGTTATGAAACTGGACGACGGCACGTACAGGATGTGGGTGAATGCGCCGTCCGGAACCGCTCCGGATCTGCAGGTGACCCAGAACGTCATTTCCGCCCGGTCCGAGGACGGTCTGCATTGGGAAGCGGAGGGAGACGCGGTGCGGTACGGCGGGATCTATCGCTCTTGCGTATATCCCTTCGTAATGCGCGATCGGGGCGAGCTGGCGATGTGGTTCGGCGGTCACCGGGCGGGCGGCGCTTTCGATATTTCGTTCGGGCGCACCCGCGACGGCAGCACCTGGTACTACCAGAACGACGTGCCCACGTTTCCCCCGAACCCGCGCAGGGATGCGTTCGACGGACGGTACACGTCCACCCCGCACGTGTTGAAGCTGCCGGGCAAGTATATGATGTACTATTCCGCGCGGGACCTGGACGACGGATGGATCGCGCCGGACGGCTCGCGGCAGCGGGACGCCGACGGGGTGTATCGCCACATCGGGTGCGCCGAATTGCCTGTGGACGAAGTGGAAGATCCGGGCCTCCGCTTTTCGTGGATGGCCGACGGTAAGGCAATACCCGGAAACGGCGGATCGCTGCGGTTCGAGGCGGACAGGGCGGGAAGACATTCGATAACCTGCCGCGTGGAAAATGACAACGGCTCAACCGCGTACACCTGGGAGGTGGATGCGAGCAATGGATAGACCCGTAGTCCTGGCTGCAGACCGCCGTGCGCGATGCGCGGTGGAGGTGTCCGCGAATCCGGAGCCCGGCGAAATGACGGCCGGGGAGGAACTGGCGCATTACATTGGGAAGCTTGCCGGTACCCCCATCGGTCTGCACCAGGGGGAGAAGAGCGGCGCGCCCGTGCGGATTCTGGTGGGGACCCGAGCGCGTGAGGAGATTGGCGACTTGCCGGTGGACGACGTGCGGGACGACGGGTTTGTGCTGCGCGTGTCGCCGGACCGGATCGCGTTGGCCGGCGCCAACACGCGGGGCACGCTGTATGCCGCGTATGAGCTGATCGAGCGGCTGGGGGTGCGGTGGTACGGCCCGAACCCACAGGATGAGTATGTTCCCGGGATCGGCGATCTGGCGCTTCCGTTGGGGTCTGAGGTGATCAATCCGTCGTTCCGGTTCCGGTTCCTCAGGTGCCTCTTCTCGGCGATGGTCGGGCTGGAAGCATCGGGAATGTGGCAACCCTTTTCGTCTCCCAGGCAGGAACAGTTGCTGGACTGGGGCGTGAAGAACCGGCTGAACGCCGGCTTCTGGCCCTTCGACGATCCGGACGTCACTTCCTTCTTCGGCAGGCGTGGCGGCGTGGCGTGCGTGGACCACGCTCACGCCCTGCCGTATATGGTGCCGCCTGACCAATACTGGGATTCGCACCCGGAATATTTCGCGGTCGACGAACACGGCGAGTTGTTCGAAAGACGGGCGAACGAGTACGGGATTCACGTGTGCAGGTCAAATCCGGATGTCCTGGACGTGGTGGTCCGGAAGGCCCTTGAGACGATGGAACGCGACCCGGATGCGGGCTTCGTGAGCATTTCCCAGGCGGACGGCCAGTTCCACTGCCGGTGCCCGGCCTGTCTGTCGAAGTGTAACCAGGGATCTCTGGTATTTCTGGGCGAGGAGCAGATCATCCGGACCAATTGCATGGTGGAATTCGCCAACCGGGTGGCTGAACGGTTCTGCGAGCGTTGGCCGGACCGGTACCTTATGATTCTGGGACACCATCAGACGATTCCGCCGCCAACGATTGACGTGCATCCGAACGTGATGATCAAGCTCGCCTGTTCGCCGCACGGGTTCGTGTCGTTCAACCGGCCCCTCGAGGATCCCGCGGGGAACCATTTTATCTTCCAGAGGGCCGTGGAGGGGTGGGCCGCCACGGGTACGCCGCTGGCCTATTACGGTTATAACCCCCACAGTTCGTTTGCCCATGCCCCCTTTTCGGCCGGCCGCAGGTTTCACAGCGATATCAGGTGGCTGCACCGGCACGGGTTTGTGGGCGCCGAATTCCAGGGTGAAGGGACGCTGTGGGGATTCTATGGTCTGAACCACGTCGTGCAAGCCCGGACGATGTGGGACGTCGACGTGGATTTCGCCGCGCTTCAGCGGGACTATTTCCGCTGTTTGTACGGGGCCGCGGCCGAGCCGGTGCAGGCACTGCACAAGGCGTTTGAGCGGGCAGTTGTGGAACACGAACCCATGATGAAGGGCCTCGGCGCGTTTCTTTCTCCGGAGTTGATCGAGAGGGGAAGAAATCTGATTCGCGAGGGCCGCGACGCGGAGACGTCCGATGACGTCCAGGGCCGACTGAACGTCCTGGCCGCACAGGTTGAATACGGAGGCCGGCTGATGGGCGCCAGACGGACCGCGGAAACGTACCACCGGACGCGGGACCAGGACCAATTGAAGCGGCTGGTCCGGGAACGGGATGCCATTGTCGACTACATTGCCGCGAATCCCGTGGACGACGCCTATCATTTGGGCGGTATCGGCGGGCAGCGAGGGAATATCAATAACTTCCTGCTGGGGCACCTCTGGGGAATCGACAGGATCTGAGCAGCCGCGCGCTCACCAGCCTGTTCAGGCTCACGCCCTGTTCCGCCGCTTCGATGACCAGGGCGCGGTGCGATTCCGGCGGCAGACGAACCAGGAACTTTCCGCTATACGCGCGGTCCGCCAACGGCGCCGGTACCGGTTCACCGGTGGCGCGCATGTCGGCCACGGATTCCCGAACGAGCCGCTGGATGCCGGACAATGCCTCGTCGGGTGACGGCGCGAGCCAGCTCAACGACGGGAATTCCGCGCAGAGACCCACGTGTTCCTTGTCTTCCGCGGACCACGTGATCCGGTAGGTGTAATGGTCGTTCATTTTATGTCCTCGAGTTTTTCAATTGCCCGGATGACCTGGCGGACCTGATATGGCTTCGCCATGCCCTTGTAATTCTGTATGGTAGAAGCTGTTTGAATATTACTAGCGAGTTCCCGAGCGCGAGCGAAAAAGCGGCAGTCAAGGCGGGCAAATTCGCCTATGAGAGGCGAGGGGCGCGCAGCCTCGACTAAAGATACGGGTGAGTTTGACCAACGCCGACCGGCGCATTTGCAGCCGCGCGAAGACCGCTGGGAATTTTCAAACAGCTTCCTAACGCGTGGGTCGCCTGGCCACGGCATCCGGTAGACCCGATGGCTCGTCCCTTTCTGGCGTGGTTCTCCGAAATAGTCGTCGCAAATCCTTACAAGATCCGAAAAACGGACTCCATTCGGATTGTCACGAAGCGCTTTGAGGATTTCCGTCGTGCTTACCATGAAATATGATATCAATAATGATACTAATTGTAAAGTAGAATCGATCCCTGCGTGCACGACCGGTGAAGCGTAACCCGCTCCGGGTCTGCATGAGGTGACACGCTCGACACCGTGTGTGGAACACGCGGGTAGGGGCCGCCTGCCTTCACATCTCAATGCAAAAACGGTACGTACATGGAACAACCCATCCTGATATTGCGCGCGGGAAGCGACCCGTCGGAAGACCTGTGTGCCGAAGTGCTCCGATGCGAGGGCTTTCCCTGGCTGGAAGAGCGCCTTGCGTCGGGATTTGACGGTGTGTCGCCCGACGTGAGCCTCGTGGTTCTGGCTGGCACCGGCGTCAGCCAGACGACGGCGGAGCGCCTGGCGAAGTCTGTTTCCGCGGGTGTATCGCTGATCGCGCTCGCGCCTGACCCGGCCGTCGCGACCGCGTTCGACGTCACGGTATCGGATGCCATCTCCGACGCCCACCTGTCCGTGACCGCCCTGGACGGCTGGGAACACGGCGATGTGCCGCTGCTGTGTCCCGACGACACCGCTTGTCCCCTTCAGGGCGGCCGGGAAGTGGCGGCGCTTCTGGCCGATGGAGATGAGCGATGCGGATCGGGAATCGTATCCGCCCGCGTGGGAGATGGAAAGGCATGGATTTACGGCTACGATCTCTGCCACGTCGTGGCAACGCTTCGTCACGGCACGGGAGGCGTGCGCGAGCGGCCGGCGAAGGACATGGGACCGCTCACGGGACCGCGGCACATCTACGGATTCTTCGATCTCTCCGACAAGCTGCCACGGGACGTGCCGGTATGCGACCTGCATCAGGATATACTGAGGACGCTGGTTCTGTCCTCCCTCTCCGATTCCGGTCTTCCCCGGCTCTGGCACTTTCCCCACGCCGCCCCCGCGCTCTGGTTCGTGAAGGGAGATGGGTGTGGAGAAGTCGGCGCCGACGTGGAAGTCCAGGTCGTCGAGGAGTACGGCGCTTATCTGACCTTCAACAGACCCCCCGTTAGCCGGTTCGGCGGCGAACTGATGAGAGACTGGCACGAACGGGGGCACGGCATCACCATCGAAGCCAATCTGGACGCCGTCACGCGGCCCGTCGTCGAGGTCTCGGGTAAGACGGTCAGGCGGTCCCGCACAGCACAGGACCTGAACGAAAACGCGCTGCCCGATATCCGCGCCAACCTGGAGGCGCACCGCAACAGCTTCTTCCGCGACACCGGCCTGGACATGGACACGATCTGCATCCACGGTTGCCAGTGGTCGGGGCAGGCGATGGCGGAGATGGTGGTCGACCTCGGCTGGTACACGCCCACTCACTTCATCTCGCACGACCCACGCATGCGCCGCGATGAGCGCTATGGGCCATACATGATCGCGACCGCCCTGCCTCTCCCCTACTTCCAGCACGGTGTGGGCGTCCTCGACCTGTGGCATATGCCGGCGCAGTGGGACGAGAGTCAGACGCTGGGCGAACTGGATCCCGGAGATCCGAAATCAACAGGCAGGGTGGGCCTGTCGGCGGAGGCATACGGGGCCGAACTCACACGCTTCGCCGAAGACGCGGCGCGGCGCTGGCACGGCTGCCAGATCGCCAACTTTCACCCGAGCTACGTCGCCATGCCCCAGGACGATCCCCGGGCCTCCCGCCGTGCGCTGGAAATGGGCCTGGAAGGCGCCCGGGCGGCGGGATGCCGGTTCGAGAACCAGGAGCGGTGGTCGCGGTTCTCCAGGGCCCGCGCGGACGTGCGGCTCGTGGAGCGGTGGGAGGAGGGCGAAGCCGTCTTTCTGACGCTGGTTTCCCCAATGGGTCTGCAAGGGCTCACCCTGCTGCTGCCCGATCGCGTGATCGACGCCCGCGTTGCCGAAACCGGCGGGCCCCTGGACATCCGTGAGGTTGTGCTGGAAGGACGGCGCCAGCGGGCCGTGTTTCTGGACCTGCTCGCGAAAACGCCGCTTACCCTTCGCATGGAGACTGCGACTTCGGGAGATATTCGGGGGTAATATGGCGAGAGTACAGATGTGGGATCGCGCCCATGAAGAGGCCCGCCGCAAGCTCGGCGCCATCGTCCTTTCGGACCATCCGGACCTGGGTTTCGAGGAAATCGAATGAAACGGAAAATTCGCCGCACGGCCCTTCTGAACATTCAGAAAGTGAGTTATTCCCGCGACCACGTGGCGCGTGTCAGGAGAGAGGGGTTTACGGATATCGGCGTCTCCCTGAAAACGGGGAAAAGGAAATTCACGGGCCAGGGATTCGACGCGGAACAGGTGTGTCAATTTGGCGAATGGGCGGATGAATTCGGACTCGGGATGACCGTTTTCACCGGGTACATGAAGTACCGGGAGACTTTCCTGCGGGACCATCCCGAACGGGCCATGGTATGCGTGGGGGGCTCGGGGACCGCACTGGACAGCGATAGTCTGGTACGCACCAAATGGCTGTGCCCGTTCCAGCCGGAGAACAAGGCCGAATACCTCGATCTCCTGAGGAAAGTGATCGGGCTGCCGGCCCTCCGGGAAATCCACCTGAACGACGAGGCCGCCATAGGGTTCGCGAACGGCGATATCGGATGCTACTGCGACTATTGCGTTTCCGAATACCAACGGGAATACGGGGCGCCGCCCCCTGCCGATTTCGACTGGAATTCGGAGGCGTGGTGGGCGTGGGTGCAGCGCAGGATGGCGCGGTGGACCGATGTCCACTCCTGGTTCCGCGAGCAAATCAAGTACAAGCGCCCCGACGTCCTGGTCGGCATTCAGTATTCGCCGGTAGTCGTGTCCTTCAATGAAAACATCTGGCGCGCGGGGATCGACCTCTCGCAGGACGCACTGGCCCAGGACGTGCTTTGTACAGACCCGTATCACTACAACCACACGTCGCACTTCACCTACCGGCCCGCGCGCCGGATCCTGACGGAGGCGACCCGGACGCTCGCCGGCGCCACGGTGGACCGTTCGTTGAATATCTACCCACAGGCATTCAGACCGCCCCTGGGCGGGCCGGAGTTGACCCGCCGCGACGGTTTCATGGCCGGCGCGGTTCCCTACGCGCTCGGCGCGGACAACATTACGCCGTATTCCAACGATCTGGCGCGTATCATACCCGGGTTTCTGGACGGGTTTCACGAAGCGGGAAAACTTATTCCCTATTTCGAAAAGACGAGTCCCTATGCGTATGCCACCGTCGTCAACGCCACTCAGACGGAAATGTACGGAAATCCGGAAACCGGCTGGGGCGGGAAGGCGCTGGCGGTCTGGCCCGACGTGATGAACCACGTGGGGCTGCCGTGGCGCTGGCACTTCGACGGACGGCTAGCCGACGCCGGAAAGGCCCTCGAAGGGCCGGCGATCCTGCCGGATACCCACTGCCTCACCGGCGAACAGAGGGCCGTTCTGCAAGGGCATGCCGAATCGGGCAATGGTCTCCTCTGGGTGGGGCGGACCCCGAACCGGGACTGGCCGGGAAAGGGGCCCTGTCCACCGCCGGAGGGGAAATCCATCGACAGCGCGGAAATGCGGCGAGTAAGGCCGGACCATCCTTTCCTGGAGGGTATTTCGCATCCGGTAATGCTTCAGTCTGCGTTTGTCGAGCCGGGAATCGAAGGCGAGACGCTGGGCGAGATCGACGGGAGGCCGGCGCTGGTCGTGAAGGAGGAAAACGGCGGGCGACAGGTCTGGATGGCGGGGGTCCCGGAGTTCAGCTACGTGACGCCTGGAGACCACAACGGCGTCCGGACGCCCACGGACGGCATTCCGTTGCTGCGGAATGTCCTGAAGTGGCTGGCGCGGGACGCACCGGTTGCCCGACTATGGCCCTACCCGCCGGACAACGCGTACCGGGACCTGCGGCCCTGGGACCGCCGCGACGTGCCGACCATGGAATTGTTTCCGATGATCGGCGACGGATGCCTGGTCTGCCTTATCTTCAACTACGTGGGGCTGGAATACCGGACGAACCTGGTGATGCGCGCGCCGGAAGGCGCACGCATCGTATCACTGACCGACGTCTTCACGGGAGCCGACGAACTGCCCGTCTGTGACGTCCGTGGTAACGAGGTTCTGATGCCCGTCAGAATGTCGAATCAGACCGATTACCTGGCCGTGGAATTGACGTGGCGGTAATATCGGGGCCTCGCCCTGTCCGGCGCCTTGATGTATCGTCCAGCCAATTAACAGAGGGGACGCGAGTCGATGTTGCAGACCGTTGACGGCGGCATCCTTTCGTGGCGACGCGGAATGGGGGCGTTCATGCCCGCGATCACGCCGCTCTCCGACGGCAGCATGATCGCCTGCCAGCACGTCGGCGAGAGTCTGGGATCCGCGGACAACCATATCGAAGTCCTTCGCTGGGCCGACGGGGCTGCAACGTGGGTGAACGAAGGCAGCATCCACGGCGGCGGGCCGGCGGAAGACGGTTGGACCTACAGGAGTCCCTGCATCAGCGAGACGCCCGGCACCGGGCTGGTGATGACCGCGACGCGTTTCGAAATGCAGGGCGAAAAGCTGTTTGATCCGAGTTCGGAGGTGCTGCAGCGACCTGAAATGCTATTGTTCAGATCGGATGACGCCGGACACGCCTGGTCCACGCCACAGGTCGTCCCCGTGGATCTGCCGCCCGAGAAATACACGTGTAACGGCGCCGGCGTGTTGCTCCAACTCAGTCCGGACCGGTGGATGTACCCCCTGGAGACCTGGAAACCGGAAGGATATGAAGGGCCGCCCGATCAGAAGGCCGCGGCGGTCTTCTCCGCCGACCAGGGACGAACCTGGGGCGAGTTTACCGTGGTGGCCGACGATCCATCGGGCGAGTTGCTCTGGTGGGACCAGATGAATACGGTGTTGCCGGACGGCAGAATCTACACCATGCTCTGGACACACGTCTATGGTACATCCGAGGACCTGCACAATCACTGGACGGTCTCCGACGACGGCGGGCGGACGTGGTCGGCGCCGCGGCCCACCAACCTGCGCGGGCAGGTTTGCTCCCCCATCGCGCTGGCCGACGGACGGGTGGCGGCCATCTACAACTTCCGGCACGATCCGCATGGCATACGCGTGGCCCTCAGCGAGGATCTGGAGACATTCGACCTGGATGGCCAGGTCGTCGTGTTCGACGCAGGGGCCGAGGCCACTCTGGGAGAGCCGGAGACGGACAATTTTCTGGCCGAGCACATGCAAATCGCTTTCGGCAAACCCGGCGGCATCCGCCTTGACGACGGCGACCTGATGACGTACTTCTGGTGTACGGTCGGCGGTGTGACCCACACGCGCTGGGCACGGCTCAGGGTCGATTAGGTGCTTACGATCCGGCGCAAATCGGTCATTGGAGAATAATAACATGAGTAGCCTCAATCACACTGAAATCCGGGTAGATGCGGATGTTCTCGAAACATTCGTGCGCGACCTGTATCTGGCCGCCGGCGTGCCGGCTGGTGACGCGGAAACGATCGCACGGGCAATTCTCTGCCAGGAAACCCGCGGCAACACGACCCACGGGCTCCGGCTCGCACACTTCAATCTGCGGGGGCTGGACGATGGCACAATCCGCGCCAATCCCGATCAGCCCGTCCTCAGCGACCGTGGCATGACCGCGGTGATCGAAGGCGACCACGGTGTGGGTATCGTCGGCTGCATGAAGGGGATGCGGCTGGCCATCCGGAAAGCACGGGAAGGCGGCATCGGCATCGCCCTGATCGTACGGAACAATCATTTTCTCGCCGCCGTTCCGTATTGCCTCGAAGCGGCCGACGCCGGAATGATCGGTATTGCGTTTTCGAACACCAAGGGCGCCATGGGATATCCTGGCGCCCGCGGCTCGGTGATCGGGAATACGCCGATGGGCTTCGGCATCCCGACGGCCGGCGGCTTTCCCATCCTGTTCGACGCCTGTATGACCGCCTCCGGAGGCAGGATGAGGCAGTGGACCAGGGAAGGAGAGCGGATTCCGCGCGATATACGAGGGTTCGACCGGGACGGCAGGCCCACCGACGACCCGCAGGCCGTAATTGGCGGCGGGACCACGATGCCAATCGGCGGGCACAAGGGCGCCGGACTGGCCATTCTGGTTGAGGCGTTGACGGGGGTGCTGGGCGGCGCCGCTTTCCTGAGCGATATCACACCCCGCGACCAGGCCGACAGAACGGACAAGACCCACGCGGTGAGCCATTGCTGCATCGCCATCGACGTCGCGGCGTTTATGCCAGTGGCGGATTTTGAAGCGCGAATGGCGGACTTTGTCGCGGACCTCAAGGACAACCCACTTGACGGCGAGTCCGATGAGATCCGGCTGCCCGGAGAAAGAATGGAGCGGACCCGGCGGGAATGCGAGATTCACGGCGTCCCGCTGGAACCGGATGTGCATCAGGAACTCGAGGATTGGGCGGATCGACTGGGCGTGCGTTTCCCGGATACGCTTTAGCGCGCCGTCAACACGATGTGAGAAGGTATGGACGACCAATACCGAATTCGCGGCGCGACGAAAGCCGACCTGGACCGGATCGGGGAAATCATCCGGCAGGCGTGGGAGCCGATTTTCGGGCTGCACGAAGAAAACTGGGGCGAGGAGCTCTTCGACGTCCTTTATGCGAACTGGCCGGAAAACATCAAGGCCAGTGTGGGACGCCACCTGGCGGAACACCCGGAATGGGCGTTCGTCGTTGAGTCGCGCGAAACCGGCGAGGTGGTTGCGTTCATCACCTATCTGCTGGATACGAAGAAAGGGATTGGCATCGTGGGACTGAACGCCGTCGCGGCCGGGTTGCAGGGTCAGGGAATCGGGACCACGATGTACAACTTCGTCATGGACCGTTTCCGGAAGGCGGGCTGAAATACGCGCAGGTGCGAACGGGCCTGAACGATGCACAGACCGGCGCCCGGCGGGCCTACGAGAAGGCCGGGTTCAACATCGAACGTAAAGAGGTCATCTATTACGCGTACCTTTGAAAGGTCCGGGTATGGAACAATACATCTTCCGGGGAGGTCCTGCCGAAGCGGGGCGGGCGCAGGGCGCGCTGGATCCGGAATACGCCCGGCGTGAGCTGGAGAAGCGGTTGGAACAGCCTCAGGACTTCGAGGACGGCTACTTCCGTGAGAACTTGTCATTCATGCGGCGGGAATTCCCGGAACTGGTGACGCAGATGGAAGCGTACGGCGACGCTGCGGGGATTGAAGACTTCGATCATACGTATCTGCTGCACGTCTACTTTACCGCCGCCGACCTGGACGGATGCTCGGCGCTCGGGATCATGCTGAAGGACGACGGTCCGGCGATGTTGAGGACGTACGATACGAGTTCCATCAGCAGGGTCGAGGATTTCGTGAAGGACAAGATCCTGATGGAATTGCCGGACGTCAGGCCCCACGGGATGGCCGGCATCGGGGAGCGGTTCGGCGTCACCGTCGGCACGGCGATCAACGACGCGGGGCTGCTGGTGGGTTGCGCGTCCGGTCACCGGAAGTTCAACCCCGGCGCCAACCCGGAACACGTCAATCTATATTTCACCACGCACCTGCTCGCGCAATATTGCGCTGACTGCGACGACGTGGGGCACTTCCTCCTGCAATACAGGATCTCGGGCATCAAGGGCCTCACGGGCGTTGCCGTGGACGCGGCCGGCGACATGGTGGGTTTCGAACTGGAATCGGCCAACATCGCCCTCAGGGAACCCGAAAACGGGATGGTACTCGAAACCAACCACTGGCAGGATCCCGCCCTCCAGAAACCGTCCCGCGAGGCGGATCCGGACTGGTGGGCGAGCACGTCGTATTACAACTCCCAGAACCGGATTCAGTACCTGGCCTGCCACCGGGACGCGTTCGAAAGCATGCGCACCGTGGATGAACTGACCGACTTCTCGTTCGACGTGCACGAACCGGGAAGGATTCTTCAAAGCCCGGAAACCAATATCGGAGGCTGGTTCACCACCCACGCGATCTTCATGACGTCGCGAGACCGGAAGTTGCGGGTCCACCGGTACCCGCTGGACAAGGAACAACATACGGAAATGACGTACGCCGAATGACGGCGCTGTATATCAGATCGAACTGCTGAAGGGAAGGAAGGACCACAATGGCGGAGGACTCTCACAGGACAGGGAACCTGGACCGGATGAACACGGACGCCGGAAGCGCGGACGGTTTCCTGCTCATGAACGGGATCGAGGACGTCTATCACGTGACGCAGGCGGTGTGCGAGGCCGAAAAACATCCCCTCAATCCCGTACTTCCCGTTGGCGACTCGCACGAGTGGGACTCCACCCACTGCGCGCCGTGGTCCTCGCCCACGGTCATCTACGACGATGAAGACAAGCTCTTCAAGGCCTGGTACGCGGGTTCGGACATCGCACCCTCCAGGTGGTGGGCCATGGGGTACGCGGTGAGCGAAGACGGGGTCAACTGGCACAAACCCGAATTGGGTATGTACGAGTACAACGGGAGCAAGAAGAACAACATCGTCCTGGACGGGCGCGGCCCGATCATCAAGGACGACTCCGAGCCGGACCCGGACAAGCGATTCAAGGGGATCAAGCGCAGCTTCGGCGGGCAGGCGGTTTACGCCGGCAAGGGCGCCCGGGCCAACTATTCTCCCGACGGGGTCCACTGGACCGAGGGTCCCAATATCGACCTGCCCGAGTGGTTTCGCGGACCGCCCGATATCGGCGTCCTCGTCCGGGACGACCAGGACCCGGATCCCTCGCGCCGGTACAAGATCGTCTTCCAGGAGATGGTACCGTTCGACAAGCCGGATATCAAGCGTCACGCCGAACGGTACCGCGGCCTGGGGCGCGCCAAGATTCTGGCGTACGGCCCGGACGTCGAGTACTTCCGGAGGGCGGAAGAGAACCCCCTGCTCTCCCCCGCCGACGGCCTCGAGTACGAGGACCATCACATCATGATGTCGCCGTACGGCGGCGCATGGATCATCTGCTACGAGTACGGCTGGTACGTACCGAGCCGCTATGGCTTCTACGGGACGTACTCGGCGGACATACGCCTGGCGACCAGCGGAGACGGACTCAATTTCCGGCGGGTGAATCCCCATCAGAAGGTCATCGCTCGCGGCGCGCACGGCGAGTGGGACGGGGGGTTGCTCATTATTACGGATAAACCGGTCGTCAAGGACGGTACCATCTACATGTACTATGGCGGGTCGGGCGAAGAGTTCACGAGTTGGCCGCCGGAAAACGAGATCTCCGAGTTTGTTCATGAGATGGGGAGCGGAAGCGCACGTATGGCGCGGATGGGCCTGGCCACGCTCCGCGAAGATGGCTTTACCTGCCTGGAGACCCCGGACCGGGAGACGCCCGGAAACGCGACCACCACGCCGCTGGCGTTGACCGACCGTTCGACTGCGCTGACGGTCAACGTGGGAGACGTGCGACAAAACCGCAACTGGGTCGAAGTTGAAGTTCTGGACGCGGATTCAGGTGAGCCGATTCCCGGTTACGGATGCGAGGACTGTGACGATGTCTACGTCGACGGACTGCGACGCCCCGTGGCGTGGGGCGACAAACGTCTTGCGGACGTCGGCCGAGACCGCTTCAAGCTGCGATTCCATCTGTATGGCGCGGCCCGGCTGTACGGATACCGATTCGTCTGAGGGATACCGGCGCACGGCTCGGTATCGAGAGGAACCTATGGAAGATCAGCAGACCCCCGACGTGATTGTGGCCAGGGACGTGATGGTCCCGATGCGGGACGGCGTACGCCTTGCCACCGACCTCTACTTCCCGGGCGAGGTTGCAGATCGACGAACCGGGGCCTTCCCGGCGGTCCTCGAGAGGACGCCGTATAACAAGAACGGCGGGGCGGCCATCGCGAGCTTTTTCGCGCGGAACGGCTATATGGCCGCCGTACAGGACTGCAGGGGACGCTATGGTTCAGCGGGCGTGTTCTTCCCGTTCAGGGACGACCCGGAGGACGGATACGACACCATCGAATGGATCGCCAGTCATCCGTCGTGCAACGGGAAGGTGGGCATGCACGGGTGTTCCTACAATGCGTGGGTGCAGTTCCACGCGGCCACGCAGAACCCCCCGTCCCTGGCGACGATGATTCCATTCGAAGGGCCCATCAACGCCTGGCACTATAGTATGCGCGAGGGGGGCGCACTGCATCTCGGTCTCCTTAACTGGGCGGTCCGGATGTCGACTACGGGCCACGAGGCGCTGGCGGACCCGGCCATTGCCGAAGCCATAAAGACCATGTCCGCCGACGGACAGCAGTTCCTCGAGTGGGCTTCCCGTATTCCCTGGCGACGCGGTCAGACGCCGCTGGCGGTCGTACCGCAGTACGAGGACGCGGTCTTCCAGCTCTATTTCGAGAACAACGACTATACGGAATTCTGGCGGCAGCCGGGATTCGCGATGGACGAGTATTTCGATTCGTTTCCCGACATGCCCATCCTCTGGATGGCAGGCTGGTTCGACTGGTATCCGAGGACGATTATCGACGGCTTTCAGAAGTTGGTGCGCATGGGACGCGGGAATCAGCATCTGCTGGTGGGTCCGTGGACCCACGGCAACTGCAAACCGTCCTGCGGAGACGTACACTTCGGACCGGAAGGCGGCCTCCATTTCCAAAAGGATTTCCTCCACCTCTACCTCGAGTGGTTCAACAGGTGGCTCAAGGAAGATGATACGGTTGACGTGGGCACCGCGGTGCGGGTGTTCCGGATGGGCGGCGGGGACGGCAGCCGCGACAGGTACGGGCTCCTGCAACACGGCGGAAAGTGGTTCAGCGTAGCCGGCTGGCCGCCGGAAGGCTCGCGCGAGAGACCGTACTATATCCATGAAAACGGTATCCTGTCGCCCGACGCCCCCTCTCAGGACGACGCCTCGACGACGTATAGATACGACCCGAGCAATACGGTGTCCAGCAACGGCCGCTGTATCATCCCATACGGTCCGATGAAAGAGGGGTGGTTCAAGGGGATGGGACCCCGCGATCAGATTGAGATCGAGACCCTTCCCGGGCATGGCGTCCCCGGCATGCCCATCGCCTCCCGGCCCGACGTGCTGGTCTTTCAAACCGCGCCGCTTTCCGCGGACCTGTCGATCGCAGGGAATATCAGGGGAGTCCTTTGGATATCCTCGGACGCGCCGGATACCGATTTTTTCATGAAGCTGCTCGACGTCTATCCCGCCAGCCGGGACGATCCGAACGGGTACGCCTTTCCGGTTTCCGAGGGCATCCTGCGCGCACGATACCGGGATAGCCGGGAGCATCCGACGCCCATGGATCCGGGAACGGTATATCGTATCGAAGTCGACATGCAACCGTCCGCAAACCTGTTCAGGGCCGGCCATCGTATCCGCCTGGACATCTGCAGCAGCAATTTCCCCAATTACGACATCAACCGGAATACAGGCGATCCCGACGACAGAGACTGCCGCATCGCCCGCAATACCGTCTACCACGAGGCCGGCCGCGCCTCGTACGTTCAACTGCCCATCTGGAAGTCATGAAAGGCGAATCGATGTCCGACAGCACAAGACCTGACCTGAAGACCGCGGAAATCGAGGGCAGAAGGGTACTCTGCCTGGATGTTATGGAAGCACCCGTCGCGGTGTCCGGCTTCCCCTGGATGGAACGGGAGAGGCAGTTCTGCCGGCTGCCAGTCGACGCGCTGCCGGACATGAGCGAATCCGTCCGGAGACTGGCCTGGTGTACCTCGGGCGGGATGGCGCGTTTCAGGACGGATTCCCGAACAATCGCCATCCGGGTGGAACTGGCCGAGGTCGTCGACATGCCGCACATGCCGCGGTCAGGAAATTCCGGGTTCGATATTTACGCGGGAGTCGGAACAGAGAAGCGGTTCATAAACGCCGCGAGACCGCCCATGATTGAGCGGGTATACGAAACGCTCCTGGTCGATGGACAGGACGGCGGCATGCGGGAATGGACGCTGAATTTTCCGGTTTACAACGGCGTCAACCGGGTTGTTATCGGATTGGATCCGGGCGCGAAAATCGAACCACCCTCGCCGTTCACGGTTGAGAAGCCGCTTCTCTTCTACGGGTCCTCAATAACGCACGGAGGCTGCGCGTCCCGGCCGGGAAACACCTATCCCAATATCCTGTCGCGTTGGCTGGATGCGAACCTGATCAACTTCGGATTCAGCGGTAGCGCCAGGGGTGAGCCGGAAATGGCCCGTCTGATCGCGAAGGTGGACATGCGTATGTTTGTGATGGATTACGACCACAATGCCCCTACGGCCGATTATCTGGAGCAGACACATGAGGCGTTTTTCCGGATTGTGAGGGATGCCCGTCCCGACCTGCCCATTATCATCGTTTCGAGTCCGTCGATCAATGCCAATCCGTCACGCTGGACGGAGAGGCGAGAGATCATTCGAAGGACATATCTGAATGCCTTGAAACGAGGTGACGCCAGGGTGTGGTTTGTGGATGGCGAGACCCTTTTCGGCTCGGCCGATCAGGACGCATGTACTGTCGACGGGGTTCACCCGAACGACCTGGGATTCCTGCGTATGGCCAAAGCGATTCGTCGGTCGGTCGAAGCGGCCCGCCTCGCGTGAAGTCCCGGGCTGACCTGATCCGGAAACTGGAATGTTAATTCAGAAAACAAGAGATCCACGGCACAAGGAGGAGATAATGAAGACCCGTATTTTTCGCGGAAGTCCCGCAGAGATCGGAAAGGCCCAGGGCTCCATGGACCCTGAGGCGGCCCGTGACTATCTGAAGTTCTGGCAGGAACGCCCGCACGATTTCGACGCTACCTACTTTCGAAAGAATATGGCGTTCATGCGCCGGGAGTTTCCGGATATGATCGATCAGATCGAAGCGTTCGGCGAGGCGGCAGGAATGGCGTCGTTCGACCACGCGTACTTTGGCCATATACTCTGGACCGGACCCGTGGGTGATGCCTGTTCCACGCTGGGAATCCTGCTGGAAGACGACGGCCCCGCCATGTTGTCCACCAACGACGGAGGCACGGATACGGCGCCGGGAACGGTCTCCAATTCCGTTGTGTCGTTTTTCCCGGACACGAAACCTCATGGAATGATGGGGTTCGGCACCAGGCGGCAGGTCACGCTGGGGATGGCTGTGAATGACGCCGGACTGGCAGTCGGAGCGAATTCCGGGCATCGGAAGTTCAACTTTGTCTCGAACCCCGAACGCCTCAACCTCTACTTCGTCGTTCACCTGCTCGCGCAGCACTGCGGCGACTGCGACGACGTCCGGCATTTCGTGGAACAGTACCGCCTCTCCGGGCAAAAGGGGATGAACCTGGTCACGGTCGACGCCGAGGGGAACATACTGGGTCTGGAACTGGAGTCGGAGAACGTCGCCATTTCGGAGGCGCAGGACGGGATGCTCCTGGAGGTCAACCACTGGCGGCATCCCAGGCTCCGGAAACCGTCGCGCGAGGCGGACCCTGATTTCTGGGACGGGCCATACTATTACAATTCCCAGGCCCGCGTCATGTATTTCGAGCACTATCGAAACGTGTTCGCGCGAATGAAGACGATGCAGGACCTTGTGGACTTTTCGTTTGATGTCCACGCGCCGGGGCGGATCCTCCAGATGCACGGGCTGAACGTGGGTGACCTGATCTCCTGCCAGGTCATGTTCGCAACCACGAGAGATCGAAAGATGAGGCTTTACCTGCATCCGATTGAAAAAGACAATTTCGAGGAGTTCGAATATCCAAATTGACCAAAGGGTGGAAAGGGGTCGCAAGGGGCAACGTCAGTAGCCTGAACTGTCGCATTTTGCGACAGAAAAATCACGCTGGGAATGCTGATGGCCATTGCGTCAGGCACGCGAATATTGTAGAATTAAGGGTGAACCCGTCTCTTAAACAGGGCTGCGCCGGTGGCAGGCAATCCTCGCCGGCCTTCGGGCGCGGCTAATCACGCGCGCGTGTCCTTATCGTTTGCCGGACGCTGTCCGGCAAACCGCGGGACGTATCGAAAAGGAGCTGAAGTTGAACCGCACTAAGGAAGTTCCGTACCCGGACGTGAAGATCGCGAACCTGAAATCATACTTTCGAACGGCGTCCATTCTCATCGCCGCCCTCTGTATCCTTGCGCCCCGGCCCGCCTTTGCGGGCGCGTGGACGCTGGAAAAAGGCCAGGTGTGGAGCAAAATCACCGGCCTTTACCAGGCCACCGACAGGCACTACGAAAAAGACGGCGACGCGAGCAAGATCCCGGCCGATTATACGTCACGGGAGGTGTATCTCGACGTGTATTACGGGGTGACCAAGCGCTTCGATCTCGGCGTTCAGTTCGCGGCGATCAACCGGATGTTCGAGAATTTCACCTCGCCCACGCACAGAGAGATGTTTGGATATCGCACAAAAGAGTCAGGTCTTGGCGACGTCCGCGTCTTCGGCAAGGTCAATCTCGTACACGAACCTGTCGTGGGCACCCTGATGCTTGGTATCAAGGCGCCAACCGGGGATTTTCGCGCCGCGCCCGAGGCCATGTCTGCCGGAAACGGCCAGTGGGACGTCGAAGTGATCGCGCAGATCGGCCGCTCCTATTGGCCCACCCCGATATACGCCAATATCGATCTGGGATATCGCCTCCGGGAGACAAACGAAACCATTCACCACAACCCGGACGACGAGTTGATCTACAACGTTGAGATCGGCGGCAGCCCCACCGAGATGCTGAACGTCGCCCTGAAACTGGAAGGGATCTCGGGCGGCGGCCGGCGCGTCACCTATGCGATACCCACGGCGATCGTCAGCCTGCCGCAGGGCCTCGCCCTCGAAGCCGCGGCGCGTGTGTCCGTACTTGGCCGCGCCGACCCCGCGCTCGGAGCGCCTTATACGTTTTTCGCCGGCTCCACGTGGCTGTTCGGGATTTCCTACACCGGAAGCCTGATGCGGTAATCGCACCATGTGGGAAATTAGCCTTCTCGATGGAGCAGAGCCAACGTGCATACGAAAGGGGAAGGGGCGTTTGCCCCTTCCCCTGTTTTCAATGCGATAAGTGGAAGGCAAGGGCATTGCACCCGAAAGTGAAAGGTACGGATTGCCTGGAGAGGGCGCAGGGTTGACGCGGATTGCGCGGACGATCGGGATTTTCTGGTTCTTGCTTGTAAGCGTAGCGATACACGCTCAGACACGGACCCCGGTGTCTGAGGGGCCGCGTTTTACCGAAAAACACCGCGGGGTCTGTTTCGTGGCCGGACCGGGCCGCCCCGCAGAGAAGGCTTTCGACCGCCTGGCCGCGATGAACGTGAACTGGATTTCGCAGACGCCGTTCGGGTGGCAGCAAAGCGCCGGCGCCCCTGAGGTGATCCTCGCAACGTCGGGACGCGTCTGGTGGGGGGAATCGGACGTGGGACTGGCGGATGCGGCCCGGCGGGCGCGGCAGCGGGGAATCCGGACGATATTGAAGCCTCACGTCTGGATCCGGGACCGCAGCGACGGGAGGTGGCGCGGGAATATTGACTTTTCGACGCCTGATGAATGGGACCGGTGGTGGACGAGCTACCGGCGATTCATCCTCCATTACGCCGAACTGGCGGAAACTGCGGGGATGGAGGCGCTGTGTATCGGGACGGAACTGCGCAGCGCCGTGTTGAACCGCCCTGAAGCGTGGCGCAGGCTGATTGCGGACGTGCGAGCGGTGTACGGGGGCGAACTGACTTACTCGGCGAACTGGTACCGCGAGTTCGAGGAAGTGCCCTTCTGGGACGACCTCGACTACATCGGTATCCAGGTCTATTTCCCACTGGCGGACAGCACAGGCGCCGCTTTGACGCTTGATGAATTAAAGGCTGCGTGGGCGCCTCATGTAAAGTTGATCGAAGCAGTACACCAGCGGGTGGGTAAGCCGGTTCTGTTTACGGAGGTGGGCTACCGGAGTACCGCGGATGCGGCCGTGGAACCGTGGGTCTGGCGCTCGAACGCGCCGGTTGACCATGAACTGCAGGCGACACTCTACGAGGCGATGTTCCGGACGTTCTGGCGCAAGCCCTGGTTTGCGGGCGCGCACGTGTGGAAGTGGTTCCCCGAGGGGAGCACGCGATCCGGAGGAAGGCGCGCACGCCGTCGGGAACGGGGGTTCACGCCGCAGGGAAAACCGGCGGAACAGGTTCTGGCACGGTGGTACAGGGAGGGCGGGATCGAATGAGGGCGGTTCTTGCAAAAGCTCTTCAAATTCGCGCGGACAGACGGAGACCGGGGGATTCTGGGGAGACATTCTCGGGCATGGGACGAAATATCTTCGTTATTGGACGGAGCCCTTTACAAAGACTCGGTTGTTTCCCATATTAACCCAAGCCTACGATAATGTCGCAATCATGAACCATGGAAACCTTGGCTTTATCATAACGTGAGCTAAACGCACAACCAACAGGTCTGACTCACCATAGGAAAACTCGATACGGTCCGTCGAGCAATAGGAATGGGATCTTGAAATCTCTCTACGAACGACCGAATATTATGGTGATTGAACTACTCGAATCGACCGGGACCACGTAATCAGCAGGAACAATCCAGTCAGCCGATTGGCGTCGTAACGTATCTTCGAAGAATACGGACGTGATTAACTGTGCGTCGGGCAGCGACGTTTTCAATTCACTGTCAACCGACGCCCGCCTACTTGTATCTGCGAAGACGGATAATCCTATATTGTGCCTAAACCTGAGAAATTGCGCAAATGGCATTATTCCGGCACAATATTCGCATAATTAATTTGATAAGTATCTGTTTATTTGTATCTTATCATATTATTCTTTCTTGACAAAGCATAAATCTACAAGCAATAAAGTCTTAATTCATTTGTTCGGTGAGCAAATCCTCCGGGGATGATGAAGGTCGTGATCTCTGTAGCCCAACCGGGATTGCCGAGCCATCTGAGATGCGGCCCGATCTCGAAAGGCGTCAAGAACCAGAATCCGTTTTCATTGCCCGCTAATTGATCGGGAATTGTCGGAACGACATCCAAATTCCATAAACTATTAATTTTATTGCATTTGTTTAATTGACGGGTAATTGACTGGAAACTCCTGATAACTACCGGCGTCCGCTCGCTATTCACCTCGGACGTGTTTACCAGAAAGATACACGTGAGCAAGGCGGTGGCCAATCTGCCATAGGCGATCAGCCGGTGTCCTGCGCCCTGGGGAAGCCGTGACCGCGACAAGTCGAAAATCGTAATCGGCTTTGACACTGGATGCAAGAGGTCGAAAAATGGCAACAAATAGAAACCGCGCCTACCTTGTCGGCCTGGTACGGAAGTTGCGCAACCTGCCACATGAAACCGAGTGGGCCGAATTCAAAGTCAACCACCGCGAACCGCAGACCATAGGTGAGTACGTCTCCGCGCTTTCCAACGCGGCAGCCCTGCACGGAAAGGTCCACGCATATATTATGTGGGGCGTTGAAAATGGAACTCACGACATTGTTGGCACGGACTTTTCTCCGGCTGTTGCGAAGAAGGGCAACGAACCGCTGGAGACGTGGCTACTCCGGTTATTGAAACCACGCATAGACTTCCGTTTCCACGAAGTAATGATTGACGGGAAGCGGGTCGCAATTATGGAGATTGATCCTGCGTTTCAACACCCGGTCGCGTTCGAAGGAGTGGAGTTTATTCGGGTAGGCAGCACCCGGAGAAAACTAAAGGACTATCCGGAAAAGGAACGAGCACTCTGGCGAGTGTTCGAACTGGCGAGCTTCGAAGAGGGTATCGCCGCTGAACGGTTGTGTGGCGAGGATGTTCTATCAAAACTCGACTATCCTGCGTACTTCGACTTGCTTGAAATACCGCTCCCTGACGGCCGTGATGCCATCCTTCATGGGTTGCAGAGTGACCGGATTATCGCCCCGAGCCACGCGGGTGGCTTCGATATTACCAACGTAGGTGCGGTTCTGTTCGCCAAGAGCCTCAGCGACTTCCCAAACCTGAAGCGCAAGGCCGTGCGGGTTATCCAATACAGGGGCAGGGGTAGGACCGAGACGATCAGGGAACAGGAGAACACCAAAGGATACGCCTGCGGCTTTGAAGGTCTGGTTGGCTACCTTGGTGGGATACTTCCAGCTAACGAAATGATCGAGAAAGCCTTGCGAAGGACGGTGCCGATGTTCCCCGACCTGGCCATCCGCGAACTCGTCGCCAACGCGCTCATCCACCAGGACTTTCTCGTCACCGGTGCAGGACCAATGGTGGAGATCTTTGATGACCGAATTGAGATTACGAATCCCGGTGAGCCTCTCGTTGATACGCAGCGTTTTTTGGACACACCTCCCAGGTCCCGCAACGAGTCGCTTGCCTCACTAATGCGCCGGTTTCGTATCTGTGAGGAACGAGGTAGCGGGATCGACAAGGTCGTTTTCGAGATTGAGGTATTCCAGTTGCCGGCACCGCTTTTCGAGGTTCCGCCGGGTTCTACTCGCGCAGTTCTCTTCGCCCACAAGAACCTCGCCAACATGAACGTAGAGGAGCGGATAAGAGCCTGTTACCTCCATGCATGCCTCAAGTACGTTATGCGCGATTTCCTGACTAATGCGTCACTTCGAGAAAGGTTTGGCATCAAGCAGAACAACAAGGCTGTCGCCTCTCGCCGCATTCGCGAGGCCATGGACGCCGGCATGATCAAGCCGTTTGACGAGAATGCCTCCAGAAGATTGATGAAATATGTCCCATTCTGGGCTTGATCTCGATTGGCGTGGATTGATCGATGGCCCGACGTCTCGGAAACCGCCAGGAACTGTATCAATTGATGGTTAGATGATCGAACGAACCCGAAAGTGGCTTAGTGGGCCGACATATCTTTCTTTTTTAATAAGTTACGCCACAGAGGAACAATGGACGGCCAATTGATCAGGAAACACCCGACAGCCGTTGAAATGCAATAACTCGTTAATTTTATTGCATTTGTTTAATTGACGGGTAATTGACTGGAAACTCCTAATGAATAACGACACCACTGAACCCGGTCTTGAGACCCTCATCAATGAGGCGTTGGTCGGCGACCCGGACTACAAGACCGAGTCGGGGGATACGGGAGACCGGCTCGCAACGTATGACGTGGGGCGGCTTCACGGAGACGCTCAGGACTATGACCGTGAATATAGTATGGATTTGAATCAGCTTTCAATGTTTCTGGGTCTGACAGCCCGTGGACTTCGAACTGCACACGACGTGTCCTCGTGTACGAACCCGACAGCGAACAACTCTTTACTTCACATCGATTGTTTCCCATATTAGACCGTGCCTTCGTCAGGGGCGCGGCCACGCGCCATGGCCGGCGAGGGCTTTACGCAGCGTCCGGTGTTCTGTCATCGGGACTGTTAATGTATCGCTGCCGCGCTATTTCGAATTGTTCTTCGGTCCGTATCCGCATCTTTGGCCGACGGTGCGGCGCCGAGGGTATCTTTACACCAACTGACAGGAGGGAGAACCATGGCCAATTACATGTACCGCACAAAATACACGCGGTCGGGTCTTGCTGGACTGCTCAAAGAGGGAGGCACCGGACGGCGGGAGGCTTTGAGGCAGACCGTGGAAGGGATGGGCGGCAAGCTGGAGGGCTTCTACTACGCGATGGGCGATGACGACCTCATCCTGATCGCCGACATTCCGGATGAAGCCACTGCCGCATCCCTGGCACTCAACATCGCGGCGGCTGGCGCTCTGGAAGTCTCCACAACGGTCCTGTTATCGCCGGAGACCATCGACCAAGCGGTGAACAAGAGCGTGCCGTACCGCCTGCCTGGCGAGTGACCGGGCAAAGCCTCACCACATCAGGATAACCGGAAGCCGGCACGGGAATCGCTGAGGCGCCGATGCGTGCTGAACGCCAATCCGAAAATGACCGGTCAATTCAACGGATTGTTTTGCCTATACGGGCCCCTTTTCGCATCTGAGAAGGGGCCGGTTTCATGTTTGGTGTGCTGGACTTCAGGTGGGGTGATTCATGACGATAACGATTGACGGCCACGTCCGCGACGTCCAATCCGACCGCGGGCTTGCGAACGTCCCCGTTTCCAACGGGGAGCACGTGGTGCGAACGGATACCGACGGGCGCTACGCGCTGGAGGTCTCGCCGGGCGGGCACACGTTCATCTTCGTGACGGTACCCGATGGCTTCCGGCCCGGTCAGGACTTCTACCGGTCGACGCTCGGATGGAACGGCCATCAGCGCGGGGTCGATTTCGAGCTCGCGAGGCTGCCGGACAGGCGCCAGCAAGCTTTTTCGATGGTCCATATCAGCGATACCCACGTGGTGCTGGACGAAGACAGGATTCAAGGTGAGATATTGTCGCAGGATTTGCGACAACTTGAACGGGAGGCCCATCCGGACGTGATCGTTGCGAGCGGCGACCTGACCGATTGGGGGACGCCTGACGAGCTCGAACAATTCCAGCGCGCCATCACAAGCGTCTCGACGCCGGTACTGCCCATGTTCGGCGGGCACGACGGCAATCAGGAGCGCTTCGGCGACCTGACGGTGGAAGAATTGGTCGCGTTGAAACACAGGAGGGAATACGCGAAGATCGAGGAGATCCTGAAGCAGCGCGACGGCTCTACGTTCACGCGCAACTACGAACAGTTTCTCGGCCCGACATATTACAGTTTCGACAGCGGATGCTGGCATTTTGTCCTCTATCCGAACGAGGATAAATTCTACTCGCCACCGGACCGGAAGCGGAAGGAGGAATGGCTTTGGGCGGACCTGGCGCAGCAGCCACAAGACCGGGAAATCGCCGTGTTCCTGCATACGCCACCGTCCATTCCTTTCCTGAATTCGTTGAACCGGTACCAGGTAAAGCTGGTCATGCACGGGCATTGGCACTCCAGCAAGGTGTTCACCAGGGACGGGATTGTCGTCGCGACGGCGCCGCCGCTCTGTTTTGGCGGTCTGGATACACGCCCTCGTGGGTATCGTATCGTTGAGTTTCAAGAGGAGGATTTCGCGTTCAGGCTAAGGCCTCTCACACGGGCTGCGAGCCCGTCTCCGCGTGAAGAGATGGTTCCGATTTCGCTCAACGGGGCGGGCAAGGATCTGCGGCTGCTCTGGACGCATCAGCTTCCGGCGGGGTTACACCGCGCGGCGCCGGTCCGTTCCGGCGATCGGATGCTCGTGAGCCTTGCGGACGAAGGATATCCCGCCCAAAACGGCGTCGCGTGCGTCGACGCTCGAAGCGGCGCGCTTGTATGGCGCGTAACTACGGACACAGCTGTCAAGAACAGCGCGGCTATCACCACCGCGTCAGACACTCCTGACGATGGGACCGATCTAACCGCGGCCGTGTCCGTTGCCGGGAGACTGTATATCATTGAAACCGGCTCGGGACGCATTCACTGGCAGGCCGACCTGCCCGGGTTTCCGGAACGGTGGATCTATGCTTCTCCGGTGATTGACGGCGAGACGGTGTACGCCGGAGGCAAAGCCGGTTTGGGCGCCTTTGACCTGAGATCCGGCGCGCAAGTGTGGTACACCGGAATTGAAGGAGGCGATGGGTGGCCGTGCTACGCGAGTCCTCAGATCTGCGGCGACCTGCTCATTCTGCTCGTCCAGCGGCGGGGGTTGATGGCGCTGGACAGGCATAGCGGAAAGGCGGTCTGGGAACGGACCATGGGCGTCGAGAATCCCTACGCGCGGCCTGTGGTGGACGGCGGCCTGCTGGTCACCGGCAGCGGCGCCCCGGATCTTCACTGGTATGGGGGCGAGCCGGCGCATCTGGCGGTCCTGAGCGTCAGTACAGGCGAGGTTGTGTGGAAACGGGGCGTGCTTCCATCGCGGTATCCCACCGGGCTCGCGTTGCGGGATGACCGGTTGTACGCGACAACGCCGGACGGCGAGGCATTCTGTTTCGACTTCCAATCGGGCGCGTTGTTGTGGCGCTTCCAGACAGGTAATGACCTGATGGACATGGTCCCGGCCCGCCGTGAGGTCCGATCCATCCTTGCGGGCCCGGTCATCTATAAGGACTGTCTGCTCATCTGCGGCGTGGACGGTTGCCTGTACGTCCTGAACGCACGGACCGGCGGCTGCGTCAGCCGTATGGACCTGGGTTCGCCGATCGCGGCCGCGCCCTGTCTGACTGAAGACGGGTTCTGCGTGGGCGCGTATGACGGGCGACTATATTGTTTCGCTGAATGTGAGGGATAGGGACCCTCCGGTCGCGTATTTTGTGAAAAACGGGAGGAATCATGGCATCGACAGTCCAATCACAACCCTGGGAACGGCCGGACTCACCCATCTTCAGCAATTCGCCGCCGCCGCAGCCGTGGATGAAGTGCAACATCTACTGCCCGCGCGTCATCTACGCCGAAGGCAAGTACCGCATGTGGTTTTCCGGATCGGCGGTGCGCCCGACGCTGTACAGAACGTGTATCGGATACGCCGAATCGGACGACGGCTATGTCTGGAGCCTTCATCCGGACAATCCGATCCTGACGGCCGACAGTCTTTCGTGGGGTCAGAGCCTGAATACCCCCAGAGTGCTGTACGACGAGGACGAACAACATTACAAGATGTGGTTCCTGAGCACGACCCACGTGGAATACCGGGACGATGGTATTCTGGCGAAGAACATCAGTTCGGCCATGGGATATGCGACCAGCCGCGACGGACTGCGCTGGGAATTCTTGCAAGAACCCCTGATCCACGAATGCCGGGCGCCGTGCGTACGCAGGGAAGGCGGCCGGTATCGCATGTGGATGAATGCCAGGCCCAACCCCGATGACTCGTGGGAAACGGCCTATGCGTACGTCTACGAATACGCGTCGGAGGATGGGATTGCATGGACGCGGCGTGAACACCCTGCGGTTCAGGCAACGGGCAACACGAAGTCGTGCGTCTATCCGGAAGTTCATAAGATCAATGGGACCTATTACATGTGGCATATCGGACATCTGAAGAAGAAGGACGGGCCGATGAATATGGTCTACCACGAGATCTTCTGCGATACGTCGACAGATGGAATTAACTGGACGTTGAATCACGAGACCCCCGCGTTTGCAGCCTCGCGGGATCTGGAACGTTTCGACTGGAAGACGGTATCGACGCCGTGCGTGGTGGATATCGGCGACACGTTGCGGCTGTATTACGCGGGGTGCAATCTGAAGACGAATTTCAATCTGTTCGAGGGCGGCGACAACGGCGAGGGGATGCATCTCGCCGTTGCGACAATGGCCAAAGACAGGCTATTATGACTCAGGAACGATCGATGGGGCCGCGAGAGAACCCATGCATGAAGATTGACGCCGGAGTATCGAGTGCGATCACCACGTCCATGGATTTTCTTGAATCTGACGATATCTTCCACGTTCCGGATCGGAACAGCCGGGTGAAGTGGACCGGGCCGTGGTGGCACATGGCGGCGCTGTACGAGATGGGGGAATCCGGGCGAATCCCGGAGTCGGCCGTCACCAGTGCGCTGAAACTGCTGAAGCATGGCGCGTGGCCGAGGTTCGTTGTCGACCCGTCTGATGCACCGCAAGCGGATTCCGACCGGGCGAAAATGGACTGTTGCCACTGTGAATTGGGTGTATTTTACAAGATACTCGCGTCGCGCGGCTGCGACGTGGATGCCGAACTGCCCTGGATTCGGGAGTGGTTCCTTGGACACCAGTTACCGGACGGCGGCCTGAACTGCTCGCCGGCAGCCTATTGCGGATCGGGAAAGAGTTCCATCGTATCCACGCTGCCTCCTCTGGAAGCTATTCTGTTCTTCACGAACCGGAAATATACGGATGTTGAACAGAGATTCCTGGACGAGGGCGCGCGCTATCTCATCGAACATCGACTCGTCTGCTCGATAAAAGACAGCCGTGTTATCAACCCGGAGTGGCTGAAGCCGCTGTTTCCCCGCTTCTTCGAATACGACGTCCTGCGCGGGATGTTCTTTCTGGTGGAATGGTCCGGTCGAACCGGCCGGCCGCTCCCGGTTGAAGTGATCCAGAACGGCCTTGACCGGCTCCGTCCCCACGTCGGCCCGAACGGGGTCTTGATCGGAAGACGCGTGGACGATCTCAGCGGAGGATGGCACGGCCCCACGTTTCCTCTGATGGACTCGGTCGGAATTGTTGGTAAGGCATCACCGTACCTTTCGCGGCAACTGAACGCGGTGCTCCGGGCGGTTCGCAAGAAGGGTAGACGTGGGACGTGAGAGATTGCGTGCCTTGCGAGGTTTCTTCTCATGCCGGAGGCAAGGAGGAATAACGGACCGGGCAAGGATTTCTTCTACCGTCTTACGTCTACCGTCTAACCGCATTTCGTCTACCGTCTAACCGCATTTCGTCTACCGTCTAACTTCCATCCGATTCCAAAGATGGCACCGGAAAGGCCCATCCAATGTTGGCAACGCGATATATCTTCTTTACTGATTACGTCGACCGCATGGTGTCGTTCTACCGGGACGTGATGCGGATGGCGGTCCTGGTGCCTCCGGAAGTAACGGATCACGACCCGAAAGGCTGGGTTCGACTGTCCAGCGGCGGGATGGAGATCGGCATCCACCGCGCTGGAAAGCCCGGTTGCGCAGGGCGGAATCGGAACAAGCTCGTCTTCATTGTCGAAGATGTCGGCGCTGCGCGCGAGGAACTCCGGAAAGCGGGAGTTCGCGTGGGAAAACATCATGTCCTGTCGAAGTTTGAATGCTGCGACTTCAAGGATCCCGACGGAAACACGCTGCAGATTTCGAATCGGTAAACTCGGAAATGGCCGGGCGCCCTCGAGGGACACTATACCCAGGGCAGCGAATTGGCGTTGCGGCCGATTGATTACGTACCGCAAACTGCCAGGTTGCAGTACGGCCGCAGAGATGTCGAAGAATCAAGGTTGATTGCGAAAAGCAGGAGGATCCCATGGACGTTAGAGAAGTCGTCCCCTTTTTCGCGGTGAAAGACATGCAGAAATCACTGGCGTTCTACGTCGACGGACTGGGTTTCGAGATGGAAGGAAAGTGGGTGGACGAAGGCGTGATCAGATGGTGCATGTTGCGCATCGGCAAGGCGGCGGTGATGCTCCAGGAATTCAGGACCGAAGGCCACGATTCGCGGCAATTCAGCGAAAACAAAGGCGAAGGTGTTTCGCTTTTCTTTTTTTGCGACGATGCCGTCGGATATTACAGAGACATCAAATCTCGTGGCGTGGACGCCTCTGAACCGCAAGTCGGCAACAGAATGTGGGTCACGTCCGTTTCAGACCCCGACGGGTACAACTTATCCTTCGAAAGCGCCACGGATGTCCCGGAGGAGACGAAATTGTCGGATGTGGAATGAAGGTGACGGGCTTCCGATCGATATCAGCAGTCGAAGTCGTCACGAACTGGAGGAAAGCCGGATGAGCACGGGAGACTCCGGATGACCGACGCGGAGCTCGAAACGAAGGCGAACCGGATCCAGGGCGTCGTCGAGGACCACCTCGTGCAGGATCACGGCATGCTGCCCATGCTGGTGCGCGCCGGCGATTATCAACTGCCGTCAGAGCAGGACTACCGCGGCGCGTACCGCCACCGGCACCTCCAGGGAAAGACGGAGGCCGAAATTGGAATGCCGCCGATGCACGTCTGGCGAGCCTGGGAGAATACGCCCACGGACACGGCCTGGTATCTCGGGGCCATGAGTTACCGGTACCGGTGTGACGGCGATCCCGGGATCCTGGCAATCTGCCGGCGCACGTTCGGGGCCCTCCGGTATATCCATGGACTCGGAGTGCAGAAGGGCGAGCGGGGATACATGTGCAAGCCCTATGGCGGTGAGTACAGCAACCAGTCTTCCGGCGACCAGGTGCAGTGCATTCTGGTCGGGCTGGCCGCCTACCGACCCATTGCCCCACCCGAGGACCTCGCCGCTATCGACGAAATCCTGGTGGACATGGCCGAATTCGACATCAAGTGGAATTACGTCTCCCCTCATGGCTACTTCAGCTATACCCATGAGTCCCTGGTGGCGTCCATTCTGGGCGAGAACTGGATCAACGCGACCTGGTCCTACGCCATCATCCATACCCCGCTGCTCTACCTGGCCTGGCAGGCCACCGGAGATCCGAAATATCTCGGAGAGATCAAGAGATGGTACGATGCCTGCGATACGAGCGTCCGGTTCGAACGCCACGCGGGAAAGCTGACCGGCGGAATCGGCTGGCGCGCGCTATACCTCCCGGCGCTGCTGATGGCGTTCGACCCGGGAAACCACCAACTGTGGCGTGGCCTGATGCTGCAGAACTACGATATGGTTCGGTCCGGCATTCTGCCCAACGGGACGCAGGCTTACCGGTGGACCTTCGACGTGGAAAGCGGTGAACGGGAGATCCTCCCCGCCGCGTTATGGAGAGCGGGCCCTGCCACAACCGGCAGATCGGGCATCTTCGCCAGGGCTTGCGTCGCGGCGCAGCCGTGGTTTCCGGACGAGGCAATGGCGTCCACCGCCCGGCATATACTGGACAATCTGGATTTGGACACGTTTCGGTTTATCCTGCCGATGGAAGAAGGCCAGCCTGTGCCGCCGGAATGGGTCGTAGAGACGAGGCTGCTTGATATGGACAGCCTGACGGGGTGGCTGTGGGGATACTGGGAGGGCCGATGGCGCGGGTACTGGTAGGAAAACTGGAGTTCTGCCGGGCCTTTTCGCCGTCACGAAACCGGCCAATCCGCAAATGAGTATGGTCACAGGACGGGGCAGACTGCAGCATATTGGACACCGATACAGTAACGGGAGGGTCTAATGAAAAAGCGGAAGATACAGCGGATTGCCTTCCTTCAGGACTACAGGAACCGGCCGGAGTCCCTCGTGGACGAGATTCCCGAGGTGGCCGGCCTGGGTTACCACGAGGTGACCGTGGCGGCCGTAATCGGCCACGAAGCAGCCGTAGAAGAGGTAGCCAGGAGAGCGGCGGAACAGGGCCTCGAGGTCTCCACGTTTACCGGTTTCATGAAATACGCTTACCAGCACCTGGCCGAGCACCCCGAACAAAAGGCCGTGTTCAGCAAGGATGCGGAGCACGAGGAACTTGGTAACCTGCCGGCCGTATGGGGATGTCCGTACAATGAGGCGTTTCAGAAGCGGTACATGGATTTCCTGGAAAGGCTGGGCAAGATTCCGAATCTCACGGAAGTGTGGGTGAACGACGAAGCGTATTTCGGAAGGGACATGGATCTGCTGGCCTGCTATTGCCGGACCTGCCAGTCAGACTGGGAACGCGAATTCGGCGGGCGGATGCCCATGCCGCCGTTCAGTGACCTGGAGGAAAAAGCGCGCCTGGTCACCTGGCGTTTCAATCGTTGGAACGACGTGCACGGAAAGATGAAAACAGCCCTGAACCGGGATCACCGGGTCCGGGCTGTTTTTCAGAGCGGCCCGCAGCCCTTCTGGGACATCAACCCCTGGGTATGCGGCATGGACATCGACGGCATGGTCGAAGCCATAGACGGACTGGCCGTGGATGCCTACTACACGTGCGTGTTGCCGGCGGTGGGCAGCGGGCTGTTTACGCCTCCAGAAATCTTCCTGAGCGAGTGCTGCCGTTTCCTTCAGGGCTTTACGCTGGGAGATGACAAGGTAAGCGTCATGCTGGCGCAGGGCATGTCGCACCCGGAATTCCACCGGCCGCTGGACGAACGGGACGGATGGTGGCAGGCCGTGGTTCCACCGGCCCTCGGCGTGGATCGCGTGACAACCTACACGTACCGGCTCCAGCGGGTGTCGCCGATGCACCGGACCTTCCAGGACGCGTTTCGTCTGGACCCTTACTTCGAACGTACCGAACCCGTGGTCTCCGTTGCCGTGGTGGACAGTCTGGAAACACAGTGTTACGACGGGTCTTTGCCCGCGAGGGGCCGCGAGAACTGGCGGATGAGCCGGATGTTCTCCATGGGACAGATGGCCGCTCACTATGGAATGTCCCACGGTTATCTGCCTTCGTCGAAGCTGGTTCACGAATACCTTGATCGGTATCCGGTGGTCGTTCTCCCCAATGCCTCTTGCCTGTCGGACCGCCAGCGGGATGCGCTCCTGTCGTACGTGCGAGACGGCGGCACGCTGGTGGCGGCGGGGGAAACGGCTACGAGGGACGAGACGGGACGCCCGTCAGACGGACTGTTTCTCGGCGAGGCATTCGGAATATCGTCGTGTACACCCGGTGGGGATTCCCGGATCTTCCAGCCAGCCAGCGACCACGAGGCGTTCGACAACCTTCCATGGCCGGATGCAAAAACCGCGTGGGACCCCTGGAAGGGCAAAAACCGTCCGGTACTCGGGCTGGACCTGGCGGTGGGAGTGGAGACGGAGGGCGACGTGGATGTGCTGGCGGTTTTCGAGGAAGAGGGTTCCCCTACGTCGCGCCCGGCTCTGACGTTGAAGCGCGTGGGTAAGGGCAACGGCGTCTTCGTTGCGGGAATCCCGTCCCGGTGGCTGGATCTGAGGCCGGCGGGCACCACAGTTCTCAGCTTTACTCGCCAGGTTGTGGCGCAGTTGATCCTGTCGCTGATAGACGACCGGCTGCCTGTGGTCGCAAAAGGCTTTCCGCCGCGGGTGCCGCTGCAGGATGTCAGGCCCCTGGACATCCGCTGGAAGCCGACCATGGAGATCATGCCCTCCGTGGGCGATGATCTTTACCTCGTAACGGTGCCGTCGTATTTCAGGGAACCCGGCGCGTTTCAGGTCGAAGCGCGGTTGCCGGAGGGCAAACAATGCACAGAGGTCCGTGAACTGGTGTCGGATCAACCGGTCCTGGAAGCCAGACAGAATGGGCGATCGGTGGAAATCGACGTCAACCTGACCACCGAGGACTTCCTTAAGGTGTATGCATTTTCCATCGCACCCGTGTGATCGGTCGGACGCACCGCCGCAGCCTGCGCAGGAATCTTTTCGTAGATCAGGAACTCTGGTTCCTTGACCTGATACAGGCGTCCACGCCGTATTTTCCGGAGCCCACCAGCAGAAACATCACCGCGATGGCCAGGTAAAGAAGCGCCATTTCCTTCCTGCCGAACGGATCGGCCGCGTGTACGCCGAATGCGGCCACCATCATCGTGAATCCCATCAAGGCCGTGCCCGGCCGGGTCAGCAGTCCCAGGGCCAGCAACAACCCGCCCCCGAACTCTCCGAACGCGGCCGCCCAGGCGAAGAACTCGGGCAGGGGAAATCCCAGTTTCGCCGTGCCGGCCACCAATCCGCTGGACGGCGGGATCTTCCCGATTCCGTGTCCGAATGCCATACTCAACCCGGCAATGACCCTCAGGATCGCCAATCCCAGATTCGCCTTGTCAGATTCAATCTCCGCACCGCCGAATAACAATTCCCTGTTCATACGCTGTCTCCCAACGTTTAAATGGTGTTTATGGTGAACGGGTTAGCTTACAGCGGCGCACCCTCCGGTCACCCAACCGATATTGTTGCTCTTTGTACCGTATAAGGTTACCTTACGCCTGACGTTATTTATGCCGATGGGGGCTGTAGTCGGCCGTCAGAATCTCGTAAGAGTCCCCTCGTGATCGTCCAACCAAAATTCCCACAGCCAGCACCGTGGACGGTTTGACCGCGCGCACCGCAATCTGCTGGATTCCCACCCATTATTCAACATAGTTGGCGATCCAAGTATATCACATAACCTTCTGAAAAGCAAGAATGGTCAACTTCCATTCCCCTGTCGGGTGCGGTCCGCAACGACTCGGCTCTGTTCAGTATCTTAAGGAGATGAACAAATGAGAATTACGGACGTGAAGGTCCTGCCGATCGATCGGTATCTCTTCGTCCAGGTGCATACCGATGAGGGGATCGTGGGCCTGGGTGAATCGGGCGCATGGGGATACCTCGAGGCCTCCGGGGAGGTGGTAAAGAGCTTCAGGGAATACCTGATCGGTAAGGATCCTCTGCGCATCGAACACCACTGGCAGGTACTGTACCGGTGTACGCATTTTCGCGGTGCGGCCATCATGGGAGCGTTGAGCGCAATTGATATCGCCCTCTGGGATATTGCGGGCAAGTTTTTCGGCGTGCCGGCCTACCAGCTACTGGGCGGCAAGTGCCGGGACAAGGCCCGTGTCTACGGTCACGTGATCGGACGTACGAAAGAAGAGCTTCTGGAAGGCTGCGTGCGGGCAAAGGCGGAGGGATTTACCGCCGTGGGTCACCTGACGCCCTTTCTGGATGAATCCCGGAGTGTACCGTACTTCAAGACCCACACGGACAAGATACAGGATGCCGTTCGGACGGTGGCGGCGTACCGTGAGGCGGTTGGCGACGAGGTGGACCTGTGCATTGAGATCCACCGGCGGCTGGACCCGGCCGAGGCGATCGTGCTGGGAAGGGCTATCGAGCCCTATCGCCCGTTTTTCTATGAGGATCCGATCCGTCCGGACAACCTGGACGCCATGGCCGAAGTCGCGCAGAAGATAGCGGTTCCCATCGCCACGGGGGAACGAATTCACACCATCTACGAATTCGAAATGCTCCTTACCCGGAACGCAGTTCAGTACGTGAGGCCGGACGTCTGCATGGCCGGCGGCATCACCCACTGCAAGAAGATCGCGGCCCTCGCCGAGGCGCACTACGTGGACGTGGTGCCGCATAACCCGCTCAGTCCGGTGAGTACGGCCGCGTGCGTTCAACTTGCGGCCTGCATTCCCAATTTCGCGTTGCAGGAGTACCCGAGGGGCGAAGGCGAACCGCCAAAAAGCGAAATTGTATCCGGGATCCTCGAACTTGAGGATGGATTCCTGATCATCCCGGATGCGCCCGGCATCGGCGTTGAACTCGTGGAAGGCGCAATGGAAAAATACCCGTTCGTTTCGCACCGGCCGCTGCTGGATGAGGGAATGATGGTTACTAGACTGCACGCGGACGGTTCGGTTGTAGATCAGTAGGAAACAAGAACGCCGGCTCATCGACGAACCGGTTGAGTTCCGCACCGGACGCGGGACGACGTAACCACAGGAGACCCGGTATGACTGCACATATCAGCGACGATCAGTGGGCGCAGTTCGAGCAGGATGGATATGTTCGCCTTGGAAAAACGATGGATGACGACGAACTGGCGGGCCTGCAGCAGCGAATCGACGACATCATGCTCGGCAACGTGAAAGTACATGATCAGATGTACATGCAACTGGACAGCGAGACGGGAGACTACTCTGAAAAGCGGATTACGACGAGGGGTCACCGGGTTTCATCGCTGAACTATCGGAAGATCCAGGACCTGGAGTTCGATCCGCTGTTCCTGTGCTACATGCAGAAACCCGTTTTCCGCGAGATCTGCGCGAGGGCCTACGGTCCGGAGACGTCCATATCCTGCTATCGGGCCATGTTTATGAACAAGCCGGCGGGGAAGGGTACGAATCTTCCCTGGCACCAGGACCGGTTCAGCATCCTCGACAAGGATCCGATCGCAACCGTGTGGACGGCGCTGGATCGGGTGTCAGTTGAAAACGGCTGCGTCGGGGTCGTGCCCGGGTCACATCGGGGCGCCTTCGAACAGGACGATTCCGCCGGCTTCGCCTTTCTGACCGACGATCAGGCCACTGCCGTTCTGGAAAGGGAAACGCATGAATACCTGGAAATGGAGGCGGGGGAGGCCGCCCTGTTACATAACTGGCTTCTCCACGGATCGGGCGTGAATCGGACCGACGCCTCCCGCCGCGGATTCAGCGTTTGCTATATGGACGCCGCCACAAGATCCGACCGGGGAGCGAGCTTCTCGGTGATCTTCGGAGAGGGCGCCCTGACTCCCGGGACGCTGTAAACGGCGACGCCGATTTTTCCGTACAGGTACTTACCCTTGGAAACCACAGCGGCGAGAGCCCCGAATTCCCCCACACCAGCGACTGGCACGGAAACTGACGCGCGCGACGGCCTGACGCCGCGCGCGTTCGGAATCGGTCTCGTCCTGTGCGTACTCATGTGCGTGGGCCTCACCTACAACCGCATGATCACCCAGGGCTCCTTCATCGGCGGCGGATACTACATGGACAGGGGCGCACTGTTTGTCTTGTTCCTCCTAGGAGTCTGCGCCGCAGGAGTTTTTACAAAGGGCGAGGTGTGTCCGTGAGTCGGGTTGGTCGTTATGTTGGGAGTGGTATGATGAGTTTTGGGTACGGTGATCGTTGCAGGCAGGCGTGTTGAGGGCGAGATTCCAGGGATCGTGGTTTCCCGTATGTCGAGTCCATAAGGACAGGACACCCGAACCCATGCTTCAACACATCGACAACGCTGCCATCCGCTTGACGTTCAACGCGAGGCAGACCAGATCCCACTCGGCACGCACCTTTTCCAGCCCCCGGAAGCTGAAGCGCCGGAAGCCCAATACCTCCTTGATCCATCCGTTGGGCGCCTCCGAGAGCCACTTGCGCTTCGCATACAGGCCCCGACCTTCCGGGCTGGTGAGCTTCTCGCCCATGCGATGGGTCGCCGGAAGCGTCTCCGAATCGACGTCCACCTTTTCCTTGCCCTCCCGCCCCAGCGCCACGTAACCATCAATGCCACGCTCCTCAAGCGTGGCCAGGTCCTCCTCGTTGCAGTAGCCCGCATCCGCCAGAACCGCGTCCGGCTTGACCCCGAATGTCTCTTGCACACCATCCAGCAAGGGGAGCATAAAGCCCTGATCGGTGGCCTGTGACCCCAGATGCACAGCCACGATGATCTGACGCTCGGCGTCCACCACCGTCTGCGCGTTGTAGCACTGCTGGAACCCCTCCGCGCTCGTCTTCATGATCCGAGACTCGGGGTCCGTGAAGTTGCTCTGAGCCTTCGGGTCGGGCTCGCCATAGGCTCTTTTGTAAGGCCGCCCGCCCTTCGGGTTGCGCTTCTGACCCGGTTTGCGCCCGCGCGCATCGTCGACGGCTCGTTGCGATGCTTCCAGACGCTCCCTCGCCGCCCTGATCGCCGCCAGACGAGCCTGCCTGCGCTGCAACTCGACCGGCAACTCGTCGCCACGAACATCCACCGCCGTAACGTGCATCCTCCTCGGCATCAATCGACCACAGCACCCGAAAGCAACGCCCCCGATCTCTTTCTCCAGACGAGCCTGTTTCCTTCAACATCCGCTCGTAACTCATGGCCTTGCGCTTGCTGGCCTTCGCTCGTACCTTCGTGCCGTCTAAAGATAACGTCCCGAAACGTACCAGGCCCATCTCCCGTGCCACACCAACCACCTCCACGAACAAACGCCCGAAATCTTCCAGGTGACGACGCCGAAACTCGCAGATCGTCCGGTGTTGTGGGAAATTGCCCGCCGCCAACATACGAAACGCCACGTCCCTCCTCCAGCTTCCCAGCGATCGCTCGAGACGAATACACTCCCGTCGCGTACCCATAGATCAATACCTTCAACATCATCGATGGATCATATGGCGCGTTGCGACGACCATCGCCTTCATAGGGCGCGTAGAACGACCCCAGATCCAGGGAATCCACCAGATCGCTCACCTGGTGCGACAGATGACCTTCAGGCACCCACTCCCGAAGATCCGGCGCCAACAGCAATATCTGGTCCGGGTGATACGGTCGAAACGTTGTCGGCATGGATCGCTCCCTCCCCTGACATAACACACAACGATACCCTTGACATATACCAACTACACGACCCATTATACCTACAACTACATGTCCATTGAAATGAATTTTCCTGCGGCGCAGACT
>CAXXJS010000041.1:0-29649 GCA_963662665.2 Candidatus Latescibacterota bacterium
CTGGCCATAACCTCGACACCGTCGCGGGCGAGGGCGCTTCTCAATGCGGCGTCGCTGCTTCGGGAAAAGACGTCTGTGGAGTCGACCATCAGGGCGACCCGCCGGTATCTCAGCTTCTCGCGAGTCAGGGAGACACCTCCGGGGATGAGCACGTCCACACTCAGACTGGTGCGAAAGATAAAGTCGCCGATGGCACTCAGGCCCGAGGCCGCCGAGGTTGTGCTGAAGGCTACGACCCGATTCCTCTGCGCGACGGGAAATGCGTCTTTGGCTTCGGTGGAGAGGGCCGGACCGAGGATCACGGGTACGAAATCGCCAAAAATCAGCTTATTGAAGGCCTCAACTGCACCATGCGCCGTCCCCCGGGAGTCCTCAAAAATGAACGCGATACTTGCGCCACCGAGTCTGGATGTGCCGTTGATGTCTTCGAGAGCGAGTTCCAGGCCGTTCCGTATAGCCACCCCGTATTGGGTCTGTCTGACCGTAAGAGGCGCGACGACACCAATCGCTATTTCCTCCGGGTGACCACCCGGCGTCAGTACGGTTGTACCAGCAACCTGTGCCGTTGCGTTTACAGTTAGTTCAACCGTGACTTCGGTGCCTCGATTGATCGGGATGCTCGACCACGACCCGATCAGGACTCCGTCCCTCAGGGCTTGCGCACGAAAGTATCCACCCGTCTGTACGCCGCTGATCTCGACCCGCGCCTGTCCGCGGCCGTCCGTCGTACCGGTCCACTCGTGGATGGCCTGCCTGCCCGAGACGGACCGCGCGAACTTGACGGTTGCGCCGCTTACCGGTGACTGGTCCTGCCGGAGGCGCGCTACTGCGACGGCCCGCGCCATGTTTTCGTCGACGGCCAATTTGCCCAATGGCTGTGCTATCGGCTTCTCTGCCGGGATATTCTGTGGCGTCGTAGGGGGTTCGCCACCGCAGCCCATACCAAGGCCCGCGGCGAGTGGGAGGACGAATGCGCGGCGAATTCTTCTGAACATAGTTTGCCTCCATATACGAAACGCGATTCCGATACTTCGCAGGGAACTCACAATTGACTTCCCGTCAACGGTCATCCTCCTGAAAGGGGCCAGGGCGCGCAGTAGAACCGGCGTTGATCCCCTCTCCGATGCATTGGCCCTCTTTTTTCTCAAGTTGAAACCCTTGTTGCCGGAAACAACCAATATATGAGAGAACCTTAGCACTTGCAAAGTCAATAAACAGAATTGCAAGAGTACTCCGGCCCCTGGGAGCCGCCGACAGTAAGACGAACAGCCGACAACCACGCCGCCGCCAGAGTAATCAAAGAATTCCAAAGGCAGTCAATTACAATGGCGAGACTTGACAACTGCACATTTGTTTAGTATATCTTCGATACCCGTTATGACGAATTGACGAGCTATGTAGAGCCCTGGCAAGGAGGTCCCGGATGTCTGACCATGCGGTGCAGGAGACGGATGCCACCCGCGGATCCACAATGAAGTGCCTGAGCGAAGACTTTCGCCGGGTTGTGGAACGGATACAAACCGAGTTTCGTGGCGACGCCTTGCGCGCGATGGACAAGGGGTGTTTGGCAACTGTCGACGCGGCCGAGCGCACCGTCGACACGCTGGCCCTTGAATTGCGGCGAGGTGCGGGAAATCGAAATGCATGGCGTGGGGCGCTTGTAGACTATGAGTCGGCCTGGCTGGAAGTCATCCGAAACCCGCGATGTACTGCCAGGACGAATACGTACTTGCAACGCGTGAAATCCCCCTTGAATGGAGATTCCGGATCTTCGCAATGACGTAATCCTGGTTAAAGAAACCGATGGAGAAGAATAGGTTCCCGCGAAGCTGGAGGATCACGAATAGACGGATTTTCAGGGTAAAATCCACATTCGGGTTATTGTACAGCCGATTCGTACTCAGGATAGGTCCACAATATCTCCGAAATACCTGCCCGTTTCTGCAATTGTCACGGGTACGCCTGTGTGCGTTTCAACGTCCTGAATCAGTTTCAGTACGGGTTCTGTGAGCCCCTCACGAGCGCGGGCACCTTTCACGTCCGGGTCAAGGTGGTCGCAGAAAGTCAGGGCAATCTGTGTGGGGCCATTGAGCATCACCGCCTCATCCAGGTGCCGCCACGAGATCCGATGAGCCTTTCTGCGGCGTCGCCCGGTAGTGACACCGTATTCGACGATTCCGCGCTGGTTCTGGTCACCCTCAGACATTTCAAACGGCAGCGGACCCGCGCCCACGCGACTCGGTACGGCTTTGACAACCAGGATGACTTCCTTTATAAACTGCCAGTTCAGCCCTGCATCGTCCGCTGCGGCAACCGCGGTACAATTGTCGGAAGTACAGTAGGGATAGTCGGTGGTCAGTGCAAGAGACAAATGGGTGCCCTGGCTTGATTCGATAACAACGGCACGTCCCTTCGCGCAGGCCGTGTTGATTTCCCGCGGTACATCAGTAAGATAATCCTGAAGCTCCGGGATATCACGGGCCTGCGCTGCGCGGCGCAGGACAAAGTCCGCTCTGGCGGCGCCGCTACCGCTACATACACTGCCTAGAGTGTCTGCAAGATGCCTGTCCCGGGTCTCACGCGCGCGATGTTCGGGCGTAATCACCGGGCAGCGCAAATCCACCCCGGTACGTTCGGCGAGTTTGTAGCTGCGGATTTCACGGAGGAACAATTCAGGGTCTACCGCGACTCCGCTTCCTATTCGAAGTTGCGTGTGCGGATGTAACCAGCCGCAGCACAGTTGATGCATCCGGATTTCAGAGCCGTCTTCAAAGTAGATGCTGTGACCGGCATTGGTGCCGGTGCCGGCACGTACACAGAAGGCGGCTTCCTGTTTGAGGGCGGAATAAGCGGCAATCTTTCCCTTGCCGGAATCGCCCCAAAGCGCGTCCACCACCAGGGTTGCGCACACGGTACACCTCCATGTCGTGAACTGTCGGTTAATTCTGCGAAAACACCTGACTTGCCAGGCTCGGCGTAACGGGAATAGTCTAACCAACGCTGTTTAATAAAAAAAATTTATTAATTTTATTTTTGATATATTGAATTTTTATGATACTTTAACGAATATCGCGATGGACTCGACAGAAGCTTCCCGGGGCGGCGATACACCTCAAATGCGTCAGCGGAGCACCGACAAATGGATCTGGATCGGCTCAAGGGGTTCGTGGAAACGGCGCGCGAGAAGAGCTTCACCCGTGCGGCGGAGAAATTGTTCCTGACTCAACCGGCGGTGAGTCTTCAGGTGAAGGCGCTTGAAGACGAACTAGGCGAAGACCTGTTCGAACGCCGCGGCAAGCAGATTCTATTGACCGAGGCCGGTCGGCTTCTTTTCACGCGGGCCGAGGCCATTCTGGAGATGGCCGAGCGGATCCGGCAGGATATGGCTGCCCTTGGCGAATTGCGTACGGGTCGACTGAGTATCGGAACGAGCGATACGAACTGCGCCTACGTATTGCCTCCCGCGGTCAAGGCATTTCGACGGGCGTATCCCGGAATCGAAATCCGCCTGACCGACCGGATGTCTCCTGAGGTGGTGCGGCTGGTTTTGGAGGGGTCCGTGGATTTCGGGCTGGCCACGCTGCCGGTAACCGAACACAGGGTGAGGACCCGGCCTTTTTTCATCAGAGAAGACGTAGCCATCTGCAGTCCCGGTGATCTCCTGGCTACCCCGGAAACGGTCGATCTGCATACGCTGGGCGACCGGCCGATGTTGATGCTTGAGCGGGGAAGTACAAGCAGAGGATTGATAGATCGGATGTTCGCCGAGGCGGGGCTCCGGCCGCACGTCGCGATGGAGCTGGGAAGCATTGAAGTGATCAAGCGCTTCGTTGAGATCGGCCTGGGCATTGCGATTGTGCCCGAAGTCGCGGTTCGAGACGAAGTGAGATCGCGCCGGCTGACGGCGCTTCGAGTGACGGGGCTCCCGGTCCGGCAGGTTGGGATGGTGCGCCGCGAAGGCGGACATCTTTCACGCGCGGCTGCTGCGTTTCTGAAGTTCCTGGAAATGCAACTGGAAACGATCGGGCTCCGTATACCTGAAGGAGACGGCGGTGACGTACCGGAGTAGCCTGCGAATGCCTCTGGAACAGATCGTGGACGTTTTGGATGCAAATCGCGTACATCGACCGGTCAAACGATCGGCCATTGACCTGGATACGGGATTATTGGCCGCTGTTCGAGCGTCTGGAACGCGGCGACGCCACGTGATCTGTTGCCAGGCCGAGCTTGTGTTTTTCGGGGGTTTTTTGTATCATTAGCTCGCGGCGGCGGCGGTCAATGGCGGTGGCCCCAATGTACGATCCACAAACCGCGCGGCTTGCCGCGTTAACGTCCACGTCCGGTGTCTATGCGGGCGTACTCAATTCGGCTTGTGACGCCATTATGGACGAATCATCAGTACATGCACGATTCCACAGGGGAGGCAGGTAATGAGGCGATTGCCCCTGTTTTTTTTCTGGACGGCGTTCGCGCTGGTCGCGGCGGCACACGCGCGTGACGAAGGAAACGATGCCCGGGCCGGGGCTGAGGCGATTTACAACCAGGCGATGGCGCAGGTGGCTGAAGGGGCATCTGACCAGGCGGCCGAATTGTTTCAATCTGCCATTAACGCTTACGACAAACACGCGCCGTCATACGTGGGCCTGGGGCACATCCATCTCGAGCGGAGCGATCTGGACGCGGCGGAAGCATTGTTCCGGCAGGCACTTCGCAAGAAAAAGCGGTTTGCGCCGGCATTTAACGGCCTGGGCCTCGTCTACCGGAACCGACCCAAAGGACTTCGTCAGGCGATCGATGCGTTTAGGAACGCTCTGAGGGCGGACAAGGCCTATGTCGAAGCCCAGTACAATCTGGCAGAGACCTATCGACAGTTCGGCAGCAGCGAAACGCTCAGGGCCTATCGCAAGGTGGTCAAAATGGACTCCGACCACCCGGATGCGTTGTTCCGGATTGGTGTGATTGAAGAAACGAAGGGCGAGTACAGGAAGGCTGAAAAGGCCTACCTGGACCAGGTTTCCGCGAATCCACACCACTACGAATCACGGTTGAGGCTGGCGGTTGTCCTGAAGCTGCAGGCTCGGACAACACAGGCGATAACCGAACTGAAAACGGTCGTCCAGAACCGGAACCCGCACCAGCGGCGGGCGGTGCTGGAACTGGCGGATATCCACCAGAGACGTCGTGATTTCGATCGGTCGGAGGCGTTGTTCGAAGCCTATATCAACCGTCTGGAACCTGAGGAGCAGCGGCTCTATTACGATTTGAGTCTTGTGAGCCGTGCCGCGGATGATTCCGGTGCCGCATCGTTGGAGGAATTGAAAGCCGCGGCCGAGGCGTTCTGGGTCTGGCAGGATCCGGCGCCGGCGTCTGCCGCCAACGAGCGGATGGTAGAGCATTTCAGGCGCGTGGCCACGGCAAGGGAGAATCACGGAAAGCACATATTCCCGTGGGACGACCGCGGGGAAGTCTACGTGCGCTTTGGGGACCCGGATCATGTCAGCCGGTCCGGCGACGTGCGGTTCGAGACCGACCCCCGGGTGCTGGCGGTGAAAGATCGCCTGATCGCGGCGGCGGGAGCGGCCGCGGCGAAGCTTATGAAGGACGAAGTAAGATCTCTGGGACAGGTGGCGCAGTCGTCCATTCTGGGTCGGCCGGTCTACCCTGTGGGAGGGATCTGGGAATACTGGATATATACCAACGTGGGTCAGGGAATCGAAATGACCTTTGTGCAGCCGAATTTTCCCGGTCCGTACGAGTTCGCGAGAACGCCTTTGGGCACCGGGCGAATCACAAGAATCTGGCAAAGAATGAACCCGAAAACCGTGATGCTCAATCAGGCGGCCCGACAGCCGACCGCCTATCGTCCGACATTTGCCACGGGACCGTTGGACTTTTTTTTCTATACGGCCTCATTTCGCGGCGACAACGACAGTACGGCGATGGAGGTCTATTATGGGATTCCAACTCGTGATTTAACTTTTCGTGACGGCGACCTCGGACGGTTGGCGCACCTTGTCCGGGGCGTCGCGGTCTACAGCGACGAGAATAAACCGGTGTACCGAACCGACGATGAGATGTTCCTGAGTGCTTCGGGTGCGGTGGACACGTCGGCCGGGGCGTTCATTCCCGCGATAGATCGCGTCGTGTTGTCTCCTGGCACCTACCGGGTGGATGTGCAGGTGATGGACCGTAATTCAGGCAGGACTCAAATTTACAGGGAAGATCGTATCCTGAAGGCGTATCCGGCGGCGGCACTGATGTTGAGCGAGGTGGAAATGGGCGCCCGGATCGACGTGGCGGATCGGGGGCGATTTGTAAAGGGCGACATCGAAGTGATCCCTATGGCGTCCAAAGCGTACCGCCCTGGTGAGCCGGTGTTTATCTATTACGAAATCTATAACCTCGCGCGTGACGAATTCGGTGCCACGAGATATCGTATTTCATACCAGATACGGTCCTTGCGCCGGACAGACGTTGGTGCGCGGGTTCTGAGCGGCCTGGGACGATTGATCGGGAAACGCGAAGAGGGCAACGTCATCAGCATCGAATACGATCACGTCGGAACCCTTTCGGACGAACGGGCGTACCTGGAACTGGATATGGCAGCAACCGTACCAGGAAGGCAATTGTTGAGAATCACGGTTACCGACGAAAATAGCGGGCAGACGGGCACGGCGGCCATAAATTTCGATATTCGACAGTAGCTGCCGGACCCGGGTCGCAGACAAACGCCCGGGACGAACCGATCTGCGAATTCGAGGAGTATTCAATATGCGCGAATATACGGTTGCCCGGATGCGCGCAGACGCGGCGTTGATCTTTGAATCGGCCGTAGAGGCCGTTGACGCGCAGGAATGCGTGAAGCGATTCGTCAGATTGGATGGTCAGGTGCTTCGGATCGGGGGCGTAGATTACAATCTGGACGCCTTCGACCGGGTGGTGGTGGTAGGAACCGGTAAGGCGTCGCCGCGGATGGGCGTGGCGCTCGAGGCGGAACTGGGAGACCGGATCTCTAATGGCGTCATCAATACCAAGTACGAGCATGCGGAGCCGCTGGACAGGATACGCATCGTGGAATGTGGTCATCCGGTTCCCGATGAAGCGGGTGTCGAGGGTACGCGGAAGATACTGGCGGCGCTGCGGGCAGCCGACGACCGGACCCTGGTAATCTGTCTGATTTCAGGTGGGGGCTCGGCATTGATGCCCGCGCCGTCGGAGGGCATTTCTCTACCGGAGAAACAGGCCACGACACTGTTGTTGCTTGAATGCGGCGCCAATATCGTGGAGTTGAACGCGGTCCGCAAGCATCTGTCCAGGGTGAAGGGCGGGGGCCTCGCCCGCGCGGCTTATCCGGCCACCGTCGTGTCCCTTATGCTGTCGGATGTCATCGGCGATCCGATGGACGTGATTGCATCCGGGCCCACCGTTCCCGATACATCCACGTTCAAGGCCTGTATGGAGACTTTCCAGAAGTACGAGGTTTCGAATCGTCTGCCGGGCGCAGTGCGGAAGCGGTTTGAGGCAGGCGTATCGGGAGAGATTCCGGAAACGCCGAAATCCGGAGACGCCGTCCTGGAACGATGCCATAACGTGATTGTAGGCAGCAACGGACTGGCGGTGGCTGCCGCCGACGAAAAGGCTCGGGATCTGGGTTACAATACGCTGGTGCTGTCCACGCGGCTGGAGGGTGAGGCACGTGAGGTCGCTCACATATATTCGGCCATTGGTAAGGAAATTCTCGCATCCGGGGCGCCCTTAGCCGTTCCCGCCTGCGTAATAGCCGGCGGGGAGACAACGGTAACTGTTCGAGGAAACGGTAAGGGCGGGCGCAACCAGGAACTGGTGCTTGCCGGCGCCATGCATCTGGCCGGATGGGGCGGAACAGTACTGTTCAGCGGCGGGACGGATGGAACCGACGGTCCCACGGACGCGGCGGGGGCGATTGCGGATGCCAGGACGATTTCGCGTGCGGAATCGGCAGGGCTATCTGCGATCGGTTCGCTGAAGAACAACGATGCGTACCACTTTTTCAAACCCCTGGGCGATCTGGTGATGACGGGTCCCACGGGAACCAACGTCGCGGACGTGGCGTTCGTTATGGTAGGGGCGACGTAGGCGGTTGAAACGCCATCGGGCGGCGTCCGGATTGCGAAGCGTGAGGGCTCTGGTTTAATTTACTCTTAACTGGCTTCAGGTCTCCGTATTGACAATGGCGACGCCGATTCCGACCATCAGGACGCTGATGAGAAGTGTCGCCGAGATTTCCTCTCCCAGCAGCAGGTTGCTGCACACGACGCCAACGACGGGTGTAACGAATCCGAACACCCCAAGGCGACTGGCTCTGTAGCGTCGCAGGAGCGTTACAGATACCAGAAAGCAGAACCCGGCAACTACGAGACCCTGGTAGAAAATCGCACCGACGATACCCGGTCGGATGAAGGCGGTATTCAGGTCCTCCAGCAGGGCACTCAGCAGAATGAACACCGGCAGGCTAAGCGCAGCCTGCCATAACAGTAGACGGGCGGGATGGATGTATTGGGTGAGTTTCTTGGTATAAACCTGCCGGGCTCCAAGCAGCAGACCGCTCGTCAGAACCATCACGTCTCCCGGCAGATAGCCGAGGTTTCCACCGGTCAGGCTATCGACAAACACGAGCACGACACCCGTAAACGAGAGGGTCATTCCAACGATCTTCAGGCCGCTTAGCCGGTCTCCGGGCATGAACAGATGAGCGAAGACGGCTGTAAAAAACGGGTACGTGGATATAAAGACGGTAGACCGGCCGGCCGTCGTGAAATTCGTGCCGGCATTGAGCAGATAGATTTGCGCGACAAATAGCAGAACGAGCTGAAACAGACCTCGTCTTTCGCCGTATCCGGGCCGGAGCGGGACGCCGGAGAAGAAAGCCCACGGTATTACAGCCAGCCCGCCCAGAAGAAAACGGGCGGCCGCCAGCGCCAGTGGAGGCAGGCCGTCCAGAGCGATTTTAATGGCGATGGAGTTGCCGCCCCACAGGATGGCGGTAAGCAGGGCGAGGCTGCCGGCCTGAAGGGTCAGGCGTTCGTTGAGCACGGTCACGGCGCCGGTGTCCGATCGACGGGGAAGCGCCCGCGTACGAAAACGTAACCGACGCCCAGGGGCACAAGAAACCACGCCATTTGCAGCGTGCCCGTCGCTGTTCCTGCCTGCCCGAACGCCCCGCAGAGGATCAGAATGTTGCAAACGCAAGCCGGTGCGGGTGGAGCACTGGAGACGCTGATCCTCTGGAGGAGACGATCGAACCGCGCGGGGCGTATATTCTTGAAGTGGTTTCCGACGAGGATGGCGGCAAGTGAAAGCAGGCCGGCAAAAAGGTTCGCCCCGCGGTCTATCCACCCGAGGCCGATGCCCAGCAACAGGAAATGGCTGTATCCGAACAGGAGGACCGCGCCGTTTCGGAACGGATCGTAAAGGCCGATGTCCTTCAATTGGCGTACACGGCTTTTGTCAACATAGGGGATCAGACGAAAGAAGATATAGACGAGAGTCATTGCGCCGGGATGAAGAAAAATGCCTACGCGTTTCTTCATCTCAGCGTCGATCCGTCCGAACGCGTCCCAGTGTACCGGAATCCGTTCCGGTAAATGGTCGTACGTCAGATAGCTCGCCACAAGCGAAAGCAGTATGGCGGCAATGGGATCCCGTTGAAGGACGCTCATACCAGGCAAACGGAGGGTTAGCAGTCCGTTGAAAAAGTCGCTCTGCAGGCGAGGCCGAGTCATTGTGGCCGAAGGCAAGGCGCGCAACCGAGTCGAATCGAGCGATTCGGCGAGGGAGCGCAACGTACGTATTTCGACCGCAAGGGCCGGCCGTAGCCCGGATGGACTTTTTCAACGGGCTGTTAGGGGAGTTTTAGAAGCTGGCCGGGGATGCAGGGCCGAAAGTCGCGTGCCGCACCGGGAAAAGTACTGTCAGACTGAGTTCGGGGAGTCGGCGGCCGGCAGGGCAGGCGCCGAAGACAGTCAATGGACACAACAGTGGCGGGTGAACCGAAAGTCTCAGGATTATACCGGGATTTCCGGCACTTGTCAAGGTATTCGCGGATAAGCGGATCCGGAACGATTTGTGGTTATCGGGAAGGTTGTCGAATCAAACACTGAAATGGAGGCGGACGGTTGAAACGGACGATTATCATATTCTGTTGCCTTGTCCTTTGGAACGAAGGTGCGGCTGCCAGGGATTTTCTGGCGGAGATCGGCGACCATGGGGCTCGTGGTCGAGGCGATTCCGTGCTGGTCACGGCGCGGATGTTCGCAGAGACGTTTCCGGATAGCGCAAATGCTCTTGGGGTTCTCGGCATGGTATTCGCTCAGATGGGACAGGCGAATGACGCAATCGGGGCATTTGAAAAGGCGATCGAGTTAGGGCCGAAATTGGATGGGCCTTACGACGCGCTTTTCAGGATTCATGTGCAACTTAACAATGGACGTGAGGCGTTGGCGGTGTTGAATGAAGGATTGCGTCAGATTCCGAATTCCGTCCTCTTGCTGAAGGACAGGGCAATGTTGTATCAGGAGGCCGGAAATCCGGGGCTGGCGGTGCAGGACCTCAGGGCTGCGATTTCCGTGGATCCTCACAATATCGACGCGTACCAGTCCCTGGCGGCGTTGCACGTCGCGCTCAAGGACCCCAATAAAGCGCTTTCAGTTTTCGACCAGGGATTGAAGGACAACCCTGAGAGCGTCGTCTTGATGATCAATCAGGGGCAGATCTACGGGGCCTTGGGTAAACCTCAGGATGCGAATCAGCTGTACCAACGGGCGATACTGGTTCTAGAAAGGGAATTGAAGGAGAAACCGAACGACGTTTCCCTGCTGGTGAACAAGGGTGCCATCTACCATTCGATGCGGCAAAGCAAGGAAGCTTTCGCCGCTTACCGGCAGGCGGTCTCCGTGGCGCCGGACGATCCCGAGGTGCACCGATCCATGGGTCAGATGGCGGCCGAGGTGGACTCACTGGACGTCGCCCGGGAGGCGTGGGAGAATGTGGCACGGTTGGTTCCGGGCGATCTGGATACGCGGTCCGCGCTTGCCCGGCTGTATACGATTCAGAAGAGCTGGGACCGGGCCCTGGAAGAGTATCGTCTGATTATGGAAATAGCTCCCGAGGCGGAACGGGCGCGCATCCAGTATGGCATCGCTCAGGTCTTTCTGCAGAAAGGAGACGCCGAACAGGCGAAGAAAGCGCTGGAGGAGACTATTCAATTGAACCCGGAGGTTATGGAGCCCTACGGAGACCTCGCCTTGATCTATGCGGGACAGCAGGACCTCGATTCGGCCATTGATGTGTATAACAGGGCATTGGCGGTGGATTCGACCAATGCGGGCGTGCACTACAATATAGGCCTTGCCCATACGTCAAAGCGGGAGTTTGACATGGCGGCGCAAGCCTTTTCAAAGGCCATTGCCTTCAGTCCGAACGAAGAGATCGAACGGGCGGCACAGATGAAGATTGACGAGATTGAGGGGATACAGTCCGGTAAGCTCTGGGTATATCACATTCTGGTGGAAACTGAAGCGGTGGCGCAGGAAGTACTCCAGAAACTGAGGTCGGGTGAGGATTTCAGGGAACTCGCCCGTGAACACTCCAATGATTCTTCAGCGGAGATCGGGGGCGACCTGGGGTTTTTTTCTCCGGGCGATCTGAATCCAGCATTTGAGGAAGCGGTGCTGAAATTGCAGGTGGGTGAGACCAGCGGGGTCGTTCAGACGCCGCTGGGATATCACATTATCAGGCGGCTGAACTGATGGCTGCGCGTTTCGCACAAATGGGCGGCGAGGCTGGTGTATCGTCGCCCGTTTTGTACGTCGGTAAGGGCGAAAAGAGGGTCAAGGTGCTATTCCTGACGGGATGTACGGGGCGGGGAGGCGCGGGGAACAGCCTCTTTTATCTTTTGAAACATATCGATCCTTCGATGTTCGAGCCCCTGGTCGTAATGCCAAACGAAGGCGTGTTGAAGCGCAGGCTTGTGGAAAACCGGATCCGATACCGAATTGAACCCCGTCTGAAGGAACGTCTGGCGGAGATGCGGTTCCGGAGACAGACCCGAGTCTGCAGAATCGCGTCGGTGGTTCTGAATGCCATCGACAGCGTGCGGTTTACGTTCGATCTGATTCGCCTGATCCCGCAAGAGCGTGTTGCGTTGATCTATTGCAACCAGATGATGGTGAAACTCATGGGCACCGTGGCCGGAATGGTGTGCGGCACTCCGGTCGTCTGGCACTGCCGCACGCTTTACGGAAAATCCTTCAGGGGCTGGTTTTTCGACGGGCTCGCGCGGTCTGTTACCGTGAGGAGAATTGTCGCGGTTTCCGAGGCGTGCGCCGGAAATTTCCCGTCGGCTGAAGAGAAGGTACGTGTCGTATACAACGGCGCGGACCTGGTCAGTTTCGACCCGGACAGCGTTCAGGGGTGTCTCCGTGGCAGGTACCGAATCGGACCGGACGAAGTGGTACTTGGCTTTGTCGGCCGTATTGTCGCATGGAAGGGAATCGATACCCTGCTGTCTGCGATGGAGCTTGTCCTGGCCCGGCGTAAGGACGTGGTTCTCGTGGTTGTCGGAGGGAGCCCGCAGCGGTCGTTTAATCTGCTGGATCACTATCGTCGCAACGTGGCCAACGGGCGGTATTGTGGCAGGGTCGTGTTTACAGGATTCCGTACCGACGTTAGACCATATTTGAAGGATATGGATGTCACCCTTGTCCCGTCGGTGGCCCCCGACCCCTGTCCTCGAAGCGTCATCGAATCTCTGGCATTGGGCACTCCGGTGGTTGGGTCTGCGATTGGCGGCGTTCCTGAACTGATCCGCGATGGATACAACGGATTTCTGGTGAAGCCGAACGACGTGGCCGGCTTGGCTGACACGATCCTCAGGGTGATTGAGAATAGGGAATTGCGAGAACGTATGGGTTCGGCCGCTCGGGTTTCAGCGGTTCAACGCCACGACGCAGTCGAAGTAGCCCGGCGCGTGCAGTCCATTATGTTTGAGGCCCTGCGTCATTAGACATGTGCCGGAGATTCACTCTTCGGTGGCACGGCATTCGCTGTTAATATACAGATTATGCAATCGAAAAAACCGGCTCGAATGAAATTATCTTTAATATATACAAGTATTTTTCTGGATTTTTTGCATAAACTGACGCGCCGAAAAACCGGGAGGGCGACGGGAGATGTGTTGCAAATTTCCCACACGTGTGGTAAAATGTCACAGCGGTTTTTGCTTCCCGTTTCAACTGTGCTGATCTGCGTGATGGGGATAGGAATCCGTCCATGTTACCCGGGATCCGGACACGGTCGATACGATCTGACCTCGTGCGTACGGATGGCACTCGTGTCAAGTCCGTCGATACTGGCCGCCAATGCAGATCTGGAGATCGCTGAGAATAGGCTCAGGCAGGTACATGCGGCTCGATTTCTTCCTCGATTGGATCTGTCGTTGACGTTAGGCCCCTCGCCGGAAGCCCGGGGGGACGCCATTACAGGGGTCAGTAATTGGCGGCAGATAAGTGTGTTTACGAGAACCGAACTTTCGCTGGTTCAGCCACTCTTCACCTTCGGAAAGCTCGATGCAGCGGTAGAAGCGGCATCAGGCGGGATCGGCGCGCAGCGCGCCGGACTTGAGAGGTCCCGATTCGACTTGGAGCAGCAGGTCGCCAGGGCCTACTATCTGCTGCTATTGGCAAATCAGCTTCGGGCCCTGGCACATGAGTCCCGGGCGGAGATCGACCGGGCACGTCGAACGATCGCGGAAAAGCTGGAAGCCGATACGGGGGATTTTACGTATACGGATCTGCATCGTCTTGACAGGTTTGTGTACGACGTGGAGGAAAATGTAAACAAGGTTGTCAAGAGTCAGGCACTCGCACGTTCGGCGCTCCGAATTCTCATCGGACTTTCTCAGTCCGATTCTCTTGTTCTCGCCGACGGAAGTCTGAAGCCGGTTGACGTTCAGATCCGTCCACTGGAGCATTATCGGTCGCTTGTCGACGGGCGACCGGACCTGGGTCAGCTTCGTGAAGGGCTGCGGGTTCGGTCGGCACAGGCGCGTGCCGTCCGAACCGACCTGTTTCCGCAGGTTTTTCTGGCCGGGCGGTTCAAATACGGGTTTGCGCCGAACAGGGACCGCCAGCGGAACCCGTTTCTGAAAGACGAGTTCAACGTGACAGAGTTGGGCGCCGTGCTTGGCTTCCGGCAGTCACTGTCATTCGCGAGTACGAGAGCGAAGGTTAAGGAAGCCCGTCTGGCCTACGAAAAACTCAGCTATCAGGCGCAACTGGCAGTACAGGGCGCCCGGCTGGAGATCGAACACGCCTATCGGTCGCTCATTGAGGCGGAAGCTAACATCGGGGCGGCGCGAAAGGCCCGACGCGCCACGAGGCGGTGGTTTGTTTCGGCGAGAGATGGGTTTAATGCGGGGTTGGAGGAGGCGGGCGAGATGGTCGATGCAGTCAAGGAATACAGCATTATCCGCGCCAAGTACTATCAGTCGGTGTTGGAGTTTAATCTGGCCTGGGTCGCATTAAGGCGCGCAACGGGAAATTCGATTCTGAAGTAACAGGGGGAGGGCGTCATGGTAAGTAAGGCAGTGATAATTGCTGCCGGTATGGGTAGTCGCCTGAACGGGCACGGTTACGGTCAGCCAAAGCCGCTGGTGAAAGTGGCCGGCGTCGGATTGCTGAAGCGGGCTATATTGACCTCGAAACGGGCCGGTATTGTCGAGTTTGCCATTGTTATCGGACATCGAGGCGATGAGATACGCGAAGCCATTGAAGGCGATCCGCAGATCGACGTGTACATAGATTGGATTGAAAACCCGGAATGGACGCGTGGCAACGGCCTTTCCGTCCTCAAAGCCCGGGATCGGGTGGAGGGTCCGTTTCTTCTGCTGATGGCGGACCACCTGTTCGAACCGGAGGTAATCACCCGTATGCGGCGCCTGTTACTGAGCACCGGCGAATCGGCGCTTTGCGTTGACACCCGGCTTGACCGGATTCAGGATCTGGACGATGCAACCAAAGTCGTCCTGGATGGCGAACGGATTCTGCAGATAGGCAAATCGCTGGGCCGATATGACGCGGTGGATACCGGCATATTTCTCTGCAGCCCGGCGCTGTTTGACGGGCTTGAGCATTCTGTCGCCAATGGTGACGAAACGCTCTCGGGGGGTGTCCGTGTGCTGGCATCGCGAGGAGACATGCGGGCAGTGGAAATCGACGGCCTGTTCTGGCAGGACGTGGATACCCCGGAAGCATTGCTCCAGGGAGAACGGGCGTTGTTCGGCCGGTTGGGCAAGCCGACCGACGGGATTGTCTCGCGCAATTTCAACCGGAAGATCTCCTCCTGGATTTCCAGACTATTGGTAAGAACGCCGGTGACGCCCAATCAGATATCGATCGCTACGATGCTGGTGACCTTTCTTGCCGGCTGGGCGGTGGCGGAAGGTGGCCATTTCCACGTGGCGGTGGGGGGACTGCTGTTCCAGTTCGCTTCAATTGTGGATGGGTGCGACGGGGAGATCGCCAAGCTCAAGTTTGCAGGGTCGCGCCTTGGGGAATGGTTGGATACGGTGGCGGACAACGTGTCCTATCTGGCTTTTTTTTCCGGTGTCATCTACGGCATGTACAAATTGACAGGCGAACAGGTCATGGTCGCCCTGGGATTCATAGCCCTCGCCCTGGACGTACTGGCGGTTCTGCTCATCTGCGTGTACCTCAAGCAGAGTGGGTCGGGCAGTATTGTGAGCTTCAATATGGGTTTTTCCAGCGAGGTTCCCGAAGAGCGCCGCGGACATTTGCACCGGATCTATTGCGGACTCAAGTTCGCTTGCCGTCGAGACTTCTTTGCGGCTTTGTTCTGTGTCCTTGCGGTATTGAATTGCCTGGAAGCGATCTACTGGATCTTTGTACTCGGTTCCGGACTGGTAGTAAGCGCAATTTTCGGGTTTATCGGTCATATTATGAGAACCCGCACGGCAGAGGCGGACAAACTGATCTCGGGAAAGGCGGATTGATGAGGGAGGTGGATGCAGGGAAACTACCGGAGGAATTGAACGGGTATCGAGCCGGCCGGAGAGGTGTCCCTTCGCCGGATCGTTTTGTTTCTGAACGCAAAAGGAACTGGAAAAAATGAGAACATTATCATATATTATTGTGTTTTATGCCTTTGGCGGGTCTATAAGTGAAGGCTTCGCACAAGATGTAGATCAGGCGGTCGTGCTGCTGGAGATAATGAAATCTCGCGACAGGTCAATTAAGGCAATTGTGAATTCGGAAACCGCGGGAGAAACGGCCGAAGAAAGGGAGAAACTGAGGGCGATCGTCGAAAAAATGTTCGATTTCCACCGGTTCAGCAGGGTCGCCCTGGGCCGTCACTGGCAGCGGCGCACCGAGGCCGAGAAGGCTGAATTCGTGGACCTGTGCAGGCGTCTGATCGTCAAGAATTACGCGGATCCGAAGCTGTACACGAAATCCGAGAAAATCGATTACGTGAGTTCAGGGGTCGACAGCACGGAAGGTGTGGTTCGGACAATCGTCCATTATAAGGATGAGCAGAGCCACATTGACTACAAGCTCCACCCCGTCAACGATATGTGGCTGGTATATGATATGGTTATTGACGATCTGAGCGTTGCCAGAAATAATCGATCCCAGTTCTACAAGGAAATCCGCAAGTCGTCGTACGAGGGCCTTGTAAGGAAACTCAGAGACAAGCTGAACGAGGACGAGGCAGACGGGAAAGGGAAGGGATGATTCATGCAGGATAGGTTGAGGTTTCTGGCGGACTTTGTCTATAGACGACACGCCATCATTCTTGTTGTTTCGACTCTCCTTTCGATTTTTTGCAGTTTTTTTGTCTATCGTCTGATCCAGCGCCTCGAGACGGATATCGCTGCGCTGATTCCGGAACACTATCCCAGCGTGAAGACGCTGGAAGATATCAAGGCGCGGCTGGGTGGCGTGGGAAGCCTGGTTGTTCTGGCGGAGTGTGAGGATTTCTCCGCGTCCAGGCGATTCGTGGAAGATCTGGATGTTGAACTGAAGGCCGAAAAATATTGGAAATACGTAAATTACGTCGATTTTAAGCGTGAAGTGGATTTTTTCAAAGAAAACGCGCTTTTATATATGAATCTTGAGGACCTGGAGGAAATCCAGTTTCGCATCGATGATCGCATACGGCAGGAAAAACTGAAGCTGTCCCCGTTGTTTTTCAGTCTCGACGAAGAAGAAGAAGACGAACCCCTGGATTTTTCGGATATCGAGTCGAAGTACAAAGAGAACGGAGACCGCGGGCACGAAGTTTATTATACCAATCCGGACAGTACCATCGTTGCCGTGGAGGTGACCGCATCGGGAACGGTGAGCAATATTGGATTTGCCAAGGAGATGTACGGCGTAATCCAGAATGCCGTTCAGACGCTGGAACCCGGATCCTATCATCCCGGCCTGACGATCTCCATTGGAGGATCGTACAAGAATAAAATCGATGAATACAACGTCATTCTGGACGATATCGCGTCGACGGTGATTTTTGGATTTGTCGGTGTCGTCTTGCTCCTCACGTTTTATTTCAGGCAGCCGCTGGCTGCCTTTTTTGTTGCCATCCCGCTCGTTATGGGGCTGACGTGGGCTTTTGCCATTACCTATTGGGCGATTGGCAACCTGAACACAATGACCGGATTCCTGTTCGTGATTCTGTTCGGTCTGGGAATTGATTTCGGCATTCACATGTTTTCCCGGTATCTGGAAGATCGAATGGCGAACATGGACGTCAGGCGTTCGGTCGAGACGATGTTGATCCAGACGGGTCAGGCCATCCTGACGGCCGCGCTGACCACCTCGATGGCGTTCTATTCGCTGACGATAACGGATTTCAAGGGATTTTCGGAATTCGGCTTTATCGTCGGCACGGGAATCATCATGTCGTTGGTATCAATTACAATGGTACTACCGGCCTTTCTCGTTCTTGCCGACGAGCGCCTGAAGCTCGTGCGGATGCGCCATGTGCTTGGACATCACCGGGGCTCCAGTAAGGGCCGGTTTCCGATGGCGCCGGCCGTGTTCGCGGTTACAATCGCCGTTACGGTCTACCTGGCATACAATCTCGACCGGATCCAGTTTGAATATGATTTCACCAACTTGCGTTCCAATCTTGCGACTTCGAAGCAGGTGAAAGACAAGATCAATTCGCTCTCGAAATTCAGGGGCGAGTCGCATTCCCCAAGTGTAGTACTGGCCGACAGTAAAGAGGAGCTGAATGAAATCGTCGATGCGGTAAACGGCAAGATCACATCCGACGATCCAACGCCGACAATTGACAAGATCAGAACGCTTTCGTCCTTTCTTCCCCAGCAGGAGGACGAGAAACTGGCGTTGATCGCCGAACTTCGCGAACTGGTGGACGGTGAAGGCGCGAAATTGCTGAAAGGCGAGCAGAAGAAGCGAGTGGACGAGTTGCGCGAAATGATGGACGTGAAAAAGCTGACGGTGGACGACCTGCCGAAGAACATCCTTCGCAAGTTTGCAACGGTCGACGGCAGCCGTGCCCATTTTGCCTTCATCTATCCCAGCGTGCAACTTCGAGACGGACGACAGGCAATTGAGTTTGCAGACGACACCCATTTGATTACGACCGAATCCGGAAAGGCCTTTTATTCCTCCAGTTCCAGTATCATATTCGCGGATATGCTCAAACTGATGATCCGGGACAGCAGGTGGGCGATTGGCATCACACTTCTGGTCGTCTTCTTGATCGTGTTTATCGATTTCAGAAGCATCCGAAACGGGCTGCTGGTCATGTTGCCGTTGATCTGCGGCGCCATCTGGATGTGCGGAAGCATGTTTCAGACCGGGATGAAGTTGAACTTCTACAATATGGTTGCCTTGCCCACCATCATTGGGATGGGCATCGATAACGGCGTGCATCTGTTCCACAGGTATCAGGAGGAAGGCGCGGATTCGATGCCGGTAATCCTCCGGAATACGGGAGGCGCGATGCTGGTATCGATGATGACGACGATGATCGGTTTTTTCGGCTTGATTACGGCAAGGCATCCCGGCTTGAATTCCATTGGGAAACTGGCCGTGATCGGACTTCTGACCTGTTTTGTGGCGGCCGTGATTGTCCTGCCTGCGGTACTCGAGATTCTGGATCGAATCAAGCGGAAGCGGGGTTCGGTCAGAGTCGGGAGTGCGCGGCCGTAATCCGTTGCACAGCAGGATTTCGTTCGATTACCGGGCGCCCGCCGCGTTGACGCTATTCTATATTCCTTCCATGAATTTCTGGTTCCCATTTTTCGTCAGTTTGATTTCAGGTTTATACACCTCATTGTGGGGTGCGTTCAAGGACTCTCCTTATGAGGGACTGAAGCGGCACACGTTTCCCCGCAGCGTTTACTTTCATGCCGTTATATTTTGTGCGCTTTATTGGCTGCCAATGTTTGAAGTCGGTTTTCGTAAACTGAGCCCGTTCCAGGTTTTCTTTGCCATTATGGGCCTGGAACGGTTTCTCGCGGAGCTATACAAGGGGTTCTTCAGATCGGAGGAACAGTCAAAATACGCAGTGCCGTCCAGAATTACGTTTTTCGGCCGGCCGGTTACTAGCGAACCGTTACGACGCTTCGCTGGCGTCGTTCTGGTGTCGGGTGTCTTTTCGCTGCTGTTTCTTTCCGTGCGAATCGAGGATTTTACGGGATTCGCCGCGGTCGCCTTTTCCACGGGAATGCTGGTTTCTCTCGGAGGGGCATACAAAGACGCTCCCTTCGAAGGATTCGCCCCGCTGAAGTTCTTCCGCTCGGCAACGGTGTTGGCCATTTGTTCCCCCTTGTTTTTCTATTCAAACAATCCCCTATCTCCGGTGCCGCTCGGTTATCTGATCTTTATGTACGGCGGACTGGAGCGGTTTCTGGTTGAGTATTACAAGACCTACGTGCAGCGAACCATGTCAGGCAAGTTCAGACCCGACCTGCCGCGGATCACCCGATATATCGAGACTCGCGAGAAATTCCATTATATGGCGTGGACTATCATTGTCGGTCTGACGATTCTGTACGTTTATGAACTCACGTCCCTATGAAGCAATTGTTATCGGGTCCGGTCTGGGAGGCGGCGCTGCGGCGTATGCGCTCAGCCGGGCGGGCTTTCGGACGCTCCTGCTCGAACGCGGCGGGTGGGTGAAGCGGGATGCGCTGGACTGGAGCCCGCGCAGGATCCTGATTGATCAACGATACAAGAGCCGTTCGCCGTTGGCCGTTGAAGGTGACCGAGGCCATCAGTCTGTCTATCCGAATGAAGTGGTTGGCGGAATGTCGGTCTTTTACGGAGGCGCGTCGCTGCGGCTGCGCGAGAAGGATTTCTCGCATTGGCCGATTGATTACGCGGAAATAGAGCCTTATTATACGCAGGTGGAGCATCTGCTGGAGGTGCACGGCCAGGCGGGGGTGGACATGCACGAGCCGCCGAGGTCCGGTGCGTATGCATTCGGAGGGATAGACCTGGCGCCTCCGGCGAAGCGAATATACAAAGCCGCGAAGTCGCTCGGGCACCGTCCCTTCAAGATTCCGCTGGCGCTGAATTTCACGAATAAGGATCGGCCAACGTGTATCCGATGTTCCACATGCGACGGATTTCCGTGCCGGGTCGAAGCCAAAAACGATGTGGCGATGACGCTTCTGGCAAGAGCGCAGGCATACGATCTGGTTGTCATGCCCGGGATGATCGTACTGCAGCTGGAGACGGAGTGCGGGAGGGTTGTACGGGTGCGATGCCTGGACGGGACTTCGAAGCGGGCGGTTGATTTCAGTGCAAAGATCGTGATTCTGAGCGCTGGAGCCCTGCAGAGCCCGGCTATTCTATTGCGTTCAGGGCTGGAACGATACGACAACCACCGGCTGGTCGGCAGGTTTCTGATGCGGCACTGCAATGCGGTGGTTACCGGTCTCTTTCCGTTTCGGACCAATCCGGACGGTGTGTTTCACAAGCAGTTGTGCCTTACGGATTTCTACGAAGACTTGAGGGACCTGCTGGACACTTCAGTAGGGACGATTCAGGATATCTACACCCCGGCGCCTGAGGTGCTGAAGCACTATGCGCCTTTCGGGTACGGAAGCTTGTCAGCACTTGTAGCGAACTACGTTCAAAATCTACTTTGCATCGCGGAGGACGATCCACAATTTGAAAATCGAGTGCATCTGACCACTCGCCGTGACGAATACGGAATCGCGGTCACCGGCGTCGCTCATCGATATTCGGATGGAGACCGCCTCCGCAGGAAATATTTGACAGACAGAGCCAAACGCATTTTGAGGCAGGCAGGCGGCCTCTACAACCGCGTTTACAAACTGGATACATTCTCCCACGCCGTGGGTTCGCTGCGTTTCGGCAACCACGCCCCGGACAGTGTTCTCGATGAATCCTGCAGGTTTCGCGGCATCGACAATCTGTTCGTCCTTGACGGCAGTTTTATGCCCACTTCGGGAGGGGTGAATCCGAGCCTTACGATCGCGGCCAACGCGTTACGGGTCGTGGATGTCATCCACGCGGAATATGGTTAGATACCCGCTGCACGGCGGCTGGTCGGGTTCAGTTGGTCAGGACCTGACGCCCCGGTCCATGGAACACGGAAAATGAAGAAAATCTGTCTGGTGGGCTGCGGGACCATCGCACGGCTGCACGCGAAGAATCTATCGGGTGCCGCCGAACTTTTTTTCTGCAGTCGATCCGAAGAAAGCGCCCGGCGTTTCAACATTGAATTTCGTGGTAGCGGCATCTTCAGCCGTTTGAAGGATGCGCTGGCATCGCCGGAAGTGGACGCAGTCGTGATCGCATCCCCGCCTGCGTTCCATAAGGACCAGGTGGTTGACGCGCTGTCAGCAAATAAGGCTGTACTGGTCGAAAAGCCGATGTGCGTCTCGCCGGCGGAGTTGGCGGCGGTTGAAACAGCGGTGGCGAAACATCCGGAAACGCCGTTGATGGTGGCCGAAAACTACTATTACAAGCCACTCCTCAAGAAAATCAGGTCACTCACAGGGGAGTCCGGCATTGGAGACATCAGGTCGATATTGGTGAAAAAGCAGTTTACGCAGTCCACATTCGGCTGGAAACGTCAGTACGGCGCGTTGCTGGAAGGCGGCATCCACTTTGTCGCGTTGATATCCGCGTTGTTTGAGCGTGCACCGGAACGCGTCATTGGACGCTTTCCCGGACGCCGCGAGGGACAGCCGGAGCGGTCATCGGTCACAAAGCTGATCTATCCCGGCGACGTGACGGCAGAGTTGAGGTATTCGTGGAACACGAGGAGTCGCACACGGGGCACCTTCCAGCATTCCCGGATTCGCGGTACGCAGGGCCGGATCATTTTTGAGAGCAATGGCCTCTACGTACTCCGGACCCGTGACCGCGGTGTCCGTCTGTACTTTCCCGGGATGTCGGATCTGATGGGGTATCGGGAGATGACCCGGGATTTCCTGTGTTGTCTTGAAGATCGCAGCCGGAAGCCGTATTCGGACTGTCCGAGGGCCAGCCGGGATCTGAGAGTCGTGTTTGATGCCTACGGTTGCTGATAACGGCGCGCTGATGCGCCTGAACGGCCTTTTCAGGATATCCTCGCATTGAATACGAAAATTCTTGACCGTATTCGTGCATGTCACTATATTGTCGGGCGAACGCTTCCCCGACCTCTCCCTTCCCCGGTATCAATCCTTCTCACCGATTTTTCCAGAACGAATTTAGCCGAGTGTCCGGTCCACCTTCGGAACGGATACGATTGCCGCTGCCAGATTGCGCATACAAGGTGGCGCTACGCCATGGGGTGAAGCTCTCGAAGATAGAGCGGTGTCCAAGCCCCGTCGAAGCCGGGGGTCCTGCCGGTGAACGATCGTTTAAAGACGTATCTTGAGTCTTTTGTACCACTGATTGATGCGGAGTTGTTCAAGTTTCTGCCTCAAGCCGAACCGCTCAGCTACCTGTACGAACCGATGCGGGACTATCCGATCCGGGGTGGCAAGCGGTTCCGGTCTGTACTGGTGTTGCTGTCATGCGAGGGGTTGGGAGGTGTGGTGCAAGAGGCATTGAGGACGGCGGCGGCCTTTGAGATGTTCCAGTCTTTTGCTCTGGTACACGACGATATTGAAGACGGGTCGGAGATGCGAAGGGGTAAACCCTGCCTCCACCACCTCCACGGCGTGCCACTGAGCGTAAACGCAGGCGATGCGCTACACTCGAAGGTGTTCGAGATTCTAGCTTCCAATCGGGAGATTCTCGGCGATGCCGTGGCGCTTGATCTGATACAGGAGATGCTTTACGGAGCGCAGCGAACATTTGAAGGACAGGCTTACGATATAGGTTGGATCGAGTCGGGCGAGGTCCCCGAAGTCGGAGTTTTCCTGGAAATGCTACGTCTGAAAACGGGCTGGTACAGTGGCAGAGGTCCGTGTACCGCAGGTGCCATTGTGGCCGGCGCATCACCGGATTCACAGCGGGCTGTCGGCGCGTTTGGAGAGCGAATGGCGGTAGCGTTTCAGATCAAGGACGATCTGCTGAACCTGACGGTCCGGGCCGAGGATGCACTCCACGCTCCCGCAACGACCTCCGGGGGATACGGCAAGGAACGCGGCGGAGACATTGCGGAGGGAAAGCGGACCCTGATGGTGATCGATCTCTTCCACCGCTGTTCATCGGCTGAACAGGCGTGGGTGCGGGAAATACTGAATCGGGATCGTTCCCAGACGAGAATGGAAGAGGTCGAGCGGACGATCTCGCTTATGGAGCATTACGGTTCGATCGAACGGGCCGAAGACGCATGCAGGGAATGGGCGGCGGCCGCGGAGGCACATCTGGACGAGATTCCGCCGTCGGATGCCCGGGAAACTATGCGCGAAATGTGCAATTTTCTGGTTGACAGGGTATTTTGAGTCACCTGCGACCGGTACACGTACCGCCAAACGAGTTATCTGGAAATGTCATATGTAGTCTCACCGATTTTAGAGAATATCGAGTCTCCCTCGATAACCACGCTAAAGGAGGGCGAGCGATGAAGTTCTTTATCGACACTGCCAATATGGACGAGATCCGTGAGGCCAACGAAATGGGTGTCCTGGATGGCGTCACAACCAATCCAACGCATATTTCAAAGGAAGAAGGAGCATTCGAACAGATAATATTGGAAATATGTGAGTTGGTGGACGGTCCGGTAAGCGCCGAAGTCGTGAGTACCGAGTGGCGGTTGATGCTTCAGGAAGCACGGCATCTGGCAAGCATTCACGACAACGTGGTCGTAAAGGTTCCAATAACGCTGGACGGGTTGAAGGCGATCAAGGCCTGCAGCGATGAAGGGATCAGGACCAACGTGACGCTGTGTTTCTCCCCAAATCAGGCACTGCTGGCCGCAAAGGCGGGAGCGGCCTATATCAGTCCCTTTCTGGGACGCCTGGACGATATCGGGCATGTCGGGATGGACCTGATTAAAACCATACGGCAGATATACGACAATTACAGTTTCCGAACCGAAGTCCTGGCGGCCAGCCTTCGACATCCCCTCCATGTCATCGACGCGGCTCGAGCCGGAGCCGATGTGTCCACGTTGCCTCCTGACGTGCTGAAGAAGCTGTTGGCGCACCCGTTGACGGATGACGGCCTGGAGCGGTTTTTAAACGATTGGAATGCGTGGAAGGAAAGTCGGCGGGAGACCGTTGTTGTATAGGCCGTCGATATCTGGCGAACGAAACTGCCAACAACGAAAAAGGGCTTGTGTATCCAAACACACAGGCCCTTTCGTTTGCGTGGAGCCACCCAGCGGACTCGAACCGCTGACCTACGCATTACGAATGCGTTGCTCTACCAGCTGAGCTAGGGTGGCTAAGGCAATGAAAAACAGATCATTATCTTCTATAACGCGGCGCGTATAAAATACATAGGCGCTGGTTGCATGTCAAGGGTAATTCTATGGAATCCACCGAAACGGGTACGACAGGATCGATGGAGCAGAATATTTCCGGAAACCTGACGATGGGCGCCGCGAAGGTTGACGTGACGCCGCCGGTTGGCCTGTCAATGGCAGGCTACTCAGGTCGAAAGAGCGCGGCCGTCGGAACACATATGCCGCTGTGGGCGAGGGCGTTTGTGTGCGAACAGGATTCGTTGCGCATTGCGCTTGCTGTCGTGGACGTCGTGGGATTCAGCGGCAAGACCACGGCAGGAATTCGGACGGCGATTCGGGAGCAGACTGGGATTGCGATCGACCGTATCCTCGTTGCAACGACTCACACGCACTCCGGACCGGTAACCACCCGGTTCCGTGACGCAGTACCCGATTCCGTGTACCAGGCGGATCTTGTGGAACGGATCGTCGAGGCGGTGGTCAGGGCTTCCGACGATATGCAGCCCGTAACCATTGGGTTTGCGCAGATGCAGGAATCCGAGTTTCATCACAACCGGCGCAAAGATGGTCAACCGATTGATTCCACGCTTGGGCTGGCGCGGTTTTTGAGTACAGACGGACGGGTTGTGGCATCATGGATCAACTACGGCTGCCATCCGACGATCCTGACGGGGGCAAATCTCTGCTGGTCCCCGGATTTCCCCGGTGTGATCTGCGATGAAATTGAGAGAGCCTGTGGTGGTTCTGCCGCGTTTTTCAATGGTTGCCTGGGCGACGTGGGGCCCTACCGGCCGGAGCAGAACTTCGCGGAAGTGAGAAAGATCGGCGTCGGCATTGCGGCTTCCGTGCTCGGAATGGCCGGTGTCGTCAAACAGAGAAACGTCCGCGGGCTTGACGCCCGACGGCTTTATTGCACGTCCGTGCTGGACGTGATTCCGAGCGAGGCGGAACTGAAGGAACAGGCGGCGCGTTTCAGGTCGGATTCGTACCAGGCGGGCTGGGCGCGGGATCAGCTGGCGTTTCGAGCGGCTGGCGATACGGTCCCCACAACGGTGCGGCTGGAGGTGCAGGGGTTTCGTATAGGTGACGTGTTCCTGGCCTGTTTTCCAGGGCAGCTTTTCGGTTCGTGGGGTCTTGAGTTCCGGCGCCGGTGGCCGGACGACCAATTGTTCATCGTCAATCAGGCGAACGCGCATGTCGGCTATTTCCCGTCGAAAGCGGCATGGGACGAAGGAGGTTACGAGGTCCGGTCGGCATTCATGTTCAATTCTGATTTACCCGCGCCGATGACGTGGGAGGCCGGAGAAGCGTTGATCGATGCGGCGCTTGCCATGGCGTAGTGCCCTACGAATACGGATCCGGGTTGGCTTCGCCCGGAAAACCCTTCGAAACCGACAGCAAAAAGGCTTCGGGAAGAACCCGGAGCCTTTTTGCTTGTTTTTGCCGGAGAGTGCCCTGTTTCGTCACTTCGGCTTGAATTTTCGCAATTGGGGCCGGATTGACTCGACGATGATTGGGACGGACGGCGTTCCGAGTATACGCAGCTTGTAGTCGATGTTGGGGTTTGGTCTCACAAGGGGCATGTTGTACGCCAAACCGAAACCGGAGTTGGCAATCGGCATGTAATCCAGCGGGGACCTCGGTACCAACAGCCTCTCAATGGCAATTGTCAATTGATGCTTCTCAAGATCCCGTTTTCGATTAAACCTCTGTCGTAACCCCTTCAACCTTCCAGGGGTGGAAGGACCATCCGCTCCTCGTGGTGGCCGGGTTTTCAGCGAATCGGCCGGCGCCGGCGGCGCTCCAACCGCCGGTTCCGCGAAAAAAAGCACAGAGACAACAACCGAAAGTGTGCGGAAGAAGATGCCGGGCATCACCCAGGCCTCCTGCGCAATTATGGAGAGATGATAACAATAGACAACCTTGAAACGCTCCCGCCGGTTCAATGTTCCCTGAATCGGCTCGGCGTGCGGCCCGACAATTCCCGTCAGGTTGCCTCGAGGGCCTGTGCCGGCGGTAAGGAGGTCTCGGACCACGCCATCCACGCCTCTCCGGCGCGGATATTGTTGCCTCTATCGCCGCTTCGAGTGACAAGTACGGGCCTGCCTTCGGATTCCGCCAATGCGAGGACCGGGTAAGCACGGGTCATCTGCCGGCTGTCGGTGACGAAGATGCGCCCGCCTTCCAATTCACGCAACCCGGTCGCTTCGCCGGTGGTCACCAGGCCGGATTCGCGGTCGGTCACGAAAGTTTCCAGGACGGGACCGGACAGCGCCGCGAAGTCGTACACGAGGGAGATTTCACCATGTCTTAGTCCTGTGCCTCCCACCAGCCAGGCGTCATCACCGGAAACGAAGCCGAATCGCCCATGGAAACTCAGTTGGAGATCGCCGTGCCGGATAACTTCGGGTGCCAGTCCGCATCCAGCGCTGATCAATGTGTCTTTCCCGGCGTTCGTGGTAACCTCAACGACCGCACCGAGGGTAGTCCGGTTCAGGTAGGAGACGCGGACTGACCTGACGGCGTCGCCAACGGAATATACGGTCACGAAGGTACTGGCGCCGTTGTTTCTTCGGCGCACAATGTAAGGTATGGTGGCGCCCCTGTCGCGGGCTTTGCGCTGTCCGAATCCGTCGCCGATAAACACCTGTTCGGCTTCGCACGCCGGGACGTGTATACGGAAAGGCGTCCCCTTGCCGGGCGTCCACGCGGCGGACCAGGGGGATTCCGACCGGCCGTTTCGGATCTGCGTGAGATCGAAGATAATATCGTCTGACGGGATGGTCTGCATGCCGGAAAGCGCGAGGGAGCGGTCAGGTCCGTGCATGACCCAGTCATGTCGGCCGCCGCCCCTGACGCGAAATATGTCCACGATGTATTCGTCCCGTCCGCTGCCGACGGTGGCGATTGTCCTGCGGTAGTCCGACGTGCCCGGATAGACGTTGGAAGAGGCCTCCATCACCTTCGCGCGCGGAAATGCTGAAAAAAGGTGAAAGGTTGCCCGGCGGCCGCGCGTTGCCTGTTCCTCACCGTCAACCACCACCAGATTGTGCGCGAGGGTACGGTTGACTCCGTAACGGAGGTCTTCCATATCCCACAGATAGCCGAGATCGGTGAGCAGTTCGCGACCTTCCTTCCAGTAGTAAAGATTGAGATGGTCGTGGTGGTGGTGCCCCTTCCAGTCTGCGCCGCAGAGAATGACGGCAGAACCGTTCCCCTTTTGTCCCGTACGCTGGGTTCCGATGTTCAGGTAGGGCCCGAGATCGTCTGTGAACCGGGGCGGCTCATCCGGCAGTGCGGTGGACTGCCGGTAGAAGGCGGCCGCCGTGTCCAGGTTGCCGCCGTACCAGAACTGTGCAATGCGGCCGGCATAGCAGCGTTTTTTTCTCGCGACGTCGCGTTGCAGCACGCGATGGTTTTCCGATGGATAATTGCGCGCGAGGATGTCTGCGAACATGGCGGAAAGGTGGCAGGGAAGCCGGTTGTCGGCCAGCAGCGGATAATTCAGGTCCGGCAGAAGCGGACGGGCCATGTTCTGCCAGACCGCACGGTAGCGCGGCCACCTGTAGAGGTCCACGTGGTCCAGCTGCGCCGGGGCAAGATCCACGCCGTCCGGGTCCGAATAGCGCTTGAGGGCTTCGGCGATGCGCCAGATACCGGACAACATCATGCCTGCGTATCCGATGGACTCCGGTGTTCCGCCGTCGGGCAGCCACCAGTCCCGCACGGCCCTCACAAAGCCGTCGAGGCCGAAACGGATCAGCAGCGGGTCGCCGCAGACGATTCCGATGAGGCCGACGGCGCAACGGTTCATCCCCGTCTTGTTGTTGATGACGTCGTCCGAGTAGAGCATTACGGCCGCGTCCAGGAGCAGGTCGTGCTCGATATGCCGTTTTTTCGCGTCTGAAAGGGTTTCAGCAACCAGATCGTAGGCGAGGATGAGTTTCTGCAGTGAGGTGCCTTCCATCCCGCCGGAGGAGCCCCAGCGCAGCACGGCCCAGTATCCGGGATGGAGCTTCCGGTTCGGCTTGTTGCCCGGCGGACACCACTCGTCTTCGGGCAGATTGTCGACCCGCGTCGATGCGACTTTCGGATCGAAATCCGCAATGTCGCCATACGAGGAATGTACAAGATATGCGGGATGTACGTCGGCGAAACGCGTAAGAATGGTCGCGGCGCCGGACGCGTAATCCCGTATTCCCGTCAACGCGTAGGCCAGCGCCAGGTCTTCGGCCGTGTTCGCCGCGTGCCGGCACTGGTGGATGCGGGCATGACCCGAGAAGCTGGAGTGTATGGCGGCATATCCGTATGCCTGCCAAGATTTTCCACCATACAGTGTGATTTGCTGTTTGGGGTCGAAACGACTTTCGAAAACCACGTCTTCCGGAAAGTCGTCGTTGGGATACACGGTGTTACAGCCCTTGCATCGGATGTGCGTCGGATCAGCGGGGAACCAGTCGTAAGCCCCGTGCATTGGCGCGAACTCGCATTTCGGACACATGGTGAAATGCGGTGAATAAGGGGTGGTAGAAGGTATAAAGGTCCGGGCCCACTCCTCGGAAACCGTGCCGGCTGCTTCAACGCGCGTCAGAAGCGTTTCGAGTGCCTCTTGGGCCCATGGGTGTCGGGAGGCGTTTTCCCTGGCGCGGCCGATATCGCTTTGTGAGAAGATGGTCGCGGGATGCCGTACGTGAGACCGGAATTGTTGCCATCGGCCGGGCTTCAGCATCTCCGTGGTAT
>CAXXJS010000042.1:0-30143 GCA_963662665.2 Candidatus Latescibacterota bacterium
CGTCAGTGAAGGCACGATTGTGGACGCCACGATCATCCATGCGCCGTCGTCGACGAAGAACCGGGAGCGCAAACGGACCCCGAGATGAAAAGCACGAAGAAGGGCAACACCTGGTATTTCGGCATGAAGGCCCATGTGGGCGCCGATGTGAAGGGGCGGGTGCACAGCGTGGTGACCACCGCAGCTTCGGTGCATGACTCGAAGGTGATGGACGCGTGCCTGCATGGAAAGGAGCGGACGATCTACGGCGACAAGGCCTATGCGGACCAGACGCGAAAGGAGCAGGCCGAATCCAATGACATCGAATGGCGCGTGCTTCGCAAGGCCCGCCGGGGTAAGCGTCTCAACTGCGCGGATGTGTCGTTCAACAAGAAGAGCAATCGCACACGTGCACGGGTCGAACATCCCTTTGGTGTCATCAAGCACCTGTGGGGCTATCGCAAGGTCAGGTACCGCGGTCTGGCGAAGAATACCGCCCATCTGTTCACCTTGTTTGCTTTGGCCAACTTCTATATGACACGTCAGGAACTGGCCACGCCATAGGCACCCGTGCGTCCAAATCGGGCGCTGGTGGCCAAAATGGCCGGCACGGAACGCATCCGGGGCCGGAATCACCTACGGAAACCTACAAGATGACGACCCCTTCATCATAAACAGCCTCTGAAACCACCCATAAACTGCAACTTGCTCAAACCATCTTGTTGATCAGAGGTTCCCTAAGGCGAGGAATAACTAGACTGGATGCCGAATGGATGTGAGGTGCAGAATTGCACTGCATTGTATGGGAAAGGCGTCCCACCCTTGGATCTCGCGGCCGGTATGCAATCAACCACGGTCGTCCGCCCTGACCCAGGTCTAGGGCACCCGGAGTATCCATCTTGTGATCATGCGCGGCGACTCGAGCGCCGGATCAAGTATGACATGACCCTTGGTGAGACTCTCCCGGCAGGATTCGACCTGCAGCGCGCCATCGCGGTGACGTTCGGCAAGAAAACCGATCCACTTGAACACTGAGGGGTTTCCGAGACGTGCGGCATAGCTGAGAAGCGCGTCTTCGTCGCGGTTATTGCAGGAAAGGTACGCCGACAATCAGTCGACAACGTGCTGGATTTCTCCGCCCAGGACCGGATCATCCAGAATGTCGGCCATCTTGCGTTGGATGTTGGAGACGACGAACCCGCCTTTGCCGCACCAGATTGCCCTGGTCTCGAAAATCCTGCCTTCGTCGATATGTTTCAGACTGAACCGTTTGCCGTGGAGTCACGGGGATTTCTTGCGACACCAGGGAAACAATGTCGTTGAAAGTCTGCTCGGTAAGGTCCCAGTGCTCCACGGCACAGCGCTCTCAGACATAGGCCGGATCGAAAAAGCAGAGTGCAAGAATCCAAGGATAACAAAGTCCTAATATTCACCCCTTGGTCACCAGCAAATATACCCAGTCTTCTCTCCTGAACACGTTAGTCCCTTTCTGTAAAGATATCGTCCCGCCAACCTGAGTTCTCGGATTTGTATGCACCACGGATTCTCAATGTTTAACAGCAGCCGAATCTGAAAGACTCAATAATGCGCAGACGACTTACCGAAGAAACGCATCCGCCGCCCGCGCACCATAGATTATGCATCCTGTCTCCATGGTGTACGATTGATTTCAGATAATCAATGAATGCCGATGTTCTGCCAGAAGATACCCCATGCGAACCAGAATCCGTTGTGCGAGGGCAATTGAGTCAGCTGTCTGCCCTCGTGCGTTCCGTCCACGCCCTCTCCTTTCAGGTTCCAGGTGGTTCCGGTTTCCGTGTCTTTCAGCATGAAGGGATACGCGCTGTGCGTTGAATTCACCTTCTCGAACGTCAGCGTGGTTGCCTGTCCGTTGACGTCGATCTCGCGCGAGAAAGGAATGGCCAACTGGGCGTCCCGGTAGTGGACGACCACGATGGGATGCTGCATCGAGCCTTCTGAGATCACGTCGTTGATGACGTCTTCGGTGTGCATGGCCAGGAAGGGATAGGCCTTGACCATCTCCCCGAAGCGGACGCCCATGGCCAGATCTTTCGAGCCGAAGAGCACCGACGTGTCTGTGTCCGTTTTGGGGAAAATGAAATACTCGTGTTCCGTCCGATAATCCAGCCTTCCGTCGATGTACGGATACTCAGTGTATTGGCTCGCCGGATAGCCGGCTGCGTTTGCGTCGATCACCCTTGTGTCGGGATGGATCCGTTTCCAGTATCCCCACGTGCACTCGGTCACCGGCAGCAATTCCAGTTCCTCGCCCTGCCGGGGGCCCAGTACCGCCTTGTAGATCATCTGAGGATAGAGCGACTGCCTGTCCCGCCGGTCGTACATGATCAGGTTGTTGTTGAAGAGCAGGCCCGATACGCCAACGTGAATGCGTTCGCCGTCCGCAGCCACACCGTTGAAGACCATTCCCGTGCCGGTCAGTGGGCAGAGCGTCACGATCACGCTTTCGTCACCCGCCGTATCGTTGATGATCTCGTGCCACCAGCCGATGTTGTGGGGATAGGCCCTGGGCTCTCCGTTGATCACGATTCCCATCACAATATCGTCGTCCCGCAGATACCCCGCACCCGAGGCGCCGGCGCTGACGAAATCGGGATCGGTCACCGCGGGAATACAGTCCGCACCTGCACAGCCTGAAATGATCGCGTCGAGCGGAAATGAAGCCACGTCCAGGAAGTTTCCGCCGGCCCGGGGGGCGCGCGCGTGCTGGCTGCCGCTGTCCGTGGTCGTCCCCGAACCCCCACCGGCGCCGCCTGTCGGACCCGTCGTAACACCGCCGCCGTTCCCACCACAGGCAACAAATAATACAGCGAGAATCAAGGGAAACGAAAAGAGTCGCTTCATTCCGGACCTCCTTCACGTGTCGCCGGGCGTCTTAAATCTGAAGCAGTCGGCTGGCAAACTCTGTTGCGAAGCGTCTTACATTAATGCTCAGACGCACATTACGTGTACGTTAATTCACGCTGCTCACGCACAGCAGGCGTTCAAACCCCCCTCCGCATCAGGGGGAGTGACGACACCGACAGACGGGCTTCCGTGTTCCATTGTCTATTCGGATGCGATATAACTCCGATATATCGCGGATTAGAACACAATATACCGTGTACTTGACCGATTGTAAACCTTCCCGTTGCGGATAAATCGATGCGTGCAGACAGGAATGTCTGCTCCACCCGGTCGAACGTTCGTTCGGAATATCGCCTGAACGCATCAGCCATTCTGGTCGAGACGCCTGGCTGCCGAAAGCTCGTGCGAACAGGATGAAATCGCCGAATCCGACGACCCCATCCATATCCAGATCGAATCTGGCATCGGGCGATTCAAGCCGTCCGACTGCTCGACCGAAGGCCTCCGCGAACTTCACGAAATCTCCGAAATCCACGCCACCGCTGTCGTTGAAATCCACGCCGGCTGACGCGCGGGTCTGCAGGAATAGTTGCCATATATATTGATATATGGGATCCTCAATCCGTTTGATCAGGGCATAGGTGACCACCCCTTCGGCGAATCCGTTCCGCATTTGCGAGATCGCCATTCGCACCTTGTCCTGGATCCTGAAAGGTGTTGCCGGCGGCCCGTTTCGTTTCTCGAACTGACCCGGGTGCGCCGCAATCATCACCACGAGCGGTATGTGGAATTGACCCGTACCCTGATACGCCGGCAGCGTTGACACCCGCCAGGGCCCCGGCTGTTCCGACGACCAGTCGCCGTCTTCGTCCAGACCGTCGAATTCGATGCCGTGAAATTCCACTTCCACGCCAAAATTGGACACCGCCTTCCGGTCGTACACCCTGAAGACTACCTCCGCCTGATTCTTTCCCTCCACGTAGCGCGTAACATCCACGCTCACGCGCCTCCACTCCCTGTTACCGCCGCCCACGTCTTCGTCCCATACGACGTCCCCGTCTACCAGGAGTTCCTTGAAGTGGTATCCCTCGGTAGGACCGGTATAATCGTCACGCTGCGAAAACCGGATCCCGGCCCGCTCGCCGTGAGAGACGCGCATTTGCCGGCGGATGGAAGCGGTCGAACCGGCGGTGGAACGCGTCTGCCAGGGAAAGGAGATGCGGTGCCGCTCCGGCTCATTGATCCGGTCGTTGAGGAAACGCCATGCCCGCCGCACGGCGCCCTCATCGGGCGGGTAAGCAGCAACCACGCCGTCGATCAGAGGCCCATAGTCCCTCACGAAGGCACCGTCGATCTCGTGATAATACATCAGGGGCAGGAAACGGATTCCGGAGTTGAACGTCCTCGCACGCGTCATCATGGTCTCGACGTAAGCCGGGGTATAGAACGCCGCGTTTGCCATGAAGTCGTCGATGACGAACGCCTTCAGATTCGGATGAATCACGCCGAGCCTGGCGATTTCCTCGGCCCATCTGACGTAGTCCAGGCGAAATGGCTCGGAATACCGCGTTCCGTAAATGGGGGGACTCTCCGAAGGCGGCACAAGATAGGCACAGACGTCAATGCCCGCCGTTCGCGCCGCGGGCAAAAAGAGCTTCAGATCGTCCCAGTCCGTTTCGGCGTGCCAGATGAGATAGAAATAGGTATCCACCCTGAGTTGGGTCAGGCGCGCAATCATGCGCTCCACGTCCAGCCGGCCGTCGCCGCGGCGGAGCTCTGCATTATAGTCGGCGAGAAGTCCTGGTTTATCGAGAAAATCACCGCGGGCATACGCGTCGGCCGGCCCGGAAAACGTGATCAGACCCCAGAGCATCCACCACAACATTGGCGCGTTCCTTGACTAAATCCCATGTTCCATATATTTTATTCACCCCACAGGCAAGCCCGTTGCCCTTTGGTAACCTATTCAATCTAACAACATTCCCGGCAAATGGCACTGCCAAAACCGCAAGTACCCAACATCGAATCGCAAGCCGTCCACCAGGACCGGGGAATCACGCTCCGCTCGGTGGGAATGGGTGTCCTCGTATCGGCACTCGCCAGCGGCTGGGTCGCCTATTCACGCACGGCCGCGGATACATCGGCGGTCAATATCACCCACCTGCCCGTTTCCTTTTTCGCCATCTTCCTTGTCGTCCTCACGATAAACCTGATCCTTCGCAGGAGGCCCGGTTCGTCCGGTCTGGGCCCCTCGGAGATGCTCACGATCATCGCAATGGGCCTCGTTGCCGCGATGATCCCCGCAAGGGGGCTCACCGGCATCTGGCTCGGCCTGATGGCCGTTCCGTATTACCGAAGTACTCCTGAAAACGGATGGATCGACTATGTCCAGCCTCACCTCCCGGACTATCTGTTTCCAACCAATGACGGCAATCAGACGACCCTGCTTTACGAAGGCTTGCCGAGCGGTGCGGCGATACCCTGGAACGTGTGGTACCTTCCGCTGTTCTGGTGGCTCACGCTCGTTCTGGCGGGGTTCACCGTTTGCGTCTGCATCACGGTGATACTTAGAAGACAGTGGGTCGAATACGAACGTCTGGACTATCCGCTGCTGGCGCCCATTCTTGAAACCATAGACGACGTCCACGACGCTTCCGGCAGAAACAAGTGGCCGGACTACTTCAAGGGCCGTCTGTTCTGGATCGGCTTCTGGATCGCCTTCGGCATTATCGGCTGGAACATGATTTCGTATTTCCAGCCCACGTGGCCGCGCATCAGCATGAGTCCCAACAGGGGCCTGTTCTATTTCGCCCGGGTTTTTCCGCCGCTGCTCACCCATATCAATACGTACACGATCGGCTTCGGATATTTCGTCAAGCTGGAAATTCTCTTCTCGATATGGTTCTTCCACTTCCTGCTGATGTCCGAGATCGCGCTGATCCGCAAGACCGGCTTTCAATTCGGCCGCATGCACCAGTCCGGCGGCGGGTGGGGCGATCCGCTCGTCCAATGGCAGTGCCTGGGCGCGCTGTTCGTCTTCGTGGGCTGGGGATTCTGGGCGGCGCGACACCACCTCAAGGACGTGTTCCGCAAAGCGTTTTTCAACGAACCGGGCGTGGACGATTCCGGGGAGATTCTCTCGTACCGCACGGCCGTTATCGGGTTCATCGCGGGCAACCTGTACATTGTTGCATGGCTGCACCAGGCGGGCGTCGAACTGGCATTGATGGCCATCACCGTTCCGGCCTCGATCATCATCTACATCGCGCTGGCCAGGTTCGTCTGCGAGTCCGGCACATTGTACCTGGGTCTGCCCACCAGCCCGCTGGATATGGGCTATCAGATCCTGGGTACGGAGACTATTTCCGCGAGGGTCCTTACCTCCTCGGCCACGTCGCACGCCCTGCGGTGGATGTATTTCATGCCGGCGCTCTCCCAGGGCGCGAAGGCCATCGACCGCGTGAAAGGCAACCGCCGCGTGCTGTTCTGGGCCATACTCGGGGGCCTGGTCACCGCGCTGGCCGTGAACATCTGGATGGTGCTCTACCTCGGATACAAATACGGCGCATTCAACTTCACGGAATACCCGTTCACGAGATACGCGCCACGCCTCTACGACGCCGTTGTCGCGAATATCAAATCGCCGGAACCGGCCTCCTGGGAACGTTTGGTGCTGTTCGGATTCGGCGGCATCCTGATGGCGGCGCTCACGCTCCTGCGTTACCGGCTACCGTGGTGGCCGCTGCATCCCGTGGGCTTCATCGTGACCACGACCAGCCTGCTGCACGAAATCACCGCCATCCTCATCGTCTGGCTGTTCAAAGCCATCGTCATGCGCGTGGGCGGCGTGGGGCTGTACCGCTATTTCCGTCCCCTGTTCTTCGGGATCATCGTCGGCCGGGCCACGGGCGTTCTGGTCTCCTTCATTGTCGACCTGATCTGGTTTCCCGGCGGGGGCCACCACGTCCACGGATGGGCGTAGCTTTGCGTGCCGGATTTCCATTCCCTTCTTGACAGACCTCCCCGTTTCTGCGTTATTTTCTTCGAACAAAAACCGTGTCATTTCGCTGGAGGATCTGCCTATGAATAAGCGCATTTTGTTTTCAATTCTGGCTTCCGTCCTGCTGGCTTCTTCCGCCGGCGCGCAGAACGGCAGGCAGCTTTCCAGTTTCCCACACGAAGTTTTCCCCAATTGTCGAATGTGCGGACTGCCGGGCGCCGCGATGTTCGATTACGACAACGACGGCGACCTGGATATCTACGTTGCAAACGGTCATGGCTATCGCAACTATCTGCTCGAGAACGACGGAACGGGCGATTTCACGGACGTCTCCCGGGAGACGGGCGTGGCCGTTAGGGTCGCAACCCACGGCGTGGCGAGCGCCGATATCGACAACGACGGAGACCCGGATCTATTCGCGGCCACGGACGGCAGGAACTACCTGTTCGTGAACAACGGCGACGGGACGTTTGCCGACATCACGGAATCCGCTGGCATCGTCTCCCGTTACTTCTCATCGACGGTGGCATTTGCCGACGTCGACAACGATGGGTACGTGGACATCTACGTGGGCGGCGCGGGGGGCGAGTATGGCGTGGAGTTCAACAGAATCGTGGGCACGGGCGAACTTTATCTCAATAACGGCGATCTTACGTTCAAGGACATTACCGATGAAACAGGCACCGCCGGAACGTACACGTGGTCCGTCCGATTCTGCGACTACGACGACGACGGCGACCCGGACCTGTTCACGGCGAACGACCAGGGTATTGCGTTGGTGGGGGAATGGTCTCCCATCCGGTTACACAGGAACGAGGGCAACCTGAGATTCACCGACGTCACCAGGGACGCAGGCCTGGGAATTACGGGAAGCTGGATGGGGCTTGCGTTCGGAGACTACGACCTGGACGGAGATTTCGACTTATTCGCCACGAACGTCGGCGGATCGTTCGTGGACAAGAAGGGCCACCAGGAGTACGATCTGCACGGATTCTTCCGCAACGACGAGGGTGTATTCAAAAACATCGCCGAGGAACTGCAAGTATCGGCGACACAAACACTCGCCAAATTGGAGTTCGGCTGGGGAACAGTTTTTACGGACTTTGACAACGACGGCGACCTGGACCTGTACTACGTGGGCAACTTCAACATGCTCGATGCATTTAGCAACCCGGGCCACCTGTTGATGAATGACGGGGCCGGCGCATTCAAAGATTCCACGCGACGCTACGGAATGAATACCGTTGACCGTAACGGCGTTCCCACCATCGCGGTGGGCGTTGCGACCGGCGACGTGAACAACGACGGCCACGTGGATATTTTCGTGGCAAACGCAGGAACGGATTTCCAGACGGGCTATCCGATCTTGTTTACGGAAAAATTTGACGACAACAACTGGATCCGGCTGAAACTGGAAGGCACCGAAAGCAACCGGTCGGCCATCGGCGCGAGAATCCTGCTCACCGCGGGCGGAAAGACCCAGATCCGCGACGTTGCCAGCGGCGGGAGCAGTTTCTCGCAGAACAGCCTGTGGCCCACGTTCGGCATTGGCACAAGTACCGTGATCGACTCGATCAGGATCCGATGGCCCAGCGGCATCGTCCAGACACTGAAAGAGATCGAGCCCAACCAGACGCTGGAGATCCAGGAAGAACGCCCGCCGCCCGTCGTCGTGTACGCCAACCCCCGGGCCGATTTCAACGGTGACGGGAGCGTCGATTTCAGCGACTTCATTGGCTTTGCGAGAGCATTCAACACGGAAAACTCGACCTACGATATGGACGGTAACAACGTGGTTGATTTCTCCGACTTCATCGAATTCGCGAAGTCCTTCGGTCGGCCGCTGCCGTAAAGGAAAGCGCCCGGCAGGCATCACGCCGGGCGCAGTCAACATCTGAGTTTGCCTTCCGGTATTTACGGTTCTTCGACCACCACGAATCCGAGTGAATCCACCGAAGCGGATCCGAACAGCCCGATTCCTCCCTCCACGTGGAAGAGCGGCCTCCTGAAATTCTCACCCGCGAGACCCCCGAACCAACCCTCCTGCGCCTCCGGTCCCGACCGCACGTAGTCGTACCAGTTCCGGTCCACCGCGTAGATCCGCATCAGGTGACGCCCGTTGAAATAGATCGCGAACCACGGCAACCTGACGCTTCCTTCGGTTGACTCGATCGCCGGTGAACTCCCCGTCCGATCCGGGGTATCTTCGCCTATTTCCCTGTCAAGCTCGTCGGCATTCCGGTCCAGGCTCACAATGCCGACCTGATAGCCGGGCACATCGATGGGATTGAACCTGGCCTCAAGAAACCCTGCCTTGTAAACGACCCTGTTTTCGGGTGCAAGAAAGACCTCATCCGCCAGGTCCGCGAATGTCTTCAGTCTCCGCTGAACCGATTCGGTTTTCTGATCCAGAACAACGCCCTCTCGCACCCGGAACGGCCCGGGCGTGACCGTTGTCGCCCGCGCTGTGTTGCCCATTGCGGTTACGACCATCTCATACTTCGTTTCCGGAGCCACGACCGGAGGATCGGGCGGAGGCGAATACTGAAACGGACTCGCATCCGGATCCCGGACGTACCGAAAGACACGGTCCGCCTGCCGTATTTCGACGACGGCGTCCGACACCACGGCGTGCCTCGGGCTGTCGCCGTCGCCCGTAGCCACAGTCTGCGTTACAAATAACGGAGGAAGCGGCCGACCCACAATCAGCAGTCCGTCGAGTACGAGTTCGCCCGCTGCGTTCGGACCGAACAACGACTCGGGCGTCCGATCGGCCTGACAGGCCGCGACCAGGAGGCAGGATGCTACCGTGAATGCTATCGCGACCGCATTTCGCGATATCATAAGTTTCACCAGGTCCGTTTAGATGTCAAAAGGCATAGTTGAAGCCCAACGTCGGTACGATCGGCAGCATCTTTACAACCTCCGGATCGGATTGAATGACGTCCGGATCGAATTGGACGAACCATTCATTGCGGCGGCTGTAGACGTTAAATACCTGAATGTAGGCCTCAGCGTCGACCCCGAAAAGACGGATTCCACGCTTGATGCTCAGGTCCAACCGGTGGTAAGGCAACAATCGAGCGCTGTTGCGGTCCGCCGGCAGCGCATAGTTCTCGATTCTCGCTTCGGGCTCGGCGGGCTGCCTCAGCCTGTATACCGCCGACGCGGGCGTAAAGGCCTGCCCTGTCGCGTACAGCAGATTGGCGCCAAAGGTCCACCTGCCCACGCGCCAGTTGCTCACGAACGAGAGGTCGTGGCGACGATCGTACTTTGGCGGAAACCGTTTACCGCCGTTCAGCTCCGCGAATCGCCGTCGTGTCCATCCCAGCGTATATCCGATCCAACCTGTGACCGACCCCGTGCGCTTCTGCAGGAAGAACTCAATGCCCGCAGCGACTCCGGTTCCGCCGCTCACAAACGTGTCTTCGGAGGTGCCCGCTTCGGAGCCGACGGCAACGTTATTGTCGAAAATCACCAGGTTGGCAAAGTCCGTATAATAGCCTTCCAGCGAAAGTTGATACCGCCTGGACGGTTCCCATTCCAGGCCCGTCACTCCCTGCCAGGAACGGCCGGGCTCCACGGTCCGGTCGAGAGGGACCCAGACGTCGCCGCCGCTGAAAGCCTCGGTGGTCACCAGCTGGAGGTACTGCCTGTACGACCCGCCGCCCAGCTTCATCTTCAATGCCGGCGTGAGACCGTGGCTGAGGGCGAATCGGGGCTCGAAGTGAAGCCGATCGCCTTCGCTGAAATAGTTCGCGCGCGCGCCCAACCTCACGCTGGTCTCCGCCCGCGGCTGCCACAAATCCTGCGCGTACGCCGAAAACAGGAACGGTTTCTCGCGGATATCCAATTGATCGACCTGGTTGAAACTCTGCTTGTACGCGAAGTCGAACCACGTGGCCAGAAACCCGGAATTCAACGAATGCCGGCTGCTCGCGAAAAAGTCCAGATCTCCCTTGAGCGTGAAGTCCCATATCCCGTTGGAAAACAGGATGGGGGTCTCTATCACGCGCAAGTCCGTGTTACTCACGTATCTGCTTCCGGAGACCACCAGATTTCCGAAAACCGCGGGCGAGAACACGTGAGTCCATCGGCCCGTAAAGGCCGTATTGCCCCACCGTACGTTGAAAAAACTCCCGTCTTCGAAGTCGAAATTCAAGTCGTCGCGTCCAAGATATCCGCTGAACATCAGCCTGTCGCCATCTCCGAAATCATGATTGAACTTTGCATTGATATCGTAGAAATAATAGAACGGCACATCGGTATCTTCGTCCCTTATCAGGGAAAGAACCGGTTCCAGATACGTCCGGCGACCGGAGACCATCCAGGAACCGTTGCCCGCCGGCCCCTCCAGGGTCATTCGCGCCGAAATCAGGCTGATCCCCCCCGTTCCCTCGAACCCCTTCCGGTTGCCGTCTCGGTTGCGGACGTCCAGAACGGAACCGAGCCGCCCGCCGTATTGGGCGGGATAGGCGCCCTTGTGCAGGCTCATATCCTTAATGGCGTCCGGATTGAACGTTGAGAAAAATCCGAACGCATGCGTCGGGTTGTATAGCGGGATCTGATCCAGCAGGATCAGCGTCTGGTCCGGTCCCCCTCCCCGGATATAGAGCCCGCTGCTGATATCCGAAGCCGCCTGTATCCCGGGCAGTAACTGAAGGCTGCGCAGCAGATCCGTTTCGCCAACGGCCGGCAGTTCCTGCAACTGCGCGGTCTCCAGCGTTACAAAACCCGTCTGGACGTTTCGTTCCGCCTCGTACGGGTCCGCTTCAACCACGATCTCCCTGGACAGAATCGGTTCGGGAATCAACTGCACGTTCAACTCTCGCAACTCGTCCCCCGAAAAACGTACCGTATCCACAAGGCTGTGGTATCCGATATAGGAAACGACAATCGTATATTCGCCGGGAGGAATGTGCTGGACCGCGTAATACCCGTCCACGTTGCCCAACGCGCCCAGCGGCGACCCGCCTCCTCTCAGGACCACGTTCGAAAAGGGAAGCGATTCACCGCTGGTACCGTCCGTTACGAATCCGCTTAACGTGGCCGCCCCGACGACGCCGGGCAGAAGGAAAACCGGAATCAGTATTCGCATTACGTACGCCAAAACACCTCCAACCGCCTTGAACTCGTTTGGAATCTGCCTGAATTTCGCGGCCGACACGTCACCGGAACCATAAAATTATCTCTCAACATTATTGATTTGTGCAGGCTATTCATGGAGGCTCCATAGACCCGAAAGGTAGAGAAGCTTCGCAAACAAACTTGATTCCGTTTTGTGTGGTCACTGTTGCACCAGCAGATATACGCAATCAGCGTGCCAAATTCACAAGATATTTATAAACAATAAGATATATATTCACGTAGGGCGGCTCTCCTGTTGTGTTTCGTCCACACTCGTGAACATGAGCGACATTCGGCCGGCCCGAACAGACCGAAACTCCGACTCACGCAAAGACACGAAGACACAAAGGGAAAGACGGTAATGAGAAAGAAGGAAGATTTAATAATCGATATATTCGAATGAAATCATAATAATATTCAACTTTACTTCAAAATTACTCATGATCACGCGTTAACGCAGAAAAGCCCGGCGTTTTCGCCGGGCTTCTGGGAGTTGCGAACCCGTGCGCAGGCTGTTCAAGGGAATAACGACCGAGTCCCGCCCGGAGTTCCCGGAATTCGCGCCCACGCTTCTCTGCCGGAATCCTCTGCGGCCGGCATCGGATTTTTCAGGACAACCACTTGAGGAGACGAAGTACGCCCTGTTTTACGGGGTCCCGGTGAATAGACCTCGCGCCCGCCTCGTCTGTCGGAGATCCATGCTGTAGATACCAGTCGTAAGCCTGGATCATCGTTTCCGCGTTGCCGTACCGTGGTTTCCAGCCAAGCTGTTTCATCGGCTCAGAGAGGTCGAAATAGAATGGCTTGTGATAGGTAAGGTAGTGCCACGGCGCAAGCGGGCAGATCTTCAGAACATCCAGAAGCTTCAGGGAAGACACGGTCAACCCGACCGGCAATCCCACAATCTTCGTCTTGCTGCCGGCATGCCTGATCGTTGCGTCCAGATCTTCGCGAAGCGTTGAAAACCTGGCGGCGCCGATATTGAACACCCCCTGCACCTCATTATCGGCGCCCAGCAGCGCGGCTGTCACGAGGTCGTCGACGTGAACAAACTGGAACCGATTGTCACCATTGCCGATGACATAGACATTCCGGTTGTCGCGAATCCATTCGAACAGAATCTGAAAAATGCCCAACCTGCCCGGCCCGAGAATGGTTCGCGGGCGGAGGATCAGACCGGGCAACCCTTTTTCGGCCGCCTTCCGGACCTGCTTTTCCGCAGCGAGCTTCGCGCGACCGTAAATCTCGACGGGAACCGTCGGCGTCGCGCCGGTAATCGGACACGCTTCGGGCACGCCGAATACAGCCGAGGACGACATGTGTACGAACAGCCTGACACGGGCGTCGAGGGCGGCGTGCGCGGCGATCCTCGTGCCTTCGACATTTACATCCCAGAAATCCGGACCCGCTTTCGCCAGGGGCACCAGCGCAACGTTGTGGTGAACATAATGGACACCCTTCATGGCGTCCCGCACCCCGCGGTGATTGCGGATGTCGCACGTTACGAACTCTGTGCCGCGCGGACGGTCCGGCGAATCGATGACGTCCAGGACCCTTACGCCCTCGCCCCGGGCGTGCAACCGACAAACAAGGCGGCTTCCAAGGAAACCCGAACCGCCGGTTACCAGATGCATTGCCATACGGAAGTTCCGCCTGATCGGGCGCCGCGAACGACGTCACGCGCCAGCGCCAGAATTTCATAGACCAGGTGCACGGGTTTAACCCGATAATACCAGAGGCGGTCGACAATACGCTCGTGGCGGTAAACCAGGTAGGGAACCCGGTGAACCCGCGCGACTCGGTAGCCCGACCTGCCGAAGCAAAAACACGCCCGGTACGAGTGCATACTGGCGCAGACCAGGTCGACGGGGCCAAGCGGCCATCGCTTCCGGTCGAGAAGGTATCTCTTCAACAGATGCGCATTGCCGAACGTATCGATGTAGCCTTGCGCCGGATAGACGGGACAGTGTATACGTCCGCAATCCGTCCTGGAGATCAGATAAGCGTATGCGGCCTCCTGCTCGTAGACGTCGCCGCCGAACCGGTTCGCCGGCGCCAGATAGACTTCGGTATCCGAAGTTGCAATTTTCGAAACATAGTCCAGCACCTGGCGAAAGACAAAACTGGGCTCGGGCAAGGTCCTTTCGCGGGCGTCTTTCGCCAGTCCTTCAGGCACGACAATCAGGGGCCTCTCTTTCACGGCAGGAATCCACGGTCGATACACCATTTGATGGACCGTCGCATGCCCTCCTCCAGTCCGATCTGCGGACAATAACCGAGTTCCCTTTCGGCTTTTTCGATCGAACACGCAATCGTCTTGTTCATCTCCGACAGGACATGTACCTCCTGCCAGTACAGTCCGGCGCGTTGTATCATCCAGTCGCAGGCGACGGCAAACTCACTGGCGAAGGCGGGCAACCTCATCCGCCTGTGCGCCACGGGCAGATTGAATTCATGTTCCAGAAGGTTTTCAATCGTGTCAACCGTCTGGTTCATCGTGTAGGGCGTTCGGTCCGCAATCCAGTAGGTCTGACCGTTCGCTTCATCGATCCGGCCGGCGAGCAGAATGGCCTGACAGAGATTATCTATATAGGTCATCGAACGCCGGTTCTCTCCCCCGCCGACGACGGGTACGCTCCCGTTCCGGATCATCTTGAAGAACCGTGTCTGCCGCGGCGGTTGGCCCGGGCCGTAGAACCAGCACGGGCGAAGAATCGTGGTTTCAAGTTTTCCCGACTCGTACGCCGCATTGACTATATCCTCTGCCAGTTTCTTCGACTTGCCATAACTCATGTATGGTCGATCCGGCGAATTTTCGTCGAACAGGCGCTCGTTATCGGAGTGATGGCCCGCCGGACTGTTGGATGAAATCATTACCAGCCGCTTCACGCCCCGCTCCAGGGCGCAGCTGATGATGTTGCGTGCGCCGCCCGTATTCACATCGTAAAAATCCCCGGCACGCCTGGGATGAATGACACCGATGAGGTGAAAAAGCGTGGCGCCGTCGCATTCAGAAAAAAACGGTTCGAGGGATGACGTGTCGCGCACGTCTCCCTCGACCACGCTGATCTTCCGGGAAAATCCGCGAAGCTGGTCCGAATTCACGCCGTTCAATACCAGACAGCGTATACGGCGATCAGAATATGGTTCCGTTAGCGACGGCGTGCACGGCAGTCCATTGACGATCGCATCGACCAGACGCGTGCCCAGCCATCCGGGCGCACCGGTAATCAGGATCATGCGCGCGATTTCCTTCCATCCTTCACGTCCGGCCTGTCCGCACTCATCTCAGTCGGCGCGGGACCCTAATCCACGCTGGCCCCGACCCACTCGCTCCTGTTGCAGGTGATATCCACGACGTTTCCATCGGGGTCCAGCACCTTGAACGAGACCGGCGGACGCACGTCAGGATCGACCGGGTTGCGCTCCTTCACGTTTTCTCTCACGACCTGGGCACCCCACGCCAGAATGCGTTCCCACGTTTCATCCAGGTCTTCCACCACCACGCCGAAGTGGATATATTCATCTCCTTCTCTGAGCATCGGTCGATTCGAGCCCTCCGGCTGCTGGATCAACGTGATGTTATTCGTTCCGTCGCTCATATCCAGAGCATCGCCGCGCGGACGGAGCGCAACAAAACGCCAGCCGATCACGTCCTCGTAAAACCGTCTGGACAGTTCCATATCGGCGCAACGCAGCGCCAGATGCCGCAACAGACCCATGGCGTTCCTCACTCAATTCAGTTCAAAGAACAGGAATATTCAGGTAATCGCAATTCAACGGCTTCGATTGTATATCCTACAGGATACCCGCCGCCCGGAGAACCGTTTCCTGCACGATCAACTCATGATCCAGCGACCGGACCGGCGGTTTACCGTCCCTGATCTCCGCGACCATCGAGCGCAGGCTCCCGACGTACCTCGGTTCGACCTGAACCGGTACGGTCTGCCATCCCTCGTTGTAGCCGTCGCGGTTTTCGTCCAGACAAAGGCGTACCACCGGGTCCGGCTCGAGCGGCTCCATGACGATGCTCCCTCGCGTGCCGTAAACTTCGAACCGGCGCGACGGAAAGCCCGATACCTCGAGTGCGGAAGACTCGACGATCGCCATTGCGTTTTCGTATTCAAAAACCGCCGCGGTATTGTCCCTGAACGCCGGCGCGGTGCCACGTTCGTTCCTGAGGAACGACGTCACGCGGTCAGGCCGTCCCAGAACCGCGACCACAACGTCCATCAGGTGACACAACAACTCAAAAAGAATGCCTCCTTTGTGTACGGCCAGGTCCTCACGTCTGGCGTCGTCAACCAGCGTGGACATCCGACCCCGAACGCTAAAAACGTCACCGAGTCTGCCGGATTTCACGCAGTCCAGAATCAATTGAAATCCGGCGTTGTACCGGAACATATACCCCAATTGCAGCAGCAGACCCTTCTCCCTGGCCAGGGCCACCAGGTTCTGGAATTCCCCCCAACTGTCCCCGGCCGGCTTGTCCAGCCAGACATGCTTTCCGTGCTCCAGGGCTTCGCGGGCGAATCCCAGATTCTGCGCGATCGCGCCCTCCACTGCAATCGCCGCGATCGCTTCATCTCCGAGCATCTCCTCCCTGGTGTCGTACCAGTTAACGCCTTCGTACGCGGCCAATGCGCCCTTCTCAGCCCGTACGGACGGATCCGGCTCATACACGCCGCAGAAGTGTACGTCCGGGTTTGCCTTCAGTACCGCTGCCTTGCCAGCGGCGTGAGAATGCAGCACACCGCATTGTGCAAACCTGACTTTCATTGTTACCTCCACCGGGAGACGACAGAGAGTATCCGCAGAAGGGCCATTGAGTTCTCTTCAAGCGAATTTACAGTGCTTGCCTTGTCTTGTGCTCCGGGAGCATCGGGGCACGCGCAGCCCCGGACAACGATTAGATTCCCGCTGGTGAAATCTCTACACGTGTGAATCGACGTCATCCTAGAACGGGGTCTCCACACCCAGTTCCGCCGCAATCCATGCCAGATCCCTCTGGTGATCCGCGCCTATTGGAATCCCTTCAACAGCCCAGGCACGCTCCCGTTCCCACTCAAGTGCCCCCGGGAGCAGGGCGCGTCCCTCGCCCGGAAACGGCTGTAGTCCCCTCACCGCGGCTATGAAGTCATCCATCTGCCGACGAAATGCCTCCTGCGGCGCGAAGCCTGATATATCCACAGCCAGAAGAAACGACCCCTGGTTCACCGCCGGCCACTCCGGCTGCGCCTCATCAACCGTCTGAATCCCCGCCATCAGACCTCCCAGCGCGTGACAGACCGCACCAAGACCCAGACTCTTGAAAAAGGTTGATGGCAGACGATGGAAGACCGTCTCGAAGTCCGCGTTCTTGCCAAACGCGATTCCGGTTGACATATCCAGAACCAGCGGATGCTCACTGCCCGACGGAATTGCGAAACTCATGGGCGAGGCGCCGTTTGCAGACATGATCCCGTGTGCCGGCGACCAATGCCGGACGTGCGACGACACCACGAATCCGGCCATTCCGGCGCATGAAATTATACGGGAATACTTTCCGGCCGCTCCAAAGTGGTGATGATTGCGGGTTGCAATCGCTGCGAGTCCCACTGCGCCGGCCTTCTCCACGGCGAGGCGGGCCGCCCGCCACGAGGCAAAATGACCCAGCCCTCCGTCCCCGTCAATCGTACCGGTAGTAGCGGTCTGATGGAGTGTGGATACATCCGGGTTCGGATTCAGACCACCGTCACGCAGGAGAGGCAGGTAACGCGCCGACTGCCGCGTTCCGTGGCTGAACACACCGCGAATATCGGTACCAACAAGGAGTTCGGCCATCAGCCGCGCCCGGTCGACGGACATTTCCACCCGCCGATACATCTCGAACACGAATTTCCTCATGTCCTCCGGCATCACCCGCACGAATTCCGCGGGAACGATATTCACGCCATATCCCCCCTGGGACTGGTGGAAAAGGAGACAGGGATCTACATGATCCCGAATTGTTCAAACGCGTCGCTTGCAGACATCCCGCTTTCAATCGCCTCCCGGACCCGGTTCTCGCCCCTTACTTTGTCCAGCGCCCGGCTAATGACGTCGGTCTCACCGACGGCCGGAACAATTACCACGCCGTCCAGATCTCCGAACACGATATCACCCGGCGACACCTCGGCCCCATTTGAAAACGTAAGCGTACAGCGGTAGTCGACCACGCGCCCCCTCACTCGCTGGTCCTGAGCGTATCGACCGGCACAAAACGTAGGAAAATTCAAATCCAGTATACCCCGGGTATCGCGACTGAATCCGTCAAGTACGGCGCCAGCCGCACCCAGCCTCATAGCCCGCGTACTCATCAACTCGCCCCAGAGTGCATAAGTGGCCGAGGCCCCCGTGCATATATAGACTTCGTTCGCGGCCAGATCATCGACCGCCTCGAACATCAGACCGAACGGCCCGTCGCCCTCCCCGGACCGGATCGTCACGCCTGAAATATCGGCCTCGAGAACCGGCATCGCCCGACCCACTACGACCATGTCTTCACGCAGCGGCTGAATCTTCGGCGGCAGAAACTGCCTGACGAGTCCCGCCGCGTCCATCACGTCGCCGACAACGGCGGTGAAAAGTTCACGCTTCATGAGCTCAAAAAGACTGGTATCGTCCCGCCACTCCGCCATAGCATCGTTCTCCTGTACTCCGTGTTTGCTCAAGTTTTCCAGAACGGGACCGGGTGATCAGATGATTTGATTGAAAACCCTGGTATTCGATCGCCGGACGATCCCGCTACGGCAAGCATGTTCCGCGTCACAGTCGGATTCATGGGCGCCTACCATCCGGCTTCGCAGGTCCGCACGACGCGAAATTGCGCCCCCACATCAAAATCGTAAACAAACCCCTTTGAATAGTCCATTTCGTCGACCATTCCCCTCACGAAATCCACGTTCCCAAGGTCAATCAGCGTTTGGCCCTTCTCCCGTCGAATGTCTCGAATCCGGTAAGTCGAATCGCGTTCGTTGTCGTTGCGAATGGAGATGAACCCACCGTTCAACGAATCCCCGGGCGGCTCGGCGGAAGTCAAGACCCGGCCCGGCTCGCAGGCGTCCACCCTGCCCCGCCATGCGGCGGACGGCTTCCGGATGGATCGCTCGCGGGTGCCGAGTACTGTGCCCCCCACCAGCACGGCCCAACGTGCCGCGCCGTTCACCTCCGAAAACACTCCCAGCCTTCCGTCAAACATAATCCTACCGTCGACCTCAACGGAAGAGACGCCGTCGCCGAATATCAACGTATCGACCCGGCCGCCCGGCAGGTGAACTCTCAACGACCGGGCCGCGCCGGATACCTCAACTTCCTCGGCGAATTGCACGACGCGAACGCCCTTGTAGGCATCGATAAGACTCAGAAACGAAGAATCAAGCCCGTCGCCCCCCTCGTGCGCGGCCACTCCGTAGGTCAATCGCCTCGGGTTCCCCGGTTTGTTCTGCGGAGGGTCCCCGTGACACAGGGCCACTTCCCCCGGCGGATTGAAGAGACTCCAGCGCAAATGCACATCGGTCATCATCGGCTCGCCGGCAGCGCTGGAACGTGGTCCCACCTTCCAGGTATCTTTCACTCTCCAGTCCACCGATACAACGGGATCAGGCGCCGGGCAACGCCGCACGTCATACAGATATTGGAAGCCGCTTCCCCTGTATCCGTTCAGGTCCACAACCGAGCCATCGTAAAACTCGCCGAAACCGACGTCCCCGCCGGCGTAGGTTCCTTGAGCCTGCCTCTGCAGGTCCATACCCGCGGTTTCCACTCTACCCTCTGCCGCATGGAACAAAAAATGGTGTGAACGTCCGCCTGACACGCGGAAGAGATCCGCGACGTAGAAGTCCTCTTCCGATATCCGCACGAGAACGCTGCACCGTCCGTAGGATCGACACTGCGGATAGACGTCCGGAGAGGATACGGAGACCGCCTTGACGTTCTCCGAAAGACCCACAAAATCAACCTTTCCGGAATAGGTGCCTCTCTGTGGACTTCGATCCACCAATACCGTGTTGTGCGAAACCGTATGGTTTGTCCAGCCTGACCGTTTCGGCCAGACCCGTGCGTGTTCGGGGTATCCAAGATCCGGCAACAGGTCCAGCCCGAAGCCGTAAAGACCCAGATTAAGACGGTCCGCGTGACCATGGCCCTTGTTGCGGCCGTAATACAACCACAAGGTCCGTTCGAACTCTCCCTGTCCGTCGCGCAGCAGGGCCAGGCCATATCCCGTCATTACATCGGATGCCAACCGGAGCGGACCGTCCCTGTCGACCGTTTCCGCGATCCGGACTCGTATCGCCTCCGGATCCGGATCCGTGATTTCACCGTGTATCTTTGACAGATCACCTTCTGCCAGATGAAATGCCGCCTGCGCCAGTTCCGGGTCGCCGAACATTTCGAACCCGTAAAGACACTGTTCCAGGTCCAGACCGCCCAGTCCGGGGCTTCCTGTACTGCCGCTGTCGCCAATGGAAGGAACAAAGCGGTTCAGCGCCGTCACACGCATAAACGCCAGGTACATCTGGCGGTATCGGGCGAAATCGGGAATCCTGTGACGCGAATATGACGGTCGTGACCGAAGGATCATCTCCAGCGACCGCATCCCAAGGGGCCACCGAAGCCACCCCAGGCTGTATCCGGGTGCGCCCTCGGATCCCACCCCGTCCCGATCGATCTCACGGGCGAAAAGCAGAGGAATGTGTCCGCCTGTGGGTTTCCGGCCCATCAGGAATCCCTCTTGAAAGATCCAATCCAACCGGTCATCCGAGCAATCGTCGTTCAATGCGACGGCCAACAGGGCCATGGTAGCCTGATCGCCTGGCTCGTTATGATGAATGTCGCCCTGCAGAATGGCTTCGACACCTTCACGCAAGACATGGGTTTCAAAATGAGTGCACAACGCATCCTCGGTGTCCTGCTCCACCAGACGGTGGCGCAACTGTTTCGCCCGTAGAAATCGAAACAGCGGATCATCGTCCTTCCATGCGGTACGTACCAGATCGAAACACTCGGCAAACGCCTTCAGGAGGCCGGGCTCCCAGATTCGGCCGAAGATCCGACCTCGACCGCTGAGTCCATCGGAATTGAAAAACCCGTGTTGCGCCCAAAATGACCAGTCCATTTCGGGGTAAACGTCGGCAATCCGGGCGAGCAGCACCCCCGCCTTGTGGGCGTAGATACCTTCGCCGGTGAGCAGAAAGGCCTCGCGGAGTGTCTGGCATGCCGAACTGATCTCGGACCAGATGCCATAGTGTGCATAAACCCCTACCAGTTTGAACGACTCACCATCTTCGTCCGTCCACCCCGTTCCATCGTCCACCGCGAACATGTGCTTCGTATCCTTCGGATCCGGATGGCTGGAATTGAAGAGCAACGTTCTATCCGCGCGCTCAGGGTCGAATAGTCCGTCTTCCGCGATCCCGCTCCGGTAATATGCCTGGAAATCGTTGGTGGGAAATCGGCCGTTACACGAAGGACATCTGATTTTCCACGGATCCGCCAGCACATCGACATCGAATTGTCCGCCAAAACGATAGATCTCCTGACCACATTTCGGGCACCCCTTTTCAACGCTCGCATTCGTACTCCGACCAATCATCTGCCCGGTCACCATCGTCCAGAGATCATCGTCGTCGAGTCGCACCCATCTTGCCGCCTTCGCCACGGCGGTATCCCGCCTGTCGGCCGCCCAATCGAACCGCGTCACGTTTCGCCTGGCGTTTCTCACCTGCTCAGGCGTCACAAGTTGCCCGCCTTTTCTCATGCATACCTCCTCGTTCGAACCGGATCCCTGCGAAGGAGAATGCGACAAGATACACGCGCCCCGCCCTATGATCAACGGTTTTGTTGCCGGACGCATCTTGACAGCCCTTTGAAACGTCCATCGGGCTGCGGTCTGCCTCGCCTTGCAGTGCGACTCTGTCAACGGACCGTCAGCCTGTAGCCCTGCCGATAGGGGTTGACTTGAGGTTTCCACCCAGCTATCATATCGCCGGTCAGAAGTCTGCGCCACGGAGGAGCATCCCATGCCCCATAGAGGTTTCTTCTCGTTCCGTACTCACGGCGGCGTCTGCGCCGGCGAGACATGGATTTACGATCACGAAGAGCCCATTGCGCGCCTCGAAGACAAAGTGATCGAACAGCCTGAACAGAACCTGCGATATTTCAATGGAAACGCCAAACCCGTCAACCTGCGGGACCTGAAACTGGCCCCCGGTGGCCGCCCGCTCGTATGCGGCGTTCAGATGTTCTGGGTGTTCGAGCACCGTGTCCTCGCCACCACGAGTCTCATTGACATCCAGGTCGAGGGCCAGGAAACCGACCGCCTTGTTCTGACGGTGATCACCGCAGACCCGGGCGGAGTGGCCACCTCGCGCCGTGTGCTGACGCTCACCTACAACGCCGAGCTGGCGTCATATATCTACGACTTTAAAGCCCATCTGGATATCCACAGTCCGGAAGCGCTGGACAGCGAAGAAACCGTCCACTTCGAGTATTGCGACCCCTGGTACAATGACATCCCCGGCCCGACTGTCGAATTCCCGGGTATGTGGAAGAAACGGTACTCGCATCTCCTGGCCGAATCCGGCAACGGCGATATCTGGCAGATGCCGCTGAATCACATGGCAACGGGCATACCCGGTCCGGGGCCGCTAAAGCGTAACGGCACACTCGTTCTGGCCTACGATCCCGGAAACAACCCCGCTTTTCAATTCATGGGCGAAACCGCCGAACGAACATCGGTTGGCGTCTGCAACTGGGGATACGACGTCCATTTCGCCGGCCGGTACACCCGCGACGAACTCTACGAACCGTTGTGCCCTCATTTCCGCATCCGCCTCTGCCCGGACAACGAGACGAAGCGAATGTTGGCATGCGCCGGTCCGATTCCCACAGTGACGTACAACGGCTTTGAAGAACTCCCGCTCTACGAACGCAGGACGAGTTTCGCCCGCGGATTACGGCTCGACGACCCCACGCCGTGTACCACCGATCCCTGGCCATGGCTTCCCGAAGGAAAGGGTGCGGAATGGTGCAGGAATCAAGGACGCTCCGACCAATTCTCGCTTAAGATCAGCAAACTGACAGACGGGCCCACCGAGTGGATAATGGACCGCGAAAGCGACGGCGCCTGGACCGAACGCTGGACACTTTCCACAGGCTTTCGCATATCCGTGTACATCAGGACTGAAAATGTCAAGGGGCGCGGCGCCTTTCTGGCCGTGCGCTGGGGCGTCTTCAACGAACCCGAGAAATATCCCTACATTTGTTCGCGAAAGCTCACGGGCTCCAATGAATGGACGCAGGTCAGAGTGGACGTCCGCGGACCGTCGCCGCCAGACAGCGGTGCCGTCTACCTCATTTTGCGGCAGGATGGCAGCGGCACAAGCTGGTTCGACGACCTGGAAGTCGAACGCATTGGCGCGTGAAACTACATACCGGGAAACACACGCGACGCCAACGCAGGGCAAAAATGAACAGACCTCACGCGCCATCGACGGTTGGATTCATCGGCCTTGGCGAAATGGGCAGCGGAATGGCCCGCAATGTAATAAAGGCGGGATTTCCACTGCTCGTCTACGACACGAGCAGGGAGGCATCGGATCGGATCGCCCGGTCGGGGGCGGACACGGCGGAGGATGTAGACCGGGTGGCGTGTATATGTGATCGAATCATCCTGATGCTTCCCGATACCAGGACCGTGGAAAGTGTACTCTTCGGAGAAAAAGGCCTTCAACCTCTGCTGGAGGTCGGAAATATTGTCGTCGATTGCGGCACGACACATCCCGATTTTACCCGCGAGGCGTCACAGACTCTCGGCAATCTCGGCGTTCACTTTCTGGATGCGCCATGTTCCGGAATGAGCAGCCGCGCGGCCGATGGAACCCTTTCCCTGATGGTGGGCGGCAACAAAGGCGCGTTTTGCGCCGTCGAGCCACTCCTGAACGCCATGGGTTCGTCCATTTACTATATGGGCGGATCCGGTAACGGGCAGCTTGCCAAGATCATCAACAATACCCTCTTCAACGTCTCTTGCGCCGCGCTGGCCGAAATGCTCCCGCTTGCAGTCAGACTCGGCCTGAACGCGGAAAAGACGTGCGAAGCCGTGATGACCGGAAGCGGACAGAGTTACGGCTTCGACACCTTTGCGCCGCTGGTCCTCGAACGGAATTTCGGACCCGGATATCCTATGGCAAACGCACGCAAGGACATCGACGCCATTTCCGGGATACTGGAAAAAGAGGGGGTGAGCCTGCCCGTGGTCACCGCCGCAGCGAATACGTTTCGCGCGGCGCTGAACAGGGGTCTGGGAAACCTGAACAAAGGCGGAATGACCCGGGTCTGGGAGGAAATTCTGGGTGTTGAAGTCCGAAAAGATCCCTGAATCCGAATCCCGGCCGGCGGCCGCAGACCTCGGAACCGCTCGGCGACCCCTTCGGCTGACCGCCGCGGGGCCATTCGTTAAATGAAGACCAACACCGATATCCTGGTTATTGGCGGCGGCTCCATCGGCGTCTGCTGTGCCCACTATCTGTCGGAAGCGGGCAAGGACGTTGTCCTCGTTGACAAAACCGACGTCTGCGCGGGCAGTTCCTACGGCAACCAGGGCCTGATCGTTCCCAGCCACAGCATTCCCCTCGCCGCTCCCGGCGTAATCGGCAAGGCATTCAGGTGGATGTTCGATCCTGAAAGCCCATTCTACATCAAGCCCCGCATGGACCTGGACCTCGCGAGGTGGCTGCTGGAATTTCAGGCGGCCTGCACCCGGGCGCGCATGCAACCGTCCCTTCTGGTCCTGAGGGATCTCAATCTGGCGAGCGTTGCGCTTTTCGCGGAAATCGCCGCCATCGACGGCCTGGATTTCGGGTTTGAGAAAAGAGGCGGCCTTATGGTTTACGGGACCGAAAAGGGGCTTGAGGGCGGCATCGAGGAGGCCGGCATCCTGTCTGAAAAGGGAATCCGGACAGAAATACTCGATCCGGGCGGCCTGCAAAGGCTGGATCCCACGGCCAACTACCACGCCGCGGGAGCCGTCTACTATCCGCAGGACGCCCACCTTGTTCCCGCGAAATTCGTAAGCGAACTCGCCCGCCATGTTGCTTCAAACGGTAAACGCGCCAAGATACATCCTTCGACGGAAGTGATCGGCTTCCGGCGACGGAATAGCCGGATCCGTACGGTCGTCACCACGCGGGGAGACTTCAACGCGAACGAAATCGTTCTCGCCGGCGGCGCCTGGTCGCCGGCCATCGCATCGGAACTCGGTTTGAACCTGCCCATACAGCCGGCCAAGGGTTACAGCGTCACCTTCGAACGGCCGGACCGCTGCCCCTCGATTCCCGCCTCGCTCTCGGAGGCCAAGGTGGCCGTTACTCCCATGGGCGACATGCTCCGCTTCGGCGGCACACTGGAATTGGCAGGAATGGACCTTTCTATCAACAAACGTCGCGTAGCGGCCATTCTCAAGGCCGTACCACACTATCTGCCTCACCTTAACCCGGACAACCTCAGACACATCGAAACCTGGCGGGGCCTACGGCCCTGCACCCCGGACGGCCTGCCTTTCCTGGGCCGCAGCCCTGCTTTCGAAAACCTTACCGTTGCCGCCGGACATGCAATGATCGGGATCTCGCTTGGACCCGTCACCGGCAAGCTTGTCTCACAGGTGATCACAGGCCGGACGCCTTCCGTTGACCTCGAACCTCTGCGCGTCGACAGATTCGAAAAGCCGTAAGCGTCCCGAGGAGACAACGGTGACGGATGCGCGCGCCCGCACGGCGCGGCCCGAATGCAGACGCCGATTTCGTTCATACGCATTGAACAACCGAAGAAAGGTCGCTTATGCCCGAGTTCATCCGGTCCGACAAGCCAAATGTGCTGCTGATCTGCACGGATCACTGGAGTGGATTGCTCACCGGCGATGCGGGCCATCCCGTCGTCACCACGCCGACGATCGACCACCTCGCCCGGTGCGGCGTGAGCTACACCAATGCCTATTCCGCCTGCCCTTCCTGCATTCCCGCCCGACGCTCCATGTTCACCGGCATGAGTCCGAAGGCGAACGGAATGCGCTCGTATGCCGAAGGCGTTGACTTTCCGGATGCGCCCACCCTTGCCCAGTGCTTTCGCGACGCGGGTTACCAGGCGTATGCCGTGGGGAAACTGCACGTCTACCCTCAACGCCACCGCGTGGGCTTCGATGACGTCCTGGTGGAGGAGCAGGGCCGCCACATTCATCATGACATTCCCGACGGGATGGCCGATGACTTTGAACTCTTCCTCGCCGAACAGGGTTACGGAGGACAGGAATACGCGGGCGGCATGACGCAGAATGAATACATCGCCCGTGCCTGGCACCTGCCGGAATACTGCCACCCCATCAACTGGGCGGCGCGCGAGATGTGCAAATACATTCGGAGACGGGATCCGCGAAAGCCCGGTTTCTGGTACCTCTCCTTTTCAGCGCCCCATCCACCCAACACACCCCTGCAGACGTACATGGAACTCTACCGGGATGCGTCACTCGACGAACCGGCCACGGGTAACTGGTCGGAAAACTTCGACGACCTGCCCTACCATATCAAAACGCTGAGCAACCCGGACAACCTCGCCATGGCGCGCGCAAAAGACCATGAATGGGAATTCGCCCGGCGCGGCTATTACGCAACGCTCACCCATATCGATCATCAGATCAGGATCGTCATCGGATACCTGCGGGAATCCGGGCTCCTGGACAACACCATCGTGGTCTTCACGAGCGACCACGGCCACATGGTCGGCGAACACGGGCTCTGGTGCATGACGCCGTTTTACGAAATGTCCGCCAAAATACCCCTGGTCGTCATGCCTGTGAAGGACGACGAACGTCTTCCTGCGGGAACCCGTGACGACCGCCTGGCCGAGTTCGGTGACATCATGCCCACCTTGCTGGACCTGGCGGGCATCCCCATACCGAATCAGGTCGACAGGCAGAGCCTCGCCGGCGACCGGCGCCGGGACGAGCTGTACGGCGAACACGGCGAGGGGAACGCGGCGATGCGAATGGTACACGACGGACGGTTCAAACTCATTTACTATCCCGTAGGAAACCAGGCCCAGCTTTTCGACGTCGCCAGCGACCCGCGGGAAACGCGGGACCTCGCCGGCGACCCCGGTTATGCCGACACCCTGAAACGCCTCAAGAGCCGCCTGGTGGAGCACCTCTACGGCGAAGATCTCAACTGGCTGAAAAACGGCGAACTCGTCGGCCTGCCGGCCAGGCAATACGTGCCTGCCGCTTCGCGCGCGATGCGAGGCCAGCGCGGCCTTCGGTATATGTGATCGACTTCGCCCGGCGGAACGCACGTGCCGGACCGCCGCAGGAAGGAGCCCTTTATGCCCCCGACCGAAACCAGATCGCCTGCCCGCGCGGTCACGGTAATGATCTACACCCGATATGAATACCGGAAGGTGTACGCCCGTGTCCACCTGCACGGCGAAACCCACCTCGCCCAGGGCGGCAAGGTGGAACTGGTCCTGTACAGCACACGCTCGGGTGAAACGCGGGAAACCAGTGTCGTCGACAACATCGGGCACGACGAAGTCGCCTTCGACACGGGGGACATACCGTCGGGATGCTGCGACTTCAGGGCGACCTTTATCGACCGGTTCGGAACCCGCTTCACCACCCGTACGCTACAGGACAAGTGGCCGGGGGACTTTCCGTGGCTAGGGTCCCGCGAGGGGATCACCCGCCGGGTTCCCGGACCATGGACGCCGCTGAATGCCACCGAATCCGGAGACGACCTGGAAATCACCTGCCGGGGCAGAACGTACACCTTTTCGACAACCGCCTTCGCGACGCAGGCGACGTCAACCGGCAGCCAGTTGCTTGCCGGCCCCCTGAGGCCGGTCGCCCGTGTAAACGGCAAGAAGGTCCGCTGGACCCGCGGCCGGCTCGAGCTGATCTCGGCGGAGAAAGACCAGGCGGTGTTCAACGTACGTTTCGAATCCTCCTCGAGTCTGGCCGTGTCGGCCAGACTCGAAGTCGACTTCGACGGGATGGCACGAATCGACTGGTCCGTCACCGCCGGCACGATCCTGCGCCTCGACGCGCTCTCGGTTGAAATGCCCGTTCTGAAGGACCACGCGAGATACCTGTACCACTTTCCCGGAAGCTGGGGTGAAGCCAGAAATGTCGGTGCGCTGCCGAAGAGCGATATCAAGATGGGATTTCGACCGTACATCTGGCTGGGTGACGAGGACCGCGGCATCTCGTTGTTTGCGGAATCGGATGCGGGCTTTCACGTCCGTAATCCAGGGAAAGTGACAGAAATCGTCCGTCGCAAGAACCGGGTACGGCTCCGCATCCATTGCGTCACGACGCCAATAAAACTCCTTCCGGGCAGCCGTCAGGGCGGGCAATTTACAGGCTTCGGAACCGAAGACCTCAAGCCGCTCACGCCCGGTGGGGTCGTCACGGACAGACTTCGCTACACCTTCGGATTCCAGGCCACGCCCGTCAAGCCCGTGACAGAGGATGCATGGGACCAACGCGTCTTCTGCATCGGCCAGACCACGACAGGTTTCAGTCCCAGATTAGACGTGTCCGACGCCCTCCTGGACAGGTGCGTGGAATCCGGTGTCCGGGCCGTCGTCCTCTTCGAACACTGGGCCGACGCCGAAGCGTACACCCAGACACCCCATGCCGCCGAAATTCGGAAGATCGTCAGGGCCTGCAAGGATCGAGGCCTTCAGATTCTGCTCTACTTCGGTTTCCTGATCTCGGATATCATCGACGAATGGCAGGCCGTGGGCAAAGACGCGCTCATCATGCCCAAGGGCGGATATCCTGTCTTCCACTACCAGCCGCAGCCGGAACAATCGGCCTGGCGGGTCTGCCTCAACAGCCCCTGGCAGGACCTGCTCGCCGACGGCATGGCGAGGATCATGGATGAATTCGACATCGACGGCGTCTACCTGGACGGGACCGAATATCCGTTCGGCTGCTGCAACACCGAGCACGGATGCGGACATGTAAGGGCTGACGGCAGCATCGCCCAGACCTACCCCATCTTCAGTACGCGCTCCGCAATGCGGCGTATCTACGAAATTGTAAAGTCCCGCAAGAAAGACGGACACGTCAACGTACACAACTCCACGTGCATGACCATGCCCACCCTCGGCTGGGCGACAGGATACTGGGACGGGGAGCAATTCCAGGGCGTGGGCAGTGGTGTGGACGTTGGCCGACTGCTGCCGCTGGACGCCTTCCGCGCCGAATTCATGGGCCGCCAGTGGGGCGTTCCCGCTGAATTTCTTCACGCGGGCGCCGCGTATTCGTATGAGCAGGCGTGGGCGTTCACGCTTCTGCACGACGTCCCCGTCCGGCCGCAAAATGCGGACGATGACCTGGACCTGGCTGCCAGGGTCTGGCGGGCAATGGACGCATTCGACCGCAAGAGCGCCGAATGGATTCCATATTGGCGAAACCACGACTATGTACGCGTTTCTCCCGGAAATGCTCACGCCAGCATCTATCGCCATCCGGTACACGGCGTCCTTGCGGCTGTTTCCAATATGGACAGCAAACGCAGGAACGTCACGGTCAGGCTGAACATGAAGGAATTGGGACTCCGGGGCGCCCTGAACGCAACGGATACCCTGAAAAACAAAACCGTCCCGATAAGGGACGGTGTATTGGAATTTCCTCTTTCCAGCCTGGAGTGGAAAATCGTCCAGGTTAAAGAAGTCTGAACGTCCTGTCAGGATTCATTCACGGCCTGCAAAAGGGCGTGGATGTAACCGTACGTATAGGCGAAGGCGACCTGCGCGGGTTCCTCCCCGGAAATACCGGGAACGTGATCGGGCATTATCATGTACTCGTAACCGACCTCATCGAACGTGCGCAGCGCCCTCAGCATGTCCACGTCCCCTTCGTCGGGAAACACCTCCACAAAATCCCGGAAGCCACCCCTGATATTCCGGAAATGCAGGTTGAAGATTTTCTTTCGCAGACCGAACCACCGGATAATGTCGTAAATTTCCTCGCCGGGATTTTCAAGGCTCTCGGAAATCGTTCCGAGGCAGAAATTCAGCCCGTTGTAGGGGCTGTCGTATAATTCCACAAACTTTCTAAGCCCGTCCACCATCCCCA
>CAXXJS010000043.1:0-44242 GCA_963662665.2 Candidatus Latescibacterota bacterium
CCTGTTCGCTCGGGCTCTCGCGCCCGACGTCGGCCGCACGATCGTCGACGGAAACCGGTTCCGTGCCGGCGACGACGCGCATTGGGTCGAACAGCTCTACATTCCGGCGATCCGCGCCGCGGGCGACCTCCGTACGGCCGGCGCTCTGATCGCGCCTGCCCCGTTATATGTACACAACACGGGGACGGATTTCCCAATTGACGAATTTCGCTCCGCTTACCGCGCCGCGGAAGCCTGCTCATCTCTTACGATCTCACGCCGGCGGGTCAACCGGAGGGCGTTGTACAATTGGCTCACGGATGCCTGACCCCGCTTCTCGCCTGGATCAACCAATGAAAATCGCCCATATTTCGGATTTTCATCTCCGCCATCATCTTCCCGGCACTTCCACGATATCCCGTCGCCTGAGCCGTTATATGCCGGATCTCATATCACAGGCGGTGGAACGCATTCGCGTGGAATCTCCCGATCTTGTCGCGGTCACCGGCGACCTGGTCGACCATCCCTTTTACGGGATGCACGACCCGGAACTCATCGCCCTTGGGGAGAAGGATCTCCGTCTTGTCCGTGAATGCTTTGCGCCGCTGACCTGCCCCGTCGCCTTTCTCTACGGCAACCACGACCATCCGGAATCTTTTCACAGAGTCTTCGGCGACCTGCCGTTGGACTTCCGCGCGGCGGGCCATCGCGTGCTGATCTTCCTGGACGACGAAGTGGAAGACCACTTCCCACAGCGCCTGGGAACCCAGCGCGAACGGTTTCTGGCTGCACTGAACGACGACGACCCGCGCCCACAGGTCCACCTCCAGCACTACCTCGTCTCGCCCGAGCGCACGGGCGGCTATCCCCACGCCTACAGGGAGGCCGGGAGCCTCAAGGCGGCCCTCTTGGCCGACAGCCGGGTGCGCCTGGTGCTCAGCGGCCACTACCACAAGGGGGACAGCCTGTTCAGGGAAGGCCACGTCCACTTCGCCAACGCGCCCGCGTTCGGGGAGCCGCCGCACCCGTTTCGAATCTACACCCGGAGCGGGACCGGCGTCGTACAGAACGAATATCGATTGCGTTCGCCAGAGGCTCGAAAACGAAGCGCCGTCTTCCTGGACCGAGACGGAACCGTCAGCCCTGCTCCCGCCTACCGCACCGGTCCTGAGCACTTCAGCCTGTTGCCCGGAGCCGGGGAAGCGCTTGCAAAGTTGAAACGCGCCGGGCACGCCCTCGTGATTGTCTCGAACCAGACCGCCGTCGGACAGGGATACGTCACCACCGAAACCGTCGGCGCCGTAAACGACCGCATGGCCGCGCTGTTCGGTGCTTCCGGCGTGGAACTGGACGGGGTCTACTGCCGGTACGGCAGTCCGAACGCCGTGCTGCCGGAACATCGTACAGATCGTCCGGAGACGAAGCCCAGTCCCGCGATGCTGCATGCCGCGGCCGAAGACCTCAATCTGGACCTTTCCGTGTCTTTCATGATTGGTGACAGAAAAAGCGACGTGGACGCCGGGCGCAACGCCGGCTGTCGCGCGTCCATCCTGGTGAGGACGGGTTCCGGTCCCACGGCGCTGGCGAAGATGTCTCCCGGGCACGCGGATTTTGTTGCTGACGACCTCAGCGCCGCCGCGGACTGGATTCTGGAGCACGGATGATGGCAAGACCGTCCTTTCGATCCGTTCTGATGATCCTGATTACGGTGGCGCTCGCGGCCTCGGTATTCGGCGTTGTCCTCAATGGGTATTCGAAGGATCTGGACGTCCTTCTGGGCTCTCAGCCTGCCAACCTCGCAGCCACCGATCTACCCCCTGTCCTGCTGAGGGTCGCAGACTCTTTGTCGACTGCGGATCTTGCCCGCCTGCTTGCCGAACAACTCGCTCGCCCGGGCAGTGCCAATCCCTCAGGTTGGCTGAGGCGGACCTGTTACCCGTTCCTGATCACCCTCAAATACGAAAAAGAAAGCCTGCTGGCTTTCTTTTTCAACCGGACGCCCTTCCCTTTTCCTCGACGAACCCCCGTGCCGGGTTTCGAAGACGCCGGTCGCGCTTACTTCGGCGTACCGCCGGATCGGCTGACCGCGGGCGAAGCGATCCTGCTGTTCCAAATCGCCCGCTTTCCCGATTCGCCGTTACCCGTAAGTGACCCGGAAGGTTCATTGGAACTTCGGAACCGCCTCCTGCTGGACCTCCTGAACGACAAGCTGATTACACCGCGCCGGTATCGCTCCGAATCCAGCCGCCCGCTCATCCTGTCCGGCAGCCATCCGGCCGTGTGGTGAAGCGTCTGCGCGCTTGCGGAATGTGGGTGCGACCAGGGGAACATCGCCGGGACATATAATTCGGGCCTCTATCCGAATTTCCGCCGGCCGGGAGGGTTTGGCAAGCGGAGTACGCGACAGAGGCCCGCGTCCTGGTTCATCTCACATATTATCCGATTTGATATTGCGAGTCAAGCCCCAATCGTTCGGCAGGTGATACCTCGCACTCAGTATTCCGAAAACACAACGACGGCGCCATTTAAGAAAAAATACCGCAGTCTTGCTGATATTTCGCGTATATTATTGCGAAATTGATGAATTCGCGACTCTTCCGGCCCTGCGCAGCCCCTGGGTTGCGGACGGATCGCGTCTTGAATTTTTCACCGCGGTCGATCAATGTGGTGGTGTCTTCCATAATGGCAACTGTAAAGGAGTTCGGTATGGCTAACGAAGTCTTCGACAAGAAAAAGCCTTTGTCGATGCTGGCGCTCATTGCGCTGCTTTTCGGCTTTCCGGTGTCCGGCACGGCTGTAGACGATATGCAGGAGGACTACCGGAAATGGCACCTGCCCGACGGTGCGACCGGGCGCCTGGGAAGGGGGGCAATCGGGTCCGGAGCCCGTGCGCTGGACGTTTCTCCAGACGGGCAGACGCTGGCCGTGGCCAGCGGCATCGGCGTGTGGCTGTATGACGGGTCCACGGCCAGCACCCTGGCGCTTTTGCCGAGTTCCGGTCGGGTAAACTCGGTGTCGTTTTCGCCGGATGGCGGCACGCTGGCAACCGTGTCAGAGGATGGCGCGGTATTACTTTGGAACGTGGCGACGCGATCAGAGGCGGCCACATTTGAAGGTCAAGCGGAGAAACTCACTTCGGCCGTGTTTTTGCCTGAGGGTGACGAACTGGTCGCCACGTCAGACGACGGCACCGTTTCATTGTGGGACGTGGCTTCGCAATCCCTGACAGCCACCTTCGTCGGTCATACCGATCCTGTCACTTCCGTCGCGTTTTCGCCGGATGGCGGCACGCTGGCCACCGCGTCGGAGGATGGCGCCGTGTTGCTGTGGGACGTGAGCGCGCGAACGCAGGCCGGCACGCTCGAAGGGCTCGCCGATGACGTCACCTCGCTATCGTTTTCGCAAGACGGTGGCACGCTGGCCACCGTGTCGGGGGATAGCACGGTGTTGCTTTGGGACGTCGCCTCGCCGACGGAGGCAGATACCCTTAAGGGTGATACGGGAAGAATTACTCTGGTAGCATTTTCGCCGGATGCGGACACGCTGCTCACAGCGTCGGATGACGGCAACGTGTTGCTGTGGAACGTTAACAGGCGATGGGTGGTCGACACCCTCGAAGGGCATACGGGTCGCGTCACATCGGTGGTGTTTTCGAATGACGGCGGCACGCTGGCCACCGCGTCAAAGGATGGCACGGTAAGGTTCTGGGACGTAGAGACAGGGTATTTCGTCGCATTTGGCGGTCATAAATCCGCTGTCAATTCGGTCGTGTTTTCGTCGGACAGTGACACGTTGATTTCCGGATCTGCGGGTGGCGCGGTAATCCTGTGGGACGCAGGTGCAGGAATACAGATAGATACCTTCCTGGGGCATGGTGGAAGCGTCACGTCAATGGTTTTTTCGCCCGACGCGGACACGCTGGCTACCGCGTCGGCGGATAGCACGGTGCTGCTGTGGGACGTGGCCTCGCGATCGGAGGTTGTCGCTCTTGAAGGCCACGCGGGCGGTGTGACTTCGGTGGTATTTTCGCCGGAAGGGGACGCGCTGGCATCCGGTTCGGAGGATGGGACGGTGCTGCTGTGGGAGATTGCCACACGATCAGGGGTCGCCACCTTCGAAGGGCATCGAGAGAGTGTCAACACGGTCGCGTTTTCGCCGGACGGGAGAACGGTGGCCACCGGGTCGAGCGACTACACGATCAAGCTGTGGGACGTTGCATCACATTCACAGGTAGCCACCCTGCAAGGGCATTCGGATCGTATCGTATCTGTGGCGTTTTCACAGGACGGCAGCAGGCTGGCCTCAGGTTCACATGACAACACCGTCAAGGTGTGGGACGTGGCAGCACGAACCGAGGTCGCTACGCTGACGGGGCATACCGCCAATGTCAATTCCGTCGTGTTTTCGCCTGATTGGGGCACGATGGCCTCGGGGTCGGAGGATGGTACGGTGCTGCTGTGGGATCTGTCGGAGTGGCCGGGACTCCGGCCATTCTCGCTGGAGGTTGTCTCGGGAGACGGACAGGAGGCTGCGACCGGTGGAATCCTTGCAGATTCCCTTGTCGTTGCAGTGAGAGATCAGAACGGCGAACCCTTGCCCGATGTCCCTGTCGCATTCACGGTCTCCGCCGGCCAGGGTATGCTCAGCGGCCGGTTCACAGTCCAGCATACACGTACTGGCGCCGACGGCCGAGCGGCCGTCACCCTGACGCTGGGTAACCGTGCGGGAACGAACATCGTGCTGGTAACGCTCGGCGGTCGAGAGTTGGCTGCCTTTAGCGCGGAAGGAGTGGGAAGCTCCGTGGTCGCGATGGATGGGGACTTCCGGAAGTGGCACCTGCCCTGGCGGGCGACGGCGCGCCTTGGCAAAGGCGCCATTTCACGGAGCGACCGCGCGGTGGCTACGTCTCCTGATGGTCGATCAGTGGCGGTCGCCAGCGGAATCGGTGTGTGGCTTTATGACGCGAGTGCCGCCCGCGCCACCGCTCTCCTGCCGTCCGACGGTCATGTCCTGACATTGGCATTCTCAGGTCGTGGCAACCTGGCCGTGGGGAGGTACGATGGACAGATCGAACTCTGGAACGTCGCATCAGGCGCGCGAGTCGCCACCCTCGCAGGGCATGCGGATGGGGTGAATTCTGTTGTGTTCTCGTCCGACGGGACCACGCTGGCCTCCGGGTCTGACGATGGGACGGTCCGGCTATGGGACCTGGACTTGCGGACAGAAATCGCCATACTGCAGCGGCAAGGGTTCGGGGTCGCTTCGGTGGCGTTTTCTCCTGACGGCACCCTGCTGGCATCCGGATCGAGCGACAATAGAATCAAGCTATGGGACGTGGCCTCGCGAACCGGGGTCGCTACCTTTGAAGGTCATGCGGATGGCATCACTTCCGTGTTGTTTTCTCCGGATGGGGGTACACTGGCCTCGGGATCGGGCGATCGTTCGGTGAGACTGTGGGACGTGGCCGCGCGAACCGAGGTCGTCACGCTCGAAGGGCATGGCGGTCCGGTCACCTCAGTGTCGTTTTCGTCTGACGGCGCCACGCTGGCCTCCGGGTCGGCCGACGGCAAGGTCAAGCTATGGGACATCCCCACGCGAGAACTGATCAACACACTGGAAAGGCATACGCACAGGGTCAATTCGGTATCGTTCTCACGGAATGCGTCCATTCTTGCGTCCGGGTCGGAGGACGGCACCGTCATCGTCCGGGACCTGGAGACGGGGAACGCGGCAACGGTTTACGGGCACCGGTCCTTAACGTCAATGGCGCGTTCGCCCGATGGCGCCACACTGGCCTCCGGGTCGCTGGATAACAGCGTGAGGCTGTGGGACGTGGCCGCACGAACCGAGGTCGCCGTTCTGGAAGGGCACAGGGATTGGGTGCGCTCGGTGTCGTTTTCGCCCGACGGCGCGACACTGGCGTCCGGGTCGAGCGACCACACCGTCAGGCTTTGGGACGTGGCGACGCGATCCGAGGTTGCGACCCTCGACGCGCGCAGTTGGGTCTATTCGGTGGCGTTCTCGCGGGATGGGGGCACCCTGGCCGCCGGGTTGCGGCATGGCACGGCGACGGTTTGGAACATCGCGACGCTCGCCGAGGTTGCCATTCTCGAAGGACATGAACACACGGGCGGGGTCGCCTCAGTGGTGTTTCTCCCGGATGGGAGCACGCTGGCCACAGGATCCAGCGACCGCACCGTGAAGCTGTGGGACGTGGCGGCGCGAACGGAGGTTGCCACGCTTGAAGGGCACGATGGATGGGTCTATTCGTTGGCATTGTCGGAGGATGGGAGCATTCTGGCTTCCGGGTCTGAGGACGGCACGGTCCGGATTTGGGACGTAGCCACCAGGACGGAGACCGCCAGGCTCGAAGGGCATACCGGCTGGGTGTATTCGGTGGCGTTCTCCGAGGATGGGAGTACACTGGCCTCCGGGTCTCAGGACGGTACGGTCCGGATATGGGACGTGGCCGCGCGAACAGAAACCGCCAAACTCGAAGGGCATACCGGCTGGGTGTATTCAGTGGTGTTTCTGGAGGATGGGACCACGCTGGTTTCCGGATCGAGGGATGGCTCTATGCTGATATGGGATCTCTCCGATGACGTTCCGCCGCCTCCGGTTCCACCGCAAACTCCCAGCGCGGACTTCAACGATGACGGGGCCGTCAACTTCGCTGACTTTGTGCTGTTTGCGCGGCAATTCGGATTGCGGGAAGGCGATGCCGGATATGACGCAAAGTTTGACCTGAATGAGGATGGCGCCATCGGCTTCGGCGACTTTGTGCTGTTCGCAAACGCCTTCGGGCAGATTTGAACCGCCGATGCAGCGCAGGCCGGTATTGGTCAATCCGGGCATCCTTCCGGGATTTGACGTCGTGGTGAGCGCCGGCAACGCCGGCGTTGAGGAACCCTATGCGCGCGACTGCGGGGAGGTCGTGCGGGTCATATGATTCGGGCCTCTATCCGTAACTCCGGCCGCCGGGGGGACGGCAGACAGAGCGCAAGACAGAGGCCCGCGTCCTGATTCATACAATGTTATCCGATTTCCGGCACAAAGTCAAGACCCGGTGATCGAAACCTGCAATTCTTCAGCATCCGGCAGTCCCGCGCGACAACCGCTGCCGCAGGCGGGACTACGGAATCAACTCGATTCGGACCACGTTCTTGACGTTCGCGCATTTGTCGTCGGTTTCAGGAATGAACAGCCGTATCGGGCCGCCGAGTCTTTCCGGTAGCGGATGGTCGCCGATGCGGTAGACGAGGACGCCATTTTCGACTGCCGCGGCGAGGGAGACCCGGGCAAAAAACCCTTCGTCGGGCGAATGAAATACGGCCTGGCGCGCATCGGCGTGCACTGCCGCGCCCCTCAGAAGATCGGCGACTGATACCGCCGATCCGCGGCGCCCGGGAACGATGTGCCCGATGTCCTCGATCTGTCCGGGAACCCGCCGCAGGTCCGCGTACGTGAAGGCCATCGGTCTGTGTAGACATCCCGCAATCGTCAACAACGGCGCGGTCTCGTCACTGTCCATCCCCGAAGCCGTCTGGTCGATGTAATCGTGTGCGATTTCGACCAGACGCGCGTCGAAGCCGACAGTCGGCGCGACGTGGATTTCCAAATCGGCATGGCCCTTGTCAAACCTGCCCACGCGCTGTCGGACACGATGCAGAACCCGTTCGTCCTCACGAAACAGGAACGGCAGGACCGCGATCTGCTTCGCTCCGTGTTTGACACACGCCGCCAGAGCGTCTTCGACAGAGGGACGGCCATCCAGAGCGCCCGCTTCAGCCACAATTCCCCGGTGCACAAGCGCATCCACTACCTGTGTCAGGCAGTTGTCATCCGCGCGCGCCGCGACGAGTACCGTGGCGTGGGTCATCATTTCGCCTCCATCCGGCGACGGAACATTCGTTAGACGTTCGAGTGGTCTTTGGCGCGGGTCGTTCGAAACCCGTGCTTCATCAGCGGTGGGTTCCTGATTATGCCCAATTTTGTCGATCTTCCGATTCTCATCCAGGTGATTCTGCTGATTTTCGCGGTACTGATACTCCTGGTTGGCGCCAGCCTGGTCCGGCGGATGGTGAAAGCCCTTTTCGGCAAGAAAGACCGCGACTGACCCGCCCGTCACGAAGACCTTCCCGAAATCAAGTTTGAATAGCAGACTACGGCGGCAAGTTTCGTTTTACCCAAGACCCCCTTTGGTGAGTTGTCGCAGTCGATTGAGTCCATCCCGATATACACACACAAGTGTGTGTATAAAATTCCAATCCCTCGATTTCGCGCCGGTATTTCCAAGTGTACGCCCCGATCTCCCGCTATTCCTCCGGTCGACTCGAAGTCCCTTTTAACTGGCTTCGCGCATAGGAGAGGGCCATGACTTCAAGGGCGTTGATGAGGTAGACTTCGCGCGCGTGGCCGTCTAGGGCTTCGGCCATCTGTTTCGCAAGCGCGGGGATCTCGGCCTCCAGGTCGGCTCTCATTGCGTCCCAGCCGGACAGGCGGCCGTGTTTTTCGAGGCAGGATTCCCGCGCGGCGCGGTAGATTGCCCTCGCGAGCGTCCGCGGATCTCCGTCGAGCTGGATCTGAGCGTCATCCATTGGGATCTCGTGTTATTGCCGGAAGCAGGGGCAGGTTTCAAACCTGCACCGACGATTGGTGTAATGGAACCATCCAGGATTCGGCGGCGAGTTGCGATGTTCTCGGACACAGCAAAATCCCGTTTCGGTATTATGTACATGAGCAGACAGGAATGTCCGCTCCACCCTGTCAAGATGTCGTTCGAGGTATTGCACTATTGAATCTATCATCCGAGACAAAACCCCTGCACTTGCTTCCACTTCCCGAAGCATCCTGGCGCCGCTTACCCACTCGACCCAACCGGCTCGAAGAGGACGGTGTCGCCGACAACGTAGTCCACAATTTGAACCCAGGCCCCGGTCGCCAAATTCTGAAGCCGGTCGCCGTCACCTTTATTGGGGTCGATGTGAACGGAGGTCCGGACGCGGCCGGGCGGCCAGGACCCCTCGTTGCTCGCATTGGATATCAACGCCCAGTCGTCGTTCGCGCCGGTCTGGATCCGCGTACCGTTGAGGTTGCCGGACTTGGCCAGGATGTGAAAGCCGAAGTCGATCCTGCCGTCTTCGGCGGCGACCACCTTTGCACGCCCCAGGAGCGAGGTTACGTCCAGCGTGAGCCGATTGACTCGTACTCCCTCGCGCTCGGCGGCTTCAACGCGATAGGTGTGCGCCCGGCCGTCCGGGTTGACGGTGATGCGGTCACCCGCGGCGATGCCCTCCAGGCCTTCTACGTCAATCGTGCACGCGTCTCTGTCGAGGGCGACAATGCGGCCGGTTTGCCGGGCGCCGCCGACGGTGAGCGATGTCTCTGCGTTCTGGAACGCGGAAGCGCCCACGGTAGATATTCGCCCGTCAACCACGGCCGCGAGCGCGCCCTGCAACGTTACGCCGTCATCGAAACGCGTGTGTTCGCCGGGATCCGCGTCGGGCGCCCAGTATAGCGCGATTTCCCTGCCCCGCGCGGTGGTGAGCCTGACGCCGGTGGCGGTGGGAGACGGGGCGGTAACGGCGACCGCTTTGGCGATGGTGGGTTCGCCGGTTCTGGGTTCGAAGACGAGGTCGACGCAGGTGGTATCGTTTTGAGGCGTCCGTCGCCAGATGACGGGCTCGTAGAGGTAGTTGGACGTTTCGGGGGTGCCCATCGCCTGCGCCGCGCGGGTTGTGAACAGGCGGGCGCCGTCGGTGACGTTGAACTGATAGAGGTCCAGGTGTACGTCGGGTTCGGTTTCCGATTGCCACGCCCCGCTGAAGGCCGCCGGCGCCAGGCCGGTCGACACGTTGTCCATGTAAGCGAGAGCGGTATGGTCCGGGTGCGGCAGGTTACCGGTTTGACCGCGTGCGATATGGGCGCCCGCAACCGTACCGGTTTGAGGCTGAAGTCCAGCGTTGTCCGGCCTGAAGACGCCTTCAAGCCCGCGGCAAGTACGCCAGTGTTCCGCGCCTCCCGTGATCCTGGAGAGGTCGAGGAGGGCGACGCCGTCGCCGTCGGTTTCCACCAGGGCGATGAGGCGGCGGAACGTAACGCCGAGCCTGCGCCAACCGCGTCCCGCGTGGTGCGCCCATCGGTGCGCCTCGACGTCCAGCGCCTGGACGCCGTCCGTAAAGAGGCTCCGCACCAGGCCCCCGCGGCCGGCGCTGACCGGTTCCCCCGGAGGCAGGTCGGACCAGACGGTGTTGTGGGTTGCCCAGTGGGATTCCCAGGGAGACATGCTGGCCCAGGACTGGGGATATCCCAGATCGGTCAGAAACGGGCGCTCGAACGCGAACAACTGGACGTCCAGAAGGTCCCGGTGGCGGTGGTGGAGCGTATCTCCGTAGACGATCCCGGCGGCAGCGCGCTCGGGCGCCTCGGCTGTGCGGAGAATTGCGATGCCGACGCCGTCGTGGACAGTGGGTCCCAGTGCCAGGTGCCGTCTGCTCCGGACTGCGGAGCGGATCTCTTTTACCCGCGGGTGATCGGTGAAGGCTACGGCGCGGTCCAGAAGATCGGGATCCATGGGCGGATGGAAGAGGTCGTTTTCAAGGCGGATGGTGTCCTCTCCCTTGAAGCCCGCGGAACCGGGGGCGGATCCATCGCCGAACTGGAAATAGGATTTGCCGGCCATGGTGATCTCGTGCAGGGCGCGGGGAACGTGTGCGCCCCGCCGATCGTCGAAGAGGGATGGGTAGTCAGATTCCGGGTAGGCTTCGGGTTGCAGGGCACGAAGGTTTCGGAGGTGATGCTCCAGGTCGAACAGCCCGTCGCTGTGAATCGAGTTGTAGCCTCCCGTGGCCTCCTGGGGCGTACCGTCCGGGAAGAAGTCGTTGGTGGTGAAAACCCGCAGCGTGTCCGGCCCTTCATCGTAAATCCAATCCATCACGTCCCGCGCGTCGGGGCGGTCCAGACAGCGCAGAATACTGAACGCCCCCTGGCTCTCTCTGGGAAGGTTGCTGCTCGCGCCACGGTCCAGCGTGACCTGGAGCAGACAGGCCAGCATTTCTTCCGTGAGTTGACAGGCATCTTCGGGAGTCTGAACGGAAAGGCCCATCGATTGGGCGCGTTTGACGAGTTCCCCGTCTTCACGCATCAGCGGCCAGACCGTATCGTATGCCAGTGCGAGGCTCGCTATCAGATACGGGGTGTCGATGCTGTAACGAATGCTGCCCTTGGCGCGGAGCGCCTGAACCGGGTCCGACTCGTCCGCCCAGTCGGTCTGACCCCAGTCCCAGGGTTCTTCCACCCCCTTCGAGGGGCCGTATCGGAACTGGGGGACGGAGGCCACATAAAGCTCTTCCTCTGCATAGCGAAGCAGTATCAACCCCAGCTGCCGCGCGCGGGATTCATCGAACCCGCCAACGCGCAGGGCGTTAGTCAGAGCGCCGATTCCCGAATGGAAGCTGCGGCATTGATCCCGGTGATAGGTGGCTGCAAACAGATAGATGTGACCCTCGGCGTCGAAATAGCCGTACCCGTCGTCCGGACATTCGCCCGAAATATAGTCGTCGTCCGTCAGGTCGTTGCTGGGATAGACCGAAGCGCAATTGGGGCACTCGGACTTGAAATCACAGGGAAGGTGGTTGCGAACCCAGGGATAAAAGCCACTGTGTTTGAATATCGCCGTACCGCAGTTCGGACAACCCTGGTGGCAGTTGGCAAAGTGCGCTTTGGGCATTTCCGCGCCAGGAAGCTGCGACCAGACGGTTTCGTCGGGCTGGGACGACCACCAGGCGGCGGTTTCTTCGTTTACGCGATCGGATACGGGTTCGTCCTGCAGCGTCTGCCGGGTCTTTGCCGGTTGGTAGTCCTTCTCCATGGGCCAGCGGCGGGGCCACCACGCGCCGTTGTAGACGTGCGGCCGGCGAAGGTCGTCCAGCGTTCGGACGCTGATGGCGGCTTCCGCGGTCTTGCCGCCGTGTGTGGCGCGCAGGGTGTATTCTCCGGCCTGGCCGGGAGACCGCAGATAGTGGTAGACCGCCCCGTCCCGTTCGGACCACCTGGTGGCGATCCGTTCGAAATAATCCGCCGAAAGCGCGACGTCGGCGTCCGGCGCCTGAACCGGGAGGCGGAAGCTGCGCCCAGGCAGAATGACCCTGGGCCGCCAGGGTATGGCAGGATTGGACATGGCAAGGTCTCCTGGAAGTGTGGAAATGCGGTCGGAGAAACGGCCGGATGCCGCTTTCCGGCCTAACGGCACGTTGAAAAAGCCCATCCAGGCTGCAGAGCGACTTTATCAACGGACTGTTATACCGCCATTTTGGCCTTGACAGCGGCATGGCAGCGGTAGTTGATTAGCTGGAAGTCGTCGTAGGCGAAGTCATCGATCGCGTTCTGGCCGCGGTCCTCTATACGAAGGTGCGGGAGCGGAAACGGGACGCGGGAAAGCTGCTCCGCCACCGCGTCCAGGTGATTAAGATAGATGTGCGCGTCGGCGAGAGTATGGATGAATTCGCCGGGTTCGAGCCGGGTAATTCTCGCGACCATGTGCAACAGGAGCGAATAGGAGGCGATGTTGAGCGGGACCCCGAGAAACATATCGCAGGAACGCTGGTACATGAGAAGGGAGAGACGCCCTTCCGCAACGTAAAACTGGAAGAAAGAATGGCAGGGAGGCAGGGCAACGTCTTCGGGCGCGACTTCGGCGGCGTTCCAGGCGTTCACGATCAGACGCCTGGAGTCGGGGTTGTTTCGGATCAGGTTGATTGCTTCCTGCAACTGGTCGACGGTCCGCCCCGCTCCGCGCCAGCGGCGCCACTGGGCGCCGTAGATACGTCCCATCGAGCCGCTGTTCCCGCGCAGACCCTGGCGGTCCAAATAGTCCTGGTAATTGCCGTCCCAGAGCTTGTTGTGGGGATAGATCTCCTTGAGATCGTTGATATTGTCAGAACCGGAGATAAACCAGAGAAGCTCGGATAGCATGGATTTCCACACGAGCTTTTTCGTGGTGACGGCGGGGAATCCGTCTCTCATATCGTACCGCGCCTGGAGGCCGAAACAGGAAATCGTCCCCACGCCGGTCCGGTCCTCTTTCCTGACGCCGTGGTCCAGGACATATTGAAGCTGACCGAGATATTGTCTCATGCATATACCTGTACAGATAAGCATTCGGCTGCGATCGGTCGCTAATGAGCGGAGAGAGGGTAGAGGTGAGTCACGGTAGAAGAGGTCTTTGCCCGGTTGGTTCTTCCTTTTTTGCCTTCGGCAAGAAATGAAACCGCTCGGGCACTCACATCATCTCCCGTCTACCGGCTTACGCCTCACCGCATCTACTCCGTCTCTCATACACGAACAGGGTAAATCCGGCGTGTTCTTCTTCTATAGTCAGTCGCCATTCGCTTTCGTCGAAATCGGGGAAGAACGTGTCGCCGTCATAGTCTCCTTTGATGCAGGAGAGATACATCCTGTTCGCGAGGGGAATGGACTGCCGGTAAATTTCCGCGCCGCCCGCGCTGAAAACGGGTTTTCCGAAGGACCTCGCTTTTTCGAGCGCTTTTTCAAAGGTGCGACAGACGTCCACACCCCCGGTTTCAGGGAATGAACGGCTGACGACGACGTGGGGGCGATTCGGCAGGGGCCTGCAGCCGATCGATTCAAAGGTTTTGCGCCCCATGATGAGAACGCCGCCCGTGGTGATTTTCTTGAACAGACGGAGTTCCTCTGGTACATGCCACGGCATCGTATTGTCCTTACCGATCACTCCGTTGTCCGACATGGCGGCGATCACGGTCATAGATGCCTCGGCGAGTCGATATCCAGCAGCTGCGGTACCGCCGTCGTGCGCCCGATGAGATCGTGATCGAGCGAGTCGGTAATTTCAACGTCCGTGAATTGGCCAACCTGCGCCTCTCCGGATATAAAGACTTCCCCGTCGATTTCGGGAGCGTCCATACGCGTACGTCCGACATAGTCGTAGGCCGGATCGTCCGATGGGCGGTCGACCAGCACGCGGAGGTTCCGGCCTACGCATTCGGCGGTGATTTCGGAGGAGATGACGGCCTGAAGGCTGAGGATCCGGTCCAGCCGATCCCGCTTTTCGTCCTCTGGAACGTCGTCCTCCAGCCGGCCGGCGCGGGTGCCCTCCTCGTGCGAGTAGAGGAAGCCGACCAGTCGATTGAAGCGGATTTCCTCGATAAACTCCAGAAGCTCCTGTACGTGTTCCTCTCTTTCACCGGGAAACCCGGCGATCACGGAGGACCGGAGAGAAAGATCGGGCACCCGTTCGCGGAGTTTTCCGATCAAGGCACGCGTGTTTTCAACCGTCGCCCCGCGATTCATCGCTTTCAGCATTGCATTGGAGGCGTGCTGGACGGGCATATCCACGTATGCGCAAAGCTTGTCCTCACGCGCCAGGAGGTCGATCAGGTCGTCGCGCCAGCCCGTGGGGTAGGTGTAAAGCAAGCGGATCCACTGGAGGCCGTCGATTCGGACCAGTTCGCGCAAGAGGTCCGCCAGACGGGGACTGCCGTAAAGGTCGGCGCCGTACCTCATGGTATCCTGGGCGATAAGCGCGATCTCTTTTACTCCGCCGGCGACCATGCGCCAGGCTTCGGCGACCAGGACCTCGATGGATTCGCTGCGGTTTGCGCCCCTGATGCCCGGGATGGCGCAGAATGCGCAGGTCCGGTCGCAGCCGTCCGAGATGCGCAGATACGCCCAGTGGTTGGGGGTGAGCAGGTGTCTGGCGCCTTCTTCCCGATAGACTCTGGGACGCGAGATGCCCAGCACACGGTCGCAATGTGAGACGATCTCGCTTTCACCCGCCAGACCGACGATAAGGTCCGCCTCGGGAATTTCCGCTTCGAGTTCCTGCCGATAGCGTTCGGCCAGACACCCCGTGAGAATCAGCGCCTTGCAGTTGCCGGTTTCCTTGTAGTCCGCGGCTTCGAGGGCGGTTGCGATGGACTCTTCTTTGGCCGGTTCGATAAAGCCGCAGGTGTTCACAACGATAATGTCCGCTTCATCCGGTTCGTCGGCCACGTCGTAGTCGTTGCATTCCAGCAACCGGTGCATGCGTTCCGAGTCGACGGTATTCTTCGGACATCCGAGCGTTATAATGTTTACCGACGGCATAAGATCCTCCAGAACACGGCCGATGACGGATGGATTTCATCGATTCCGTCCCCGTGGCCGCGGCGCTTGCAGAAAAATCGTCGATGCGGCGGATTTTGTCAAGGGGAAGATGGTTGCAAATCGCGGATCCCGTATGAAAAATCTGATCTTTCAATGCATCACGGCCGGCGGGCTCTTATTGCCGGCGGGCGTTCTGCCCCTGGCCGCACAGGAGACGGCAATGGACTTCGAACTGTCGCGCATCGATAGCGGCGTCGCATCGGTCAGCCCTTTCTGGGGCTACAACGCGGCCAAGCTCGTGTTCGACGGCGAGCATTTTTACACGATGGGCCGGTGGGGGCCTCACAAGGATACCGGGACCGGCGTTGTGTACCGCAAGGGACGCGACGGCTGGGAGGAGTACGTCAATCTGGACGGGCTTCATCACCAGCCGGGAATGTTGCTGCTGGATGCGAAGCAACGCATGGTGATCGTTCACGCGAGAATCGGCGCAGGGCCGCGGATAGCACACCAGCGCCGGCGCGGCAGCCCGCGCGGTTTCACGGAGATTGCGCTGCCGGGCGGATTGGATCGCGCCGGATATATCGGGGCGGCAATGGACGGGAACCGGCTTATCCTCGGGTACATCGGGGCGCCGGGGCAATACTCGTTCAACGTGGCCTGGGTCGACCTGTACACAGAGACATGGTCCGGGCCCTTTCTGCTGGCCAGGGAACAGCGGTCGAAGGAACCCTGGACAACGTGGCTGTACCCGCTGATCGTGCCCGAAGATGACGGCTTTCATCTCGTTGTGAGCAACAACGCCTATCGCAGCCCGTATTACAACCGGATCAGCTACCTCTTCGTTCGGTTCGACGATCCCACGTCCTCCGTCGCGGAAGTCGTTTCGGAGGTGTTCCCATGGACGGGAAATCTGGCCTTCGCCCAGGCAATCTGGCGGGCGGCCGACGGAACGATGTTCGTAACGGCCACGCACCGGCCCGATGGCGCGAAGAATCAACTTCTACTCTACCGGCGTGATCCCGGTACGCGCAGGTGGGAAGCGGAAACCGCAGGCCGCGCGGGAATCGCCGCGGTTTTTGAAAACCCTGCGCGGCCCGGACAGATGTGGATGTCGAGTACCTCGGGTCCGGCCCTCCGGCTGTACCTGGGAGAAGACGGTGGCCGAAGATGGTCCGCGGTGGCTCTGGATAACTTCAAGGGGTACGGACTGAGGAACACCTTTTTCCTCTACGGTATCACTCCTGCCAGCGGGAGCCTGATACCCGACGAGCCCTGTGCGGTGTTCAGCAGCGGCGTCAACCCTAACCTGGAATTGTGGTTCGTGCGTTTCCACACTTCGGGTTGGCGTACCCGGTGACCGCGTGCGGGGGGAACCCACGCTCACGGGAACGTGGGCGCGGTGCGCGAATTGGCAACATGCATCTGCGGGAAAGCCCGGCGAACAAGGGGTGCCGTGCAGGTGTTGAAGGAGGTGCGAATACGGGTTCTTTCTTGACAAGTTCCGTCTGATGGATATATTTATGCCGCAAGGAATTCTTGTGTCACCGTAAAGTCGGATGGCATTACGGGGTGTGAAAGCGGGGCGGTTTCAACTTCAATTTGACTCGGACAACTCAATCAGGAATTCCAGGAGGGTTTGGACATGGCAGCCAGATGTGATATCTGCGGAAAGGGGCCGATGGTCGGCAATCACGTCAGCCACGCCAACAACAGAAAGAAACGGCGATTCAATCCCAATCTCAGGCGGGTGCGCGCGCTGGTAGACGGAACTGTGCGAAGGGTCAAGGTCTGTACCAAGTGCATAAAACTCGGCCGCGTGAATAAAGCCGCGTAAGGAATTTACGGAGTCGTCAGGTGGACGCTGACAGTTCACCGGCATGAGTTCGGGGAATGCCGGCAGGGGAATCCGGCCCGGAAAAACTCACCTTTTGTTTCAAGGTGGGTTTTTTTATTTTATTGACGTTACAGCCACGCCCCGGGGGTGAGAGCGGCCCCGGGAATGCAACTGCATGGGCGGTACGGTTATTCGACACGACGTTGTCGACGGGACACGCTTTTAATGGACTACTTTCGCGCCAAACGCTATCTGAATACGCTGCAGGATTGGGAGAGGGACGGGGCGTCCTCGGGTAAGCCGGACGACTATCTGCCCCGGGTGCGTGCCCTGCTGCGCAGGATGGGAGAACCTCAGAAAGACTTTGCGTCGGTCATTGTCGGCGGTACGAATGGCAAGGGGACGGTGGCCAACGTCCTGGCAGCCCTCATCCAGGCCTCGGGCCGCCGGACCGGTGTCTACACGTCGCCTCATCTGCACACCATACGCGAACGTATCCGCATCGAAGGCAGGATTCCGGATAAGGATGAGTGGGCGAAAGCCGTCGCCGAACTTTACGGGCTAACGCGAGGATTCGAACAGGAGGGGTACGGTCCGTTTACCAGGTTCGAGGCGTTAACGGCGCTGGCTACGACCATATTCGCCGCGGCCGAAGTCGAGATCGGGGTGTTCGAGGTGGGGTTGGGCGGCCGTTACGACGCGACCAATGCGTGGGATGCCAATGTGGCGGTCCTGACGCCTGTCGATCTGGATCACACCGAAGTTCTCGGCGATACGGTGGAGGCGATCGCGCTGGATAAGCTCGATATCGCCCGTACCGGCAGGCCGCTCTTCACTCCGGACACACAGAAACCCGAGGTGTTGGCGTTGTTGCGGCGCGAATGTCGTGAACGGGGTGTGGATCTTCGCGTTATCGGCGGTGAAACTGAGGGATGGTGTCGGGGCGCGGAGGGAGAATTAGAGCAACCCGACCTGACGGACCGGGGGTCCGTATTCCGGCAAAACGCCCGGCTGGCGGTTGCGGTCGCGCGCTACCTTGTGGGGCGGGACCTTACACAGGTGCGTATCCGTGAAGCATTGAATGGGCTACGGCTCCCTGGCAGGTTCGAGGTGGCGCGCCGGTCGCCCCGGGTCGTGCTGGATGGCGCGCACAACCCTGCGGCGGCGGCGGCCCTTGCCGGCGATTTGCGCAGGACGTCGGACCGGTGGACGTTTGTGGTTGGGGTGAACGCGGGTCATAACGCCCGGGGAATACTCGAGGCGATACAGCCGCTGGCGGGGCAGGTGATTCTGACGCGTTCTGACCACCCGAAAGCTCTGCCCGTGAACGTGTTGCGCGAGAGCTTGCCGGATAGGCTTGCCGCCTGCTGCGCGACGGACGTTTCAGAAGCGCTGGAGCGCGCGGGGTTGCGGGATGAGGATCCCGTGTGTATTATGGGATCGCTGCACCTGGTGGGCCGGGCGCGGGAAGCGCTGGGTCTCCCCTGTGAACGGGACGGTTTCGGGGAAGATCTTCACCGCGAAAGTCTGGCGTGCCTGGCAACGGCTTGCAGGAACCTCGGCCTTCCGTTGGAACCGGCTTCGAAAGACGGAAATCTGCTGGGCATCCGGCCGCCCGGCGCCGGTACGGTGTACTTTCTGCGCAACAAGCATCCGTTCAACGACTACGTGTCCGCCCGTCTGGCGGAAGACAAGGCATACCAGTACGAGTTGTTTTCGCGTGCCGGGCTCGCGGTTCCCGAAACGCTCGCGGCGTTCAACCCGTTTTCGGACGAACGGTTCGCGCGGTATCGGACCCATCCGTCCATCGACGCGATTCTGGACGAGGCGGAAGACCGATTCTCATATCCCGTGGTGGTCAAACGCAACCTGGGTTCGCTGGCGCAGGGGGTCTTTCTTGAGCGGGACCGGCGCTCGCTTGAGAATCGTTTGCGGGCACTGTTCGAAAACAGCGGTTTTCTGGACAATATAGTCCTGGTGCAGGATTACGTCTGCGGAACGGAATATCGGATCGTTGCCGCCGGAGAAGAATTATTGCTGGCATATGAGAAAGTCGGCGAATCTCCGGGCAGGGATCTTAATCCGCTGCACGGGTCGTCCGGGTTAGCGAGGCGGGTGGATGCGCCGGAACTGATCGACGCGTTGTCGCAATTGGCGTCGGCCGTGTCGGGCGTGATCGAACTGGGGTTCTACGCGATCGATGTGATTCAGTCGCCGGCGGGATTCCAGGTGATTGAAATCAATCCGAACCCGATGTGTTATTTTTACAACCTGCACAACGGTCGATCGGACTTCGTCGGTATCTACGAATGGCTGATGCGCAGATATCTTCCGGCTTCGGAGTCTGTAGACGTGTAAGTCCGCGAAACGCCGCGTCGCTGATTCCTGCACGACACTGCTGATCCGGGATCCCGGAAAGGAAGCGCCATGCCACTCACTGCAGCCCAACTGGAACAGTATCGCGCCGAAGGCTATGCCGTCGGCAGCCGGATACTGGAAGACAATACGCTGTCCCGGTTGCGCGACGAATTGGATTCGATTATCGAGAACCTTCCACAAGGCAGACGGCCGGAGAACATGCCATCGCTTCACTACGAAAACGAATACCTCCGTGACCTGTTTCTTGACGACCGTCTCATCGACGTGGCGGCGCAGATCGTAGGGCCGGACGTCGCGCTTTTCACTTCCTACGTGATAAGCAAACGCCCCGACGACGGCCTGGCGGTAGACTGGCATCAGGACGCGGCATTTTTTCCCATCGAGCCGATGGATACGTTCACCCTCTGGCTGGCGGTGGACGACTCCAATGTGGAGAACGGCTGTATGCGGGTGATTCCCGGCACCCACCGGCAGCAGGCCGTGTTGCTTCACAAGGTGGATCTCAACTCCGGGACGACGCTGCCGATGTCACTGTGTGACCTTGATCTTTCGGAAGCCAGGGACGTGCAATTGGGGGCGGGTGAGTATTCGGTTCACGATCCCTGGATTCTGCATGGGTCCAATCCCAACAGGTCATCGCACAGACGGTGCGGCATTACGCTGAAATACATCTCCACCCACGCCTCTATCGACCGCACGTTCCGTTCTCCATCCGGGTTCGACTGGGACGGGCTCCGGCTCTACCTGGCGCGGGGAAACCCGGGCCGCCACACCTATGTGAACTGATTCTCAGGGGTTTTCAGTATACCCGCCGAGATAACTGACAGAAAATGACGAATCGCAGCCATCGTTTTATCCTGCTGGCCGACCTCCACCTTTCGGACAATCCGGACACGGCGGCCCACCAGGCGCTCCAGTGGGCCGTCGACCGCGTGAATCTGGAAAGGCCGGATTTCCTGGCCGTGGGGGGAGATATTACGACCTTCTCGACGGCCGGTTCGGCCTCGCGGTGCCTCGAAGCGCTGGAACGGGTGGAGGCGCCGGTTCTCTTTACCCCGGGAAACGCGGAACGTCGGGGCCAACACGCGATGTCGGTGCTCGGAGCCCTGGCGTCGCCCGAACGACGGGTGGCCGTATTCCACGACCTTCTGGTCCTTCTTCCCGATACGTCCACGGGGTCGCTTCCGGGTGAGGAGCGTTTGTGGCTGGACCGGAGCGTACGGCTAAAAAACGCGAAACGCCGGGTGGTCATCACCCATTATCCCCTGGACAGGATGGACGCGGAGGGCCGGACGTGGCTGATGCGCTGGCTTTCGGAGAACGGTGTCGAACTTTTTGCCGCGGGACACAGCCACTACCACCGCACCCGGCGCGAAAACGGCTTCGTGGAAGCCGTGGTCCGCGGGCTGGATCCGGACAAGGCGATCGGAGATCTTCCGGGAATCAGCCTCTTCGCGAGCGAGAAAGAGGGGACATGGACGGAGACATTTATCCCCTGGTCGCCAGCGATCCGGCTACTGCCGGCGGATCTCCCGAGTGGAATGCTGCCGGTGGGCTGGTCGATTCAGGGCGACCCCATGGCGGCCGTCCGGGAGACACTGGGTTCCGGCGTTTCCTGCCTGGAGATCCGACCTGCGGAACTCGATTTTTCATTGCGCACGCTTGCCGAGGGGCTTGATGAACTTCGGGATCGAGGTCCTCTTTTTCTCTCCTATCATTTGCCCGACCTGAAATTGAACTTGAGATCAGGACGCGTCGAGGGGGTCGACGCGGTCCGGGCGCACCTGAATTGCGCGATGGAGGCGGGGGTGGACAGCCTCACCGTCCACGTACCCAGGGCGAGCGCCAGCGCGATGGAGCGCGTTCAGGCGGGGCAGCCGGAGCCGACGGGATATTTCGGGACCTTCGCGGAAACTTTCGCGAGCCTCTTCAGGGCGGCGGCTTGTGCCGGCGTGGGGATCGCAATTGAGAATATCCACAATCCCATCAACACGCCGGCGGATTCGCCGGACCGGGAATTCGCCACGCGGATCGATGAGTACCTGAGATGGATCGAGGCCGTGGCGCAAGAAATGGCGGATGCGCCGGAAGCGAGGGTAGGCGCCCTGCTGGACGTGGGCCACGCACGGAACAACGGTGGCGATCTGGACAATCTGCAACCCCTCGGCGACTGGTATGCCTGCCTGGGCCGGCGTATTCTGGGGTATCACATCCACCAGGTGGACACCGATCCCGTGACGGGCGCGCTTTCCAACCATCATGAAATTTCGGAATTGTTCGGCAGTCGGATCTCCTTCGCCGGTTTTCTCTGGGCGTGGTCCACGCACCAGATCACACGGGGCCCTCTCTTCGTAGAGGTCCGCGATGACCAGGGGCGGCGGAATACCCTCCGGCGGTTCAAGCGGCTATTCGAAGACGCGCAAAGGATCCGGGAGGCCGGGGATCTGCCCGACAGAAGAACCTGCGCAGACACCGGAGCTATCGATGATTCCTGAACGTGAGGTGACGGGACCGCCATTCCGGCGTGGCGAACGGATCGGCCGCCGGTTCAGGCGGCGTACGCGTTCCGCACGGAGCGGTGGACAACCTCGGCATCAATCTGTTTCTCGACGAGGTCGAACGCAGGTTCGGTCCTCTTAACGTCATTCCGTGCAATAATTCCGAGCGGATTGCAAGATAGGAATTCCTGCATGTCCGGACGGTCAAACGTGCCGCTAGCCGTGGTGACCGGCGCCGCCAGCGGCATTGGAAAGGCCACCGTCGAGCGCTTTGTCGACGAGGGGTTCAGTACGGCCGTCCTGGACCGATCGCAAGAAGGTCTCGACAGGCTGAAACAATCGAAAATCGGCCCGGGCATCCACGCGTTCCCCTGCGACCTGGCCGACGTTGGGACCCTCACCCCGCTCGCCGGGCGGATTGTTGAGGAGTTAGGTGCGCCGCGCGTGCTGGTCAACAACGCGGGTGTGTGTCTTTACGCGGATATTACGGAAACCACGGACGAGATGTGGGAGGTGTCCCTTAACACAAATCTTGTTGGCGCATCCGCGCTGATCCGTGGGTTTGTGCCGGGGATGAAACGGTTGGAGGGGGCGGCTATCGTCAACGTGGCTTCCCGCAATGCCCTGTCGAGCAGCCCGCGCGCGGCGACTTATGACGCCGCAAAGGCCGCGCTGCTGGCCCTCACGCGCACGCTTGCCGTTGAACTGGGCGGCGACGGCATCCGCGTGAACGCTGTGCTGCCGGGGTTTATCGACACGCCGATTCACGGAGACCTGCTCGAAGACCGGGTTTTCGTAGAGAACTATCTGAAGCTGATACCGCTCAACCGCATTGGCAGACCCGAAGACATCGCCAACATCATCTTCTTCCTGGCTTCGGACCGGGCTGCGTTCGTCACCGGACAAGGGATCGTGGCTGACGGGGGGCAGATGTCGGGCCAGAATTACGTCAAGGTGTTCGGAGAACGGGATTCGTTCCGGGTTCGCCAGGAACCCGAAACATAAGATTGGAACCCGGCTATGGCTTCGTCACCGGTCATCGCACAGGTCAGGGTCTGGGAAGTCACGGTTCCTTTGCTGGAGGAATGGGCCGCCAGCCCCGTATTCGGGGAAAACCCAACCGGTATAGACGACCGGTACGTGCTGCGCATCACGGACGGAGACGGGTTCGAAGGGTGGGGAGAGGCGGTAAGGTCTGGCTCGCGGTCGTCCGCCGACGAGGCACTGTCCGATCTCGTGGACAGTTCAGTTTCCGACTTCAGACTTTCCTTCCTGGACCTGTGGCCCGAAGGTACACTTTACTGGCAGCGCCCGCCGCCTCCTTCTCCGTATGCTGCCGATCCGGCCAATTTGCAGCACAGGCTGCGCCACCCGCTTCAGGCTCTCGTGGAGATGGCCCTCAGCGACCTTACCGCCAGGCGCGCCGGCCTGCCCCTGTGCGCGCTGTGGGGGGGCGCGTGGCGGGATCGGGTGCCCGTGGACTACTGGATGCCGCGCACCACCCCCGACCACGCAGTGAGGTGTGTTGAGAGGGGAAAAGCACTCGGCTTTCGCGGGGTCAAACTGAAGACGTCGCTCGAAGACCCCAATGTCGAACGGCTGGAAGCCATCCGGCAGGCCGCGGCGGACTGTGAGGTCACCGTGGATGCCAACGGCCGTTTCTACCGGTTGGATGACGCGATATCGGTGCTCCGGGAAATGGATCGGGTGGGCAACATGGCCATCCTTGAGGATCCGTTTCCCCGGTTTCACCTCGAGGAATTCGCCGAATTGCGCCGCCGCATGAACGCACGCCTCGTTGTGCACGTCGATCCGCCTGAATCGCTGTGGAACGTGCTGACGTCGGGCGCCGCGGGAGGCCTGAACATCGACGGCGCCTGCGGCCTTTTCAACTGGCGGCTGCAGGCCGCTGCGGCGGCGCAGGCGAACCTTTCCGTCTGGCAGGGCAGCGGGATCGACCTGGGGATTGCCACGGCGGCTCAACTTCACCTTTCCGCCAGCGCGCCCAACTGCACGCTTCCGGGCGACCAGGCGGGGCCGTGGCTGCGGGAGTCTCATCTGCTGACCCGGGACTTGGAGGTCGAAAGCGGCCATATCCAGCTTCCAGACGGTCCAGGCATGGGGGTTGAAGTCAACCTTGACGAGGTGGATGGCTACTGCACGCACCACCGGACCTGGCAGGCCTGAAAAATGCGCGACGCGCATTACTCTAAGGCGGGGAGAGGGTAGACGGAGGCTTGCTGATGGCGTTTACGAAGGTCCATCACGTCAAATACACGGTAGGCGACCTGGACAGGTCGCTCGCGTTCTATCGGGATCTGCTGGGGTTTGAGGTGACCTATGAGGCCGCTCGGGAGGGACTGGCTTCCTATAATATCATAATGAATATGCGGGATGTCAGGTTACGGGTGGCTATGCTGCTGCACAGGCCAACGGGCTTTGTCGTGGGCCTGGTTCAATTTCAGAACCCGGCAGCAACCGAACGTGAATTGCGAAACAACTACGTCGGCGCCTCCAGCCTGGCGCTGCAGGTGGAAGACGCGGCGGCTGAATACGAACGGCTGACTTCTTCGGGCGTGGCCGCAATGAGCCCGCCCACGGAGATCGTCCGCGACGGGAAGGCGGCCGCGGTTGCATTTTATATTCTGGATCCCGATGGCATTCCCATAGAGATCTGGCAGCCCCTGGAAGTGTGACGAACCGACGGGGGAACACCCTGGAACAGGAGGTGACAGGTGGCGATTCAGGTGCGAGGCAGTGTCGTCGACGATTCATCGGGAAACGGTATTGCCAGAGTTCCCGTTTCGAACGGAGAGCGGATCGTACAGACGGACGGAGCGGGTCGATACGAACTCACGGTGGAATCCGGTGTACACCGGTTCGTGTTTATCACGCTTCCCGACGGGTATAGCGCGGGCGACGGGTACTTCAGGTCCACCTTGCACTGGTCGAAGACGCGCGACGGGGTGGATTTTCGGCTTTCGCAGTCTCCCAAACGGTCCGGGCGATCATTCACGCTCGCGCAGATTACCGATGCGCACATTGTCACCGAAGGAGAAACGCACACTTCGGGACCCGTATTGGCGGAAGCACTGCAGCAACTCGAAACGGAGGCCGGCCCCGACTTGATAGTGGCCAGCGGCGACCTTACGGATTGGGGGACGATTGACCAGTTGACCGCCTTTACCGACGCCGTCCGGACGATTTCGACTCCGGTTTTCCCGCTGTTCGGCGGGCACGACGGGAACCAGGAGCGCATGGGCGGTATTTCCATTGACGCGTTCGTTGCAATGAAGGCGACGCCGAACAACCCGGAGCTGAAAGAGATTGTAAGAAAGTTCGAAGGCCTGCCGGCTACGCTGCACTTCGAGGCGGCGCTGGGACCAACGTATTACAGCCTGGATTGGGGCGGGCGCCATTTTGCGTTCTTTCCGAATGAAGACGCGTACTACCCTCCGGCGGACCTCGAACGCAAGGCGCAGTGGCTCCGGGCGGACCTCGGGCTGCAACTTCCGGACCGCGAAATCGTAGTCGTTGTACACGCGCCGCCGCCGGAGTCATTTCTGCGCGATCTCAGCAGGTACAACGTCCGACTCGTCCTGCACGGACACTGGCACTCCAGCAAGGTTTTTTCGTACGGCGATATGGTCGTGGCCGCCGCCCCGCCCGTCTGTTTCGGTGGAATCGACACCTCTCCCCGGGGTTACCGCACGGTGAAATTCAGCGATCATGGCGCGGACCTGGGCCTCGGCGTACTCCAGGCCGCCAACGCCGCGCCAAAGTCCCGGGAGATTTCCCCGCGAGACATTGGGTTCGGCGGTGGTTCGCTCCGCCTGCAATGGGAGCGGAAGATTCCGGGCGGGCTTCACCGGGCGGCGCCGGTGTCTTGCGGAGAACGCGTGTTTCTCAGCCTGCGCGACGAAGGCTGGCCGGGACGCGCGGGCGTATGCTGCCTCGATGCCGCGAGCGGGGATATGATCTGGCATGCCGAGACGGATGCGGCTGTAAAGAACAGCGTGGCTGTCGACGGCGGCGTTTGTGCGGCGGTGTCTGTAACCGGTCGCGTGCACTTGATGGACGCGGCATCGGGCGCCACGACGTGGGAGGCAGACCTGCCTGAGTATCCCGGGCGCTGGGTTTATACCTCTCCGGTCATCGCGGATGGAACGGTTTACGCAGGCGCCAGGGCGGGTTACGCGGCTTTCGATCTGGCCTCCGGGTGCCGGCTCTGGCATACGGTAAACGCAGACAGTGACAACTGGGCGTGTTACGCCAGCCCGCAGGTTTCCGGAGACCTGCTTCTCCTGCTTATACAGCGGCGGGGGCTTGTTGCGCTGGACCGCGAGACAGGAGACGTGGTCTGGGAACGGCCGGCGGGTGTCGAATTCCCCTATGCCAGACCGGTTCTGTCAGGAGACCTGATCGTGAGCGGCGGCGGCTCGTCCGACCTTCACCACTTCTCCGGCGAGGCCGCGTTTCTCATCGCCGTCGAAAAGGACTCCGGCGGGGTCGTCTGGGAGAGATCGATCTTGCCGTCCAGGTACCCCACGGGACTTCAAGTCCATGACGATCGGATCTACGCGACCACGCCCGATGGCGAGGCTCTCTGTTTCCACGTGGACGACGGTACATTGCACTGGCGGTTTCAGGTGGGAGACGACCTGCTGGATATGATTCCGTATCGCCGTGGTGTGCGGTCCATCCTGGCCGCTCCCGTTATGTTTGAGGACTACCTTCTGGTCTGTGGTTGTGACGGGTCTATTTACGTCCTGGACCCCGCGACCGGCGACTGCCGCGGCAGCGGCGCCTTCGGCTCTCCGATCACGGCGTCTCCATGCACAGTAGAGGGCGGGCTGGTTGTTGGAACGTATGACGGGCGGGTCTTCTGTTTTGAAAGAACAGGGTCCTAATATTGAAGAAGGTAGTGTTCCGGGATGGGACAATTGACCCCGTTGCGGCGCGAAACGTACCGCCGTGGGGATGCGAGGCCCATTTGGAGTGTAGTCCGTGATGCAACCGTTCTTCTCTTTTTCGCGACTCGATCGGCTTCTGGAGTCGGCTGGCATGGAGGCGATGCTCTTCTGCCGCCCCTCCTCCTTCCTCTATTTTACGACGTTGCCCTGGTATGAAAGGGTTCATTTCTCCGATATGCCGGGACAATATGTCCTGCCGGTAGCCGGATATATTCGCGGCCGCCCGGATAAGGCCTTTGCCACAGCGTCGTCCCAGATGGATTTCCCCGATTTCAAAGCCCGGAATATATGGATTTCGGATATCCGACCCGTCATGGGCGTGGCGCGTTATGATACGCATGCCGAGCATATCATCAGGTTACTGAACGAGAAGGGTATTCAATCGGGTCGAGTTGGCATCGAACGGGGTACGCTTCCCAACGATCTGGTCGCGGCGCTCGAAGGCCTTGGGCCCCGTATTCGCTGGGCGGAATGCAGGGAGGAACTCTTCAGACTCCAGGAGTTCAAGTCCGATGCGGAACTGGACCGGTTACGGACGTCCTGCCGGATCACCGAAGGCGGAATTATGCGGGTATTCGACGGGCTGGCGAGCGGCGTGACCCCCGAGGCGTTGATGGACGTTTACGTCAAGTCCACCGCAGGACTCTATACAGAGCGATTCGGACATTTCTTTTCGGTTCACTTCAAAGACTTCCACTTTACCGGACGTGAGTTGAAGGGGCCGCCCCTTCAGCCTCAGGCGCTCATTCACATCGACGTGTCTTCGATCCATAAGGGACTGATTTCGGATATCGGGAGAAACTTCTACTTTGGCTCCCCGGTCCCACCTGAAGTGGAAAGGTGCAGCCGGGCCTGTACAAGAACAACCCAGGTGGTTTTCGACCGCCTGAAACCCGGAATCTCGTGCGCCGAAGTGGACAGCCTTTCGAAAGAGGTCCTGTTCAACCTGCTGGGAGATCCGACCGGTCTCAACGTGGGCTTTCATTCGCACGGAATCGGCTGGATTCTGTACAGCTACCCCTTCATTTCTCCAGAACCGGAAGGCGAAATCCTTCCCGGCCACGCGTTCACACTGGAGTACAAGGTGAAATACCCCGGCATCGGACACTTCAAGTGCGAAGACACGTTTGCCATGCATGAAAATGGACCGGAGTGCCTCGGTGGGCTCGATCGGAAGCTCTTCGTAAAAACGGTTAAATCCCGGTAGAGATGGTGTTCGATTTTCAATCGGTTTGTCACCCTTGGACATTTCGACAGGTTCAGCACGCGCAATGCAGGCAGGCTCAGGGTAACGTTCAGTGGGCGGTTCAGGGTGCAGGCTTAATCGAACGGGAATTTCGGTTATGAATCATCGGGTTTTGTACGCCGGTGCCGCGCAGCGGGTGATTACACCGCCGGTCGGCGTGTCAATGTCGGGGTGGAATCCCCGCGCCTCAGGGGATATCAGGTCGCGCTACGTGCACGACGACCTCCACGCAAAGGCGTTGGTACTTTCCTCCGTAAAACGGGCATGGGCCGTGGTTGCCGTAGACCTGACGGGCGTGGACGCGGTGACTACGGAGGAGATCCGTCACGGCGCCGCAGACCGGACCGGACTGAGGCCCGACACAATCATGGTCTGTGCGACGCACACCCATTCGGGACCTGCGTTCTGCCCCGTTGCCACAGCGTACAGCCCGGAGGATATGGCCCGTCTCACTGTGCAGGGAGATGGGTCGGCGCCAGCGGCTATGGGCGAGGTCACGACGGTATCGTCATCTGCCAGTTGGGTGGGTGAAACGGACCTGGATTGGAAGGCCTGGTTTGTCGCGCAGGCGGTGGAGGCGGTGGAGGAGGCGCAGGGTGCGCTTCGGCCGGCTTCGGTGGGTTCTGGTGAGGCCCGGGTCAACGGCGTGGCCGGATCAAGGCGTGTGCTGATGTCCGACGGGAGTTGGGGAGACCCGAGGCGTGACCCCGTTAAAGGCGTCCGCGTGGTTTCGCGCACGAGTATCGATCCGCTGGTTCGTGTGTTTGCCGTTAGAGAACAGGGAACGGGGGCGCCGCTGGCGGCGGTGATTAATTACGGTACTCATCCCTGGATATTCTGCGGATCGGGCATATCCGCCGAGATCGCGGGCGCGGCGTCCGATCGTGTAGCGTCTACGTGGGGGCGTGACGGGGGCGAACCTCCGGTTGTGCTCTATACGTCCGGCCCCGAGGGCGACGTGACGCCCATCTGGAACGTCGATATCGAAGGGGTCTGGAGGACCCGCCCCGGCGAGGATACCGAAGAGAGTCTTGCAAGAAGGGAGCGCGGATTCGACCGGGAACTTGCCCGTCTGGGCGGTCGGGTGGCGGACGGGGCGACGTCGGCCGTCCACGGGATCGCCGGCTGGGACGAGGCCCCGGAGCTCTGGGCCCGCCGGAAGGAAGTGGCGCTTCCGTTAAAGGCGGGGTATCGGCACGTGGATGACGTCATTCTGGCCGACTGGCAGCGGGCGGCCCCCGAGTCCCATCACCTTACGGAAGTACAGACGCTTGGGGCAGGCGAAGGGGTCTTTCTGGGGCTTCCGGGGGAACCGTTCGTTTCTCTTGGCGCAGAAATCCGGGCGCGGTCCGGATACCGCCAGTTGATGATTGCCGCACTGGCGAACGAGTTCGGCGCCGTCAGCTACATCGCCGAAAGAGAGGCCTTTGACCTGGGAGGGTATGAGACCGCGTTTACGCCGGTGGGTCCGGGCGCGGGCGAGGCGCTGGTGGACGGCGCGGTCGCGGTATTGGGCGCAGAGGAAGAATAGTAGTGTGCGATGCAGGCTCGACGCATTTCCAGAGTCCTTCGACCCTTCGACAATCCTTCGACAAGCTCAGGACAAGGCTCAGAGGCCTGCAAAATCAGGTCGAAGGGTCAGCAAAAAAAATGAAATAGTCCTTGACAATCTGAATAACAACACCATAAATTAGATTGAAGTATGATAGTATCAGGGGGCGTTATATTTCGGCTTCTGTATGGATTAGCCGCCGTGCGTTATCTTGCAATAAATGGATGAAATGGAATCCTGCAGTTTTTAGCAGGAATTCGACTCGGATTTTGCTCCGACGCTGAATTATCGCACTTGGAGGGTACGGGTATGAACAGATTGAAGACCGATTTCGCCGTCGCACTTGCACTGTTTGCCATTCTTGTTTTTTCCGGTGCGGCCTTTGCCGGTACGACGGGGAAGATCGTTGGCAAGGTAACCGACGAGAACGGGGAGGCCCTGCCCGGCGCCAGCGTGGTACTTGAAGGAACGAGGCTGGGAGCATCCACGGATGCCCAGGGGTTCTATGTGGTTATCTCAGTCGATCCTGCAGTCTACAAGATGACGGCATCCATGGTTGGTTACCATTCGGTGACCCAGGAACAGGTCCAGGTGCGGTCCGACTTCACCACAACGGTGGATTTTCAACTTCGCGAGACGGAGTTGGAGTTGGAAGAAATGGTCGTGGTTGCGGAAGCGCCTCCTGTAGAGCCCGACAAGACGGAGAGCCGCTACGTGGTCACAGCCCAGGATATCGCGCGTACGCCGATCCTTAGAGACGCCTCTGAGTTCGTCGCGTTGGAAGCAGGTGTGGCGGTGGACGGCAGCGGCGTGATCCGCGGGGGTCAGGTGGAAGATAACCTGATTTACGTCGACGGCGTGCGGCTGCAGAACCAGGACGGACGAGCAGGTCCCACGTCGTCCGGAAGGCAGTGGTGGGGTACCAACGTAAAGGCGCTGCAGGAGGTCTCAGTAATCACGGGAGGGATGAACGCCGAATACGGGAATGCGCAGGCGGGCGTGGTGCAGATGGTGACGCGGGATGGAGGATCCAACTACCACGGCGAGGCGGAGTACCGGCTGACGCCAGGCGGCAAGAAACACTGGGGCGCCAACGTATACGATGCCCCCGAACACCGCGGCCACACGCGATGGAACGATCCGTCGTGGACCTCGGAGGTGGATCCCGAGACCGGCGCGCTGGTACACCAGCGGATGAACTATACGGATCAGCGGGGCCACTATGTCGATGCCTATCTCGGCGGCCCGCTTCTCCCGGAAACGTCATTCTTCGTGAGTTCGCGGCACCAGCGGGATGCAGCTACCTTTCCCGGGGCATGGTCCGTGCGCCCGTTCAATGCCCGGAACACGGCGAAACTGACCATCCGTGCGCACGACAGCGTCAAGATGCAAATCGGCTGGTTATACGACCGTTGGAAGACTTTCAACAACGGCGCGCTGGGGGGGACAACCCCGTCCGTCAGCAACGTACTCAGGGGTCCCGGCCGCGACATTTTTCTGCCTGAAGGGTCGCCCGCGGGGGAAACGATCAACGCCGAAAGCGTTGTCTACGGTGTGGTAACGCACACGGTCAGTCCGCGCACCTTCTATGAACTAAGACTCTCCCGGTATCAGAGTACACAGGATACCAGCGGTGTGCCGAACACCACGGCGGATATCGGCACCGATGGTGACGGCTGGTTCTATACCGGCCGGGGGGACGTTCGCGCGTATACCTTAGGAAAACAGACCAGGAACGCTCTGAAATTCGATCTGTCCAGCCAGCTGACGAAAACGCACTTCTCCAAAATAGGGATCGACTTCACGGGCTATAGCAACCATTTCATTCGCGAGGGCAACACACCCGGCGACGCGCGTAAACAAATCCTGTATATCGGAAATCCGGAGCCGGGACAGCCGATAACGCCGAAGCAGTTCGCGGCCTATATCCAGGACAAGATGGAATTCGAGGGATTCATCGTAAACGCCGGAATCCGCTACGACCGCTTCTGGGGCGCCGACGTTCCGATAATGGGGGCGCTGCGGGCGTTCCAGTACACGACGATGTCGCGATATCTCACGACGCCCAGGTACCCCATGAAGCCCATTGTGAACTGGAGTCCGCGGCTTGGGATCTCGCACCCGATCACATACAGGTCGAGCCTGCATTTCTTCTACGGGCATTTCTACCAGTTGCCGAGTTTCTACCAGATGTTTCACGACCAGTGGTTCGGTTCGGGAGACGGGATACCGGGCATCGGTTTCAGCGAATACACCAGCCACTACCGTCCGGCGCCCACGTCAATCTCAAGGCCGATATGGGACAATACGGCGCGGACGATCAGCTTCGAACTGGGCGCAGACTGGAATTTCGTATCCGACTATACACTCGCGATGGCGACGTTCTACAAGAGCGCCTCCTTCCAGGAAACCGGAGGTTGGGACGTATTCCTCTATCCGGAGTTGCGCGGCGCAGGGGTTCGCCTCCGCCAGCGACTCTCCAGCACCCTGTCAAACATCCGCCTCGAAGACACGCGGGGTCTGGAGTTCAGCCTCAGGAAGGGATTCAGCCATTACTTTTCGTTCCGCGCGGCCCTCAACCTGGCCTGGAGCGACTACAGCCTCGGCGGGGGCGGCACCGTGAGCAACGGCGCCACCGTGATACCCGATTCGAACTACATTGCCAGCGGCAACTACTTCTTCGCGTGGGAGGCTGCGGGCGGTTCGGAGCGTCCCGTAGCCCTCACCGATGAGCAGATCCGGATCATCGGTCACGGCGCCAATGAGGCCATAAGAGCCGCACAGGCGGACCGGCTGGTAGCCGGTGGTTACGTCTACGACATGTCGACAAACAAGGACGCGATCGTGCCCACCTGGGAAGAGAACTGGCTGTCTGATGCCGCCGCCGAGGGGGCACGCGGCCTCTGGATCGTGCATGGACACAGGGCCAATCCCGGCGTGGACGTGGGTCGCCGGAGCCAGGGAAGCCTCCAGATGTTCCTGTCCACGCCGCAGGATTTCGGCATGGGTCCTAAGATTGGAGGAAGCACGCTTCTGGGGGGCGTCAATGCCAACCTGATCTACCGGATCTATACCGGGTCCCAGTTCACCTATCTGGTCCTCGAGGGTACGCGTCAGACCGCACGAGGTCCATTACGCACGGTTATGGACCTGAACGTGCAGAAACGCTTCGAATTGGGCAGGGCAAGCGCCGACGTCTTCCTGGAGGTCTTCAATCTGTTCAACCAGAAGGACGCGTTGGCGTCGGGAACCGACTATATGTGGTGGGGGCTGCAAAAGCCCAGGCCGAACGACGCGAACTATCTCAACTATGGCGATTTCCAGGACCGCAGCCGATATATTGGCGAACCCCGGATAACCCACGTGGGTATTCGCATGCGGTTCTAAGATGGCGTCGTCGCATTGGCCGCAGGGTCAACGCGTGCGACGAGGTCCTTTTCGAAACGGCCCGGTCAGACCGGATGCGGGTACAATCGATGCTGACACGAAGGAGACCTGGGAGATGATCAAGATTTCGAAGATCGAGGCGATGGCAGTGCTTCTTGCGCTGATGATATGCTTGCCGGACTCCGCGCCGGCACAGGAAAACCACAGGTTCCAGACCCGCGCGAAGGTGTGGGACATGTTCTGGAATTACGGGACTCAGGGCGTTTCCGAAGATCCGGACGCCTGGTTGAGCTACTACCGCCAGATGGGCATGCAATATCCTGGCGTTTGGACCCGGCAGTATTCCACGGAATTCCAGGACTACTGGGGAGAGCGGAGCTGGGGTTCCCTCCATCCGGCCTACGCGGCGTTGTTCGAATCCACGGCCACGATGCCCGGATTCAGCACGTACATAGCAACCCGGGCGCCGGACGACCCCGAGGGCGAGTATTACGTGTCGATTTCGAAGCCCCGCGCTATCACGGACGATATCAGGATGATGTCCTACGATGCGTCCGCGGGTCCGGAGGCGGCTATCGGATACCCCAACTATTCGCCCGTAGGTCCCGCGATGGCCAACTGGTGGCCGGGCGAGTCACCGGTGGAAAGCAGGTACGTCACGGAAATACACAACTACCGGTACGGCCATTATATGGATTCCGATAAAGACAACTTCCCCGAGAGCCTCCTCGTCATGCGCTGGACCACGAAACGGGGGATCACGGTCACCAAAAAGGTATATACCTGGAGCTACCCCGACTACGACGATTTCCAGATTATGGAGTACGAGTTCGAGAATACCGGAGACTCCGACGGGGACGGCGCGGCGGACGTGAACGGCGGCGCCGGGCTGCAGTTGAACGACACTTTTTTCGCCTTTTCGGTCCGCTTCTTCATCTCCCAATCCGGACACGGATGGATGAACTACGATGCGTGGTACCGAAACACCAAACCGACCGACAATGACGACTGGTTCAAGTTCACCGAGGCGGCGAACTACGACGGACCCGCCGCGGGCATGGGCATGAAAATGTGGTACGCTTATGACGGGGACAACCCACTGGTGCCGGGAGACGACATCGGCAAGCCCTACAACCCGTCCGCGGCAAACCCGGGTTACGCGGGGCGGCCGTCGCAGGTCCGGACACCGGGGGAGTTGACGGCATTTCAGTACTCAGGCTTCGCGCCCATCGCGTACCTGCCGTCTACGTCGAACGATCCGGGCGCCTTTTCCTACGACACGAAGGGCGATAACAGCTACGTCGCCCCCAGGATCGAAGACCAGCCCCACACGGTGAGATGGTGGGAATACCGGAACCGCGGCGATTTCGACGAGCCGGACCAGGAAAACCATTCCTTCCAGGAAATTTACGATCAGTTGATCGGCGCCGAATCCGATATCAGGGACAATCCACCCGTGGTCGGCGCCTGGCACGGGTCGATCGCGTACGGTCCCTACGACCTGGCGCCCGGCGACAAGGCGAAATTCGTCTTCGTCCTGGCGGCGGCCGCGCCCGTGGAAGAGAATATCTGGGGATGGGCGAAGCAGGGCAGTCAGGCAGAAATGCGTACGGACAAGGCGTTCAACAACCTGGTCAAGCACGTCAACAAAGCCAAAGAGGCGTTTCAGTGGAACTACGACCTCCCCGACGCGCCGCCGGACGTGAAGGTGGACGTGGGCGTGACCACGGAAGGCTTCATATCTCTGGTCTGGGACGACACGGCGGATGACGCGGTCAATCCGGACTATACGGGTGAGGAAGCCAGAGACGTGAGTGGCTACCGGGTCTACCGGTCTCTCTTCAAACGGGACGACTGGGAACTGATGGTGGAAATCCCGCGGAAGTCAGACATATTCTACAGTGGCGGCAAGTACGAATTTATCGATAAGAAATCGATCGCGGGATTCCTGTATGACTACAGTGTGCGCACCTACAGCGAGCCACACAACGACTGGAACGGAACGGGCATCGCCATTCCGTCCCTGGAGAGCGGAAACAGTTCGCCGGAGCAGTGGGTGAACGGTGTCAAGGTCTCCACACCCTTTGTCCCGTCCACGGCGCAGTCCGACCAGCTGGACAGGAAGGTGATCGTGACCCCGAATCCATACCGGGATGACGGCGCCCATGCCTATGAGAATAAGGGTCAGATCCGGTTTCTGAACATCCCGAGGAAGTGCCAGATCCGGATATACACCGTGGCCGGGGACCTGATCGCCGAGGTGAATCACGACGACCAGGGGCGGGGCGAGACCACCTGGAGCCAGACAACCATAGACAACGTGGGTTCGGCTTCCGCCGGCGTGTACTTTTACGTGGTTGAATCTCTGGTGGATGGGACAAGCGGAAAAACGCAACGGGGAATATTCGTTATCAGCAAGTGAGACGGTCGAATTACCGAGTCAGGGATTCCCGATTCGCCTTCTCGTCGAACCGCTCAACCGAAACGGAGAAGGAACAAACCTATGAAACGGATCTTGTGGATTGGAATCGTGGCGTGTACGGGATATGCGATGCTGTCTCCCGGGGTTGCCTACTGCGACACGCAGAAGCGCCTCGGCCAGGCCGTATTCTCCGTGCACAAGGTGGACCACGGGGCGCGTGTCGCTGGCATGGGCGGGGCGTTTACGGCCATCGCGGACGACATCAGCACGATCTTCGTGAACCCGGCCGGACTCACCCACGTCGAGGAGATGGAGTATACACTTTCGTACACCCGCTGGCTCGTCGATACCCGTTTCTATTCGGGCGCACTCGCCTACAATACGGCCCGCGGTGTGGTTGGCTTGTCCGTAATGGCGTTTTCGGTCCCGGACGTTGAGGAAACAACCATCTATCAGCCGATCGGGACCGGCAGAATGCTGGAGATCGGTGATTTCAGCGTCGGCGGTTCTTACGCGACGAAGTTAACCGATAAGCTTTCGTTCGGATTTCAGGTGAGATGGACCCAGGAAACCATAGACGTGGACCGGCTGACCGGCGTGGATTTCAATTTCGGAACCACGTTCGACACGGGTTTCAGAAGCCTCCGTCTCGGGATGGCGTTCAAGAACCTGGGCAGAGACATCGAGTCGAGGGAAATCAATTACCAGATGCCGGTTGCGTTCGACTTCGGTTTCGCGGTGGAAGTCTTCGGCGTCAAGGGCAGCGATGACTCCTATCTGACGTTTACGGGAGAGAGTCACTACGCAACGGATTACTCGGAGCCGCGGTATCGTCTGGGCGGCGAACTTTGGCTGCAGAACGCGTTCGCGCTGCGAGGCGGCGTCAAACCCGGATACGATACAGAGGTGTTCAGTGTCGGTTTGGGATTGAAGGTCAAGCCCGTCGATGGCAAGGTTGTCCGAGTGGATTTCGCGTACAGCGACGGAAACGACTTCGAACCGCCGCTTCGTTTCAGCCTGAGCGGGTCGTTCTGACGGAAGACTGACAGAGCGACAACCGCTTCGTTCAAGTCACAAGAAAAACCCCGGTTTTGCCGGGGTTTTTTTATTTGCGGGCATGGTCAATAGCCAGGCGCAGGGAGTCCACATGCGTTCGCCGAGGCGTCGGCAACAATCGGACGGCGGCCACGCTAACCGGGCGCCCACCACGACGTGAGACGCCTTTGACTGTTCGAACGAGGGCGGCAAAAAACCGTGCGAGGTGCCCGTGGCAGGTCGGTCTCAACGTTACTGCACATCCGTCGGCAAGATGTGACCGCATACGTCGATACGGCAGCTTCACACACCCACCTGCGCTCCGGATCAATCAGAAACTCTACCTGCGATTTCTCTGTTGGGATTCCGCCTCCTCCGCTCCCGCCCCCTTAGATTCGAATCGAGTCTACTGGCTGAACGATGCCCTGATGCGGGTAGAGATTTTCAGGGCTGGCGCACAGCCGGGTACAGCTCTGTTAAAAATCGACAAATCTTAATGGATCATACGCCAAACTTCAAGAAAAATTCAACACAAACGTCTCATTTTTCAGAGATAGTTCAACATTTTTTCGGTATCGTTAATTATAGCCGGCCACATTTTTATCCGCGGTCGCGTTTGACTCGTCTGGGACGGTTGGGTACCGCTTTCAATAACATCACGGACGTGGCCTCGCTGTCAGTTCTGACGAGGTTGGAATGAGTCGCTCTTGCCGATAACAGCATCTCCGACCTCGCGCCGCTGGTTTCAAACACGGTAATGGGTGTCGGGAATCAGGTTGAAGTCGAGAACAACCCCCTGAGCGCCACGTCGATAAACGAACACATTGCGGCGCTTCAGCGTAGAGGAGTCGATGTGTCATTTGGCGCATCCAAGCTGGCTGTAAGCAAGAAGCGAAGTAATGCAGTGATGGAGAGATACAGGACTGGGTCTGCCAGAAGCTGGCTTTTTCAATTATCCCTGGCGCGAACAAGATTCAACGCTCAAATCTGGACGGATCGGGTGTCGAAGACCTGGTCACCAGCGGTGCGAACAGTCCCACCGGGATCGCACTCGATGTATCCGGCGGCAAGATGTACTGGACGGACCGGCGCTCCGACAAAATCCAGCGGTCCAACCTGGATGGATCAGCGGTGGAAGACCTGATTACCAGCGGCCTGCATAGCCCGAATGGACTGGCGTTGGACGTATCCGGCGGCAAGACGTACTGGGCCGACGCCGGTACGAACAAGGTTCAGCGCGCCATCCTGGACGGCTCCGGCGTGGAAGACCTGGTAACCGGCGCCGTCGTCCGCCGGCACCTACTACTACGGCGCCTGTGTGGATGCGGTATCGGGTAAGTCCGACACCGGAAACAACTGCTCTGCCGCGGTAAGCATAACGGTCGCGACGGTGACGCCACCCGCCACGGGAACGTCGAAACTGTACTGGTCGGACTGGGGCACGGACAAGATTCAGTCCGCCGACCTGGACGGTTCAAACGTCGAGGACCTGATTACCAGCGGCCTGAGCGTGCCGTACGGTCTGGCGCTCGACGTGTCCGGGGGCAAGATGTACTGGACGGACCGGCAAAACGGCAAGATTCAACGCGCGGACCTGGACGGTTCCAACGTCGAAGACCTCCTCACCAGCGCCGACGGGCTTGTGGATCCATCCGGACTGGCCGTTCGCGCCGGCAGCAGCAGCGGCGGAACCTACGGCGTCGGCGACGCACTTCCGAATTTTCCCACCGGCTTCTTTGTTCCCCGGCTTCTTCGGAATGCAAACCTCACGATAAGCGGCGGGCGCGCGGTACTCAGCTTCCAGAACGGCGGCCTGATCGAACTTCAGAATGGCACCCGATATACCTGCGTCGCCGCCGGTGGATGCGCCATCGAGGGCGGACGCGTCACCAGGGGCACCTTTGAATAGGGGTAGCTGACTTATGAAACGGCCATTTACGAATCGGCAATTCGCCTTTTTGTCACTGGTTGCCGCCTTGATCGTTTTCACCGTGCCGGCTCCGGGCTACGCCCAGGTTCCCGTACCCGCCGTGCAGGAGTCGATCACCGTGTCGACGTCAAGCCCGTTGACAGAGGAGATTCTGGATGGGAGCGTGGTGACCGTGACGCTTGCCGGGCGTACATTCGAGCAGTCCATCTTCTCCATCCGTCGGGCGGTGTCGGTCTCGGGAATTGCGGGCGTGAGCGTGGGCACGTTCGGTATCCGGCGCGTCAACGACACGAAGGTGACGGTTGAACTGACGTTCAACGGCGATATCGACAGCGACGGTACGTTGACGTTTACGGTGGGCGCGATCGCGAACTACAGCGGCGAACCACTCGTTGCGACATTGCCGGTTGCCGCCGAGGCTAGCGGCGGAACCAATCAGGTTCCCACGTTCAGCGAAGGCGCCAGCGCAACGCGCAGCTTTGCCGAGAACACCGGCGCGGGACAGAACATAGGCAATCCGGCGACCGCGTCGGATAACGACGGCGGTACGCTGACGTACAGCCTTGAGGGTACGGATTCGGCGAGTTTCGCCATCGTCTCAACCAGCGGTCAGTTGCAGACCGGATCGGGCGTCGCCTACGACTACGAGGTAAAGAACCGCTATGACGTGACGGTGCGGGCGTCCGACGGACAGGGCGGCAGCGTTACCATTCACGTGACCATTGACCTGACGGATGTGAGCGAACCTCCGGTAACGTCGGCGCCGCAACTGTATTGGAATCACGTCAATTACAAAATCCAAAGCGCCAACCTGGATGGATCAAACGTAAAAGACGTGTTGGTCACCGGCCCTAGCGGACAGAGCGCCTCGTGGGGGCTGGCGCTGGACGTGGGGAACGGCAAGCTGTACTGGACGGACTGGGGCGCCGACAAGATTCAACGCGCGAATCTGGACGGTTCGAACGTTGAAGACCTGGTCGCCAGCGGTCTGGGCCGCCCAAGCGGGCTGGCGCTGGACGTGGGGAACGGCAAGATGTACTGGATGGATCGGGAGACGTCCAGGATTCAACGCGCGGACCTGAGCGGCTCGAACGTGGAAGACCTGGTCACCAGCGGTATAAACGAGCCGGTCGCGCTGGCGCTGGACGTGGGGAACGGCAAGATGTACTGGACGGACTGGACCGCCGACAAGATCCAGCGCGCGGGCCTGGACGGCTCGAACGTTGAGGACCTGGTTACCAGCGCCGACGGACTGGACAGGCCATTCTGGCTGGTTCTGGCGGTCCCGGCGACTGCCACACCTCCAGCGCCGCAGGGACAGAAGACGGCCGATTTCAACGGCGACGGCATCGTAAATTTCGCCGATTTCTTCGATTTCGTGGACGCCTTCGGCACCACTGACGCCCAATATGACCTGGACGACAACGGCATCGTAAATTTCGCCGATTTCTTTGAGTTCGTGGATGCATTCGGGACGTCGGGATAGGGGGGTGCAGATCACGGATGTTGATCGGTTGAACTCTCTCCTCCGAGCGAAGTCGAAGATCGCCTGCCAAAGCGAGGTCGTTGCCGGTGCTGCTTGCGTTGAGCCTGTCGACCTACCCGCAGGACGCGAATCCCTTGCCGACCCTTCGACAAGTTCAGGGTGCGCGCCGGGGCGCAGCGTCCATCGGTGAATGCTGCCGCGTCAATCGGGTAGGGATGTGCCGCGCTTTGAGAGACCCGGCGACTGTCCACCTGGTTCCCGCCGGCCAGTCCCGGGCACACAACAATCGCGAGCGAAAGCCGGCTTACGTTGAGGCACGTATGTCCCCCCGGAATCTCTGTTCTCCGATCCGTTATTCTCACCTTTCTCGTTGTCACATTATTGTCTTCTGGCGCCTTTGCCTCTACCTTGGAATTCGAACCGGCGCATGCCTGCCAGGCGCCGGACCATGAACAGTTAGAGCACGAATTGGCCGCCGGTCCGGCATCCAAGTGGCCCGCGTCGTCGGACTCGAGCCAGACGCGTTCTGTGCGGTTGATCTACTTCCTGCCCAACGACCGCACGTTCAACCCGGACATGGTCGATTCGATGAAGGCCAGGATTCTCAGGATCCGGACCTTCTTCCGCGACCAGATACAGTCGAACGGCAAAGGCAGCAAGACCTTCGAGAATGAGACCGACGCCCGGGGCGCCCCGGTTGTACACCGTGTAGACGCGTCGTACTTTGATGACAGCTATCTCCGCTCGTACCGGATCGTGGGCGTGGGAAACGTATTCAGGGACCTGAGACCGACGTTTGTTACCACCAGGAACATATTCTTCATTGTCGTTGACCACAGCACCTACGACAACCTGGGTTGGGGAAACGTGGCAGGGTTCGGCGGCCGGTGGGCGGACAACCGCGGTTACGCGTTGCTGCCCGCCAGTTTCATCGTTGAGACGGCCGCTCATGAACTCGGTCATGCATTCGGCTTGCAGCACGATTTCAACGATGGCGCCAATATCATGTCGTATGGCCCGAGATGGAACAGGCTGGCGGCGTGCAGCGCCGGCCTGCTGTCGGTTCATCCCTATTTTCAATCCTACAATTCCGATCAAGGGATTTCAGCATGGATACGACCTGGGGGAATTCAACTCGCCCGGCGTCGAGTTGATCTCACCGCTGAGATATCCAGCCGGCGCAAAGAGCTTCTCGGTTCAGTCCAGAGGTCATCTGGCGTTGAACGTCCGTATAAGGGTTTAGAAATCAGCTTATCCAGGGCTGCACACACCAGGGTTTCGTCCATCAAAACAGATTCGGTGATGGAAGACCTCGACGTCAACGCGTATGCCCTGCCCACAGGGTTCGCAAGATACGTGACTCACTGGTTCGACGGAGTTTCTATGGGCCTTTTTCGGACGCAGCCGCACAGCCTGTGTAAAATGTCGAGCCCGTGACCTTCACTGCCATCGGCACAGCTCACGCCGACTTCGACGGCGACGGGACGGTCGGTTTCGGCGACTTTGTGCTGTTCGCCTCCGAGTTCGGTCGAAGTCAAGGCGACTCGGATTTTGACGCTCGATTCGATCTGGACTGCAACGGCGCGATCGGGTTCAGCGACATTCTGATCTTTGCCCGCGCGTTGGGAGGCAACACGTCGTCCGGTTGACGATCTGCCGGGTCTCGTATTTTGCGCTTTTTCAAAAGGTTGTTGACGCTGGCCCTGCTATTCCCGCCCGGCAATTCAACTCAAGTCGACTGCCTGAAAGATGCCTTGGAGCGGGTAGAAATCTTCAGGGCTGGCGCACAGTCGCGTTCGAATTTGGAACAAACGAAAGAAATTCATGAAAAAATCATCGCCAAGGCGTTCGAATTCAGAGTTAGTTCAGTGTTTTTTTGTTATCTTCACAGTACAGGTTTACCACAAGGCCCAATTGCGACCTGCAAACGCGTTAGGTATTCCGAAGGGAGCTACACGAAAACTGCACGCGAGCGTCGGATGTGGCTCTCCGTTGCAGTTGCTTAAATCTACCCGATTGCGGACGTGGAAATGAATCAATCCTGCAGCCACACCTGGACACCGCCCAAATCGTAGACGAAAACCGAAGACTGTCCAATGACGGGATCTTCAACCGGCTTGGCAGGCAGACTTCCATTGACACGTGAATTCGAAGTTCCGGATCGAAGCGACAACCCGATTTCTCAGAAAGAGGACAACCCGCCGCAATAACTTTAATACGCCCGTACTTGCGGGAAGGAGAACCGTTATGATGAAGGCTCGAACATTGCTCACTTCGGCGTCCATGATTCCCGTTGTCGGCCTGTTCGTATTATCCGGTGTCGTTTCCAATACGCCTCCGGCACTGGCGAATTGTCAAATCCCCGCCGGCGCGACGCCTCCTGTGGCACCGCAAACAACGGCCCAACAAGTGGAAGACGGCAGCGCCACCCTTAAGGACTTCACGCTGGCCGCGAGAGATCACTTCAAGTTCGGACCTACGACTCCGGAAGATTCGTTTTACTTTGGGTGTCTCGTCAGGCAGGAGGGGAGCCATTGGCGTTCCGGTTCCACGTACATCGTGTCTCTGCTGGCCGACGGCAGGGTGTTCGTTCACGCAAAGGATATGGCATTGTCGGGCAGGTTGCTCAATCCCGTGATCTATGGATCGATCCTTTCTGCTTTGGGAGTATCCCTGACCGACCTGGCCAATCTGGCCTCTCCCGATCCAGCTACCCAAGCCCAGGCTTTCGGCGCCCTAATGGGCACATTGATGCAGGAACCGGATGCGCCATTCGATGCGACCACCCCTATTCCAGGTCTAAGTCCGGGTATACCAGGCGCCTCCGGCTATTCCGCCGTATATCTCTCTGGCAATTTCCGAGTCCCGGTAATAATGCTCGTCGGATTCGATCTCGATGAATCTCACCTGGCTGAAGAAGACATCGATTACGGCGCCCCCGCCATATCCGCCGAGGACGTGGTGGACCGGGGAAGTTTGAAGGCCTTCGTCACGCAGGCGGGGGAGTTCATTCTCGAACTCCAGAAAAGCGGCGATTTCGCCGCTTCCTCCAAACTCAGGATCGCCTTGAGGGACCCGGACGGGCCCTGGAGACACGGTTCCGTGTACCTCTACGTCCTGGATCTCACCAGCAACATCATTCTGTTCCACGGCGCGTTTCCGGACAGATTCGAATTACGGCCTCTGATAGCCACCGTCCGTGACGCTGTTACCGGAGAGCTTGTTTTGCCGTTGGTCATCGAGGCGGCGAAGAGTAGCCCGGAAGGCGGCTTCGTGGAGTATTACTTCGACGACCCCACTGACGATACGGACGGCGCCGATATCCCCAAGGTGGGCTACGCCCGCGAGTACAAAGGTGAATTCGATGCTGGCGGACGTGTAGTAACCCTCGACTTTATCGTCGGGTCGGGGTTCTACGGGCGCGCGGCCGACGTCGGGACGGATCCCGGTACGGATGTGGAGGCCACGGTGCTGGGCGACGCGGTGGAGGGATTGAACGTGGCGTTTTCGCGCGCCATTGCCGGCCGACAGTCCGAATATGCCTGGAGCGCAGTTACCGATGCCGCCGGCCTGTTGTCCCTGACCATTTCCAGCGAGGATGGCGTGAGTGGCTACTATCGGGCCCGGGCCACCAACGCCGATGGCGAGGTTGTTGGTCAATGGAGCAGCATACCGCTGAACGAAGGCCGCCGCCAGGTCCTGGAACTGACGCTGGGCGGGGGTGCGAGGGTCGTACGGGTCGCATCGCTGGCTACAGCCGAGCGGGTGGCCGCTGCCAAGCCGGCATTCGCGGCTGAGGTTGTGCCGGAAGCCGGCGGTCTGGCGCCCAATTCGCCCAACCCGTTCAACAGCGCCACGCTGATCACCTACCACCTGTCCGGCGCGGGTCCTGTGAAGCTGGTGATCTACAACGTTCTGGGCCAGCCCGTAAGGACGCTGGTGGATGAGTCCCGCGCCGCGGGCAGCTACCAGGTGACGTGGGATGCGCGCGACGACGGAGGCTTGTTGCTGTCGACGGGAGTGTATATCGCACGGCTGACCTATCCTGGCGGCGCGCAGACGCAGCGATTGCTATACCTCAAATAGCGCCGAACGGTCAGGCAGGAAACATCGTTCCTGGAACCCGTCCGGAAACACCCGGTGAGCCCTGTACGCGAGGCCTTCGGGGTTTTCGGACGGGTTCTATTCGTAACAACCAGAAACCTCTACTGGCGCGAAATGCGACACAATTGAGACCCATTCAACAGGTTAAAGAAGCACGTTCCGAAATGAAGGCAATGACAACAAAGTGATTACAAACGGGTTTTTTAATTGCGTAACCGGTGAATTTTAATTAATATCCCGAATTGAATGACCGGTCCTGGCCGATGGACCGGCTTCTCAGATAGAATGACA
>CAXXJS010000044.1:0-30092 GCA_963662665.2 Candidatus Latescibacterota bacterium
AAAGGGATGGATGCGGTGGAACGCCGCCAGGTCACTTTGGATCGGGTGGGTGTTGAGGACGTAGGTGAAATTGCGCACCCCTGAGACGCCGGACCCGACGAGGGGCATCTGCTGTAATTCCACGTCCAGTATCCCCACGGCGATCGTCGGTTTGGGCAAGGCCCCTTGCGTGGCCAGCATCGCGGCACCGGCCGGTCCGGCTGCAATGATCAGATCGACGGATGGGTCGTTGGCGAGGGAAAGATAATCTGCGTAATCAACTGAGAAACGCCGGTGTGCGGGAAGGAAGTGGACCGTCCTATTGGCCCCTAGCGCCTTTCGGATTTCTTCCTTCAGGAGGACTAAATTACGCTCTGCATTGGCTTCTTCAGGCCGTAAATCAAGCAATAGACCGATGTAAAGGTCACGTTTCTCAATCTGGGCGCTCGTCGACGACGCGGGCAGCCCAAAACCAAGTACCAGAGCGGCGAAAATTGCAACCACAGTCGTCTTCACTTTCGTTTTGAACCGTACAAGCGAGGATGGGTGGCACAATGCACATTTGAATCCCGGTACACGAAGTCGGCCCGGCTGATTTTGCTGTTCGGGTCGCTTTCCCAGGTCTGGCGCGAACATCACGTTCGCGACGTTACAGTCACGCCCGATGGGCCGCAATGAAGTCTTCATTGAGCGTCAGCCCGAGGCCGGGCTCATCGCTCATATGGATCTCGCCGTCCACGATCCGGAACGGGGGATCGTAGAGGTCCGACCAGATCTGGTACGGCTCGGTATGCGGACATGCGGAGACCATCAGCCCGTTGGGCACGGCGGCGATCAGATGGCAGTTGATTTCCGGAAAAGAGGCCCCGTGGGGCGCGACGTAAACGTGGTGCGCCTCGGCCAGCGCCGCCATCCGCATCAGACCGGTGAACCCCCCGCCGCCGATAATGTCCGACTGCACCACCTGCAGGCCGCCGTCCACGATCAGATGGCGGATGCCATAGAGCGTACCTTCGCTCTCACCTCCCGCGACCAGCGCGTCCGTGGCCTCGCGAACCATCCGCATGTGCGCCGCTTCGTCGTCGCCCCGCACGGGCTCCTCGATCCAATACAGGTTGTACGGCTCGAACCGCCGGGACATTTCCGCGGCCGTTTTCCCTTCCCACATCCTGTGGATGTCGATCATCAGCCTCGGTCCGTCGCCCAATGCCTCGCGCGATAATCTCACTTTGTCGAACGCGAGTTCGCGATCGTCATCCGACAGATGGAACTTCACGGCCTTGAATCCGAGATCCGCGTGTTTTCTGACCAGGGCGGCAACCTCCTCGGCGTTCTGGTGTTCATAGCCGATTCCGTCCGCGTACGCGGTCACGCGGTCCCGGAACCCGCCCAGCATCCGCCAGACCGGTTCGCCGCACGCCTTGCCGTATAAGTCCCAGACCGCTACGTCCAGAGCGCCGATTGTGCCCATCGCGGCCCGACCCGGGCCGCGGAAGCGCCACGCGAGATCGTACATCCGCTGCCATAGCCAGGCCGGCCGGCGGGGGTCTTCCCCCACGAGCATCGGCGCGAATTCCCGCTCGATCAATTCTGCGTTTCCGCCCCTGCCAATGCCCACGAGCCCGTTATCGGCGCGGACAAGATGAAGGGGCCAGGTCCGTTTGACTCCCCGTTCGGACGGCCCCCAGAAACAGTTGAGCGAAATCGTCTCGATACGTTCAATACGCACGGTGCGACCTCCATTGTTCAGGATGCAATGCGTTTACGAAGGACCACGCTGGTACCGGCCTCGCCGAAGTGGTGCTGGACGTCGTCCACCATAGCGCGCATCATCAGCAGGCCGCGGCCGGAGGGGTTCAACAGGTTTTCCTCGGCAAGCGGATCCGGTACCGCCGCCGGATCGAATCCTGGACCCTGATCCAGGATCGCGATGTGCAACATCCCGTCCACCACGGCGAATTCGACCGCGAACGGTCTCTCCCGCACACCCTCATTTCCGTGGAAGATGGCATTGTTCACGGCTTCCGTAAGCGCAATGGCCACCTCGTCGCATGCATCCTCGCTCATCGCCAGGTCGGCGGTGACCTGTGCCGCAACGTCGACCACCTCATGAAGCGACTCTACGCAACTGGGCAGTTCCAGTCGCTTGACATCTCGTGATCCTGTACCCATAGACGCATTCCCTCACTACATTCGGAGCCGCCGCGGACGGTCATCCGGACCGGCACACGTTCACTGACGCGAAGAAACGGACGTTGGCAGCCCGTTGAAAAAAGCCCATCCGGGCGACGGCCGGCTCCCGCCCTCGCCTGCACGACATCTTCAACGGACTGCCCGAGGCGTCGGCGCGAACGATCCGGGTGATTCTCCTTGACATTGCCGCTGCATGACGTTATCAAAGTCGACCGCGGAGAAAGGATGCATTAACCGCCGTCCATACAACGCGAACACAACACGTCCCGCAATTCAGAATGGAGATATCTCGTCATGCAGAAAGAGGTGATTACCACCGACAAGGCCGCTCTTCCAGTGGGTCCCTATTCGCAGGCCATAAAAACGGGCGAATTGATCTTTGTCGCGGGCGAAAAGGGAATCGATCCCGCAACCGGCGCAGTTGTCAGCGGCGGCATTGCCGCGGAAACCCGGCAGACGCTGGAAAATATCGCGGCAATCCTTGAGGCCGCGGGCGCCACGATGGACCACGCGGTCCGGACGGTCGTCTATATGACGGACATTGCGGAATTCGCCGAAATGAACGCGGTCTACGCGGAATATTTCCCGAATGACCCTCCGGGGCGAAGCTGCGTTCAGGTCGTTGCCCTCCCGGCGGGAGCCAATGTCGAAATCGAAGTGACGGCGGTTCTGTCCTGATCTTCCCGAAAGCGCTTGAGCCGCATTCGGCGCAGGACGCGAAGACGCGTGTTCTGTCCCGGAAATAAGTTGCCCGAATTTGGCCGCAGAGTCGCCCGGCTCGCAAGGCGCCAGAGAGCAGGCGACATGGCACGGTCGGCGAGCGATGGCAACGCAGCGAGACGGGATGAATCTGCGGAAGAATGGTAAGGTATTTATGGGACAGGACACTAGTGTTCTGTCCCAGGAATAACTTGCAAAAATAGTTTATTTGCCATAGATTTCTTATAGCGAAAGGAGGAATCTATGGCCAGGGGACGTCCGTTAGCGCCACTGAGTATTGGGGATGAGGTTCGGGCACAGTTGGAAACGATTTCCCGTTCAAGAAGCATGTCGCACAGTCATGTACGTCGGGCGAAGATCGTTCTGATGAGTGATCAAGGGCTGTCGAATCAGCAGATTGGACGACAGCTTGGTCTGTCGGGAGCCACAGTCGGGAAGTGGCGCCGTCGGTTTTTAGAACAAGGTCTGATGGGGCTTTATGATGAATTGCGCCCCGGGGGGCCCCGGTCGATCAGCGATGAGCGCATCGCCGCGCTGATTTATACAACGCTCAAAGACAAGCCGTCGGGAGCCACCCATTGGACCTGCCGCTCTCTGGCGGCCCAGACGCAACTGTCCAAGTCTACGGTTCAGCGCGTGTGGAAAGCGTTTGGTCTACAGCCGCACCGGCAAAAACACTTCAAGCTGTCCAATGATCCGTTCTTTGTCGAGAAGGTACGTGACATTGTCGGCCTGTATCTGAACCCTCCCGACAACGCGATGGTATTATGCGTTGACGAAAAGAGCCAGATCCAGGCATTGGAACGAACGCAGCCGATATTGCCTTTGGGGTTGGGCTATGTGGAAGGGGTGACCCACAATTATATCCGGCACGGCACCACGACCTTGTTCGCCGCACTAGAGGTCGCTTCCGGCAAGGTGCTGGCCCAATGCAAACCCCGACATCGACACCAGGAATTCCTGCAATTCCTCAAATATATCGACCAAAACGTCCCGAAGGACCTTGACATTCATCTCGTCGTCGACAACTACGCCACGCACAAACACGAAAAAATCAAACGCTGGATCGCAGCCAGGCCCCGATATCACGTTCACTACACACCGACCTACGCGTCTTGGCTCAACCAAGTCGAGATCTGGTTCGGTATCATTACCCAGAAAGCCATCCGACGCGGGACCTTCAAGAAGGTGAAAGACCTCATCGCCAACATTCAGGATTTCACTAACCATTACAACACCAACTCACAACCGTTCGTCTGGACCGCCACCGCAGAATCGATCCTTGACAAGATTACTAGACTTTTTGAACTAATTCATGGGACAGGACACTAGAGCCCGGAAAGGATTCCCTCTACGTACCCCCGTGCAAATGCGATGTCCCGGTCCACCTCATCCGGTTCCTTGCCTCCCACACATTCCACGTAGAGGGGTCCGTCGAACCCGCCGCCCACCAGCCCGGACAATACCGAATGGAATTCCACAAGACCGTCGCCCGGCGTAACCATCACGTCGGGAACACCATCGATAACCGTACAGTCCTTGATAATCCCGGTTGTGACCACGGGCGCCACTTCCAAGACGTCTGTCTCAGGCCGCAGGTCGCCTTTCGTATAGTAGATGATGTTTCCAGGATCGAAACAGATGCCGAACGCCGCGTGGCTCACGTTATTATTGGCCGCAAGCAGGTGGGATACCGTGAGACTGATACCGCCGTGGGGCTTCATGGTAATATTCACGCCGACCTCGTCCGCATGGGGCGCGGACTGCCGCATCAACTCGAAATAGTCATCGAAGTGGGCCTCGTTGCTGGTGCCGCAATCCAGCAGCCAGGTCGTGCCCAGCGCCGCCGCATTGTCGATCAGCCGCTTATAGGCGTCCACCGCCGCCGTCAGTCCCCCGCCCAGCTGTGTGCCCCCGATGAGCATCGAAGGAACCACGCCCGCGGCATGGGCCGCGTCCCGCACTGCGGCGACCTCCGCCGGAGAACTCTCGGAACCCACCGGCACCTGGCCTTCATTTGCAAAAACCGCAACGTCCGAGTAGCCGGCTTCCGCAATCCGGCTGTACGCTTCGTTGTAACTCAGTTGGCCGTATGGCCGGGTCGTACATCCAACCGTCGTCTCCATCCTGGACGCTCCTTTGCTGATTCAATCGAACCACTACAGATTCACGACTCCATCTCACGTCCGCAGTGCGGACAGACTCCGCTTTCTTTCTTTCGCCGATCGATCTCCTCTGCGAATCCCGATCCCAGGATGCCGGCCGGCAGAGCAAACATCCCGATACCCAGAAGCGCGATTACCGCGCCCAGTATTTTTCCGAGGCCCGTTACCGGGTACGTGTCTCCGTATCCCACCGTCGTAAGCGTCACGATGCCCCACCACATGGCCGATGGAATGCTGGAAAATGCCTGGGGCTGGGCGCTGTGTTCGGCGAAATACATAAGCGTCGACGCGATCACCAGCATAATGAGCAGGACGAAGAGGGTGACCAGCAGTTCGCCGCGGTGCTTCCTCAATACGTTTCCGAGCGTCTGTAACGAAGTGGAATACCGTCCCAGCTTGAACAACCGAAGCAATCGCATCGCACGCAATACGCGCAGGTCGACCGTTGTCACCAGAGGCAGGTAGAAGGGCAGGATCGCAATCAGGTCCACCAGCGCCAACGGCGTCAGGGAAAAACGCAATCGGCCGCGAATGGGACGGGCGTACTTTTCGTCGGCGGTACACGACCAGATACGCATCACGTATTCAATGGTAAAAACACCCACGGAAAAAACGTCAAACGCTTCAAACAGCCACCGGTACGATGCAAGAACGGCCTCCACTGTCTCCAGAATGACAGCCACGACGTTCAGGACAATCAGACCCATAATAAACAGGTCGATCAGCCGGCTTGTCCGGTCGCCCATCTGCGCCTTGTCCAGAATTTCGTTGGTTCGTTCCTTAAACCGGTCTATCATGGCTCCCCTTCAGATCCGGCTGATGGGGGTTGTTGCCGACGACGGGTCGCCACGTTGCGGGACACTCTGCCCTGGGCGGCCTGACATCCGGCGCATGCGCGCCGGTTCCCGGCGTCGCGCGTTGATGTCCGGCTCTGGCAGACCCTGCCCGGCCGGCTGGAATACCTTAAAGATAGGATGCTATCGTTCGAATGGAAACGCCTTTTTCCAATGAGCGCGCCCCGCTCGCCGAATCGGCGTCACGAACCCATTTCACCAGACCAACGGAAACAATAGAAGACCGATGAGCCCGAACAAGGAAGCCGGAATCCGTTCACATGCCTGGATACGCGTTCTGGCCGCACTCGCGCTGGCGTCTGTATTCGCCGCAGCGCTGCCGACCAACCGGGACCGCGTTATACATCAGCAGGTCGCGACGGAGTTGCCGCTCCTGTCAAAAGCCATGGGCGACGGCCCGTGGCGACTCGCGGACGATCAGGAGACACGTTGCCGTTCCGGTTTCGAGGAAGTCCACCGCCGCCGAAACCCGCCCGAACCCGGTGCTCCCGAGATTTCGTTTGCGTGCAGCGAAGCCCCGGATGGCGTGCTCCTGACCGCCGCGACAGCCTCGTCGCAACGTCAGACGCGCCTGAAGTCAATCGACGGCTGGAGCCTCTTTCCGCCGATAGCAGCCATCCTGATTGCCATTTTCAGTGGACGCGTTCTCCTGGGACTGTCCCTGGCTGTACTCTGTGGAGGCGTTCTCACGGTTGGCGAAGCCCCACTCTACGAACTTCCGTTCGCCGCGGTCGAAAAGGCAGCCGTGAATTACGTCTGGGCGCCGCTCAGATCGTCGTTTCAGCTCTACATTCTGGGTTTTACGGCTGCCCTTATCGGCATGGTAAGGGTGACGTCGCTCGCGGGAGGCAACCAGGGCATTGCCGCACTCCTTGCCTCCCGATCGGAAAGCGCCCGGTCCACGCGTCTGGCCGCATTCTTCATGGGGCTGGCGATTTTCTTCGATGACTACGCCAATACGATCGTGGTGGGCACGACGCTTCGGCCCATGGCCGACCGGTTCCGGATCTCACGCGAAAAACTCGCGTACATCGTCGATTCCACCGCCGCCCCGGTCGCGGGCGTAGCAGTCATCAGCACCTGGATCGGATTCGAAGTCGGACTGTTCGGCGACCTGATGAGGGACCTCGGCACCGGCGTATCAGGCTATCAACTCTTCTTCCATGCACTCCCATTTCGATTCTACTGCCTCTTTACGCTTGCATTCGTCGCCGCGTCTGCCTGGCTCCAGCGGGACTACGGCCCTATGTACCGTGCGGAATACCGGGCAAGGACCACCGGACAGGTGCTTCGGCCGGGCGCCACGCCGCTGGCGACTCGCCGCGGCAGAGAAGTCCTGCCCGCCGATGGCGTTCAGCCCGCCTGGTGGGCCGCGGCCGCGCCTGTTCTGATCGTCGTCGTCGCCGTCATCGCGGGCATGGCCGCGGATACCTGGAACGATCCCGACGTCCGGTCGACACGGCTGACGGACTCGCTTTTCAGCTTCTCGTACTGGACCGCATGTTTCTCCAACGCCGACAACGCGAGGGTGCTTTTCCTTTCCGCCATACTGGGTTCTGCGGTCGCACTGGTCATTGCGGTAACCAGACGCCGTCCCGACGGAGGACCCGCCCCCATTCGGCCGCTCGCGGCGTTAATGACGTGGGCGCAGGGCGTTACGGGTATCCAGTATGCCATCGCCATCCTGATCATGGCCTGGGCCATTCAGGCCGTCTGCAAGGACATGGGCACATCCACCTATCTCGCGGCGGCGCTATCGCCGATCGCGCTACCCGGCCTGCTACCCCTGCTCATCTTTCTCCTGGCGGCGGCAGTCGCCTTCTCAATTGGCACGTCGTGGGCGACCATGGCGATCCTCATCCCCACCGCGGTTCCCCTTGCGCACAGCCTGGGCGGCCTCCCGCTCACGATTCTCGCCGCCGCCGCCGTACTGGACGGCGCGATCTTCGGGGATCATTGCTCCCCGATCAGCGACACGACCGTCATGTCCAGCCTTGCAACTTCGTGCGACCACCTGGACCACGTGAGGACGCAATTTCCATACGCCCTGACCACTATGGGCATCGCCGCACTTGCAGGATACGTGGGCGCGACCTTTTTCTATCCCGTGTGGTGCGCGCTGCTGATCGGCCTGGCGATGATTCCGGCAATCCTGATCGTATTCGGCAGGAACGCTGACACGCATGCCGGCCCGTAGCCTGCTGCTACGGTTCTTCGATGCGGTGGTAGACGTTCAACGCCAGGTTTTCCATTGTCCTGCGCCGGCCCGACGGCCACGTCACAACCACCTTCTCCAGCGACGGATCGGCGCCCATTCCGAAATGCAGCCGCCTCTGGTTCTGCGACGAGAAGCCGCTGCCTCCCGACACTTCCTGCATCTGCTCCTGTCCATTCCAGAAAAGCCTCACCTGCGCGCCGATCGCGCTACGATTGCTCTTCCCGCCTACCAGTTCGAACCCGATCCAATGTCTGTCCGGAGCCACCGTGTTTCTGTATACCAGAAGCGGCCCGCGCTGGTTGGCCACAACAACGTCCAGCACCCCGCGGTTCCACAGGTCCACAAGAGCAACCGCGCGACCGTCGAACCGATCGCTTACGCCGACCTCGCGAGCCGCGTCCTCAAACCGGCCCATCCCGTCGTTGACCCACACACGCGCGCGCTGATAGCCGGCGAGGCTGCGTCCCTTCATCGCGGGCCAGTTCTTCGCGTCCGAAATAATCGCCCTGTGTCCACCGGCAACCTGCGAGAAATCGTACCAGTAGCTCTCCAATTTCGAGGCGGACACATACCCGTTTGTCAGGTACAGATCCAGCCGTCCGTCATTGTTGAGATCTCCGAACTGCGCGCCGAAGCTCCATTCGCCCAGTTCCACGCCCATCACTTGCGCCAGGTTTTCGAACGCCAGGTCTTCGCCAGGCCGGGCGACCCAGAGGTTGTTCCCCTGAAGCAGAATACCTGCCTCCGAAATATTGGTCTCGTAAATCGCCAGGCGACCCTGATTCAACACGTCGCCGAATACCGCGTTCATTCCGCTTTTAGGCTGGTATCCGACGCCCGCCTCGCGACCGATTTCTTTAAACTCCACGCCGCCCTGGTTCCTGTAGAGTTCCGATACACCATAGTCATTGGCCAGGAAAATATCCGGATAACCGGAACCGTTCAGATCCGCCGCCGCCACGGCAAGGGTCCAGCGCCGGCTTCGAATGCCGAGCCGTTCGGCCACGTCCTCGAACCGCCCGCCTCCCATGTTGCGCAACAGGTACTTCCGACCGCCGTTTTCGGCGTATTCGAAACTCTCCGGCATCATGCGGGTAGATTCCAGGCGCCACAGATCCAGCGCATCCGGCCAGTAACCCGCCACAAACAGGTCCAATCGCCCGTCGCAATCGTAATCCAGCCATATCGCGCTCCCCGCGTTGATCCAATGGGGCAGCCCCGCCTCTTCACTCATCCGGGTGAACCTCTGACCGTCCTCGTTGCGAAACAACTCCGGCCGACCCCATTTATACACGAAAAGATCTTCGAAGCCGTCGTCGTCGTAGTCCCCCCATACCGCACCCACGGAGACCCCGGTCCCGGGACGATTCAGATTCGCAACGCCCACCTGCCCGGCCACGTCTTCGAACTGCCCGTTTCCGAGATTGCGGTACAGCCGGTTCGCGGAACCCTCCGCGCTGTTCGTCACGTAAAGATCCTGCCAGCCGTCTCTGTCGAAATCCGCCACCGATACCGCCGCGCCCATCGCGGCGACGTGCGGCATAATATGGTTCAACTTCGCATCGAACGTTGGGCCGCCGTGCACGAAATCGATCCCGCTTGAACTGGCAACTTCCTCCAGCGCAAAGCCGTAGTGCGCCACTTTGCTTCCCTGTGTCGGCCACAGACCGTAGTTGCGGACGACGGGAACCGTCAGAAGCAACACAAAGATGGCGAGCAGAATGACAGTTCGACGTGGCATGTTACACTCGATGCCTATCTTCCGGCATGCATTCCGGAAATCTCCGGCGTGACGTACCGGGTGTGGAATTTCTGCCAATCTGCAGGATGCCGGCGGTAGACGGGGTCATCCTCGAGGGGACCAGGCGGCGTTTCGTACGACGACCAGGCGTGCGACGGCAGGGGGAGTACGGTATCGGAGAACGCCGTATTGTAATCTCCGTCCTTAACCCAGCCGTCACCCATCAGCACGAAGTCCCGCACCCAGCCGTCCGGCGGGGGTCCGGGATCGGGGAATCTCAATACAAGCTCATCCCCGGCGTTCATGATTACGTACCGGTCGTCTACGCACGCAAGCAGGGGACGCACGTCACCGAAACGGGTGTGATATCCCCTCAGGTCCCACCACCGGGGCGCGGTGTTCACGGGCCCGGAATACCGTGGGACGTCGGGAGAGCGCCGATCCGGATGCGAGACCTCCGAGAATCCGCGGCCCCTCAACGCCGCGGTCCGAATTCCAACGCGTCGGGTCCGCAACTGTGCGCCGTCGGCGCGTTCCGCCCACGCCAGCCAGTCCCAGTAGATCTCCAGGTTTGTCCGAAGGCGCACGCGGCTGGACTTCACACCCGCCAGATCGACCGCAATTGTCTTGAATTTGCCCGCGGGAAATCCCAGGTCCGCTTCCAGGGTTTCCCAGGTGCCGTCACTTCGCATCGCTTCCAGTCGCAGACCCCGGGGTCTTACGTCCGCGCCATGCCCCATTGCAACGTTGATAGAACTGTCTGTCGGATAGATCCATCCGTGACCGATCAGCCACCCTCCGCCGTTTTCCACGGCTTGCGGCAGATCGACTTCAACCCAGTGATCGGCAGCCACGCCCTGGTATCGTCCCACCTCGAACGTATCGAGATAGCGCGCGTCTCTTGCGTTCACCATTGCCGTCACATCCCGCCCGGCTTCATCCCGGGCGGCACGGAAAGCCACAGGTTTACCAGTGGAAATCACCCTCAGTTCCGGCTGCCGCTTCGCAAACCGTTCGTCCACAAACACCGCCACGTCCGCCGGATGGTCCACGACCATCAGCTCAACCCAATCCATGAATTGGGTCTCCCACAATTCGGAGGTGATGCGGATTTCATAGAATCCATCCTGAGAGGCCAGTTCATCTCCCCGGATCAGGATCCAGTCCTCCGTCTGAGACACCCCCGCCGTTACCTGCGCATTGATCCGCATCCCCAGCGGGGAGCGCCACAAGAAGTCCTTAACAAAGGCCATTTCTTCGCCGTTGAACGCGAACACCCAGGGGCAGGACCCCTTCAGGCGCTGTTGGGCAAGAATCGTCTGATCGGCCGCCACGTCGAACTCGGCCTGTATGGTACCGTTCGGCCACTGTACCCGTACAACGTCCGCCAGGTCGTATTCGCCCAGACCGAAGTGAACCACGGGGTTCCGGATCGCCCGTCGCTGGGCCAGAAGACCGGACCGCAACAACACCTCCCCGCCCAGCGCGTATGAGTTGATCCTCCCGTCCCCCCGGACCGCACGCACCCGCGGCCGAACGATCTGCCAGTGGTAGGCGCGTTTTCCCCGGTTCACCAGCACCTGCGGGCGGCCTTCTTCAGTGAGTCCAAGCAGATCCTGGCGGCCGTCTCCCGTCAGGTCCGAGACGTCGAAGACCCGAACCCCGTCCGGCAAGGGGTTATATCGCCAGGCGCCCTCAGTATCTCCGAGCCAATACCCGCCTCCGTCGCCGCCGCTTAGAACAAGGTCCAGTTGCCCGTTATTGTCGAGGTCGGCCAGAAACAGACGCACGGGCGCTTCGAAAGTCTTCGTGCTGAACAGTTCACTGACTTCCCAGACACCGTTGCCGCGCGAAATCGACGAAACCCCCCCGAGTCTGCCCAGAATCAACAGGTTGAGGCTGCCGTCGCCGTCCACGTCCCCGGAAACAAGTGCATTTGCCTCGTGCTGACCCTCGTACGACCGCTTGAACGACCCGCTACGCTTGTTGAGAAAGACAAACGGCCGGCGCCGGTTGTCAATCAGCGCCGCATCGGGAACCCCATCGTCGTCGAGATCCGCCCACTCGAAAGCCTGCATACCCGCCACGCCCTCGAAGGGCCTGACGACGACAAACGTACCGTCGCCGTTGTTGCGCAAGACCAGGCATTTTTCCGGACCTCCGAGTACCAGATCCAGATCTCCATCCATTTCAATGTCTGCGGGCCACGCGCCCGTATAGGCTGCCGCGGTCACGCCGGCGTCGAGCCCGGCACTGCCGGTCACGTCCAGCAGCGCGCCGCCGTCGACCCGCCGGTACAGACGAACGCCACCGGCTCCCGCCACAACCAGGTCCATTCCGAAATCATTGTTCCAGTCCAGCGACAGCAGACCACGCCCGCCGGCGTCTCCGGATGCGGGCGTGGGCACGGTCCGTCCCGACGAATCCAGCCAATGCACGAATCCATCCGCAGCCATCAGCACGACCGGCGTGTCCGCCCAGGCAATGCCGAGCAGCGATCCGCCCGGGGATTTGACAAGCCGCTCCGGGACAAACGTGATGGACGTATCCGCGGGCGCCGGGTTCGCGGACGGACCGGGCATTTTCACGAACCGCCGCAGCGGTTCGCCCACGGATTGCGCAGGCAGACGCACCCGGCTCAGTTCCCCGCGGAAGACCGGCGTTCGCAGCAGCGCGTTATGCAGGAATGCCGCGTGCCTTGCTGCGAGCCTGAAGTCCGTTTCCGCATTTGCCAGCGCCTGCAACTGAGCCCTCGCCGCTTCCGGCCACCCGCCGGTCAGTTGAGCCACGCGCGCGACATACTCCTTCAGCCCATCCGCGTCGTGCTCCTTTGCCGCCAGCCTGATCCGTTCGAGCAGGAGCGCCTGGTTCGTCGGCACCTCACCTAGCAGTCCCTCCACCACGGCAAGCGCACCCCCCGTATCTCCTTTCCGCTCCAGTTCACGCGCCAGCGCGTAGCCAGCCTTGAGGCGCCCGGAGCCGGCCAGACTCACTGCCCGGCGAAGGTGAAAAACCGCTTCATCCGCGCGGCCGCGCCGGCTCTCGAATGTCCCCAGCAGGAGCGCGAGTTCCGCGTTCTCCGGCGCGAGTCCCTGTGCGCGCTCCATCGATCTGATCGCCTGTTCCTCCCTGCCCAGCGAAAACTGCAGCAGGCCCAGGTTCGCCCACCCCGCGGGCTCGCCGGGGATGTTTCGGGTCATCCGGGTCAGCGCGGCGGCGGCCCGGTCGTGGGCGCCAACGTCGAGGGCCGCAAGGCCGACGTAGAAGTCCGAAACCGCCTGCCGGTATGCCTCGCTTCCGGGCCTTGGGAAGTCGGTTTCACATCCGGTGGACACGCCGAAGAGTACAAGCGCGATGCAGAAATATCTCATGGTCGGATGCACCCGAACGGGACGAAAATCGCCACCTAAAATCAGAAACGCGGAACCGTAGCATGACGGCGCCGCTCCTGAACACGCCTGGACAAACAATATGGAAAAATGAAACGAGCCGCGCCGCTACTGGTCGGCAGTATTGAAGAGACAACGATCCAGCGATAGCGGCATATTGCGCACAAACATCAGTACCAGTGAACACGCGATCAGCAGCAGGTCCTGCACGAGCGCCGCATTGAGCGAGCCGCGCGTACCGTCCAACCCGAAGCAGCCACAGTCGAGATTCGCGCCACGGTAGACGTTGACTGCAATGGCGACGCCGAACGACGAGAGCAGCGCAAGGGCGGCAAGCGCGCCGCTGCGGGTCCAGAAACCCGCCAGCAGGCACGCGCCGGCGACGATTTCCATCCAGGGCACGACCACGGCAAACACGTTTATAAGCGCCACGGGAAGTACGTTGTAAGCCCGCACCGTCACTGCAAACAGTGCCGGCTCCGACACCTTGGCCAGACCGGCCCAGACCAACACCCCGCCCACGGCCAGCCGCAGAACGATCGGGACGCCATACCGGGCCCAACTCATGGTTGCGCCCCTTTCGCTACCGGATATCCCGCGCCGGCCCATGCCCCCCATCCATCGAAGAACGCCTGCACGTGCGTAAACCCGAAGCCGTTCGTCAGGAGGTGCGCCAGCCTGACGCTGGCCTGGCACCTGGCGCCGCCGCAGTAGGTGATGATATGCGTGTCCCGGGAAACGCCTTCAAGCCTCTTCCGGCCCTTCTGGTTCAGTTCGTGAGGCGTGAGGTTCAGCGAACCCGGAATGTGTCCCGCCGCATAAGCGCGGGGCATGCGCGCGTCCAGGAACAACGCGGATCCGGAGTCGAAAGCCGCCTTGGCGTCCGCGAGGCTTGCCCGGATACCCTCGAGGTACAGGCTCCAGTTCACATGTTCGGCCTGCGTCACGTTTCTGGGGGTCTGAAGAGGTATGCCGGAAGCGGACAGGGCGTTGTAAACCAGGCCCGCGCCGGATCCAGCCAGCAAAATTACGACAGCCTTCAATACAAGCCGGAATCGAACCATCAGAACGGCCTCCCGTGGATGAATCGTACGGTCTATATATAACGTACACCGGTACGGCTGTCAAGCCTCGACGGGTCGCCTTCCGTTTTGACAATTCCCAAGGCATATGCTATTATGCATTGTGCAACAAGGCAGCCATCGCATTCCCGAAGTCCCGGTGAAGACGCCCCGTTTCCGGCGCAGTATGCCTTCCGGGTCTGACGGGGAGGCGCAAAATGGAAACGCGGCGCTTAATAAAGCACCCATACGGGGAGAACACAGGATATGTCAAAACCGGACCTGGCGCTGGACGGCGGCCCCCGGACCGTAACCGAACCCCCGAATGACGGCTGGAAAACCGTCACGGGTCTGGAGAAACAATCCGTCATAAGCGTGCTGGAAGGCGGTTTGGGTAACTCCTACTCCCAGATTGACGGCTTTCAGGAAGAATTCCGCGCATTCACCGGATCAAGATTCGCCATTGCCACCTGTAACGGGACGGCAGCCCTGCACTCAGCGGTCTTTGCCTCAGGCGCCCGGATCGGCAAGGAGGTCATCGTGCCCTCCGTCACGTGGCACGCCAGCATCACGCCCATTCTGCATTGCGGCGCAACGCCCGTATTCTGCGACGCGGACCCCGGCACCTTCTGTGCGGACCCGGATGACGCCGCTGGTCGAATCACGGAGAACACGTGCGCCATCATCGTTACCCACGTGTACGGTAACCCTGCGCATATGGACGCATTTCGGGATCTCGTCGACGGAACGGATATCACCCTGATCGAAGATGCATCGCACGCCCACGGCGCGCTATGGAACGGCACGCCCGTCGGCTCTCTCGGTCACATCGGGTGCTTCAGCCTGCAAGGGAGCAAGCCGGTCACGGGGATCGAAGCGGGTGTGGTGGTGACCGACAACGGAGACCTTTACGACCGTATGCTGGCCCTCGGCCACTACGGCCGATGCGAGAAGCAGTTTGTCACCGAAAGGTTCCGGGACCTCCGGAACATGGGCCTGGGCATCAAATACCGGGCGAATCCCCTGGGTGTTGCGATGGCGCGCGCGCAGCTTGAAAGATTGCCCGGACTGAACGAGAAAAGACGCGCCTGGTTCGGCCGCCTGAGCGACCAGTTGGAATCGATCAGAGGTATACATCCTCAGGCGACGTACCCGCAGGCGGTCCGGGGAGGGCTCCTTCTTTATACCGGCCTTATCGATCCGGACGAAATCGGCGCGCCTATTTCCGTCGTCCTGAAAGCACTCGTGGCGGAGGGCGTGGCGACCACGCCCGCGATCACGCCATTCGGTTACGGTGCCATGCACCTGGAACCGCTCTTCAACGATTTCTCGTTCGACGGGCTGGGCGGGCCGTGGGGCGACCTTCCGCCTGACACGAGAATCCACTGCAGCCGGGGCGATCTGCCGGTCAGCGAACGCATTCATGATTCAAGTTTCTGGCTGTCCACACCCGTTGACCCCAGCCCCGCGTGGGTGGACCAGGTTGCCGCGGCCTTTGCGAAAGTGGCGAATCACGGCGAACGCCTGGCACAGATCGCCGAGGGTCGCGCAGATTGATCCGGACATGTCCGGCCGACAGCCATCAGGCACTTCCACCAACAGGGAAATCGAGAGGAATTCATCCACTGCCGCGGACACCGTCCATCACGCGCGGCACGTCCTACCCCCGGAGCGCTTGATCCCTTGCCATGCAAAATACACCCTTCGCCCCCCGTAATCCCACGATGGCGCTTTGCCAGATCCGACCGGAGATCGACGATTCGTGAAACCGTCCTGGACCCCGCCGGAAGACATGGGTCACCGCGTGGTCGGATTCCCCGACCGGCCCAACGTCTGGATTGGCGCTCATTCCATCGAGGAAATCCGCCGCAGGTACGCAGCCGGAAACGTGTATGCCTGTTCCTGGGCGGACGAGTCTCTTGCCATCGCGGAAAAATGGTCCGCCAAGTCCGATGCATGGTACCTGGATACCATCTGGCATCGGGAGCCGCGCGGCATTTATACCTGCGCCTGCCCCATCCACCCGTTTCGCGTACGGTATTACAGCTATTTCGACTGGTCTCTGGATGATCCCTGGCGCCTCCACTGTCCGTATTGCAAGTCGGATAGCCGCGAATATGCCTATTATCCCAACCCCCGGTACCCTGACGACGGAGACGGCTGCTTTCCCACGGACCGGGTGTGGCGCGAGGACCACGACGAGGCCTGGAGCGAGGCGCACGATGGAATCCCCTGGAACCACTGGGACGGCGAGGCCCACGGCTATGTAGAACCCACCAATGCCTTTTATTTCAAGGCCCTCTGCTGGATGAATTCCCTGCGGGCGTTATCCGGCCACGTACTCCATCGCCTGGGCGAAGCCAGCCACGCTGCATGGCTCAAATCCGATCCCGAAACGGCAAGTCGACACGCCCGCAAGGCCCGTGTCCTCCTCGTGACGCTAGCCAGAGCCTTCCTGGGCGACGCCTATCTTGCCGCACTCCTGGAAACCTCCGAAACGAATCTGCGGAAACGCCTGGCCGGTTTCTACGAGCACGGTACGCCCGCGAAATCCTATCCCGGGTATCGCCTTTACGCCCCGTTCGATCATATCGAGGGGGACCCGGAACGCCCGTTGAACGCGCCGGGTGACCGCTACGGCACGAAAGGCGCTTCCATTTACCCTGGCGTGTGGAACTGGAAAGCCAGCCTCGCCCAGGATCTCCTGGTCGGCTACAGCCTGATTGCCGGATCCTTCGACGAAGCCGAGTCCGACCTGAAAGCAGCCGCATTGCGCATCCTCACGTCCGCCAAAGGCGATACCCTGAAACTGGGGGCTCGCGGCCGAAGACTCAAACGCGGCATTCTGGAATACACGCTGCACCCCTACGCGCTTGTCACAGGCGCGGACAACCTTTCCTCCTCTACCCAGATGCCCAAGCTGCAACTCGGGCGCATCGTCGGCGACGACCGGATCATCGAAAACGTGGCCAGAGACATACTCTACTTTCTGCATAACTTCTTTACCGGCGACGGTCTGGGCAAGGAAGGCTCGCCCTCGTACACCAGTTGGGGAATCTCGGGCGTGATGGAGGCGATCCACGGCCAGCGGGGCGCATTTGACAGGACCGCCCCCTATTACGACGTGAAACTCAACGGGATCAACATGCTTTCCCTGCCCGTGTTCAAGCACGGTCTTGGGCAGTACCTCAAGACCGGCTTTCCCGACGGTCGCCCTATCGCCTGGGAGGATTGCGTCATCAGGGCCGCCATGCCCCTGGAGCAACTCGCCCTGGCCGAGACCCGCGGCGGCGGTATCCCGGATGTCTACCGCGATTACCTTAACATCGATCCGGAAGGCGATCCTGTCGTCTCGCTGAAACTCCCCATGCGCCTCCCGTCGCACCTGCTGGGCCAGAACCGCAAAGCCATCCTGCGCAGCGGCGAGGGCGACCGTGCCCGCACGCTTTCACTCGACTACACGGAGCGCGTCGGGCACTACCACATGGCGCCCCTCAACCTCACGCTCTACGCGGTAGGCCACGAACTGGCAACTGACCTCGGCTACATGGGATCCACCCACTTTATGACGGTGGATTGGATAAAGACCTTTCCGGCCCACAATTCCGTCGCCATCCGTACGCGGGACGGCGACCCGATGGGTACGGACAACCTGCGTGGAGACCTTCGGTTTTTTGTGGATCTGCCCGGTTTCAAGGCGATCGCCGCCGCCGAGGAGGACGCTAACGAGCTCGCCAAAGTCCCCGGGGCCGACCGCTACCAGCGCACCGTCGCCCTCATTGACTGTGGCGACGAAGAAGCCTACGTTGTAGACGTTTTCCGTGTCAGCGGCGGCCACCTGCACGACTGGACATTCCACTGCAACGGGCATCGATTTTCGACCGAAGGCGTCGACCTTAGAGATCGTCCGGACCCGACGGAGTCCCTCTACAATTACAGCGGCTTCACGTTCACGCCGTCCCGCCGCACCCCCCGGGCGGGCGCCATGTGGGGCGCCCAGCGCGTTGCGCAACTCAGTACGGGTCGCAGCAACGGGCCGTGGACGGCAACCTGGGGAGACGTTGCCGAATACCCGGACCCGGAAGGCCCGCCGGAAACCGACACGGACGCCTTTCTCAAATTACACATGCTCGACGCACCCGGGTCCGAGATCATCGCCGGCACCGGTCCCGCGCAACGCTGGCTGGACAACCGCGACCTCGGCGAGCAGATGAAGCTGGTCACTGTCCGCCGCCGCAACCGTCACCAACCGAACGCCTTTCTGGCCGTCCACGAACCTTACCGTAAGACCCCGTTTATCGAACGGGCAAGCCGCCTGGCATGTAAAAACGGCGAGGCGGCCGGACTGCAAGTGACGCACCACAGAGGTACGGATCTTATTCTTAGCAACACCTCCGGCGCACCAGGTGAAATCTCCCACAGCGGGCGGGAACTGTGCAGCGACGGCGAACTCGCCTTCGCGTCATTCGATGCAAAGGGTCTCCGAACGCTGGCTCTGGTTGGCGGGACATTCGCGGAATCCGGCGGTCGGCGGGTCGAACCCGGGCTCACGCTCGAAGGCACGCTCACCGGATTCGACGACGTTGGGAAGTCTCTGACGATTCAGCCGGACGCCGCAATCGCGGACCCCGGCGAAATCTCGGAAAAAACCATCACCTTCCGCCATCGCGAACGCGCTTCGGCCTATACCATCCAATCCTGCGTACGCGATCCGGAGGGCACTTACACCCTTCAACTGGCCGGCTTTCCCCACCTTGCCGTCGGCTATCTGCTTGTCACCGCAGTGGAAAACGACCTTGCGTGGGTTGAACCGCCCCCGGTGATCCAGGGAAAAGAAGACAACCTGAACATCTTCAAAGTACGGCCGGACCGAAGCCTTGCCTACCTGCAGCCCCTGGACAACCCGGTCGCGGCTGACATTCTGGACGAACGTGGAACCCGTATCCGCACCCGGTTCGCCCTGCGCCTCCACGCCGCCCGACACCTGTGCGCCGGCGATGAGGTCGCCTTTTCGGCTTTGCATCCGGGTGTGGATCGCTTCAGGATCTTCGGTTCGGGTCAGTGGCATCGGCGGGCTACCGCCCGTGACAGCGGGCAGGATGCCGGCGAAAGATCCGCATCGTAGAAAACAGCCTTCTGCGGCGCGAACGTGCGGACTGACAACCTGGTCCCGCCGGCAAGCCACAGTCGATGTACCCTCAAATCGTGCACCGCTGCTTCCTTCTCTGGGAAGCCGTTCCGGGAGAACGGGCATGTCCAATCGACCATCTCGACTGACTATGGACCCTATCACGTTCGAAGTGATGAAGAACGCGCTGCTCAACGCCACCGAGGAGATGGCGTATACCATTCGTCGAACCGCGTACTCCACGAATATCAAGACCCGGGCCGACTTTTCTTGCGCCTTCTTCGACGCTTCATTCAGAGTGGTCGCACAATCCTTCTCGCAGCCGCCACATCTTTCATCCATGAAGACCGCGATTCCGAACGCCCTCCGGGAATACGGCGCGGAGAACCTTAAGGAAGGCGACGGCCTCGTCCTGAACGATCCTCACCGCGGAAGCAGCCACCTCAACGACATCGCCCTCATCGCGCCGGTCTTTGCCGGAAAGACCCGGCTCGGGTACCTCGCCAACATGGCCCACCACGTGGACGTGGGGGGCAGCACGCCGTGCAGCCTGGGCGTAAACCGTGAAATCTACCAGGAAGGCATCATCATACCCCCCACGAAAATCATGCGGCGGGGGGAAATCGACGAGAACGTACTCGGCCTCATTCTGCAAAACGTGCGTGCCCCCCACGAGACCGGAGGCGATCTGCGAGCCCAGATGGGCGCAAACCTCGTGGGCGCGCGGCGCATCGCTGAACTGATCGACCGTTATGAAACCGTTCAGGTCCAGGCCTTCTTCGACGAACTGCTCGATTACACGGAGCGATGGGCGCGCCGCGAAATCGCCGCGTTGCCTGGTGGTGTGTACAGGGCCGAAGGATTCCGTGACGGCAACGGATTCGACGACGATCCGATCAGAATTGCCGTGACCGTCCGAATCCGCGACGGAAGCGCCACGCTGGACGTCACCGGGTCCGCGCCGCAGCAGACCGGCCCGTTGAACGCCACCCGTTCCAATACCCTCGCGGCCATCGCGGTGGTCATCAAGAGCCTGATCGATCCGCGCATCCTGGTCAACGACGGCCTGTACCGCTGCCTGGAGGTGGCCGGACCCGACAATACCGTTCTCACGGCCACGTGGCCGGCCGCCGTGGTTGGCGCGTGGGAACTGGCGCAACTCACGGCGGAACTCACCCTGACCTCCCTGCACGAAGTATTGCCCGAGAGAATACCCGCCTGCGGCAAGGGCATTATCTGCAACCTGGGTTTTGCCGGCAGCGACCCACGAAAAAAAGCGTACTACTGCTACATGGAAACCGTTGGCGGCGGCAACGGCGCCCGCCCCGCCAAAGACGGTCCCGACGCCATTCAGACGACCATCCACAACACGGAGAACGCGCCGATCGAAGAGGTGGAAATCAACTATCCCATCCGCTTCGCCAGCTACGGCCTCATCACCGACAGCGGCGGCGGCGGTCGGTTTCGCGGGGGACTCGGCATCCGGAGGGACTTTGAATTTCCCGACTGCGATACCACCTTTACCGTCCTCTCCGACGGCACGCGGTTTCCTCCATGGGGGCTCGAGGGCGGCGGGGAGGGCCGGCCCGCCCGGTTCATCCTGGACCCCGACGGCACTGCCGAAGCGTTGCCGTCGAAGGCCAGCATCACGGTTCCCAGAGGCGGCCGCGTGAGCGTGCAGACGCCGGGCGGCGGGGGCTACGGCCACCCGCACGAACGCGAACCGGATGCCGTCGTCCGGGACGTCCGCGACAGAAAGATTACGCCTCGAGCCGCCCGCGAGACCTACGGTGTGGTTTACGACTCAACGAACTGGACCGTGGACCACGAGGAAACCAGCGTTCTGCGTCAGCGCTTTAAGGAGAGTGGAGTTCGATGAGCGAATCATTCCGCATCGGAATCGACATTGGCGGCACGTTTACGGATGCCGTGGTGATGGACGAAGAAACCGGCGATTTTCATCCCGTCAAGGTCTCGTCCACTCCGGACGATCCCTCCCGCGCATTCATGGAAGCGTATACCCGCGGCCTCGCCAACCAGGGTCTCACGTCCGAACAGGTCCGCTTTGTGGTTCACGGCACAACAGTGGCAACCAACACGATCATCCAGCAAAAAGGCGCGCGGATAGGCCTGATCGCCTCCGAGGGCTTCAGCGATCTCTTTGAAATTGCCTGGCAGATCCGGCCCAACCTGTATGACCTGAATTACGACAAGCCCCCTCCGCTCGTTCACCGTCACCTCTGCATCGGCGTACCCGAGCGCATCGACGCCCGGGGCGCGGTGCTTGTCCCTCTGGACGAAACCGCCGTCGATCGTGCCGCGCGTCAGTTGGAGAAAGACCGGGTTGAAGCGATTCTCGTCTGCTTCCTGCACGCCTACCGGGATCCCACCCACGAACGCCGGGCCGCACAGATCATCAGTGATGCATGTCCCGGGCTTCCCGTCTGCATCTCCTCCGACGTCTGCCCCGAGTACCGCGAATATACCCGCGCCAGCACAACCGCCGTCAATGCCGCGCTGCTTCCCGCGGTGGGCGCCTACGTGGAACGGCTGGAGGACCGGCTCGGGAAGGTAAACCCCGGCTCCGGCCTGTTTCTGATGACCTCCGGCGGCGGCATCATCGCCTCCGGCACCGCCAGGCAGCAGCCCGTACAACTCATCGAGTCCGGCCCGGCGGCCGGCGTCATTGCAGCGTCGTACATCGGTCAACTCGCCGGTTTCGACAACCTGATCGCCCTGGACATCGGGGGCACCACCGCGAAGGCCGCCCTCATCGAAAACGGCCGGCCGCGGCTTGCCGCCGAGTTCGAGGTTGGCGACGCCGCAGTCGCAACCACGACCAGAGACAAAGGCCAGGGGTATCCTGTAAAGACCCCGGTCATCGACCTGGTTGAAATCGGTTCCGGCGGCGGGAGCATCGGCCACGTCGATCCGGGCGGGGCGCTTGCCGTCGGCCCGCATTCCGCCGGAGCGGCGCCCGGACCCGCCTGCTACGGAAAAGGCGGAAAGGAACCCACGTTGACGGACGCAAACCTAGTTCTGGGCCGCCTCAATCCCGACTATTTCCTGGGCGGCGAACTCCCCCTTGACACATCACTGGCAAAACGGGCGATCGAACGGCACATCGCCACGCCCCTGGATCTGCCGGTCGAAGACGCGGCCGACGGCCTGATTGAAATCGCCAATGCCAATATGACGGGCATCCTTCAACTCGTTTCCGTGCAGAAGGGCGTGGACCCCCGTGGGTTCGTCCTGGTCGCCTTCGGGGGCGCCGGACCCGTCCATGCCGCTGCGCTCGCAAAGGCGCTGCATATCGGCACCGTACTCATACCGCCCAGTCCCGGCGTGACCACGGCGCTGGGTCTGCTCGTAACCGATCTGCGCCACGACTACGTCCGCACCTATATTTCAGGGACGGATGAACTGGACGTGTCCGGCCTGTCCCACATCTACCGCGAATTCGAAGCGGATGCGACCCGTCTGCTGTTGAGCGAGGGCATTTCCCGTTCCGATATCCAGTTCGTCCGGGAGGCGGACATGCGGTATACGGGCCAGTCCTACGAACTTCGAGTACCGGTCGGCCGACTGTCGGACGACCTCTCCCGGAAATTGAACGCTGCTTTTTTTACAGCGCACCGGCGCCAGTACGGGTTTGCAACGCGGGACGAGCCCACGGAAATTGTCAATGTCCGTCTCTCTGCGGTCGGCGCCGTTCCCCGCCCCAGCCGGCGGCAGGTTCCCGGAGGCGGGCCGTCCGCTAAGGCCGCCCTGAAGGCGGAACGCAACGTCCGCATGCCAGGGCACGCCGGTCGTGCGCCCGCCTCGATCTACAACCGGTATCGCCTGGAGGCGAACAACAGCTTCCCGGGTCCCGCCATCGTCGAGGAATTCGACTCCACAACGCTCGTTCCCGCAGGAAGTACCGTCAACGTCGACGACTACGGCAATCTCGTAATCGACGTCGGTTGAGAGGAATCGTAAATGGACCCGAACCTGGCAACACCGGGCATTACGTGGCAACTCGTTGTCTTCTGCGGGCTTTCTCTTTCAGTGGGTTGGGGCATCCGGGGTAACTTCGGTCATGAATACGGTGCGGCCATTCCGGGCGCGCTGGCGGCAATCGCGGCCGTGCTGGTTTCAGGGCGTCCCGACTGGCTGGCTCATGTTCATTACTTCGCCATGTTCGGCGCGCTCGGCTGGTCCTTCGGCGGAAGTATGTCATATATGGGCGTGGTCGGCTACACCCACTCCGGCCACCCGCCCTCTGTACTCTACGGATTTGCCAACCTGTTCGTCATCGGCTTTCTGTGGGCTTTCATGGGTGGCGCAGGAACCGCGCTGCCGGTATTTCTCACCGGAGACAGGCTTGCGCTTTTTTTCACTCCGCTGGCAGCGATCTTCATTGGATGGGCGCTTCAGTCATTACTGGTCGATCAGCTCCCTTCGAATGGCAAAAAGTCCCGCAGAACTGCTCTTTCGTGGTACGGTACCGACTGGCTGGCGACCCTTGTGGCGATGGCCGCCGGGTTGATTGTCGCCGCCGCTCGCGGCGGCTTCGATATCGCCACCTCTCTCGTGCTTCATCTTACGATCGGGTGGTTCGCTTCGTTTCTGGTGCTGGTCGTCATGCTCAAGCTTCGCATGACGCCGCCTCGGGGCGATAACTGGGCGGGATGTGTTGGGCTTGCCACGGGGTTGCTGATCTTCTGTTGGCGTTACGACCTGTACGGTCTTGCCTTTGCCGGGCTGATCGCGGGGTTCATCGGAGGTGTCGGCTTCGGTCTGGGTCAGTTCCTGAAACTGCTGAATATCCGTACCGGATTGCAGACCAACTGGCACAGTGTCATGGAACAGACCCAGGGCTTTTTCCACGGCATTGCAATCGCAGTCTCAATGGGTCTGCTCTCGGTCCTCGCGCCTTCGAATTCCAATGCGATACCCATGCCGGCGTGGACAGGAATGTTCGCGACGGGTTTCGTTCTGATCGGCCTGACGTACCTGAACCACAGAAAAGCATCCGGAAACTGGGTCGAAAAAGTGGACTGCCTGCCGGAGAGACCCTACGGGCTTCCCGTAGCGGGCTGGTTTGTGCGGTCAAGGGGTTGGATCGGGTGGCTTGAACTGATCTACATTGCCATCGGCATCGCCGTATTCTGGCTGATGCAGATGCACCGCTCGCAGCCGCTTACGTTCATACCGGATACGTGGCTGGGAAAGGGTCAGCTTCTTTACCTGGTCTTTCTGTGGTGGGTCGTCAATTTCAACTTCGCCCTGAAGATTGTTGAATTCAGTCCCAGGCGCCTGGTAACCGAGGGACTGATTACGTTCAACGCCATCGTCTGCACCGTCCTGGCCGCTTCCATAACGATTGCCAACCCCGCATATGGTCCCGCTGTACTGCAAGCAGGCACCTGCGCCGGTTGGATCTGGAACACAATCATCTTCGGGCTGGCCGCAGCGATCGTCTTCACGCTGGGTCAGTGGGGGCTTACACACGCCCTGTTCGGCAAACGCCACGTCGCCTTCGCCTTCCGCCATATCCGCTTCGGTGCGAACGCGACAACCGGTGAGGAAGTCACGGCATCCGGAAAACCCTGGAAATTGCATTGAGACCCGCGACGCCCACGGAATAGAGAGACCGCCGCGTACGCCGGGTAGCGAAAAATCCAGGGCGGAAATCCCGGCCAATGGACCCTGAACCTCCGGGCACACCCGACTTCACAACTACCGTTTCCCGACAAGGCGGCGAAACCATGAAATCTGCCGTGACAGAAGGCGTCTATTCGAAAGACAGTTACGAACCCAACCTCTGCACCCTGCAGGACGGATTTACCTGCTGGACCGCCTGGTCGGCATACGGCGCGGCGGGGTCCAGGGCATTCGTCCGGAAATTTGCCGGGGAAACGGCCTGTACTATTGAGTCGCTGTCGCCCAACAACACCATGCAGACGCGCCCGATCTGCATCCCGAACGGTGACGAGGCCGTGTTTGTCTGGCTGGAAAAGACCGGCCGCCAATACACGTTCCGGACACGCAGAAATGACGGGAATGGGTTCACTTCCTGCCGGGAGTGCCACGTCCTGCCTGCTTCGGCGAAGGTCTGGGAGCCACAGGCCCTCCTCGATGAAAGCGGCGCCCTCTGGATCTGCTGGGCACAGTCCGAAAAGGGAAAGAGCCGCATCCGAATCCTGAGGACCCTTCAGAATGGCACGTCCACAACCTGTTCGGCCGGAAACGGGAGTCGGTACAATTATCGGCCCAGGATGGTCGAATGGGGATCGGAAGGCGTCTATATTGTCTGGGACAGCTACGTCGATCACACCTACGACGTCTATGGCTGCGCCGTCGGTCCGGCGGGCCCTCGGAAGGCGGTCAGAATCAGTTGCGATGAGGGATGGGAAAACAGGTCGAGCCTCTGCAGGGACACAGGCGGGGCGCTCTGGGCGGTGTGGGTGCGCGGCGTGGACGTCATGTACCGTCGAAGCACACTCCAGCAGAAGTACTCGCTTCGGGGCGCCCGGCTGGACGGCAGCGCATGGGAACCGCTGACGGGCTCGGACGGTGGGGCGGACATTGCGCCGCTGCACTACGGACTCTTAACCGAATTCCCCAAACCGCCCAATCTGGGGCATATGGGAAGGCGGCTCTTCCCCGTCCTTAAGAGCGCCCGGACCAGCGGTGTCTGGCTCTTTTACGAGGCCAAGGCCGACAGTGAGCAGGGAACGCTTACATCAAAGGGCCGCCTCTTCGGCCACCACTGCAAGAACGGCGACTGGTCGGAACCCCTCTGCGTGGCGGAAGGGAATGTCTTCTACGAACTTCCCCATAACGGTACGATCGGGACCGTGTTGCACTTCCTTTCGCAGGACATGATCACCGATGAGCGGTACCTGGAAACGGTCCGCCTCTCGGCCGGCCTGTCTGTTGTTTCCGAGGAATACCGCCGCGTCGACCTGGCCGAATGGAAGGAAGTCCGGTTGCCGTTTGACAACGCACGGGCGACGGCCCGGCCCCGCAACGAGTTGCCGGGTGGCGAAAGCGGTAGATACCAGCTCTACTGGGTGGACCTGCACTGCCACTCGGCGGCATCCATAGAAGTGGAGGGTGAGCCCGACGAACTGGGTCACTACGCGCGGGACAAGGCGCAGATCGACGGACTGACCATCTCCGACAACGACAGTTTCTGGAACCTGCCCACCCGCCAGAACGTGAGGCACCTGAAGGACTACGAGTGGGATTACGTCAAGGGCAATGCAATGGTTCTCGACGAACCTGGACGCTTCGCCATGTTTCCCGGCTACGAGATGACGATCACCGACCGGGTCGACTCCGGGCGGGACCACCGATCCGTGATGTCGGACGACGACGAAATGGAAATGGACCTGCTCCACTTCAAGTACAAGGAGGCCCACTCGAAGGGCGCGCGGCATACCCATAAGGACACCAGGGAATGTCTCGCCTGGTTCAAGGAAAATGGCTACCTTCCACTCCCCCACCCGCACAACGGGAAGTGGAACCTTTACGACACGGACGTGGAGTGGGGTGTCGACGTGTGCGCCGCATGGATGATCAACATCGACCTCTTCGACATCTACTACAAATATCTGGACGCGGGCCACAAGTTCGCGTTCACTGGAAGTGGAGACAGCCACCACCGCAACCCTGGCCTGAGCGGCGCGCTCACCGGCATTTGGGCGGAACGGCTGGACCGTGCCGCCTTCCTGGACGCGATCAGGGCCAGGCGCTGTTACGCAACGGCCGGCCAGAAAATCATGATCGAATTCACGATCAACGATCGGATGATGGGCAGCTCGCTTGTCGTCAGGGACGACCCTGTACTGAAGTGGCGCGTCGTGGGCGAAGCGGGCCGCGAATACATCCTGCGCGTCCACCGGGACGGGCGTCTTATGTACGACGACCGGTTCACCGGGCGGACGCGGGGAGAGCGAAAAGAATTCCGACTGCGCCGCTACCGTCCCGGAAAGCACTACTACCAACTCGAAGTCCTGTCGCCGGAGCCTGTCCCGCAATACCCCAACAACGTCGCGCATGCGATGGGCGCCAGGGGATGGAGCACACCCATCTGGGTGGAAACATCGGAGTGACTCAGATGATTATCCCGGTAGCCGAGACGCGGGCGACGGCAATCAGAAAAAGGCGGCCGTTGCCGGCCGCCCCTGAGAATCTCCGCAACTGTCGCTTTATTTAACGAGTCCAGCTCAAATACAGATTGATCGCGGTAAAGTTGACGATCGCCCAGATCGTCAGCAGCAATGCGAGTTCCGTCCAGACGGACATCCGTTCCGCGTCCCCGGCTCGCATCGCCAGGTGTACCACGCCGTAGGCCATAGGGATCAGCAGCAGGTTGTTGGCGTTGGCTCCGATAAGTACCAGGCCCAGCGGGGCATCGGGGTTTGCAATGGTCACGCAGAGCCACAGAAAAGGGAAGGCGATCTGCAAGGCCCTCAAGAGCCGAAGGCGAATCCCCTCGTCGTCCAGTCTGGCGACACCCGTCCGCCTGAGAAAATCCACGCTGATGCGCCCGGAACTTGCCGTAAAGACGAGGAGGGTTGAAAACAGAGTGCAGAAAGCGCCGAACATGAAGACGTTCTTGGTCCATGGCCCGATGCTTTGCGTAAAAATCAGTGATACCTGCTCAACGACCTCCATGCCCTGGGGGACCACGTTCAGCTTCTTTAGAATGGAGGCGCCCAGCAGATAGTAGGCGCAGGTAATCACCAATGCGATCCCCGTGCAGACCAGCGCATCTGTTTTCAGCACCCTCATCCAGCCCCGATAGCGCGCACGCCACTCCGGCGTATCCTCACGTGGCCCCACAAAATCCGCATACCCCTTCTCCCGTACCCAGTAGGGATACATAAACAGCTCCACCGCCGTCGCGCCTACCGACCCCATCACGGCCATGGCGACGAACGCCCCGTCCGCGGGCAAGGCAAAGCGAAATCCCGAAAGCACCTCGGCGCCCCCCACGGCGTACGGCGTTGCCTGCATCGCAATCACGGACCCGATGACGACCAGGCTGAAGCTCGCGACCAGTATCGTGATCATCCGTTCCAGGTCGGCGTAGAGGCCCCGGTACAGCAGCAACGAGATTGCCGAAAAAACCAGAATAGCCCAGACATTGTAAGGAATGCCGGGAAAGAGGGTCACCATCAGTCCCGCCACGGACCCCAATATGCCGATCACGGCTATCATCACCGAGAAATAACCCAACACGCACAGCCAGGCCGCCCAGGAGGTATTCGCCAGACGCATTCCGGGCACGCGGTCCAGCACCTGTATCGTCGTACTGTTGTGCAAAACACACTGGCGCCCGAGTTCGAGCTGGATGAAAAATTTGACCAGACAGGCCAGGATCACCCCCCAGAGGAAGACGAAGCCCACCTCCGCCCCCATGCGGGTGGTTACCAGCAACTCGCCGGACCCGACCACCGAACCCGACACGACCACGCCGGGTCCGATATTCCGCAACAATCCCCCCGCACCTCGCGGCGCGTCCCGAACCGGCCGTCTGCCAGCATTCTCCATAAACGATTCCCGTATCTATTTCCTACACCGCACAGTTGGCGATGGGGCGAAGGCCAATTGTCCCGCGCTAGTACACCGGCAGATAGCGTTCCCGTTCCCACTGGTCGACGTGGAGATGGTACTCCGCCCACTCTTCGCGTTTCACCTGCACGTAATAGTCCGCATATTCCGTGCCGAGCGCATCCCGCAGCACATCGTCGGACGCCAGGTGGTCGGCCGCCTCCGCCAGGGTACCGGGCAGCAGATCGATGCCCCGCGCTCTCAATTCGTTTTCTGGCACCTCATAGAGATTGCCCTCGTTGCGTTCACCAGGTTCCATTCGGTTTTCGATGCCGTCGAGCCCGGCCGCAAGCATTGCCGCGGCCGTGAGGTATGGATTTGCGGCCCCGTCGATTGCCCGGTTTTCGATGCGGCCCGCGTCGGGGATTCGGATCATCTGGGTCCGGTTCGATCCGCCGTAGGTGATGCAGATAGGCGCCCATGAGGCCCCTGAACGAGGTGCGCCCCTGGTGAGACGCTTGTAGCTGTTCACCAGCGGCGCGGAAACGGCGGAAATCGCCTTCGCGTGATTGAGGATGCCCGCCATGAACCAGTAGGCTTCCTTCGACAGACCGTTTTCATCCGCCTCGTCCAGGAACAGATTGGTCCTGTTCTCAGGATCCCACAGGCTCAGGTGATAGTGCGCTCCGCTTCCCGTGAGATGCGAAAACGGCTTGGGCATAAAGGTCGCGTGGTATCCGTACCGCTCCGCGTTTACTTTGACCATCCATCTGAAAAACGTCTGTCGATCCGCGGTCGTCAGCGCGTCGGAATAGGTCCAGTTGATCTCGAACTGGCAGTTTGCGTCTTCGTGGTCGTTGGCGTAGGGTTCCCATCCAAGTTCCTGCATGTACCCGATGAGCGTGGTCATTACATCCAGGTTGCGATGCAGCGTTACGAGATCGTAGCAAGGCTTTTCCAACGTGTCCAGCGGATCGGCCAGCGCATAGTTGTTCTGCTCGTCCTTCTTCAGGAGGATGAACTCAGCTTCCACGCCCAGATTCAACCGATATCCCTTCGCCTCCGCCTTCGCAAGTTGCCGCTGCAAAATCGTCC
>CAXXJS010000045.1:0-33276 GCA_963662665.2 Candidatus Latescibacterota bacterium
ATTTCACTCACAAACCTGCCGCGAAAGGAAACGCGACGCTGGGCGAGCCCGTAAAGAAAATCCGGATCAGGAGAGTGGACACTTCGCTCCCGCTACCGCGCCATCAGACGCCGGGCTCGGTTGGATTCGATCTGCTTTGTCGAAAGGACGTTCTCGTTCCGCCGGGTGAAATTCGTCTTGTTCCAGTCAATCTCATCGTTGCGGTTCCCCCCGGGTATATGCTCCTGCTCGCCGCCCGCAGCAGCCTGCCGTCCAAGAAGGGTCTGATGGTACCGAATGGCGTGGGGATCGTCGATCAGGATTACCGTGGCCCCAATGATGAGATCCACGTCCAGGTCTACAACTTCACGGGCCGTCCGGTGAGCGTACGGCGCAGCGAGCGGCTCGCACAGGGCATTTTCGTCAGTATCGTCCAGGCCGAATGGGAGGAAACAGGCTGCCTGGACGCACCGGACCGGGGCGGATTCGGCAGCACCGGAGAATAGCGTTCCCCGTGCGGGAGCTCCGGTTCCTCTAGTGTACTGTCCCAGAAATAAGTTGCCTGAATTCGGCCGTCGAGTCGCCCGTCTCGCAAGGCGCCTCCGACCTGGGCAGGTCGGCCTAACGTAGCAAGACGGGATGAATCGGCGTCCAAATGGTGATGTATTTGGGGGACAGGACACCAGATCCGGATTTGTCAGTAATCACCCACGAGAGTCGAATAATGGCACGTCAATTCAACATACCTGATTTCTACAAGAGCCCCGTAATTTCACGTGTGAAGGCATTCAGGCAGATGCAGGACATGCGAAAACGGGATCTCTCGCCTTCAGTGCTCGACTTCGGCCCGGTCAGGTTTCTGCTGGCGAGGCACTTCGGGTTCTGCTTCGGCGTGGAAAACGCCATCGAAATCGCTTACAAGACCCTGGAGGAGCACCCGGATCAACGCATCTTCTTCCTCAACGAAATGATCCACAACCCCAACGTAAACAACGACCTGAAGGACCGGGGCGTTCAGTTCATATTTGACCCGTACGGAATACAACTCATCCCATGGGATCACCTTGAACCGGAAGATATCGTCGTGGTGCCTGCTTTTGGCACCACACTGGAAATTCAGGAAGCCCTTGCCGCCCGTGGCATCGACGCTTATACCTACAACACGACCTGTCCGTTTGTGGAGCGAGTCTGGAATCGGAGCGCCAAACTGGGTGATACCGGATTCTCCGTGGTCGTACACGGAAACGATTCCCACCAGGAGACCCGCGCCACCTTCTCCCACAGCGTACGAAACGCACCCACGGTTGTGGTCATGGACCTGGAAGAGTCCCACATTCTTGCCGACGTCATCCGTGGCACGGCAGACCGCGACGTTTTCTTCGAGCGCTTTGGACACAAGTGCTCGGCAGGCTTCGACCCGGACCGCCACCTTTTGCGCATCGGCATCGTCAATCAAACCACCATGCTGGCCACCGAAACACGACACATCGCGAAAATCCTGCGCGACGCCCTGGCGGACCGTTACGGTGAGGATAACTTACGGAACCACTTCGCCGACACCTCGGATACCCTCTGCTACGCGACAAATGAGAACCAGAACGCAACGTACGTCCTCGTCGAGCAGGACGCCGACGTGGCGCTCGTCGTGGGCGGCTACAACTCCTCCAACACGTCACACATCGTGGAACTCTGCATTGAACAGATGCCCACTTACTTTATCAAGGACGCGGAAGAGATCCGCTCGGAATCCGAAATCCGCCATTTCGACCTGGCAACAAAAAAAACCGCCGTTGCAACGGACTGGCTGCCTGACAATCGCCCGCTTACGGTGGCATTGACGTCCGGCGCCTCTTGCCCCGACGCCATTGTAGACGCTGTACTGCTGCGCGTACTCTCCTTTTTCGACCCCGCCCGAACCCTCGACGAAGTTCTCGCCGGGTACGCGTGAACGGCCCGTTCGGTAAACGGCTCAAATGGACGTTAACGGGCCGAGCGCAACCATCGCCGGTTCACCGTCGAGAGGAAACCGCTCCAGATATTCGGCGATCCGTTCCGGCGTAACCGCGTCGATTTCCGCCAGTTCCTCTTCCAGTGTTTTCAGCGGCGTACCGGTACTCAGACTTCCCACGATCTGCGAGAAGCGCCTGAGCCCGTGCTCCCCGCCGGTGACGAGCGCCGTTGCCTGCTTCGTTCGCGAGCGCGCGAGGGCGTCTGCGTCCACTCCCCGCTTCAATTCGTCCATTTCCCGCCTTAAGATCTCCAGAACCTGCGGGACGTTTTCCGGATCGACAGAGATGTAAACGTAGAACAGCCCAGTATCGCTGAATCCGCAAAAATCCGCGGAAGCCTCGTCAGCCAGTCCCCTTTGAACAACCGACCAGAACAGCCGGCTGTTGCTGGCCGAGCCCAGATAATGGGCAAGCAGATCGGCTGTCGTCGCCCAATCATCCGAGTCGCAGGGAGCGGGATACGCCATGGCGATGTGCTCCCGGATCACGTTAGGACGCTCCAGCACGCGCCTGGATGACCGGAACGTTGGCGCCGCCTGCTCCCGGATCGCCTCGACGGGTTCCCAGTCGCCGCAATGCGTTTCAGCCACGCGAATCATCTCATCGCGATCGAATCTTCCGGTAATCACCATCGTCATATTATCCGGTGCATATCGCTTTCGGAAATAGGCCGCCATCTGCTCCCGCGAGACTGACCCGACGGTGTCTTCCGTTCCCAGTACGCTCTGCCCGAGCGGATGCCCCGCGAACGCTTCCTGGATCAATTCGTCGATAATCAGCGCATCGGGGCGGTCACGATACATTGCGATTTCTTCCAGGATGACTTTCTTCTCCATATCGAACTGGTCTTCCGGGAGCGTCGACCGCATCATGTCGGCCAGAATCTCAGCTGAATTCGCCGCCCGTTCGCTCTGTATCCAATGAAAATAGGCGGTACCCTCCCACCATGTATACGCATTCCACATCGCGCCAAGATCGTCAACGTCCAGGCTCAGCTGGCGCCAATCCCGTTTGGCCGTGCCCTTGAAACACATGTGTTCCAGGAAATGCGACACACCGGCCAGTTCGGCGGGCTCGTCGCGCGAACCGGTATGTACAAAGAATCCGAGGGCCGCCGAGTTGATTCTGGGAATCGATTCAAATACGAGTTTGAGACCGTTACCGAGCGTATGAGTGGAGAAAGGTGACTGCATGGAAATCTCCCGGGAATATGCCTGTCGCTGCTATACGTCCAGGGCCCTGGGCCCCAGGGTCACGAGCGTCGCCGGCGACGGTGGGAACGCCTCGAGACAGGCTGGCACCTGCTCCAGTTTCACACTGTCGATTCCTCCGGCAATCTGCCGAATCGAACGCGGGCGCCCATCCAGAAAAAGGCCATCCATCATACTGCCCACGCGACCTTCCGGCAAATCGCCCGTTGTGAACAACTGGCCCTTCAGAACGGTCTTTGCCCGGTCGAGTTCGTCCTGCGTCAGGTCTTCCGCAATTCGCCGTACCTCCCGCCTGCACACCTGAAGGGTCTCGTCCGCTCTGTCGGCGGTCGTGCCGGCATACAGTGCAATCAGACCGCCGCCTCGACGCGCCCGATAGAAGGCCGAGACGCTGTATGCCAACCCGCGCTTCTCCCGCACCTCGGTAAAGAGGCGGCTGGATCCGCTGCCGGAGAGTACAGCCACCGCGAGTTGGGCGGGATAGTAGAGTGCGTGGCCACGCGGCGCCGCTTCGAAAAGAAGCCCGATGTGGGCCTGTTCGGACCGTTTGGAATGGTGTACCGCCCTGTCTGCCACCGAAATCGGGTGCGGATCCTCCCGCGGGGGTCCGGTTTTTTGCCAGTTGCCGAACGCCTCGTCCACTGCCCGGAACATCTCATCCGCCTCCAAACCGCCGGCCACCGAGACCAGAAGACGTTGCGGGCCACAGAACCGCCGCCAGAAATCGCGCACGCTCGCCGGGACGATCTTTGCGACTGTCGCTGCCTCTCCCAACGGATTGCGTCCCATCGGATCGCCTAACCCGACCCGATAGGTCATATTCAGAACCTGATGTGTCGGATTGTCGTCCAGACGCTTCAGTTCCTCGAGCGCGAGCATTTTCGCCACTTCAACGTGATCGTCGGGAAAGGATGCGCTCCGAAACACCTCGGCGTAAAGTTTCAAACCGTCCACGAAATATCTCGGCAAGAGTTGCACCTGGAACTCCGTGAACTCGACCGCCGTGGCCGAGCCGCGCCGCGCACCCAGGAAATCGAAGGCATCGTAGATCGAACGCGCATCGCGCGTGGGCGTGCCCTTCAAGAGCGTTTCTTCGGCAACCCAGGCCATTCCCAGGCGGTCGACCGGGTCGTCCTTGGCCCCGAAACCGAACCTGAACGCAACCACAACCGATTGGGCGCCGGGCATGGATTCGGCGACAACTTCAATCCCATTCTTCAGGGTACGTCGCTTCGGTTCAATTGAATGCATAGCCACTCTTCCATTGGAAAGGTCAGGCGAGAACCCGGCTCCGTCTGACAGATCGGTAAAAAAACAGAAGACTGAATATAGGTTACTGAGTGCGTAAGCGAAAGCGAAACATTGCGCAAAAATGCAAATTCACCCGGTTCAAGAGCTCCTCGTCCCCCACGGCCTGCCGTGGCGGGACCCCTCGTTCTATCTTTCCACTTGACACAGGCCAACCCATTGGCTAATTTGTTCCTTTCCGAAAGGCAAGGGTAGAGGCGCAGATTTTCAAGAGTACCCGGTGAATACGAGGCGTAACCATCGCACCGGCGAAAGGGAAAATCTGCCGAAGTCCCGAATCTGCTCCGCCGCAGACAGGGGCTGGTCCAGAAGGATAAAATCCGCTGGACTGTCACGGAATTCTCCGTGGAGTGCTCTCTTGCGCCCTCCATGCTGGAACTTGCACGGCCGGCCTTGCCTCCATCCCCTCGGGAACCGGCTGTTTTTTTTGCTTAACCCTGACGGGTGATCCGGTTCCCCCCATTTTAATCTGGAGGTGAACCCATGTTATTCAGCGGATGTTACACGGCCCTCATTACACCCCTGGACCCGGACAAGGGCGTGGACGAACCCGGGCTGGAAAAACTGGTCGATTTCCAGGTCTCACAGGGCGTAAGCGGCGTCCTCGCCGTGGGCACGACCGGTGAGAGTCCCACCCTGAACGGCAAAGAACACAATAGCGTGACGGAACGGGTCTGCGCCCTGGCCAGAGGGAATTGCCGCGCTATTGCCGGCACCGGCGGGAATTCAACCGAGGAAACCCTGCGCGCTACCGAACACGCCGCGCACGCGGGAGCCGATACCGCCCTTCTTGTGGACCCCTACTACAACGGCCCCAGTTCACTTGAGATTCGACGCGAATACGTCGCGCCCGTTGCCGAGGCCTTTCCGGAACTCGAAATGGTCTCCTACGTGATTCCGGGCCGCTCGGGAACGAAACTGCTCCCCGAAGATCTGGCCATTCTGCACCGGGACTACGGGAACGTCAACGCCGTCAAAGAAGCCACGGGCGACCTGGACAATATGGCCCGGACGCGTGAAGTCTGCGGGGACGATTTCTACGTCCTTTCCGGTGACGACGACGTCACCTACGACATGATGACAGACCCCCGAATCAGGGCGACCGGCGTTATCTCAGTAATGTCCAACGTGGTCCCCGGCCCCATTCAGGGTTTCACGCAAGCGATCCTCGATAACGATATGGTTGAGGCAGATCGCCTGGCCGAAGCGCTCAAGCCGCTTTTTGGAATGGTCACCATTCTGTCCGAAGAACACACTCCCTTCGGAACGACACAGGTCAAGGCCCGCAATCCCGTGCCAATCAAGACATTGATGAATATTCTCGGCATGCCGGCCGGTCCGCGCCGACGGCCGCTGGGAAGGATGAATCAGAGCGGCCTGAAACAGGTCCTTGAAATCGCACGAACCGTGCAGAATGACAACCCGGAACTCTTTGCTCCAATCGAGCAATTCTTCAACGTCGACATAACAAACCGTGTCACCGGCGCCTCAATTCCGGAGGGCCTGGCGTACGTAGACTGACAGCCCGTTGAAAAAGACCATCCGGTCTGCAAAGCAGCTTTTCAACGGACTGCTAACCCCTGAATCCTGGAAGGAGTAGAATGGGAACGACAAGAACCACGAATCGCAAACTGTTGAACTGGGTCAACGAAGCCTCGAAACTCTGTCAACCCGATAACGTCCACTGGAGCGACGGTACCGCGGAAGAGTACGATCGGCTTGCCGAATTGCTCTGTCGTGCCGGCACCTTTGTGCGACTGGACCCGGAAAGGCGTCCTAACAGTTTTCTTGCCCGGTCGGATGCCGGCGACGTTGCCCGCGTGGAAGACCGCACATACATATGCACAACGGATGAAGGGGACGTGGGACCCACCAACAACTGGCGAGAGCCCGTTGAGATGAAAGGCGTTCTCGAGGGACTGTTCGCAGGTTCGATGCGCGGCCGGACGATGTACGTCATCCCGTTTTCCATGGGCCCCATCGGTTCGTCGAATTCCAAGATCGGCGTGGAGATCTCGGACTCGCCGTACGTGGTGTGCAGTATGTACATCATGACCCGAACGGGCGACGCCGTGCTGGACGCCCTGGGCGACGGCGACTTCCTTCCCTGCATGCATTCCGTAGGCGCCCCGCTCGAGCCGGGGCAGAAAGACGTCTCCTGGCCTTGCGACGCGGATCGGAAATATATCGTACACTTTCCCGATGAGCCCTCCATCTGGTCCTACGGCTCCGGGTACGGCGGAAACGCCCTTCTTGGCAAAAAATGTTTCGCCCTCCGCATCGCGTCGACCATGGCGCGTGACGAGGGCTGGATGGCCGAGCACATGCTCATTCTGGGCCTCACGTCACCCGGGAACAGAAAACATTACGTTGGCGCCGCCTTTCCGTCCGCGTGCGGCAAGACGAACCTGGCCATGCTGCAGCCAACGGTTCCCGGCTGGAAAGCCAATTGCGTTGGCGACGATATCGCGTGGATGCGCCAGGGGCCCGACGGCAGGCTCCACGCGATCAACCCGGAAGCCGGATTCTTCGGCGTCGCCCCCGGCACCAGCCTGAAATCCAATGGTCACGCCATGGCCGCCCTTGAAAAGAACGCCATCTTCACGAACACGGCGCTAACCCCTGAAGGCGACGTCTGGTGGGAAGAGATGACAGACGATCCACCGCCTCAGCTGGAAGATTGGCTCAAGCGTGTCTGGACCCCGGCGGCGGAAGGCACGGCCTCCAATCCAAACGCCAGATACACGGCCCCCGCCGCTCAGTGCCCCGTGATCGACCCCGAGTGGGAAAATCCCGATGGCGTCCCCATGTCCGCTTTTATTTTTGGCGGCCGCCGTTCATCGGTCGTCCCACTGGTTTTCGAAGCGACAGACTGGCGACACGGCGTCTTCCTGGGTTCCATCATGGCCTCCGAAACCACGGCCGCCGCCGCCGGCGCCGTGGGAAAACTTCGACGAGATCCCTTTGCGATGCTTCCATTTTGCGGCTATAATATGGGCGACTATTTCAAACACTGGTTCGAAATGGGCGCCAGGCTGGGCGACAACGCGCCCAGAATCTTCTACGTGAACTGGTTCCGCAAAGACGCGGAGGGGAATTGGCTCTGGCCCGGTTTCGGCGAGAACAGCCGTGTGCTCAAGTGGATCTGTGAACGTATAGACGGTACGGCGGACGCCGTGGAAACCCCGATTGGCTACGTACCCACGCCGGAAGCCCTGGACCTCAGCGGCCTGGACGTCCCGAAAGCCGACGTTGAGGAACTGCTTTGCGTGGATTCGGATGCCTGGCGCGCCGAACTGCCCGAAATCCGCGAGTTCTACGCCGGCTTCGGAGACCGGCTGCCTGCGGTCCTGTCGACCGAACTCAACGCCCTCGAGGAACGGCTGAGCGCTTGACGGCACGTTGAAAATGTCCATCCGGACCGGTGGCGGACGTCCCTGCCCGGTGCGTCTTTCCCGCTCGGGCAATTCTACCGGAGAAACACCATGACAAAGCTTGTAATCTGCGGCATCGCGGGCAAGATGTGCGGCCGTATCGCGCACCTGGCTATGGAAACCGACGATTTGAAGATCGCGGGCGGCGTGGAAGCGCCTGGTAATCCGTGCATCGGCCGGGATATCGGCGACGTTGTGGGGACCGCGCGGGCCGGTTTTGCAGTTGTCGACAACCTGGAATCCGTCATAGAAAACGCCGACGTGGTCGTTGCCTTCACCGCGCCCCCCGACGGAACGCTCGACGCCGCACGGACCGCCGGCGAAGCCGGAAGGCCAATGGTAGTTGGCACCACAGGCATGTCCGCCAGCCAGCTTGCGGATTTTCAGAATGCGCTCAGGGACGTCGCCTGCGTCTTTGCGCCCAGCTTCAGCATAGGCGTGACCGTACTCACCAAACTGGTCGAAGACGCCGCGCGCATGATGGGTAGCGGTTACGACGTGGAAATTGTGGAGGCACACCACCATTTCAAAACCGACGCGCCCAGCGGCACCGCCCTGGCGCTGGCCAATGCCGCTGCAACGGGCCTGGATCGAAACCTGGAGGATGTAGCGCTATTCGGCCGACAGGGAGAAACAGGCGCCCGCACCAGCGAGGAAATCGGCATCCACGCCATCCGCGCGGGAGACCTCGCGGGAGAACATACGGTCATCTTTGGCGGCACCGGCGAACTCTTCCAGCTCGTCCACCGTGCGCAGTCCCGGGATTCCTACGGCGTGGGCGTGCTGCAGGCCATCCGTTACGTAGTAAACGCGCCCCCCGGACTATTCAACATGAGGGACGTGCTTGGCATTGAATGATGTTTCTCCGGCATACGGTGGACAACAGACCGCCCATCCGTCCGGCGGCGGGTCGTAAGCAGCGCCGTCTCACGTCCAGTGCGATGAAAAGGGAGGCCCCAGAATGGCAATCGACATCTCCGCAGCAGTGGAAGCGATCGGAAACGGGCAGACGCTCGCCGCGGCGGACCAGGTACTTATCGACCCGCAGCCCGGTACGCTGACCACCCGCGTAGACGAACTCCTGTCCGCTATCCTGAATAACGATTGCTCCGCCGCCGACGTCTGCAGCACCCTGATTCGCCTGGGCATGAACTTCGTGGGTAGAGACGCCGAAATCGTCGGATACAGCGCGGAAGAAGCCGGCTGCGCGCTCGGTCAGGTCCTGGCCGCGATCGATGATCTCGAGGGGGCCGTAATGGCGGGCGTCGTGGCCGACTTCCTTGAGGACATGAAGTCCGTGAACATGAGCGACAGCCTTTCCGGCCTTCTCGCCGAACGCATCGAATCGGACCTGAACCAGGCAGAACCGGGCCGTTCTTTTCTAACGCTGCTCAAACGGGAGATGCGCAGCGGCGTCTACTGGAAAATGATCGGCGAAGACTACTGCAAGTTCGGTAACGATTTCGCCCGCGGCCTGGAATACCTTCGCCATTACGGGTACTGCCAGGTGTCAACCAACCCCGTATTGGCGGCCAAGGCATTTGACGAAGACGATTCGCTCGCCGAGCAACTCAAGCGTGAAATCGGGAAACACGACAATTGGAAGCGGGATCCGGAGGCGCACGCCGACGAAATCGCCATGGCGGCCACCCTCATCGCCCTTTGGCCGAACCTGTCCATTTTCCGGCCGCTCGCGGTGCATACGGATCTCAAAGACTATATGGTCAGCTTCCAGCTCAATCCCAACATTGCCGACCGGGCCGATGCGAGCATCGAAGATGCGCGAAATGCATACGGTCTGGCCGCCGACTTCCTTAAAGAATACGACCGGCTGCTGGGCCTGGGTGACCGTTCCGGCCGGGTCAACCCGAACATCGTCTTCAAGGTCGCCGCCAGTCACGAGGCCGCCCGCAAGATTACCACAACGCTCAACAGCAGTGCCATTGGCTCCAACAATACGGTGGTGTACACCGTGGCCCAGGAGGTTCAGCTGATACTGGATGCGTTCGAGGGTAAGGCCCGGGCCGCGAACGCCGGCGGACAGGTCGTACGCACCTACGAAACCAACATGGGCGGCCGGTTCGTGAGTCACCTTCGGGAGGTCGAAGCCGAGAAGATCTTCCTGGACGCTGCGGCAAAGGCCGGCGACGGCAAGGCGAACGAACTCATCGACGCGCTGGCCGTCGATCTGGGTGCGGGGGATGCGGCCAAGGGAACTCTTGCCGACAGGGCCCGGGCGGTCTGCGCCTACAAGAACCTCAAAACCCTGGATCACCCGATCGTCCTCGAGGCCGCCGAAGCCGCCGGGCAGTCCGTGGATGCCATCCTGCTTCTTGAGGAAGACTTGAAAAAGGCGGGCACCCTGGTCGCCCGCCGCGTCTACTGGGTTTTCTTCAGCCCCCATAACCGGCCCAGGTGGGTCGCCCATCTTCGGAAGACCTATGGCGTTACGGACGCCCAGGCACGCTGGATCGTGGACTCAATGGACGTACTTCCCGCCTCCAAACGGATTCCGGAAGACTCCTTCCACACGCTGGGCGCGTCCAACATGTGCAATACCGAGTTTCCGAACCATGCGCGCGCCGTCCAGACCGCCTCCGAAGCGGACGGCTTTAACCTCGAAGACTTCAGGGACGCGGTCCTGGATGCCTACGAACCCGGCGTGGACCAGCGCCTGCGCGAACTGCCCGATTTCTGCCGTGGATACGACCTGACACCCTCCCTGAAAGACTTCCTGCAGAACGTCGTCGGCATCGACGTCGCCGGCTGGCAGACCCGGGGCATGGAACCCTGCGAGTGGCCCGGCTTCGGATCCGTGCAGAAAACCAGCGCCGAATTCCAGGAAGCCTACGACACCTTTGCCGCCAACTGCGTCGCCATCGCCAAAGAGGTTGCGGGTTAAGATCCACGGAGACGTTGGAACCGGACGTCTTCGTCGACATTTCGGCGTTCCATCCAGACTTACTCTGCCAATCCGTTCGATCGGCCGGGGCGCACCAACGCGACCGATTCGCAACACGAAGGGGTCCTCCCGTTCCGGTGGGTTTCGTTCCCGCCAAGTTCGCCAGGGTCGCCAGGGCTCAATCTGCATCTCTGGTCCACTCTCCGTATGAAAACGCCGTCAATGCCAGATCTGAATGAATGGATCCGGGAACTCGACCGGACCGTTGATGGGTTTCAGGACCGCATGGTGCAGACCAGGCGGCATCTCCATACCCATCCCGAAGTGAGCGGCGAGGAAACGGAAACCACCCGGTATTTGCGGGAACAACTACTGACCGACGGTTTCCGGGTCCGCACCGGCCCCACCGGCCGCGGGGTGATCGCGGAATCCGCCGCGAACGGATCCGGCCCCAGAATCGCCATCAGGGCCGATCTGGACGCGCTACCCATCCAGGATGCCAAATCCGTGGATTATCGCAGCAACGTGCCGGGGGTGATGCACGCGTGCGGCCACGACGCCCATACCGCCACGGTGCTGGGCGCCGCTCTGGCGCTGGCTTCCGCCGGAAAATCCGGAATATTGCCCTGGCCCGTTTCCTGGCGGGCTGTTTTTCAGCCCGCGGAAGAGACCAACCAGGGCGCGCTGGAGATGATTGAAGCCGGGGCGCTTGAAGGCGTTGGCGCAATGTTGGCCCTTCACGTGGATCCGTCGCGCCCTGCCGGATGCGTTGGGCATCGATCCGGTGTACTGACCGCACATTGCGACGAAATGCACGTACTCGTCCGCGGCAGCGGCGGTCATGCGGCTCGACCCTACGAATCCCGGGACCCCATTGCCGCGGCGGCCCAGTTGATCAACGCTTTCTACGTGACGTTGCCGCGGGCTCTCGATCCGCAGCATACCGTGGTCCTTACCATCGGTTCCGTGGCTGCCGGAAAGCGATATAACGCCATTCCGGATCGCGCGGTACTCAAGGGCACCGTACGCAGCCTGAACGCCGATGCCCGCCGCCTGGCCCTTGACCGCGTTCGGGAAATCGCTCAGGGTATTGCGCGGACGTCACGCACGGAAATCGAAGTGACGTTCAATTCGGGACCCCCTTCTGTCCTGAACGACCCGGAACTGAACGAACTGATCCGGCAGTGCGCGACCGACCTGCTCGGGACCGACCATGTACAGTACATCGGGAAGCCCAGCATGGGCGGCGATGACTTCGCCCATTATCTGCAGCACGTTCCAGGCAGTCTGTTTCGCCTTGGATGCTCGGCTCCCGGGTCGACCGGCCCAGGCCTGCATTCGCCGGATTTCGACATCGACGAACGCGCGCTGGGCATCGGCGCAAAAATCCTGGCGCGAGCCGTCGTACGCTGGTCGGAACCGAAAACACACGAACATGAGGCCAATCAATGAGCCAGATGGTGTTCAACCCCAGCCGAAGACCCACGGTGGGGGTGGAAGTCGAACTGGCGCTGGTGGATAGTAAGACCATGGGCCTGTGCAGCGCCAGCCAGAGGCTTCTTACCCGAGTGCCTCCACAGCTGGAGGGGACGATCAAGCCGGAACTGATGCAGTGTTACGTGGAAATCAACTCAGGTGTCTGCACGACGCTGCAGGAAGTGGAAGCGGACCTCAAGGTAAAGCTGTGCGCGCTGGAAGCGCTTGCGGATCGGGAGGGCGTGCGGCTCTATTGGTCGGCAACCCATCCGTTTTCCACCTGGCGAGACCAGGAAATCACCCCGAACAAACGCTACGCCGGCCTGGTGGACCTGCTTCAGGACACGGCCCGCCAACTGGTCACCTTCGGCCTGCACGTGCACGTAGGCGTGGACAGCGGCGATAAAGCGGTGATGATTTGCGAGTTTATCCTGCGACACATACCGCTCCTGCTGGCGTTAAGCTGCAACAGTCCGTTCTGGGAAGGCCGGAACACGGGTGTCTGCTCCTGGCGGTCCAAGATCATGGACGGCCTGCCCACCGCCGGTCTGCCGCCGCTGATGCGGAACTGGAGTGAATACGTCTGGCTGGTGAATCACCTCGTGGAGACGGGCTACATCGAGACCATACGGGAAATCTGGTGGGACGTTCGCCCCCACAACAAATTCGGCACGGTCGAGATCCGTGTCTGCGATATTCCCGGGAATTTTCACGATACTCTGGGCCTTGTCGCGCTGATGCAGTCCCTCGTCAAATACCTTTCCGACCATATCGACCGCGGTATCTACCAGCACGACTGCCACCCGATGCTCATACGCCAGAACAAGTGGCGCGCGGCCCGTTACGGCCTCGATGCCCAGCTTGTCGACGCCGACACCTACCAGCTTCGGCCGGCACGTGAACTCGTAAGGCGCCTTGTCGATCAATTAAAGCCAACCGCACACGACCTGGACTGCGTTCCCTACCTGGAGAGGAATCTGGACCTGGCGTCCAGGCCGACCTGGGCGCAGCGTCAGGTGGACATCCTCAACAAAACGGGAGATGCCCCGTCTGTCGTTCGGGAGTTGACCTCCGCCTCCCGCTTCACGCCGCCAGCCTGACGCAAATCCTGCCGATCCCCATCAATAATCAAAAGGCGCATACCTCACGGCATGCGCCTTGAACACACGTTCACCACCCACCCCGCACTATCCCTCCGCGAGCGCTTGTTTGTAGGCCTCCAGTTTTGCTTTGACGTCCGAGTCGGTTTGTGCGATGATCTGTGCGGCCAGGACAGCCGCATTTCGTGCGTTGTCGATCCCCACGCAGGCCACCGGCACTCCGGGCGGCATTTGCACAATTGCGTACAGCGAGTCGATGCCGTTCAGCGCGCCGGAGGCAATTGGCACCCCGATCACGGGCAACGTGGTATGGGCCGCCATCACCCCCGGCAGCGCCGCCGCCAACCCCGCCCCAGCGATGATGACTTTCAGACCGCGCGCCTTTGCCGTGCGCGCATACTCGCCCGTCCTATCGGGATTCCGGTGTGCGGACGATACGGTCATTTCGTAGGCGACGCCCAGTTCATCCAGAACGGGCGTGGCTTTCTGCATGATCGATTCATCGGACTTGCTACCCATGATTATGCCAACCACTGTCCTATTCCTCCTTTGTGATGATTCAGCCATCCGGAAACGGCAATGTCTCCGAATCGCCGCGTGCGCCTTCCCAGAGCGCTCTCAAATTTCCAGGCGTTCCAGCGCCCGGTATCCGATGTCCTTCCGGTAATACACGTTTTCGAATTGAATCATCCCGGCCGCCTCGTAGGCCCGGTTAACCGAAGCCTGAATATCCCTACCGATGGCCGTGACACCCAGAACCCGCCCGCCACCGGTCACCGTTGCCCCTTCATCGCGCGACGTGCCCGCGTGAAACACCAGTACGTCGTCCAGGGCTTCCGCCTCGTCCAGCCCCGAAATCGCAAATCCCGTTTCGTGCTCGCCAGGATATCCTCCGGAAGCCAGTACCACGCATGTCGCGGCCCGGCTGTCCAGTTCAATTTCCAGGTCGTTGAGGGTGCCTTCGCATACGGCCTCCATAATATCCACCAGATCGGTTTTCAGCAGAGGGAGCACCACCTGCGCCTCCGGGTCGCCCAGGCGGCAGTTGTATTCGATGACCCTGGGACCGCTCTCGGTAATAATCAAACCGCCGTACAGAATTCCCTTATAGGGACGGCCTTCCGCGGCGAGCGCCTTCACGGTGGGAAGCATCACGCGTTCCAGAATGGCCATTTGCATTTCCGGCGTCACCACGGGCGCCGGCGCATAGGCGCCCATACCCCCCGTATTGGGACCGGTATCGCCTTCTCCAATGGTCTTATGGTCCTGCGACGGCACGATGCACACGACGTGCTTCCCATCGGTAAACCCGGTTATCGACGCTTCCTCCCCCTCCAGATATTCCATCAGTACCAGCTTGTCTCCCGCGGCGCCGAACTCCCGGTCCACCAGCACCCGGTCGACGGCACAGAGCGCCTCATCCACGGAATGGCACACCAGTGCACCCTTTCCGGCAGCCAGTCCCGCGGCCTTCAACACCACCGGCGCTCCCCAGTCTTTCACGAACCCTCGCGCGGTGTCCGGGTCGGTGAACGTCCGATACTGTCCGGTGGGAATGCCATACTTGTGCATGATTCGCAGCGCGAAGTCCTTATCGGCCTCGATCCCGGCCGCCTTCCGCGACGGTCCGAACACCCGCAGACCCAACGCGTCGAACCGGTCCACAAGCCCGTTTGCAAGCGGGTCCTCGGGCCCCACCACCGTCAAATCGATATGCTCCCGTTGTGCAAATTCCGCCAGACCGTCCAGGTCGTCGACACCGATATCCACACACGTGGCATGTCCGGTCATACCGGGGTTACCGGGAGCCGCATAGATCCGACTCACCCTCGGACTCAGGGAGATCTTCCACGCAAACGCGTGCTCGCGGCCTCCTTTTCCCACAATCAATACTCTCATCTGTACGGAATCCCCGGTTTATGGAAGTGTGGACGTTCAATTGCAGAATACGGCGCCGTCGGGTCGCTTCCGTTGAATTTGGCATTCCCGTTGATCGGCGCCAATCCCGGCATCGCCGTGTGTCTCATCAAGCCCCCTGAATGCCGCTATTCCAGTTCGTCTTCCGAACCGTGTGCGATCAGTGTGCCCAGATCCTCGCCCTCCAGAATCCGGCGCATGGTGCCGCTTGTGTCAAAATCGAAAACATGGATGGGAAGCCGGTTGTCCCGGGCAAGAATCACCGCGGACTGGTCCAGCGCACCCAGATTTCTACGAACGACGGTATCGTATCCGACGCTGCGATACAGTTGCGCGCCGGGACTCCTGTTGGGGTCGTCGGTATAGACGCCGGCCGTCTTGTGCTTCGCAAAGAGAATGGCATCGGCCCGGATCTCGAGGGCCCGCTGCACCCCCGGATAGTCCGTTGTGACGTAGGGATTGCCGATGCCCCCTGCGAAGATCACGATATAGCCCTTTTCGATATGGTGGATGGCGCGCAGCCGGATAAAGGGTTCCGCGACCGCGTTGATGGGAATCGCCGTCATCACGCGCACTTCGGCATCGCTTCTCGCGGTCATCACGCCGCGTAACATCAGGCTGTTTACAATGGTACCCAGCATTCCGATGTTGTGGGCTTCAGACTCCTCGATGCCCCACTGTGCGCCGAGCATCCCTCTGAAAATGTTACCGCCTCCGATCACGACGCCAACGCCGACGCCGAGTCTGTGAACGGCCAGGATCTCGTCAGCTATGTATTCCAGCGCAACCGGATCAAATCCGAATTCTCTGTCACCCGCAACGGCCGCGCCGCTCAACTTAAGGACAATTCGCCTGTATCTCATGATTCGCTTATACTCCGGGGTACGGAAAGAAAAGAGGATGGATATCGGGGAGAAGGAGAGTGAGGTCCGGCTCCAAAAAAGGCAGGACGCATTCAGGTCCGGCCCGGGGAAGGTCGGCGAGCGAAGGCAGCGCGGTGAGATCTGCCTGCCGCGCGGAGCCTGGCACAGGCAGGCGGGATGAATCGGCGGGAGAATGGTAAGATATTTTCGGGACAGAACATTAGTTTAATATAGATTCGTTACGGCGCGTGTCAACGAAATTCAATTCCTCCCTGGATGCGCGTCCCGAAGTACGCTTCTGACCACACCGGTGCCGGGTCCACCGGCCGGCGCCCGGCGGACGCAAAGACTCGAAAACGGGGAATTTCCACTGGTGCCGTCCGCCCGGGCTTTGAGGCCGGCAGTTGTGTTTTTTCTTTCGTTATTGACATCTTTACGTTAACTTGATTCGGGAATCGACGCGGAACCCATCCGACGGCCGGGGCCGTTCCGTAAATTCGATTAATATGTGCAAATTGTTGAAATATGGCGATTTCCAATACGAAGCTGATAATTATCCCGAACGAATTGTCTTAGAAACACATCCTTTGCCGGAGGTGACATGCTCCCCCGAAAGGTTCTCGTCACCGGCGTCTACGGCCTCATACCGGGCGCCATTTACGAACATCTGATCCAGTCGCCTGACAGATACGAGACGTCCGCCCTCGCGCGCAGGCGCTATCCGTCCGACAGGTCACCCGACGGCCGGGTTTTGAACATCCCCGACGACAAATTTCACCTTGCCGATCTTTCCGATATGCAGGCGGTGCAAGACGCCGTCAACGGCATGGACACCGTCGTCCAGATGGCCGCCGACCCCCGTCCCGAAGCGAGTTGGGACGACATTCTGAACAGCAACGTAATCGGCGCATACAACGTCTTCGAAGCCTGCCGCGTCGCGGGGGTCAGGCGCATCGTATACGCCAGTTCCATCATGACCAACTGGGGCTATCAGACCGACGAACCCTACAAGGCCATTAAGGAATGTAGATTCAACGACGTTCCCGACACCATACCCATCGTTACGCATGAACAACCGACCCGGCCCACCGAGCCCTATTCCGCCAGCAAGGTCTGGGGTGAGGCCCTGGCTCGAATCTACTCGGACGTTCATGGGCTTTCTTGCATTTCACTGCGTATCGGGGCCGTCAACGCCGAAGACAGGCCGGCCAGCCCCGAACTTTCCGCAGTCTGGTGCAGCCAGCGCGACGTCGTCCGGATCACCGAAGACTGTATCAATGCGCCGGACGATCTGCGGTTTGACATCTTTTACAGCATCTCAAACAACAGGTACTGCTGGATCGACATGGACCACGCCAGGGAAATTCTCGGCTTTGTTCCGCAGGACAGCGCGGAGGATCACGCCTGTTAACAGTGTGGAATGCTGCGCCGGCGTGTTCCGTCGCAACACGCCGGCCCGTTTGCCATTCTCGATCCGCAGCAACTCCCGTATCCCGGCGTCAGGTTGAATGCCGCCGGTTGGCCCTGAATCGCAGGTAACCCCCGGAAACTCTCCAATTGTCCACGCTGCGCATGGCCGTTGCAGGTGTCGGCGCCCAGGAAAGCTCACGCGCCAGAGGCTACCTGTCCACCATCCGGAAACTCGCGCATCTATACGACCTGTGCGCCGTCTGCGACGCCGGCGAAGACGCGCTGAACGCGGCGGGCGAGCTGTTTGACGTCCCGGCACGTTATTCATGTATCGAAGCGCTGCTCGAGGAACAGAAGCCGGACGTCTTTTTTGTCCTACTCCCTACGGACGGCCAGACGGTGGCCGCCCTTGCCGGCATCGACTACGGCTGCCATATCATCACCGAAATCCCCTATGCGCTCACCCTGGATATTGGGGACGCGATTGAGGGTGAGGCAAGCGCGAAGGGCCTGAAATGGGAAGTCGCTGAAAACGTCTGGCTCTGGCCCAACGAGCGGCTCAAACAAGAAATCGCGCTGTCCGGCGTCCTGGGCAAGCTCACCCACGCCCGTCTCCGGTATCCCGCGGGCAGTTACCACGGCCTGAACGCCGTCCGCATGATTCTGGGTAGCAATCCCCGGCGCGCGATGGGTTACGCGCAGGCCGTGGAGGTGCCGCCCTACAAGAACTACGGCGGGGGGGATGAAACAACCCGCTGGTGGGAAAGCGGCGTTATCGAATTCGAAAACGACGTGGCGTGCATTTACGAAATGCCTTCTACCCCAGGCGCGAGTCACGGTATGAATTGGGACATAGAAGGCACAGGCGGCTACCTCTCCGGCGAAGAACTGACGCTCTACGAATCCGGCGACCGGACCTATCCCATCCGCGAAATATACGAGGAAGTGGATGGAGAACGGGTCCTCGCAAGGGTTCAGGTGGATACGGACCCTCCCATCTACTGGGAAAATCCCTACAAACGTTACAGGATTTCCGGCCAGGACGACGTGGCCAAAGCCGCGATCATGGAAAGTCTTCACACAGCCGTCACCCGTAACACATGTCCACAATACGGTGCGGCCGGCGGTCGGCTGGACTTTGAAACGTGGGTGGCGCTGCGCGAGAGCGCCGACACAGGGGGCGGGTGGGTTGACCTGCCGGTATCAGGCGCCACGAGCCTGGAAGAACGCATCCGCGCCGAATTCAATCGCTACTACGGCGGCGACCCCGTGGCCGACGCCCGAAGGCTTGTCAACGCACCCTTCGGCCGGCTGAGCGCCATGTGGACGATTGCGGGCTGGCTGTAACGCAGCGATCAGCGACGCGGTCGGATATCCTGGAAATTCGACGTGCTGACGATCCCGCGTTCCGGAGTCGTTCGTCAATCGAAGGCGACAGTCTCATGAATCGACCTGGCAGGCTGGGTCTCGTCACCGGCGCCGCCAGCGGTATTGGTAAAGCCATTGCGGAACGGTTTACCGCCGAAGGCCTCCGCGTGATCGCCCTCGACCGTTCGGAAAGCGCCCTTCAGAAACTGGTCGAATGTAATTCCAACACGATCCCGTGCGTCTTCGACCTGAACAACCTGGAGTCCATCCCCGAACTGGTGGCGGGGCTCGCGAATGAGCACGGAACCATCGATGTCCTTGTCAACAATGCCGGCGCCTGGTGCTACGAACCCCTGGTGAACATCCCGCTTGACCGATGGGAGGAAATCTACCGGATCAATACCACCGCTCCGTTCATCCTTACCCGTGAGGCCGCACCGGGAATGATCGAACGCGGCGACGGCGTGATTGTCAACATCGCCTCCCGCAACGCCATGGTGTCCAGCAAGGGCTCCGCCGCCTACGACTCATCCAAAGCGGCGCTTGTCGCCCTCACCCGGACCGCTGCAGGAGAATTCGCACCGCACAACGTGCGCGTGAACGCCATATGCCCGGGCGTCATCAACACGCCGGCGAACGACGACCTGCTGGACGACAGGGAAACCCTGGACAACTACCTCAAGCTCATACCTCAGGGCCGGTACGGCGAACCCGGGGAAATTGCGGGCATTGCGCACTTTCTCACCACCCCGGACGCCCGGTTCATAACCGGACAGACCCTCGTTGCGGACGGCGGACAGATGGCCTTCTCGGACTGGAAGAAGCTTTTTGACAAGCAGTGAGACGATCACTGTGACGGCAACTGTGGATACAACGGAGACGTAACGTCTTTCGACGTGGAGAGAGAACTGATATGAGCCAGCGGCAATTTACAGGGAAAGTCGCAATCGTGACCGGCGCCAGCAGCGGCATCGGCAGGGTCGTCGCGCTCGCCCTGGCGAACGAAGGCGCGTCTGTCGTGGCCACCTACAACAGCAACAAGGCGGGCGCGAGGGCGCTCGAAGAAGACGCCTCCACGTCGGCAAGCCGCATCGAAACGGTTCGCACGGACGTCTGCAGCGCGATGGAGGTCCAGCACATGGTGGACCATACCCTCGAGATCTTTGGCGGACGGTTGGATGTACTTATAAATAACGCCGGCCAGTGGATGGACAAGGCGCCCATTGCCCAGTGCCCGGACGAACTGTGGGACCGCATGATCAACGTCAACCTGAAGAGCGTTTTCCTATGCTGCCGCGCGGCCATTCCCGCCCTGCGTAAACACGACGGCGGGGCCATTGTCAATATCTCGTCGGTGGCGGGCCATACCGGCGGCGGCGGCGGCACTCTGCCGTACGGCACGGCGAAGGGCGGGGTCAACACCTTCACCCGGGGCCTCGCGAAAGAGCTCGCGCCGGACGGTATCCGGGTCAACGCCCTCGCGCCCGGTGTTATCGACACCCCGATGCAGCACCGGCACTCCACACCCGAACAGCTCGATTCGTTCGGGAGGGCCGCGCCTCTGAAACGCGTGGGCAGACCCGAGGAAATGGTCGGGGCCGTACTGCTCCTCGCCTCCGACCAGGGCAGCTTCATTACCGGTGAAATTATCGACGCCAACGGCGGGATCTTCATCCGCTGAACGTGAACGGCGTTCGCCACCGGTCTTCGATGCCGGAAGGCGGGTTTCAGGCTGGATCGAGACGCATTTCAATTCAACTGCGCCTTGAACCGGCCACAAATTCACCCGATCAGACAGGAGACCTCAATGAGAATCGGCTGGACATTGATTGTATCGCTGCTTCTTTTCGCCTGTGAAGCCGAAAAGAAGGAACTGGCAACCGAAAACGAGAGATCCAGTTACAGCCTGGGATTCACCATTGGTGAGGAAGTCGCGAAAGGGTTGGAAAAAACGCAGATAGCCCTCGACGCCGATGCATACGGAAAAGGCGTCAGGGAAGCGGCGGCGGGCGGGGGTACACTCTACACCCGCGATGAAATCGAGCAGACACTGGTGGCCTTTCGCCAGGAGAAAGACGTACCGGACAAACAGAAACTCAACTATGCTCTGGGTTACGCCGTGGGGAGGGATATCGTAAACGGCCTGCGCCAGAATGCCGGAATTGAAGTCGATCCCGATGCGTTCTCTCTCGGTATACAGGACCGCGTTTTAAAGACAGAAGCACGGATGACCAAAGAGAAGATCGACGCGGCTATGGCATCATTAAAACAAAAAATGATCGAAAAACAACAGGCCCAGAGGAAGGCGCGAGGCGCAAGACCAAACATTGGAGAACTGGCAATGAAAAACAAAGAGGAAGGACGGCAGTTCCTGGCGAACAACCTAACGAACGAGGGCGTCGTGGAACAACCCAGCGGCCTGCAGTACAAGATGACCAGAGAGGGTTCCGGAAAGTCACCTTCGGCGACCGACAAGGTGACGGTACACTACCGCGGCACGCTCCTTGACGGCAACGAATTCGACAGTTCCATCAAACGCGGAGAACCGGCTACGTTCCCGCTCAATCGGGTTATAAGGGGCTGGACGGAAGGATTGCAATTGATGAAGGAAGGCGCCAAATGCGTCTTTTACATACCGTCCCACCTCGCCTACGGCGACCGTGGAAATCCCAGCATCCCCCCCGGCGCGACCCTCATCTTCGAGGTTGAGTTACTGAAGGTCAATTGACGACGTGGCCTTGGTGCAGAAACGTCGAGGCATCGCCACCTGTCACGACGAGTAAAACACGAAGGCGTGGTGCTACAGAACAACCCGTTTGTTCTATTTTCAATAAATCTGTTGTGAAAAGTCGGCTTTCTTGTTAGATTCTTGAACTTCGGTGTTTTCCGTAATTTGAAAAGCCCGCTCCGGTTTGCGGGAGCAATAAGGAGGTACTCGTTGCCCACACTCAAATCGTCCTATAAGCGGCTCCGGCAGAACCGCCGAGCCCGACTGCGTAATAGAAGCGCACGTTCGGCTCTGAGAACCGTCCTCAAGAAGGCGACAAATACGAGTGACAGAGGGGAAATGGAATCATTGATGCCGCAGGCGGTATCGATTATAGACAGGAGTGTAAAAAAGGGTGTCCTGCATCGAAACACCGCTGCCCGTTATAAATCCGACCTGGCCCTACGTGCAAATACCCTGTAGACGATCCGTCCACCCCGAAAAACACGCCCGGTGTCAAAAATGACATCGGGCGTGTTTTCTTGTTTGTCGGCAGGTGGCGCCTGGTCCCGGAATTTTTCCACCATCTGACAATGTGTTCCGGGACAGAAATCTCATGAAAAGAGAAACGAGTCCATGTAACGTTCGCCCGTATCTGGCAATACGACCGCCACCCGCTCCTGAGGCGACATGGCCGCGGCAATCGTTGTCGCCGCATGTGCCGCCGCCCCTGAGGAAATGCCCGCCAGGATACCCTCTTCCCTCGCCAGTCGGCGTGCCATCCGACGGGCTTGTGAATTGGAAACCTGAACGACACGGTCCAGGATATCCACATTGAGCACGTCCGGGATCATCCCGGCGCCCAGCCCGTCGATCTCCGTTGGCCCGGGTTGTTTGCCGGACAACACCGCTGAATCCTCGGGCTCGACGCCGACAATGCAGGTCTCCGGAAACTTCGCCTTCAGGACCTCTCCAACGCCGGTAACCGTCCCTCCCGTCCCCACGCCCGCAACGAAGACGTCGGGCGCTCCCTCCATCTGCCGCAGGATCTCCCGCGCGGTCGTGCGGCGGTGAACATCCGGATTGGCCGGGTTTTCAAACTGTTGCGGAATATAACTTTCCTCGCCGTCCTCCACCAGTTCCAGCGCCTTTTCGATGGTGCCCTGCATCCCGTCAAGGGCCGACGTCAATACGACCTCCGCGCCCAGCGCCCTGAGCAACTTACGACGCTCGTCGCTGACGCCTTCCGGCATGGTAATTGTCAGCCGGTACCCCTTCACGGCTGCCACCATTGCCAGGCCGATGCCCGTGTTCCCGCTGGTGGGCTCTATAATCCTCATTCCGGGCTTCAGGTCGCCGCGCGCTTCGGCCGCTTCGATCATGGCCAGCGCCGTACGGTCCTTTACGCTGCCGGCCGGATTGAACGCCTCCAGTTTGGCCCACACGACGGCCCCGTCCGGAACGGCCACCCTGTTCAGACGCACCATCGGCGTTGCACCGATGAGGTCCAGGATATTCTCGCCCTTTCTGAGGGAGTCCATGCAGCATCAGTCCGTTGGAATAGTTGCTCTGTTGGCGAGGTATCGTGTCCCGTTCCGGAAATACGCCACCATCCTTCCGCCGATTCGGGGAGGGAGCGCAACGCAGTATCTCGTTTACAAGAGCCGGCCGCAGCCCGGATGAACTTTTACAACGGACTGGCAGGCCGCAGGGGCGGGATGGATCGGCTGAACGTCTATATCCTGAAGACGATTCGCCCGCTTTGGGTCCGGTAATTCGTACAAAGGTCGTCTAAGGTGACTGACGTGAGAACTTCCTCCACCGCCGCCTCCAACCGTTCATAGACTTCCCGCAAAACGTCCTGTGCCCCGTACTCGCTTTCGGACGGTTCTCCGGTGAGCCGGATCGGGCCCTCCAGGACCTCGAGAACCGCCCCAACTGTAATTTCCTCGGGCCGCCGGATCAGTTCGTGGCCGCCCCGGGGACCTCTGACGCTCCGCACCAGCCCGGCTTTGCGCAGCAGATTCAGCAATTGTACAAGATAGGATTCCGGAATATCCTGCCGGGACGCTATGTCCGCACTCTGTACAACTCCCTCGCCGTAATGCAGCGCCAGATCAAATACGGCCCGCAATCCGTAATTTCCCTTCGAGGAGATTTGCATAGGAGGCCTCCCAACGGACAAACGGCTTTCACGTCACACCCGTTACGCGGTTTACGGCTCAACGTCGCCCTCCGGCGATGGCCGGAACAATCGTCACGCTGTCTCCGTCCCTCAGCGGCGTCTCCGTTCCCTCCAGAAAACGAACGTCCTCGTCGTTGACGTATACGTTTACGAACCGTCGCAAGCCGCCGGTTCCGGCGTCGACCAGATTCTCCTTGATACCCGGGTGCTTCGATTCCAGATCGTCGAGCAACTCGCCCAGCGTTGCGCCGCTTGCTTCAACGTCTGCCCTGTCGCCCGTGAATTTTCGCAATGGCGTCGGAATCCGTACAGTCAAGCCCATTGTGTGAACCTCCTGAATGATGATTGTATTGCGTTGCAGTCCTGCAATTTCGATGCGTCGTATGTTCGCGTAATTCCCAACGCGCGCCCGATACTCCTCCTGTATCCCCGAACACTTGCGACCCGATTTCTATTGGATTGCCGGATCGTAACCCTCCAGCGCCGTCTCCGCGAATGTCTTCAGGCTTTCGTCCCATCCGAACCCGGCCGCGCCCCGAACAGAGCCTCCGAACACGGAGACCACGATGTACTCCACATTCGGAAAGGCCGGCTCGTCGATGAACATGGCGGCTTGACGGTCTTCCTCGGAGAAATACGCGCCGCAGTCGATGTGCGAATGATAAAACGCCACCACGCTGCCGCCCGCACTTTCTGTTTCGGCAAAAATCCGGTGGACCTCCAGATCGTCCATCCGGTATGCATTCCTGGAGGTGCGGGGGTGTTCCTCCGGATTCCGTGCGTGCAGCCGGTCCTGTATGTTCTCACACGGATGCACACGATGTGCGCCCTTCGCACCTTCAACGACGATCCCGCAGCATTCGGCCGGATAGTCCTTTCGTGCGTGTTCGTAAATCTGCCTCCAGACCGCCCGATCCAAATCCACCCTCCTCTAGTGTCCCGTCCCAAAAATACCTCACCATTCAACCGCCGATTCAGGCAACTTATTTCCGGGACAGAACACTGCCCGGCTCGTCGAGGCGCCACAAAGGCGTGCTCATATATTTCTCGCCGCTGTCCGGAAACAGGGTGACCACAACCCCTTCGCCCGCCTCCTCGGCCACGCTCAACGCCCCGGCGAAGGCCGCACCACAGGACTGCCCGGCAGGTATGCCGAGCTCACGCGTCAGTCGCCTGGCGGCCTCGTAGGCGGCTTCGGTCTCCACGCGGATCTTCCGGTCCCATACTGAAGGGTCGTAAATCCCCGGAACGATGGATACGTCCATATTCTTGAGTCCTTCGATTCCGTGAAACTCGTGCGGTTCCACGGCCACGATTTGTATATCGGGGTTGTATTCCTTCAGCCGCCGGCCGGTACCGATCAACGTGCCGCTGGTACCAAGCGTCGCCACGAAATGGGTCACGCGCCCTCGCGTCTGCCGCCAGATCTCCGGCGCGGTCTGAAGGTAGTGCGCCCTGGGATTCGAAGGGTTATTGTACTGGTCCGGCTTGTAGTACCGCTCCGGATTGGCCGCCAGAATCTCCCTGCATTTGAGAATGGCGCCATCGGATCCCTCCAGCGGATCGCTCAGCACAAGGCTGGCGCCATAGGCCTGTATCACGTGCCGGCGTTCCACGCTGACGCTGCCCGGCATCACCAGTTCCACCCGATACCCCAGCGCCGCACCGATCATCGCGTAGGCGATACCCGTATTGCCGGACGTGGAATCGATAATCACCCTGTCTGGCGTCAATTCCCCGGATACAATGGCATCACGGATCATCTGCAACGCCGGCCGGTCCTTTACCGATCCGCCCGGGTTGAACATCTCCATTTTGGCGTAGATCTCAACGCCGTCCAGGTGATCCGCAAACTTGCGTACGCGCAACAGCGGCGTCCTGCCGATGGCTTCGACAACCGTCGGCTGAATTCCGGAACCGGCGTCCGTACTCCGAACCTGATGCCCCAAGGGAAATCCCTTCGCAGCATGCGGGCGGGGAGGGTCTGCACTCCCACCCACGCGTCCTTGAAGCCGACCGACGCCGCTACATTGAGGGCGCAATTTCGACTACGCGATCAACTTCAACATATCTCGATGGATGTTGCGCCAATCATGAGCAAGATCGATGCTCCGAGCGCGAATTGCAAAACCCTCCAAACAGACATCCACCGCCACCGGATGGCCAACTGTCGGGTAAAGTAGAATTCCTTCGTGTCTCGGGCCTGGCATTTCGGCCACTTCGCGATTTCGGAGATAGGCCAGCAGTTGGTAGAGATTCTGAGAATGGAGTTTTCCGCCGTAGCGACCGCCAAACGCCTCACGGTAGTACTTCGCATCAATGATGATTCGTCGATCCGGCGCATCCAGGATGACATCGGCTTCCATTCGCGGGAGCCTTAAGCGATGGTGATCCGGCGTACCTTCGTCGGCCCACGCGATGGCACGCCGCCGTCTGCGTGACGTTCCAGCCATCTTCTACCATGCTCTCTCGGATCAGTTCGCCAAGGTGCGGAGGGTTCAGCATGGGGCCGACGCGATTGCTTCCAATGTCGCCCATGGTCAACTCTTCTTTCCGGTCAGTCGCAGGCAATTGGCCATCACATTCCTACTGCACCGCTTGACGGGGGGCTACGCGTGCAGCGATCTCGCGGCCCGCCTCGATCTCCGCCCTGCGAAGCTCCCATGTCGTTTGCAGGTTGAGCCAAAGCTGAGGAGTCGTCCCGAAGTAGCGCGCCAGCCTTAATGCCGAGTCCGCGCTCACCCCACGTCGACCGTTCAGAATCATCGAGATGCGATTCACCGACACTCCCAGTGCCTTCGCCAGGGCGTTGGCCGACAGCCCGAGCGCGTCGAGTTCCTCGCGGAGTATCTCACCCGGATGAACCGGTCTCATCCCATTCTTCGCGTTCATGTTCGCGCCTCTCAGTGGTAGTCCTCGATCTCCACGTCGCACGCACCATCGTCCGTCCAGCGGAAACAGATGCGCCATTGCGCGTTGATCCGAATGCTGTGTTGTCCTGCCCGGTCGCCTCGTAACGCTTCAAGCCGATTGCTCGGCAATGCGGCGAGATCCCGGAGGGTCTCCGCGTTGGCCAGAAGGGTCAGTCGGCGGGCCGCCTGATTCGAGAAACCGTGAAACGCCGGGACTCGCTGCCCCTCGAAGAAACGTCGTGTATCCCGATCTTTGAAGCTTCGTATCATGGGCGACGAACGTAGCCTCTGTTACGGCCTCCTTCAATGCATCTCACCGTCTTGCCAAAGGCGTTGATCCCGCCAGTGTCACTGCCGACCCACGTGGACTGGTACGACGATGCTGCGCTGCTCGCGTTAATTTCGGTATGCATGTACGGATTTCATCCGTAGATCAATTGAGCGATCCAAAAGCGCGATACAGTCTCCCTTCGGCGTTTGGAATACACCCAGTTCACTTACAAAAATGGCCCCGTGTTGCCCGGGACCAAGCAGCAAAAACAATATATACAGACGACCGGCTTTGTCAAGCGCAAACGGTGGAAGTCGGCAAAACCAGCGTGCGGCCGTCAGTTTACAGCTGTCAGCTAACACCGGTTAGCGATATGGCTACGCGGTGTCCATGCACGGATGCCTGGTTTTTGTACGGGCGACCGGCTGGTCGCCCGTACGCATACAGTGATTCCGTCGAGAAAGAGCGGTCAACTGACGGTCGACATCGTTGTCAATTGCCGCTGTCAACGCCGCGAGGGCTGGAAGCCCACGGGTGCGGGGACCTCTCCCCCCGGCCCCCTCTCCTAAAGGAAAGCGGGAGGAAAGCCAAGAGTCGCCTCGCCGAGACATTGACCAATCACAGTTCCCCCTTCCTTCAGGAAGGGGGTAAGGGGGTAGGTCCGGCCCCGCGGTAATACGCGGCCAAACACAAGGGTTGTCTACCTCTCTGCTACGCCAAAGTCAAGTATCAAAGGGCTTTCCGTACAAAAGATATCGGCGGAAGCCGATAGCGCTTCCGCCGATACAGATTCGGTCTGATTCAGGACTACTGCCATTTCGGCCCGGTTTATCCCGCCGCCAATTGACCCTCCGCTTCCGGTATCTCCACCTCTAACAATGGAACGTGCATACCGCATTCCGATTTGGACGTGCCCGCCCAGCGGCCCGCGCGTTCTTCGGCGCCGGGCGCCGCCGGCTGGGTGCAGGGCCGGCAGCCGATGCTGGAATAACCCTTGTCCATGAGCGAATTGTACGGCAGATCATTCTCTGCGATGTAGTCCCACACCTGTTTCCGCGTCCAGGCGGCAAGCGGATTGACCTTGACGACGGTCCGTCCACCGCTGGTACGGTAGCCTTCCACGACGCTTACACCCGCCCGCGTTCCCGATTGATCTCTCCGCAGACTGGCGATCCAGCCGTTCAGCCCTGCCAATTTGCGCTGCAGCGGTTCCACCTTGCGCATCCGGCAGCATCGGTCCGGGTTCCTGCTGTACAGTTCAGCCCCGCAGGCGCGATCCTGCTCGGGTACGCTCAAGCGAGGGCGCAGGGACTCGATCTGAATTCCATAACGCGCCTCGATACGCTTTTTCAGCTCCAGTGTTTCAGGAAACAGGTATCCGGTGTCAATCGTAAAGACAGGCAGTTGCGGGACCTTCCTTTGCGCCATATCCACTAGAACCAGGCCGCCAGGCCCGAATGCCGTGCTCATCGCGACCGTGGGGCCGATATCCCTCCACGCCCACTCGAGCACCTCCTCGGGTCTCATTCCATCCAGTGAATCGGCCATTCGGCCGAATGCCTCGTGATCCTGATCCATGGCGCAACCTCTACCGATTCTATTTATTATATTGTTGATCGAATTAGTCAAGAATAATTGATCCATCTCGAGTTGTCAAGTTAAAAATTCAAATTAACGACTGTCCGGAGAGCCGGCCGACCGGACCGGGACGGCCGAAAACCACGTTACCGGTTAGCGAAATCGCCTTGACATGTAAAATGGGATATGATAACTTAGAAGACTCCGAAACAGCCGGGATTTCACGTCATCGTGAAACCATTCACTGTAATAAACAAAAAAGCCCGATCTGTTTCGATCCGGGCCGTTTTATAATGCAAGTATTTTATTTTGAGAAAGTTAAATGAGCCCGGAAGGATTTGAACCTTCGACCAACGGCTTAAAAGGCCGCTGCTCTACCCCTGAGCTACGGGCCCATTCCATACCCGGATCAAACCTCGAAAACCGGTGCGCGATCGGGCAAAGTGATGAATATAGACAAGCCGTTCTCCCCTGTCAAGGAAAAGGGATTCCGTAATGATGCGCAGGCGACGCAGGCACCGCGTCCTTAAGTGGGTGCTGTGGATTGCGGGTGTGCTGGCGGCTGTAATACTTACCCTGGCTCTTATCGAAATCGACGACGTGGTCATGGCCCAGGGCATTGTCGAGCCCGGGGAAAAAATCTATATCGACTCCCCGCTCAAGCGGGTCATCGAAGCCATTCACTGTGAGGCCGGAACGCAGGTCAAAGCCGGTCAGGCACTTGTCCAACTCTACGGCGGCGACCTCCTTTCTGCCGTCGAAGAGGCCGAAAAGGAGGTCCAGCGCAGCGAAGCCAACCTCGAACACGCGCGGGCGAATCTGGCGCTGCTGAAAGAAAAACCCACCTCGGAAGCGCTGAAAATCGCGGAATCCAGAGTCGAGCATGCACGAATTGCGTTGAAGGCTCGAAAGCAGGAAATGCAGAGGGCCGAACACCTCTACCTGGGCGAGCGCCTCTGGAGCGTCGAGGAACTCGAACACGCAAAGACCAACTATCAACTGGCGGAAACCAATCTGAAAGTCGTAACCGAGGTTCTCAGCCTCACGCGGCGTGGAGCGTCGCCCGCGGAACTCAGACAGGCGGCGGCCGAAGTTCGCCGCGCCGGCGCAGCGCTGGATAAAGCACGAAACGGATTGAAAGCGACGCGGGAGAGCCTGGAGCTGACCACCCTTCGGTCACCCGTAAACGGCATTGTTGCCAGGCGGGACCTGCATCCCGGCATGCTGGCCGAACAGGGTCAGATCGTCCTCATTATCGCCGGCGATGGCGGGGACGATACAATCGATGCGTGGGTCCAGGAAACCAACGCCTGGAAAATCCGGCTGGGCCACCCGGTCGAAATCCTGAGCAATCTCTTTACAGACCGCGAGGAATTCGTCGGCGCCGGCGAAATCTCCAGGTTTTACGGGTATGCGGTGCACGGCGGCGGCACACGCACCTTTGAGTTGGAAATTCGCATTGTAAAGACCCCGCTGCCACTTAAATACGGCTCTACGGCGGATCTGCGTATTATTGTGGGCAGGCGAAGCATCCTTAAAACTCTCCTGAATATCGAAGACCGGGACGTGGTCCAGGCCAGTCGCCAGGAACTCTCTGACACGCGCGGGCAAGACGAAACACAACCCCCTCCGTCCCGTCAGACCGCACTCGATACAGTGATCACGACGTCGTCCGGGAGTACCACAACGGCTGATTCAGGAAGGGGAACGACAGCAAAGCGGAATCCCTGACGGTCAGTTGATTAGGTTGCTCTGCAGGCGAGGCAGGCCGCAGACCGGATGGACTCTTCCAACGGGCTGCTAACATACACGACGAGGAGGAACATGCCGACCCGGATTTCGAAATCTGAAAAATACGTATACTTCTTCGGCAATGGCACGGCCGACGGGGACGGTGACCAGCGCAATCTGCTCGGTGGCAAGGGCGCCAACCTGGCAGAAATGTCCCGGATCGGCATTCCGGTTCCCGCAGGGTATACCATTACCACGGAAGTTTGCGACTACTACTACGGCCACGAGAAAAAACACCCTCCGGAACTGGACAGCCAGGTTGTTTCGAACCTGAAAAAAGTTGAGAACGCCATGGGCGGACGTTTCGGCAACGCCGGCAATCCGCTTCTCTTGTCGGTCCGGTCGGGCGCGCGGGTCTCCATGCCCGGAATGATGGAGACCGTACTCAATCTGGGCCTCAACGACGAGATTGCCGGGGGGCTGATTGAAAAAACCAGAAATGAGCGCTTTGTATGGGACGTGTACCGCCGCTTCATTCAGACATACGGCGACGTTGTGATGGGTGTGCAGCCGGAAGAGCGGGAACACGATCCCTTCGAAGCCGCAATCGACAGCGTCAAGGCCAGGCGAGGCATCTCGCTGGATACCGACCTCACGTCGAATGAACTCCGTGAACTCGTGGCCATATTCAAGGATATCGTCCGAAGTCGCGCGGGCCGGTCTTTTCCCGAAGACCCGATGGAACAGTTGTGGGGAAGCGTGAACGCCGTTTTCAACTCCTGGAACGGCAACCGGGCTGTCGTCTACCGGAACATCAACGACATTCCGCACAGCTGGGGAACCGCCGTCAACGTCCAGGCCATGGTCTACGGAAACATGGGAGATGGCTCCGCCACGGGGGTTGCGTTCACCCGCGACCCCTCCACGGGCGCGAGGAAGTTCTACGGCGAGTACCTCATCAACGCCCAGGGCGAGGACGTTGTGGCAGGAGTCCGTACGCCCGAGCCGGTAGCGAAAATGAGGCGGCAACTGCCCGGTGCCTACGCGACCCTTGAGCAGATCTACAAGAAGCTGGAACAGCATTATCGGGAAATGCAGGACATCGAATTCACGGTTCAGGAAGGCCGGCTTTGGATGTTGCAGACCCGGACCGGCAAGCGCACTGCCGCCTCGGCGCTCAAGATAGCCGTAGATATGGTGAAAGAGGGGCTAATCACCAGAGAAGAAGCGATCGCGCGTATCGACCCCGCCCAGCTCGACCATCTCCTGCACCCCACGTTCGACCCCGGCGCAACCCGCGAGGTCCTTGCGACAGGGCTTCCCGCCTCGCCTGGCGCGGCCTCAGGCAGAGCGGTCTTCACGGCCGACGATGCTGAAACAATGGCCGAAGACGGCGAAGAGGTCATCCTCGTGCGCCTCGAAACTTCGCCCGAAGACATCGGCGGGATGAACGCCGCCAGAGGTATTCTGACAGCCCGCGGAGGACAGACCAGCCACGCCGCCGTGGTGGCGCGCGGGATGGGCAAATGTTGCGTGGCCGGCTGCGGCGCACTTTCAATCGACTACAACAACGACCTGTTCAGGGTCAATGGCACAACTGTCAATGCGGGCGACTGGATCTCGCTGGACGGCGCGAAGGGCGAAGTGATGCTCGGCCGCGTTCCCACACGGAATCCGAAGCTGTCCCGCGATTTTTCGACCGTCATGAAATGGGCGGACGAGATGCGGAAGCTGAACGTACGGACCAATGCCGATACACCGGAGGATACGGAAATATCCCGGAAATTCGGCGCGGAGGGCATCGGCCTTTGCCGCACCGAGCACATGTTCTTTGAAGGGGACCGCATCTTGGCCGTTCGGGAGATGATCCTTGCCGCCGACGAATCGGGAAGAAGAAACGCCCTGGAGAAGCTCCTTCCGATTCAGCGCGAGGACTTCGAAGGCATTTTCAAGGCCATGAAAGGGTTTCCCGTTACCATCCGCCTGTTGGACCCGCCTCTGCACGAGTTCTTGCCCCACGAGCGCGAACAGCAGCGGGAAATGGCGCGGCAGATGGGGGTCCCGCTCGGAACGATCCGCAAGAAAGTTGACAGCCTGCATGAGTTCAACCCCATGCTGGGGCATCGGGGCTGCCGCCTGGGTGTTACCTATCCTGAAATATACGAAATGCAGGCGCGCGCCATTTTTGAAGCGGCCGTCAACGCGCGCAGGCGGCGGATAAAGGTTATTCCCGAGATCATGATTCCCCTGGTGGGGACCGTTAAGGAGTTCACCGAACTCCGGAAGATCGTCGACCGTGTCGCTGGCGAGGTTATGGGAGGGGGCAGAATCAAAATCGACTATCTCGTCGGCACCATGATCGAGATTCCCCGCGCGGCTCTGGTGGCAGGCGCCATTGCGGAATCCGCCGATTTCTTCAGCTTCGGTACGAACGACCTCACCCAGATGACCTTCGGTTATTCGCGCGATGACGCCGGCAAATTCCTTCCCGCATACGTCGAACAGGGCATCCTGGAACACGACCCCTTCCTGAGTCTGGACCAGCAAGGCGTGGGGCAACTGGTGGCTATCGGAACGGAACACGGGCGTTCGGCGCGCAAATCGCTGAAAGTGGGCATCTGCGGGGAACACGGCGGCGATCCGGAATCCGTTAAATTCTGCCACCGAATCGGCCTGGACTACGTCTCCTGCTCCCCATACCGGTTACCCATCGCCCGCCTGGCCGCCGCACAGGCAGCCATCGAATAGCCTAGCCCTGGCGCGTGGGCACCGTCGCGTCAGGCCCGAATGGAACGTCTACGGGGTTTCCTTCCGGCTGCGGTTTCCCCCGAAAATCCTGTTACGGCATTTTTCATCTGCGACGATTTACCGGCGCGGTCGAGATGGCTTTCCGGCCCCGTCAGGCTTGATTTCCC
>CAXXJS010000046.1:0-9526 GCA_963662665.2 Candidatus Latescibacterota bacterium
AGGGCGGCGGCCGCCATGCCCTTAACTACCGCCAGCCCTCCCGATTTGCCAGGATCAATCCCGACATACGCTCGGGCCTGATCCTCAAGAAACGAAACGCTGAGAATCCAATCCCGAAATTCGTCTACTCGTTGCTTTTTCCGGTCTGCCATTTTCCTGTCAACAAGGAATATACAGGAGGGCGTCTAAGCGGTCAAACCGGATCGCTGATGCCTTGGTATGGGGCATGGCCTTACAATCGATCTGGGAGCGTCTAGCGGCTCCTATTGAGCGGATTCATGGGAGTTTCCTCACCGTTTAGGATGCAGTCCATGGAGATTCGAACCCATTCGCGATGCGCGGCCCATTCGTCGGGAGTCTCGGGCCGTAGGTTCCGCACCCGGATCACTTTTCCTTGACGGTCGACATCTCGGAAGATCCAACGTGGGAGGTCTTCCCAACGGGCATCGTTGAGCCACGTCGCCGGGTGCGGCGTGTAATCCTTGTGGTTCGATCCGATGAAGTGGGAACTCAGGATTTGCTCGGTGATCGCGAGCATCATCCGTTCGACCAGTTGCGAGTCTGGAGAGAGTTTCCTCCAAGCCACCAACGCACGTCGCTTCTTGGTCTTCCACGGGTAGAGTTTCCACCAGCGGGAGAAATCCTCCGGGTAGTCCCAGCGAGTCGATTTCTCGGTGGGTGCTTGCTCGTTCAGAGCCGTCTTGATTTCCGGGTACAGAGACAGGAATTGTTCGGTGAGTCGATTCGTCGGGAGCCGCTTCACGTGCTTCGCGGCCGCTCGAAAATCGCGGATTCCGCTGGCCTGATACCGGATCATGTTCCGCACGAAGACGATATTGGCTTCGGCATCGAATTCGATCCGGTTCGATTCGACGAGAGACCGGATCATCCCGGGGATCCGCTTGGGAGCGAGTCCGGTTTCGTAAGCAATCGTTTTCAGCGTGAGTTGGTAGATGCCGGAAATATGGGAGTGAGGGTTCGAAATCAGGTACAGAAACAGGTAGCGCTCGGCTGCTGGAAGATTCCTGACCCGATCATCGAGCCAGAAATACGTGACTACGTTCCGACGGTCCATCGGGCGTTACGCCGGCAGGTTCGGGAACTCCCTGACGCGCAGCGAAGGCATCCACTCCGAAGGGTTTCCACCCTTCCGGTCTTTGAATCGGACGATGTAGCGGTCTGGATTGGCGATGGAATTCCACCACTGGAATTTGACCCCGCGCCCCCATTGGTCCAAGTCGAGCTTCTCTGTTTCGATGATCGAACGGCTCCCGAGTTGCTTCACGAACGTCGGGATTTTCAGCCGATGGCATTGAGTCGCCAATGCTTGGATCCAACTGATATCGCAATCTCTAGCACTCGGTCCGGACTCACCCCCGATAATCACCCAGTCGAGCTTTTTCGGAACAACCTCAGATGGTTTCGTGGCTACCGGAGTCGGCCATCCTCGAGACAATTCTTCCTTATTGATTTCCCTTTGGATGAACTGGGACAAGTCGTGGCGGGCGACACGTGGTTGATCTCCGACCAACTCACCGGATGTGATTGCATCTCCGAATTCCCGCATCCTCTCTGCGAATTCTTCGGCCGAAATCCCTAACCCACGCATCACTTCGGACAGTCGACCAATATCCGTAATCGATCCGTCTTCGAAATAAATGGGTGCGGCATCGCTTTCCGGTCCGGTTCCACGTGCGTTCACTGCCCGAGTCACAAACGAGGCCGCTAACGGATTTCGGAGCCGGACAAAATAGCCCTGTTTAGAATCATAGATATGACCACCCATTCCCATGGCTGTTTGCAGATCGATCGGACCCAAGAGCGGCTCCGCTGAAATGAAGCGCACCGCCGCCGGCGTTTCCATGAGGATCGGAATTCGATGATCCGCTTGCCTCTGATCTTCCACCGAGACTCCCCACCAAACGTTCGGCAATGAATCCGGCAGTTTCTGATCGAGGTAGGATTTCATCCGCTTCGGGCGCTTCGTCAAAATCTGGTAGACGTGGTGGGTAGTTACCGACATCACGTCCCAAACCTTGTCGATGAATTCGACCGGCACATCCGGGTGAAACAGATCCGACATCGAGTTGACGAACACTCTCCGGGGTTTCTTCCATCGGAACGGATGGCCCAAACGATCATCGTGAAGGCGGACGTCGGTGAACTTCCGGTCACCCCAGAACCGCTTTGCGATGGCTTCCGAGTAGCAGTTCTTGCACCCCGGACTCACCTTGCGGCAGCCCGTAACCGGGTTCCACGTCATCTCGCTCCACTGAATCTTCGTTTGGGCCATTGAACCAGCCTCTCAGCGTCTACTTGCTGTGGTCAGCGGCCCAGTTTAGCACCGCTTCCATCACGCCGGCCAGTTGACCGCGCCTGATCTCCTCGACATCCGAAAAGCCCTGCTGTCCGAGCAATTCGGTGAATTGATCATCCGTCATGCCGGCTTTGGCGGCGGTGTCCTCAAGGTTTTTGGTTTGCCGTTTCGTGAGCCGGTAGGTTTCGGCCTTCGATGGATTGTTGGGCTGTTCGGACTGTTGCTGTCTCGGGTCGGATACCTCTCCGGGCTGCAGACCGTCGAGAGTCAGTTGCGCTTGGGGGGCCGCGTCGACCACGGCGGTCTGTTGGCCCTCTGGAACCTGCGTCTGCGCTGTCTCCGTGGAATCCCCCGATGCGGTCGGATTGGGATCCGGCTTCGGGGCGTATTCCGCCCAAGAACTGTTGCCGTCCAAGATGGACCGAAGGATCGCTCGGAGTTTCGAGATTTCCTTCGGAGTCGCCTCTTCCATCCGATGGCCCAGCCGCTTCTCCAGATCCTTCCGACTGACTTGGATCGCGGAAAACCACTGAACCAGCCTCAGAATGGTTTCCTCCGGCGAAGATGCCGCATCCTTTTGCAGCGTCTTCTCAGCCCGTTCCAACGCCATGTCGATCACGTAGCGTGGGATCAGCTTCAAAATGCAGTTGCGCTCCAGGATGGCCCCGCGCCGATTCGTCAGTTCCCGGAGTTCCCGCTCGTTGGTGGGAATGTCGCCCTGATTCTTGCGGAAGACGGTCTTCACAAACTCGTCTTCCGCCGAAACCCGGGTGTTGGTCTGCATGTCCCACGCCCAAGCGCGGATCAGCCGCGAATTCTTGTCGTCTCGAATCACGTCCACGCTGTACTGGATGTTCCCCCAGCAGCGGGCGGCTTCCCTTGCGAGGTTGACGCTCGGGCCTGTGATCGTGGCCTTCCCCCGGGGAAACTGATACGTGGTCTCGCCGGCGAAAGCCGGATGGTCGCACGACAGCATCAGGTTTTCGATGGCCGCATCCTGATCACGTGGCATCCGATTGGCGACCACGATCATCCCTTGGACTTCCGCGATCTTCGCGGCCGACTGAGCGGTCGGAGCCAATTCCGTGCTCTGGTTTTCGATGATCTTCTTGAGTTGCATGATCCTCCTTAGCTCGACAGGGAAATGAGTTTCTTCCCGTGGAAATACGGGCAGGTGGGAGCGTATCCGCACCACCTGAGACTGCACATCCAATGATCCGGATTCGCGGGAACCACAAGGCCCGCTTCGATCCCCTCTACGGCGGTCTGGACCCGGAGCAGGAAGGTTTCCAGCATCGCGTCCGTCCGCCCCGCCCGTAGGCTCATGGCCGCCGGCTGCTTCTTGTCGACGAGGTAGTCGAGTTGGAATTCCACCCGCTCGCCATCGTTGATCCGTGCCGACGTGACATAGGCCGACCCCTGCAACGAGTTCGCAGCGGCATCGACCGTCGGCATACGGCCAGCCGTCTTCGTGTCTCGGATGAGTCCCTTTTCCTGAACGTCCATGACGCCGATCAGGTCCCGTGGGAGTTGCGGGATCTCGATTCTCCACCACCGCTGGATATGGGCCGTCGAAATCGGTTCGATGTGCGGAGCAAAGTGACCCGAATGGAGTCCGGCCAGCCGAACCGTCTTGTCGATTCCCTTTCCCCGCACCTTCTCGGTGCCTTCCTGGACCTCTTTGTCCGAGAGCATGACACCCTCTTGCCAGCTCTTTTCGAACCCGTCCCGGGCAATATCGAGCACGGCTTCGGTGGGCAATACCTCACCGTTCTCGACCTTGTGGGTCAGATTCTCATTGACCGAGTGGTCGACTCCGCGCCCGACGATCGCGGCAATCCCCGGAGGCTTTTTCTCTCCGAGAACATAGCGACGCCGGTAGGCCTCTCCACAATTTCCGTACAGGTTGATTTGACTGACCGAGACGTGAGGTTTCTTAGCCATTTCCGAGGGTCTCCATGGTGACAGCGCCATCGCCGACGCCGATTTGATGCGTGTATTTTTCCACGCCACGATTCGCCAGCCCAGCGACATTGATCATGAGCTTTCCGCCGGACTCAAAGATGCGAATGGCGATCCCGTTGGAGTGCTGGACTTCGACTTCTCTGGTCACGACCGGAATAGGATGCCGATCAAGCGGCGCAATCATTTCCATTATTGGGTGTTCCTTCCACGTCGGTGGATAATCGACTGGAGCGCTGCACGGACTTGATCATCGAATCCGGGCGGTTTCGGATTCCGGCCAGTCATGAGGTTTGAGAATAGAGTTGCGTTGAGCTTCAATTCCCGGGCGACTTCGTGTTGGTAAACTCCCGCCGCCCTGATCTCAGCTTTCAGATCGTTCGTCATGAATCTTGTAGAAGTGCGTCCGTCCCACTAGACGGCTCAATATCTCCCCCTGACACGGCAAACCTTGGCCATTGGAAGGTTCAATCTGGGCTGGCCATGCCCGTTGTCCCTTCCCACCGTATCAGCCGAAGCCCCCCCGGATTTCCTTGCTTTCGAAAAAGACAAAAGGGGAGCGCCACTGTGACGCCCCCCTTGATTGTCCAGCCTGTGACTCTCCATCACCCACTGACGGCCCGCAACCGCCTCAGCGGCCGCCGGTCCCGATTCCACCAATCCCGATTTTCCCGGGCCGCGTATTCGGCCAATCCTGTCACCGCCATGGTGGACTTGGAGACCGGTTTTCGATACCGATCCGCGCTATGGTAGCCGCGAGAATGCTGCTCTTTGAGCATCGCGATCGACCGCACATTCAGATTGTGATCGATCGACACGACCCGGCAATCAGCGACGTGCCAGTGCTTCCAGTAGCGCGTTGCCGGAATCACGGATTCCAAGTGCTCCGGGTCCGAACTGTAGACCAGCACGTTATGGCGCTTGCTCTTGCGGAAGTGGAGAGGCGTAGACCGCTTCACCACGACCCGCCGCCCCGGTTCGGTTCGGCTGATCATGATCGAAGTGATGGACCCCTTGCACCGGTTCAGTCCCTTGGCCAGAGCGTCCGCCTCGATCCGCGCCTGATAGGTGCAATGTCCGGCCAGCCGGAACAGTACCTCAGAATCGACCTCAGCGAACCGCTTGAGCTGGCGAGACCGGAAAATCCGATCCGCGTTCCAGACCGATCCGTTATGGGTGCCGAAGACGTTCCCGGCGCGAATCGGATGATTGTTCCGATTCCGGTAGATCGTGCCCCCAGTGGGATACCGGGTGTGACCCATGAGAATCGAAGTATGGTCCCCGATTGTGGAAAGGATTTCTCCGGTTCCCCTCATCGGGATAAAATCAGTCGCCGGCAGCGGCTCTTTGTAGAGTTCGCTCGATCCATCCCAGTCCATGGATGCGATGCCGGTGGCCTTCGCTCCCCGCTCCTCGTTGAGGAGCAGGAGCTTCGCGAACTTCCGACGCAAGTCAGTGTAGACCCGCTTCGACCGTTCCTTGTTTCCGAAAATGATTCCAGCCTGTCCGCACATAATGTTTTTCCCTTTCTAGTGGTGGCCGTCATTGACCATGAAAAGAGTATAACTGATTTGAAAGGGAATGTCAATAACTAATCTACAGATTCAATGCTTTGGAGGTCGGGGTTTTCCCCTTCGACTCCGCTGATTGCAAAGGCGTGTCGAAGCAAGTGGTAGCGACTCACCCGGAATTCCTCCCCGGACAATCCGACCAGAAACAGAAATTCGCGCATCGTTTCCCAAATCGTGTCCGTCTCCATCGGAAGCGTTTCAAGCGGGATGTTCCGGGAAGCGCAGCGGGCCATGATCCCGAGCGCCAGATGGATGTAGGACTTCACAACGCCCGCATGGAGCGTCCCGTTGAACAAGCGAAATTCAATCGTTTTCCGGTTGTTGAACCAGTACGAATTCAGGTTGACAGCATGGTACTTGCTGGCATCGTAGCGGTCTGGATTCCGCCGATATCGCCCATACCAGACCACGTTCATTTCGACCATGTTCTGCGGCTTCTCCAACTGTAGTTCGCCGTTCATCTTCATCGCGAGCGTCCGTCGAATCGGACGGCAAAACTGCCGCTTCCGGTTCTCAGACACCTGCAACGATTCGAAAATGTGATCTTGGTAGGACACCCACAGGTTGATGATCGACCGCATACAGGCCTCGTCGATCGTGGATCCGTCGACGTGAACGTGGATTCCGCAGGTTTGATTCGTGCGAGCTCCATCGCGACGCAGTTGCCGACAGATCGACTGGACTACCGGGATGTAGGCGAATGTCAAGGGCGGGGAAATCACTTCTGCCGAGCGAAAGGAATCGACCGATGCGTCTCTGATGATGCGCCAGTCGCCGACCGTGCAACTCCGGCGCTGGACATGTCCGTCCCGCTCGATGGGGTTCCCATACCGATCATACACCGGAAGATTCAGAACTGAACCCACCGAGTAAGCCGCTCTGACCCGGGAGATTTCGCAGACCTCAATCTCAATCCCGAATCTGATCGTCTTCAAAAGCAACTGGATCGGACGGGGTTCGTGCGCGTTCGGTTTGACCTGTTCTTGCATGTTTGACCTCCGTGGAAATGGTATCCACGAAGGCGCAATCTGTCAACAAGAAATCTACAGATCAGAGGGAAACAGGCAGGATTACGTGGCGTCCGCAGTCGGACTCGGGAGCGCCTCATAGCCCTTGCTGACCAGCACGGCATTCTTCGCGGCCACGGCCGCGGAAGAGGCTTGCTCCAAATCCACCAACGCCTTCTGGAACTTTTCTCGGAATCCCTTCGGAGCCGCTCGCCGCCTCCTCAGGATGTGGTTCAGATAGCCGTTGTCCATGCCCAGCATCTTCGCCAACTCCCACTGCTTGATTCCAGAGCGGAAGATACGGCGGTAGGCATCTTCGATCCAATCCGTCGTCATATCGAGCCTCCTTGCTCGATCAAAAGTCTACCACACCGCCAATTTTCGATGGTCCTCACGAGCGCCGGCGGACCATCCCTTACAACCTTGTGGGTCCGGAGTAGAGATTTCGGCTGGCACCATTCCTTTCTCGGGCTGAACTCCAGGTGCTCATCCCGAGTCAGAAATGCCGGGTATGCCCATGGCCATTTGATGCGCCGGTTCCGCTCCGTTTCTGGATCCAACTTCAATTCAGGAGTCTCCGGCACGTCCGTGAGATCCAAGGTTTCCCGCTTGATGGAGTTGGCTTTGACCGACCCTCGATACTGGCCGGACAGATCCTGCCGGGTGACATATTCGATGGTCCCTCCTACAGATCGCACGGAAGAGGTACGCCGCCAGCGTTCCGTATCTTCTTGCTATTGGCCTCTTCGAGATCAACATCCGTGACTTCGTGGCTTCCGTAACTGTGCAGGAAGAACTCACGTGTCCGGGAATTCGAACCTTTCAGACTGATGGTATACCGCCGAATGGAAATCAAGAATTCTTCGATTTCGCCACCAAAACGAGGCGAAAAAGTTCGAGTAGCCAGGAATCGATAGGGAGGGCTTCCTTCTGTCCATCGTTCAGCGAATTGATCCATGGCGTCCTGCTCGCTGGAGGCATCATACTCAACCGGATCAGACAAGCCATAACGCCCGGTGCTCGGATCAAGTCCGAACCCTCTAATTTGATAGGTGTTGAAACTCATTCCGTTTTTCCCTTTCTAGTGGTGGCCGTCATTGACCATAGACAGAGTATAAATCAAATAGACAGGGATTGTCAAGGGGGGAAATTCGATGGTAGGATTTCGATCAGAGGGCGGGCGCTCAGAGCGGCGGCGGCTACCAACTGCCGTGCCGGTGCGGGTCCGGCAGCCCGCTCCAAACTCCCCGGTACTTGACGGCTACTTGACAGGAACTTCCAGGACTTGGAAGTTCAGGTGCGATTCAAACCACTCGGCCACCATCCGTCGGTGGCACCAACGGCCTTCCGGTGGACCGAGCAACGGGGTTTTCTCCCAACAAAGCAAGACCGGATCGTGCGGATGAACCAAATCGTGGAGCTCGTCCCAAACCGTCGCCGGAGTCAGTTCCTCGAGAATTCGATGATACAGAACCCGGTACGGATCGTAGTCCATCTTGAGCATGTCGCGCCGGGGGGCCAGCGCTTTGTAGACCGGAACCTCCCCGATCCCCTCCATCCACCACGGCTTCATCGTAGCGATCGATACCCGGCCCGGGCCGTCGTAAGTGAAAAAGCACCCCGTTTTCATGCGTTTAATCCTTTTCAAATGGGATTATATCCCTAACTTGACATGTGAGATTTTCGGGCTCGGTGTCGCCGGACGGATCGGCGCACAACCTCCCGCCTCCGGTCCACCCGGCAGGAATCGCAATAGACGGCCCGAGTGGGCCTGTCCGTCTCGATCTCACCAGCACAGCGTTGGCAGTAACGGGTCATCTGTTAAAAATTCCGGGCCAAGAGTCTGCGGTCACGACGGCCCACAGCTTCGGTTACGTTGGCGCCACCTCGAACATAGGACTGAATCTCCCGCCTGGCGATTACGCACTGTAAGCGTGACCCGCTCTCGGCAGTGGTCCAGGACATGGCGTGGTCCTCACGGACTTGGAGCAGTCTCTGCGGCTCGGGATAGTCCGGCTGGATGATCCTGGTCTTCATCTGCTGTACCTCATGTAGACGCACTCGCGACCGCCGATGGTCATGGGCTCGGCGGTATACATCCCAGACCGGATCTCAGCGGCGAAGTCCTGCGCCTCGCGCATGCTCCACAGTGTCGGGTGAGGCTGGCTGCCGCAGTATGCGGGCACACCGTCCACCATGACCATCCCATATCCCCAGCGTTTCTCCTGGACCGTGATCTCTTGTGCCATCGTCCGTCCCTCCGTCGTGCTGTTGTTCACTGTCATCCTCATGATGGATACATTGTAATCCATCAGAGATTACATGTCAAGCGGAAAATGAGAAAAGTTGCGCGTCAAGTTAGGGATATGATCCCCTTTTCAAAACGGCATATCCAAGACTTCCGCAACCGCATCTCCATCCTCAGTCTCTTGGCGCAAGATCCGACGTTCTATGGCTTCGGCGCTCCAAGTATAACTGTTGCCTCCCGCCACCGTCTGATTCAGCCATCGATCATTGATGGACACGGCCACCAATCTCACACTTCTGGGTTCGCCGGACCAATCTCTCGACCTCATTCCCAAGCGGTCGCCATACAAATGAGTGGTCATATTTCGAATCATATTCATCGCTGTTGGGATGAACATCACATCTTCTTCGAGCGTGAATGA
>CAXXJS010000047.1:0-41393 GCA_963662665.2 Candidatus Latescibacterota bacterium
CTGTGCCACTTGGCCGCGGTCAACGGCACGGAATGGTTCTACAGCAGGCCCGAAGTCGTACTCGACGTGGGCGTGAAGGGCATTGTGAACACCATTGACGCCTGCCTGAAACACGGCGTTGGCGAATTCGTCCTGGCCTCCAGTTCCGAGGTGTACCAGACGGCGCCCGCCATCCCCACGGACGAGAAGGCGCCGCTGACCGTTCCCGATCCCCTGAATCCCCGCTATTCCTACGGCGGCGGAAAAATCGTGAGCGAACTCATGGCCCTCAACTACGGCCGGAGCCACCTGGCGCGCGTACTGGTCGTCCGCCCCCACAACGTGTACGGGCCTGACATGGGGCGCGAGCACGTCATCCCTCAGCTCGTTCTGAGGGCGGCCGCACTCGCAGCCGAACATCCTCAAGGCGCGGTCCCGTTTCCAATACAGGGCGACGGTACGCAGACGCGGTCCTTTATGTATATCGACGACTTCACCGAGGGTCTCGCCACTGTCCTGAAAAAGGGCGCTCATCTCAATATCTACCACGTCGGCAATGATGACGAAGTCACCGTCAGGCGTCTTGTCGAACTGATTTTCGACCGCCTCGGCAGAAATTTCGAAATCGTCCCAGGAGCGTTGACAGCGGGCAGCCCCCACAGAAGGCGCCCGAATATCGACAAACTCAGGGCCCTGGGCTACCGACCCCGCGTTACACTCCGCGAAGGGCTGGCCGGAACCATCGACTGGTACCTGGCGTGCCGCTGACGAACCGGCGCCTTTGAACGGAAGGAGCACGCGTGCCGCCCGCGACCTCCCGACCTGTCACCCGCTGCCAGGTCAGCAACTCCACGAATCTTCAGTCCATTCTCTTTCTGGGTTTCGTGCCGCCGGTGAACGACATGCAACCGGTTGGCGAGCGGCCCGTGGAACGCACGATGTATCCCCTGGAACTGCTCTACTGCCCGGACTCGCATCTGGTGCAGATCGGCTGCCAGGTGGACCCGGAAGTCCTGTTCCCGCCGGAATATCCGTACACCAGCGGCACCACGCGCATTCTCCGTGAAAATTTCGCGGACCTCTACGAACAGTGCAGGGACCTTCCGGGCATTGACGCCGCCTCGTTTGTGATCGACGTAGGCTCCAACGACGGCACGCTCCTGTCCAATTTCAGGGACGCGGGCTGCAGGGTACTGGGCATAGACCCCACGGACAGGGCACGGCTTGCAAACCAACGGGGTATCCGCAGCCTGCAGGTCTTCTTCTCCCGGGAAACCGCGCGGTCGGTTGCCGCCGGGTACGGCGAGGCCAGCCTCGTAACCGCAACCAACGTATTCGCGCACATGCCGGACGTCGACGACGTCCTGACCGGGATTCTGGACATACTGGACGACACCGGTGTCTTCGTATCCGAATCCCACTACCTGCCCGACCTGATCAGCACGCTGCAATACGATACCGTCTACCACGAACACCTCAGGTACTACTCCCTTCACAGCCTGAAATTCCTCCTGGAAAAGCACGGGCTGGAGATTTTCCACGTCAGACGCATCCCGACGCACGGGGGTTCCATCCGCGTTTTCGCCGCACGGAACGGGCGTTACCGGGTGGACCCGTCGGTCTCGAACCGGTTGGAAGCCGAACAACGGGCCGGCCTGCTCCTCCCTGAAACCTACCGCCGGTTCGCCCGGCGGGTGAGGCAGAGCAAGCTCGACCTCCTGAGCCTGCTTAAAGACGTTAAAGCCCGCGGCGGCCGCATCTACGGCATCGGCGCTCCTTCCCGCGCCAGCACGCTCATTGCCTATACCGGCCTGGACCACGAAATAATCGACTGCGTGATGGAAATACCGGGTTCGCACAAAATTGGCAGATACATGCCGGGTACCCGGATCCCGGTACTCGACGAGTCCGAACTGTTCATCGATCAGCCTGAATTCGCGCTGCTCTTCTCCTGGCATATCGCCGGAGAACTCATGCCCAAACTCACCGGAAGGGGTTACAAGGGGCAATACATCGTCCCGCTTCCGTCACCGGAGATCGTGACAGGGTGATTGACCTTGATTCGTCATTTTTCCGGGACGTTAAACCGAATATACGCTAGTTGACAAAGGCGATTTGACGGCGGATTACCTGGATACACCAGGTCACTGGACGTGAACGGAAGAAACGTCCTTCCGGACGACCCCTTCGGCCCGTTTCGGAAGGTTTCGTCGCGGCGCCGCGTTGATATTTTTGTCAATATACGGCCAACCGTACGAAGGTTCTGTCAATCCGAAAGCGCAAACGCGGACCATGCCAGACCTCGACGTCGTCATTCCCGTTTACAACGAGGGGGCCAATATCCTGAACGTCCTCAACGCACTATGCGATGAGACGGAAACGCCCTTCCGCGTACTGATCTGTTACGACGATGAAGCCGACGACACCCTGGAAGCCCTGAATGCGTTCGAAGACTCACGTTGCGAAGTCGTAAAGGTCAGGAACCGGGGGCAGGGCGCGCACGGGGCCGTTGTCACGGGCTTCGATGAAGGTGACGCGCCCGCGGCGATCATGTGGCCGGCCGACGACACCTTCAATGCCGGCATCATCGATTCCATGTATCGGGAATTCCGGAACGGCCACCACGTCGTCTCCGCCAGCCGGTTTATCGCGGGAGGATGCATGGTGGGCGCGCCCTGGCTGAAATCTCTGCTTGTGAGAAGTTCCGCCTTCACCCTTTATTATCTTGCGCGGCTCCCCGCACGGGACCCCAGCAACGGGCTGCGCCTGTTCTCCCGGCGCCTCCTTGACCGCGCCGGTATCGAATCCTCGGCAGGTTTCGCTTACGGTATCGAACTGCTGGTCAAATGCCACCGGCTCGGCTGGAAAATGGCCGAGATACCCGCGGTGTGGTACGAGAGGACCTCCGGCCGCAGCCGCTTTAAAGTCATCCGCTGGCTTCCGGAATACCTGCGCTGGTATTTCTATGCCTTTGCAACCACGTATCTGCGCCGTGGCCCCGAAACCGTCCCCGTAAACGAAAAATCCGGATACCCGTCCTGAATGCCGGCATTCACCGCGGGCCCTGCTCCGGCATGGCCGACCAACCCTGGAGCCGAAACGTGAGCAAACGCAAAAAAAGAGCCGCCCGACGTCCCGCTGCGCAGCGGCCTGAGTCCTCGAAGACCCTCTCCGACCGTTTCGCTCCCTACCTCGCCTCGCCGTGGGCCCCGGTTGTGTTCTTCCTGCTCCTGAGCGTGGTGTACTTCGCCGGATTCGTCTTTACCGATCACGTCATTCTCGGGCAGGACACGGGTAGGGAATTCCACAAGGGTCGCGAGCCTTTCCTGGAAAAACTGGCCAACCTGGCCCCCGCCAACTGGATGCGTTATCTGGGCGGCACGCCGGTAACCGGACAGCGGACGACGGACTATTTCCCGCTGGAAATCATCGCCCTGTTTACAACCCGGCACCGCCTTATCGGCTGGCGGTATTTCTTCGCCATGTTCATGGCGGGGTATTTCATGTATCTCTGTATACGCGGTTTCGGCATGAAACCGCTCTCTGCATGGCTTACCGGCGTCGCTTACGCCTCCGCGCCCGCCCTGCTCACCTTCATCTACGCGGGTCATGACGCCAAGATGCTGGTTATCGGCCTTTTCCCGCTGATGGTCTGGGGGCTGTGCCGCGGCATGGACACCGAGCGCCTCATCTACTATCTGCTTCTGGCGGTCACTATTGGCGCGGGCATCTATACGGGACACCTCCAGATGCTCTACTACGCCCTCTGCGGCCTGGGCATCGTCTTCGCCGCCAGGCTCGCACAGTCCTTGTACGGCGAGAGAGACATCGCGGCAGCCCTGCGCCGAAGCCTTCTCAGCGCCGGCGCCGTGTGCCTGGGCATGGGCATCGGCGCCATGGGCGTATTCCCCCAATTCTGGTACACCCAAAAGGAGTCCAGACGGGCACTGAAGGACGGCGAAGGCAAGGGCCTCGAGTACGCGCAAACGTGGTCGCTGCACCCCGAGGAAATCGCGTCGCTGGTTGTACCGGAATTCGCTCACTTCGACGACCCGGACCGACGACGACGAAACTACTGGGGCCGCAATCCCTTTAAACTCAATTCCGAATATTTCGGCATCGCCGTTCTGTTCTTCGCCGCGCTCGCCCTGGGGCGCATCCGCCGGGACCCGAGAATCTGGACCTTTCTTCTGCTCTTTTTCTTCGCCCTGGCATTCGCCCTCGGTCCCCATACCTTTCTGCATGGATACGCGTACCGCTATATTCCCGGGATGAAGGTACTCCGGGCGCCGGGCATGATCGCGTTTCTGTTCGCGTTCCCCGCCTGCGTTCTTGCCGCCATCGGATTGCAGCGGGTCCTCTATCCGACTGACGTTTCGCCCCGGACGCGACGCAATCTTGCCATCGTCGCCGCGGCTGCCGTGGTTTTGCTGCTGGGTACCGCCCTGGCTCCCCAGAGCGCCGTAAACGCATGGACCGGACTCTTCTGGTCCGATATACCGGATTCCGCCGTTCGCGTCGCGCAGGCAAACGCGCCCAACCTCAGCCGGGGCGCGATTATTGCCGCCCTGCTCGTGTCGGTCCTGGCCATTGTGACGTGGAAGCGCATGGGCGGCGGCATATCCCCCGCCGTCTGCGCATGCCTTCTGATACCCCTGATGCTGTTCGACACCTGGCGGATCGACCGGCAGTTCCTCCGTTACTTCGACCCGGGCCTTCAGCCCCCGCCCGAACGCGTCTACGGCGGCGTGCTGCGCCACTTCGAACAGGACCCCGACCTGTACCGCGTGCTGTTCGTATCGCAACTCTCCGTGCCCCCGCCGCATATGGGCGCCGGCAAACGAACGATCGTAGACCGCGTCCGCGTGGACTTTCACGAACCCTTTACCATGCTGCGTTACGACCGGATCACCGAACCCCAAAACCTCCGGCACTTCCCCATCCTGAACCTGCTGAACACCCGTTACGTTGTAACCCGGGAACCCTTTCCGGGATCGCCTGCGTCCCTTGTCACCAATGGCCTGCATATCTACAGGAACGACTTCGCCCTGCCCTGGTTCTACCTGGCGCCCGGATACCGGATCGAAACCGACGAGGACCGCATTCTCGAATTGCTGTCTCAGCCCGGATTCAAGCCCGATGAGACGGTTATCCTTGAGGCCGAACCAGGAGGTTTTAAGGCCGGCGATGCGGACACGCTGGCGCAGGACCACGTTGAGCAGGTGGCGTACGACGAACGCATGGGACATATCCAACTCAACGTTAAAGCGGGCGGACCGCGCATGCTGGTGGTCTCCGAGAATTACCACCCCTTCTGGCGCGCCTTCGTGGACGGCGAGGAACAGCCGCTTGTAAGGGCCAACTACGCCTGGAAGGCGGTTGCCGTGCCGGCGGGCGAACACCGGGTGGAACTCCGCTTCCACGATCCCATTGCCACGGCCTGCCGCTGGATTACCCTCCTTTCCACCCTCTTCACCATCGCATGGGCCGCCGCATGGTACTGGCGGTATCGCTCCGGGAAACCGGCGGCCGCAACCACGGAGTAATCCATGGGCGGCAACTCACCGGTCAGACGGATCGCCGGCAACACCGCGGTCCAGGTATTCGGACGAGCCATCGAGTTCGCGATCTTTCTGTTCCTCGTCCATTACCTGGACCTGAAGGCGTTCGGCGCCTATACGTTCATCCTGACAAACCTGATGTTGTGGGGGGTACTCGCGGACGCGGGGACGTATAACGTCCTGATCCGGGAAGCCGCCGGAAAAGAGAGCGCCGACCGGCTTTTGGGTAACGCGTTATCGATCGGGCTTGTCGGGTCCATTGCCGCCATTCTCACTTCAAACGCGTATCTCTATTTTACAGGCCAGGGCCAGGAAACCCTCGTACCGGCGCTCATCGCCTCGCTCACCCTGTTCGTGTCGCCCCGGCTGAACGCATTTCGCAGGATGTTCCAGGTCCGATTTCAGGCCGAACTCAGAATGGGATACGTGGTGGCGTGGAACACCGCCTCCCACCTTCTGATGGCCGGACTGCTGGTCGTCGTTGTTCTGAACAAGGGCTTCCTTGCCGCCATATTCTGCGCGCTGATCGCCGCGGAGTTCCTCTCATTTGCCGGTTTGTGCGTCACCCACCGGCGTCTCTTCAAGCTGCCCCGGTTCCGGTTCGACCCGCAGATCGTCAGATTGCTTCTACGGCAGAGCATCCCGCTCATGCTGGCCGCGATATGCGCCACCGTCCACGACAAAATCGGCATCATGCTGCTCGAGTCCATCAAGAGCAAGGAAGGCGTAGGCCTCTATAATATGGCGGCGCGAATCCCGGACAGCCTGCCCTTTCTCGCCACGATATTCATCGGCACCGTCTTCCCCGTCATGGTGAGACAGCGGGAGACCGATCCGGTGGCGTTCGACAGAATCTACCGCCGAAGCGCACGCTACCTGTTACTCTTCATTGTACCCATTGCCGGGTTCTGCACGCTCGCCTCCCATGATATCCTGAACCTGCTCTTTCCCGGCCGGATTCCCGAAGCCGTGTTCGGCCACGCCAGCCGGACGCTCGTCCTGCTCATCTGGGCAATGGTTTTCAAATACATGGGCACCGCATTCAGTTTTCTGATTGTGGCCGTGGGCCAGGAAAAGCGCCGGCTCGTTTGTCTGGGCGCGGCGGCGCTGCTCGGTATTCTTCTGAACATCGCCCTGATCCCCGCACACCATATCCTTGGATCGGCTACGGCCGTCCTGATCGGGTCCATCGCGTATCCGGTTGCGGGGCTTTTCTTCGCTCCCCTGCGGAAGTACGCGGTTATTCTGGGCGCTGCCGCCGTCAAACCGCTTCTTGCAACCCTGTTAACCGCGCTTTGCGTTACGCTCATCACGGATCATGTCCTGGTTGCGGCCGTGGCGGGGGTCCTTGTCTATGGCGGGCTTATCATGCTTCTCAAAGGCGTCACGCGGGAAGACATGGCGCTGTTGAAGGAACTGCGAAGAGAAACCGGTGAGACGTGAGAGGGGAGAGGGTAGACGACAACACCGCGTCCACAGGATATCGATATGGCCTGGCGATGCCAATCCGCGATATGCACGCCGCAACGTGGGCGACCGGCCGGTCGCCCCTACAATTGCAACGGCGGCGTTCCAACGAATCGGATTCTTACTGTCGCAATTTGCGACAGTCCCGGGAGGTGGCGTGGAGGGACCTGACCTGAACGGTTTCAATTGCTTTCATCAAAATCGGGAGACGCGAGATGTTATCCAATAGATCGGTTTGGGATTCTTCAGAAGAGGCCGCCGAGGTTTTCAATCGCGATGGTTTTCTGATTGCGAAGGGACTCTACTCTGCCAACGAGATGCTGGACTGGAAGGCGCGTGTTGTCGGCATCCTGGAGACGGGAGGTCACATCGACAAGGATCCCTCGTCAACCGGAGTTCACGTATTCATGCCGGACGTGCTGGACCCCTTTTTCAGGGAACGGATGAAGGATGCGTGCGTGGTTTCCGTTCTCAACCGGATTATCGGTCCGAACGTTGAGTTTCTGAGCGTGAAGTCGGTCTACAAGAACAAGTTTACCCGGTTCGGTTCGCCCTGGCACCAGGACTGGTACTACTGGAAAGGCGCGAACAAGATTTCCGTATGGATCGCGCTGGACGACGCCACGCCCGAGAACGGCTGTCTGAAGATGATCGCAGGCAGCCATTTTAAGCGGTTCAAGGTGAAACAAGTGAGGGCACAGAACGGATTCGGGTGGCGTATCGGTAATGAAGAGATCGCCGGGCTTCCCGAGACCACGCTGGCGGTGAACCGTGGCGACGCCGTTTTCTTTCACGATCAGACCCTGCACAGTTCCTATCCGAATACTACGGGCGCCGACCGGTGGAGCTTCATTTCCACCTATCGCGATGGGTCCGTGCGGGACGAATCAACGGTATGGAAGCAACCGATGGTTGTCGCGGGTGAGAGCGTGAACACCGGCTGACGCGGGCAGACAGGAATGTCCGCCCCACCCTCAAAGCGGTGTCACGAGGAAAAACTGAGACGGGATGCCATACGTCGGTCAGGCGACGACAGAACAAAGCGGCATAACTCCAAGGGGCGTGGCGCGGCCAGGATTCGAGGGCTTCCTGGATTACAGCGCGAGAAGAAGCAACGCTAACCGGACTTCGCCGAAACGGGCGAAGCCGGCGCATTGAAAACTTTCGACACCACCCTTCCTGTTTATCCCAGGAGCACCGGCGGTAGACGAGTTCCTTTGCGCCAATCAGTCGTTTTCGGCGTTGCCCTCGGCACGGGGCTTCACTAACAGCGCTCCCTTCCCGCCTGCGCGGACGAACTCCATACCGTGCCGGTCGATGAACTCGCGGCAAGCCTGGAAAGCCCCATCGAACCAGGCGGGCTCGACGCAGTCGTCCAGAACGACGCCTCCGCCGGGAACAATCAGGGGCCAGAGGGCTTCCAGCGTCGCCGCCGTGGGCAGGTAGAGGTCGACGTCGAGGAAGACCGCGCCGATGGGTCCGATCTCCTTCCAGTCGACCATCGAGCAGTCGCCCTCGACAATGCGGTAGTTGGTATACCCGAGTCGGGCAAGGCTGTGGTTGAAGACCCTGGCGCTGCCGTAGGATTAGTCAGAAATCTCGGAGGCGCGCTTCCGTCGGTTCGCCACCTCGTAGTCGACGCTTTCAGGTGTAAAGCCGCTGAAGGTGTCAACCAGCACGAGCGAGCGCGGATCGCCGGTGGTCCTCAGGTGCTCAAGAAGAAATACAGATGTTTCTCCCCTTGCGACGCCGATTTCCACGATGGCACCACCGGTGCCGCGGGTGGCGTTGATCAGACCGACCATGGCGGATAGTTCGCCCGGATCGACCCAATAGCGGTATGCAGGGAGCATCGCGTTACGGAGCACGGGCAGCCGGTAGACAATGCGCTTAACCAGGGTCATGAGCCTGCGAGCCCGGAGAGTCATTGCGCGCACCAGCGAAGCGGATGGGCTAGCGCCGGTGAACCGCGGCGTTCGTGGCGAAGTCTGGGTTGGGGATGACGGCATGGTTTCAATCCCTGTTCGGATGGAAGTGTCCCGGTGGTTCGTGAATTTAATCCACTCTCCGCGTTGTGTCAACAGGCTCCAATCCGCTCCACGACCGAAGTGAGTGGACGTGAGACGAACGAAAGCCGCACCTTCGTTGTGTTGGATACACAAGGCATTTGGTTTATCATTTGTATTCCACTGGATCGACTCTTCGCTGTCGCAAATTGCGACAGGTCCTGGTGCCGGTGGGATACAGATTATAGACAGATGCCAACGACAGTCAGGAGACGCGCGATATTGTCCAATGGATCGGTTCTGGATTCTTCAGAAGACGTCGCCGAGGGGTTCAATCGCGATGGATTCCTGATCGCCAGTGGTCTCTACGGTCCGGAAGAGATGCTGGAGATGGATCCGTACCGGACGATTCGACCGTTTGGAAACATCCGATGGTTATCGCGGGGGAGAGTGTGAACGTCGGTTGACGCGGGCAGACAGGAATGTCCGCCCCACCCTCAAACCGGCTTCTTCACGTTGTAGGCGCAAGTGAGACGGGAACATTGCGCGAGTGGTGATCAGCTCAACTGTCATTCTCAGGGAACCTGAAGTGTGCGGACGTGCCGCCTGTCAGGTATCGACGCGTACAAGCCGCGCGGTGATGATTCGATGCCGCAGTAGATCCTTCGTCAGCCTGCCTGCCAATGAATCGCCGGCAGGCAGGGCGCTTCCTCAGGATGACAGTACTGGTGCAAGTATGACCGAAACATCTCGCTTATGGCCATTGCAAAACATGTCATTCTGAGCGCAGCGAAGAATCTCCCGTCTTCTCGGCTTGACGAGAAGTGGAAGCCTTCACCAAACCATATGCGCGGAGATTTCTTTTGCCTGACGACCTTCACGTCATGCGGGCAGGCAGGAATGTCTGCCCCACCCTCAAAGCAGCCTATTTTCTACAGGAATGCCTTACCGGATAAGTCATTGACAAGAAAGCATGCGACGGGGTATTTTCTGAGGACACAAAGTGCATTCGGGACATGGAAGGGTTTGAGCGGTTATGCCGGTAACAGAACCTGATATGAAGCTGCATACGAAGTTGCGCAGGACCGTGGTGGTGGAAAGCCGGTACGCGCGACGATGGCACCAGACACAAGCGGCCACCAATGGCGAGCAGGGCGTGCTGGTTATCTCGATAGAGGAGCTTGCGGCCCGTCTTGCCGGTGGATTCCTCCGGTCCATTCGTACGGACTCGCTTAAGATCAGCGTGCGGGAGGCCACGGCTGCCGGATCGCTGGGCGCACTTGACCGAATCAGGGACCTGCCCGGTTTTCAGCGCGCTGCCGCCGCCAGCCTGTCCAAGGTGTGGCGGGCCGGACTCACGTTGGATGGGAAAGGGACGCCGGGCGCCGGTTCGCTGGAGATCCTGGAACGGGGAGTGCGTTCCAGGCTGCCGAAAAACCAGCTGCCGGCGGACGAACTGGCGAACGCTGCGTTGGAGCGGGCACACTACGCCCCCATCCTGTTCGGCCGTATCGAGATCCACGGGCGCACCGAGTTGTCGCCGGTGTGGAGAAGATTACTGATACGGCTCAGCAGGGAAACGGACGTGGTCTGGGTGGCAGGCGCCAGGACGTCGCCGGACTGGCTGTCCGGATCGGATATCGCGGAGTCAACGTCGCCGGCATCCGAACCCGAAATCCGTGCGGTATCCTGCGCCACACCCCGTCACGAGATCCAGGAAGCCCTGCGGTGGGCGCGAAAACATCTCACGGAAGGAATTCCAGCACACCGGATTGCAATTGCGGCGGCGTCTCCGGCGACGTGGGACGACCATATGATGGCCTTGTCGGATGCGGCGGACCTGCCGGTTCACTTCATCCATGGAAGACCGGTGCTTGCCACGCCGGAGGGCCAGCTTGCCGCGTCGCTCGCTGAAATCCTCCTGCGCGGGCTGTCGCGGAGTCGCATGGTCCGTCTCGTGGGACTGCTTCGCCATTGCGTTGAGGCCTTCCAGCCCCTACCGAAGGACTGGCGGGAAGTCCTTCCGGACGATGCCCCGCTACTGTCCGCCGACCGATGGGACAACGTGTTGAACGCCCTGGGGCCCGGGGACTTCTCCGACGGCAAGGATCACCGGCCTATTCTGAGGCGTATTATCACGACGCTCAGACTTGGAATGAATGAGGCGGCTGAAATCGGCGAAACACTCTTCAATGAACCGAAAACGCTGAAAGTCTGGCAACAGGCGTTGGAGGACGGTCCGCCGGCCGCCCTGGACGTGACGCTTGCAGGCCTCCGAGTTCAGGACGACGAAGAACCGGGCGGGGCCATTGTCTGGGGGCCGGCATCGGCCATCGCAGCGGCGCCCCGTCCATTCTGCTGGCTGGTCGGCCTTACGTCGCGCTCCTGGCCCAGGCGCGCCAGCGAGGACCCGCTCCTCCCAAATCATGTCATACCGCAGAAACACCTTGACCCGCTTCCCATCCATGAGTCCGACCGCCGCGATTTCCACTCCATCTGCAGCATGACGGACCGGCAGGTCGTCTGTTCGCGGGCGCGTCGGGACAGCGAGGGACGCCTCAACGGCGTTTCGCCGCTATATCCGCAAGGAGTCACAAAGGAGTCCCTCGGTCAGAGCCGCGTCCCGGAACATGCCGCAAGCCAGAGCGATCGTTTGATGGCCCGGCCCGGGGACTTTGCCGCGCTCGCGCTGGCCCAGTCCGCCACCCGGACCTGGATCGACTGGCGGAGCGAGGACCTCACCGCTCACGACGGTCTGATCAGGCCGGGCCACCCCGTTCTGCTTCGAGCCCTCCACCGCACACAGTCCGCCAGTTCGCTGGTTAGGCTGCTTCGCGATCCCCTGGGATATCTGTGGACCTATGGGTTCCGCTGGAAGGCTGTTTCGGAAACGGAAGAGCCGATGACGCTGGACGCACTGGCGTTCGGCGAGTTGCTGCACGAGTTCCTCCGGGAGACGGTAACCAGAATGGAGGACGCCGAATCCGGAGGAATCGCGGGCGCATCCACGGACAGGATAATACAGGTTGTAGAGAAGGCAGCATTCTCGGTTTCGGAACGATGGAGCGCCACGCGCCCTGTGCCGCCGCCCGTCATCTGGCAGAGAAAGTGTGAAGAGGCGCTGGAACTGGCCGTAACCGCTTTGACGCGAGACGAAACCCCGCTGCCCGGGCAGCGCACCTGGTCGGAAATTCCGTTTGGCAGTGGCGGCCGCGCGAAATCTCCCGACGGAGACGGCCCTGCCAGCCTGCCGTGGGACCCGTCGACGCCGGTCCACATTGACGGTACGCAGATTCGCATCGGCGGATTCATCGACCGGCTGGATCTGTCGGAGGACGGAAGCCTGGCGCGCGTTACGGACTACAAATCGGGACGGGCTCCCAACAAACCGATCCAGATGAACGGCGGCGCGGAATTGCAAAGGTGCCTTTACGGCTTCGCGGTCAGGTCGCTTATCCGAACGCGTCCCGAAGTGGAAGCACGCCTGGTCTATCCGCGCGGCGGCGACCAGGCGATGGTCCTCGACGACACACAGGAAACACTCAAGGAACTTGCGGCGTTTCTTCAAGCGGCGAACACCCATTTTGTCAAAGGAAAAACATTATCGGGTCCTGCCGCTGAAGATCGGTGGTACGACCTTTCCTTCGCGCTTCCCGCGGGCGCAAAGGAGAGCTATCTGAAAACCAAACGATCCTCGGCCGGCCGGGTGCTTGCCCCGCTGCCTAAACTGTGGGAGGCTCCCTGAGATGCCGTGTGAACAGCAACAGGCGGCTCCTGCCGACGTGGAGGCCCGCATCCAGGCGCTGACGCACCACCACCGCACCCTGCTCGTCGAGGCGGGCGCGGGCAGCGGCAAGACGGCGCTTATGGCCGGGCGGGCGGCGTTACTGATGGCTGGTGGGACCGCTCCGAGGAACATCGCCGCCATCACCTTTACCGAAGCTGCCGCCGCCGAACTTCTTGAGCGGATTGAACGCATCGTGAATGAACTCTTGTCCGGCAAAAAGCTCCCCGAACTCGAGCCGGCCCTGCCGGAGGGACTGAGCGAGGCACAACGTGCCAACCTGAAAAAAGGCGCCGATACGCTCGACGAGCTGACCTGCACAACCATCCACGGCTTCTGCCAGAAACTGATCGCCCCGTACCCGGTGGAGGCGGGCCAGGACCCCGGCGCAACCATCCTGGATCCCCGGGCGGCGGATCTCGTCTTCGAAGATCTCGTGGACGCCTGGCTTTCGGCACGGTTCGGTCGGGATCCGCGCCGGGACGGCCTGGGACGTACGCCACCCATAAAACCTGCGAGCGGGGATGGGGAGGATCTCTTCGCCGCGCTGATGCTGAAGTCGCCGGACCAGACCCTGACGCTGATCAGGGACACCGCCCATTTTCTCAAGAGCCACCGGACGGCCGGAGCCGCCGTTTCAAGAGTCGACCAGGAAGCCCATGGGCAGTTCGTGAGTGCCGGCCGCGATTTCGCCTCGTGGTACCACGAATCCGGCATCGAAGAGCCCGGCGCCGCGGCAATCGTTGACGATCTCCTGGACGTTGTCAACGCATTGGGCGAACCGGACGCCGGTCCCGTGTCGAGTGAACGCCTCGCCCGGCTGCTGCATCATCGACGTCCGACGGCCTGCAAGAAAGGCGTGACGGAATTCAGAAAATGGCAGGCTCGGGGAAAGTGGAAAACAGCCGCGAAGGCCGCCGGGTTGAGCGCGGCGAGCGGAGAAGAGCGTTACGCATACGGACTGGCGCTGTACGGAGCGTGTGGCGAGGCGTACGTCGCATTCTGCAATAGTCTTGGCAGTACCGGGTTCAAGAGCTTTATCGCCGAATTCGACGCGATCAGGAAGTTGTACCGGGACTACAAGCGCGACGCGGCCCTGCTCGATTTCGACGATCTGATATACCAGGCGCGGGACCTCCTCCGGGACCACGAACCCGTCCGCGAAGCTCTGGCAGCGCGTTATTCGCACATTCTTGTAGATGAGTTTCAGGACACGGACCCCCTGCAGGCCGAGATCATCTGGGGGCTGGCCGGAGATGGGCATCCAGGAACGCCATGGCAGGAACGCGTCATTCGTCCTGGCGCGCTGTTTCTCGTTGGAGATCCGAAACAGGCGATCTACAGGTTTCGCGGCGCAGACGTGCAGACGTATCTCACAGCCCGTGAAGTGCTGGACGAACACGACCCCACTTCAGTCATCAATATCAGTGCCAACTTCCGGTCGCGCGCGCCCATTCTGGACTACGCCAATACCCACTTCAAGGGCATGCTCGATCCGTCAAGGGGTCAGCCCGGCTTTACGCCGCTGTCCGCAACACGCAATGCCGGCGACGAAGCGGCTGTCGCGGTTTTCGATATCGAACTCGGGGAGGACCACAAGAGCGAAAAAGGGCGGCTGCTTGCCGATCGAGTACGGGAGAAAGAAGCCAGCGTCGTCGCCGAACTTGTCGAAGATTTGATCGGCTCCTTTTCCGTCGTCGATAAGGAAGAGGGCGCCTTCAGGCCAGCGCGGCCAATCGACGTCGCGCTGCTCGCCCCCACGGGCGCCGGTCTCTGGATCTACGAGCGAGCCTTCGAAGATCGGGGCATTCCCATCGCCACGCAGGCGGGCAAGGGTTTCTTCCGGCGGCAGGAAGTCCAGGACCTGATCGCGGTTGCCAGGGCGATCTCGAACTCCGGTGACACGCTGGCGTTCGGCGCATTGATCCGTGGACCTCTGGTGGGTCTGTCAGAGGAGCAGATCGCCGACGAGATCCACGCATTGCCTGTCGAATCGGAACGCGCCGTCCATCTCGACGTCAGAACCGATTCATCGACTGTCGGGTGCCCGGTCCTGCGGCACACGCTGGAAGTTCTGCAAAGCCTGCGCAAGAAACGACACCGGGCAACGCCCTACCAGATCATGGCGGAGGCGATCGAGTTGCTTCACGTGCGTCCGATTCTAAGGGCGCGACATCAGGGGGGCGCCGAGCGTGCGCTTGCCAACGTCGAGCTGATCCTGGAAATGGCACGGCACTACGCGGCGAGAGGCGTCGGAGACTTCGCGCGCGCGCTCTGGCAGAGGTGGGAAGACGAGGAAGCCCAGGTGGAAGGCCGTCACGACGCTGCGACCGATGCCGTTTCGATCATCACCATGCATTCGGCCAAGGGCCTGGAGTGGCCGATTGTGATACCCATCAATTCAGCCACCGGTCGTCATCACGTGGAAAGGTTCCTGTATAGGCGGCGGGATGACAGCGTCCATTTCAAGATATTCGGCTATGCAGACAGCGAGCATGCGAACGCCAGGCTCGAGGAGTTGGAGGAACAGGACCGGGAACGGGTGCGGCTATGGTACGTCGCGCTGACCCGCGCACGGGACCTGCTGCTGCTCCCCAGGCATAGTGAACGCAGCAAGTCTGACTGGTGGAGCCTGATTGACGTTGACGTGGATTCCCTTCCGGCGTTCGATACCGGACGGTTCAGCGGCGGCGAAGTGATTCCCCACGCCCCCACGCCCAACCCTCAAGACGCGGCAACGTGGGAAAGGGAAAAAGCGTTCATCGCCGAAAGACGTCGCAAGATTTCCTGGGTCAGACCCAGTCGACATGAAGACGCAGGGCTGCGCGAAAATGAAACCGCGACCGTATCTTCCGACATCGAGACCGCCGATGAAGCCACCGACCAGCCTCAAGGGGGTGCATTTGCACCCGACCGGCTAAAGAGAGGCCTGATCCTGCACAAGCTGATGGAGGAAGTCCTCACCGGAGAAACGCCGGATGAGGAAGGACCTTTACAGGTCCGCGCCGCGGAACTCATCGACCAGCAGGGCCTTGAAGACGCCGTAGATGCGCGTTCCGATATTTCCAGCATCCGGATGGCGGCCATGGTCGTCCGGACCCTGAAACGCCCGGAGATCGCGTCGCTTCGCCCACGGCTGGTGCCCGAATGCTGGGTCTACGGCATCGCCGATAACGGGCAGAAGACGTCTATTACCGCCGGCATTGCCGACGCGGTTGCTGTGGACGAAAAGGGCCGAATCAACGTGTTGGTGGACTGGAAGAGCGATACGGTTGTCCGGAAGAATCAGGTGTCGAATTACCGCGATCAGGTTCGCGACTACCTCGAGGCCACGGGCGCAAGGACCGGGCTCATCGTGTTCCTCAATTCGGATCACATAGTAACGGTATGAGGGGAAGCTGAACGGCCAATTCGCGCGAGAGGAGCTGTCCGCGACGATCGGGTTGGAAGCGTTCGTTCGCGGGCAGTCCAGCGGTTTGCGCGAACGCGAAGGATTGGGGATTACTGGAGCGTATTGCATGCGTCACGCATCAGACCAGCAGGCTAGATACAGCGACGGCGAAGCCGCCGAGAGGGATATGCTCGCCGCACTCAGGAGTACCGCGGATGTAAGCCTCGAGTCCGAGGAATTGATGGAAAAAGTGAAGGATATTGCCTCGTACTATCATCTTGGAATCGGCAGGTCGGCGATATTGAGATGCCTGGATCTTCCGGTTGACAGCAAGGTGCTGGAACTGGGCGCCGGGTGCGGGGCCATTACCAGGTACCTTGGCGAAACCTTTTCGTCAGTGCACGCAATAGAGCCAAGTCCTACTCGTGCAGAGATCGCCCGTGAGCGGTGCAGGGACCTCGAAAACGTCTCGATTTCTTGTACTGATGCGAGGAACGAGCACTTCGATTCCGACTACGACGTGGTCGTAATCATCGGCGTCCTGGAATACGCCCCTGTCTTCATTTACCCCGAAGATGCGCCGCGTGATGCCTGTTCAAGGTTCCTGAAGCTGGCCAAAAGCGCATTGAGCGAGAACGGCAACCTGGTCCTGGCCATAGAAAACCGGATCGGTCTGGACTACTGGGCCGGCGCTCCGGAGAACCACACTGGAAAACCGTACGACGGCGTTCACGATTACCCGAATGCCGGATCTCCGATAACGTTCACCCGGACCGAATTGAAGGAACTCCTGGCCGATGCGGGATTTGACCACACGGCTTTCTACTATTGTTTTCCGGATTACCGTTACGCCTCAACCATCCTCAGCTCTACCGGTGCGGAAGGAAGTTATTTCCTCCACAACTGGGCCGGTTTTTCTCTTGATTCACCCGGGAATAAAAAAACGCAGACGTTCAATAAACCCCTCGCGGCGAAGACGCTGGGCGAGTCCGGACTGCTCAGGGAGTTTGCCAACTCGTTTTTGGTTGTAGCAGGCGGCCATCCTGTCCCTGAGGCGAACTGGGTTGCCAGAAAATACAGTATGAAACGCCGGCGGCCCTTCCGAATCGTCACCACGCTGTACGCGCAACCGGAACCCCGTGTAGAGAAGACGCCGCTTCACCCGTCACCCGGTGATTCCCCGGATATTCGATATGAACGGGTAAGACTCCTTACGGAGGATGCGGGCTGGAAGCCGGGCAACCTGCTCTCATTCGAGATAGAACGGGCGGCCCTGGGTAAAGATTTCCCGGATTACCTCGCCAGATTGATCGACAGATATCACGGAGAGCTCAAATCGCACTATGGAACGGGCGAGCGTGACGCGGAAGGCTTTCCCCTGCTCAGTTCCGGATCTCTGGATGCGGTTTTCGCGAACATCATTCAGGACGAAAACGGCAAATGGCACTTTATCGATGAAGAGTGGCAGACCCAATCTGAAGTCTCGATCGACTTCATGCTCTACCGATGCATCCGGTTCTGCCTCTTCAGCCTCGGCGTCCGTGACAGGCAGGCGAGAAAGATGATACGATCACTGTACCCTTCATACAGTCGCAGCAGACATAAAAAAAACCGCGAACTGGCGGATGCCTTTCAGCGGGAAATCTTTCTGAATATCATCGATCCCAGGGTGTTTAAGGGGAGCCTGCTGGGACGCATTGCCAGAAACGACGTGGTCCGCCCTTGTCTGGAGAAGGTCTGGCGCCGGACACCGCACGGTATCCGGTCAATTATCAGGCGTCGTCTTTTGTAACGATTTTTCTGTACACATCGAGCGTCTGTTGAGCTGTCCGGCGCCATGAGAATCCCGATGCCCTCTGAACGCCTTTGGCGCTCAGTTCAGCGCACAACGCCGGGTCATTCGTCAGTTTGCAGATGGCATCCTCTATATCGTCGACCTCGCAGGGGTCCACCAACAGCGCCGCATCGCCCGCAACCTCCGGCATGCTCGATGTATTGCTGGTGATCACGGGACATCCGCACGCCATTGCCTCCAGAACGGGCAGGCCGAAGCCTTCGTACATTGAGGGGTACACAAAACAGCGCGCCGTTTGATACAGGTGAATCAGCTCTGCTTCGGATACGTAGCCAGTGAAGACGACGTCATCCTGAAACGCTGCCGGGACGTGCATTATATCGTCGAATAGCCATCCCTCTTTTCCAACAATAACCAGTCTGTCCCTGGTTTTTTCTTTTTTGTGAAGGGAGACGAAGGCTTCGATGATCCTCTTGAAATTCTTCTGGGCTCCAGGGTGCTTACCGCCAGGATGAATGCTTCCCTCGATCCCGATGCCGGTTTGAACTGCCCGGAGACGCCCTCGTGGATGACGTCGATTTTTTGTTCCGGAATGTGAAAGTGACGGATGAGATCCCTTCTGGTGCTGTGGCTTACGGCGATGAACCTGTCGACGAACCGGAATCTGTGCTTCAGGATGTATTTGAAGTAGAGAACCCGTCTGTTGGTCTGCCACTCAGGGAAGAGAAGCGGGACGAGGTCATGCACGGTCATCACAACCTTTGCGTTGGGACGAAAGAAAAACGGGGCGGTCACGGTGGGACAGTGGATCAGATCGAATCCTGAGAGACCGCGGGGCGGCGCAAAAACAGCCGAAAACAGGCCGCTTCCAAATACCATAGGGGGCGTGTGGTAAATCATGCCGGCCTGGTCGGGAAAGAGCGAACGAGGGGATTGGGACGACGCGATCAGCGTCAGGTCCAGGTCCTCGCATTCCGCAAGCGGGTGGATGAGATTGTGAATATACTGCTGAACGCCCGCGAAATGCCTGTCTCTTAATGCCTCAACGGTGATCGCGATCTTCATGGATCCTGGTTTCTCCGGTTGAAATGGCGATTCCGGCCCTTGACGCCGCAAGAATATATCACGATACGGTGCAAGTTGTCAAACAGCCGGTGTATGAATCCCTGTCTACTCAGCCTGTGCAATCAAATAAGACAGGGCGTTTTGTGTACAGCCAGCCACACCTGAAAATGTCGCATAACGAGAGGAAACGGACTTGAACAGGAAACGAACGCCGGAATCTAGCCAGCCTGAGGGGAACGCATTTTTGCGACCCACTATCATCGCCGCCGTATTCCTCGGTCTACACATTCTGCCGCTCTTCTGGCGGCCGATTCCCATGTGGGGCGTGGACTTTCTTTTCTATATGCCGGCGCCGGTACAGGTCGCTTTTGTCCTTCTGGCTGTTCTTCTCTTTGTTCCGAGAATTCAACGTCTTTGCCGAACCTGTGCGACGTCCCTTCCGTTCGCGCTCTGGGGCCAGGGCCGTCGTGTCCGGATCTCCCGAGCACTCGTTATCGCGGCCGCCCTCGCAGGCTTTTTCCTGCTTTCCTCGGCCCGTAATTTCCTGGGGGACGGTTACCGCCTCATGCAAACTCCCGGAGCGGACAAGTGGACCAGCATGCTACGGGCGCCGCTCACATACACGATTATTCAATCCCTGCACAACATTGGCAGCGCTTATTGGGAGACCGTTGAGAACACCTACCGCACATACAGCTACGCGTCCGGCGTACTCTATGTCCTTTTCGCCTTCCCGATCGCCACCGTACTCGGCAAGAATGCCCTGGAGAGAACCATCGTGCTGGCCTTTCTGCTCACGGCGGGTTACATCCAGCTCTTCTTCGGATACGTGGAGAACTACGCACTTTTCATGCCGGGCTTACTCCTCTACCTCTATCTGGGCCTCCGCGCCTGTGAAGACCGTGCGCCTCTTTATTTTCCCGCGCTTCTGTTGGGCTTGCTGCTTGCCCTGCATCGCGGCTTTTTCATCTTCGGCCCATCCGTGCTATATCTCGCCTATCGCAATTTTCGCAGCCAGCAATTTCACATCCCTACCTGGAAAAACGCTGTCGTGACCGCGGCGGCGCTCTGTTGCGTGCCTGCAAGTGCCTTGTTATTCCTTGCCGTGAGCGGCGTCGGCGTCCACGAGTACTTCCTTCGGGCTGGTGGAAGTCATTTCCTGCCATTGTTCGACGAACCGGGATTTCGCGCACAATACCGGATTTTCGCGCTCGCGCATATCATTGACTGGCTGAACCAGTATCTGCTCGCGGCGCCCGCGGCCTGTATGGCATTCTTCCTGTTTCGAAAGAAAGATCTCAGCCATCATCCCTTCCTCGCGGTTTGCGCGGTCGTGCCTCTCTGCCTCAGCTTCGTTGGCAATCCGGAACTCGGCGCTTTCAGAGACTGGGACGCCTGGTCGCTGCCGGCGCCGGCTCTCACCTTGTGGGTTGCCTCCCTGATGCTGAACCGCATACGGGACGGTGTGCGCTTATCTCCTGGCGCCTACCTGATTTGCGGCGCGGCGGCGATGCATACATGTCTGTGGGTGGGTTTGAATGCGAACGCGGGGGCCGCCGAAGCCCGGTTTGTTCTCTTGATGGATAGGCTCACAGGTAACGCCAGCGTGGACGGCTGGGTAGCCGCCGGCAATTTACAACGAAAGGAGGGAAGATACGCCGAGGCTCTTCAGGCTTACAAACGGGCGCGAGACTCAGATCCGGTAAATCCAAATCGCTGGTTGCTTGTTGGGGCCGTGTACAGGGAAATGGGGCAGTCCGCCAAGGCGATCCAATACTACAAGAGAGCACGGGAACTCTACCCTGAAAATGCGATTCCGTACATGAACCTTGGCGCAGCATATAGCGATATCAAACAGTTCGACAAAGCCATTGCATACACACGGGAAGCCATCGCGCTCGATCCCGGTCTGGCCATTGCCCACAGGAACCTCGGTCAATTTTACAGAGCGATCGGTCAATTCGAGAAGGTTATTGAACATCTCGAAAAAGCCGCCACTTTACAACCGAAATTCGCCACCACGCACGAGCATCTTGCCGAGATATACCGAGACATGGGAGAGAATGGAAAAGCCATTCATCACCTTGCAAAGGCCAATTCGCTGCGGCCCCGACATATGCGGACCCTTGTGAACCTCGCACTTGCCAGCAGCGACGCAGGGAAGCACGAAAGGGCTATCGAACTGCTCAAGGAAGCAGCTGAGCTGGAACCCGGACTTGCAGCTGTTCACTTAAACCTCGGTGTTATCTACATCAGAACCGGCCAGCACGCCACCGGCATCCGATCCCTTTCGAAAGCCATTGAACTCAAGCCGGCCGATCCCCTCATTTTGCACAACATCGGCTACGCTTACTTCGACCTCGGGCAGCACGAACAGGCGATTCCATATCTTCAAAAGGCCATCCAACTGAACCCCGGCGCCGCGGACGCACACCTCTTACTGGGAATGGCCTACCGCGCCCTGAAACGCGGCGACCGGGCCAGGGTTCATTTCGAGAAGACCCTGGAACTCCAACCCAATCATCCTCAAACCGCTCAGATCAAACAGTGGCTGGAGCAAGCCGTCAAATAGCATCCTTATTTCAGATTTACCTGACAACGTCTCCTGAAGTATAGTTTCGTCATACATTTCCTTTCTCCGGATAAATTATCCCGGAGCCCCCGTGGGTCCGGGGGCTTTTTTTTGTTCATGCTCCGAATCAAAAAACGCTGAAATGGCAGAACGATTATGCCATTTTGTCATTATTGTAAATCTAATATGCCATAATGGCATATATCGTGCTCGGATCCAGGTTCGGTTTGCCAATGCTGCCTCGACGTCGTATCTTATAATGTCCTTAACATATTGTTTTTATAAAAATATATGTAAATTTCACGTCAGACTGGTAATTTCTGGCACGGGGCTTGCGGATAGATTGTGGCACAGGCTCGAGGGCGAGCAGGCAGCTCTCGAGACCCGAAAAGACAGCCATTCGTCGGGAAAACCGTTAATCTAAAGGAGGATTTACCATGACACTCACCAGGTGGCAACCCAGGCGGCGCTTCGGACTCGTTCCCGAGATCGATCGGTTTTTCGACAGCTTCTGGAGAGGTCCGCAACACGATCTTCCGATGCTGTCCACGTGGAGTCCGGCAACCGACGTGCAGGAGACCGACACGGAACTGCTGGTTCACGTGGAGCTTCCCGGCCTGTCCAAGAATGACATCAAGGTCAACATGGACAACGGCGTCCTGACCATCCAGGGCGAGAAGCTGCACGCATCCGAAGAGAAGGAGAACCGGTACCACGTGTCGGAGCGGACCCACGGTCGCTTCGCGCGGTCGTTTACGCTCCCGTCCGAAGTGGACGCGGAGAAGATCAAGGGCGGATTTGAGAACGGCGTGCTCACGCTGACCCTTCCGAAGGTGAAGGCGGCCACGCCGCAGGCGATCGAGATTGCGTAACACAAAGCACCAACAAAAAAAGGCCGACGGTTTTGCCGTCGGCCTTTTTTTTGCGCTTTTAGCTATTAGCTATCAGCGGTCAGCTGTCAGCCAAAAGCGAGAACCGAATCAGGTGACCTCAGCGCCACTATGTGGGCGACCGGCCGGTCGCCCCTACAAATGCAACGTCGGCGCGCCGAGGGCAGGATGCCCTCGATCCCGGGAAGTGACCTCACAGGCCCGGAGCCAAACCCATCATCAGACCTCATTCGCCGTTGCATTGCCTCCAGCCCGTGTCCCATCCATTTCACGAAGACACGAGCTTCAGTCTTTCCGCGATCCAGAATTTGATGACCGACTGGCGGGTTACGCCCAGACGCCTGGCTTCCTTATCCAGGGAATGAACCATCCAGCGTGGAAAATCGACGTTCACGCGCTTCTGTTCCTGTGCAGGTCTCTTCGCCTGTGCAACGTCCAGAAATTCGGAGATGTCTTCTCCTCTGTCGAACCTCTCGTCAAGTTCTTTCGCGTTCATAAAGTGCTATCTCCTCCTTTCGGGAACAGCGAACGGATATAATTCGTATCTTCGCCATGCGATACGTGACAATGCCCGACCAGTGTGTTCCCTTATACCGGCCGATCACCAGAATTCTGGGTTCATCTTCAGTTCGAGCGGGAATTTCAATGAGATCGGAATCCTTCCAGAGCTGTTGAGCTTCAATGAAATCGATGCCGTGCTTTTCCATATTCCCCTTGCTCTTCAGGTCGTCGAATTCGAACTCCATTAACGGCATCCGCGGGCTTTACTGCGATTTTGAACCTGACCGGGAAGGCAATAAGGAAATTCCATCTCCACATAAAATATAATAATTATATTGATAATATATCTATTTTATATCATTTCGCAATATTCATGCATAACAGTGAGATAAAACAGCTGTCAGCGACCTCTCCCCCCGGCCCCCTCATAACAAAGCTGTCAGCTATCAGCCGTCAGCAAAGATCAAAAACGAAACCAGAAACAACTCACACGGAGACACAAAGACACAAAGAAAAGCAGTCAGCTAAAACCGAAAAGGCGAAAACCAGGAAACCGGTGGTGGGTAGCAAAAAACGAAATTCAGCTCACACGAAGACACAAAGACACAAAGGGAAAACCGGAAATCAGCAAAAAGCGGTGAGACGTGAGACGGGAGAGGGTAGAGATTTCCTGCCTTGTGAGGCTTCTTGTCGTGCCGGAGGCAAAGTGGAATAACATACCTGGCAAGAATTTCTTCTACCGTCTTCCCTCTACCTTCTTACCGCCTTTAGGGGACCTCTCCCCCCGGCCCCCTCTCCCAGGGGAGAGGGGGAGGGTTAGCGATACGGCCAGGCGATTTCCGTCGGCGATAGCCGCGCCATTATGGGGGCGATGACGGCGCGGGAGTTCTCCCGGGGGGAGGGGGAGGAAAAAGGTTTTTCCTCTACCGTCCGACCTCTTCCGTCTCTCAGCCGTCCCCTGCCACCCTACTCCTGGCGGCCCTTAACCGCCGGTTTCATGGCCTCGATGTGCTCCGGCCCGGTCGCGCAGCATCCGCCGATGATCTGTGCGCCCATACCCTTCCACTCCCTTGCGAAGCCGGCAAGACTCTCGGGCGTGTTGTCGCCCCGCTGCAGGACGTCGCCCGGCTTATCGGGCGATTCTTCCCCTTCGGCGGGTCCCAGCGGCGCAAGCGGACGGTATCCGATGTTCGGGTACGCACCCACGCATCCGTCGAACGCGTCTCTGAGGAGGGGAAGTCCGGCCGAGACCTGCTCCGGCGGTGTACACATAATCAGCACGCCGGCGACGCCGCGGCCGGCCAGGGCCGCGGCGAGGTCCTCGAGGCGTTCCTCGTATTGCATCTTGCCGTCTTCCCGAATATGCCGGACGCCCAGAAACACCGGCAAGCCCGCATCCGCACACGCGTCCGCTGCCGCCGCGCAGTCGGCGATATATCCAACGTATTCAACCCAAATCGCATCCACGCCCACCCCGGCCAGCAGTTTCGCGTGGTCACGAATTTCCCTCCGGTACGCTTCTTCGCCAAGGATGTCCACGTCGGACGCGACGCCGCCAACCCGCCTCTGAACACACGGCGGCGCAATACCGCCGGCCACGAACGCATCCGGATTCACGGCATCGCGCGCGGTCATCGCGTTTTCTCCCGCGGCTCGCGCGTACGCTTCCCACCTGTCGTCCAGTCCGACGGGTTCCAACCGCGTGGGGCTCGTCCAGAAGTTGTTGCTGATAATGACGTCAGCGCCGGCGCGCAGGTAATCCCCGTGGACCTCCCTCACCGCTTCCGGCGCGTCGATATTGGCCGTGGCCGACCAGGCCTGGAGGCCGCCCTCCGCCGAGGCGCCCTTCAATACGTCGATTCCTCTTCGCTGCAACTCAGACCCTGTTCCTCCGTCCAGGAGCAGAACGTCGCCGCTCTCGAGCCGATCCGTTATTCGCGTCGATGACATCGTTCCTCCTTATGAAGATTCAGCAACAAGCAGTCAGCTATCAGCCGTCAGCTAAAACCAAAAACCGAATCAGGTGACCTCAGCGCCATTATGTGGGCGGGCGGCCGGTCGCCCCTACAAATGCAACGTCGGCGCAGACCTCTCCCCCCAACCCCCTCACCTGAAGGAAAGGGGGAGCAAAAACAGGTTTCACGGGCCGGACATTTAAAAACACTCTGGTCGGTGAGACAACGCTGGTCCGGCTACATCGCAAGACTAAAGCCATCGGCCAGTCGCCATTCCCTTTCCCGTGGGAAGGGGGCCAGGGGGTAGGTCTCGAAAAAGCGGGTAGACGTGAGATGGGAGAGATTGTCCGCCCCGTGCGGTTTCATTTTGTGTCGGTGGCATAAAGGAAGAACCATTCTGGCAAAGACGTCATCTACCGTCTCACCTCTACCGTCTCCCCGCTTTTGGGTTTTTCATCTACCGTCTCACCGCCTTTAAGTGAGGGGTAGGTCCGGCAGGGTAAATCGCACCGTATCGAACCGCCGTGCCATCGCCATCGCGCGTTCCTTTGCGCCGTCCGGGTCCCTTCCACTCAACACGTCCAGAATGCAGCCGGCGATTTCAGGGGCCTCCGCCTCCGTCATGCCGTATCGGGTTACTTCCTGTACGCCGATACGGAGACCGTGGGTCCCCAGTTCTTCCGGAACGCCGGCCGCATTGACGAGAATGTGGCACGCTTCCAACTGTCTGGCCAGCGCACTGGCCTCACCAAACGATTCGACAATCGGCAGCACGGTGTGTGACTCCGTAAAACCAAGTTCTGCGCCCACAACCGGCAGCCCCTGATCGTGGAACGCCCGGCCCAGCGCTCTGGCATTGCCGATAATCGCATCCGCATGCGCTTCCCCGCACGCCATCCACTCCAGAAATGTGCCAGCCAGCGACGGCAGCCGGCTCAGGTGATGGTTGGCAATCATCAGAGGCGCGGTTGCCTTTGCGATGCGCTCGGCAACGTCTTTGTTGTCGGTCAGAATCATTCCCCCCTGCGGACCGGCAAGCGTCTTATGCGTACTGGTGATGATCACGTCGGCGCCTTCCTTCAGGGGAGACTGAAACCGTCTGCCCGCGATCAACCCCATCACGTGGGCCGCATCGTAAACGAGGCACGAACCGGGGCTGTACCGATTCATTGCCTCCTTCAGTTCCCGCACGGGATGGGGAAAGAGGAACAGCGCCGATCCCACGATCACCAGTCCGGGGCGGTGCTCGCGAATCAGCGAGACCGTCTGATCCAAATCTATATTGTACCGGTTCCAGTCCCATGGAATCGGAATCGACTTCAGGTCCACTTTCAAATCCGAGTTCGCCAGTTTTGCCGCATACATGTGTCCGCTGCGAACCTCCAGCACCGTATCTCCAGGTCGGGCAAGGCCGAACACGGCGATTATCCCTGCAATATTTCCCGAGAGAGGACGCAGGTCCACATAGGCCGCACCGAATAACCGCTTAGCGAGATCCTGCGACGTCTCCTCAATCTCCGTGAGAACCGCGTTACCCGGATACCCGCGGTTTCGTGGATCGATACCGGTATAGGACCCGTACCGGTGGTCCAGATCATCCACGATCAACCGCTCCACGAGCGGACTGGGCCTGGTCTCAGAAGCGATCAGATTCAGACAGCTTTCCCGGTAGGTCGTATGGTTCTCGACCAGGGAATCGATTTCCGCGACTTTCCGTGTATAATCCATAGGGACATCCCGTCTAATTGGATTCTTGGCTCAATGCATGGATCAGGTCGACTTCGCTATAGAGAAGAGCCCGCGCAAAAACGCCCTCACCCAGGTATTCGGGCGCATTCCATACTCTGGGCGCGCGGTAATAGGCGGTCACGAGCCGCTCCCCCAGCCTCACGGTGGAGGGGTACCCCAGGTCGCTGTCGCCCAGGTCGTCGCACACAATCATTGGACCGCTCCAGGTCCGTCCCGCGTCTTTGCTCACCCGGGCCTGAACGCCGAATGGTTCGCGGCGGACGCCATACACCATCAGAATCCAGTCGTTGGACAGCAGGGTGAGGTCCGCGGGGTGTTCCCGCTCCCTGGTGACCTCTGAAGGCGCGTCCCAGGTGTGCCCGCCATCGGTCGATCGGGACACCGAGACCAGGCCGCCCCGATCGGCCGAACGCATCGCTGCCAGCAGGGCGCCGCCGGAGGTCAGGAGCAAGGCCGTTTCGTTATACCCTTCGGCGATCAGCGACGGGCGGTCCCACGTCCGGCCGCCGTCTTTGGAACGCAGAATATAAGCGCAATCGCCCGTCTCCTCCCCGGAGAGGATATCGGAACCGTAGAGCGGCAGCAGCATCGTCCCGCCGGGAAGGTTGACAATGCGGTCGAACGGGGAGTGCTTTTTCATCGACGGAAATCCGAGGGGCCGATCATCTTCCCAGTTTCGCCCCCCGTCGCGTGACCGGGTGACGCGCATCTGCACCCGGCGCAATTCCGGCATCCAGCTGCCGTCGCCGCCATAGGAGCCCTGGACGTGGTACGCCAGCACGACAGACCCGTCGGGCGCCACGCCAACCGCGGGATTCCGGTCGTCCGCGCCAGAGTCGACGATCACGACAGGCGCCTCCCACGTACGCCCGCCGTCCGGCGAACGGATCGCCTCCAGGCGGCCGGTAACGCCCACGTGACCGGCGCCGCCGCGTACCACGGCCAGGATCTCCTCGCCGCGCACATGGGTAAGGACGGGAAAATAGCCGAAGTCCTTGCAGAGGTACACCTCCGAGGCCGAGGGAAACCGGCGAAAGTCGATGGAGTCCATAGAAAAATCCTTTCAATAATCAGCTCACACGGAGACACGAAGGAAAGCTATCAGCTATCAGCCGTCAGCTAAGAACAAAGTCAAAGGCGACCCGTCCTCCCAGCCCCGCAGATTTCAGAGGTTCCAAACATCCGCTATCCGCCAGGTGTCCCCCGGAGCGACGTCGTAGATATAGAACGGTGTTCCGGAAAACGCCGCCGCGTCGCTGGCATCAGCGAGCGTAAGCCTGCCTTTTTCGCCCGATTTCAATCGGGGTCCGGTCTGGCCCCGCGTTCGTGAGATGGTCTTGCCATCGAACAGGTCGCTCACAACCTCCAGCTTCAGCATCGGCGTGTCCGTGAGCAAGGTCGCGCCGTCCACCGACCCGATCCTCCCCTCGCTCAATAGAAAGTCCATCCCGTCGAGGGATATCCGATACCGGTCCTCTCCCGCCGCCTCGACGCCGGTCACCTCGTACGACGAATTGCAAATGTAGCCGGGATACGCAACTACAATCGTCCGCCCCGTCAGTGAACCGTCCACCGGAAGCGGGGCCCGCGACGAGACGACGATCCGGCGACGGGCGATATCCACAACATCCACCTCTCCCACCCATTCTCCCGCACCCTCCATCCCAACGTCTCCAAAGCGGAACGTCTTACCATTCACCACCTGCGCCCGCGTGATGGTATCGCCCGCCCGCTCCACGAACGCCCAGTCTCCCTCGAACCGGAACGGCAGGCCGTCCGCCTCGCCTTCCACGGCCCCGTCCACGCCGTGTACGATGTAGTGGACCCGGCTGCCTATCTCGACCCTCATGCCCGTGGTTCGCCCACCCACCGACAGCGGCGCGACCCCGTCAATATAGGGCGTCCCTGAAAACGGCTCCAGAACGCCCGCAAACCGCGTTTCCTTCCCATCCAGTCCCGATCGCCGCACAATCACGTACCGGTCCCATGGGCTGTGGCCCTGCAGTCCCGTCCCCTCGGCGAGCCCGGCGATCACCGTTGAACCCGCCGCGCCTGTCATATGAAGCCGGATTCCGGCGCCGCTTTCTTCAGCCCGCCAGGTTGCCGTCAGCCCGCCGTCCGTCGCGGCCCGCGAGACGTCCTTCACAAACCCGTATCCGGGCGCTTCTCCAAACTGGACGTCGGGACCGGCGAGGGTGCCTTCGCTCTGCTTCTTGAAGGACGCGCCCCCGGACAGCGCGATATCGAACCGTTCCGCGTTCTCCCCGGCCCAGCTGTGGAAGCTGTAATCGTGCTGTGCGCCGCCCGCGATCCGGAACAGGTCGACCATATATGCCCGCTCTTCATCCACCGGGACGAGCGCCACCGCCCTGCGGTACAGGTCCGCGAGACCGGGATAGGCCCGCTCGGCAGACGCATCGGCCAGGCGCACCCATGGCCCGTCCACCAACAGATTCAGGCTGCCCGTTGCGAACACCTGGTTCCGGCCGTCGATCAGCGCGGTGCAGTGACTGGCCGTATGGGTTTCCCACCCGTCCTTTTTCGGCGCCACCCAGCTTGGCGGATAACCCAGATCCGCGGACAGATCATACCCGTACGCGATGATATTCACCGCCAGCTTGTCCATATGCCCGTGACCCCGGTTCCCCTTCCCGTAGTTCAGAACCACGTGCCGGCGGCTGGATTGTTCATCGCCCGCGCGCAAGATGCAGAACCCCGAATCGTGCAGCACATCGCTACCGGGCGATAGATCTTCCGTTGCCGCGGCCCCGCTCCACGGTTCGCAATGGAACAACGTGTAGAGGTCGCCGCCCTTGCGCGCGGCGTCCGGATCTCCGCCGGTGCCCGAGAGGATTCGCCGGGCATAACGATCACGCGCCTCGGGCAGACGCAGGTAGCCAATCTCGTCCTCCAGCGAATAGCGCGTCCGCAACACGCTATTCCTTCCACCGCCCGTATCCCCGATCAGGGGGACGCGCCCGTCGCAGTCCACCGCGTTCGCGAATTCCATCATCTCCCGAAGCCGGAACCTCGGGTCCCGATACAGGTCAAACGGAGACGTAAAGTGGTCTCCATCTTCAAACCCGAGGGTCCATTCGGCGGCATGCAGCGCCCCCCGTATGTTGCCCGCGCCGTAGCCGATCGAGTCGTACCAGAACTTCCCGTCCCGGAAGAAACTGTTGGACATCACGTTGTAGAGTCCGGTAGGCGCATTCAGGGCCTGCCTGATCATCGCCCCGTTCTGCATGCACGCACCCACCTCGAGCAGACAGTAGAGCGACGACGTCAGGAAATCGCCGCCTGCAATCGGCAGCGTCCGATCCAGAAACTCGTACGCATACGCGAACAGGTTCCGGTGGATATTAAATATGATATCCTCCGTTGTCGCCGGTCCGTCTCCTTCACGCCTGGCCTCGAAGAACCCGACGAGTTCCCTGTCCTCCCGAATCGCGTCAAAGATCAGATCGTAGGTGAGCGCCACGTTGGTCAGGAAGGACTGCTCCCGTCCGGACGCCTCCCCCACGTAGCCCCGGATCGGGTCCTTGCTATTGTCGTAGGCCTCGTATCCCTCCTTGATCCCCCGCAACCTCCCGTACACGTCGGCCAGACGGTTCAACAGGAGCCCGGCCTTGTGCGCATATTTTCGCTCGCCCGTAAAAGCGTAGGCCAGCGCCAGCGCCTGTGAGGCGGGGCGTCCCTGGTGCCCGTCGCCCGTCTGAGGAGCGTAGGGATTCGAAAAAAGCCGGTAGAGCAGATAGCACCGGTACGCCCCCGTGAAATAATACGTGACGCCGGCATTCATAAACCCGTCCGGGGCCACCCAGCCCGGCCCGTCATCCACCATTTGTACCGGGGCTCCCGTGCCCGGATTGACGACCTCGATGCCCTGGTACCACCACTCGCCCCCCAGGTTGCACCGCCACTGGTATGGATGCAGAAGGTCGCCGTCGAGCGTGGACCGGTTGCCCCCGTGTATGGGACACCCGTCGTACTGGGCCACGGTCAGGGCCATTGGATTCTGCGTTGGCACCATCGCATAGAGCGTCTCGTTGGAGAACGCCGCCCAGAAGTCGGCATCCCTTACGATCTCGTCCACCATGTCACGTGCCCAATCCAGCCGCTTTGCGTTCCGCCTGGCGCGCTCCAGGTCCTCGCGATTGTAGATACCATCCAGCCCCTGCCGTTTTCCGGCGCCGATCACCCCTTCGTGGAACCGCGCGGCGCGCGCGTACCGGTCCGGTTCGTGATCGGGGAGCGGCTCGCGTAGATGCAGGTCCTCGTATAGCTCCCGCAACGCCGACTCATCCTCGACGATCTCACCCTTCACAGGCATTCTGACCATGTCGCCTCTCCTTCCAACTTGTTCGGGAAGCCTATTGATCATGAGAGAACCAGGCTCTTCCTTCCCCGTCAACTCTTTTTCATCTTTGCCTTCTTTCCTTCCTCTCCGGCGCCGTTCGGCACGGGGTTAGAAGGGGAAAGTCGAATGATGGGTTACTCTCCGGATCTGTCATGTCATTTCCCTTTATCCTTCGTTTTTTTTCTTCGCCCTTTTTCTTTTTCGCCAAAGAAAAAGGGCCAAAAAGAACGGCGCCGCTCAGACGCCGCGGGGCTGCTTTTCCACGAATCGCCTCAAGTGTGAAATTGCAGTTGGGTGGCCTACAAGCCTGTCAGATGTACCAGTACTGTTGTGCTGGACGGAAAAACGCGGAAAAGCCCCCACTCAGCCACCGGACGCTCGAACGGAAAAACCTGCGATTGGGAGCGACCTACCCCCTGTCACCTCTTGAAGGGGTTTCTGTCTCCTCCCCCTTTCCCCCCTCTCCCCGTGAGGGCCCCCGCGCCGTCATTGTCTCTATACTGGCGCGGTTATCGCTAACTGAATCGCCAGGCCGTATCGCCAACCCTCCCCCTCTCCCTTGGGAGAGGGGGCCGGGGGGAGAGGTCCCCCCGCCGATAGCTATGAGCATTTTCCGAGCGGTCCATGGGGAGATGTGGATGTTGGTTTCCGCCATTTGCTTTTCGTTTTTAGCTGACAGCTTTTCTTTGTGCCTTTGTGTCTTCGTGTGAGCTGATTTTTAAATCCGGCTGACTGCTGATTGCTTGCAATTCGCCGGGGAATTTCCGTAATTTTGAAGCCGCTGCTCGAAGTCACCCGGTCCAACCGGACCTTCTCCAGGAGACCGTTCAAACAATGCGAAAACCCCTGAAACTCGCGGTTGTGGGCGTGGGGCGCATCGGCGTGTTCCACGCCAGGCACGTTCAGGAACTGGGCGAATCCGAAGGACGTGCGAACTGGCCGCCGTGGTGGATGGCTACGGCAGCACCGCGGTGGACGTTGCCCGAAAGCTGCAGGAAAACCAGACATCCGAAATCCGCGCGTTCAGGAGCACGGCCGACCTGGCGGACGCCCGCCTGATCGACGCGGCCGTGGTGGCCTCCAGGACCGGAGACCACGAATCCGACGCACGGACCCTGATTGACGCCGGCTGTCGCGTGATGCTGGAGAAACCCCTGACCCACTCGGTGGAGACCGCCGCCAACTTCGTCCGATACCTATCGGAAGATAATACGAAAAAGCAGGCCCTCATGCAGGCCTTTATGAGACGCTTCGACGAACCTCTGCTCCATGCAAAATCCCTGCTGGACGGGAACGCCATCGGCGCCCCGTTCAAGGTCGTCTCCGTCCTCGAAGACCCGCATGCACCGCCGGTGGGCTACAGCAGCCCCGGCATCCTGCCGGACATGGCCGTGCACAACGTCGATGAAGCGATCTGGCTTCTGAATGCGAGACCGGAACGGGCCAGCGCCTTAGGCGCGAACCTGCACAACTTCAGAATAACGACGGTTAAGGAAGACTTTGACGACGCATTCCTGCAGATGACGTTTCCCGGCGACGTTGTCGCGCAGGTCCATGTGAGCAGAAACCACGTGGCGGGGTATCGCAATGAAACGTGGATCTACGGCGGGGACGGCCTTATTCACGTGGGCCGTTTCCAGGATGATCCCCTGCGGGTGACCGTTGAAGCGTACAACCGTGAGGGCGTGATAGAAGAGAAGGTCTTCCGGATGAGGGATTACGGCGAGGACGTCCCCGTATTCATCGAACGTTTCGGCCCCGCTTACAAGCGGGAACTGGCGTATTTTATCGACCGGCGCCTGAAAAACGAGCCCTTCAGCGTCACCCAGCAGGACGGCCTCAATGCGATGCGGGTGGCCGAGGCAGGGGTCCGGTCGCTACGCTCGGGAGCGCGCGCGACAACCGTATGAACCCGCGATGGAAACACTGTTCACGCGAGCGGAAAATCCACCCGGCAATTCCCGCCGTGGTGCGACTTCAGGATCCCCATCATGATCTCCACCGTCTTGCGCGCCTCGCGCGCGGGCGAGACCATCTCGCCGCCGTCTTCCAGTATCCGGATCAGTTCGGCCACCGCGGCCGTCTGATTTTCCATCGCGTATTTCCCCGGCAATATGGGCGATGCAGCCGACTCGTAGTGCGACCTGCCCCGGATCAGGGACGCGCCCTGGTCCGAGATCTCGATGCGTCCATCCTCGCACGTCAGCGCGAATTTCGATCCGGGAAAGTTCACCTTATACGCATTGTAGAACGCCCTCACGCCGTTGTCGAACCGGATGTATGCCGATGCGTACGGATCGACCGCCGGATCTTTCCCGCCGTCCCCCTTGTATTCCGTGAAATGCTCGAACCCTTCCTCCAGTTCGGACACCAGCCATAGGGGGTTGGCCTCGGCAAAGAAGCAGATCATGTCCAGCAGGTGGGTGCCGTTCCGGAACATCATCGCCCTCCGGCTGAATTGCTCGCACACAACCGTGCGCAGAGGACCGATCTCTCCGCTGCGAATAATCTCACGGGCTTTCAGATAACTCGAATTCCAGCGCCTCGTATGCTCAATGGAGAGCAGCGCTTTGTTGGCTTCGGCGGCGGATATCATCCGGTCTGCGTCTTCCAGCGAGGTAGCGATCGGCTTTTCGCACAAAATGGCGCGCGCGCCGCACTCGGCCGCGGCCACCGTCATATCCGCGTGAACGTGGTCCGAAGTCGCCACGCTCACCAGGTCCGGATTCTCCACCTCCAGCATCTCCCGGTAATCGGAATAAAGTCGCACGTTGGGCCACACGTCGCCCCACTGCGCCTTGAAATCCGCCAGCGCTTCCGCCCGCAGGTCGCACACACCCACCACTTCGGTCCGGGGATGCCGATCGTAGGCGCCGGCGTGGGAGCCGGGCATCGGACCGTACACCGGAAGGTGTTCATCTTCCTCGGGCCGCCTGGCGCCAATGCCGGAGAGACCGATGATTACGGCGCGGTATTCGGGTTTTGACATGTTCGTGTCCTTTCTGACGCGGCTTCGCAATGCCGAAGCCAAAACGGTAAGACGACAATGAGCGCTACGGGGTCATCCGCAAATGCGTCGGTCAATCGGACGCCCGAACTGTGAGGAAGCCAGTGTGAGGGTGGGGCAGACATTCCTGTCTGCCTGCCTCGCGAAAGGCTGACGAAGCGTCGAAGGGCAGGCGAATGGTCTGCGGACTGCCTGAACGCGGGCGTTTCGACAAGCCACTTCGGCAAGCTCTGCGCAAGCAATGACCACGCATGGATATGTTCAATGAACGTCATTGAGCCGCGAAAGGGATCACACCGGTCCCATCCGTATCACTCCCCCCTTGAGGGGGAGTCGCAGAAGCCGAGCCTGTCCCGTGAGTCTACGGTCCCTCGGCTTGCCTGCATTGAGCCTGTCGAAATGTCGAAGGGGCGGGCGACGGCTGATGCGGTGGGGGGTTTGTCAATTCCTCGTAGATCCTCTCCAGCACCCCAAAACAGTTATCAACCACGTCGCGGTTCCAAAAACGCAACACTCGGTAGCCTTGCCCACGCAACAATGCCTCACGCTTGCCGTCGTCTCGCTTTTTCACGTGGTGGCCACCGTCCAACTCGACAAGCAATTTCCGGGAAAGGCAGGCAAAATCCGCAATGTAGGGGCCTATTGGCTGTTGTCGACGAAATTTGTAGCCACCCAGTTGCTTGTTGCGCAGGAAGTGCCAGAGTAAACCCTCGGCCGGCGTTTGGGTCCGTCGGAGAGTTTTGGCTCTTTCGAGGGTTAGTTGGGAATAGCTACGCTCGATCTCCCCCCACCGGCGCGCCTTCGGGCTGACGCCCTTGGCTTGCCGACTCCCCCTCAAGGGGGGAGTCATCGGCGTTGTCCAGCCGCGGCCGGTCGACGACAAAGGCAAGGCTCTACTTTCGACTCTTTAACGCAAACACGAATCCCTTGGCAGATAATATGCAGTCTCACGTATCGACTCCGGATTGAAGTTTATATGAAGCTCTTGATGGCCCTTACCGCCACCCAATAAAAACATGGTTTCGTCCTGCATCCCTGAGGGCTCAATACCCTTTTTTTCATCGACCTGGTTGCACCGGGTGTCCATAAGTCCTATTTCAGTTTCTCCAGCGCTTTTCGCGCGCCTTTGTGCTCTTTGTTCAATTTCAGGACGTTCCTGTACGCGTCTCGCGCGAGGTTGCGTTCTCCCTTGCGTGCGTAGATTCGGCCCAGCCTGTAGAGTCCGTTGGCGCGGGCCCTGCGCCAACGCGCCGGCACCTGACTGAGATAGGCCGTCAGCGATTCCAGTCCCAGGTCCAGTTCCCTCCCGGTCAGGGCGGAGAAGCTGCCGATCGCATAAAGTGCCTGGAGCCGGAATCCCTCTTCCGTCAGCGCGTTCTCGAAGGATTGTACGCCCGTGTGTGATTCGGCCGCCAGCGCCGCGAGCGCTTCCGCAGCCACTTCAAGGCTGCGGCGAGCGGCCCGGAACGCCTTTTCGTTTTCCTTCTCCAGCCGATACAGGTTGCTCAATCGCCGCAGAACCGGGCCACGGTCGGGATGGGACTGCAGAAACGTCTCGTAGACCCGGATCGCTTCGAGACGCCGCTCGTCGCGGAGATAGTGCGTCGCCAGCGAAATAACGGGGCGGACGTTGCCATTTGCTTGCGCGACCGCGTCAAGATAGGCCTTTTCGCGTTTGTCCTGCGCCTTTTCCTTTGCGTGGATGATGGCCTGCACCATGTGGCCTTCCATCGTGTTCCGGGACGCAATCTCCGCGGCATGTTTCAGCGCTTTATCCTTGCTGCCTCCCACAATCCCCGGCGCGCGAAGGTGATACTCCACCAGCGCGGTCCGTGCGGCGAGGTGATCGGGATCCAGCCGGACCGCTTTCTCCAACGCCATGCGCGCGCGCCGGGCGTGTCCGGGTTTCCTGAAAATATTGGCTTCCTGCGCCTTCGCGCCATACATCTGTCCCAGCCGGTATTGGTAATCCGCCGTTGCGGAATCGGCCTTAACGGCCTTCTCGAACCAATCGAACGCCGCTTTGACATCCCCTTCCCAGGTGTTGATACGTCCCAGCAGATACGAGATTTGCGCGCGGTCGGGCGCGGGCAGGTCGAGTTGTGTCCTCAGACTGTCTTTGGCATCGGCATATCGGCCCGCGATGAATGCCGCCAGAGCAGGTCGAATCTCCGGATCCGATGCTTTGAGGGTCGTCGTGGACGCAATCAGAATGATGATGCTGCCAAACAACCTGTATCCTGCCATTCAAAATCCCTTTTTGCTTGCGGCACAAGCGTTGTTCCCCAGCCCCCGCATCTTTTCTTACGCCTGTTGCCACAGTCCATGAAAATCGGCGTATAGCGCGTTTCGGTCCAGCAGTTCTTCGTGGCTGCCCGCGTCTATACCGGCGCCGTCCATCACCAGTACCCTTTGGGCGCGCCGGGTGGCCGCCATGCGGTGCGCGACGACAATCAGCGTGCAACCCAGCGCCATGAACGCCCGCTCAGCGCGTTCCTCGGCGGCGGGATCGAGGTGGCAGGTGGCCTCGTCCAGCACGAAAATGGGCGACGCCGCCAGGTGCGCCCGCACCAGGGTTACCAGTTGCCGCTCCCCCTCCGACAGACCGGACTTCGAGAGGTTGACTTCGGCATCCGGGCCTCCCAGCCGGTCCAGTACACGATCGAGCCCCACGGCCGCGGCGGACGCGGTAATCTCGTCATCGTTGGCGGAAGGCCGCAGGTATATCAGATTTTCGCGCAGCGAACCCGCGAAGACATACGCCTCCTGGGGGACCATCGTGACCAGCCGCGAACGGTCCGGCCGCAGAAAGCAAGGCTTTCCGTCAACCGCGATTTCGCCGCTGTCCGGCCGCAGCACCCCTGCCATCAGGGCGGCCAGCGTGGACTTGCCGATCCCGCTCGGACCCACAATCGCCACGTGATCGCCGGGGGGGACGTCCAGCGAGAACCCGTTGACGATCGGCTCGCCGGCGCCGTAAGCAAACGTAAGGTCGCGTACAGCCAATTCAGGCCGTTCATTCGGCGGCGACGACCCGGATGGAGCGTCGCCAGGCCTGTCGGCAGCCTTCCCGCTGGTCTCCAGCAGGCGACGGTGGTGAACGCGGACCGTGACCAGGTTTGACAGTCCGTACGTTGCAAATAACGTTGCCGCGCTCAATCCCGCAAGCAGATAGGTGAACGATCCCACCACCTCACCCACGCTCAGAAGATCGCTGCGGACCAGGTAGGGGACGAAGGCCAGAGCCGTCAGGGCGGGTAACGTGGTGGCTGTCACGTTCACCATTCCGACCCCGACAGCGTGATGGTCTCTCGCCCTGAGCGACGCCCTGATGGAACGATTGATCCGATCTTCAACGCGGCCCATAGCGAATCCCTTCGCGCCGGCCGCCATCAGGTCCCGTACCGAATGGAGCGCACGCGTGACCACGCCGTGGGAATCCTCGTCAGCGAGCATGGCAGCCGTCTCGTTGCGGACTTTGTGCCGGACCACCACGACCTGAATCAACGCGGCGAGTACGAGCCAGGGCAGAACGAGCACCAGCAGCGTCCACGACAACGTCGCGAGTCCGACCGCCGAGCCGATGGCGAACAGGCCGATCGGCCCAACGCGAAGGAGGCGCCCCAGCACGTCAACGAGCGTTGGCACATGCTGCGTGAGCTCCGCGCCGGATCGAATTACCCGGTCTGAATATACCGCATCGCCCAGAGTGTGTCGAACGACGTCGCGTGTCAGATCGGCCTGCACCCGTTCCGTTAGAAATGCGGTCCAGTGAGACAGACGCAGCAGCGACCAGACACCCAGCGCGCCCGTGACCAGCAGAAAGCCGATCCATCCGAGCGCCGCCGTCAGGTCGCCCTCACGCGCCGCGTCTATGGCGCTGGCAATGAGGCGCCCGGAGAGCGCAGGAGCGAGCGTCACGCCCACGCTCCAAACGGCGATGCGCAGAAGGCAGCGACGGTGTCGCCTTACGTAGGTAAAAAGAGACTGAATGGGCATCAGGAGGCCGCCTCCCCGGCGGGGTCACCCAGAAACGCCGCGCGGTAATCGGGATCTCGCCAAAGCTCGGCGTGCGGCGCCAGGCGCCGGACCTCGCCCTCGAATAGCCAGGCCACCAGGTCGGCGGCGGCGGCCGTGCTTGCCCGGTGGGCGATTATCACCGTCGTCCGGGATCTCCCAAGTTCCCGCAGCGCCGCCAGGACGCGCGCCTCGGTCGCCACGTCCAGGCTGCTGAGCGCGTCGTCCAGAATCAGTACGGGCGTATCCCGCAGCGCGGCCCGTGCAAGCCCGAGCCGCTGGTGTTCGCCGCCGGACATCGGCGCTTCATCCAATCGGGTGTCGTATCCGCGGGGAAGGCGGCGGATGAATCCGTCGGCCTCCACCCCTTCCGCGGCGGTCTTCACGGTATCGTACGTGGTTTCGATGCCCAGTGCGATGACGTCGCGAATGGTGTCGCCGACAATCGCGGGCCGCTCAAAGGCATAGCCCACGCGGCGCGAGAGCGCATCGCGAGTCATTTCGGTAACCGGCGTACCATCGATGCGAACAACGCCCCGGTCCGGGTCCTGGAGCCGGCCGATCAGCCCGGCGAGCGTGGTCTTTCCAACGCCGGATTTGCCAACCAGCGCAACCGCCTTACCGGCGGGAATCCGGAGGTCCACGCGCCGGAGGATTTCTCGTTCCTCCCCGCCTACGGATACGTTTTCTATCCGGACCTCGCCAGGCCCTCCCGGATGGGGTTCGTGCGAACCGGGTTCCGGGACGGCGGCCGGGGATTGAAGAACGGCGAGAACACGGGCTGCGTGGGCACGGAAGTAGGCGATATGGAACCAGCCGTTATCCAGAACAGCGGCGACGCTGCCATAGACCATCTGCGCGTAGCGAATGGCGGCCAGAAGGGCGCCCGCGGTCAGGCCGCCCGCCGTCAGCAAAAATACGCCGGTCACGGCGGTAATCGTCAGGACGACGTGGTTGGCGCTGGTCACCAACACGGCGCCACGGGCGGCGCCCTCCATCATCTCCCGCATTTTGCCCACCAGCTTCGGCAACGGCTCTGTAATGCGCTCGACCTCACGTTCGAGGGTGCCGGCCGCACGTATGGTGCGCCTTCCGGCGAGGGCGCCCGTGTACGCGTTTACCATACGGCTGTTCAACTCGTCGTATCCGGTCTGGCCGGCGGTCAACGCACCCATCAGTCGACGCATGAACAGGGTGACGGCCCCCACGCCGGCAAGCGCAACCACGACAAACAGCCAGTGGACGTAAGACAACGCGGCGAGACTGCCCGCCGCCGTGAGGATTCCCGTGCCGATTCTCAACAGCGTCTCCGGATAACGCGGCAGGTGCGTCGCCTCGGAGCGAATCCGGTTCTGAAGGTCTCCGTCGTCGAACGGCCGCCGGCCGGGCAGGCCGAGGTCCAGCGCATGGTCGACCATTCCGAGCATCAGCCGCCCTTCAACGGCGGCGCGGAATCTGGCCCTTACCGGTTCCGCGACAATGTCAATGAACGCCGACAGAACCATCGCCACCGCCAGTCCCCTGAAGCCCCATCCGATACGTCCTTCCACCGCGTCGTCGATGGCCAGGGCGGCCAGCGCCGGCGCCGCCAGACCTGCGCCGATGGTCAGGAGGCTGAGCACGGCGTCCAGAGCGAACCAGCGCCACGCCCCGTGGGCGTAGGGGCGCAGAAAACGCAATACCTCACGGATACCGGGCAACGGCGGATCGGCCGGCTGACTGTTCGTGTTCCTGGTTCGATTCTCTTCAGGCACTACTTCGCCACCTTTTGGAAACCTACCCCCTATCCCCCTTCCCGGGGAGAAGGGGGGAACCGTCATCCGCTCGCGGTGTCCTGCTTTTCTCCCCCTCTCCCCCCGGGAGAGGGGGCCAGGGGGAGAGGTCCCCCCATTCAATACATGTGAATGGCGCCGTCGGGCCCTTCGTAGCGGCGGGGGGCAGCACTTGATACGGCCGCGACTTTACCAGTTCCATATCCAGTTCGACGCCCAGTCCGGGCCGCCGCCCAGTTCCTCCACGTCCACGTAACCCCCCGACAGCGGCACCCTCGTCTTCTGCACGTCGTCGAACCACGGGCGCAGCCGGCAGTGCTCGAGGATTTCGAAATTCTGCATCGCGGCCGCCGCGTGGGCCGCTGCCGCCAGCGCCACCGGCCCATACGGATTGTGCGGCGCGATTCCGATTCCGTACACCTCAGCGAAATGGGCGATCTTCATCAGTTCGCTGATCCCGCCGGCGTGGCAGACGTCCACCTGGCACACGTCCACCGCCTGTCTTTCGAGCCACTCCCGGCAGTCCCACCGCGTGATCCACCGCTCACCCGCGGCAACCCGCATTCCCGGGAAGTCCCGTTTCAACCTGACGTACGGCTCAACCGTGCTCTGCTCGATGGGCTCTTCCACGAAAAACAGGCCCAGCGACTGCAATTCGCGCATGAGGCGATGTGCCGCCGTGGGCGAGAACACGCCGCCGCAGTCGATCATCAGCGCCACGTCCGGGCCCAGCGCCTCCCGCAGCCGGGTCATCTCATTGACCGCCACGTCCACCTGGGCATCCATATCGAACGGCGCGACCGCCGGACCGTGTCCGTGCTTGAAGGCATCGAAGCCTTCCTCCAGGGCCTGCGCAGCGTGTGCTTCCAGCGAATCCAGCCCTAGGTCCGCCCGCGCGTAGCACCGCACCCGGTCGCGGACCCTTCCGCCCAGCAGCCTGTATACGGGCTGTCCGGTTGCCTTCCCCACGATATCCCACAACGCCATGTCGATTCCACTGACCGCGCTCGTATGTACCACGCCCCGCTTCCACCAGAAGTCCCGGTACCCCAGTTGCCAGACGTACTCCACGTCCATTGGATTCATCCCCAGCAGTCTGGGTTTCAGCGCCATTTCCACCTGCGCCGCCACGGCCGTTTCGTGGTGCTCCGTGGTGGCCTCCCCGATGCCGGTGATGCCGGCATCCGTCTCCACCTCCACGAATACCCAGTTCCGCCGGGGTGTGCGCCCGTCCGCCGCCGGGACGTTCATCACGTGCGCCCTGATGTCAGCGATCTTCATCTCAGCGCTCCTGTAGCAGCTCTTTCGATCTGAAGAATTCCCTGAGGCCTTCCATCTCTTCGTCGTTCATCGAGTAGTAGGGTTTCCGGCGCCAGCGCTTCGCCACGCCGAAGATCTCCATCGCCCCGTGGAACCCCGCGTTCCATCCACCGGTCAGCGTGCCGATATAGTCGAAAAAAGGCATGTCGTAATCCCTGATGATCACCCTTGCCGCTTCCACGTCCGCTTTGTTGATCGCGCT